>JAWKZP010000005.1:0-362922 GCA_041395905.1 Pseudomonadales bacterium
GCTCGCCTGGACCGGCAGCCTGTCCGTCAACCCGCTGACCGTAGCGGGCAAAGTGACCGCCCGGGGAGCCCATACGCCTCTGCTGTTCCGCTACTTCCGTGATGATCTGGGCCTGCCCATCGGCATCGAGGGCGGAGAGATCGATGCGCGCCTCGACTATCGGGTGGCTGTGGATGAAGCCGGATCCCTCTCGGCGAGGGTGGAGAACCTCAGGGGCACCATCAGCGGGATCGGCGTCACCCAACCGGACCATCCCCCTCTGCTCGAGGTCGGGGCAATCTCGGTGACGGGCGGCAGCCTTGCCTGGCCGGAACAGAAGGCGCATGCCGACGAGATCCTGGTGACCGATGTGCGCATCGACGCCTACAGGAGCCAGGCCGGCACTTACCTGCCGCCGGCCTCGCCGGCTCCCGCTGCTGCGCCAGGGACGGCTTCCGGACCAGGTCCGGAACTAGGGATCGCGGCGGGTGCGGCGGCTCCGGATGGTGTCGAACCGCCCGCGGCTGCCGCGCAGGGGGGAGGGGAAGGGGAAGGCCCCGGCGTCTGGTCGTTGACCCTCGACCGGCTGCGCCTGACCGGCTGGTCGGGCAACCACACGGACACCACCCTGGATGATGGCACGCTCGCGATTTCCGATCTCAACCTGAGCCTCTCCGACTTGAGCAACGTGCCCGGCCAGGAGATGTCGCTGGCGCTGGATCTCACCCCTTCTGCCGGCGGACAGGTGACGCTGCACGGAAGCCTCACCGTACTGCCCGAAATCACCCTGACCGCAGATCTGAACGCCGAAGGCATCCCGCTTGCCATTGGCCAGCCGTATCTGAGCAGGCTGGTGAACGTGGGTATCGGCGACGGCAGCCTCTCTCTCGCCGGCACGCTGCTGCGGAACGCAGAAGACCCCGTTCTCTATCAGGGGGACTTGCGCATCGCGAACCTGGAGCTCACCGACCGCGTGCAGAACGAACGCCTGCTGGCCTGGAGATTGCTCGCGGTGGATCGGCTGGAGGCGCGCCCCGCCTCGCTCGAGCTGTCGAGCCTGGCGCTGGATGGGCCGTTCGCGCGCGTTGAGATCGAGCAGGGCGGCGCATCCAATCTCGATCAGCTGGCCCTGCCGGGCACTGCTGACGCGGCCACGGATGAGCCGGCGGCCCGGCAGGCGACCGCTTCGATGCCGGTGGACGCCAGCGGCGAGCCGGGTCGGCCTTTCGCGCTGAGCGTGGGTGAAACCCGGATCAGCGACGGCAGCGCTCACTTCGAAGACCTGAATCTGCCGTTGCCCTTCCAGGCTGACATCACGCGTGTGAGCGGCAGTCTCTCCACGCTGGCGTCGAACAGCAACGCGCCGTCACGGGTCGCCATCGAGGGCCAGGTCAACGAATACGGACGCCTGAAGATCGCCGGCAGCCTGCAACCGTTCTCGCCGATTCAGGGAACGGACCTGGTGGTGGCGTTCAACAACGTGGAGATGCCCCGCATGTCGCCGTACACGATCAAGTTCGCAGGCCGGCGGATCGCCGATGGCCGTACGGACCTGACCCTCTCCTACGAGGTGATCGACGGCAGGCTCAAAGGCGACAACCACCTGGTGATCCGCGACCTGCGTCTGGGCGAGAAGGTGCCGCATCCGGATGCGGTGAACCTGCCCCTGGACCTGGCGGTGGCGCTGCTGAAGGATCCGTCGGGCGTGGTGGACTTCAGTTTTCCCGTCAGCGGCTCTCTGGAGGACCCTGAGTTCAGCTATTCCGGTGTGATCATGAAGGCCATTTCCAACGTGATCCTCGGCCTCGCCGCGGCGCCGTTCAAGCTGCTCGGCGCCCTGGTCGGGGTGGCGCCCAGCGAGTTCGAGCACATCGCCTTCGAACCCGGTCGTGCGGACCTCACGCCGCCGCAGCGCGAGGTAATGGCGAAGCTCGCCGATGCGCTGGCGCAGCGTCCGCAGCTCAACCTGGCGATTACTCCGGTCTGGGATCCGGTTGCTGACCGTCATGCCCTGCAGCAGGCGCAGCTCGACGCTACACTCGAAGGCCTGCTGGCCGAAGACGGCGATACGGAGGCGATGCTCGGCGAACGGCGTCTGAAGCATCTCGAGGCACTCTACGACCAGGCGGCGCTGACGCCGGACCGCACTCATCTCAAGACCGGGGCGAGCCCGCCGAATGCGGAAGGCACACCTTCGTTCGATCCCGTGATCTATGCCGAGGCACTGCGCAGCGCGCTGATTGGCGCAGAGCCCGTCAGCGACGAAGACCTGGCCGCATTGGCTGGCGAGCGCCTCGCGAGCGTCCGCCAGGCGCTGACCGCCGCCGTGGCGCTGGCGCCGGAGCGGCTGACCACGCGGCCGCCAGAAAGGGAGCGGGCGGATGCGGACGGGCAGGTCCGGATGCCCCTCGAGGTCACCGCGCGCGGGCGATGACCACGCTGAGCATTCGTCACCGCCGCCGGCAACGATTGTCGTAAATCCGGCCGATGAGGCGAAATCCGGCGCGGCAACAGCGAGTTGGCATTTTGAGTGCGCGTCGGTGAAGCCGCGAGGGTCGAGTTCATGCGATGCGCCGGGGAGATTGCGGCGCGTTGTGGAAACGTGTTTGATTGCCCGAGGCAGCAATGGGAGAGGGGTGCGCCATGACGCAGGTATTCAATCGATTTTCAGCTGTACTGATCTCAACTTCAGCGCTGCTGATCGCCGCCTGCTCGAAAGAACCTGCTCCCGTTTCTGGCGCGGACGCTCCGGCCGCCGATTCCGAAGCGGTCTCCGGATTGCAGGCGGATCCCGCGATGACCCAGCCGGTCAACGAAGTGTCTCTGCTCGACTGCCGCGACATGCATGGGATGCGTGTGCACTGCGGTTTCCGCAACCCGGAAGACCTGGTGCTGCTGCCGGGCGGTGAGTATCTGCTCGTCAGCGAGATGGGCGAGTTCATGGCAGACACGCCTGGGCAACTGTCGCTGCTGAACCTTGCTACCGGGGCCCGCGAGCCGATCGCCGTGTCCTGGCCGGAGCCGGGTGCGGCGAGCCAGGGCAGGGGCGAGGCCGATTGCCCTTCGCCGGACGTGGCGGCTTTCAGTCCGCACGGGTTCGACCTGACGGCGCTCGACGATGGCAGCCTGCAGCTCCTGGTGGTGAACCACGGTAAGCGCGAGGCCGTCGAGTTCTTCGATGTGACCCAGCAGGACGGAAGATGGCACCTGGCGTGGCAAGGCTGCGCAGTGCCGCCGGGCGATCCGTTCCTCAACGATGTCGCGGGACGGCATGATGGCGGCTTCTACGTTACGCACATGTGGGACAAGCAGGCCGATTTCGATGAAACGGCTGCCCGGCTGTCTTCCGGCGTAGCCACCGGTTGGGTCTGGGCGTGGCAGCCTGAATCCGGCTTCACCCGGCTCGAACACTCGGACGAGCTGATGCCGAACGGAATCGCGATCAACGCTGACAACTCCAAGATCTTCGTCAACATCTACATGGGCAACAGGACGATCCGCATCGACACGGCGTCGGGCGAGGTGGAAGGCGCATTCGAGGTCCGGCAGCCGGACAATGTCACCGTCGACGACGAGGGCTACCTCTGGGTCGCTTCGCATCTGCACGACCCCCTCGGGCAGAACTGCAATCTGGTAACCGAAGGCCCGTGCCTGTTGCCCTTTCAGATCGTCCGGGCGGATCCGCAGACGCTGGAGACCGAAGTCGTTCTGAGCCAGGATGGGCCGCCGATGGGCTATGCGACGGTGGCGCTGAAGGCAGGCGACAGGTTGTTCATGGGCAGCGCCCACGGAGATCGCATCGTCGACGTCGAGCGCCCCTGATGATCTGTCGACCGGTTGGGTGCCGGATCCAGCGGGAGGATGCATGAGTCTCGATACGTTGGTCGCGGGTGAAGACCTGGTGCTGTGTCTGCCCCATCAGTGTGAGTACCTTTCCGATACCTGGCTGAACCGGGCGCGCGAGCATCTGACCAGGGCTCTGACAGAGCCCGGTGGCGGACTGCCGCCGTTCTCGATTGTCGAGAGATTCTCCAATGCACCGCCGCACCTGGGATTCTCCGAGGGCGTGGCGCAATGGTCTCTTGCGTTTGACGGGACGACGGTGCAGGTCGGGCGGCAGCCCGTCCAGGCGCCGGACCTGCTGGTGGAGGGCGATTACCAGGCGGGTCTCGGTCTGGCGCAGTCGGTGGGCGCGAAGGCACCGGGCGTGATGGCGAAAGCCTTCCGGGAAACCGAACATTACTTCGGCCCGGACGCAGTGCGTGTCGAGGGTCAGCTCAATGACCCGCGCACGACCGAACTGCTGTCGCTGTTCCACGATCACATGGCCCGCATGACCGTTGAAAACCCGGATCTCGCCCACCGCGCACGGGCTCTCGGCGTCGATCGCCACGTCCGCGAGGTGGAGGAACAGGGGTACACGGTCATCGAGCGCGCCATCAGTCCCGAGTTTGCCGACGAGGTTCGCGAAGCCACCCTGCGCGCCGTCTGGTCGCACGGCAACCAGCAGCTGCAGTGGATGCTCTACCACGGTGCCGAGTTCGAGCGCCTGGTGCAGAACGCACCGCTGATGACGCTGATGGATGCAAGCCTCGGGCGGGGTGCCGTCATCGCATCGATCAGCGCCATCCGCCGCGGGCCTGGTCGCGGCTTCATCCCGATCCACACCGATTACTCGATGGTCCCGGAGCCCTATCCGGAGTTTGCGATGACCGGGGTCGGCGTGTGGGCGCTGGAAGACTGGACGGTGGAATCCGGCCCTACCTGGATCGTTCCCGGGTCCCACCGCGAACGGCGCGGGCCGAAACCCGGGGAAGGCATGGAACGCGGCATCCCCATCGAGATGCCCAAGGGATCCGTCGTGTACTTCACGCACGGCGTGTGGCATTGGCAGGGAGACCGTTCGGAAGCCGGCGAGCGGGTGACCATTCATTCTCATTTCAACCGCGGCATTCTGCGCAGCCTCGAACCGAAACGGGTCGATGTGCAGATGCTGCATCGCAATCCGCCGCGGCTCGGTGAGATGCTCGGCGAGCACGACTGGTTCGACAAGCTCGATGCTCACGGCCGCGACTACCTGCGCGCCGGACACATGGCGAGGCTGCAGAGGTTTGCCGACAAACGGCTGCGGGAACTGCTCGCCCGTTAGGCTTGTTTCGGATTCGGGAATGGCGCTTTCACAGAGGGCGATCGACCCGGGTCGCGTGCATCTGCGGGCGCTGATCAGTCACCGGCTCAGTCGAATCTGATCGCACGCTGGTAAACGAAGTCGAAGGAAAACGCCTCGCTTTTCGTGCGTTTCTCCAACAGGTTGGCAAGCTTGTCCAGGCGCCCGGGCACGGCCATCAGCCGCTCCTGCACCTTACGGCCCATTGCGCCGTCGGGCCGTAGATCGGCGATACCCCAGGTCTCCAGGCACTGGGCGACCACTTTTCTGTAATCCCTCGGGCCATAGATACCAGCCCGGTGCACAACCTCGGCCATCCCAATCCGGATCGAAGCCGGCCTCGAGATATCGATACTGCAAGCCCTCGAACGCGGCCATGTCGAGCAGCCGGGCTTCCCTGACATAGTCGCGGAGCACACAGCCGTGACGGTTCTCTTCCGCAGTCCAGAGATAGTTCCATCGTGACCAGGCGTTGTTGCTGCCCATGTGAACGGCGAGCAGGCGGTGGAAATGCGGCAGGCCTTCCTCGGTCAGCAGGTTGAGTGTCAGGGAGACACGCACAGCATCCGGAATGCCCCGCGCGATCGGGCACTTCCCGCATGTCGCGGCTCTGGTCCGCATCTGCGTTGCCGGTCAGCGGCAGCAGATCACTCGGCATCCACAGGTGGCGCTCTCGCGCATGTCGTGCCATGTTCCGTTCCACGAGCGGCTCGAGCGACGCAGTCATGCCCACTCCGACGTGTACAGACTACTACCTTTCGCTCTTCAAACCGACTCGCTACGCCACCAACGAGCTGAAGGCAAACCAGCGAACGCGGGGGAGAGCCGGGCACGGTACGTCGGCTCAGGCACATGGGGCGGATCGACGTCGACCGATCGAGCGCTTTCGTCATGCTGCAGTAGCTGGACTTCGATTCCTACAGGTCGTGGATCGAAGCGACGGCTTCGGACGCGTTCGGGATGGAACCCCGTGTCGATGGTCCCCTGGAGGTCAGCCTGCTCCCAGGCGGGCGTGGCGAGTCCTTCGCTGGCGGCGGCAGTCGCTGTGCGGACGTTCGAACGAGCGGCCATGCCGCGTTCATGCAGCCGGTGGTCGAAAAGCCGAGTACCCTCTCGGGACCCGTGGTCAAGCTGCTCGAGCGACCGAATCCCCGATTGTGCTAACGTTGGTCGCGTCCGTGCAGATTGAGGGGGGAGCATATGTCGAGAGCTGCGCTTGGAGTCTGCGCGCTGGTGCTGTGTTCGGGCGGGCAGGCATTCGCCGCCGAAGTTGAGGCCTGCGATTCGAGCCCGGCCATGAGCTACATCTGCGGTCCGGTCAACGCGGAGGATCTGGTGCAGCTGCCGGGGACGCGCTGGGTACTGTCCAGCAGCATGGCCCCCGGCAACGGGATCTATCTGATCGACTCGGTCAGCAGGGCCTGGAGCAAGCTCTATACCGGCTCCCCCGATCAGGTGCGACACGATGCGGTCGCCTACGGCTCATGCAGCGAAGCGCCCGCGCTCGAGACGTTCGTGACCCACGGGCTGCATCTGCGCTCGCGCGGTGACGGTCACTCGACGCTGTACGTCGTCAGCCACGGCGGCCGCGAAGCCATCGAGGTTTTCGACGTGGACACGACCGCGGATCAGCCGGCGCTCGCGTGGCGCGGCTGTGTGCCCATGCCGGACGGTATTGCGGCGAACAGCGTCACCTCGCTGCGCGACGGTACCCTGCTGGCCACCGTGCTGATGCATCCGGGCCAGACGTTCAGTGACGTATTCTCCGGCCGTCTGACCGGGGCGGTGTATCGATGGGCACCTGGCGACAGCGGCTTCGTGAAGCAGGCCGGCTCCGAGCTGCCAGGCAACAACGGCATCGAGGTATCCGCCGATGAGCAGGAAGTCTACGTCGTCTCGACCGGACTGGCCTCCATTTCGGTGTTTTCGAACAGCAATCCGATGCGCCTGCTGCGCGCGACCGAGAGGCTCGACTTCGGCCCGGACAACATCCACATGGCGCCGGACGGACGGCTGATCACGGCAGGCCCCAGCAATGTCGACCACAACTGCGGCGGGCTGGACCTCGGCAACGTTCAGCTCGAAGAATTCGCGGCCTGTCCGAGGGGGTCCGTGGCCGCAACCTTCGATCCGCAGACCCTGGAGGAGAACGAGCGCTGGAGCAGCCCGCCCGATGCGCGCTTCAGCAACGCCACCATGGCGCTGCAAGTGGGTGACGAGATCTGGATCGGAACGTTTTCCGGAAACCGGATCGGCGTGCTGCGTTAACCAGAGCGGATCGCAAGGATGAGTGACAGAAAGAGCGATAGCGCCCCGGTTCTCTACATGCAGCGCTCGCGCGAGTATTACGAGGCACAGGGATTCGAGCGCGCGTATCGCTATGCGCACCACGATACGGTCCCGTTCGTCCGACTGCGGAAACCTCTCGCAGCATGCACGCTGGGGCTGGTCACGACCGCCAGCACCTATCCGCGCGCGAGCCTGGAGCCGCGCAAGGTGGACTCCGGCCCGACGGTGCCCGCGCCGACACGGCTCTACACCGATGACCTGTCCTGGGACAAACAGGCGACGCACACGGACGACCCGAACACGTTCTGCCCGATCGAGCATCTGCAGGCGCTGGCGGCCGAGGGCGTCATCGGTAGGCTGGCGCCGCGGTTCCACTGCGCGCCGACCGAATACAGTCACCGCGCCACGCTGGAGAAGGACGCCCCGGAGTTGCACCAGCGCCTGCTTGAGGACGAGGTCGACGTCGTTCTGCTGGTGCCGTTGTGACCCGTGTGTCACCAGACCGTGAGTCTGGTCGCCCGGTACCTGGAAGCGCATGACCTGCCGACCGTGATCATCGGCTCGGCGCTCGACATCGTCGAGCACTGCGGCGTGCCGAGATTCCTGTTCGTCGATTTCCCGCTCGGGAACCCCTGCGGCAAACCCTGGGACCGCGCCATGCAGCAGCGCATCGTGCGCCAGGGGCTCAGCCTGTTCGAGACTGCCGATGCGCCGCGCCACACGGTTTACAGCGACGAAACCTGGGGTGACGACGAATGGCGTCGCCGCTACATGGAAGTCAACGACGACAACCGGGCGGCGCTGGCGCGCCAGGGCGAGGACCTGCGCCGGCGGCGCGCGAATCGGGAGCGTCGGCCGGACTAGTACCGGCATTCATTGCGCGGGCATCGCGTGGCGTTTGCAGCGCGGGCGCTGCCTAGAACTCAGCGACCGAACAGCTTGCGAAAGCCCTCGCGCACTCCCTGACGAACCGCGTTGTTGGTTTCCTGTTTGGTCGCCTGCTTGGCGGTCTCGGCGGCATCCCCGGCGACTTCTTCGACCACGCTCGGCTCATCTGCCGAAGGCGTTTCCTGCGCGGCCGGGTTTGCGTGAGGCATGGCCGGATTGCCGGCGCCCGGGGTACTCATACCCGTCAGACCACTCATGCCAGGCATTCCGCCCATCTTGCGGGCGCCGGGCGGCAGCTCGAACAGCGAGTCCGGCTGGTCGCCGCGCTGAACGTTGGAAAGGGTCCACCGCAGGCGCTGCTTCTTGCCCTTGGTCTCGGAGACCATGAACCCCTTGACGGCGATGTTGTCGTCGGTGAACCAGGTGAAGCCGCCCATGCGACCGTCCGGACCCTCGTAGATCGTTTTGTACTTGGTGGTCTGCATACCGTCGACCTTTTCTTTGCCCACCACAGAGCGTTCGATCAGCTTGTACTCGGGCGCCTGCTGCGACTGCCCGATTTCAGATTCCATGTACATTCCCTGGCCCATCAGGACCCAGACCTTGCCTTCGTCGAAGCGCTGGATCGTGACCATCTGCATGCCGCCCATGTTGGTGTCGTCGCGGACCTTGCCCGCCTTGTAGTAAACCTTCGAGGTCAACTGGTTCTCTTCGGTTTCCACCTGGGCATCGGCGGAGAAGGGAGCGATCTCGGCGCCTTCCTCGTTGGCGGCGCGTCCGATCGAAACGGTAATGCCACCGACGAATGCCTCGGCAGAGACGTTGAGGAGCAGCAACATCGGCATCAGCAGTGCCGGCGCGAGGCGTTTGATCATGATCCCTCCGATTTGCCGCGGCCGGTCGTGGCCGGACGGATGCGGCTCAGCAATGGGTCGAGGCTAGGCGCGCAGGATGCCCCCGTCAAGGAAAGCGCGGCGCTGGCGGGTGGATCTTGTGTATGCTGGGGTTGATATGAGCCGCTCGCAATCGCCGGTAGCGCTGCGGCGAGAGAATCGAGCTGACCAGCACGTGAGGAGAGCAACTGTGAACCCAAGAAGCATCCGCCGTCTGGTTGCCGCGATCATGCTGCTCGCGACCACCCCATTCGCGTCCGCGGCCACGGGCGACTGCGCCGCGATGGACGCCGACGGACCGCGGTGGTTTGCCGCGCAGCTCGACGCGGTTCAGAAGACCTATCAGGCCGGCAACAGTCGCGAGGCCTACGAGCAGTTGTGGAACGCCATGATGCGCGTGCCGCGCCGCGCCGATGTGTCGCTGGATGCGCGCTGCGTCGGTCCGGAGCTGTGGCGTCGAACCTACCAGCTGCGTCGCGCGATCACCGCAACGCTCGGCAAGCAGTCGGAGAACGTTGGGCGGCTCGGCGGTTCGCAGGGCGCACTCGACTGGTACGTGCTGGGCGACAACCGCGACGAGGCACGGCGTGTGATCACCAAACTCACACCAACGGCTGACGGCACCGGCTGGATCATTGGCCGATTGCAGTCCGAGCTTGGCACGCTGGACTACGAGTTGCAATCGGGGTTCGAACTGTTGCCCGAAGAGCGTGAGGCCCAAGCGTTCTGGCAGCGAGGCCTGGATGGCACCATCGGCCACGCGCGCAGGCAGGGACAGAAGCTGCTCGCGCAGGAAGAGAAGATCCTGTCTCGCGACGCCACGGCGAAGGAGCTAGAACTCGAAGATGCGCAGGAGAGCACGCGCTCGCTGGTCGCCCAGTTCTACGGCGACGAGGCGCTGGCCGAGAAGAATGAGGCACAGCGCGACATCAATCGCGCCAAGGTATCGTTGCGCGTGCTCGAAGACGCACAGGACTGGTTTGGCGCGGTCGCAGATGCCGACGCTGAACCAGCGCGTACGCGCGCGTTGACGCGGGGCGACGCGCTCATGGCCAGGGCCGCTGATTCGAGCGAAGGTCTGGAAGCCCGGGACGCGCTGTACGAGGCGGCCGACGCCTGCTGACTTCGATGCGCGACCGCGACCGCCGTCTGGGCGTGGAGCGGGGCCGCGCCGCGATCGCGCCCGCGCTCGTGGCCGAGCGCAACCAGCGCTCGGCGGAGATCCAGCGCAGGCAGGCCGCGATGCAGGAGAAGGCGCGACAGTCGGAACAGGCCATGCGCAAGACCGAGGCCGAGAAGAAGCGCTTCAAAGAAGAAGCTGACGCTCTGGAAGCGGAACTGGATCTGTGAGCACCCGTATTTCCGACTGCCGGGAGGTCGTGCCCATGACAATCGTTCGAAGCATCGCATGCGGCGGGGCGTACGTTCTGGCCGGGCGGCAGCTGTCTGCGGCTACCATTCTGGGCTTCTGCCTTGCAGCAATGCCGCTGATCTTCGTTGCCACTTCCGCTGGTGCGGACATCGTGTCCATCGCGCCCGCGGAAGACTCGGTAACCATTGAGCCCTGGGAGGTGACCCTGCCAGCGGGGCAGACAGAGACGACCGAGACCCAGATCACCGAGGGGCCTCGGGGACGTCCGGGCCAGAGCGGACCGGAAGATCGCGGGTGGGTGTTTCAACGACTCGAAACCAAAGCTGAAGACCAGGTGGTGTACGAGGTGATCGTGAGGGTATTCGAGGCCCCGGGTAGCACGACGCGGGACATGCAGCTGGCGGTTGACAGGAGGCTCAACGCGAAGCCGCTGGTGGGCATGCGCGGCTTCCTGAACGAGTTTCGCGACGTTGGCGGCGGCATCGAGACCTACGAGCTCGGATATCGCGACGTCGAAGGCCCGGATTGGAGCGATGTGGAGCAGGCCGAGTCGGTGAAGATCGTGCGCGAGGTGACCCTGCGGCGGTTGGACTCCTGTTTCGTGCGCATCCAGTACACCGGCGACGTCCGCGGCGAGGATTTCGGAAAACTTGCCTACTACAACAACTTTCTCAAGCCGGGCAGTCGCTACGCGGCCCAGGGCGGGGTGGCCAGAGCGACAGGCAGCGGCGCAGACCCGCAGCGCTGGCGACGCTGGACCGGTTGATGGAAATGACGGGCGCTACAGTGGAGCAGAGCAGTCCACGACCTATCAGGACGACCTGGACGCCGCGTTTTCGACCGAGTTCGACCCGTTCGCGCTCGAACATGAGCCCTCTACGCCGGAGTCCCGGGAGCTTGCTGCCCGTCAATCCATGGAGGAGTTTAAGGACTGGGTGGGTGGCGGTGACGAGATACCCAGGGAGCAACTGGAAACCTTCGGTATCACAATGGCAACACTCAAGGATCAGGGTGTGGATGCGCTCGGTGGCGCGGGCCAGCTCATCAGCGCGCTGACGCTGGAGGTCGCGACCAATGCCAGGCAGCCGACGCGGTCAATCGGGGGGCTGTCCGTACCGTTGACGAGAATCATGTTCAGCCCGCCCGGCATGGTTGCAGGCGGTGCTTCACGCGCCAAATTCACCTGCCCCGTCGAGAATGTAGAGAGCAGCGATTGTTACGGTAAGATCTACTACGGGCAGATGGCAGGGTCTTCTGCGACCCAGGGTGCCTGGGAAGGCCCGCTGTACGGAGTCATCGAAGGCAGGCTCTACGCGAACAACCTGCGCAAATCGGACGGCCGCGCATCGATGGTCGAGTTTCAGGCGGAGTTTTACGCGGCCGAAACGGCCTTCGGGTGTCAGTTCCAGTAACGTCACCTGCGTCTCAGCGGTTCCGAGTGGTGACTGAACCGGGCTCGCGTCCGGCGCATGGTCCGGTCACTGCAGAAAGAAAACCGTCTCCAGCACCGGTGCGCCTTTGTGGGTGCAGCGAATCTTGCGTTCCTTGTTTCCTCCACTCATCGAATCGTCAGCCAACTGGTACATGGGCACGAACAGGTGGCCGCGTTCCGCAGGCAGCGACACGGTGCGCGGAATGGGCGCGGGGCCGTTCGCCGGCTCGCTACCGACCCGCTGGGACTCGATCGGGTTTCCGTTTTCGTCCAGCGGGACCATGCTGATGCTCACGTCTTCCGGTGAATCTGCGCTGGCCAGCACCTTCCCGAACATCCCGAGCAGCTGAGCCATGCCATCATCGCTCTGGTTCGTGGTCTCGTCAGTGCGGCTCGTCATCGCGTCTGCGCCCTGCTTGAGCAGATCACCGATGAAGTCCGACTCCCCACCTCTGGTCGAAGTGGTGCACTCGAGCGGCGCGGCCGGATCTGCATTTCGGTAATCGAACTCCATGCCGAAACGGGTGCAGGGTCCGCTCTGGCAGGCATCGGCGCCGGTCACGCGGATGGTGGCGGACTGGGCGCAGACCCTGTCGCCGCACTGCGGACCGGCTCGGAAGGACGAGATCTGCATGGCGTCAGAGCCGGCCTCGGGGTAAGAATCGAACACAGGGTCCACCCGCGTGCCGGCCGCTGCCGTGCAGCCTGCGTTGCCGGAGCATTGCCTGGACGAGCCCTCCGGGCATCTGTATGCGGGTTGCGGTGCATCCGGTGCGTCGCGCGTGTACTCGTAACGAACCTGCCCGTCGTAGGGTCCGCCGCCGCTCAGCCAGGAAGCGGATGCTTCCAGCCCGTTGCGCGACACGACATCGGCGTCGCACTGCGTCTGACAGTCACCGCCGCGGACGCCACTCTGCAGACAGGCGTCCAGGCAGTCATCATGTGCCCGGCAGGCTGGATGGGTGCCGCACGCGAAGGTGACCACGCGGCGCAGATGCTCATCATCCGTGCACTCGAAGGTGACCGTCTCAGCGCAGCTGGCGGGGCAACCGGCGCCGCAGGCACCCCGACACTGGTTTAGGGAAGTGCCGTCCTGCGGACCGAAGGCATCGCGCACCGTTGCGCCGGGTTGTGCCGACCATTGCGCGCCGGCGGAGAGTGCGCACAGCAGTGCAAGCAGGACTGACAGGCGCGCCACAGATGAAAGCATCTTCATGTATTCCGCTCCCTAGCTGTGTTCGAGTTTCCGGTGCGCAGCCACACATGTCCAGGAGCGCATGGAACAATGGCGTCCGCAACGCCGTGCTTCAGGTCATGATGCGCAGCAACGGGCTCAACAACGGCTCTCCCGGAACGTATCCCAGCTCACGGCCCACGAAGGGCGAGCGCGTCAACGGCGAGTCGACGTCCGCCATGAGCTCTGCAAGCGTACGGCCTGCAGCGAACGACGTGCTGACCCCTTCTCCCGAGTAGCCGAGCGCGTAGTACACGTTTTCACGTTCCGGATGGCGGCCGAGCGAAAACAGAAAGTCCCGCGTGATACAGGTATTGCCGCCCCAGCGATGTGTGATCGTGACGCCCTCGAGCTGCGGCCACAGTCGCCCGGTCAGGTAGTCCTCCAGATAGTCGGTTTCCGAGCGCAGATTGCCGTTATGCAGGGCGCCGCCGTAGTTGTGGGTAGGGTGACCACCGCCGATGAGCATGCGGTTGTCTGAGGTGAGGATTGCATAGAAGTAGCCCTCGCCGCTGTCGCCCATGGAGAGCTGCTCACCCTGGCGGAAGCCGATCGCGTCGAGTTGGGCCGCGCTCAACGGCTCGGTCGCGATCACGTTCGAGATCATGGGGACGTAGCGATCCGAGAACTCGCCCACCGCGCATGAGTAAGCGTTGGTTGCGAGCACGATCTCGCTGGCCTCAATGACGCCGTACTCGGTGGTGGCCCGGGGCCGCCCGCCGCCCTCGATGCTGAGGACCTTGGTCCCTTCGAACATCCGCACCGGTGAGTCGATGAGGCGATTGCGCAGCCCCAGCGCGAGCTTTCCGGGATGGATGCTCGCCGAGCCGTCTTCGAAGAACGCGCCGGCCGCGAAGTCGTCGGTGTGATAGCGCGCCGCGAGCGCCGACCTGTCCAGCGGCTGCACCGGTATATCGACGGCCGCGACCCCCGCGATCTTCCCTTCGAGCAGACCCGCGTCTTCCGGCGTGCGCACCACGTAGAGCTGGCGGGCCGGCGTGAAGTCGCAGGCGATCCCCTGATCTTCGAGGCCGCGAACGATACCCACCCCGGCCTGCATGAACTCGCGGGCGGCGCCCGCCAGGTCCGGCCGGGTCGCCATCGCGTTGTAGTTGGCGCCCATGCACCAGCCGCCGTTGCGTCCGCTTGCGCCGAACCCGCAGCGCGCGCCGTCGATCAGGGTGATCTCGGCATCGGGTCGCAGCTCGCGCAGATGCCATGCAGTCGACATGCCGGTGAAGCCGCCGCCGATGATGAGCACGTCCGTTTTGTGCTGGCGCGCGTTCAGCGGAGGCTTGGGCGGATGTGCGTCGTAGCCGGCGCTGTCCATCCAGAAGCTGCCATTCGAGTGCTCCAGCGCCCACGGCGGGCGAGCTTTGTTCTTGAACAGTCGGTCCCAGCCACGGCCGGCGGCAAGCGTTCCTGCCACGCCGGCGCCCAGGCCGATGAGGAATCCACGACGCTGCGTCATTCGGTTCTTTCCCTTTTCATCAAGCTCGGCGGAGCACCATAGCAGGGCGCGAGTTCCAGATTATGCCGCCATCGGCCGTTCGTGGAGACGTTCGTTCCTAGATCGAAGACCCTGGGCTCCGGCGCGCGCCTCTGCCTGCAGAGACCTTCGGAGGCGATTGCGGCAACAGTGATCTGAACCAGATGAAGCTCTGGAAAACAACAGGATATAAACGAATCTGAACTCGGCGCGAAGCGCCAAGACCACTTGACCCCCAGGCAACCGGGTGAATCGGCTGCAGGCCTCGTCGTTGCAGGCCCGCAGCAGAATACGGTGTCCCACAAAAGCGCCAGAAACGCCGAGAAACAACAATCTTGCGGGACCGTCGGAGCACCCGGGGCATTCCACCTTCTGCGACTGAGCCGGGAAGGGGGTCAATTTTGCGTCGGCGCTGACGGTCCTGCTCCAGGGCCTTAGGCCCTAGGCTCAGTCCTCCCGAGGGATCGCAACCTCAGGGCCAAGACCCTGCGGGTTTCGGAGTGGATACTCGGAGCCTGGGCTGATCTTCGATGAAATGAGACCACAGGACCCTCAATTCCGACGATCCGATTCATAATAAGATAGATATACCTATCGTTGTATGGATAGTTAGATATTACAAAGCTTTCTTTAATATTGATAAAAGATCAGATATGCCTTATTTATGAAAGGCAACCAAACGCCCGAGAACAGATCGATGCGTGCTCAAGACCGGGCATTAGCCCGTAAACATCTGGATAGGAAACTGAACTCCCTACGGGACTCAACGGCCTTGCTGCGCCCGCCAAAAGGATGGGTGAAGGCGCTTCGCGAAGCTCTGGGCATGACCGCCGAGCAGCTTGCCCGGCGGATCGGGGTGACCAAACCCCGCGTGTATGAGATCGAGCGCTCAGAACTCGACGGTTCGATCACGCTGCACTCGCTGGAGCGGGCCGCACAGGCCATGGACTGCCAGTTGGTCTATGCGCTGGTGCCGCGCCAACCGCTGCAGAACATGGTCGAGCAGCGGGCGCTGTTGGAGGCCAATAAGCGGATACGGGCTGCCGCCCACACCATGGCCCTGGAGGACCAGGCCGTTGAAGAGCAGGAACTGCGCGAACAGGTCGAAACCCTGGCCAAAGAGCTCCTCAACCAAAAGGGCTCAGTTCTGTGGGGCAATGGATGAGCGATCCGCTGCTCCCGCAGGATGATGGCCAAACCCCTCTGACCCACGAGGAGTTGGAGGGGTTGATCCCCTCGTACATCACGCTGCGTGGTGAGCTCAATGAGGCGGAGCAGGCCAATATCATCCAGGCGCAGAGCTGGGCCTATAAGCGCAACAACAAGGTGCTGAGCATCCAATTCCTCAATGACCTGCATAAACGGATGTTCGGCAGTGTCTGGAAGTGGGCTGGGAGATTCAGAACCAGCGGCAAAAACATCGGCGTCGATGCTTACAGAATCCCCACCGAGCTACAGGAGCTCATCGACAACACCGCGTATTGGATCGAACGCCAGACGTACCCACCGGACGAAATCGCGGCGCGGTTTCATCACAAACTGGTTTTTATCCATCCCTATCCCAACGGTAACGGGCGTCATGCCCGGATGGCTGCTGATCTGCTCCTGAGGTCAATGGGTCACGAACCCTTCACCTGGGGTAGTCAGAGCCTCACCAATCCCAGCGACACGCGTGCAGAGTACATCGCGGCGCTCCGCGCAGCCGATAGCCATGACTACGAGAAGCTTTTGACGTTCGTCAGGAGTTAGATCTTGCTGGCCGCCGTGTTCCTGCTCGCCTGGAGCGTGTGCGGGCGCAAGCGAAGACGGCAAAAAAACTAGACGCGATTCTACGTCAGTTTGACCCCGCGACAGGGCTGCCAAGCGAGATCCTGGTTCAGGATCTGGGATACCAAACGGTCCAAGACCTGTCGCTGTCTTTCGATCTGCTCGGAAATCTCGTCTCGAAGACCGACCAGAGTCGAAAGGCAGGTGGAGGCTACAAGAATATCACCGAAACGTTCCAGTACGATGATCTAAATCGTCTGGACGTCGTCCGCCAAGGCGGAACCGTCACACTCAATATGAGCTACGACGCCCTCGGCAACATTCTTTCTAAACGAGCGTACCGGGCTACCGACGGCGGCGTAGACGGAAATGCCGACGTCGGAACCTACGCCTACGGTACACGACCTCACGCCGTGATCGCTGCAGGCAGTGCCAGTTACACCTATGACGCAAACGGCAGCATGATCTCGGGCGATGGACGATCCATTGCCTACAGCGTCTTCAACAAACCGACGTCCATCATTCGCGGGTCGAGCACGGTCACGCTGCACTATGGGCCGAATCGAGATCGCTATCGCAGAATCGATGACGTTGGCGAGAGTTCTGAGACGGAAACGCACTATGTTGGCGACGTGGAGCGGATCTGGAAGCCCGGGAACGTGGTGGTGACGAAGCGTTATCTGGGCGGCGAGGCGATTCGTACCCGAACCGAGTCCAGCGGCTCAGTCACTGACGTTGTCCACTACCTGCTCAAAGACCATCTCGGTTCCACCGATCTGGTTACTGACGGTGTCGGCAACATCGTGCAGGCACAGAGCTTCGATGCGTTTGGCATGCGCAGAGTCGATGACGACTATCTGGCGATGACGCTTGCGAATCGGTTCAATTTCGACACCAGCTTCACGACGAAAGGATTCACCGGCCACGAGGGTCTGGATTCGGTGGGTCTCATCCACATGAACGGGCGAGTCTACGATCCAAAGATTGGCCGATTCGTATCGGCGGACCCCTACGTGCAGTCGCCCGAGGACACGCAATCGCTCAATCGGTACAGCTATGTCGGGAACAATCCGATGTCGTCGACCGATCCGAGTGGACACTTCTCGAGAAAATTCAAGCAATGGGTGGGGGTTGCGTTTGGCGCCATCGTGGCAGGTGTCTGCCCACAATGCTTTGCAACGCTCGCTTCGGGATTCTTCCACGGATTGGGCATTGGGTTCGCCGGCGGATTGATCTCCACGGGGAGCGTTGATGGCGCACTCCTCGGGGCTGTGAGTGGCGCGGCATTCTCCGGGCTGGGAGGGTACTTCGCGCACGCGTCGCAATCGCTGTTCTCATTTAAGGCGCTGGGGTCATTCGGGATCGTCGGAGGGATCACGAGTTCGCTGAGCGGAGGAAAATTCGGGAACGGATTCGTATCGGCGGGGCTTGGAACAGTTGTCGGGGCCTATCCAGGCTTGCAGAGTCTCCGTGGTACGTGGCGATCTGTTGCGAACATCACTGTGGCGGGGACGATTTCAGAAGTGAGTGGGGGCAAGTTTGCGAATGGGGCGGCATACGCTGCGTTCTCGGTGGCGATACAGGGATTCGCCAGTGGGACTGTCGATCACGATACGGCAGCAAGGTCAAAAAGGCGGATTTCGAGTAAAGAGTTAGCGCAGGCTAATGAGGAAATCATCACAGCTGTAGAAGACGCGCTTTTCGACGGGTTGACGTTTGAAACGGAAGACGCGGCATCCAAATATCTTCAGAATCGACTAGGCTCGATTGCTGAGGATTATGGGATTGAAGTTGGGGCTAGAATATACAAAGTTGCCTCTGATGGGCCATTCAAGATAGCAAGACCTAGAACGCAGGGGTTGTACAATGAGGTCTATGCTGGGCCGGTGCCTGACGGTGCGTTCGGAGGTACCGCTGGGAATTGGCACATCCATCCATCAGGTAATGGGCCAAACCTTCGCGACTTTTCAAACGCGGCCAAACCTGAACGTAGCAACAGACAGTCGTACGTATCCTACCGAGAGGGTGGCAAACGAATACTAGTGCGCGCAGATCAATACAGTACGCGTTGGACGGAAGTAAAATGAAAAAAATAGCTTCTAGATTCATATGCGTAATTGCACTAGTGGGTTGTACGGCTCAGGCCCAACCAGCGCCCGAACACTGCCCATTCCTGCTATGGCTTAGTGGGCCTGAAGAAAGTGTTCGAAAACAAATGGAAGAAGTTGTTAGCGTGTCTATCTTTGGGGTCTTTGCTGGAGTTGTTGCGGAAGGATCCCTTGTAAGAATTGAGGGGAGCCTAGTTAGGCAGGATGACCAGATATATTTGGTTCCGGCTGGAAATCCCAAATTCGCAGAAACGTTTACCGATAGAATTGAAATCTGGCCTCAGAACGGGACCGCTCCTTCCGACGAGGAGATAGATCATGCAGGGGTAGTTATGGTCGTCGGTCGTCTGGCGCGCCGTTCAAGTGAGTGGTTAGTACCCACGCCCATTTTTGTAAGAACGCTGCGGCCGGTTTCTGAACAATGCGTAAACCTAAGTGGTAGTTAGAGTCTGGGCGACTTCGCCTTGATCTTCGCAAATGGAGCGGCGTATGTTGCGTTCTCGATGGCGCTGGGGAGTCTGCGTAAGGTTCTCCGTCAAGAGGACAGTTCATAACTAGAGGTTCCGGCGGTTTCCAGTTGCCGTCGGAAGCTCGACGGAGGGATCCGTACGAAGCTCCGATGGGGTCGTTCTTCGTTGTAGGTTCGCATCCAGTCGCTCGTGATCGACCGCACCTGATCCAGATCGGTGAACAGGTAAGCATTCAGCACTTCCGTTCGATACGTCTTGTTGAACCGTTCGATGAACGCGTTCTAATTCGGTTTGCCAGGCTGGATGTATCGAAGTTCAACGCGATTCTCCTTGCACCAGTTCACCAGGGTTTGAGAGACGATTTCCGGTCCCTTGTCCATGCGCAGTGTCTCGCCACTCGGCTAGTTGCTCGAGCGTCCTCACGACGCCGCCTCCGGGGATTCTGCGCGTGATTCGGGAATTGCGCACTTGACGGATTTGTGGGACAGCGCGTCGGATTGGAAGCTGCGCGCCACACAAAAAATACATATAAATCAATGGATTGTGGTCGGGACGGCAGGATTTGAACCTGCGACCACTTGACCCCCAGTCAAGTGCGCTACCAGACTGCGCTACGCCCCGAGATCCCGTCCGAGCAAGGACTGCCCGGTGAGGGCGCGAATGATACCCGAAGCCGCGAATCTGTAAAACCGAGCACCCGCGCACCTTTTCCCCGGCGGCTGCCTTCTAGATTTGAGGGATGGATACTCCTGCAATCCTCACTCTCAACGAAGCGACCGGACGCCGGCTCAGCCTGGTGGCCCTGGTGGTGGTCAACCTCATCCCGCTGGCCGGGGTGCTTGTGTGGGGCTGGGACGTGGGCTCGCTGGTGGTCCTGTACTGGTCCGAGAACCTCATCATAGGCGCCTACACCATCGTCAAGATGCTCGCCTGCAGCCCCATTGGCGGCCTGGGTTCGAGCCTGTTCTTCCTGATTCATTACGGCGGCTTCTGCGCGGTTCACGGGATCTTCGTGCTGGCGCTGGCGACGGACGTGGAGCCGAAGTTCTTCGAGGGCGAACCCTGGCCGTTGTTTCTGGTGTTCGTACAGCTTCTGATCTCGGTGATCCAGCAGGTGCTGTCGATGGCGCCGCCGGAGTGGATCGTCGCCTTCATCGCCCTGGCAATCAGTCACGGCCTGTCGCTGGTGCTCAACTACTTCCGCAATGGCGAATACCGCACGCAGACCGTGCAGTCGCTGATGGGCGCGCCGTACAAGCGTATCGTCGTGCTGCATGTGGCGATTCTGTTCGGCGGCTTCGGCGTCATGGCATTGGGCTCACCCCTGCCGCTGCTGGTGTTGCTTGTGGGGCTCAAGCTGATGCTGGATGTCTGGCTGCACCTGCGCGAGCACCGCACGTCGGATCAGGACGGATCGCCGGAGCAGGTCGATGAGCGGGCACAGGCCCGAGCGCTGGCGAAAGCGCGGGTGGCAAAGGCCCGCCGTCAGCGGAGAATCGTGGCGGGGTGACGCTCTGCCGGCGTGCTGCCGGCAGAACAGTCTCGGCTGTGGGGCCCGCCGGCCCGGTTGGGCCGGCAGATCAGGGGGCCGCCGTTACTGGCCAGTCGACGTGCCGGATACCACCACGGTGACGCGGCGGTTCTTCTGCCGGCCCTCTGCCGTCGCGTTGCTCGCGATCGGCCGCGACTCGCCGTAACCCACGGCACTCAGGCGCGAGCCTTCGATGCCGGAGTTGGTCAGCGCCTGCACCACGGCCTGGGCGCGCCGCTCGGAAAGCGACTGGTTGTACGCGTCCGTGCCGGCACTGTCGGTATGGCCTTCGATCACGGCTTTGGTGTTGGGGTACTCGCGCAGGAAGCGCAGCAGCCCCAGCATCTCCTGGAAGCCCACGCCGGTGATCTCGGCGGAGTTGTTGGCGAACTCGACCGTCAGGTTGAATGACACCGGCTTTTCGAGCACTACCTCGCAGCCGCGCGCGTCCACCTTGGCACCGGCAGGCGTACCGGGGCAGGCGTCGCGGTCATCGGTCACGCCGTCGCGGTCGCTGTCACGCGGGCAGCCGCGGCTGTCCACCGCAACGCCCTTGGGGGTGTTCGGGCAGGCGTCGCTGCCGTCGACCACGCCGTCACCGTCGGAATCCACCGGGGCCGCCGCCACCGGCATGGGTGCCGGGGCCGCGGATGGCGCGTCGCCGATCAGCATGCCGAAGCCGACGCTTGCGATGGGTGACATCTTGCGGCCGGCGTTGTGGTAGGCGGCCTTCACCTCGGCGCGGAAGTAGAAGTGCTCGTTCAGGTTGCTGAAGAAGCCCACGCCCGCATTGTAGATCTGGGTCGACTGATCTGAACGCAGATCGTGGTAGTCGTACCGGCCCTGGCCGCCACCGAACGTGGCGTAGGGGCGCCACTTGTCGTTCTGCTGCAGGAAGTACAGCAGGTTCGCCGACCAGTAGGTCATGTCGCCTTCGCGCTTGATGCCGTTGACCTCGACGTTCGGGTTGAAGTTGAAGGCCTGCGCCTCGATGGCCCAGCGCTCCGAGAAGGCCCAGCCAAGACCGGCGCCCGGTCCTTCGCTGCCGTTGGCAATCTGCAGCTCGGCGGAGTTCGGCTCCTCGTAGTAGCCCCCGAGCAGGGTCAGAAACGACTGTCCCTCCTGCGGGCCGTTGGCGGCAGCGGCAAGGCTGCTCAGCATCGACAGGCAAACTGCGCCAGCTATCGGAATGAGTTTATGCATGGTTATTCTCCGTGCGGTCTTGGGTGGGGCGGGGCCCCGGCGGCGCGCACTATACACGCCGCCAATCCCGCCGTCTCGATACCTGATTCCCCTGGTCTCAGCGGCCTTTGAACTCCGCTTTGCGCTTCTCCATGAACGATGCCATCCCTTCCCGGAAGTCCTCCGACCGGAACAGGGGCAGCAACTGCAGGTACACGTGGTGCACATGATCGTTGAAGGTTTCGTTCATGCCCATCCGCATCATGCGTTTGGACGCCTGCACCGCCAGCGGCGCGTTGGCGGCGATCTCGCGGCCGAGCGCCTGCGCCGCGGCCACCGTCTCGTCGGCGGGTACGACCCGGGATACCAGACCCAGGCGCTCACACTCGTCGGCGGGCAGGGTGCGCCCCGTGAAGATGATCTCCGCCGCCTTCGACCAGCCGAGCAGTCGCGGCAGAATCCAGGTGCCGCCCGACTCCGGCACCACGCCGCGGGCCGTGAAAGCAGCGGCCATCTTGGCCGTGTCGGCCATGATGCGGATGTCGCAGCCCAGCGCCAGGTCCATGCCGTAGCCGGCGGCGGAACCGTTGAGCGCGCAGATGGTGGGCGTGTCCAGGCTGTGCAGCACGGTTGGCGGGGTGTTGCGCAGATCCAGGTTGCTGGGCCCGGAGGTCTGATTCGACAGCCCGCTGGCGATGCCGCCGCCGCGCAGGTCGAGGCCGGCGCAGAAGAAGCGTCCGGACCCTGCGATCACGATGGCGCGTACGTCCGGGTCTTCGTTCGCTTTGAGCAGGTATTCCGACAGCGCACCCAGCATCGGGCCGCTGATGGTGTTCTGCTGGTCTGGACGGTTGAAGGTGATGGTGGCGACCTGGTCGGCGACGTCGTAGAGCACGTCGTCGGCCTGTGCGGGTTGCGGTACGGATGCCATGGACTCTCCCCCTCAGGATTCGTGGTCAGGCTCGGCGGTGATCGACCCCTGTGACCTGGCAAATTACGAGTTTGGGATCTGTTCCGCAAGTTGTCCGGCACGTCGGCTGGCGCACCTAAACGGTGCCGTCTAGATTTAATGAAACCGCTGCGGAACGGATGGATGCCCCACAACGATCAACGACTGGTGGACCTGCTGGAGATTTATCACGCCCGCCAGCTGCGTGATCACATCATCCGTCAGCTCAGGCGCCTGCGTGTGGAGGATCCGCTGAACCCGATTCAGGACGAGGTGCGCCGGCGCGAGACCCGCGGCTACTACGAGGCCATGCTGCTCACGGTTGCCGAGCTGCTGCAGGGCCTAGGCGACGAGCTGCCGCTTGCCTGAGAGCGGCTGGCCGGCTCAGGCCGGGCCGCGTGCCGGCATCTTCTCTTCGCTGACCTGGTATCCGGCCTCCCTGGGAATGCACAGGTAGTTCCCATCCTCGCGCTGTTCCGTCCAGGGCAGCACGCAGACCACCTTGCTGGCCCGGGCGGCCGCAAAGGCCTCGGCGACGCTGCGGCTCTGGCCGAGCTTTTCGATGTTGCGGAGTGTGGGGAAGATCACCGTGCGCTTGCCGCTGGCTGCATCGGCGATGGCTTCGTCCGGGCGGATCCACACGGAGTCGACGGATTCGTGGCCGTCGTGCACCGCCAGGTGATCGGCAGGTGCGGCGGCCAGAAAAAAGTGCGTATCGAAGCGCTTCGGCATCATCTCCGGGGTCACCCAGTGCGCGAAGTGCACCAGCTGATCACAGGCGAGCCGCAGGTTTTCGCGCTCGACGAACTCGGTGATGCTGAGCTCGCCGCCGTGCAGAGCGTTGCGGTAGTGCTCGAGGGTCTGCAGCCGCTGGCCGCTCACCAGGTTGGTCTCGCCGGCGGCCCGTGCCAGCAGGATGCCGCATTCCTCGAACGCTTCACGGATCGCTGAGACCTGGATGGCGCGCATGTCGGGCTCGCTTGCGGCGCCGTCGAGGTAGGGGATCAGTGCCGGGTCGAAATCCTGAGGATCGGCCTTGCCGCCGGGAAACACCAGCGCGCCCGAGGCGAAATCGATCTGGTGGTGGCGCACCACCATGAACACCTCCAGCCCCTGTTCGTCCTCGCGCAGCATCATGATGGTGGCGGACGGTACCGGCTTTGCCGGTGGCTTGCTGCTCACGTCGTCTGTCTCCTTTTCCGGCCCGGCGCGTCGGGTGCGTTCAACGGCCCGCCACCTCGGTGATGAACCGGTCCAGCGTCGCGATCTTCTGAGGCCGGGGCCCCAGGGTGAAGTCCGGCACGATGAGCTCGTCCACGCCGGCTGCCTCGTACTCGGCCACCAGGTCGCGAATCTCGTCGACCGTGCCGATCAGGTGCGGCTGCTGCAGGTTGGCCTTGCGCATCTGCTCCAGGTAGGCGGCGTCGTCGCTCATGAACAGCAGCGCGACCGCGGTGCGCTTGATGGTCCTGGGGTCGCGGCCGATGTCGGCGCAGTGCTGATCGAGAATTGCCATCTTGTGGCGCAGGATCGCCGGCGTGCCCCACACGTTCCACTCGTCGGCGTGCTCGGCGGTGATGCGCAGGGTCACCTTCTCGCCACCGCCGCCGATCAGGAGCGGCAGGGGGCTCTGCACCGGCTTGGGCTCCAGGGTCGCCTGCTCGAGCTGGTAGAAGCGCCCCGAGAAGTCGCTGCGCGACTCACTGTATAGCAGCTTGATGACGCGGCAGGCCTCGTCCAGCCGCTGCAGGCGCTCGGCTACGGTATAGAAGGGAATGCCGTACTGGCGATGCTCGTTTTCCTGCCAGCCGCTGCCGAGCCCGAGCACCACGCGCCCGCCGGTGATGTGATCCAGAGTGGCGGCCATCTTGGCCAGCACCGCCGGGTGCCTGTAGGTGTTGCCCGCCACCAGGGTGCCGATGCGCAGGCGCGGCACCCTGGCGCCGAGGGCGGCCAGCGTGATCCAGGCCTCGGGCCAGGGCGCACTGGTGTCCTCGGCGTTCGGCATGAAGTGGTCGGCGTACCAGATGCCGTCCCAGCCGGTACGCTCGACGTGCGTGGCGAGATCGAGAACGTCACCATATGTCTGGGCCGGATTGGGCCAGAAGCTGAATCTCATGGTCTTCCCCTCGAGGCGTGCTGGTCGCGAACCGCCGGATGTTCGCTTATGTCCCGGGCTATGGCAAACTCCGGCCAGGGGGAAGCATGCGGACACTGCGCACACAACGGCTGCAGCTGCGGCCGATCTGCGCTTCGGACCTGGATGCCCTGCACGAGCTCTGGACCGAGCGCGAGGTTCGCCGTTATCTGTGGGATGACAAGATCGTCTCCCGCGACACGGTGAGCGGGATCATTGCGACCAGCGGTGCCTATTTCGACGAGTGCCGGCTCGGTTTTTTTGCCGTGTCGCTTGCCGACGAGGGCGAGCGGCTCATCGGCTTCTGTGGCTTCCGCCGCTTCGAGGGCGGCGAGCAGGTGGAGCTGCTCTACGGCATTCACCCACGCTACTGGGGTGCCGGTCTCGGTACCGAGGCTGCCGCGGAAGCGTTGCGCTACGCCTTCGAGGAGTGCGCTCTGGAGCACGTCGTGGCCGCAACCGATACGCCCAATCAGCGCTCAGTGCGGGTGCTGCAGCGGCTCGGCATGGTGTTCGAGTCGCGCCGTGAGTATCACGGCCTGGATACTGTGTTCTACAGCTGCACGCCGGCCGACTTCGCCGAACGCCGGTGAGCATCGGTGCCATGCGGATCGAGTTCTATCTGGCGGGCTGCCGGTCCCTGAAGGAGAAGCGCCAGCGCCTCAACGGCGTGCGTGAACGGTTCGGCCGCCTGCACCACGTCGCGGTGAGCGAGACTCACTACCAGGACCTGCTGCAGCGCGCCGAATGGACGTTCGTCGCCACCGCGGCCGCGCGTGATGTGGTGGAGCGCACCCTCACCGACATCGAGCGCAACCTGCAGGAAAGCGTGGACGCCCAGATCATCGCCGTCGATCGAGAGTGGCTGGATTAGGCGGCCGGTCGGGCCGTGCCCTGATCGCTCTGGCCGTGCTGGTCGCGCTGTGTGGCTGCGAGCCGTCCACGGATCCGCGTGAGGCGGCCTATGCCGACTACCTGACGCGCCTGAACCGTAGCCTGGATGGGGACATCGTCGAGCCGCGGAGGGATGATCTGCCACCCTATCCGCCGCACCGCGATCTGGTGGTGCCGATCGAGCGCGGCAGCATCGACTTCCCTGAATTCTTCGAGCTGCACGATTGTGACCTTGGCGATCTGGTTGGCTTCCGCAACTCTCCGCTCGGCCGCATGCAGGTCGCCAGTCAACGGCTGGGTTACGAGGCAGCCTGGATTCGCGCGGCGGGCCGCTGCCCGGAGCGCCCCGGCTGGATCGACGCGCTGGTGGACGTGAAGCGCGCGCAACTCCCGGACCTGTTCTGGAACGCGACGTTCGCCGCGCCCGAGATGCAGGAGCTCATGGGCGCCGCACAGATTGCCGCCGTCGCGTCGGCGCCGGGCGCTGACCCTGCAGCCGGCACCTCAGCCGGGATGAGCGCACTGGCCTTCGTGCTGCGCGAGCTGAGCGACAACCTGACCGGGCTGGAGCAGGACCGGTTCGATCTGCACGCGTTCGAGTCGACCCTGTCGGCGCTGCGCTCTGCCGCTCGGGTGGGCGCCGTGCGTCGCGACTGGGCGGCGTTGCGGGCGCATCTCGGCGCCGCCGCCGAGCTGCTGGAGCGCGAGCGCGCCCGGGTGTGTCGCAATGGCGCGCCCACGCCGCTGAGCCGGGTGCTGCGCAACCTGTTCCTCAAGTTCTACGTCGAGGCCATCCAGGCACCGGCTGCACAGCGCCTGCGCGTCCAGGCGGTCTGGGTCCGCCAGCTCGCAGAGCTGGTGGCGCGGCTGCCGGCGGCGCAGCGTGGCCCCTTTGCGGCCTGGTATGCCGGGAGCCTCGACCCTGCCGATGCGGACAGCGAGTGGTCGCGCACCCACGCGGCGATCCTCGAGCATGCCCGTGCCTGGCAGCGGCTGTTCGCCGGCTGCGGGCTTGAACCGGCGCCACCGCTCAGACAGCATTGAGTCATGGGCTCGCTGTTGCTGATAGTGGTCATCGCCGCGCTGTGTTTCGGCTGGGTGCGCGCCTCGCAGCGGGCGCGTCTGCGCTGGCTCAAACGGCTCGACCTGCCCGGCGTCTGGGTCTGGGACGGGCACGACGGGCGGCTGATTCTCAGCGGCGGGCTCGATGCGGGCGGCTACCGGTTTGCAGATCCGGGCGGCAGCGTCGAGCAGGGTGACTGGGTGCTCAAGGGTCACGAGCTGCACCTGACACCGCGCGACGGTGCGCCGACGCGGCTCGATCTGCGTCTGTTTGCCGAGGGCAAGATCGGCCTGCACGGCCCGGGCCGGGAGCGCCGCGTGTACGTGAAAGCCCGCGGCAACGTCATTCCGCTGCGCCGCCAAGCCTGACGGTCCGCGATGGGAGCACGGTCGCGCAACTGGCTGCTGATCTTGGCCGCGCTGCTGGTGCTGGCGCTGGCCAGCGTCTGGTCGCGCCCGGAGCCGGTACGCACCGCGTACTTCGATGGCCCTACGCCCATGGTGATCGCGCACCAGGGCGGTGACGGCCTGCGCCCGAGCAACACCATGCTGGCCTTTCAGCACGCTGTGGATCTGGGCGTGGACGTACTGGAGATGGACGTTCAGCAGAGCGCGGACGGCGAGCTGGTGCTCATGCACGACGATACGGTGGACCGCACCACCGACGGCAGCGGCCCCATTGCCGCCATGACGCTGGCCGAACTGAGGCGGCTCGACGCCGCCTATCACTGGCCCTATACCGGGAGCGAACGGCCCTATCGCGGGCTGGGCGTGCGCGTGCCGACCCTGGACGAGGTGCTGACACGCTTCCCGCAGATGCGCTTCAACATCGAGATCAAGCCTGATGGGCCGCAGACGGCACGCGCCCTGTGCGAGCACCTGCAGGCGGCGGGGCTTGGGTCGCGGACGCTGGTCGCGTCGTTTCACCCCGAAGCAATGGGCGCCTTCCGCGGGGCCTGTCCCGGTGTTGCCACCAGCGCCTACGAGAGCGAGGCATTCTGGTCCTACGTGCGGGTGCGCCTGGGACTGTGGCGATGGATCCGCAATCCGGTGCTGGCCGTTCAGGTGCCGCCGGAATCCCGGGGGATCGATCTCACGGCCGCCGCGTTCCTGGATGCGGCCCGACGCGCGGGGCTGCATGTGGACATCTGGACGGTGAATGACAGCGAGCAGATGCGTCGCCTGGCTGCACGGGGAGTAGGCGGCATCATCACCGACCGGCCCGATCGGCTGCTCGCGGTGCTCGGGCGTGGCGGTTAGCCGGCGCCGGGCTTGCGTCGCCGGTCCGGCCGCTCTGGATTGCGTCGTGGGGTGACGTCGCCGGCGACGCGCTCGGGGTCGCGGCGGTCGCTGCCGCCGCGCCGATCGGAGGGGCCCTTGCGACGTTCCGGCCTGTCGGGATTGCTCATGATTTCGCTGCTTCAGACCCGCTCGCGCGCATGCAGTCGCAACCCGGCAACACTAGCAGTTTTGTCTGCATTACTCATCCAAATCAGTACAATTGCGCCCGCACGAACAGGGGCCGGAGCCCGAGCCGGAACATGAGCAAAGCACTGGATGCACTGGTGGAAGACGCCCGCGAGCTGGCGCGGCGGGCGCTCGCGATCGTGCCCCAGGCGGCGCGCGTCGACTGGGCGGGCTGCCGCGCTGCGGTCTGGCAATCGGGACGCTGGGGCAGCGGCTTCGTCGCGCACAGCGATCTCGATGAGATCGCGCTCGACGATCTGCTGTCCATCGATGATCAGAAAGCGCAGCTCGACCTGAACACGCGCCAGTTCCTGCGCGGGCTCCCGGCCAACAACGTGCTGCTCTGGGGCGCGCGGGGTACCGGCAAATCCTCGCTCGTGCATGGGCTGCTGAATCGTTACCACGGTGACGGCCTGCGCCTGGTGGAGGTCAGCCGCGGCCGCCTGGGCGAGCTGCCGGAGATCGTGCGGGTGCTGCGCGATGAGCCGTACCGGTTCGTGCTGTTCTGCGACGACCTGTCGTTCGAGGCCGACGATCCGTCCTACAAGGCGCTCAAGAGCGCGCTTGAAGGCTCGGTGTTCCGTGCCTCGGGCAACGTGCTCATCTATGCGACCTCTAACCGCCGGCACCTGTTGCCGGAGTACATGTCCGACAACGCCCAGGCAACCATGGTGCAGGGCGAGCTGCATCAGGGCGAGGCGGTGGACGAGAAGATCTCGCTGTCTGATCGCTTCGGGCTGTGGCTGTCGTTTTATCCGTTCCGTCAGGATGCCTATCTGGACGTTGCGGCCCACTGGGTGACGCGGCTGGCTGCGGAGCATGGCCTTGCCGTTGGCTGGACCGATGAGGCCCGCGCCGAGGCGTTGCGCTGGGCCCTGGCGCGTGGCGTGCGAAGCGGCCGCACAGCCCAGTACTTTGCCCGCCATTGGGTGGGTCGATCGCTCGTCGACTGAATCCGTTTCTCAACACAAGCAAAACAAGGAGTTCCGCTCGTGAAATCTCTATGGACCGCATTGGTTCCACGCACCGCGCGCCGTTTGTCTGGCAGCGCGTTCGCGCTCATGCTGGCCTGCGCGATCCCCGCCATGGCGCTTGCCGACGTAGTGAACCTGAAGAATGGCGACCGCCTGTCCGGCAAGGTCGACAGCATCTCCGGCGAGCATCTGGTGATCGTCACCGAATATGCGGGCAACGTCGCCGTCGACCTGGCGGCGATCGCCGGCGTCGAAACGGACGGGGCGTTCGAAATGCGTCTGATCGACGGCAGCAGCATCAGCGGCACCCTGGTGCACGATGGCGAAACCCAGGGCGTGGCGCAGGCCGGCGGGGTGGTAACGCCCATCGAGCTGGAGCGGTTGTCAGTGGCGCGCGAGAATCGGCTGGGACTCACAAGCTTCGCCGCGGAGTGGACGTCGCGTGCGGATCTGGCGGCCGAGGTTTCGCGCGGCAACAGCGACACGGACAAGTTCAACACGCTCATCGAGACTCAGCTCAAGCGTGAGCACTCCTCACACAAGCTGTCGCTGCTGGTCAGTCAGGAGAACGCCGAGAGCGATAAGACCAAAGACCAGGTGGACGCCAACTACGGCTACAAGCGCTACCTCACCGAGCAGTGGTATGCGTCCGGCAACGCGCAGTACTTTCAGGATCCGTTGAAGGACATCGATTCGCGGATCACCGTCGGCGCCGGTATGGGTTATCAGTTCTGGGATGACAGCCTCGGCGCGGTGTCGTCCGATCTCGGTGTCAGCTACGTGATGGAAGAGGTCGCCGGTTCCGACGAGAACAACCCGGCGCTGCGCTGGGGCGTCGACTACAACCGCTGGCTCTTCAGCAAGCGCCTCGAGTTCTTCCACAAGCAGTCGGTGCTTGCCCTGATCACGTCCGATCCGCGGCAGATTCTGCAGACCTCCACGGGGCTGCGCCTGGCGGTGAACAGCAGCATCGATACCAGCGTGCGCCTGGACGTGAATTACGAGACGGACCCGCCGGACGGCGCCCAGAAGACGGACACGACCCTGAATTTCGGCGTCGGGCTGAAGTTCTGATCTACACGGGAATCAGCGCGCCCCGTCCGGCAGATCGAGCGCCGGCGGGGCGTCGAGGCAGACGTCAGAATCCCGCGGCGGTCTCGAGGTCGTGCAGGTGCTCGCGGATTTCCCGGTACGCCCTTCGGTCCTGCAGGCTCTCGGCGCTCTTCAGCGCATCGCGCAGGTACGAGATGGCCTGAGGCATCTGCCGCAGGCACTCGGCCTGAATGGCTGCCTGGCGGAAGTGGTCGAGTTGCAGCGACGCCCGCGCGGCAATCACCCGTTCGCGGCAGCGCAGCATCTCTTCCTCGCGCAGAATGTCGGCGCGCCGACTCTCGTCGAGCAGCTCCAGAAACTCGCCCAGCGCCTGCAATGCGTCTTCGCGTGCGGCGCGCGTGATCTCGCCGCGCCGGCCGCCCATGCTGCTGCCGATGAAACGCGCAATCTGCAGTTGCTGCTGCACCAGGAAGGGGTGCTCGGGCTGCACCCGCATGGCACGCTTGAGGCGCACGTACATGATCTTGCCGAGCGTCATGCGCAGCGGCTGCGAAAGCAACCCGGCGGGCATGCGCTCGATGACGCTCCAGCAGCGACGAACGGCCTCGCTCTCGCGCGCCAGCGAACGCAACTGGCGCAGACCCCAGGTGCGCAGCAACAGCCGCGCGGCCAATGCCGCGAGTCAGGCACAACGCTTGCCGCCACCACCCACTGCCAGGGATCGAGCTGCCAGAACTGGAAGCCATCGCCGCCAACCTCGAACGCAGAGACCTGTCCTGAGTCTGAATCTGAGCGGGGCGTGTCTGCTGCGGGTTCCGGCATCGGTCCCGTGCGCTTGACGGGTGTACCCCTCGTTCATAGAATGCGCCGCTTCCTGAGTCCCCTTCGTCTAGTGGCCTAGGACTCCAGGTTTTCATCCTGGCAACAGGGGTTCGACTCCCCTAGGGGACGCCACACAAAAAAGCCCGCCTCGCGCGGGCTTTTTTGTGTGCTGTCCTCTCATGGCGGCGGAGAAGCCCCGCAGGTTGCGCTCAACGCAAACTGCCAAGGCGCCACCCGCGGCGCCCGGGTTCAGACGCCCCACACCTGGTCCGTCCCGCCGCTGCGAAACCTCACCGCAGCAGCTTGCGCAGCTCCGCCTCGAACCGGGCCCGCGAACGCTCGTCGATGGGCGCCGCGAGCAGCCGCTCGAGTTCCTCGCGCCCGAGGCGATGGTAGCTGGCGCGGAACATGTCCAGAATCGTCACCGCGTCCGTGCCGGGCTCGCTGAGGCTGCCGGACGCGCCTGCTCGCAGGGTGCCCGGGCGGATCACCCGGCAGTAGAACCCCGGGCGCTCCGCTTCGATGAACCGCTTGAGGAATTTCGGATCGCCCATGCGCGCGGCCAGGATGTTGCACGGGATGCGTGGTGCGGTGACTTCGAGCTCGACCGTCTCGAAACGCAGGCGCGTGCCCACGGCGGCGTCTGCCGACGGCATTTCCGCGACGGTCAGGTTGTCGCCGAATGCTCCGTGCGGTACGGCCTCACCCAGCGTGTCGGACCACCAGTCGTAGTCCTCGCTGCGGTACATATACACTGCCTGATCCGGACCGCCGTGATCTCTCGTATGCACGATGGCGTCGCCCTCGAGCCCCAGTTCGCCGACCGCCACGGGGGTTTGCGACGGCATCTTCAGAATGCCGGTATCGCCCGAGAAGCCTTTGCCATCGAGTCTACGCTTGCGGCCGACGTTGACGCTGAGGATCTGCAGCACTGTCCTGGCTCCAGTTGAATTGGATCGATTATGTCAGCCATCGGCCGGGGTAAATAGTCAATTGTGTTTTCTATGTATCGCTTGGGCGACCTGCACGAGAGCCCGTGTACAACTGGACGCTAGCGGAGCCGTTTCGGTGAGGTTAATGTGCTGGACGGTGGGGGGAATCGTGAGGCATCGGGTGGCGCGTGGCGGCGCCTGATCGGCGTATCTGGCGGGGGGGACACATGAAGAGCGTGCAGGACATTCTCGATCGCAAGGGCAGCAACGTCGTCTGGATCGAGCCGCTGGAATCCGTGCTCGAAGCCGCGCGGCTGATGACCGAGCACAACGTCGCAGCGCTGGTAGTGAAGATCGACGACTACCTGGTGGGCATCGTCACGGAGCGCGACTACGTGCGCAAAGTGGTCCTCGACCACACGACATCGAAGCTCACCAAGATTTCGGAAATCATGACCCGGGACGTCATCAAGGTGAAGCCGGAGACCACTGTCGAGAACTGTGTGTCCCTGATGCGCGAGCACCACATCCGCCATCTTCCCGTGGTGGTAGAAGGCAAGGTGGTGGGTATCGTGTCGCTGCGCGATCTGTTTCTCGAGGCCATCGCGCCGCGCGAGCTCCTGCCCGAAGGCGACTAGCCCGCGTCACCGAACGCGCTGCGCCGGTAGCGCAGCATCCGTCCCGTACCTGCGCCGGTGTGCACTCCGTGGCGCGACGCATCCAGACGGTCGTAGGCCACCGCCCCGTTGACCACCACCAGACGGATCCCGTCCGGCTCGAGCTTCGGCTCGTCGTAGCTGGCCCGGTCGATGACCGTCGCCGGATCGAACAACACCAGATCCGCCCAGAACCCCTCGCGCACCTGGCCGCGCTCCGTGATGCCGAAGGTCTGCGCCGACAGCGCGGTCATCCGCCGCACCGCCTCGGGTAGCGCCAGGACGCCGCGTTCCCGCACATAGTGGCCGAGCACGCGCGGGAAGGTGCCGAACAGCCGCGGATGCGGCCGGCCGCGCAGATCCGGAATGCCGTCCGAGCCCACCATCATGTCCGCGTGGGCGAGATTGGTCTCGACGTCCTGCTCGTCGATGATGAACTGGATGCAGATGGTCCGGTCGCCCAGCGGTGCGGTGAGGACCTTGCGCACCGCCTCGGTCACGTCGATGCCTTCCTCGGCGGCGATGTCCACCAGCATGCGGCCCTCGTACTCGCGGAATGCGGGGCAACTGGCAATGCGGATGACCTCCGCGAGGTCGCGGTTGATGCGCTCGAGATTGAAGTACTCGATCATGCGCCCGCTGCCGGCGGTGTAGGGGTATACGTCCAGGGTGACGCGCTGACCGCTCGCGAGCGCGGCGTCCACCCTGGCCAGAGATTCCCGTACCTTGCCCCAGTTGGGCCTGCCCGCCGCCTTGTGATGGGAGATGTGCGCGTGCACGCCGGCTTCGCGGCCGATGCGCAGGGTCTCGTCCACCGCCTCCAGCAGGTGGTCGCCTTCGTTGCGCATGTGTGTGGTGTACAGGGCGTCGTACTCCTTCGCCGCGCGCGCCAGCTCGATCACCTCTTCGGTATCACTCCAGCGGCCCGGCCGGTAGATGAGCCCCGTGGAGAAGCCGCAGGCACCCTGTTCGAGCGCCAGAGCCACGTGGCCCTTCATTGCCGCCAGCTCCCGGGGTCCCGGGGCGCGCTGCTCCATGCCCATCACCAGGGTGCGCACGGTGTTGTGGCCCACGAGCATCAGGTTGTTGATCGCGGGCTTGCGCGCGAGCGCCGCCGCGAAGTAGCCCTCGAGATCCGTGAACTCCGCCACCAGCCCCGCCAGAATGCCGCCGCTCGCCGCCGCCGCGTCCTGATCCGGGTCGGCCGGAATGGCGGAGAATCCGCAGTTGCCGCTGACCACGGTGGTCACGCCCTGGGCGAGCTTGAACTCCATGCCAGGGTGGCGGAAGAAGGCGCCGTCGTCGTGGGCATGGGTGTCGATGAACCCCGGGGCCAGCGTCAGCCCGGCGCCGTCGATCTCCCGCTTCGCCGGGCCGGCCAGACCGTCGGGGCTGACGGCGCCGATCCGGCCGCCGTCCACCGACACATCGGCCTGGAAGGCGGGCGCGCCGCTGCCGTCGAGTACCGAAACGTTCCGAATGAGTATGTCAGTCACAGGTGCCTCCTGGCCGGGTCACAGGCCGTAGCGGCCGGGACGGGTGCGCAGCCACTCGCCGACGCGCTCGCCGATCATGATGCTGGTGAGGTTGGTGTTGGCACGCGGCACGCCGGGCACGATGGCCGCATCGGCGACCACCAGCGAGTCGACGGCATGGCAACAGCCGTACTGGTCCACCACCGCCATGGGATCCGTTGCCGGGCCCATCTTCGCGGTAGCGCTCGGATGATAGCCGCTGGCGGCAAAGCGCCGGCAGAGCGCGGCGAGCGCAGCGTCGTCGCCTGGCCGGGCCGGGTCGGGGAAGGTAACGGCTTCGATCATGTCCGCCAGCGCGCCCGTCCGGGCGAACCGCAGAGTGTCCTTGAGGCAGGCCACGAGCCTGGCGCAATCGCGCTCGTCCTCGCAGAAGCGGTTGTCGATGATGGGCGCGGCGTGTGGGTCCGCGGACGCCAGGCGCAGCTCGCCGCGGCCGTGCTGGTACTCGAGCACCGCTGCTATGGCGAACTGGGGCGGTCCGCCCGGGCGGCCGGCGAAGCTGATCTGCTCGATCTGCAGGTCGTTGCGCTTGTCCGAGCCTTCGGCCGTGTAGCGCAGTATGGTCTGGATGATGGGCTGATCGAAGTCGATTAGGGCGCCGTCGCGTACGCGGCAGACTACCGAGAGCGCGGGATGATCGGACAGGTTGCGGCCGACGCCCGGCACGTCTGCGGCCACCGCGATCCCGTGCGCTTCGAGCTCTGCGCGCGGGCCGATGCCCGAGCGCAGCAGGATCGCCGGGGACATGATGGCGCCCGCGCTCAGCACCACCAGCCTTGCGCGCAGTTCTGCCGTGCTGCCGTCCGGGTTCTCCACCTCGACCCCGACGCAGCGACCGGACTCGAGCAGCAGGCGCCGCACCAGGGTGCGCGGACGGATGCTGAGGTTGGGCCGGGCCCGTGCCGGCGCCAGGTAGCCGATGGCGCAGGAGATGCGCAGGCGGCCGAGCTTGTTCATCGGGTGCGGCCCCGAACCCCAGCTGTCCGGTGCGTTGGCGTCGGCGCAGTCGGGATAGCCGAGCGTGCGGGCGGTGTCCAGGAACGCCTGCTGTTGCGCCACCAGCTCTGCGGGCGGGTAGCGGCGGATGCTGATGGGTCCGGCGTCGCCGTGGTAGGGCGCCTCCGGGAAGTCCAGGTCCCGTTCCAGGCGCCGGTACGCGGGCAGCACCCTGTCCCAGGCCCACTCGGGATTGCCGGCAGCGGCCCATTCTGCGTGATCTTCGGGCGTGCTGCGCAGAGCGATGGTGGTGTTGACGGCGCTCGAACCGCCCACCACCCGCCCGCGCGGAAAGGCGACGTCACGGCCCCGGGTCGGCTGATAGCGCAGGTTCCAGTCGTGATCGACGTAGGAGTTGTTGTGACTGTTGATCAGATCGAACGGCGTCGCGCCAGGGTCTGCGTAGTCGGGCCCGGCCTCGATCAGCAGCACCGTGCGATTCGGGTCTTCGCTCGCCCGGGCGGCGATGGCGCTGCCGGCGCTGCCCGCGCCGACTACGATCAGGTCCACGGTATCCGTCGCGCGCGTCTGGTGCATGCAGCCTTCCTCCCGGTTGCCGCCCGCTATGGTAGCGCACCCCCGGCTCGCCGGCCGCTCCGTAGACGGCGGGCGTCGGGTTACGTAACTTAGCGACAGGACAGGGAGAGAGGTACCTATGAGTTTCGATTGGAATTACGGCGACATTCTGGACGGTGTGGACGCACAGGTGCCCGCCGACCGGCTGGCGCTCGCCCATGGCGATCGGGAAACCAGCTGGGGCGAGTTTCGCCGACGCACCAACAACCTGGCGCGGGCGCTGCTGGCGGGCGGCGCGCAGGCGGGCGACAAGCTCGCGTTCTATATGCGCAACTGCCCGGAATACAGCGAGGGCATCGCCGCGGGTTTCAAGGCGCGGCTGACCCACGTCAACGTCAACTACCGCTACGTCGACCATGAGCTGGTGTATCTGCTGGACAATGCCGACGCCGTGGCGGTGATCTACGCCGCGGAGTTCGCCGGTCACGTGCGCAAAATCCGCGACCAGCTGCCGGGCGTGAAGCAGTGGATCGAGGTCGCCGACGGCCACCCGGGGGATCCCGACGCGGCGGCGTACGAAGCGCTGGCGGACAGCGGCGAGGGTGCGCCGCTGGATCTGAAGCGCTCCGGCGACGACATGCTGTTCCTCTACACCGGGGGCACCACGGGCATGCCCAAGGGCGTCATGTGGCGTCATGACGATCTCTGGCGGGTCACCGGCGCGGGCGGCAACCCGCGCCTTGGACAGGGCCCCTGCGAAGATCTCGACGAATACCTGGCACGCCTGCGCCAGGAGCCGGCACCGGTCAACCTGCCGCTGCCGCCGCTGATGCACGGCACCGGCCTGCTGTCCGCCATCGCGGCCATCAGCCATGGCGGAACCTGTGTCACGCTGACCGGCCGCAGCTTCGACCCCCGCGAGGCCCTCGAAGCCATCGAACGGCGCGGCGTCACCGCCGCCACCATCGTCGGCGATGCCTTCGCCCGGCCGATGGTGGAGGTGCTGGACGCGGAACCCGGCCGCTACGACATCTCCACGCTGCGTGCCATCACGTCCTCCGGTGTCATGTGGACGCGCGCCGTCAAGGAAGGTCTGCTGCGGCACAACGACGAGCTGCTGCTGGCGGACGGCTTCTCATCCTCCGAGGCGATCGGACTCGGCACGTCGCTCATGACCAAGGATCAGACCATCGAGGTGGCGTCGTTCACCCTCGGGCCGAATTGCAAGGTGTTCACCGAGGATCATCGGGAAGTGCAGCCCGGGTCGGGGGAATCGGGCATGGTCGCGGTGCGCGGCTTTCTGCCGGTGGGCTACTACAAGGATCCGGAAAAGACCGCCCGCACCTTTCCGGTCATCGACGGGGTGCGCTATTCGGTGCCCGGCGACTGGGTGCGGGTCGAGGCCGATGGCAACCTGACGTTGCTCGGCCGCGGCAGCAACTGCATCAACACGGCCGGTGAGAAGGTCTACCCCGAGGAAGTGGAGGAAGCGCTCAAGCACCACGAATCGGTGGCTGATGCGCTGGTGGTGGGGCTGCCCGACGAGCGCTGGGGCCAGTCTGTGAACGCCGTGGTCGCACTGAATCCGGGCTACGAGCTGGACGAAGCGGGGCTGCGCGCGTTCGTGCACGAACGCCTGGCCGGGTACAAGGTACCCAAGCGCATACTCGCACGCGCGAGCCTCGAACGGGCGCCCAACGGCAAGGCCAACTACAAGCTCATCCGTGAGTATGCGGAGGCGGAGATCGGCGGCTGACCCGTGCCGGACGAGCGCATCCTCATCGCCGGAGCCGGAATGTGCGGGTTGCTCACGGCGCTCGCGCTCGCGGGGCGGGGCGGTCGCATCACGCTGCTGGAACGCGACGACGCGCCGCCGCAGGGTGATCCCACGGAGGCCTTTGAGCAGTGGCACCGGCGCGGCGCTGCGCAGTTCCGGCACCCGCATGCCTTTCTGGGTCGCATCTGCAACCTCATCGAACAGCGCTATCCGGATCTCATGGCTGCGCTGTATGAGGCGGGTGCGCGCCGGCTCGAATTCGTCGACGTGCTGCCGAGCGAACTGCGCGCTGGCTACCGGCCGCGCCCGGGCGACGAACGTCTGTGGATGCTGTTGTGCCGTCGGGCCACGTTCGAAACGGTGCTGCGCCGCCATGTCTCCGCGCTGCCGGAGGTTGAGATCGAGAGCGGCGTGCAGGTCGAAGGGCTGCTCACGGGCCCGGTCGACGGCGGGCTGGCAGCGCGCGGCCTGCAGGTCCGGCCCGCGGGCGAGCGCCAGGCGCCGCTGCAGGAGATGGAAGCCGATCTGGTCATCGACGCGACCGGTCGCACCAGTCCGTTCCCGCGCTGGCTGCACGGGCTCGGACGGTGCGTGGATGAAGAGCGCGTGGACGCGGAAATCGTCTATTACACGCGCCATTACCGGCTGCGCCCGGGTCAAGATGCGCCGCCGCGCGGCACCAGTCGCGGCGCGGGGGATCTGGGCTATCTTAAGTTCGGCGTGTTCCCGGGCGAGGACGGTCACTTCTCAGTGATTCTCTGCGTCCCGGTGCAGGAGACGGCGCTCAAGGCCGCGCTGCGGGATCCGCAGCTGTTCGATCTCATCTGTGCCCACGTGCCCGGGCTCAGCCCCTGGTTCGTGGCGGGTATGGCACAACCGACCACAGAAAGCTTCGGCATCGGCGATATCCATTCGGTGTGGCGCAGCTTCGTGCGCGACGGGCAGCCGCTGCTGCTGAACTTCTTCGCCGTGGGCGACGCGGTGTTCCGTACCAATCCCCTCTACGGGCGCGGCTGCAGCACCGGCGCCATGCACGCGCACATTCTCGCCGACGTGCTGGCAGACGAATCGAATCCGGTATCGCGGGCACTCGCCTACGAGCGGCGCACGCGTCAGGCGTTGCGGCCCATCTACGAAATCAGCCTGCGCGACGATCGCAACGGCATCCGCCGCGCGGCCGCGCAGCGCGCCGGCCAGCTGCTCGATCAGGAGCGCTCGCTGCGCGGCCGGTTGCGTCTGGTATTGCGTGATGCGCTTTCGGCCGCGGCACGTCAGCGCATGCCGGTGCTGCGCGGTGTGATGCGCACGTTCCACCTGCTGGAGCGTCCCGGGGCGTTCCTGAAGCAGCCGCTGGTGCTCGCTACGGTAGCCTGGTATGTGCTGCGCGGCCGCCGGCGCAATGCCCAGGTGCGCCTGCAGCGCGGCCCGAGCCGCGCGCAGATGCTGGATCTCATCGAGGCGGCCGCACCCGGTGTCACGTCGAACGTCGACGCGATTCCTGAGACAATCGCGCACTGAACCCAATCCACACGCCTGGGCCTTGCAGGCCACGGTGAACAGGCTCGAACGCACGATGCGCCCGCTACATCTCTACCTGGTCGGCACCGGTACCTGGTTTCTCGCCTTTGGCGTGCAGGGGGTGATGTTCGCGTGGCTGGTGACCATGGTGCTGCACGAAACGCCGGAAAAGGTCGGCCTCGCGCAGATGTCGCTGCTGCTGCCGGGCACGCTGCTGATTCTCATCGGCGGCAGCTACGCCGATCGGCTCGGCGGTCACCGGGTCGCCGCTGCGGGACAGCTGCTGGCAGCCCTGGCGCCGCTGCTGCTGATGCTGGTGCTGCTCGCCGATCGCCTGACGTTCGCCACCATGATCGGCTATGCCGTGCTGATGGGCTGCGCCCAGGCGTTCGTCACGCCGGCCCGCGACGGGCTGCTCAATCAGGTGGCGTCGGGGCGTGTGCAACGTACCGTGATGCTGACCAGCATCATGCAGTTCGGCATGCAGGTGGTGGGCTTCACCGTGGCGTCCCTGGCCGACAGCGTGGGCGCGGAGGCGATTCTGTGCGTGCAGGCCCTGGTGCTGAGCGGCGGCGTGTTCGCGCTGGCGCGCATCCGCACCGATCAGCCCCGTCCCCCCGGTCGGCCACCGGCGCTGTTCAAATCCCTCGCCGAAGGCGGCCGTACCGTGTTTTCGTCGCCGGCCATGCGCCTGATCGTGGTGCAGAACGTGGCCATGGCCATGTTCTTCATGGGTTCCTACATCGTCACCATGCCCCTGTTGGTGCGCGAGGTCTTCGCCGGCACCGCGGCGGACCTGGCGGCGATGAACGCCTGCAACAGTCTCGGCCTGGTGCTGGTGATCGTGCTGCTGCTGCGGCTCGGCGACGTGCACCGTCAGGGCCGGGCGCTGATCCTGTCTCAGGTCACCGGCGCGCTGGTGCTCGCGGCCGCGGCGTTCGCACCCGTGTTCTGGGTGTTCGTGGTGGCCCTGTTCTGCTGGGGCACGTGCGGCGGTGTCGCCATGACCATGGCACGCACCATCATGCAGGAGCAGGCGCCGGACTCCCAGCGCAGCAGGGTGATGAGCTTCTTCGCCTTCTCGTTCATGGGCGCGGGCCCCATCGGCGCGCTGCTGCAGGGTTTTCTGGTGGAGCGCCTCGGCCCGCAGCTGGCTCTGACCGCCGCCGGCTGTGTGATGCTGCTGGTGATGGCGACGATCGGCGTGTTTTCGAGCCTCTGGCGGCTCGAGGGTGGTCGCGCACAGACCCAGCTCGCCAGCGAAGCGGCCCGCGGCCGCGAGGCGGCCTGAGATGTCCGGCGGCGCCCGCATCGCCGTAGACATCGGCGGCACATTCACCGACGTCGTGCTGGAGCACGGCGCAGACGGGCGCCGCACCACCACCAAGGTGCTCACGACCTACGACGATCCTGCCAACGCGGTGATGCTCGGCATCGACGAAGTGCTGCGTCAGTCGGGTGTGGACGCGTCCGCGGTGACGCTGGTGCTGCACGGCACGACGCTGGCAACCAACGCGCTCATCGAGCGGCGTGGCGCGGTGACAGCCCTGCTGACCACCGAGGGTCACCGCGATGCGGTGGAGATGGCGTTCGAGAACCGCTTCGAGCAGTACGACATCGACATCGAACGGCCGGCGCCGCTGGTGCCGCGGCCGCTGCGCCTGCCCGTGCCGGAACGCCTCGATGCGCGCGGCGAGGTGCTGCGCCCGCTGGACGAGCGCGCCGTACGGGCGCTGGTGCCACGCCTGCAGCAGGCGGAGGTCGAGAGCGTCGCCGTAGGGCTGCTGCACGCCTATGCCAACCCGGTCCACGAGCAGCGGGTGGGTGACATTCTGGCCGCGGCGCTGCCGGCACTGTCGGTAACCCTGGCCTCGGACGTGTGCCCGGAAATCCGCGAGTACGAACGCCTCTCCACCGCCTGCGCCAACGCCTACGTCAAACCGCTGATGGCGCGCTATCTCGCCAGTCTGGCGCGCCAGATCGCGGCGCGCGGCATCGCCGCTCCCGTATTGATGATGACCTCCGGTGGTGGGCTCACGACCCTGGCCACTGCCGCGAAGTTCCCCATCCGACTGGTGGAGAGCGGCCCCGCCGGCGGCGCCATGCTGGCCGCCCGGGTGGCCGCGGAGGGCGGCCTCGAGCGCGTGCTGTCGTTCGACATGGGCGGTACTACGGCCAAGATCTGTCTGATCGACGATAGCGAACCGCTGCTCTCGCGCGCGTTCGAGGTCGACCGGGTCTATCGGTTCAAAAAGGGTAGTGGGCTGCCCGTACGGATACCGGTGATCGAGATGGTGGAGATCGGTGCCGGCGGCGGCTCGCTGGCCGGCGTAGACAAGTTGCGCCGGATCACCGTAGGCCCGGAGAGTGCAGGCTCCGAGCCCGGCCCGGCCTGCTACGGGCGCGGCGGCACGCGACCCACGGTGACGGATGCGGACGTGGTGCTGGGTAAGATCGATCGCGAGCGCTTCGCCGGCGGACGGTTGCAGCTGGATCTTGGCGCGGCCGAACAGGCGCTGCGCGCCGGCGTGGCCGAGCCCCAGGGTATGAGCCTGGCACTGGCGGCCTTCGGCGTGAGCGAGGTGGTGGACGAAAACATGGCTGCAGCCGCGCGCGCACACGCGGCCGAATGGGGCACCGACGTGAGCTCGCGCGCACTCGTGGCCTACGGCGGGGCCGCCCCCCTGCACGCGGCGCTGCTGGCCAACAAGCTCAAGATCGATCACGTGGTGGTACCGGCCGGCGCCGGTGTCGGCTCCGCCATCGGCTTTCTGCTGGCCCCTGTGAGCTACGAGGTGGTCCGCAGCCGCTACATGCAGCTGGGCGCGTTCGACGCCGCCGGCGCCAATGCCGTGATCGCCGACATGCGCGCCGAAGCGGGAGAGGTGGTAGCTGCGGCCATGGGTGCGGCGCAGGATGCCGGCTGGCGCGAGACCCGACGCGCGTACATGCGTTACGTGGGGCAGGGCTACGAAATCGCCGTACCCGTGCCCGTCACGGAGCTCGACGCAGGACATGCCGAAATGCTGCACGACGCGTTCGAAGCGGAGTACCGGCGCCTGTACGGCCGCGTGATTCCCGGGCTCGAAGTGGAAGTGCTGAGCTGGACGCTGACGCTGATCGCGCGCGAACCCGAGCCGCCGGCCAGATTGCGCGCGGGTGCCGCGCGCACGCCGGAGCCGTTGCGCCGCGTGGATCTGTTCAATCCCGAATCCGGTGGCTACGCGGACGCGGATCTGTATCTGCGCAGCGCCTTGCGACCCGGCGACCGCCTGCGCGGGCCGGCGCTGATCGTCGAGGAGCAGACCACGACGCTGGTCACGCGCGATTTCGCCTTGCAGGTGGATGGGCGCGGCCACCTGCATCTGCACCGCGAAGGCACCGGGGGGACGAAGTGAGCGACACCGGCTCTGTGCTGCATCTGAACGCGCAGCTGGTCTGGAACCGGCTGCTGTCCATCGTCGAAGAGCAGGCGCAGACGCTCATGCGCACCGCGTTCTCGACAGTGGTGCGGGAAGCAGGGGACCTGTCGGCGGGCGTGTTCGACACGCGGGCGCGGATGCTGGCCCAGGCGGTCACGGGCACGCCCGGTCACGTCAACGCCATGGCGGCCTCGGTAGGGAAGTTTCTGAGCCGCTACCCGCTGGCAGGCCTGCGCCCCGGCGACGTGCTGCTCACCAACGATCCCTGGGACGGAACCGGCCACCTCAACGACTTCACCGTGGTTACTCCGGTGTTCCGTGGCGGCCGTTGCATTGCGCTGTTTGCCGCCACGAGCCACATTGCGGACGTGGGCGGCCGCGGCTTCGGTCCCGACGCCAACGACCTCTACGAGGAAGGCCTGCAGATACCCATCTCGTACCTGTTCCGGGCGGGTGTGCGCGACGAGACGTTGATGCGGCTGGTGCGCGCCAACGTGCGCGATCCGGTGGTGGCCGAGGGCGATCTGTACTCGCTCACCGCATGCAACGATACCGGCGCTGCGCAGCTGCTGGAAATGCTGGACGATTACGGCATGGAAGGCATCGACGAGGTCGGTGCCGAAATTCTGGCCGTATCCGAGCAGGCGATGTACGAGGAGATCCGCGCGCTGCCCGAGGGCGACTACCACAACAGCATGCGCATCGACGGCTACGACGAGCCGCTGACCCTGCAATGCCGTCTTTCGATCCGTCCCGACGGGATGCTGGTGGACTTTGCCGGCAGCTCGCCGGAATCGGCGCTGGGCATCAACGTGCCGCTGCCCTACACGGAGGCTTATGCTTCGTTCGGCGTGCGCTGCATCGTGGGCAACGACGTGCCCAACAACGCCGGTTCGCTGCGTGCCGTGCGCGTAACGGCTCCCGCCGGCTGCATTCTCAACGCCCGGCGTCCGCGGGCGGTATCGGCACGACATGCCATCGGCCAGATGCTGCCCGATGTGATTCTGGGGTGTCTCGACCAGGTTCGTCCCGGACGGGTGCCTGCCGAGGGCGCTTCGTGCATCTGGAACCCGGTGTTCCGCAACGCTCACGGCACCGCCGGGGGCCCGGCGACGACCTTCGTCACCAACCCGATCTTCAACGGCGGCACGGGCGCCCGGCCTGGCAAGGACGGTCTTTCGACCACGGCCTTTCCCTCCGGGGTGCGCACCACGCCTACCGAGGTCAACGAGACGACGACGCCCCTGGTGATCTGGCGCAAGGAGTACCGAACCGATTCCGGTGGTGCGGGCGAGCACCGCGGCGGGCTCGGTCAGATCATCGAGGTCGGTCATCGCGAGGGGGCGCCGTTCGTGGTGTCGAAGATGTTCGATCGCGTCGACCATCCCGCCGACGGCCGCCGCGGCGGCCTGGCCGGCGCGCGCGGCAGGGTCTATGTGCGCCACGCCGATGGATCCGAGACCGAACTCAAGGGCAAGGGCCGCGACCTGGTGCCGGGAGGCGCCCGGCTGGTGCTGGAAACCCCCGGCGGCGGCGGCATGGGATCTCCACAGGATCGCGCGTCGGCACGGGTGCAGGCGGACGTGGAGTCGGAGCTGGTGAGCCCGGAGCGGGCCGTGGAGGACTACGGCTGGGCGGGCAGGGCGCCGGGGGATGGCGCGTGAGCTCGGACGACGCAACCCCGGGGCCCGAGATTGCGGCGGCGGCGCTCGCCTACTGCCGGCGCGGCTGGTCCGTGGTGCCGGTACGCCCGCGCGAGAAGCGGCCGCTGATCCGCTGGCAGGCGTTTCAGAGCCAGCGTGCAAGCGCCGAGCAGATTTCGGCCTGGTACGAGCGCTGGCCGGAAGCCAACGTTGCCATCGTCACCGGCGTGGTCTCCGACCTGGTGGTGCTGGACGTCGATCCGGCGCATGGCGGTTCGGCCAGCCTCGAAGTGCTGCAATCGTCTCACGGCATGCTGCCCGTGACTGTGGAGGCGCGCTCCGGTGGCGGCGGCCGGCATCTCTACTTCCGTCACCCGGGCGGCGAGCTCGGCAATCGCGTCGGCCTGCGTCCGGGTCTCGACATCCGCGGTGACGGTGGAGTGATCGTGGCGCCGCCGTCGGTGCATCCGAGCGGTAATCGCTATCGATGGATCGACGGCCGTGCGCCGGAGACGCTGGAACCGTCGCCAATGCCGGACTGGCTCGTGGCGCTGGCGCAGGGTGATGGGTCGGGCGGCGAGCAGCGCTCCGGTCACTCCCTGCGCTACTGGCGCGAGCTGCTGGCAGCCGGTGTTGCCGAAGGGCGGCGCAACAATACCGTCGCCTCCATTGCCGGGCATCTGCTGTGGCACGGTATCGACCGGCAGGTGGCCACGGAGCTGTTGTTGTGCTGGAACCGGGTACGCTGCGCGCCGCCTTTGCCCGATGCGGAGGTGGTGCAGGTGGTGCAGAGCGTGGTGCAGTCGCGGGCGCGTCACGGTGGGGCGTAAGCACGGGTCGCGGCGTTCGCCGGACAGGTTTCAGAGCGTTCGCCCTGGCGGCGACCCGGCTGTGCGAATGCCCCTGCAGCTCGACATCGAGGGTTTGAGCCACGATGGCAAAGGTGTGGCCCGCATTGCCGGCAAGGTCTGCTTCGTCGCCGGCGCGTTGCCCGGTGAAGCCGTGACCGCGATCCTGCGCCAGGCGCGTGGACGCTTCGACGAGTACCAGCTGCTGCGAGTGCGGGAGCCGGCGCCCGAGCGTGTCGAGCCGCTGTGCCCGCTGGTGGGGCGCTGCGGCGGCTGCGACCTGCAGCACCTGCAAGCGCAGGCGCAACTGAGCCACAAGACCACATCGGTGCTGGAGCTGCTGGAACGCCAGGCCGGCATGGTGCCGGACGCGCTCGTGGAACCGCTGCGCTCGGCGCCGTTCGGTTATCGGCGCCGGGCGCGGCTGGCCGTGTACGTTCCGCGCCGAGGCGGCAGGGTGACGCTCGGGTTCCGCGAAGCCGGGGGCAGTCGCATCGTGCCCGTGGCGCATTGCCCGGTACTGGCACCGCCCCTCGATACCCTGCCCGGCACGCTGCAGGCGGTGCTCGACAGGTTTCAGCGCCCCCGTGATCTGGGCCACGTGGAGCTGTCGCTGTCGGAGAGCTCCGACGGTGTTTCCCGTGCCCTGATCTACGTGCGCGCGGTGGCTGCGCCGGAGGCGGCGGATCTGGCCCGGCTCGAGTCCTGTGCGGCCGAGCTCGATGCGTATCTCGTGCTGCGTGCCGGCGACGCGCCGGCGCGCTGGTTGCATCGCCCGCTGCCTGAAGCGCCGGCCTACGACCTGCCCGAATTCGACCTGCGCATCGAGTACCAACCGGGTGACTTTCTGCAGGGCAATGCCGCCGTGAATCGGCAGCTGGTCAGCCGCGTGGTCGAGTGGCTGGGCGGGACTCCGGCGCAGCCGGGTGAAGGGCGCGTGCTGGATGCTTTTGCCGGGCTTGGCAACTTCAGCCTGGCTCTGGCACGGCGCGGCTGCCCGGTGCTGGGGTTGGAAGCGCAGGTGGACATGGTGCAGCGGGCGCGGGAAAACGCGACCCGCAACGGCCTGGGGAACATCGAGTTCCAGGTTCGGGATCTGCAGGACGACCCTGAACCGCTGCGCCGGGAAACCTTCGCGGCCGCGCTGCTGGACCCTCCGAGGACGGGCGCGCGCAGGCTCGTGAGCGAGCTCGCGGCGCGCGCGGTCCCGGACGTGCTCTACGTCTCGTGCTGGCCGCCGACGCTGGCCCGCGACGCCGCGCTGCTGGCCGGTGCAGGCTACCGGCTGGCGCGCCTGAGCGGGGTGGACATGTTTCCGCAGACGAGCCACACGGAAGTGCTGGCACAGTTCACGCTGCGCGGAACCTGAGTGATCAGGAGTGCTTCAGGGGGGAGAATCGAATGAAAATGGAGCGGGAAACGAGACTCGAACTCGCGACCCCAACCTTGGCAAGGTTGTGCTCTACCAACTGAGCTATTCCCGCTCGGGGACGCGTATTTTGCCGTAACGTCTAAGAAATACAAGCCCGGCGCGGCTGGATCCGGGCCTGCCCTCAACCGGGCCGGGATACCCGGGACCGCACCGACGCCGGCGCAGCCTGCACGCAGGGGTTACAGGAGGGACGCCAGATCTCTCACCACCGCCGCAGCGCCGGGGATGTTCGTGATTCTGTGCACGCCGGTGCCGGCATACAACACGGCGTCGCGAATCTGCCCGCGCATGCCGCGTCGCGGCGGCACCACAGAGTATCGTGGAATCTCGGCGTCGCCCATCTTCAGGATCACGTCACCTTCTCCCGGTCTCGAGCCGGGCTCCGGCCTGCCCGCCGCCTGCCAAGCCATGTAGGTGTCGTTTCTCAGATGTCGATGCGGCGCGTCCGGCCAGTCGATCTCGAAGCATTCCGATCTTGCCGTGGCATCGGGCCCTGCTTCGATCAGCGCCGCCTTGTACTCATCATGGGCGATCGACTCCAGTGTCGCGACGAATCGTGTTCCGAGCAACGCGCCCGAAGCCCCGGCGCCGACTGCGTCCCGCACGTCCTCGGCGGTCGCCAGCCCGCCGGCCGCAACCACGGGGATGCCTCCCGCGATGGGAAGGACGCGGTCCAGCAGATCGCGCAGCGGCAGCTCGGACAGAACATGGCCTCCAGCCTCGACCCCCTGCGCAATCAAGGCCTGCGCGCCGGCGTCGACCGCGATTGCTGCGGACGCTTCATCCCAGACGGTGCACACCATCCTGGCGTTCGCTTCCCGGATGACCTTCGCGTATGGGCTGGGATCTCCCCAGAACAGGTGGATGACGGACACGCCCGACTCAATGGCGGCGCTGACATGGTCGAATTGATGGAGATCGGCACGAACGTTCACGGCGAAGTTGCCCGCGGTGAGGCGCTTCGTCTCCGCTACCGCGCGTTGAATCTGGGCGGGAGTCATGGTCCAGATCGGCAGCACGCCCAGGCCCCCGGCACTGGCGACTGCGGCTACCAGTTCGGGGCCCGCGACACCGCCCATTGGTCCCTGCACGATCGGGACTTCGAGGTTGAATTCCCTGGCGAAGCGGTTGCTTTCCATGCGCTTCAAGGTCCTGGCCGTTTTCGCATCAGCACCAGGACCATACCCGGAATTCAAGGCAGGTCAAAGCGTTCTTCGCCGCTGAGTCGGCGCCTAGTCCTGTTTGACGATATCCACCGAGATCTCCACCGCCTGAACCGATCCTCTGTTCTCGAGCCAGTGGATCGTGTTGCGGTCTTCGGGCCAGCCCACACCCGGTCCGTAGTCCGTCGCGACGCCTCCCCGATGGTCGGTGATCGTTCCCTGCAGCACGTAGACGATACCCGGTCGATCAACGTGGTCGTGCACGGGACCGAACACGCCGCCAGGTTCCATGGTCACCATGCGCATTCGAAGCTGGCGCCCGGCCATGCCCTCGATCTCGGGACCAAGGTCAACCGTCGCAAGCAGATTGACCGCAACACCGCGCGTCTCAGGCGCGGCCGGCTGGGTGCTCATCGTGCGTTCCTCACTATGAATTCAGAACTTTCCGTCATCCGGGATGCATCCGCGTCCCGGGTGATGAGACCGCGACAAGCTGCTGTTGTCACCCGAGCGCCCAGGAGCCGTGGAAGTGGGCGGGTCGAGTCTCGGACTTCCGCCTACCAGGAGGCCGGCTAGGACGGGAAACGGGGGTCTTCGGGTGGCCCCCATTGCTCCCGGCGGTGACCCCGTTGCCGCTGAGTCCGGCGGATCCTCGTCTTGAGACTCGGGCTTCCCAACCGGTACAGCACCACCTGTTCCCAGATCAGCAGGAGCCGGTCTTTCCAGGTCAGACGGCTGGTCGGCGAGCGGATCTGCTGAAGCACCGCTCGATCGATGTGACGCCGCACCCATCCGATGTATTCGCCCACGGCGTGCTGCGCATCGGCCTCGCTCATCCGATAGATGGCGTCGCGCGCGTCGAGCACTCTCTGATCCAGCCGCCGCACGAATGCGGTCACGTTGCCGAAGCCCTCGTAGCGTTCCGCGTGCGGCTCGAACTCTCCTTTGAGGTCCGCAAGCATGGCCTGATAGGCCCTCTCGGTGAGCAGCAGGTAGTCGTTGCTGTCCACCGAGTTCTTGAGCAGGCGGTGCGCGAGAATCACGTCGGGCCCGGACACCTGAGATCTACCGGCAACGTCGTGAAACACGGCATCGCCGACATGCACGATGATTTTCAGGCCAAGTTTGTCGGCATTTCGGCAGATGGCACAGGCGCAGGGGGTCGATTCGGCGCTTATGCCCGTCTCTGCAATGAATGCCTCGAAGAATCGGTCCAGCTTTTCGCTGATCTCCTTGAGCATGCCGGCCCAGCCGGATTCCGTTCCAGGGTGGCGGGCGTACAGAAACACCGCGTCGCCCTCGATCTCCTGCAGGGTAAGAGGAATGTCCACATGAGCAAGGATCGCCTCGATCAGGGAGTTTATGCAGAGCTGGCCGTGCACCGCGGATGTGCGGTTCTCGATCATGAACCGGGTGTATCCGCTGATGTCCGCCAGAACGACGATCAGTCTGTCCTGCTGCATGGGATCAGAGAGTTCCTGACGGCCTGGCTGGCCGCACGCGCGGGTTCGACGGAACGCCTGGCGTTTGTCGGAATGTCGGGGAACACATGCAGCCGTTCGTGCTCGTCACGGGTAGGGGGGCACTCTTCCGTTGGCAGATGCCGGATTTCGACAACGGCGCCGAGCCCATCCTGATGCACGGGCGCTGCGCTGACTCGCTGTCCTGCGGAAGAGTATCCGGTCTTCCGGGTGGTCCGCTACTGGCCTGAAGCCGGTGCCGACGGAGCGAAAGACGACGATTCCGCGGATCAATGCCGCCAGGCCGAGTGCCCGGACGCCCGGCTCAGGCTACGGTGCAATAGCAGCTCAGGTCAGCTCTCGACCGTCCCCCAGCCCCCGTTCGCGCTCAACCAGCTCGTGAGGGGCGCGGGTCGATAATCCAGGGCCTCGAAGCGGTCGCGCACGGATCTGTGCACGATGCCGTCCGCGGGAATCTGCCGCACCTTGCTGCCCAGCATTTTCCAGAAGCGCTTATAGCTGGTGTGGGCGTCGGCCGTGTGCAGACCGGCGACGCTGCCGTGCAGATGCGGCTCGAGTGCGAGACCGGCGGCCGCTGCCTCCCTGGCCATCCAGGCGAGAGGAATCTCGCTCAGAGACCGTCCACCCTTCGGACGGGTGCCGCCGCCCACGTCCCCGTGCACGCCGGCGAACCAGACCTGGCGGATGTCCACGGCTTCCTTGGGGCCCCACAGGGTGGGCTCGAAATCGGCCCGCTGCTCGTCGATGGACACGGCGTGGCGGGCCACGCGCACGTTGCTGCCGATCTCGGTGTCGAAGAACAGATCCCGCTCGTCGACGAATGCCAGCACCCGGGTCGGAATGCCCAGTGCGCCGACCGTGTCCCAGACGCCGATGAAGTGCACTATGCCGCGCCCGGGCTCGACGGCGCGCGCCTGCCGCCAGGCGGCAGCCGCGGCAGAACCGGGCTTTGCGCTGCGCTTCTTGTAGAAGTCGAAGGCCTCGGGAATGAGCCCGGCGTTGGGACGCGTGAGTATGCCGCAGTTGTTCAGCATGCCGGCCAGTGCGCGCACGGTGTAGGCGCCGCGACTGTAGCCGAACAGAAAGATCTGATCGCCCGGGTCGTAGTTCTGCACCACGAAGCGGTAGCAGTCCTGAATGTTCTTCATGATGCCGAGGCCCGACACGCCGCCGGCGATCTCGCCGTAGTAGCTGCCTACGCCCCAGTCGTAGAACACCACCTGCTGAACGCCGTTGGCGTCTTCGGGCCGGATCGCGCGCGCGAAGCGCAGCACGTTGGTGGGGTATGCATCCTCTGGATCGTTCCAGGTTCCGTCCGCGCAGATGACGATACGCTTGCTGGCTTCGGGCATGGTCGCTCCTCCGTCTCGGCTCCCGATAGTAGCTCAGTCTGCTATGCTCGCCGCTTGTTGTCGGATCCGGGAGAGGGGATCTCATGCAGTCAGTGCTTGTGGTCGTGCTGGGGCTTGCCGGTATGGCGCTCGGTTGGTTCGTGTACTCCAGATTCATCGCGACGAAGGTGTTCCGTCTGGACCCGAATTTCGTCACCCCGGCGCACGAGTTCAACGACGGCACCGACTTCGTGCCCACGAATCGCTACGTGCTCTGGGGCCACCACTTCACCTCCGTTGCCGGAGCCGCACCCATCGTCGGCCCCGCGATTGCCGTCTACTGGGGCTGGGTGCCGGCGGTGCTGTGGGTCACCTTCGGCACGATCTTCTTCGCCGGCGTGCATGACTTCGGCGCGTTGTGGGCCAGCAGCCGCCACAAGGGCCGTTCCATCGGCGCGCTGTCGGAAGCGGTGGTGGGTCGGCGCACCCGGGCGCTGTACATGGTGGTGGTGTTTCTGCTGCTGCTGATGGTGAACTCGGTGTTCGGCGTGGTGATCGCGAACGCCCTGGTGAGCTCCCCCGGGGCCGTTCTGCCGGCCTGGGCCGCCATTGCGGTGGCGCTGGTGATCGGCCAGCTGGTTTACCGCAAGTTCAACCTAGGTGTGCTGAGCATCGTCGGTGTGGTGGTGCTCTACTACTCCGTGTACGCGGGCAGCCAGATGCCGCTGGAACTGCCCGCGGACATGCTGGGGCTCAGCCCGCAGGCGAACTGGATCATCATTCTGTTCGTCTATGCCGCCATCGCCTCCATGCTGCCGGTGTGGATGCTGTTGCAGCCGCGGGACTTCATCAACGGCATGCAGCTGATCGTCGGCCTGGTGCTGCTGTACGGTGCCGTGTTCCTGTTTCTGCCCGACATGTCCGCGCCCGCGTTCAATAACCGGGTGGCGGAGTCCGGGCCGTCGATCATTCCGCTGCTGTTCGTCACCATTGCCTGCGGTGCGATTTCCGGGTTCCACGGCATCGTCGCCTCCGGCACCAGCTCGAAGCAGCTCAACACGGAACCCGATGCCCGCTTCGTCGGCTACCTCGGCGCGGTCGGCGAGGGCACGCTGGCGCTCATCACCATCGTCACGGTCAGCGGCGTGGCTCTGGCGGCGACACCCGAGGCCTGGTACCAGATTTACGACGAGTTCGGAGCGGCCGGCGCGGGCGCCTTCATAACCGGCGGTGCGCACCTGATCAGCGCCGGCTGGGGGCTGCCGGCGGACATCGCCGAGACGCTGCTGGCGACGATGCTGGTGCTGTTCGCCGGCACGACCATGGATTCCGGCGTGCGCCTGCAGCGTTACATCATCCAGGAATGGGGCGAGATCTACCGCATTCCGGTGCTGTTCAATGGCGTGGTCGCGACGCTGATCGCGGTGGGCTGCTGCCTGCTGCTCGCGTTCGGCGCCGGTGGCGCGTCGGGCACCGGCGGCATGATCATCTGGCCGCTGTTCGGCTCCACCAATCAGATTCTCGCCGGCATGACCCTGCTGGTGATCAGCGTGCTGCTGATCAAGCTCGGGCGCCCGGCCCGTTACACGCTGCTGCCGATGCTGTTCGTGCTGGTCATGTCCTTTCTCGCGGGATTGGTCACGCTGGTGCAGTTCTTCCGCGACGGCAACTACCTGCTGGTGGCGCTCGACGTGATCGTGCTGGTCACGAGCCTGCTGGTGATGCTCGAGGCAGGATCGGTGATTCTCGCGCATCGGCGCGAGACCCGTGTCGGCGCGGCACGCTCCGGCTGACGGCTGCTGGACACGGCACGCAGGCGTTCTACGCTAAGAGGGAGCAACTGTTTCCGGAAGCGTCGTGTCCGCACCGTCCGTCGAGATTGGAGACCTGACCCTGACTGCCGACAGCTCGGGCGTGTCTTTCGTGCTCGCGCAGTCGGCCCAGGGGCGCGCAAAGATTTCGCCGCGGCAGGTGCGTCTGCTGGAGGAGTTCCTCAAGCAGCATGCACCCCATGAGCGGCGCATCGGCTTCCGGGTGCCGTTCGGCCCGCTCAAGGAAGAGGTCCGCAGCGGCTTTCAGGTGCAGGCACGGGTGCGCGGTGCCTGGATTGATCTGCAGGGCGTCGATCTGAGCCTGACGGGCATCCTCGTGGAGGGCAGGGGCATGGCGGTGCCCGTCCACTGCGAGGTGCCGATGAGGTTGTGCTTCCAGGGTCTCGAGTGCTCCCTGCGCGCAGAGGTGGTGCGACGCAACCAGACACTGACGGCGCTGCACTTCGTCGATTCCCTGCGCAATGGCGACCTCAATCCGCCGGAAGATCTGCTGTCGATTTACCGCAGGCTGGAAATGGAGTGGCTGCGCAGCCGGCTGGTCTGATCCGGTCCCGGTTCGTACCCGTCGTCAGGCCCCTAGGGGATTGTCCGGATGACACCGGACGATCACCGCTATAGCGTTCGTCCTTTCGAAGCGCCCGGGACGACGCCACGTGACGCGAGCAGCGACCCTCCAGGGTACCGGCCTCACCAAGATCTATCACCAGGGCCTGCTGGAGATCCCGGCGCTGCGCGGCGTCGACGTGACCCTCTACGAAGGTGAGCTGGTGGTGCTGGTGGGCCCGTCGGGGAGCGGCAAGTCGACGTTGCTGAATATCCTCGGCGGGCTCGATCGGCCCAGCGCCGGCGAGGTGCTGTTCCGCGGCGCACCGCTGGGGCGCACAGAAGCCCAGATCACCCGCTACCGGCGCGAGCACGTCGGTTTCGTGTTTCAGTTCTACAACCTCATCGCGAGCCTCACGGCGGAAGAGAACGTGGCGCTGGTCACGGAGATCGCGCGCAACCCGTTGAGCCCGGCGGATGCCCTGGCGCTGGTCGGCCTCGGCAACCGCCTGCGGGCTTTTCCTTCGGAGTTGTCTGGCGGCGAGCAGCAGCGGGTCGCCATCGCCCGGGCCATCGCCAAGCAGCCGGAAATTCTGCTCTGCGACGAGCCTACCGGCGCCCTCGACAGCACCACGGGCGTGCTGGTGCTCGAAGCCATCGACCAGGTCAACCGTGAGCTCGGCACCACCACGGCGCTCATTACTCACAATCGCAGCATCGAAGGGATGGCCGATCGGGTGATGCGGTTTGCCGACGGGCGCATCGCCGAGGTGCTGGAGAACGGCGAACGGGTACGGCCGGCAGGGTTGCAGTGGTAATCAGCCCGCTGGATCGCAAGCTGCTGCGGGATCTCTGGCGGCTGCGCGGACAGGCATTCGCCATCGCCCTGATCGTCGCCTCGGGCGTGGCGGTGCTGGTGATGTCGCTCACGGCCATGCAGTCGCTCGAGGACACCAGCCGCGCCTACTACGAGCGCTACCGCTTCGCGGACGTCTTTGCCAGCGTGAAGCGAGCCCCGTCGAGTCTGGCTGCGGCCATTGCCAGGATCGACGGCGTGCAGCTTGCGGAGCTGCGGGTGGTGAAGTTCGCGATGCTCGACATGCCCGATCTCGACGAACCGGTGATCGGCCGGCTGGTGTCGATCCCGGATTCGGGAGAGCCGCTGCTCAACGCGCTGGTGCTGCGCGCCGGCCGCCTGCCGGATGCGCAGCGCAGCAGCGAGGTGGTGGTGAGCGAACCGTTCGCCGAGGCACATCGCCTGGGGCCGGGCGACCGATTCGCGGCGCTGCTCAACGGCCGTCGCCAGCAGCTGGAAGTGACCGGAATCGCGCTGTCACCCGAGTATGTCTACGCCATCGGTCCGGGGGCGCTCATGCCGGATCCGCAGCACTACGGAATTCTGTGGATGCGCGAGCGCGCGCTCGCCGCGGCCTACGACCTGGAAGGCGCCTTCAACGATCTGAGCCTGTCGCTGTGGCCGGGAGCCAACGTCGATCGCGTGATCGCATCGCTGGATGCGCTGCTGGCCCGCTATGGCGGGGTGGGTGCCCATGGCCGGGAAAATCAGATCTCGCACTGGTTTCTGGCCAACGAGATTCAGCAGCTGCGCACGCTGGCGCGCATCCTGCCGACCATCTTCCTGGTGGTGGCAGCGTTCCTGACCAACGTGGTGCTGGCGCGTCTGGTGACCATGGAGCGGGGCGAGATCGGCCTGCTCAAAGCGTTCGGCTACACCAGCGGCACCGTGATCCGGCACTACGCGAAGATGGTCGTGGTGCTGAGCGCGTTCGGGCTGCTGCTCGGTTGGCTCGGCGGGTTGTGGCTCGGTCACTGGATGACGCGGGTCTACGCGCAGATGTTCCGCTTCCCGGAGCTGGTGTTCGCGCCCCATGCGTGGATCTTCCTGCTGTCGTTCGCCGTCAGTGTGGGCTCGTCGCTGATCGGAGCCCTGAGCGCGGCGCGCTACGCGGGCGGGTTGCCGCCGGCGGAGGCCATGCGCCCGCCGGCGCCGCCTGCGTTTCACCATTGGCGTCTGAGCCCGCAGAAACTGCTGGCGAAGCTCGACCAGCCGACGCGCATCATCCTGCGTCAGGTGGCCCGGCGGCCCCTGCGTTCGCTGCAGACCAGCCTCGGCATCGGCGCGGCCGTGGGACTGCTGGTGGTCTCCATGCAGTGGCTGGATGCGCTGGACTACATGATCGACCAGTACTTCGTGCAGCAGCAGCGCCAGGACATGACCATCGGCTTCGTCGACGCCCGGCCGATGCGCGTGGTGCGCGATGCCGCGCGGCTGCCAGGCGTGCTCGCGGTGGAGCCCATGCGCAGCGCGCCGGCGCGGTTGCGCGTCGGCCATCGCTCGCACCGCGAAGCCATCATCGGCCTGCCGGAGGAAACCGGGCTTACCGTGCTACGCGATGCCCGTGGGGCCCGGGTGCGCATCCCACCTGAGGGCCTGCTGCTCTCGGATACGCTTGCAGACAAGCTCGCCGTCGGTGTTGGCGGCACCGTGCATGTGGAGATCCTGGAAGGGCGACGGGCCGAGTTCGACGTGCCGGTGAGCGGCGTCTTCGAGACGGTGATCGGTACTCCTGCCTACATGAGCCTCGATGCCCTGAACCGGGCGCTGCGGGAACGCAACACCGCCAACGTGCTGCAGCTGGTGATCGACCACCAGAGCGAAGCGGCATTGTTCTCCCGGCTCAACGAGCTCGGCAGCGTGGCCGGCGTCACCCTGAAGCGGGCCGCAACGGACATGTTCGACGAGACCATCGGCGAAACCATGCTGGTCATGGTGTTCTTCTACCTGGCGTTTGCGTGCACGATGGCGTTCGGTATGGTCTACAACAACATGCGCATCGCGCTCTCGGAGCGCGGCCGCGAGCTGGCAACGCTGCGGGTGCTGGGGTTCCGGGCGGCAGAGATCTCGTACATGCTGTTCGGTCAGGCCGCGGTGCTGATGGTGCTGGGGTTGCCCATCGGTTGCGTGCTGGGGTGGGCGCTGTCCAACTACATGGCGGCCAGCTTCGACACCGAGCTGTTTCGCGTTCCGGTGGTGGTCAAGCCCGCCACCTACGGCCTGGCGGTGCTGATCGCGCTGGCTGCGGTACTGCCATCCGCCTGGCTGGTGCAGCGGCGTCTGTCGCGGCTGGACCTGATCGCGGTCCTGAAGACGAGGGAGTGAGCATGAACGTGGCAGGCAAGCGGCTGGTGCTCTGGGGCAGCGTGCTCGCCGCGCTGGCCCTCGCCCTGGTGCTGGCATTCCGGCCGCAGCCCGTGCTGGTGGACATCTACCCGGTCCGGCAGCAGGCCATGACCGTGACGGTGGATGCCGAGGGCATTACCCGCGTGCGCGACATATTCACGGTGTCTGCTCCTGTAGGCGGACGGCTGCTGCGCACCCCGCTGGAAGTGGGCGACGAGGTGTTCGAAGGCGAGACCGTGGTGGCGACCATCGAGCCCTCCGATTCCGCGTTTCTCGACCCGCGGGCGCAGGCCGAGAGCCAGCAGGACCTGGAAGCGGCCGAGGCGTCGCGCGACCTGGCCCGCGCCGATCTCCAGCGCGTTGAGGCGGAGCTGGAGTTCGCGGCCTCCGAAGTCAGCCGCGCACGGGATCTGTTTGCGCGCGGCACCGTGGCGCAGCGGTTCGTCGACGAGGCCGAACGCTCCTACAAGACCGCGCAGGCGGCCGTGGCTGCTGCCGAGGCGTCGCTCGACGCGCGCGAGCATCAGGTGGCGCGGGCCCGGGCCAGGCTGATTACCCCCATAGGAAGCGCCTCCGGTGGCGACGGCGCGCCTGTCGTACCCGCGGAGTGCAATTGTTTCACTATGAGGGCGCCGGTGAGCGGTCGGGTACTGCGCGTGTTCGAGGAGAGCGAGACGGTCGTGGTGCCGGGGGCACCGTTGCTTGAACTTGGCGATCCGCGCGATCTGGAGGTGGTGGCGGACTTTCTCTCAGAAGACGTCGTGCAGATCAGTCCGGGTCAGTCGGCAATGATTGACGACTGGGGTGGTCCCGAGGCTCTGGAAGCCGTGGTGCGCCGGGTGGAGCCGTTCGGATTCACCAAGATTTCGGCGCTCGGCATCGAGGAGCAGCGCGTCAACGTGGTGTTCGACATCGTCTCGCCCAAGGCGCGCTGGGGCAGCCTGGGCCACGGCTACCGCGTCACCGCGCGTGTGGTGCTCTGGCAGGGCGACGAGGTGCTCGTTGTGCCGGTCACGAGCCTGTTCCGGCGCGACGGCGAGTGGTCGGTGTTCGTGGTGGACGAGGATGGCAAGGCGCGATTACGGCGCGTTACCCCCGGACATCGTGCCGCGCTGGACGTGGAGATGGTGGATGGTCTGGCGTCGGGCGAGGTGATCGTGGCCAACCCGCCCGGGAATCTGAATCCCGGCGACACCGTCGCAGGCCGATGATCCGGGTCGCGCGGGCGACCCCGTCGCGATACGCTGTATGACTCAGTGACAGGATGAGCAGAGAGGTGCCCGTGAACGATGAAGTGCCGCGGGATGCGGCCGAAGAGCTCGAGATCCCCATCGCGGAGCTGCGCTGGCAGTGCATCGAAGATTGGCTCGACTTCGCTACCACGGCCGATGTGGAACCCGTCAAGGGGGTCGTTGGTCAGGATGATGCCCTCGAAGCGCTGCGTTTCGGCCTGGAGATCGATGCGCCCGGTCAGAACGTGTACGTCCGCGGGCTCACGGGGACAGGCCGCACCACCACCATCCAGCATCTTCTGACAGACATTCAGCCGCCCTGTCCGCCCACCGACGATCGCTGCTACGTGCATAACTTCGAGCAGCCCGACCGACCGAAACTGCTCACCGTACCCCGAGGCAAAGGCGTGCTGCTTGCGCGACGGCTCGACGAATTCATCGAGTTCGTCAAGCAACAGCTCGCCCCCGAGCTCGGCTCGGATACCATCAGAGCACGCCGTGGCAGCCTCGACGACGCGACGCAGAAAGCGATGCTGGAAGTCGGCAAGCCGTTCGAGGAGGAGCTCAAGGCCAACGGGCTGGCGCTGATTCCCATGCAGATCGGTCAGGCCGTGCAGCCCACCATCGTGCCCGTGATCGGCGGCGAGCCGGTTCCGTTCGACAAATTCGAGGAGCTGCAGGCGCAGGGGCAGATTACGCCCGCGCAGGCGGAAGAGGTACATCAGAAGATCTCCGAGTTTGCGCGGCGCTTCGAGGACGTCAGCCAGAAGATCCGCGAGGTTCAGCTGCGTCACATGGAGGCGCTGAAGGCGCTGTTCGAGGCCGAAGCGCGCCGGATACTGCAGTTTCACGTCGATCGCATCCAGCGTGACTTTGTCGAGCCCGAGGTACGGGCGTTCGTGCAGGCGGTGGTGGACGATCTGGTGACCAACCGCCTGCAGATGCTCGGCGGGGATACCGATTTCACGCAGAACTACCGTGTGAACCCGATCCTTTCACGCTCTGACGGCGCCGGCCCGGTGATCCGTGAGACGTCGCCGACACTGCGCAACCTGCTCGGCAGCATCGACCGCGAATTCTCGGCCATGGGGGCGTTCCGCTCGGATCACATGATGATTCACGCGGGTGCGCTGCTGCGCGCCGACGGGGGCTATCTGATTCTGGAAGCCCGGGAGGTACTCGCCGAACCCGGGTCGTGGAAGATTCTGGTGCGCACGCTCAAGACCGGCGTGCTGGAGATCGTCCCGTCCGAGGTAAGCGACTTCTGGGCCGGCCCGCTGCTCAAACCCGAGCCGATACCCCTGCGAGTCAAGGTGATCCTGATCGGCGACGCGAATCTGTATCAGATGCTCGATCTCTACGATCTGGATTTCGCGTATCTCTTCAAAGTGCTCGCCGATTTCGACAGCACGATTCCACGCGACCAGACCGGTGTCAGCTATTACGCCGGCGTGCTGGCCCGGGTGATCCGCGACGAAGGGCTCCTGCCATTCGATCGCCAGGGCGTCATGGCGATGAGCGAACATGGCGCGCGTATCGCGGGACAGCGGGACAAGCTGACGACGCGCTTCGGCCGCCTCAGCGACGTGGCCCGCGAGGCCAACTACGTGGCGGTAAAGGCGGGTCTGGACGTGGTCAGCCGGGAACAGGTGCACGAGGCCGTGCGGCGCGGGCGCCGCCGCGCCGATCTACCGGCGCGCCACTATCGCAAGCTCATCACCGACGGCACGATCCGGATTCAGACGGACGGTCGACAGGTGGGGCAGATCAACGGCCTGGCCGTCATACAGGCGGGCCCCCTGACCTACGGCTTTCCGTCCCGGATCACCGCCAGCATCGGGCCCGGCACCGCGGGTGCGGTCAACATCGAGCGCGAGGCCGAGCTTTCCGGCTCGATTCACACCAAGGGGTTCTACATTCTCGGCGGGCTGCTGCGCAATCTGCTGAAGACTGATCACCCCCTGGCGTTTTCCGCTTCAGTGGCTTTCGAGCAGAGCTACGGCGGCATCGACGGCGACTCGGCATCCGGCGCCGAGATGGTGTGCCTGTTGAGTGCGCTCACCGAGGTGCCGCTGCGTCAGGATCTGGCGATGACCGGCGCCATCGATCAGATGGGACATATCCAACCCATCGGCGCGGTCTCGGAGAAGGTGGAGGGATTTTTCGAAGTGTGTCGCGAGGCCGGCCTGACCGGGCGGCAAGGGGTGGTCATTCCGCGTGCCAACGCAGGAGATCTCATGCTCAATCCGCAGGTTCTGGAGGTTTGCGCGGCCGGCAGGTTTCACGTCTATGCGGTGGATACGGTGCATCAGGCGCTTGCGCTGTTTACCGGCCAGAAGACCGGGATCGCGGATGCGTCCGGGCATTACGAAGAAGGTACGTTGCTGCGCCTGGCGACGAACCGTGCGCGGGCATACTGGGAGATGGTTGCACAGACCAGGGCTTCACCGGCGCGGCCGGCGAATACGTCCGGGCGCTGACCCTACGCAAATCTACTTAAAGACAGTGGGGCCGGCACGGGGGCACGCTTGCGCCCAATGGAACTGCCGGCTGGCAGAATGAGTCTCAACATGCAGGTGCGGAGCGCGCGATGAGCGATACCTGGGTAGTGGCTGCCGACAGTGTGCGGGCACGGCTGTTCAAAGTGGCCAAAGGCAGGCGGTTGGAAGAGGTTGCTGATCTCGTGGCCCCTGAAGACCGGCTCAAGAATCAGGACATCAACTCCGACCGCGGCGGGCGCGCATTCGACTCCATGGGTCGCGGGCGGCACGCCATGGAGAAAAGCGAGAGCCCGCACGAGCATGCGGTACGTACTTTTGCCGCGCGTGTGGTCGAGCGTCTCGAGCATGGTCGAACCGCCGGGGAATTCGATAAGCTGGTGGTCGTCGCGGCGCCGCGGATGCTCGGCTACCTGCGTGCGTGCTTCGACGATCCGCTTCACGATCTGGTAGTGTGCAGCATCCACAAAGAGCTGACCCAGGAGACCCCGGAGCGGATCGCCGAATACCTGCCGCAGGTGCTTTGACCGGCGCCCGTTGGCACGCGTATCGGCACAGGCAGGAGTGGCAGATGAAGCACCATGAGCGCGTGACGTTCAGTCAGGCCCGAGACATCGTAGAGCACAGCGTCGACTATCTCACCCACATCAGGGACATGCTCGACGACATGCGCGCGCACGACCATACACAGCGGGTACGGATGCTGCTCGACACTTTCGAGGTGGAGCAGCGGTCTCTGCTCGGCGCCATCGAGCGCTATCTGGAAGACGCCGACGAGCGCCTGCTGAACGCCTACTCGCAGTATTCGGTGGAGCTGCCGGCGGAACTGTCCGGGCCCGATGAACCGCTGTCGACGCTGTCGCTCACGCAATGGCTTCAGGCGCTCAACCAGCACCTGCTGAACATGTTCAAAGAGCTGGCGGAGACGGTGAAGTCGGCCGATCTGCGCACGGCGTTCGCTACGCTGGCGCAGCAGGTCGAAAGCCACGAACGCAAGCTTTCCAAGGAATATCAGCGCTTCGAGGATCTGTAAGGTCCCGGGCCAGGTCGAGGAGATTCGAGCCATGAGCGATCAGGAGACCAGCCGTCTGAACAAGCTCGTCGAGCAGCTCCAGCAGGAGCGCGACGAGTTGCGGGTGCGCGCGCACCTGCTCAAGGCGGAGCTGCGCGACGAGTGGGATGAAGTGGAGCACAAATGGGGTCAGATCGAGCCCAAGCTCGAGCACCTGCGCGACAGCTCCAAGGCTTCCGCCGAGGACATCGGCGCTGCCGTGGCAATGGTCGGCGAAGAGATCGCGCACGCCTACAAACGTATCCGCAAGGCCCTCAAGTAGTCGTCGGACCGGATGCTGGATCGCTGTCCGCCGCGGTCCAGCGGTCGAGCAGCAGGCAGGCGACCAGGTCGCCGCTGGCGTTGACGGCCGTGCGGCTCATGTCGAGCAATCTGTCGACCCCGAGAATCAACGCCACGCCGGCCGGCGGCACGCCGATGCTCGCCAGGATGCTGGCGAGAATCACGATGCCGACGCCCGGAGTCGCCGGCGAGCCGATGGACGCGCCCACGGCCATGGCGACGATCAGCACCAGGCCGCCGGTGCTGATGTCCACGTCGAACACCTGGGCCAGGAAGACCGCAGCCACCGCCTGATAGAGCGCCGTGCCGTTCATGTTGATGGTGGCACCCAGGGGAATCACGAACTGGGCCGTCGCCGGGCGTACGCCCAGCTTCTCGATGGCGGTCTTCATGGATAGCGGCATGACCGCCGCCGAGCTCGAGGTGCTGAACGCCAGCAGCAGCAGCTCGCGAACCCTGCCGAGGAACTCGAGCGGCGCGCTGCCCGTGAGCAGTCGCACGGCCAGCAGATAGAGCGCGAGCACCATCGCGAGCCCGAGCACGACCGTAAACACGTACACACCCAGACCGATGAGCGTCTGCCAGCCGGTGTGGCTGGTGAGCTGGGCCATGAGTCCGAACACCGCAATCGGCGCGATGGTCATGGCCCAGCGCACGATGGCCATGCAGACCTCCTGCAGCGAGCCGAGCAGATCGAGCAGCGGGCGCGAGGTGAGGCGCGGCAGGCTGACCAGCGCGACGCCGACGATGAAGGCGAACAGCACCACCTGCAGCATCTGCCCTTCCACCATGGCGTTGAGCGGATTGCCTGGCAGGAGGTCGATGACGACGTCCGGCAGGTCCTGGATCTGAGGCGTTGCCGGGGCGGCAGGTGCGGCCGTGGCGCTGAGCGCGGCCAGCTCGTCTCCCGCGTCGAGGAAGCGCCCCGGCCGGATGACGAGGGCAAGCTGAATACCGATGCCGGCGGCGATCGCGGTGCTGGCGATGAAGTAGCCGCTGGCGTAGAGCCCGAGACGCTTGAGCTGCGCCGCATCGCCGCCGCCGGTGAGGCCGATGATGATCGATGCGAATACCAGCGGCACCACCACCATCTGAATGGTGACCAGGAACAGGCGGCCGGGAAACGCGAGCCAGTTGCCGACGAGCACGCCGGTATCAGCGTCCAGCAGGCCAAGGTCCGGCCCGATCAGCACGCCTGTGATCAGTCCCAGCAGCATGCCGATCAGCACCTGCAGCCACAGGCGCCCCTCTACCAGCCGCGTGAGGTGGTCGCTCAACGCGGTGAGAGGGCGCGGCCTGCGGGGCGCGGTGGGTGGCTCCGTCATCCTGTCCTCATCGCTCGCGGAACGTGGTGGGTGCGCATCAGAACAGGCTGTCCACCAGGTGCTCGATCAGCGCCGCGCCTATCCAGGTCAGCGGCGGAATGATCAGATACAGGCCCAGCCGGGTCAGGTTGCCCATGTCGAACGGCCATTCCGGCGCCTGCAGTATCTCGCGCCGGTAGGTGAGCAGCGGCGCCAGCCGCGCGAGGGACTCGGGCCGGCGGGGATCGGGTGCCGGAAGCTCCGCGATGCGTTGATTGAGTGTCTCGAGGAGCGCCTGTTTCGCCGCCGCGATGCGGGCGTGCACGGGCCACACCGGCAGCACGGCGAGCAGCACCAGCGGTACCGAGGTAGCGATGAATCCCGGCACGAACGCGGCTGAGTCGAGCTCCGACTGCAGCAGCATGATCGGAAACGCCGCCTGGGCGCCGATGATCGACAGCGTCGACAGCACCGCGATGTTGGCGAACGGCCGCAGCCGGGCCGGGTCCAGCAGCTCGACGCGGGCATAGCGCGCAACGTGCCCGAACAGCCGCGCGCTGTCGATGAGCGCTCCGAGTACCAGGGTCATCACGTTCCACACCAGCACCGTCCCGAGCACGACGGCAGCCACGGCGGCGGATTCCGATACCTGGTGGAAGAATTCCGCCGGCGAACCGAACAGCATGAGCGACTGCAGTATCCAGGCGAGATTGCCGAGCGCCAGAACGACGACGAACCAGACGATGGGCTTGCGGTAGATGCGCTGCTGACAGGCCGCCAGCTGATCGGCGTCGATGTCCAGCACGCCGCGCAGCTGATCCAGGGCCGCATGCGTGCGCTCACAGATGAAGTGAAACATCGGCACGATGTAGGCAATGATCACGCTGAAGAACAGGGCCGCGCTGTAGGATGCGCCGGGCTGTTCGAGGTAATCGGCGCCGAACACGCCGGCGACCCAGAAGCCCAGCAGCAGCGTGGCGCAGATCCCCGTGCCGGAGATCCAGCGTCCGCCCGGCAGGGCAGGCACGAGGCGGGTCAGAGTGATGTGCCAGGTCCGGCGATTCATTGCGAGGCATCGTCGTGCAGTCAGCCCATGCTAGCCGGGATTGCCGTGCCACGACAGGTTCGGTAACTCCGGGGTTGGAGGGTGCGCGACCAGCCGGTAAAGTCGCGACGATACAGGTAGGGGTTGCCGGATGGGCGACGAGATCGACCGGCGCTATTTCGACGCGGAGGACTTCAGCGCCTTTCGCGAGCGGCTCGATGCCGAGACGGCGCTCTTGAGCGAGCTGTTCCGGCGCGGCGAGTTCAGTGCCAGGGGCGACATGGCAGGCTTCGAGCTCGAAGCCTGGCTCGTGGACGAGCGCGGCAACCCGCTGCCGAAGAACCACGAGTACCTGGCCATTCTCGACAACCCTCTGGTGGTGCCGGAGCTCGCGGCCTACAACGTCGAGTTGAACGGCAGCCCGTCGCGGCTCACCGGGCGCGTGTTCTCGCGGCTGCACGACGAGCTCGCGTCCACCTGGGCCGCCTGCCTGGAAGCGGCCGCCGAGATGGGCTGCGGTCTGGTCACCATCGGCATTCTGCCCACGGTACGCGAGGACATGCTCACCTCGGCCTACATGTCGGGCATGATGCGATACAAGTCGCTCAACGACCGGGTCATGGCGCTGCGTGACGGCCGGCCGCTGCATCTGGACATAGAGGGCGACGTCGGCCTCAACATCACCCATCCGGACGTCATGCTGGAAGCGGCAGCGACCTCGTTCCAGATCCACCTGCAGTGCCGCCCTGGCAACGCCGTGCGCGATTTCAATGCCAGCATGGTGGCCTCGGCGCCCATGGTGGCGGCCAGCGCCAACTCGCCGTTCCTCTTTGGCCACGGCCTCTGGGACGAGACTCGGATTCCGCTGTTCGAACAGGCGGTGGATGTGGGCGAACGCTACCTGCCTCGGGTCAGCTTCGGACGGGGCTACGTTCAGCAGTCGCTGCTCGAGATCTTCGAGGAGAACCAGAAGGATCACCACATCCTGCTTCCCGCGGTGCAGGACACGCCGCCCACGCGCTTCAGTCACGTGCGCTTTCACAACGGTACGTTGTGGCGCTGGAACCGGCCGCTGATCGGCTTCGATTTCGACGGTCAGGTGCACCTGCGCATCGAGCATCGCGTGGTGCCCGCCGGCCCTACGCTCAGGGACAGCATCGCCAACAGCGCGCTGTACTTTGGCCTGGTGCGGGGTCTCTCGCTCGACGCCGAGCCTATCGAGACCCGGCTGCCTTTCGAGCAGGCACGCGACAACTTCTATACCGCAGCCCGCTACGGCCTGAACGCGCGCGTCTGCTGGCCGACGCCCGCAGGAGAGCGCGAACTGTCGGTACGCGCGCTGATCATCGACGAGCTGCTGCCGCTGGCGCGGCGCGGTTTGCAGTCCGTCGACGTGCCGGACAGCGAGATCGACGAGTATCTGGACGTGATCGGGGCCCGGGTCGACTCCTCGCAGAACGGTGCTGCCTGGCAGCGCCGCTGGGTGGCCATGAACGGCCCCGATCTCAACGAGCTGGTGCTCGCCTACAAGGCGCTTCAGGATCGCGGCGAGCCGGTGCACGCGTGGGCGCTGTGAGTCCCGTGCTGCGCCGGTTCGACGCTATGCCGGACGGGTTGCTGGACTGCCCCGCGGAGCGGCTGGAGGCACTGCTCGGTGGGCCGGCGCTCATCTACCTGCGTGGCCGGCGCGATCCGCCCCTGTTCGTGTCGGTACTGTTGCATGGCAACGAGCACAGCGGCTGGAACGGGCTGCGAAAGCTGCTCGCCGAGCCCGGTGAGCTGCCGCGCAGCCTGATCGTGCTGATCGGCAATGTCGAGGCCGCGGCCCAGGGGCTGCGCTCGCTGCCGCACCAGCAGGACTACAACCGCATCTGGCGCGGGGTCGAGGGCCCGGAGGCGGCGCTGGTGGCTGACGTGCTTGGCGCGCTGGACCGGCCGCTGTTTGCGGCGCTGGATCTGCACAACAACACCGGGCACAACCCGCACTACGCGGTGCTCACGGATCTGTCGCCGATGAATCTCGGGTTGGCCTATCTGTTCTCGGACAAGGCCGTGTACGTGCGCGAGCCGGACACGGTGCTCACGCGCGTGTTCGGCGAGCGCTGCCCGGCGGTGGCAGTCGAAGCAGGCCCGGTGAGCGATCCCAACAGCGACGAGCGCTGCTACGACTATGTGAAACGCTGTCTCGCCCTGGAGCTGATACCGGACGCCGATCTGGGTGCGATGAAGCTGTTCCGTACCCGTGTGCGCGTGCACGTGGCGGATACGCTGAGCTTCGCCTTCGCGGGTGACGGGATTGGGGCGCCCCTGCTGCTCACCGGCGGGGTCGAGGCGGTGAATTTTCACGAGTTGGGCGCCGGCACGATCTTCGGCACCAGCCGGGTACCGCTGCGCGATGCGCTGCGGGTACTGGACGTGGAGCACCGCGACGTGACCGACGAGTTCCTGGTGCTGGAGGGCGAGCAGATTCTGCTGCGTCAGGCCGTGACGCCAGCCATGTACACCACGGATTCGCTGGTGATACGCCAGGACTGTCTGTGCTACTTCATGGAAACGCTGCCGCTGGCACCGTAACGGGGAGGGGGAGATCATGCTTTCTGCAATGCTGAAGCCGTCGGGTTCGGGAACTGTGAAGCCTGCTCTGTGGCGCGCGTTCATGTCACCTGCGGCGCTGCTGCTGGCGGCCGTTCTGGCGAGCGGCGCAACGGCGGTTCCCGCGTCTGCGGCGGATGAGGTAGACCTGCTGATCACGGGCGGCCGGGTCATCGATCCGGAAACCGGGTTGGATGCGGTGCGTGACGTGGCGGTAAAGGATGGCCGAATCGTCGCCATCGGCGCCGCGCTGACCCTGGGCGACGGTGCCAACGCAACCCGGGTGATCGACGCCACCGGCAAGGTCGTGGCGCCCGGATTCATCGACCTGCACGTGCACGGCCAGAGCGCGCGGGCGCACGATTATCAGGCGCGCGACGGCGTCACCACGGCGCTGGAGCTGGAATGGGGCTATCCCGAGGTGGGCAGCTTCCTCGAGTCGCGCCGCGGCCGCTCGCGCGTGAATTACGGCGCCAGCGTCTCGCACGGCGTGCTGCGCGCCCTGGCACTGGCGCAGGATGAGGCCGCGCGCGAGGACCTGCGGGCCCGTCTGGCGGAAGGGGTGCAGAGCGAGGAACCGCTGGTCGCCGTGCAGCCCATGGTCATGAAGAGCTTCTACCAATCGCTGACGCCCGCGCAGGAAGCCGTGCTGCGCGGCGAGCTGAAACGCGGATTGGATCAGGGCGGCATCGGCATCGGCATGGCACATGCCTACTATCCGGGTGCGGACAAGCCGGAGATCTTCCGTCTGTTCGAGACCGCGAACGGGCTCGGCGTGCCGATCTTCACCCACGTGCCCGGGCGCGGTCTCCAGGGCGTGCAGGAGGTCGTTGCCGACGCCGCGGCAACGGGTGCTGCGCTGCACGTGGTGCATGTCAACTCCGTGAGCCTCGGCGAGATCGACTCGGTGCTGAAGCTCATCCAGGGCGCCCGCGCTCACGGCGTCGACGTGAGCACGGAGGCCTATCCCTATACCGCCGGTTCCACCAGCATTCAGGCAGCACTGTTCGACGGCGACTGGCAGTCCAGCTACGGCATCTCCTACGACGGCCTGCAGTGGCAGGAGACCGGCGAGCGGCTAACTGCCGAAACGTTCGCGAAGTATCGTCAGCAGGGCGGGGTTGTGATCATCCACATGATGAAGGAGCCCTGGGTCGAGCAGGCTATCGGCAACGACTGGGTTATGGTCGCCTCGGACGGCATGCCTTACGCGCCGGGCGCGCATCCGCGCACGGCCGGCACCTTCGCGCGGGTGCTGGGCCGCTACGTGCGCGAGCGTGGCGTGCTCGACCTGCCCATGGCCATCCGCAAGATGACGCTGCTGCCGGCGCAGCGCCTCGAGCCCGTGGCGCCGCAGATGGCGCGCAAGGGGCGGGTGCAGATCGGCATGGATGCGGACCTGGTGGTGTTCGATCCGGACAGGGTCATAGACACGGCCACGTTCGAGAGCGGGCCGAGCTATTCAGAAGGCATCGAGCAGGTGTTCGTCAATGGCGTGGCGGTGGTGTCGGATGGGGAACTGGTAAAGGAGGTGTTTCCCGGGCAGGCGGTCGTAGGACACGCACGGTTGGAGAATTGAGGCACGACGTGTTGATCAACGTGGCCTGGCCGCTAGAGGATAGGCTCGGATTTTCCGAAATCGACCACCGGAGATATACGACGGGAAGTCGTGTTTAATCACGACTATGAGACATCTGTATCGTTGTTAGGCGTCACCTGGGCTAGCGTCTTCCGGACGCATAAATTCTGAGAGGTTGAATGAGATATCTGACTTATATAGCGTTGCTCGCATGGTCCGCGACCGTTGTTGCCGACCCAGTTCCGAAATTTCCCTTCGTCATTTTGACGGAGAGCATTGAGAAGCGGGTGGAACCAGACGTGGTTGATATCCACTTTGGTCTAACAGCGTTTGCTTCCGAGTCAGAGGCTTCCTTAAACGAACTACGCACTGCTGGGAATAGCCTGGTTGATTTGCTGACAGAGCATGGAATTCGGCTTGGTGCTCTCGAATCCTCGCAGATCGACAAACAAGCAAAGCGAGCACGACGAGATGGTGTATACAATCTAGAGATCATCGGATACGAGACAAGCCAAAGTTTCGTACTCAAGCTAACGGATCTTGATATCTATCCATCATTGATGACCGACTTGGTATCAATTGATGGGGTTGTGGAGATTCACGCTCTATTCAGGACTACTCAAGAAGAAAAGTACGAAGAAGAAATGATTGGGGAATTGAGCGCGAAGGCTCGCAGAAAGGCTGATGAACTCGCGCGGTCGCAATCTAGGACTGTTAAGGGCGTCTACGGAATTACCATTGACGGTAGTTTCGGCGAAGCGTACGCAAGATTTTCGTTGCAGCACAGTCCTGCTATGCATCTAGACGTTGCAGCTCCGAGTTTGGATTTGGATTTGACGATGATGGTTCCAGAGTACATAGCCGTCAATCAAAGAATTACGGCCATCTACGAGTTGAATTAGCTTGAGGTGAAAAGTCTGTTTGATGATCTTTAGGTAAACCTCCAAGCGACGCCTAACAAGGCGATGAAGCGGACCTCCCTACCCGTCACTTTTTTTGCTTGCGCAAAAGAATCGCCGGCCACGGTCGGCCGCTTATCGCGGCGTTAGGCGGCACGAGGAACATTCATCCGTGCCCGAAGAGTTGTTCTTCACCATTGCAGAAATCGGAGTTGCCTTTGCGGGCTTCGCAGGCCTCGTAACGGTTCTTGCCAGAAGATCGCAGCGATCTGAGAAACGCGCGGCTCTGGAACTCGTGTTCCTTCACACAGTGCTTGCTACCAGTCTCTCGGCCGTTGCCTTTGCGCTGCTTCCGCCGTCTCTTTCTTACTTAGGCGTCGAACCGGCCAACAGTTTACGTATTGCCTCGGGATTGTTCCTCGCCGTTTCAATAGGATATGGAAGCTGGGCGGGGCCACGCGCACGCGCTGCCTACAAAGCGGCCAACCAGTCTCCCCTTGGACATGGCGACTCAACATAACCGCATTCGCGCAATGGATGATCCTGGCTCTTTGTGCCCTGGGCTTGGTATCCAGCGATCTCTATGTCGTGGCTTTGCTGTTTTTCCTATACCTGTCTGGATCATTCATTTTTCCGGGTTTTTATGTCGGTCGGCCGAATGTCGTCGGATACCTGACATGTTACGAAAAAGACGTGTGAGAAAAGATCTGGGCGTGTCGCCTAATGAATCGAGGAAGCGGACCTCCCTACCCGTCACTTCATTTCGTGAATCCAACGGACTATTCATCGACAAATGGTTCATGCCGGCGCCGCTGATTCCCGGTGCAACTTTAGCCCTTCGGATCATAACGCCGTGAACGGCCCCGAGAGCTGGGGATCTACCGAGCCCGAAGCGAATGGCAACGCGCTGCAGCGGACCCGATGCTCCCGACGGCTCAGCGGACACCCTGATCTAGCGCCTCAGGAGTGTCGAGATGCCAAGGCCGTGACGGAGATCCACCAGTAGATATGGCGTTGCAGTCGGGGAGCCCGTGACGAGTCGCAGCCCGTCAGATACAGCGCCCGCCGTCCACCTCCATGGTCACGCCGGTGATCATGCTGGCCTCGTCGGAGCACAGAAAGCAGGCCGCGTTGCCCAGGTCCTCCGGCGTCGAGAATCGGCCCAGTGGGATCGTGGACAGAAACCGCTCGCGGTTCTCCGGCGTATCGGCGCCCATGAAGGTTGCCAGCAGCGGCGTTTCGCCTGCCACGGGGTTCAGCGCATTGACGCGGATGCCTTCGTGGGCGAGTTCCACCGCCATGGATCGGGTTGCGGTGATCACCCAGCCCTTCGAGGCGTTGTACCAGGTGAGATTCGGCCGCGGGCTCACGCCGGCGGTGGATGCCATGTTGAGAATGACCGGGTGCTTGCCGCGGCGCAGCAGCGGCAGCAGGTGTCTGGAGGTCAGGTAGATCGACTTGACGTTCACCGCCAGTATGCGGTCGAAGGTGGCTTCGTCCAGTGTCTCCAGCGGCTGCGGTTTGTGGCCGATGCCCGCGTTGTTCACCAGGATGTCCAAGCGCCGGCCGGCCTGCTCGATGCGCCTGGCCATGTCCGCGACGCTCGCGTCGTTGGCGACGTCCACCTCGATCCAGTCGGCGGCGCTGCCGATGGTTTTCGTCAGCGACTTTGCCGCCTCGGCGTTGAGATCGGCGATGAACACGCGTGCGCCCTCGTCGACGAATTTGCGCACGATGCCGGCGCCGAATCCGGAGGCGCCCCCGGTGATCAGCGCGGTCTTGCCGGATAGTCGGCTCATGGGGAGGCTCCGTGCAGCAGTGCGTGGGCGGCCAGGGCCATCACCTGGGCGGATTCGATCATGTCGTCGATGACCACGTATTCGTCCGGCTGGTGAGCCAGGTCGAGGATCCCGGGACCGTAGGCGATGCAGTCCTTGAGACGCCCGATCCGGTCGATGTGTTTCTGGTCGTAGGTGCCGGGGGACACCACCAGCTGGGCCGGCCGTGCCAGCACGGTCTTTATGGCGTCAGCCACCTCCCGCACGACCGGCGCGTCCTCGGTGGTCATGGTTGGAATCACCTCGAACAGATCGCGCAGGGCGTAGCTGAACTTCGGCCGCTCGCGGGCGAGCCGGTCGAGAATGTCACGGACCTCCAGCTTGACGTCGTCGAGTTGCTCTTCGATGAGAAACCGCCGGTCGATGATCATGCGGCAGGAATCCGCCACCACGGGTGCGGGCAGACCCTCGAAGTCCTCGCCCTGGCCGCCGTGCATCGAGTTGATGTTCAACGTCGATTCGCGGGCGCCGTCGGGTACCACGGGCATGCCGGTGCGCTTGCTCGCCAGCGCCGGATACAACTCCCGCTCGAAGGCATCGAGCACCGCGCCCATGTGGCGGATGGCGCTGTCGCCGAGAAACGGCATGGAGCCGTGGGCGATGCGGCCGAAAGTCTCGATCTCCGCCCACCAGACGCCGCGGTGGCCGAGGCAGACACGGTCCTTGTTCAGGGGCTCGGGGATGATCACGTGATCGACCCGGGGCTTGGAGAAGTAGCCCCGTTCGGCCAGATAGGCAACGCCGCCGTAGCCGCCGGATTCCTCATCCGCGGTGCCGGAGATTTCCAGCGCGCCACTGAACTGCGGCTGTGCCTCCAGCAGCGCCTCGACGGCGACGATGGACGCCGCGAGCCCGCCCTTCATGTCGCAGGTGCCGCGGCCGTAGATCCGGCCATCGCGCACCTCGGCTTCGAACGGCGCACGCTCCCAGCCGGCCCCTGCCTCCACTACGTCGATGTGCGAATTGAAGTGCACCGTGGGGCCGGGTCGGGTGCCCTCGATGCGGGCGATCACGTTGCTGCGCGGATAGCGGTCGGAATCGCCGGGCGTGCCTTCGGCGCGCTCGTAGCGCACGGTGAATCCGCGCCCGCCGAGCCGTTCGCCGATCAGGCGCGCGCAGTCTTCGTAAAACTCGCCGGGGGGATTGATGGTGGGGATGCGCACCAGCGCCCGGGTCAGGTCTACGAGCTCGTCGCGCTTGCCTTCGATGCGGCGCAGCAGCGCATCCCTGTGTGCGGGCGTCATGGCGTGATCTCCGAATGCTGCCGGGCAGCATACACCCCCTGAGCGATGGCACGCGCCACCGCCGTCGCCGCCGTGGTGCCGAGTGTCAGCATGGACAGCTGATCGCGGCCGAGCGCGCGCGCGCCGGTGGACAGCACGAACAGCAGGTCACCGTCTCCCGGAGAGTGCACCGGATACAGCGCCCGCGCGAAACCGTCGTGGGCCATCACCGCGATCTGACGGGCCTCGACCTTGCTGATGACGGCGTCGGTGACCACCACACCGATGGTGGTGTTCATGCCTGCCGTCGAGTGACCGGCCTTGGTGCGCACGTCAGCGACGTCGTCGGGTAGCGGGTCCGGATAGCCGCGACCGCCGAACTCGCCGTTGCGCTCCCAGGGTGCCGCCCAGAAGTGCTCGGTATCGGCAATGAACGGCGAGCCGGCGGCGTTCACCGCCATCAGGGCCATCACCGTAGCACCGCAGGGCAGGGTAGTGCTGGCCATGCCGAGGCCGCCCGGACCGCCGGCAACGCTGGCGCCGTAGCCTGCGCCCGTTCTTCCGGTTGGGGTGCTGTCCGTGGCCGCCGCTGCGGCGGTGTATCCCAGGTCCCGATAGGGCGGATACCGGCCCCATTGCTTGTCGCCGCCGTTGTTGAGATCGAACAGTATCGCCGCCGGCACGATCGGTACCCGCAGGTCCGCCACCGGGAAGCCGCGGCCCTGCTCGCGCAGCCAGGCCTGCGCGCCGCTGGCGGCGTCGAGCCCGAACGCCGAACCACCCGCCAGCACCAGGGCGTCCACGCGTTCCACCACCTGCTCGGGGTTGAGCAGATCGCTCTCGCGCGTGCCCGGCGAGCCGCCCACCACCTGGATGCTGGCGACTGCCGGCCGGTCGGGCAGCACCACGGTGACCCCGGAACGCAGCCGTGCATCCTCGGCATGGCCGATTTTCAGGCCGGGTATGGGGATGGGCAGCGGCGCGGCCACTGGGGCGTCAGCGCAGCAGCGTGGCGGCGAGATCCTCGACGTAGCGCATCAGCTGCGCCTCGTCGTCCTGGGGCAGCATGGGAATCAGCCGGTCCACGCCCATCTCGGCGAAGGCGTCGACCGTGGCCCGGTCGAGGCGCACCCGCGGCGTCACGCTGATCTCGAGCGTTCCGAGTTCGGAATCCCGCGGTTCGTCGACGGCCAGCGAGCGCAGACGCGTGAGCACCTCGCGCGTCTGTGTCACGTCCATGGCGAACCCGTACCAACCCTGGGCATAGCGGATGGTCCGGCGCAGCGCGGCATCACTGGCGCCGCCGATGACGATGGGTGGGCCGCCGTTCTGCACAGGGCGCGGTTGCGCCTGAATGCCACTGAAACGCGTGAACCGACCTTCGAAGCTCGGGTGCTCTTCGTTCCACAGGGCGCGCAGCACGGCGATGGCTTCGTCGGTGCGCGCGCCGCGCTCTTCGAACGGAATGCCGAGCGCCGCGAACTCCTGATGCAGATAGCCGGCGCCGATGCCCATGATGAGCCGGCCCTGGCTGACCACGTCGAGGCTTGCCATCTCTTTGGCCAGCACCACCGGGTTGCGCTGCGCGATCAGCACGATGCCGGTGCCGAGCCGGATCGAGTCGGTGACGCCGGCCAGAAACGCGAGCCCCGTGGACGGGTGCAGCATGGGAAAGTCCGGCTCGGCCGGAGAGGGTGCCTGGCGAGGTTCCGGCAGCACCACGTGCTCGCCCGTCCACAGCGACTCGAATCCGAGCTGTTCGGCGCTCTGCGCCAGGCGTTTCGCAACGCCGGGGTCCGCGCAGATACCGGAGCAGGCTCCGAACAGCCCGAGCTTCATGAGCGCCGCCTACGCCGCAGCCGCCGGACGCCGGTCGCCAACGATGGACACCCGCTCGCCGTAGCGGCTGTTGGGGTAGTAGTCCCAGATGGCGTGGTGCTGCGTGCAGCGGTTGTCCCAGAACGTCAGGGTGTTCGGCTCCCAGCGCACGCGGCACGGCAGCCGCACCTCGGTGGCGATGTAACTGAACAGCCCCTGCAGGAGCATGCGGCTCTCCCAGGGTTTCATGTCCTTGATGTGGGTGGTGAAGCCGGAGTTCACGTACAGGATCTTCTTGCCGGTTTCCGGATGAACGGCAATCACCGGGTGCTCGTTTTTCGGGTACTTCTGGCCGTCGGGCGGTGCCACACCGTAGCTGCCGAGGTACGGCGCCGCGCCATCATGTACGGCCACCAGCGGCTCGAGCATCTGCTTCATCGTGTCCGACAACAGTTCGTAGGCCAGATACATGTCCGCGAACATGGTGTCGCCGCCGCCGCCTTCCGGCGTTTCCTTGATGTAGAGCATGGAGCCGAGCGGCGGAATCTCGTCACAGGTAACGTCCGTGTGCCAACCGTTGCCCGCAGTGTACTTGGAGTTGGCCGTGGTCTTGATCGCGAGCACCTCGGGGTCGCCGCCGTAGCTGTGCTGCATCGGGTGCACGTGCAGGGAGCCGAACCGTCGCGCGAACGCCTTGTGCTGTTCCCGGTCGATGTGCTGATCGCGGAACACCAGTACCTTCCAGTCGAGCCACGCCTGGTAGATCTCGCTGAACTGCTCGTTCGACAGCGGCTTCGAGAGATCCACGCCGGATACCTCGGCACCGATGTGCGGGGTCAGGGTTTCGATGTCGATGGTGTGATAGCTCATGGTCGTCTCCTCAATCGGGCAGTCCCAGCACCCGCTTGGCGATGATGTTGGCCTGAATCTCGTCGCTGCCGCCGTAGATCGTGGTGGCTTTGCTGCCGAGCCACTCCGACGTGGCTGCCAGCTCCTCTTCGGTGAACGCGTTCGCGTCCACGCCGAGCCCGCGCACGCCCATGAACTGACGGCGGAAATCCGCCGAGTTCTGCTGCAGCCTGGCACCCACGTACTTGAAGATGGACGTGGTGGCTCCGGGTGTGCCGGACTTGTTCTCCTCGTTGGCGCGCTGCGCCGTCAGCTGAAACGCGTGGCTGGTGATGTTGTGCTTGAGCAGCGCTTCGCGCACGTCCGCATCGGCAATCCGGCCTTTGTCTTCGCCCACGTATTCCTTGGCGGTTTTAACCAGGGCCGCGCCCGTGGCGCCGCGCCGCGCGCCGCCGCCGCCGGTGAGGCCGCCGATGCCGGAGCGCTCGAACTGCAGCAGGCGCTTGCCTACCGTCCAGCCCTTGTTCAGCTGTCCGACCAGATCTTCTTTCTGCGCGATGGCGTTATCGAAGAACGTCTCGCAGAACGGGCTGTTGCCGGAGATCAGCCGGATCGGGCGCACCGTGACGCCGGGCTGATCCATGGTGAAGAGCACGAAGCTGATACCCTCGTGCTTGGGCGCATCGGGATCGGTGCGCACCAGGCAGAACATCCAGTCCGCCGTTGCGGCGCCGGAGGTCCAGATCTTCTGGCCGTTGATCACGAAGTGATCGCCGCGGTCCTCGGCGCGGGTCTTCAATGCCGCCAGGTCCGAACCGGCATTGGGTTCGGAGTAACCCTGGCACCACTGGATCTCGCCGCGGGCGATCTTCGGCAGGTGCCGCTGCTTCTGGTCCTCGGTGCCGTATTCCAGCAGCGTCGGGCCGATCATGCTGGTACCCATGCCCATCAGGGGTGAGCGGGCACGGATGTTGGCCATCTCCTCGTAGAGCACGCGTGCCTGCTGCGGCGTGAATCCGGCGCCGCCGTACTGGGTTGGCCAGGTCGGCACCGTGTAGCCGCGCTCGGCGCAGCGGTCGAGCCAGAGCCTGACGTCGGGCTCCAGCGTGATCTTGGTGCTGCCTACCGAGACCTGCCCCGGCCCACGGGCGCCCTTGGGACAGTTCTGCTTCAGCCAGGCGGCGATTTCGGCGCGAAATTCCTTCAGTTCGGACATGGTTACTTCTCCCCGATAACCGCTCGATGCTACTCAGATGGCGGGCGGGCGGCAACCTCACGGGCTGGTAAGATGGTGCACGTGAATTGCAACGCGAAACCCGCAAACGTCATGGATGGGATTGACCATGAATGAGAAAAAACTTGCACAGGCGCTCACGGATCCGGCCCGGGTCTTTGCAGACCCGATGAGCGTAGTCAGCGAAGCCACCCTGACCAACGAGCAGAAGATCGAGATTCTGCGGCGCTGGGAGTATGACGCCAAGGAGCTGCAGGTCGCCGACGAGGAAGGTTTTGCCGAGACCGGCCGCGGCGAGGTGCTCGACGAGGTCCTCTCGGCGCTGCGCGAGCTCGGGCAGGGCCCGGGAACCGAGCGCTCGCCTACGACCAAGCACGGCGGCGTCTGAGTCGAGCCGGCAGTGGCGGCGCCCCGGAAGGCCGGCTGGTCCGTACCTCTGCTGGGTCCGCAGCACTATGCGCGCTGGCGGGCCTCCGCGCTCGGCGAGGTGACGGAAGCCCTGGAGCAGGGCCTGCTGCTGGAGCTGCTCGGTGACGTCTCCGGGCAGCGTGTGCTGGAGATCGGTTGCGGTGACGGCGCGTTCGCGGCAACGCTGAGTGGCCGCGGTGCGCGGGTGGTGGCTCTGGATGCGTCGGCCGCCATGCTGGATGCCGCCCGGGCTCGCGGCGTCCACGAAATGCTGCTGTGTCAGGGTTGTGCCGAGCGGCTACCGTTCGCCCGCGACAGCTTCGACGTGGTGGTGGCGTCGACGATCCTGTGCTTCGTACAGGCGGCCGAGCAGACATTCGCCGAGATCGGCCGGGTTCTACGGCCCGGCGGCCGGGTGGTGATCGGTGAGCTGGGGCGCTGGAGCACCTGGGCGCTGGCGCGCCGCGTTCGCGGTTGGCTGGGTTCGCCGCTCTGGCGCCACGGGCGCTTCAGAACGCCGCGGGAGCTGCGGCGTCTGGCGGCAGCGGGCGGGCTCGAGACGCGTACGGTTCGAGGAGCCGTCTTCTACCCCCGCGTTGCGTTTGCCGCGCGCCTGCTGCAGCGCCTCGATCCCTGGCTCGGCAGGCGGATAACGGCGGGCGCTGCCTTCCTGGTGCTGGTCGCGGTCAAGCCGCCTGCGGCTGAGCGGGTGAGCGCCAGCGTGGCGGGATAGGTTGGATGGCGCCGGCGCGCCATAGTGGGCGGGCGCTTTGCCTGCCAGGATGCGCTGATGAACGGTAGAGCAGGATTGTCGGGAAGGGTACTGGCGGTGGGACTGATCGGGCTCCTGCTGCCACCGGGTATGATGCCGTTGGCGGGCTGCGCCAGCGTCACATCGCCCGATGAGCGTCTTGCGGACGCGCTGTTCGGCGGTTCCGCGGATGGGCTGACGGCTGCGGATCAGGCGGAGATTGCCGGGCAGTTGGGGCTCCTGCTCGGCGCGGACGGACTCACGCCTGTGGACCCGTTTTGCGGCATGCCGATCGAACATTCGGTGACCTTTCCCGATCTCGATGAGGACGGCGTGGCCGAAGTGGCGGTTCAAGCGGGCAATGCCTGCAGTGCAGGATCCACCGGAAGCACTCTGTGGCTGTTCCGACGCTCAGAGAGCGGACGCTTCGTCTCCATCCTCATGGCGCCCGCGCTGGGGTTCACTGTTGTGACGGGGGCGCAGACGGCCCTTCCGGACCTGGAGTTGGGCGGCCCGGGCTTCTGTCATGCGGTCTGGCGCTGGCGCGGCTCGGCCTACCAGTACGCCTACGATCGTCCGGAAACACCCGAGGGGTGCGACCAGCGCTGACGCCGGTCAGGTAGCACCCAGGCTCGTAAGGTACTGAGCCAGCTCAACGGCCCCGCTCTGCAGAGCCACCTGCTTGAGCGTGCCCATGCTGCCGATGGGCTGATTCACGTCCACGCCTCGTTTCACCGCCTCGTCGACGAACGCGCGCACGGGATCCGTCAACCCGAGCTGAAACTGATTCGACGGCTCTACGAAGAATGCCAGATGCACCAGATTCAACCCGTGGCTGTCAGTCTGGGTTGGATTCCTGCTTTTCGCCAGCATATCCATGGCGATGGGGAACTTGCGAGTCAAGACAGCGAGCATCAGGGGCGATTTGCCCTGGCCGTCGAGCATGTCGGGATCACCGCCGGCGTCGAGCAGAATGTCTGCCACCGCCAGAAGTTTGTCGTCGCTTACGATGCCGCCCGAGTACGGATGGGGTCGAAGCACCTCATGCAGCGGCGTGTTTCCCTGGGCGGTGGCATCGTTGACCCCCAGCCCAAGGCCGAGCAGGCGCTGCACTTCGGCGGTCGAGCAGCGCGCGTCCGAACCCAGGGAGTAGAGGCAGTAGTGCAGACGCGTGTGGCCCGTCGAGTCGGCGGCCTTCGGATCGGCGCCGAGCTCCTCGAGCAACGCCGTGGCAAGCGTCGACGCCTCGACGTACGGGTAGGTCCAACGCGAGGTGGAGAACGGTCGACCCGGCTGCTGTGGCTCGAGGTTGATGGGTTTGGTGATGTCGATCAGATGTTCGGAAACGTAGTAGCGGGCCTTGTCCGGGTCGATATGGTTGTTGGTCAGCGGCCATTCCGGGCGTCCGGGCTGCAGGCCAATGGCAGCCATGAACGGCGCGGCATACGCGGGGTCGACGAACTTGCTCGCGTCGTACTCGGTGACCGTGCGGGTACCCCTCGCAAACAGCACCCAGGTGCCAATCTTCTGACCTTTTGAGTAGCCGCCCTGTTCCTCGACTGTGCCCTCCGGGGTCCAGCGCGTGTACTCGCCATCGAGAGCCCCGTCCTGCCAGTTCTCATGCACGGCGGGCTTGCCGTTGGGGTGATAGGTTTTGTGCAGCCCGATCCAGCCGCCGCCCTTGGCCGTGACGCCCTCTTCGGCGAGCACGGTCTCATCGGTGCCATCGAATTCGTGCCAGCGACGGCTTTCGCCGAACGGCAGCTTCTGGAAAGCAACCGGATGGCCGGCACAGTTCCATGCCTCGTTGGTCCCGGTGATCCCGTCCGCTTCGCGAGCGTACTGGATCTGCAGGGTGCCGTTCTCGCACCACTGTCTCGAGGTGCCGACGTTCACCAAGTGGCCGCTACCGGGGCCGGTGTCCTCGTAGCGCAGGGTCCTCTCGGACTTCAGCTGACCGTTTTCGTACCACTCCTGCTGCAGCCCGTTCGGAAATCCGTTCTCATACTCGTCGCGTTCGAGCAGCGCGCCATCCGCAGTGCGCCGGACGAGCGCACCATTGATTGGCTTTCCGTCCTCACGCAACGTGAATGGTTTTCCATCAAGGACGCTGCCCGGGTTAACCTGGGAGGCGTCGATCTCCCCCGGGCTGCACCCTGGTAACGCACAGAGAATCAGCAAAGAGCAGAACGCTCCAGTGAGTTTGCGCATCTGGTCCCCCATCCACCAGCTGGACAACCTGGAAAACTAACTCCGGTTTCTCACCCTAGATAGTGAAATAATTTCCTCATGACAGGTCGTTCCACGGCTTGTTTTCGGGGCGTATGATTTCGCGATGTCTCGGGGGAGATTCCGCCATGCGCTTAGCATCGAGTTCACTGGTTGCCCTGCTGCTCCTGAGCGGTTGCGGGTCGTCCGTCGAGGGCGTCTACTCGGGCAAGGACACGGGATTTCTCGATCAGATCGAGCTCAAGGGTGACAACCGTGCCGAGCTCATGTTCATGGGCACCATCCGGGAGGGAACCTGGGAGGTCCAGGACGGCAAGGTGCGTATCAACAACAACGGCGACATCTCCCTGCTGACCATCGACGACCAGGGTTGCCTGGACGGTGGCAATCTACTCGGCCGCTATTGCAAGGGTGGCGCGGCGAGTAGTTCCGGCTCGGCCAAATCTTCCGCCGGTACCGATTCGGGAATGGATCTGATCGGCAATCGTTTTGCCGCTGGTCCGAATGGTGATCAGTGGGTCATCGAGTTCGTGGACGGCCGGCAGGTGAGCATGGAGATCGACGGGGATACGGAACGGCTTGGTTACGAGACGCGGGGAGGGCGCGTTGTCGTGCACGGGCAGGACGGCACCGATCTGGTGCTCGAACCTCGCGGAAACGATCTCGAAGGCGGCCCGGATGGGATGGTGATGCTGTTCCGGCGGCTGTGACGGCCGGTATCGCGGGAACGATGCGGGGACGGGCGCGTCGACCCGCCCCCGGCGGCCACTCAGAACACCAGGCGCAGCACGCTCTCAGCGACGCAGGCCGGTTTCGGGCTGTCCTTGACCTCCAGCGTGAGTTCGTTGACGACCTCGAGCATGTTGCCCTTGATCTCGGCGGAAAGCAGTTTGCTTCTGGTGCGGACTTTGGCGCCCACCGGCACGGGTGAAGGGAAGCGCACCTTGTTCCAACCGTAGTTGATACCCAGCTTCACACCGTCCAGCGCGGGAATGCCGACGCCCGACCCGCCGGGTAGAAAGCTCATGATGGACATGGACAGCTGGCCGTGGGCGATGGGCGCTCCGAACGGCCCGGCTTTGGCACGCTCCGGATCGGTGTGAATCCACTGGTGGTCCAGGGTCGCTTCGGCGAACTGGTTGATGCGTTCCTGAGTGATCTCGAACCAGTCGGTCGGCTCGCTTTCCTGACCGATCCGGGCGGCGAGGGTTTCCTGAGCTTTATGTATTGCGTCTGTCATAGGGACTCCTTGCTGTGGCTTGCGAGCGCGGTGCTCAGTCGATCATCTGGTAGGCGGCGACGCGCAGGTCCTCGTTCAGCGGCAGCATGGCGCCAAGGTACTGGGTCATGAACACACCGAACAGCTCCTCGCGGGGATCGACGAAGAAGTAGGTGCTGGCCGCGCCGGACCAGCCCAGCTCGCCTTCGCCCGTGAGCGCCATTGCCTTGCCCGTGTCCATCATCACCCGCACGCCCAGACCCCAGCCGTAGCCGGGCAGGGCATTGATGCCGATGGTCAGCGGCAGCTGCTCCGGCGGAATCCGGTTGGCCCGCATCATCTCGAGCATCTTGCGCGACAGCAGCGGCTTGCCCTCAGGCGTTCTGCCGTCGAGCAGCATGCGCGCGAACCGGGCGTAGTCCTTCAACGTCGAGAACAGGCCGTGACCGCCGCGACGGAAGTCGCTGCGGTTGCTCGGATACATGTCCTCGACCTCCGTGGGCGTGAGTTCCTGCGGCCGCGGGTGCAGCGGTGCGAACTCGCTGATGTCCTTGACGCCGAACATGGGCATCAGGCGGGTACGTTTGTCTTCCGGTACGAAGTAAGCGGTATCGGTCATGCCGAGGGGCTCGAAGATCTGCTCGCGCAGCAGCTCGTCGATGGGCCGTTCTGCGGCGCGCTCGATCACGTGGGCCAGCACGTCGGTTGCGACGCTGTAGCGAAACTGCTGGCCCGGCTGAAAAGCCAGTGGAATCTCGGCAAGCCGCTCCATCATGGTTTCCAGCGAGCAACTGCCGTCGCTGGATATCTCCGCGGCCTGATACAGCGGCGCGATGTGGCAGCCGGTGATGAACTCGTAGGTGAAACCGGCGCGGTGGGTCAGCAGATCTTCGACCAGAATTGGTCGCTCCGCGGGGCGCAGCGACCCGGAAGCGTCCAGCACCATCATGTTGGCAAAGGCGGGATTGAACGTCGACAGCAGGTCGAACAGGCGCAGTTTGCCCTGCTCCATGAGCATCAGCGCCAGGACCGAGACGATGGGTTTGGTCATGGAGTAGATGCGGTAGATCGCACCATCCGGAATCGGTGATTTGGCATGTGCGTCCGCGTAGCCGGCCTCTCCCTGCGCAACCACGCTGCCTTTGCGTTCTACCAGCCATTCGACGCTGCTGAACTTGTGTGCGGCTGTGTAGCGCGCCGCCACCTGGGCGATTCTGTCCTGTCGGCTCACGGCGTCCCCCTGCCGGTCGTTGTGTTGGCGCGCATCATAAGGCAGGCGAGGAGGCGCGGTCATCCGTCGCGGGTGCGTCGAGGAGGGCATACAATCGCGCCATGGTACGTCGCTGTTTGCACCTGCACGATGAGCCGCGTCGTGTCGCTCGCGGGTAACAGACGCTATGTGAGTGTGTTGGCGGGGCTGCTGCTGGCGTTCTGGTGTGCAATGGCGATCGCGCCGGTGGACCGCCCGACCTGGGTGCTGGAGAACGTCCTGTTCGTCGTGTTCGTGCCTGCCCTGGCGTTGAGCTATCGGCGTCTGACGCTTTCGCGCGTTTCCTACACGATGATCTTCGTATTCCTCAGCCTGCACGTGGTCGGCGCGCACTACACCTATTCGCTGGTGCCCTATGACCGCTGGTTGGAGGCCCTGACCGGCGTCACGCTCAACGAGCTGATGGGTTGGCAGCGTAATCACTACGACCGCTTTCTGCATTTCCTGTTCGGGGCGCTGCTCAGCTACCCCAGCCGCGAGATTTTCGTGCGCGTGGCCGGCGTGCGGGGTTTCTGGGGTTACTTCCTGCCGCTGCTGCTGATGATGAGCTTTTCGATGCTCTACGAGCTGATCGAGTGGTGGGCGGCCGTGGTGTTCGGCGGCGACCTCGGTGTTCACTACCTGGGAACCCAGGGCGATGAATGGGACGGTCAGCGCGACATGGCGCTCGCGACCTGCGGCGCGCTGCTGGCCATGCTGGTCACGGCGGCGGTCAACGTCACCCTGCAGCGTGACTTCGCACGTGAGTGGCAGGACAGTCTTCGCGTCAAACTTGACGAGCCGCTGGGAGAGGTGGCCATCGCCCGTATGCTCTCTCGGCGCCGGCCTGGTGCACACGGGCGGCACTAGCGCGCGCCGAGTCGGGCCTCCAGCAGGCTGGCGTGGATTGCGACGGCCCCGCCCGCCAGACCGCGAATGTAGCACCAGTGAAGGCCGACACCAGCAAGCACCAGCATGTGGAACACTTCGTGCGAGCCGATGATACGAGGCAGCAGCACGGGCAGGTGCAGGAACTCCAGGATGGCGTCCGCGGTGTAGGCGAGCGCACCGGCGATCAGCGGCATGAGCGGCTTGAACCCGCTCATGCGGTACAGCGCGATGACGTGTACGGGCGTTTAGCTGGCCGCGATCAGAAAGAAGATCCCGGCGTGATCCACGCGGCGCAGCACGCTCCGCATTGGCGAATGCGGGTCGGCCATGTGAAAAATGCCGCTGGCAGCGAGCGCGAACACGACGCCGGCCACGTAGACACACGGCTCGGCGATACCTGGAAGCGGGATGGCGCTCATTCTGAGCTCTTGGGAAATGGGCGAATCCGGCGCTTCCGATCCGAGGCAGTGGGCATTACTGAGGCGATCGGTATCCGCGCGGACTCAAGTTACGCCTCGCACGTCAGGAAATCTTTGCGCCCACGCAGATCTTTTCGGGCCGGGATCAGTTATGCTCATCGTTCATTAGAAACCGCCGCCAATGCTGCGCCCCTGCAGCGAGCCGCGCACGCGTCGTGGCAGCGGCAGTTTTTTCGACAGGCCCGAACAGATTCTGTAGGGCCGCCATCTGGGTGCAGGCTCGCGTATTGCGCTGCACCGTGGAGCCCGAGCAACGGGCGGGGTTATTCCATGCTTTTCGACTTAGGCGTCGTGCGCGTCGCAAACTGCGTGCGCGCACTGCTGGTGCTGTTCGTGATTCCCTTCGCCGGCGAAGTCGTCGCGCAGCAGAACAGCCCATTGCAGGAGCAGGTCAACGCCCATTCCATGTCCTACGGACGTGGCTGGGAATGCGATCGTGGATTCCGCAATGTGGCCGGTGTCTGCACCGCGGTGTCCATCCCAGATAACGCATACGCCACCGGGAGCAACTATGGGTCCGGGTGGAAGTGCAATCGCGGCTATCGCCTCGACGGCGAATCCTGTGTGGCCATCAGCGTGCCGGATCATGCTTTTCTCACTGGCACCGGGGATCGCTGGCAGTGCGAGCGTGGTTATCGCGAGCAGCGGGGCGCGTGCATTGCTATCGGTGTCCCTGAGCACGGCTTCCTCACGGATTCGTCCTACGGCTCCGGGTGGGCGTGCGAGCGTGGCTACCGGCCCGAGCGGGACCAGTGCGTGAAGGTCGTCGTGCCCCCGAACGGGTATCTGACGGACACCACGCATGGGTCGGGCTGGGCATGTGAGCGCGGCTACCGCGTCGAGCGGGACGCGTGCGTGGCGGTGACCATGCCCGCGAACGCCCATCTCAACGACTCCGGTTCCGACTGGCAGTGCGATCCGCCCTGGCGCAGAGAGCGCGAAGCCTGCGTGCTGCGATGACCGGGGCGCAGCCCCGAACGCCGCGCGGGCGGCAATGATCAACTGAACGCTTGAGTGCGTGTAGGAACGGGAATCGTATGACGACGCAGGACGAGCAGACTCAGATGGACCGCCTGGGTATCAGCATGGAGCACAAGGCGATCTATCGCTTTCAGGGCTACCGGTACGAGCGACTGGCGGACGCGATCAGCTACGCCGAGAAGCACGCGCAGAACAATGCCGGGCGCCCGGCCCCGGGCGCGCCTCAGGGCTCCCACGGATCGTTGTAGTGCTCGGCCCCGGCCGCGCGGATATCGCTCAGCCAATCACCCTCGTAGGGCCAGCTGTCCGGGTCTTCATCGGACGGCCCCTGCCAGAACCTGGCCAGGGGGCCCTCGCCGTGCCGTTCCAGGGACCATGCCTGGCGCCGGAACGTCCAGCTGTCGGGAACCAGCCGGTGGGCCTCGCGGAAGTGTCGAATGGCGGCCGCATGATCGCCCAGCCGCTCCAGCTCTGTTGCCAGTTCGAAGTGCGCATGGCCACGGGCGATGTCGGCCGTGCGCGGCCGTGAGCGGGCGATGACCTGCTCCGGTGCGAGCGCGAATCGGCTGGACGCGCCCTGTTCGATCCAGTCCCGCAGAGCCGCGTGATAGGCCTGCGGATTGCTCTGGATCTTCATGGCTTCCGCCATGATTTCCTGCATGCGCCGCGGCAGCTCGGGGGGCAGGTCCATGCGCGGAGCCTGACGGTCAGCCGGTGGGGCAGGCGCAGGCTCGGCCGGCCGTACGATCATGCCTTGCTCGTCGATCCAGATGCTGCTGGGAATGTTGATGACACCGAACAGATCTGCCAGCACGTGGTGCTGGTCGATCAGCGAAGGGTGTTTCGGCTGTGCCGCCTCGATGAACTCCCGGCAGCCGTCGGCACCGAGGGCATCGAGACCCACGGTCACCAGCTCGAATCCCCTGGGGTGCAGCTCCTCGCGCAATGCCTGCCACACGGGCAGGTCACGGGAGCAGCCTCAGTAGGGGGCCCAGGCGTGGATGAGCACCTTCTGCCCGCGCAGGCTCGAGAGTCGGAACTCGTTGCCTTCGAGGTCCGGCAGCCGCAGCTCAGGGGCCTGTGCCGTCGTCAGCGCGCGGCCGCCGACGGATTCCGGACCCAGTGCCCAGAGGTCGCGGTCCGCGTCCTTCACCAGCGGCAGGCCCATCTGCTCGGCGATCTGCCCGACGTCGATGGTCGCCCCCGGCGCGGGATTGAGCGGAATGCAGACGTCCCCCTTGCAGGCGCCCTCCGGCTTGATCTGCCAGCCGGTGCCGGCCTCGAAGGTCGCGCGGTCGATGGTCAGCTCGTGCAGCGACATGTTGGCGTTCCCGATTCGTTGCGGCTAACTTAACTCACGGGGCGCGTGCTGGCCACCATGGCCTGACGTCCCAAGGGGGTGCGTGGACATGGCCAAGGGTGGCACAACCATAGACGCGGCCGTGCAGGCATTGTGCCTCGCCTGGCCCGACACCGACGTCAAGCGCTCGCACGGCGCGCCCACGTTCCGTGTGCGCGGCAGGACGTTCGCGAACCTGGCCATCAATCATCACGGCGATGGCCGGGTGGCGCTCTGGCTGGCGGCGCCGCCCGGCGCCCAGCAGCACTGGACCGAGCGCGAACCCGACCAGTACTTCGTGCCCCCCTACGTGGGGCCCCGTGGTTGGCTGGGCGTGCATCTGGATCGGGGCCTGGACTGGCGGCAGATCGTCGAACGTGTGCGGGAAGCCTACCTGCAGGTGGCACCGCCGAGGCTCGCAGCGCAGCTGGGCCCATCCCCAGAGATCGCCGCGCCGGATCTCGGCATCGACCCGGCGCTGTTCGACCCGCTCGACACGCCCAGGGCCAGGGAAGTGCTGGGCAAGGTCCGGGCTTTCTGTCTGGCGCTGCCCGAGGCGCGCGAAGCCCGGCAGTTCGGTGCGCCCTGCTGGCAGGCAGGGCGCAGGACGTTCTGCGTTGCGCATCGCTACCACGGCCGGATGGCGCTGCAGATGCGGGTGGGTGCGGAGCACCAGACGCAGCTGACCCTGGATGAGCGTTTCCACATTCCTGACTATGTCGGTCACAACGGCTGGATCTCGCTCGACGTTGAAGACGGGTTCTGGCCGGAGGAAGTCGAACAGCTGATCCTGGTGAGCTACGCCCACTTCGCGCTCAAGCGCATGCTGAAAGCGCTGCCCGATGGGTTGCGGGCACGTCTGCCGGGCGAGCCCCGCTAGCGATTTCGGGAACGATGCGCTAACTTCCGGCGCAGCCCGCCGGCTCCAGGGGAGAGGAACCTTGTTGAAAGAAGCGCCAGCCTTCCTGCTGACCGACGCACGAGGTGCTGAGCATGCATTCACCGCGAATCGGCGCAGCCTCATCTGCTTCGTCAAAGAGGATTGCCCCACCTGCAACGAGGTGATGCCGGTGCTCGAAGCGCTCTATCTGACGCTGGGCGGAGCCGTTGAGTTTTTCGTACCGGGACAGACACGTGACGGCAATCGGGCCCTGATGGAGCGACATTCGCCCTCGTTTCCGCTGCTCGACGATTGCACCCTCAAAGTTTCCTTCGCTTACGACATCGATACCGTGCCGACGCTGTTCTACGTCGGCGCGGACGGTGCCGTCGTGGAGCAACTGGTAGGGTTCGTGCGCGCGGAGTGGCAGGCTTTGAGCGATCGGCTCGCCGGCGAGATCGACGTCGATGCGCCCAAGATCGACTGGAGTGCGCTGCCGGAATGGCGGCCCGGCTGCGGATCGCTGTCGGTCGACCCCGTGATCGCCGACCGGCTGCGCGCCGAGGCCGAGAACAGCCCGCTGCGCGCGCGCCGCATCGAGATTGCCAGCCAGGACGACGAGTTCGAGTTCATGTTTGATCAGGGCTTCAGCGACGGCCTGCCGCTGGTGCCGCCGACGCCCGAGCGCGTGCTGCGCATGCTGGCGGGCACAGCGCGTGATCCCCAGGAAGTTGTCGCGATCATGCCGCCCAACATGGCCGAGGCCACGGTAGAAAAGATTGCCATCAATGCTGTGCTGGCCGGGTGCCGGCCGGAGTACCTGCCGGTGATCATCGCCGCCGTGGAGGCGGTCTGCACGGACGCGTACAACATTCACGGGGTCATGGCGACCACCATGGGGGCAAGCCCGGTGCTGGTGGTCAACGGCCCCATCCGGCAACGGCTGGGCATGAACATGAAGCTCGGCGCTCTGGGGCAGGGCAATCGCGCCAATGCCACCATCGGCAGGGCGCTGCGCCTGCTGATCCGCAACGTCGGCGGCGCGACGCCGGGGGGCACGGAGCGCTCGACGCTGGGCAATCCCATGAAGTTCACCATGTGCTTTCCCGAGTGGGAGGAGCGCAATCCGTGGGAACCGCTGCACGTGGAGCGCGGCTTCGAGCCGGGGGACTCGGTGGTGACCGTGTTCACCATGACCAGCGGGCCGACGCTCATGGTCGATCAGGATTCGCGCAGCGCGGCACAGCTGGCGGGCAGCTTCGGCCTGTGTCTGGAGTCCGCTTTCCATCCCAAGGCGCACTTCGCCACTGACGCTCTGGTGGTGATCTGTCCGGAGCACGTCGACACGCTGATCCGCGACGGCTACTCCAAGCAGGACATCCGCGCGCGAATTCAGGAAGTGACCAGCCGGCCGATCCGCGAACTCCTCGAGAACGAGGTGTCGGCGGTAGGGTTCAAGAAAGCTGCTGCCGCCGCCATGTCGGTCGCAGAGCTCGAACGGCGGCTGCCGAAGTTCCGCCGGGACGAAGACATTCATATCGTGGTGGCCGGGGGCGATGCCGGAAAGTTTTCCGGGGCCTTCCACGGCTGGGCGACCGGGGAGATCGGCTCGCAGCCGGTCTCGAGAAAAATCCAGGAGGTATCCTGATGACGACGATCATGGACCCGACCAACGAACGGGTGCCGGTGAAGCGGCGGATCACGCCGCGTCCGGGTGAGATCACAGGCAGCGTGGCGCTGCTCGACATCTCCAAGCCCCGCGGCAACGTGCTGCTGGACCGGCTTGAGGCACGGCTCAACGAACGTGTGCCCGGCATCAAGGTCAATCGCTACGCCAAGCCCACTTTCACCAAACCGGCACCCGACGCGCTGCGTTCGCGTATTGCGGCGGAGAACGATTTCGTGATCGAGGCGCTGGCCGACTGAGGCTCCTGTACCACGTGCAGTTTGCATGACACGGTATGGTTCGAGATTCAGGGCACGCCCGCGGTCGCGATTGCGTCGAGCGAGTTCGTCGATGCGGCGCAAACCCAGGCCCACGCGCTGGGCATGGACGACGCGCGCCGGGTCTTCGTGGCGCATCCCATTCAGGACGCAACGGACGACGAGATGCGCGACAAGGCCGATGCGGTGGTCGACGAGGTGCTGCGCGCGTTGACCAGCAACGACTGAGAGCATCGCCCCACTGGGGCTTCGTGAGGAACTATGAACCTTGGCCATCTGTTGCTGAAGATTCTGGTGGGGCTGGTTGCGCTGCTGCTGCTCTACCTCGGTCTCGGGCTGGTGTTCGACCCGCTCGAAGGCGTGCGGGCGTTTGCCGTCGAACCCCAGGGACTGCATGGACTCAGCACGATACGCGGCGACCTGGGCGGCATGTTCATCGCCTCCACCATCATGCTGAGCATCGGTCTCGCGACCGGCGCCTCGCTGTGGTACATGGCCGTCGCCGTGCTGATGGGGGCGATCGCAGCCGGTCGCGTGGTGGGCTTCGTCGTCGACGGCTACGACGACGCGAGCCTGGCGCCGTTCATCGTAGAACTGGTGATGGTGGCGGTGCTCGTTACCGCCCGCGTGGTGCTGCGCCATCATCATCACGAATCAGGTCATCGTCATGGCGAACACTGATGCCAGCGGCGCGCTGCCGCGGCTGACGCGGGACCTGGCGACGGCGCGGCGGGATCTGAGCCGTCACGGTTACTGCCTGATTGCCGAAGCGCTGGATACGGATGCGCTGCGTACCACCCGGGATCGACTGGTGCAACAAGCCGAAGGGGAGATCCGGCGGGGCCTGGACTATCGCGACGGGGGTGGCGACCAACGGTTGATCGATGCGCACGGGCGCCTGCGCGCGGATGCCTTCACCGCGGCCGGCGGCGGCGTGAACCAGCGGCTCTGGATGCTTGCCAACAAGGGTGCCTGCTTTCGCGATCTGATCGTGCATCCACTCGTCGATGAGCTGGTCGGGCACGTGCTCGGACGCGACTTCATCCTTTCCACCTTATCCGCCAACATCGCCAAGCCGGGCGGCGTGCGCATGGGGTTGCACACGGATCAGTGGTGGATGCCGCAGCCCGTGCGCCCGGGCGCGGACTGTGTGCGTCCGTCGGAGCTGACCCGGCAGCCCGCACCGGAATTCGTCGAGCCCGATCCGTCGCTCGGCATCGCGCCGGCGGTGGTGTGCAACACCATGTGGATGCTGAGCGACTTCACCGCATCGAACGGCGCCACCGAAGTGGTGGCGGGATCGCACCTGTCGGGTGCCCACCCGCGCCCCGGCGATCAGTCCGACTACTCGATCGTGCAACCGGAGGCGCCGGCAGGCAGCCTGCTGGTGTTCGACGGTCGGCTCTGGCATGGTACCGGCGCCAATCGGGGCAACGGCGACCGGCTCGGCGTGCTGGCGACTTTCTGTGCGCCGCAGTTCCGCCAGCAGGAAAACCAGACGCTCGGCATTGACCCGGATCTTTGGGACCTGCTGCCGGAAAAGCTCAAGGCGCGTCTGGGCTTCAAGGTCTGGAATGCCTACGGCCGCATCGAGAGCCCTGCTGCGGGCTGGGTGTCGCCGAACCCGCAGCGTATCGGCGAGCTCAAGCCTGATTAGCCGTCGCATACGGCCGTCGCGCCCGCACCTGTGCTGTAATGCGCGCTGCGGGAGAGGGCGGCTCTGAAACTCAGCGATATCTACTACGGCTACTGGCTGGTGGCGGCGGCGTTCGTTGCCCAGTTCGTCGCGGTGGGCGCGTTCAGCTATCTGCTCGGGCCGTTCATGCTGCCAATGATCGACGAGCTCGGCTGGAGCCGCGCCGAGTTCACCCTGAGCCGCTCCCTCGGGCAGTTCGTGATGGGCATTGCGGGATTCTTCATCGGCGCCCACGTGGACCGTCTGGGCGCACGACCGCTCATGCTGGTGGGTACCGTGGTGCTGGGCGTGGTGCTTGCCGCCCACAGCCAGGTGACCCAGCTGTGGCAGTGGGTAGCGCTGAACGGCGTGGCGTTGACCCTCGCCTGCGCCCTGATCGGCAACCTGGTGGTGAACGTCACCATGGCCAAGTGGTTCGTGGAGAAGCGTGGTCAGGCGGTGGCCTGGGCGGCCATGGGCGTTTCGTTTGCCGGCGTCGTGCTGACCCCCGGCGCCACGGCGCTGATCGATCAGTTGGGCTGGCGGACGGCTTGGCTGGTGCTGGCGGTGCTGCTCACAGTCACGGTTCTACCCGCCGCGCTGGCCATGCGGCGCGCGCCGGAGGACCACGGCTGGAATCCGGACGGTAAGAGCCACGAACAGGTGGCCATGGGGCTGGCACAGCGCGCCGCGGACGACTATGCGCGCTCGATGACCCGGCGCGAGGCGCTGGCCACCGCGAGTTTCTACCTGCTGGTGTTCGCGTTCGGCCTGTTCTCCATCAACATCGTCGTGATGCTGCTGCAGACGGTTCCCTACCTCACCGACGCCGGTTTCAGCCGCACCGAAGCTGCGTTCAGCATCACCATGGCATCGGTGCCGGCGATGATCTCCAAACCCGTCTGGGGGTTCTTCATCGATCGCATCGCTGCCAAACCGCTGGCGGCGCTTGGCGCCAGCCTCACCGGCGTCGCGCTTCTGGCCGTGGTTGCGGCCGTGCAGTCCCAGTCGCTGGCTTGGACCTACGCGGCTTACGTGCTGCTCGGGCTCGGCTGGGGCGGCATGATCCCGCTGCAGGAAGTGATCTGGGGGTCGTTTTTCGGGCGGCGCTATCTGGGCGCGGTGCGCAGTGCCGGATTGCCGTTTACCCTGCTGCTGAGCGCTTCGGCACCGCTGCTGGTCTCGTACTTTCACGACGTGACGGGGGCCTACCACGGTGCGTTGCTGGCCGTTGCCGCGCTGAACGTTCTGTCCGGGGTGATGATCCTGTTCGTGCCGCCGCCGCGGCTGCACGGTCAGCAGCCGGTCACCGGCTGATCAGAGCACCTGCTCGAACGTTTCGAGTTCCGGATGGCCCTGATAGGTTCCCTTCGGCGCGCTGGCCTGCGCGTGTGCTTTGCGGAAGTTTTCCGACTCGGTCCAGGCTTCGAACGCGGCGCGCGAGTCCCACACGGAGTGTGAGGCGTACAGCACGTATCCGTCCCGCTCCGGTCCGCGCAGGAGTGAGAACGAGCGGAAGCCGGGAACCCCTTCGAGAAAGGAATCCCGCTCGCGCCAGACCTTCTCGAAGCCGGTCTCGAAGCCGGGATTGATGCGAAAGCGATTCATGGCGATGAACACGGGGTTGATTTCCTCCGATTGAACTGTGGATTGCGCGACAGTTCACTCCGAATCCGCCTGAGGTGCAATCGTCCCGTGCTGCCCGCTTTCACGCATTTTCGACCGCCATGCTGATAATGATGGGTGAAAATCTGAGGAGACCCACCATGCGAACGCTCGCACTCATTCTGCCACTGGTGCTGCTCGGCGCCTGCGGTACGTCTTATGGCGATGCCTTCAAAGCCACCCCGGTTGCCTCGTTTGACGAGCCCTGGGCCATGACCTTCCTGCCGGACGGGAGGCTGCTTGTGACCGAGCAGCCCGGACGCCTTCTGCTGGTTTCCGGGCAGGGTGAAAAGACGCCGGTGAGTGGCGTTCCGGCGGTCGACTACGGCGGGCAGGGCGGCCTTGGAGATGTAATTATTCATCCAGATTTCAACCGTAATCGATTGATATATATCAGTTATGTTGAGGCCGGTGTGGGTGATGTTCGGGGCGCGGCGGTTGCCCGCGCGCGTCTGGAAGCGTCCGCTGGCGAGGCCCGGCTCGCCGGGCTCGAGGTGATCTGGCGGCAGGTGCCAAAGGTGACCGGGCGCGGCCACTTCGGGCACCGGATGGCATTTTCGCCGGATGGCTATCTGTTCGTCTCGTCGGGCGAACGTCAGAAGTTCGACCCGGCCCAGGACCTGCAGCAGAATCTGGGCAAGATCGTGCGACTGAACGAGGACGGTAGCGTGCCGGCGGACAACCCGTTCGCGGCCCAGGGCGGTGTCGCCGCTGAGGTGTGGACTCTGGGTCACCGCAACCCGCTCGGGCTCGCCTTCGACGGCGAGGGCCGATTGTGGAACCAGGAGATGGGTCCGCGTCACGGTGACGAGCTGAACCTGGTGCTGCCCGGACGCAACTACGGCTACCCCATCGTTTCCAATGGCGATCATTACGACGGCGCCGAGATTCCCGACCACGAGACACGGCCGGATCTGGAAGCCCCCAAGGCCTACTGGGTTCCCGCAATATCCCCGGCGGGGCTCATGTTCTACTCTGGCGACCTGTTCCCGGGTTGGCGTGGCAGCGCGTTCATCGGCGGGTTGTCGTCCGAGGCGCTGGTGCGCGTAGCCTTCAACGGCACGGCAGCCGTCGAAGCGGAGCGCTTCGACATGGGCCGACGCATCCGTGAGGTGGAGCAGGGTCCTGACGGCGCGCTCTGGGTGCTGGAGGACGAGCGCGGCGGGCGGCTGCTCAAGCTGACGCCGGCGGGCTGAAACAAAGACAGGGAGAACGCTTCATGGCCAACGAGGGCTATCACGAACCCATCGGCGAGCTGTCCGACGAGACGCGCGACATGCACCGCGCCATCACCTCGCTCATGGAAGAGCTCGAGGCGGTGGACTGGTACAACCAGCGCGTCGATGCCTGCAAGGACGACGAGCTCCGGGCGATCCTGGCGCACAACCGCGACGAGGAGAAGGAACACGCCGCCATGGTGCTGGAGTGGATCCGGCGCAAGGATCCGCGCTTCGACAGCGAGCTGAAGGATTATCTGTTTACCGACAAGCCCATCGCGCACAAGTGATCCCGGGCGGGTTGCTACGCTGCCCGCAGAGGGTAGGCATGACCCCCGGCTCAGATCTCGATGACGCGCGTGGCGGTGCGCGCGAGGAAGCGCGCATCGTGTTCGCAGAACAGCAGTGTCGGCTGGTCGCGCAGCATGGCCTCCTCGATGGCCTCGCGGGCGTCGATGTCCAGGAAGTTGAGCGGTTCGTCCCAGACCCGAAGGTCGGCGGGTTCGAGAATGCTGCGAGCCAGCTCGATCTTTCGGCGCTGGCCTTCGGACAGTGTCTCCAGCGGCTGATCGAGGACGTCTCCGCGCACCCCCAATGCGGCCATGACCTGACGGAATCTGACTTCGTCCAACCCGGCGCCGGCCAGACGGCTGCGCAGCGGCCCGCTCAGCCAGCGCGGCTGCTGGCAGCTGCGTGACAGAGACAGACCGGACGCGCGTCTGAGGGTGCCATCGTGTGCCACCGGCAGGCCGCAGACGAGGTCCAGCAGGCTGGTTTTGCCGGAGCCGTTGGCGCCCACCAGCGCGATCCGATCGCCGCGGACCACCTCGAAGCTCAGGGGATCGAACAGCGGGCGGTCGCGATGCACCACCACATTTGAAACCCGCACCAGTTCCGTCCTTGCGCCGGTCGTCCTGTCGGAAAGTCGCAGAGGGTATGACTTCTCCACATCCACCAGGGTCGCGCGCCGCGCCTCCGCAGTGCGCAGTGCGCGCTGTTCTGAAGCCAGCGCGCGCTTCATCTGCCGGGCTGCGCGCGCGCCCACGAATCCCTTGTCCTGGGCCCCCGACTTTTCCGCCTCGCGGCGCATCGCGCCTGCGCGCCGGAAGCGTGCGTTCGCCTCCAGCCCGGTGATCTGCCGGCGCAGCAGCGCATTGCGCGCACGCTGCGATTCGAGTTGCTGCAGGTAGCCCTCGCGCCAGGCCGAGAAGGCGCTGCGCTGCACCGACACGCTGTCCGGATTCAGGGCGAGCACGTGGTCCACGCAATCATCGAGAAAGGCGCGATCGTGCGAAACGATCAGGAACCCGCTCTTGGTCGCAAGGTAGCGGGCTACGCGGGCACGTCCTTCGCGGTCCAGATGATTGGTGGGCTCGTCCACCAGGGCGTAGCGTCCTGGCTGCACGAACAGCCCTGCCAGCAGGCAGCGCGTCTGCTCACCGCCGCTCAGCTCAGCGTAAGGCCGCTGCCAGGCGCGCTCGTCCAGCGCCAGCGCGTCGAGTTCCCGCGCCAGCCGCGCATCGATCTCGTAGCCGCCGGCCTGCGCATAGCGCTCTTCGAGTTCGCCGTAGCGTTCCAGGGACGCAGGGTCGCCGGCACGCAGGAGTTGCTGCATCTCGAGCTCCCATTCCGCGTAGACGCCGGCCGCGCGCCGCGCCACCTGGTAGCCGCTGAGCGCGCCGTCAGGGACGGCGGCCGGAAAGTAGACGGTGCTGAGGTCACGCTCGATGGTGCCGCGGTCCGGCTGCAGCGCGCCGTGCAGCAGGCGCAACAGGGTCGTTTTGCCACGGCCATTGCGGCCGACCAGACAGGTGCGCCAGCCGGTGTCGATGGTGAGATCGAGGTCGTCGAAGAGGTTGCTGTCGCTGCCGTCGTGGGCAAACGTCAGGCCACGGCAGATGATGGTCGGCATGGGCTGCTCCTGAAGGGGGAATGGTGCCGCGGCCATGGCTGAGCGCACACGCATGCGCGCTCACTGGCGGCGGAGCCACGGGTTCAGAAGTCAGTCGTTCATGCCTTTCGATACCTCGTGCGCCCGGTACGGGCGACTGGACGTGCAGTGTAACGCGCCTTCTGGGAGATGTGCAGGGCGCGCGCCTGCAGGGGCGCTTCAGTCTCGTGCGTCTGCCGCCGGATGCGTGATGCCCCAAAGGGCGCCAGCCAGGGCGCCGAGCACTACGCCCCGGGGCCGGTAATGAACAGCCCCAGCAGCGGCCCCTGGTTGGCGTCGGGCGCGAAGATCAGGGGACCGACGAATCCGCCCACGAACCCCACCGCACCGCAAAGCGCCGCCCCCCGGGCCGCCAAGCCGGCGACGCCGCGGGTAAACCGTTCCGGGTGCGTCCAGGTGTAGCCCGCGGCCGCGGTAGCGCACAGGAATGCGGCGATGCGTCCGAACGCCTCGAACGGCAGCAGCAGGGTGACGATGAACACGCCGAGATAGACCACCAGAAAGGACGCGATCGTCATCCGCGCGCGCCCCGCGCCGCCTTGTGACATGGGCAACTCCGTCTCGTTCGAAGATCGATCGGCGGGCGGGGTCTCCGCCCGACCGACCGCTCCTCTGAGTTTAGACGTCGTCGCCTGCCTGCGGGTGGTACCAGATGGGCGATGACCATGCCCGCTCCTGGATGGTCGCGTGCATGTCCTCGCGCGGCGCCACCCCGGCGCGCACGGCGTCCCAGGTGGACCATCTGCAGGTGGGGTTCTCGAGCACCCGGACGTAGTAGAAGGCCTGCTGGCCGGGATCGAAGTCCGGATCCTGCCAGGTGGCGGAAAGCTCGGCCGCGCCCGCATCCGCGCTGATGGCGCAGGTTGCGAGATCGACACTGGCGCCGTTGTCCGGGCAGCGGTGCGTTGCAGGATCCACCTGCAGGCCGTCCGAGCAGGCCACGTCGTACACCTGCTCGTGGGGCTCGCCATTGTCCACCCAGCCCTTGATGATCTGCAGGCGCTGCAGCGGCGCGCTGTCCGGGTCACGCAGGGCGGTGGCCACGAAGCGCGGCGCGCCTTCGCCGGGCAGCAGGTCATCACCCATGGGCACACCCCGGGCGTACGCCTTGCGCACCATGTCCGGGTCCCGATCCAGGTTCTCGGGCAGGTCGAAGCCGGCGAACAGGCGCACGATCATGCGCGGACCGGTGGTGGCGAAGGTCTCCTTGCGGCGGAAGGCATCGTAGATGGCGCCACGCTCGTTCTCGTCCGCCCATACGCCGGTGACGCCGGCGGTGCCCCAGGTGTTGTAGTAGACGTTGGCGTAGCGGCTGCCGTCTTCCAGCGGCTTGTCCAGCGGTACCGAGCCGCGCTGCTGGGGCGTGGCGTCGAGCAGCCCCACCTTGCTGAAGAAGTTGGATTCGTCCTCGGATGCAGCAGCGGTGTGGGTGTCGCTGGCGCCGACCAGGCCGAACTGGAAGGGATTGAAGCCCTGGGTCGCTTCCAGCGTGATGCCGTTGAGGAGCGCCTCGCGCACGTAGCTGCCGTGGGGCTCGCTGGGGAGCCAGCTGGCGATACGGTACGGCATGATCTCGAAGTCGGCCCATTCGTCGTTGGGCGAGAGCAGCGGATGGGTATCGGAGGTGCCCTTGATCTGGGTGATCTCCACCAGCGGCTCGTTGCGCATGCGCTTCTCTGCGTAGTCGGCATCGAGCGGATTGCCGGCCCAGTCCACCAGAGCGAACATCTGGCCGTTGGAGCCGTTGGAGTTGTGGGGGATGGCCAGGGCTTCCATGCCCTGGTCGCGGAGATTGTCCATCCAGGTCCACAGATCCTCCGGGTTCATGGAGTCGAGCCGGCTGAACGGCGTGTCCGGAGCTTCGGAGCCGCGGAAAATGACGTTGCGGTGCAGATTCTGCTGTTCCGGTCCCGAGGTGTACTCGTACGCGACGAAGGTCGTGAAATGGCCTGGATCGTTGTTGCGCTCCGCCGCCTCGCGGATGTCCTGCCAGGCGCTGCGCACCAGGTCCAGATCCAGCAGTTCGTTGTCTTTCCCCGTCTGCAGGTACGGGAACATGCCCTGGAAGGCCGCCTGACGTTCGGCGATGGTACGTGCGGTCGCGAATGCCTTGGCCACGGGGTGATCCGCCTTGGCGGCGGTGCCGTCGGCCCAGGCGGGTAGATTTCCCAGGAACATGGCGTGGTCCGTGACGGCGTAGAAGTCGAGCGGCTTCTTCAGCTGCACGTCGAAGCCGGCCGGGTGCTTGATGGCCTCGCCCCTCGCGTAGCGGTAGGCGTCGTCCGGGGTGGCCCGGGTGCCGAACAGGAACGCGTCGAAGGAATAGAACGTGTGCACGTGCAGATCGCCGAACAGCGCGCGCCGCTGCTCCGGCGCCGCGGCAGCCTGTTCCGTCTGCGCATGCGCTGCTGCCGACGTGTCGGCCGGCGCGGCAGCCGTCGGCGTGCTCGATTCGGCCGGCTCCGACTGCGGCTGCCCGCATCCGGCAAGCAGCAGCAGGATGCTGAGCGCTATTCTGTACATGGTCCCCTCTCCCCGTATGATGGCAGAACAAGTTTACCCGCCGGGAACGGGGGGCGTGCAAGCCGGGTTCTCGAGTCAGGGTCCAGAGGGGGAGAGCGGTGAAGGGTCAGAATCACATCAGCGTGGAGCCGGTGGGTACAGCCGTCGGCGCAGAGGTTTCGGGCATCGATCTGGGGGAGGAGATCGCGGATGCCGAGCTCGCCGTGCTGCGCGAGGCGTTCGCGCGCCACTCGGTGCTGTTCTTTCGTGATCAGCAGCTGACGCCTGAGCAGCACATCGCTCTGGCCGAGCGTTGGGGCACGATCAACGTCAACCGGTTCTTTGCCGCGGTGCCGGGCCATCCGGAGATCGCTGAAGTGCGCAAGGAGCCCGATCAGACGGTGAACATCGGCGGTGGCTGGCATACCGATCATTCCTACGACCAGATTCCCGCGCTCGGTTCCATGCTCTATGCGCGCGAGCTGCCGCGTCACGGCGGCGACACGCTGTTCGCCAGCATGTACTGCGCCTACGAGAGCCTGTCGAGCGGTCTGCAGACACTGCTCTGCGGGCTGCGTGCGGTGCATTCGAGCCGGCACGTGTTCGGCGCCCAGTCCGGTTACGGAGCGGCGACTGGCGGCCGTATCGGCAATGCCGACGCTGCCACTCAGGATGCCGTGCATCCAGTTGTCATCCGGCATCCGCTGTCGGGACGCAGAGCGCTGTATGTCAATCCGGCGTTCACGCTGCGCTTCGACGGCTGGACGGCGGAAGAGTCGAAGCCGCTGCTGGACTACCTCTACGCGCATGCCGCGCGACCAGAGCACGCATACCGCTTCCGCTGGTCACCTGGGGCTCTGGCGTTCTGGGACAACCGGGCCACCTGGCACTATGCAGTGAACGACTATCACGGCGAGCAGCGGTTGCTGCACCGCATCACTCTCGAGGGCGAGCCGCTCGAGGCCTGACGGCCGTGGGGCCGTGTGCCTTCCCTGGTTGATTCCGCTTAAGCGTCGTTCTCGTCGCGCGCGGCAATCGTCACCTCGTCTCCGTCCACGAGCACGTGCAGCGTGATCGGCCGGCAGCAGACCATGCAGTCCTCGATGTATTCCTGATCGTCGACGCTCGCATCCACGATCACTTCCACCGGCTCCCCGCAGTAGGGGCAGCTTATCCGCCGGGTCAGGGTCTCGAGCATGGGGCGCCTCGCTCGCGCGACTGGCAGCGTATCGAACTGGGCGGGTTCAATCGCCTTTGCTCGGCATCCCGGCGCGGCGCTTCAAGCCCTCGATCATTCTGCGGGTGCGCTCGAGCTCAGGGTCCGGCTGTGGCGGTTCGCTGCGCCGCTCGAGGAACGCGAGCGCGTCGCGCACGCGCGGCCCCACGGAGCGGCCCACGTGATCGGCGCCGAGCACATAGCGATACTCGTGGTGGATACCGTGGTCGTACAGCAGCCGGTGCAGAAATTCGGTGCCCCGGTCGAGGCCGAACAGGTCCTCGCTGCCCACCTCCAGATAGATGTCGAGACCGGAATCGCGCAGACGGGCAGGGTTTGCGTCGGCGATGTTGGCCGGATTGTTGGCGGCCCAGTACTCGTCCATGGGCTTGCCGTAGCGTGCTTCCAGCAGATCTTGCGCGCGCCAGAATTTGTCTTCGATGCCCACGTCGCCCCACGCAAGCGCAGGCTCGATGCCGGGCTCGAGCGCGATCACGGCCCGGAATCTATCGGGATGCTTGAAGGCCATTCGCAGTGAGCCCATACCGCCCATGGAGATGCCGCCGATGTAGCGCTGCTGCGGATCGATGGCATAGTGTGACTCGACGAACGGAATCAGCTCGTCGAGCACGAAGCTCTCCCAGCGCTGGTTGCCGTCCTTGTAGTCGAGGTAGAACGATCGCTCCGCATCCGGCGTGACCACCACCATGGCGGGTGCCTGGCCCGCCTGCCAGGCAGCTTCGAACACCGGTGCCATGCGCGACAGAAACTCGTGGCTGCCGCCGCCGCCATGGAGCCAGACCAGCAGCGCGGTGGGCCGCTTCGAGTCGTAGCCGGGCGGTGTCAACACCGCCACCTTGCGCGGCGACGGCACCAGCCCGCTCTTCAGATCGATGACGTCGAGATCTGCCATGGCGGCCCCCGAGTGTAGAAGCAGTGCAAGACTCAGAATTCGGAACATCACGGTGTCACCTCAGCAGCTCGGGCTTTTCCCGCTCGATGCCCGGGCGCAACGCTCGCAGCGCGTCGTCCAGCGCGTCTATGGCGGTATCCACGTCGGCCGTACCCATGGCCGTCGACGTGCAGTACATGAGCCGGCCGGCGCTGGCCACGCCGCGCTGCAGCATGGCCAGGTGCAGCAGCCGGTTTATCTGCCCGGAGCGCATGGTGGCAGCCAGGGTGTCGCGGGCGTTGTGCAGCGGGCCATCCCAGAGATGCAGATTGCTCAGCGATCCAAGGCCTGTCGCCTGGCCGCGGACGCCATTGCGCTCGAACACCTGGTTGCAGCCCTGGCGCAGGCGCTCGCCGAGGGCATTGATCTGCTCGATGTTCTGGGGGTTGAGCTGCGCCATGGCCGCGAATCCCGCAGCCATGCTGAGCGGGTTTCCGGAGAACGTGCTGGCATGCATCACCGGCTGCGACTCATCTGGGTGAAACACGCGCATGAGCGTCCGGCTGCCGCCGAATGCGCCAATCGGCAGGCCGCCGCCGATGATCTTGCCCATGGCGGTGAGGTCGGGTATCACGCCGAAGTGGCTCTGCGCGCCGCCCAGCGTCGTGCGCAGGGTGATGACCTCGTCGAAGATCAGAATGATGCCGTGCTCGCTGGTGGCGCGGCGCAGCGTCTCGAGGAACTCGCGCGTTGCCGGCACCATGCCCATGGAGCCGAGCACCGGCTCGACGATCACGGCAGCCAGCTCGCCGGCGTGCTGACGGATCAGGGCTTCGGCCAGCGCGGGTTCGTTGTATGGACACACCACCGTATCCGCCAGCACGCTCTCGGGAATGCTGGCATCGATGGGCACAGGTCGGGGCGCCTCCAGTGGTCCGGCCGCCCCGGGCATCGGCACCAGGCTTACCTCCGCGAGCTCGTAGCTGCCATGGTAGCCGCCCTCCATCTTCATGACCTTCTGGCGGCCGGTGCTGGCACGGGCACAGCGGATGGCCATGAGCGTTGCCTCGGTGCCGGAGCTGGTGAATCGGAGCTGCTCGACCCCCGGCACTCGGTCGCGGATGAGCTCCGCCAGCGCCACCTGCGAACGGGTCGGTGCCGCGTAGGCTGACCCGCGCGCCACCTGTTCCTGGACTGCGGCGACGATCCGCGGATTGGCGTGGCCATGAATCAGCGAGGTGAAGTTGTTCATGAAGTCGATGATTTCGTGGCCGTCCGCATCATGCAGACGCGCGCCCGCTGCGCGTTCGATGAACAGCGGATAGGGTGCATAGTGGGCGCTCATGCGGGTGTCGCCGCCTGGAAATACGTCCCGGGCGGTTTCGATGAGGCGCGCCGATTCCGGCGACCAGGCCTCATACTCGCCGAATACCTGCTCACGCAGCGTCTTCATCCCGTGCGTCCCCGGCTGTCAGTCCGCCGATGGTATGCTCGCGCTTTCCCGGGGTGCAAGGCGGAGGCAGGCACGTGCAGGTCAAGGAACTGGTGGCCTATCTGGATCCGTTGTCGGTGACGGCGGGGGAGACGCTCAGGGTCATGGTGAGCTGTCACCGCCAGGGCAGCTTCCGGGCGGAGCTGGTACGGCTCGTCAGCGGCGACAGCCGGCCCCATGGCACTGGTTTTCTGGAGCTTCCACTCGATGCTGATTTCGCCGGCGCCTATCCGGCCCGGGAGCAGATGCTGCAGCCTGGCTCGTATGCGCGCCTGCCAGACCTGCCCGAGCTCGCCGCCATGACGTTCGCGCTTGCCGTGTTCCCCACCACGCCTGATCGGTCTGCACAGACGCTGTTCAGTCGTGGCTCTCTGCGGCTCGAGGTGCAGGGTCGCGATCTGGTGCTCTGGCAGAGCGATGGGTCGCTACGCTTGCCCGGCGTCGTGCGCTCGCATCGCTGGCATCAGGTGCACGTCGCGCTCGACAGTACCGGTGGCGAGGTGACCCTGGCGGCGCGTCGGCTGCCAGCGGGCGTCGGCGAGCGTGGCTGCGACTGGCAGCGTGTCGGCGGCAGCTTCAAGGAGGTCGTGCAGAAAGGCGACTGGCTGCTGGCGGCCCGTGAGTCTGCAGCCGGTCCGCAGCCGGGCTTCAACGGCCGGCTCGAACAGCCGCGGCTATGGTCGCAGGCGTTGCCGCCGGAACGGGTCTGGGCGGACGGGGCTGCGCCCGGGCCGATGGCCGTACCGACGCCGCCGGCCCTGCCCGCGCCGCTCGCGGCTTGGGATTTCTCGCGCGAGCCGCACAGTGATCGGCTGCTCGATGTCACCAGCGGCGGGCGCCACGGCGTGACGGTGCAGCTGCCCACCCGGGCGGTGAAAGGCTCGACCTGGGACGGCACTGTCCAGCGCTGGCTCGACGCACCCGCTCAGTATGCGGCGATTCATTTCCATGAAGACGATCTCGCAGACGCGGACTGGTCGCCGGATATCGAATGGATCGTGCCGGACGATCTGCCGAGCGGCGTGTATGCGGTGAAGCTCACCCTGGACGACAGCGAGGACTACGCGCCTTTTTTTGTGCGCCCGGGCGTCGGTCAGCGGCGCGCGGACGTCGCCTACCTCGCGTCGACAGCCACCTACATTGCCTATGCCAACCAGCGGCTGGGTCTCACCGAAGGAATATTCGGCAGCGCCAGGCCCAAGAATCCGAACGATGCCTACCTGCTGGACCATCCGGAAGTGTGCTACTCGCTGTACGAGTACCACGCTGATGGCAGCGGCGTACATTTCTCCTCGCGCCTGCGACCGGTATTGAATCTCAAACCCAAGGGTGTGCCCTGGTCGTTCACGGCGGACTGCAATCTGATCAATTGGCTCGACCACGAGGGTTGCGGCTACGACGTCATCACCGACGAGGACCTGCACAGAGAGGGTCGCGCGCTGCTCGATCACTACCGCGTGCTGGTGACAGGTACCCATCCGGAGTACTACTCCACGGCCATGCTCGATGCAGTCGAGGGCTGGTTGGGTGGCGGCGGGCGTCTGATGTACATGGGCGGCAACGGCTTCTACTGGCGGATCGCCTACCATCCCGAACGCCCCGGTATCATCGAGGTGCGGCGCGCAGAGGACGGTACCCGTGCCTGGATCGCCGAACCCGGTGAGTACTACCACGCGTTCACCGGCGAGTATGGTGGCCTCTGGCGGCGGCTCGGCCGGCCCCCCAACGCCATGGTGGGGATCGGCTTTGCGGCTCAGGGGTTCGATGGCGGCACCTGGTATCGGCTGCAACCGGGGGCGCAGGATCCGCGCGCCGCGTTCATCATGGACGGCGTGCGCACGGAGGAGATTCTCGGCAACTACGGTACCCAGGGCGGCGGCGCGGCGGGGGAGGAGATCGATCGCTTCGACGAGTCCCTCGGCTCGCCGCGCCATGCCCTGGTGCTCGCGAGTTCCGAGAACCATCGTCCGGGCATGCTGCGGGTGAAGGAGGAGTACCATATGATGGAGCCGCCGCACGAAGATCCCAAGGTGCGCGCGGATCTCACCTTCTTCGAGACGCCTGCAGGTGGTGCCGTGTTCAGCACCGGCTCGATCTCGTATGCCGGCTCTCTGGCCGTCAACGATTTCGACAACGACATCGCGCGCCTCACGAGCAACGTGCTGCGACGCTTTGCCGATCCGACGCCTTTCCAGTACCCGGAGGACGCCTGAACCGGCGGGCCTCCGATAAGGTTCAGGAGGGAGCTTTCAGCAATGACGCCGACCGTTCGCCCGCTGGTTGCCTCAGATTTGGCGCAGTTCCGTGCCCACTTCGATCGCCATCGGGCGGAGTCCGGTCGTGGCGATCAGCACTTCATGCCGTTCGCTCCGGATGATCCTGCCGGGCCTCGCGGGCTGGATGTCGAAAGCCTCGGCCGGTCTCTGCGCGACCCCGGCTGGCAGCGCTGGTTCGTCGCCGTGACCGGCGATCGCATCGTCGGCCACGTCAACCTCAAGGGGGATTCTCTGAGGACCGGTCTGCACCGATGTGAGCTCGGCATCGGCATCGAGCGAGCCTGCCGGGGCGGCGGGCTTGGTCGTCGTCTGATGCAGGTCGCCATCGATTTCGCGCGGGCCGAGCCGTCCATTGCCTGGATCGATCTGCGCGTGTTTGGACACAACGCCAGTGCCCGCGGTCTGTATCAATCGCTCGGCTTCACCGAAGTGGGCAAGTTGACCGACCGTTTCCGCATCGACGGTGAGCAGATCGACGATGTGATCATGACATTGGCAGTCTGAGGCTTCCCGATGCCGCAGCGACGCTGCAGAGGGTCGCTGGCGCGTGGTCGCGGGGCAGCATGGCAGAGGCGTGTATCAGCTCGTGGCCACCAGCAGGCTCGTGACTGTCAGAACGAGTGCGGTCGGTGCCCAGAGCGCTCGCTCCCGACGGCTCGGGGTGATCACATTCAGGATCAGCGAGACCACGGTGATCGCGACCACCACCCAGATGCCGTTGCGCGAAGGCGCCTCTAGAGCGGACGGGCCGAGACCCGCTCGCGCACAGACGAGAAATGCCAGCCCGGCCAGCAGCAGCCCCTGAACTACGGCGCCCACGCGCAGGGCCGGTGGGAATCTGCCCGGATAGCGACTGCCCATGGCGAGCTCGCCCCAGGGTGCCCCGGCTGCCAGGGCCAATTGAAAGGCAACCACCACGGCAGTTGCGGCACAGTAGACGATTGCGGCAATCGTGGCGGTCATCGCGGATCCCGTGCGCACGGAGGGCCCCGATGGTCGGCCACAGCGCGGCGGCACGCAAGCAACGGCAGCGGTTCGGTTGGCTGGTCGAACCGCTGCCGGGCGGATGCGCGCGCCGCTCGACGAACTTCGGTGATCAGCGCCGGCCGTTGCGGGACTGCTCGCCGCCGCGCTTGCGCTCCGCTTTGCGGCTCTGAGTCGCGGTGTACCGTCGACCGCGAGCGTCGTCGGTGGCGTAGCGGTTGACCGAGTCGGCGCCGTTGCCGTAGCGCACGAAGTCGCGGAAGGTCGTGTTGTCGCCGCGGGTATCGATCGGGTGTTGTGGATGCCGTTGGGCATGTTGGCCCAGCCCTCGCCCCAGCGGCTGTTGATCCGCGGCGGCCGCGCCCGCCAGCAGTGTTCCGGCCAGGACGAGCGTGATTCGGGATTTCAGGTGTTGCATCAGATGCCTCCGGTCGTGTTGCGATATGCCCTAACAACGGATGAACCGCGTGCGCGTTGACGGACAGTTTCTACGTAGATCTACCTAGATCTACCTAGATCTACCTAAGATCTACCCAGATCTACCCAGATCTACCCAGATCTACCCAGATCTACCCAGATCTACCCAGATCTGCAGATCTACATAGCCGCGTGGTCTGAGCCGAGAGGCCTGTCCGCCTGATAGCGTCGGCGCTAGACTGCCCAAGGTGCCATGAGCGCCACTAGTATGTGGTCGCGCGCTGTTTCCTGATCGACGGGAGCCTGATGCCAGTACCGCTCGATGAACCGATAGATGGCCCCGTGGGGCGCGCGCTGTGGGCGCGCGCAGATCTGCGCGTGCTCCCGGGCGGTGGTATCTACCTCAGCCGCAGCGCGGATTTTGCGGGCGCGGCGTGCTGCCCGGCTTCATCGCGTCGGCGCAGGGGTGCCGTGTCACCGACGCGGACGGCCGGAGCTACATCGAGGCTACCTCTGCGCCAACGGGCCCAACATCCTCGGATATCGCCATCCGGAGGTCGAAGCTGCCGCAGAGCGCCAGCGCAGTGTGTTGACGTCCGCCAGCCTGTTTCCACCGCGTTGGTGGAAGTGGTCGAACAGCTCGTCGCCCGCGTCGACGGCATGGACTGGGGCGTCGTGTCGAAGAATGGCTCCGAGGTGGTCGCGCTGGCGGCGCGCGTTGCGCGTCAACACACCCAGCGTCGGCGACTCGTCGCGTTCACGCGTGCCTATCACGGCAACGACGCCGAGCTGGCTCCGGGACCGGCACCGGGCCCGCTCACGGAACTCACCGCCGCCGTGGATCGATTGCCCTGGAACGACGCCCAGGCCGTTCGTGATCACCTGGCGCTGCACGCTGATAGCATTGCCGCCATTCTGCTCAACCCGCTCGACCAGAACCCGCGCCTGCCCACGCGTGAGCCATCGGCGGACTTTCTGACTGCGATCGCCGAGGCGCGCGAGCGCTACGGAACGCTGGTGGCGCTGGATGACGTGCGGCACGGCTTGCGTCTGCATCCGCTGGGCTCGCACCGTTGGCTCGACATCGAGCCTGATCTGATCGCCTACGGGAAGGCCCTGGGCAACGGCTATGCCATCTCCGCGCTGCTGGGGCGTGAGGCGCTGCGTCGGGCAGCCCGCAGAATTCTGTACACGTCTACTTACATGTTCGAGGCCCCGCCCATGGCCGCTGCCATGGCCACGCTGCAGGTGTACGACCGCGATGAGGTCTTTGCTCACATGGTGGCCATGGGCACCCGCCTGCGTGACGGCATAGTCGCAGCCGCGGCCGCGTCGGGGCATACGATCAGCTACACGGGTCCGGTCACCATGCCGACGCTGCTCTTTGCGGACGATCCGGACGGCGCGCGTCAGCGCCACTTCGCCCGTGAGGCGGCCCGGCACGGCGCGATCCTGCACCCGTCGCTGAACTGGAATCTGAGCGGCGCGCACACTGCGGCGGACATCGATGAAACGCTGCAGATCGCAGCGGCCGCGTTCGCGGCGACACCCTGACCGGCTTTGCGCACGTGACTAAGGTCGTGCTGATCAACGGCAGTTTCGGGGTCGGCAAGACCACCGTTGCCCGGCTCGTGGCGGCGCGCAGAGCGGGCACCGCGCTGTTCGATCCCGAACGCATCGGTTACGTGCTCAGACGGCTGCCGGCGTGGCTGCCGGGTTCGGCCAAGGCACTCGACGACTACCAGGATTCACCGTCCTGGCGCCGGCTGGTGGCGTTCTGCGCGGTGCGGTTGGCCCGCTGGCGACGCTCCGATCTGCTGGTGCCGATGTGTTTCGCGCGCAAAGACTACGTCGACGAGCTGGCGCAGGCCGTCCGTGCCAGCGGTCTGGACTGGGTCGAGATCTGCCTCACCGCGGAGTTGCAGATCATCTACGGGCGGCTGCGGGAGCGCGGTGCCTTTGCGGTCGCCGATGGTGGCGCGTGGCTCGAGCGCAAGGCGGCCGCAGCCTGTGCGGCGCATGCGGCCCCCGGCTATGGCATTCGGATAGCTACGGACAGACTGATGCCTGACGAGACCGCGGCGCGCGTGCTGGAAGCGGCATTCGCCGACACCCGGTCCGGTGTCGCGGGTGCAGTGCATTGACGCGCACCGGGTCGACGGTCCGAACCCGGCTGCCGGCGTGAATCTCGGCCCCCTCAGCCTCATGCGGCAGCGCGTCGCGGCGCTCTATGTTGCTGACCGCCAGAGGCGCCTGATCGAGGTCAATCAGTGGGACGGGGGCATCGCGCCCCGGTTTCACCTGTTGCGAACGCGCGAAGGGTGCTTCTGGCGATTCCGGCACGACGTCCCCGAGCGGTTGGCCGCGGCGATCGGCGAGCTTGCTGCGCGCGAACCTCCCCTGGATGACCCGCGCGCGGCGCCGACGTATCGTGACGCCTATCATCGACTGCTCGCGGACGGTGCACCGATCGAGGCCGACTGGTCGGGGCCTGCGTACGGTTTTGCGCAGCTGCCGTCGGCCCCGGATCCGGACGTGGTCGCCATCGGGTCGAGCAACGCGGAGCTGCTGCGCCCGCTGCTCGAAGACTGGCTGCCGGACGTGCCGTTCCGGCAGCCGTTTCTGGCGCTGGTTCAGGACGGTGTGGCGGTGTCCGTGTGCGCCAGCGTGAGAATCTCCGCGACCGCGCACGAAGCCGGGGTGGCGACCGCGCCCGGGTGGCGTCGGCGCGGTCTGGCGACGCGGGCCGTGTCTGCCTGGTCGGCGGCGGTGCACGCCCGCGGGGCCACTCCGTTCTACAGCACGTCGTGGGACAACGTGGCCTCACAGAGCGTGGCGCGCGCGCTCGGCCTGATTCTGCTTGGGACCGACTATCACATCAGGTGAGGCACACGGCGTGGGCGGCCTCGAAACCGGCACGGTACCTGATCAGTCCGCCTCCAGCTCGGGCCGGTCCCGGAAGTAGCGCAGTGCCTCGGGGTTCGCCAGCGCCGCGGTGTTTTTCACGTCACGACCGTGCATCACATCGCGCACCGCCAGCTCGACGATCTTTCCGCTCATGGTCCGGGGGATCTCGGGCACTTCGAGAATCTTCGCCGGCACGTGGCGCGGCGACGCGTTGGCGCGGATCTGCTGGCGGATGCGCTGCCGCAATGCGTCATCGAGCACGGCGCCCGGTTGCATCACGACGAACAGCACCACCCGGGTGTCGCCGTCCCACGTCTGGCCGACGCAGATGGCATCGCTGATCGCCTCGATCCGCTCCAGCTGCCGGTAGATCTCCGCCGTGCCGATGCGCACCCCTCCGGGGTTGAGCACTGCATCGCTGCGGCCATGTATGACGTAGCCGCAGGGCGCGCCCTCGTGCTCCACGGTTTCCGCGAAATCACCATGGGCCCAGACGCCGGGAAATCGACTGAAATACGCGGCCCGGAACTTCTCGTCGTTGGGGTCGTTCCAGAAACCGATGGGGCAGGAGGGGAAGGGCACGGTGCACACCAGTTCACCCTTGGCGCCCTCGAGCGGCCGACCGTCGTCGTCGAACACGGCTACCGCCATGCCGAGCCCTGCGCACTGTATCTCGCCTGCACGCACGGGCAGCGTCGGGCAGCCCAGAACGAAGCAGCTGATCAGGTCGGTTCCGCCGGAAATCGATGCCAGGTGCACGTCCTGCTTGATGGATTCATAGACGTACCTGAAGCCTTCGTCGGTGAGCGGCGAACCGGTGGATAGGATCGCCCGGACCCGGCTGAGATCATGCCGTTCGCGGGGAACGTAGCCATCCTTGTGCAGGGCTGACAGATACCTGGCGCTGGTGCCGAATAGGGTTACGCCTTCGCGCTCGGCCATCTGCCACAGCGTGTCGGGATCCGGATGAAACGGTGAGCCGTCGTAGAGCACCAGCGTCGCGCCGCTGGCGAGGCCGCTCACCAGCCAGTTCCACATCATCCAGCCGCAGGTGGTGAAGAAAAACAGGCGGTCTTCGCGTTTGAGGTCCACGTGCAGCTGGTGTTCCTTGAGGTGCTGCAGCAGCGTGCCGCCCGCGCCGTGGACGATGCACTTGGGCTTGCCCGTGGTGCCCGACGAGTAGAGGACGTACAGGGGGGTGTCGAAGGGCAGCTGCGCGAATGTCAGGCGCTGCGGCTCGCCGGCCAGCAGCGCGTCGAAGCGCTCGGCGCCAGCGGGCGCGGAATCGATCAGCGGGATCCAGATGATCTGCTCGATGCTGGATACCTGCCCGGCAACCTCGAGTACCTTGTCCACCGTGTCGATATGTCGGCCGTTGTAGAAGTAGCCGTCGCATGCGAACAGCACGCGTGGTTCGATCTGGCCGAAGCGGTCGAGGGCGCCCGCGGCGCCGAAATCCGGCGAGCACGACGACCACACGGCGCCGAGGCTCGCCGTGGCGAGCATCGCCACGACGGTCTCCGGGACGTTCGGCAGCCAGCCGGCAACGCGATCACCGGGGCGCACGCCGAGCTCGCGCAGCCGCGCGGCCACACAGGCGGTCTGGCGATAGAGTTCGGCGTAGCTGAGCTCGCGACGCGCGCCGGTTTCCAGCACTGCGATCAGCGCCGGCCGGGCGTCGCGGTAGCGCAGCAGATTCTCGGCGAAATTGAGCTCTGCCCCCTCGAACCAGCGCGCGCCCGGGAATCGATGCAGATCGCGAACGGGGGCGGTGGCGGGCTTCGAGGCGATTACCCCCGCGTATTCCCACAGCTGTTGCCAGAATGCGCCCGGATCGCTCACCGACCACCCGTGCAGATCCTCGTAGCTTTCCAGGGCGCGGCCTGCGGCGTTGCTGGCACGCGCCATGAACTCCATCAGGCGCGTCGCGGCGACGCGCTCCGGGGACGGTTGCCAGAGAATCGCGCCCATCAGCGCACCAGGCGGAAGCAGCTCCTCAGCTCGTTGACGAACAGCTCCGGCTGCTCGAAAGCGGCGAAGTGACCGCCTTTATCCAGCTCGTTCCAGTAGATGATGTCCTTGTAGCGGTTGCCGGCCCAGCGTCTGGAGCAGACGAAGATCTCTTTGGGGAAGATGCTGCAGCCTGTGGGAATACTCACCTCGCCGGCACTGAAGCGGCCGAAGCTCTCCCAGTACAGGCGCGCGGACGAGGCTCCGCTGGCGGTGAGCCAGTAGAGCATGATGTTGTCGAGCATCTCGTCGCGCCCGAGCGCGTTCTCGGGGTGACCGTTGCAGTCGGTCCAGGCCCAGAACTTCTCGAGTATCCATGCCATCTGGCCGACCGGCGAGTCCACCAGCCCGTAGCCCAGCGTCTGCGGTCGGGTGCTCTGCTGCTTCGAGTAGCCTGAGTCCCAATCCTGGTAGTGCTTCATGCCGGCAAGACCGCGCTGCTCGAGCTCGGTGAGGTTGTCCATGGGATCGGGCCGCGCCGACACCATGTTCACGTGGATCGCGCGGCAGTGCGCCGTGTCCTGCACGCCGATGGCGCTGGTCACGGCGGAACCCCAGTCGCCGCCCTGGGCGACGTAGCTGTCGTAGCCTAGGCGATGCATCAGCTCGGCCCAGGCGTTGGCCGTCTTCTCCACGCCCCAACCCGGCGCTGGGCTTGCCGGAGAAGCCGTAGCCCGGCGGCGCGGGGCGGACGACGTGACAGCGTCTGCCGGATCCCGCCGTGCGCAGCCGGGTCTGCCAGGGGGCCTATGACCTTGAGAAACTCGACGATGGATCCGGGCCAGCCGTGGGTCATCACCAGCGGCAGGGCGTTCTCGTTTGGCGAGCGCACGTGCAGGAAGTGGATGTCCAGACCGTCGATGGTCGTGTGGAACTGCGGGAAGGCATTGATCTGCGCCTCCGCGCGACGCCAGTCGTACTCGCTTTGCCAGTAGGCGGCGACTTCCTTGACGTAGGCCAGCGGGACGCCCTGGGACCAGTCGTCCGGCGTCTCCTTCTCGGGGAACCGGGTCAGTGCCAGGCGGGCTCGCAGGTCCGCCAGCTCACTGTCGGGGATGGCAATCTTGAAAGGTCGGACGTCGCTCATGGTCGTCGCTCCTGATCAGCAATGGTATTGGGCGCCACTAGAGAGAGGCGCAGATGTGGCCGCCGTCGACGACCACGACGGATCCGGTCATGTAGCTCGAAGCATCGGAGGCCAGCAGCAGGATCGGACCATCGAGATCGTCGAATTCGCCGAATCTGCGCATGGGGATGCCCTTTACGAACTCGGGCGCCTGCTCGCTCTCCAGCAGCAGCCGGCTCACGTCCGTGAGGATGTAGCCGGGCGCCAGCGCGTTGACTCGAATGCCGTATTTTGCGGCCTCGAGGGCCAGAACTTCGGTCATGCGGGTCAGAGCGCCTTTGGACACCGCATAGGGAAATTGGCCCTTGATGGTGCGCGTATCGGTGATGGAGGAGATGTTGATGATGTTGCCGCTCTTGCGGCCGTGCTTGACCACCCGCTCCGTGTAGAACTTGGCCATGAGCCAGGCGCTCTTGAGGTTGGTCTCCATGACGAAGTCCCAGTCGTCCTCGTCGATCATCATGTAGGTCTTGGCGCCGGCCTCGACGCCCGCATTGTTGATGACCACGTCGATGGGGCCGAATTCGGCCTCGGCGGCGTCGAGAAACGCCTGAATGCTGTCGGCCTTGCGTACGTCGAGGGCCGTGCCGAGCGCCTTGCCGCCGTTGCGGCGGATCTCGTCGACCCGCTCCTGGACCTTTTCCACCCGCCGCGCACCCAGCACGACGCGGGCACCGGCGGCGGCGAGCACGCCGGCGAAATGATGGCCGAAACCGGACGAAGCGCCGGTAATGACGATGTGCTTGTCGTCGAGCCTGAAGTCGGCCACGTCGCCCTCCTCGATGGTGTGTCCGCCGGCAATGCTAGCGGCATACCCGGGAGGCTACCAGCGTCGGGTCCGGCTGCAGGGCGGGGTGACGGCGCTAGGGGGAATGAGGCCGAAGCAAGTTGGTCGGAGTGAGAGGATTTAGCGCCCCGCGCAGCGGCGACGGCCGGCCGGAGGGAGGAAATGGTGGTTGGGAAATCGGGTTCGAAACAAATATGGTCAGGTGAGAGGATTTGAACCTCCGGCCCCCACGTCCCGAACGTGGTGCTCTACCAAGCTGAGCTACACTCCGACGATTGCCTCGTCGAGGGCGGCGTATTGTAAGAGCGCCCCCGCGGTTCGACAACCACGGATCCGACTAATCGCTTCAGATGAGGATCCGTTCGCGCCGGTACAGCCGTATCGCCACCCAGGCGAGCACGGCAGCCAGGGTGCTGGTGGACAGGTACGAAAGGGCAAGATGCCCCCAGTCTAGGTCTTCGCCCTTGATCAGCGCGGTGATGAGGCTGGCCTGGCTCAGGCTCGGCACCAGCATCAGCGGTGTGCTGGCCTCGAGATTGAGCAGCTGCGTGATGATCAGCGGGACGGTCGGCACCAGAATCACCACCGTAAGATAGGTTTGCGCTTCCTTGTAGCTCTTGGCGAACGACGCCACCACGGTCAGCAGCGCCGCCCCGAACAGGATGAGCGGCACGGCCACCCCGAAGATCTGCAGGCAGGTCAGCGCGCTGATGCTCAAGGACATGCCGATCTGCTCCAGCGGCACCAGCGGCACCGAGATCGCCAGGCTCAGCAGGAACAGTCCCAGCGATGCCGCGCTGAACAGGCTGGCGGCAACCAGCTTGCCGAGCACCAGTTGGGCGCGCGCGATGGGCTGGCTCAGCAGCGGCTCCAGCGAGCCGTGCTCACGCTCGCCGGCGGTAGCATCGATTGCTAGGTAGAAGCCGCCCATGAAGATCACCAGCACGAGCAGGTAGGGCAGGGTAGCCAGAACCGAGAGCGCGCGGGCGGCCGGCGATGCGACATCTACTTCCTCCACGTAGAGCGGCGCCGTGATCCGCGGATCCACGCCGCGCAGCTGCAGGCGCAGCAGACCCAGTTGCTGGCCGTAAGCGGCGAGCATCTGCCGTGCCAGCAGTTGGTTGCGGCGCGACTTGCCGAGCGCGGAGCTGTCGTAGATCAATTCCACTGGCGCCACCTCACCTGCGAGCAGGCGCTCGCCGTAGTCCGCGCCGATCACCAGCACCAGGTCGTAGATCCCGTTTTCCACGGCCTCACGCGGCTCGGCGAGCTCGCGCTCGCTCAGCGTCACGTTCTGCTGCCCGAGGTAGCGAACCAGATTCGGTGCATTGCCGGCGCCGACCACCACCAGCTCGAAGGGTTCGCGGGATTCACCTACCGTGGTGGTCAGCACCAGTGCCATCAGGCCGGCAAAAGCGGCCGGTCCGAGTATGGCCAGGGAGAACGAGGAGATGATGGTGCGCCGGTCGCGGATGTTGTCTCGGCATTCCTTGGCCAGCACCACGAGAAACCCGCTCATGGTCGTTCCCCGGCCCGGCGCTCGGCCTCCGGGTGGGCATCGATCACCCGGATGAACGCTTCTTCCAGGTCCGTCTCACCGGTGCGCGCGCGCAGCGCCTCCAGGTGTCCATCGAACAGTACGCGGCCGTGCCCGATGATGACCACGTCGTCGCAGAGACTCGCAACCTCCTGCATCACGTGGCTGGAGAACAGTACGCAGCGGCCCTCGGCGCGCAGCCCCCGGATGATCTCGCGCAGCGCCCTGGTGGCCATGACGTCGAGGCCGTTGGTGGGTTCGTCGAGCAGCACGGTGCGGGGGTCGTGCACCAGCGCGCGGGCGAGGGCGACCTTTATTCGCTGGCCCTGGGAGAAGCCGGCGACCCGGCGATGGGCGAACTCGCCCATCTCGAGGCGTTCCACCAGCGCGTCGATGCGTGCTGCGAGAGGCGCGCGCTTCAGCCCGTGCAGCTCGCCGTAATAGGCGATGTTTTCGCGTGCCGTGAGCCGGTCGTACAGCCCCGCGGCGTGGGGCAGCACGCCGATGCGACGACGAACGGCGACTGCGTCCCTGGCGACGTCGTGACCATCGATCCAGGCCTGGCCGCGATCGGCGCGCAGCACCGTGGCCAGGATTCGCAGTGTGGTGGATTTACCGGCGCCATTGGGTCCTAGCAGCGCCGTAATGCGCCCGTCTGCGGCGCCAAAGCTCACGTCCTGCACTGCCTGCACGGCGCCGAAGGATTTGTGCAGCTGCTCAACCCGGATCACGGCGCGGGCCCCAGCAGATCGAGAAAGAACGGCGCGTCGCCGAGCCGGTCCACGCAGGCTGCGTCCAGGGAGCCGAGGTCGGCGGTCTCGACGAAATCGCCCAGCAGCGCAGAAATGCAGCCGCGGCCGATGACCCCATGGCCCTGGCCGGGCGCAATCAGGTGTCGCGAGTTGCGCATGTCGGTGCGTGCCTGCTCGGCGTAGGCCGGGGGAGTGATCGGGTCGTGCTCACCGGACAGCAGCAGCACCGGCTTGTCGGTGGACAAGGGCGTGCGCAGATCTGCGTCTACTGGCCCTTTTGGCCAGACGCTGCAGATGGTCTGCAGGGCACGCACCTGGTCGGCTCCGAGGTAGGTGGCGTCGAGCGTCGGCCAGAGCGCGTCCAGCCCCTGATAGAAAGGCACGTCCTCGGCACACACGACGCTGTTGTGCATGCCGAAGCTGATGCTGCCGGTCAGTTCCTCCTCGATGCGCATGGCCTGTGCGGCGATTGGCACGTAGTTCCCGCGCTCCGCGGCCTCCTGAATCATCACCGGTACCAGGGCTGCCGTCTCTGGCGCGTAGCTCAGCAGGCGCACGGCCACGGCCAGATGCTCATATGTGAGCTCGAACGGCTGCGAACGACCGGTGACCGGGTCGGGCAAGTCCAGCGACACCGGCCCGTCTTTGAGCGCACGACCGAGATCCGAGAAGCGCTGCGCGATGCCCGGGAACACGTCGGCGCAGGCGGCGTCCATACCGCAACGCCGGAACAGATCGTCGAGCGTTGCCTGTGCATTCAGCGCGATGTCGGGACCCAGCGCATACTCGGGAGGCACCACGCCGTCGATGGTCAGGGTGCGTACTGCGTCCGGGTAGCGCCTGAGATAGTGCTGGGCCACGCGGGTGCCGTAGGAAACGCCATAGAGGTTCCAGGTCGCATAGCCGAGCGCGCGGCGCACCCGATCCAGATCCTGCACGGCGATGCTGGTGGTGTAGAAGCGCGGATCGGCGGCAAGCCCGGCCAGGCATTCGCGCGTCGCTGCGCGAATCCGGTCCGGCGCGTACTCCTGGCTGGCAGCCTCCAGCGCTGCGCAGTCGAGCGGGTTCGAGCGGCCGGTGCCGCGCTGGTCGACCAGCACGATGTCGCGCCGTCGCAGCACGTCCCGAAAAGCGCCCTCGAGATCGACGTACAGCGATACCGACGAGGCGCCGGGGCCGCCGTTGATGATCGTCAGCGGATCGGCCCGTGCATCGGGGCTCAGCGCGCGCACCCGCGCAACGAAGAGTTCCAGGGTTCGCCCGCTGGGATCGTCGGGATTCTCCGGCACCTGCAGGCGCCCGCATTCCACCGCCACCCGGCCGTAGCCGCGGCTGCCAATCAGATCGCAGGGCGCGAGATCGAGCGCCCCCTCTGCCGGCGGTGGTCTGCCCGCGACGTCCGCTTCGGCCTGCGTTTCGTGCGGTTGCGCGGCAGATGCAGCGCCGCTGACCAGGCAGAGCCAGAGCGTGGCGCTAACGCGGATCCTCGAGCGGCACAGCCGGAACATCGAGCAGCGGAACGCCGCGAGCGTCATCGGGCCGCGCCGCCGGCGCCACGTTGTGGCGGGTGAGCGAGCATTCAGCTCAGGCGGGCGGTGGCGTGACGGGCGAGCGTTTCCAGAGCGTCGCGGTAGTCGTTGTCCGGCAGCGCGGTCAGGGCCGCAATGGCGAGCTCGCTTTCGCGCCGGGCCGCCTGCTGTACGTAGTCCAGCGCACCCGATCCGCGCACGATGCGCAGGACGTCGTCGAGATGATCTCCCGAACGTGCCGCGATGGCTGCGCGCAAGGCGGTGACATCGGCTTTGCCAACCCGTGACATGGCATTGATGACTGGCAGAGTGAGCTTGCCCTCGGCCAGATCATCGCCCACGTTCTTGCCCATGGTGTCGGCATCACCGGCGTAATCCAGCCAGTCGTCCACCAGCTGGTAGGCCATGCCGAAGTGCAGGCCGAAGCGGCGCAGCGCGCTGATCTCGTCGGGGTCGTCGCTCGCCAGCACGCCTGCCGTCTGCGCGGCGGCCTGAAACAGCAGGGCGGTCTTGCAGCGGATCACCTCGCGGTACTCGGCCTCCGTGAGCTCGCAGTTGCCCACGTTCGCGAGCTGCATGACCTCGCCCTGAGCGATGGTGTTGGTGGCGTCGGAGAGAATGGCCATGATGTCCATGTCGTCCAGCTCGACCATCAGCTGGAACGCGCGCGAGTACAGGAAGTCGCCCACCAGCACGCTGGGCGCGTTGCCCCATGTGGCGTTTGCGGTGGCGCGGCCGCGCCGCAACTCCGAGCGGTCCACCACGTCGTCGTGCAGCAGGGTGGCGGTGTGCAGAAACTCGATCACCGTGGCGAGGCGCACGTGATTGGCGCCGTCGTAGGCGCAGGCCCGCGCGCCGAGCAGCACCAGCAGCGGCCGCAGGCGCTTGCCGCCGCTTTCGACGATGTAGCGACCGATCTCTTCCACCAGCGCCACGTCCGACGTCAGCTGGCGCGGAATCAGCGCGTTGACGGCGCGGAAATCGTCTGCGACCAGCTCGTAGACGGGCGCGAGCGGACCCTGGCGATTGGCATTCTTGCTGGTCGTGTCGACCAGTGTGGCGGAGTGTCCGGGCATCATCTGGTTCCGTCAGGGGCGCTGCGCGAGCGGCCGCAGGAGCCTTGAAACGATGGGTTCATGGTGGCTGCTCTCCCGGTATGCTGCCAGCCCGGCTAACTCGTTGTAATCCAAAATCTTTACCCGTAGAATTACGCGCCTTTCGCGGGGCCCCTCCCGCAGGTAGCGACAAACCCGCGTGCTCGTGCAGCGATTGTAATACAGCGCGCGACGGTTCAGGAGTACGGATCATGTTTGCGGTGTTCTCGAGCGGTGGCAAGCAGCACCGGGTCACAGAAGGCGAAATCCTGCGCATCGAGCGGCTCGAAGCCGAACCCGGCCAGGAGGTCGTGTTCGAAAACGTGCTGATGGTGGCGGACGGCGATCGCGTCGCCGTGGGTCAGCCCTACGTCGAGGGCGGGAAAGTGACCGCAGAGGTGGTCACCCACGACCGCGGCAAGAAGATCCGCATCATCAAATTCCGTCGCCGCCAGGATTACCTGCGTCGGCAGGGCCACCGTCAGTGGTACACGGAAGTCAAGATTACCGGCATCGCCGGCTGAGGAGCACGCAGGCATGGCACACAAGAAAGCAGGCGGCAGTACTCGCAACGGCCGCGATTCGGAAGCGAAACGGCTGGGCGTGAAGAAGTTCGGCGGCGAGTACGTGCGCGCCGGCAACATCATCGTGCGCCAGCGCGGCACGCAGTTTCATCCCGGCGCCAACGTCGGCTGCGGGCGCGACCACACTCTGTTCGCGAAGGCGGACGGCCAGGTCAAATTCGTGACCCGCGGCCGTCAGAGCCGGAAGTTCGTCACCGTCGAACCGGTGGCGGCCGAAGCCTGAGCCCCGAAGCCCCGCTGACGCGGGGTTTCTTTTATGCAGTTCATTGACGAAGCCAGCATCCGTGTCGAAGCGGGCAAGGGTGGCAACGGCTGTCTGTCATTCCGGCGCGAGAAGTACGTTCCCAAAGGCGGCCCGGACGGCGGCGACGGTGGGGACGGCGGCGACGTCGTGCTGGTGGCCGACGATGCCCCTCAACACGCTGGTCGACTTCCGTTTCCAGCCTCTGGTATCGGCGGGCAAAGCGGTCAACCGGGCAGCGGGCGCAACAAGACCGGCGCCAACGGCGAGCACCGACGCGGGTGCGCGTGCCGGTGGGCACCTCGGTCATCGACGAAGAAACGCTCGAAGCGATCGGCGATCTCACCGAACCGGGTCAGACCCTGGTTGTCGCCCGGGGTGGGCGTCATGGCTCAGCAACACCCGTTTCAACCAGTACCAACTGCGCGCCGCGCCGCACCACGCCTGGCGAGCCCGGTGAGGTGCGTCAGTTCCGGCTGCAGCCTCGCTGCTGGCGGACGTGGGTCTGCTCGGTCTACCCAACGGCAAATCCACCCTGATCAGCAAGGTATCGGCGGCGCAGCCGAAGATTGCCGATCATCCCTTCACCACCCTTGTACCGAGCCTCGGAGTGGTGCGGCTGGACACGGAAGCCAGCTTCGTCATGGCCGACATTCCCGGACTGATTGGTGGGCGCCGCCGAGGGCGCTGGCCTCGGGGTGCAGTTCATCTGGCCAGGACGCGGCTGCTGCTGCACCTGGTGGAGGTCGCTCCGCTGGACGGATCCTCTGGACAACGTCGCGATGATCGAGGCGGAGCTGGCCGCCTACAGCCCTGCCCTGGTCGAGCGGCCGGTGTGGCTGGTGCTTACCAAGGCCGACACCCTTGAACTGCGCGCGCGCTCGAGGCTGTCGAGCTCGGTTCGGGGCGTGCCTATCCTTGAGCGTCGGCGGTGCGTCTCTGCGGTGACAGTTCGACTACGCGCGCTGGTAGAGGACCTGGATGGCGGAAGTACGCGAGATCCGACGCGCTCTGGCGGAAGACGAAGGTTACGCGGGCCGCCCAGGTAGGCAGGTCTGGAGGCGCGGATCGGTGAGGATGTGCTAAAAAGCGCGCTGGCGCCGCCCCAGCCGGTTTCTGGCGGAGCACGGCGATGACCGCGATGACGAGCTGGATGATGACGACGACGGGGTGGAGGTGGTCTACGTCCGTGAGTAGCGGTGCCGCGGCACCGGGCGTGGGTACGAGCGCGTGATGAACGATCTCGAAGACAGGCAGCCAGAGCAGGCGCTGTCGAGGGGCACAGCTGCGGGCGCGGCTCGCGGGCGCCCGTCGCATCGTCGTCAAGATCGGCAGCGCATTACCACCGACAGCAACCGGCATTGCCCGTCAGCGCATTGCCCGCTGGTGCGAGCAGATCAGCACCCTGATGGCCGAGGGTCGGCAGATATTGCTGGTCCGGGCCGTGGCCCAGGGAGTGCAGCGGCTCGGCCTGCGTCAACGCCCGGCCACGCATCGGTCTGCAGGCGGCTGCGGCGGTGGGTCAGATGGGGGCTGGTGCAGGCATACGAGGAAGCCTTCCTCGGCCCATGGGCGTCACACGGCCATGGTGCTGCTGACCCACGACGACCTGGCCGACCGGCAGCGCTACCCTCAATGCGCGCGCGACCCTGACTGAGTTGGTGCGCCTCGGCGTGGTGCCGGTGATCAACGAGAACGACACCGTCGCCACCGACGAGATCCGCCGGCGACAACGACACCTCGCGGCGCTGGTGACCAACCTGGTTGAGGCGGAGCTTGATCATTCTCACGGACACCGACGGCCTGCACGAGCAGGATCCACGGCTGGTGCCTCGACACGCCGCTGGTGACCTGTGCCGATGCGGCCGACGCGCGCCTCGACGCCATGGCGGGGGAAGGCACCGGCGCGGGCGCGGCGGCATGATCACCAAGCCTGTGCCGCGGGGTTGCAGCCCGGGCCCGGCGCCAATACCGTCATCACCAGCGGTCGCGAGCCCGGCGCGCTGCAGCAGGTGCTCGGCGGCGAGATCGTCGGCACCTGCTGTGTGCGTCGCTCACGCCTATGATGCCCGCAAGCGCTGGATTGCCGGGCAGCTCAAGCCCAAGGGGGAACTCGTCCGGGACGCAGGGGCCGTGAACGCTGGTGTCCCGCGGCGTCAGCCTGCTACCCGTGGGTGTGGTGCACGCAGCGCTTCGCGCGCGCGGTGACGTGGTGCGCTGCGTCGACGGCGCAGGACGGCTGGTGGTGGGTCAGGGTCTGGTGAACTATTCGAGCAGCGAGGCTACCGCGCTGATCGGCGCGGGCAGCGCGGATATTCAGGGGCGGCTCGGCTCAGCCTGGAACCGGAGCTGGTGCACCGGGACAATACCTGGTGGTGCTGGCCACCCCGCGGCTAGGCGCTGGCTGCGCCTCGGGATGAATCAGGCTTTCAGCGCGTTGATGGCGGCAGTGAGCCGCGACTTGTGACGTGCAGTTCTTGTGCATGATGCCTTTGTCGGCCATGCGGTCGATCACAGGTATGGCCTGACCAGTGCCGTGCTGGCAGCATCGTGATCCTTGCTGGCAATCGCCGCGTTCACACGTTTGATGTAGGTGTGGACCATGGAACGCTGGCTAGGGCACCCTGCCCGCGGCGCTTCTCTGCCTGGCGCGCGCGTTTCCTGGCTTGTGGGCTGTTGGCCAAAAGGTACTCCCGAGGGTGTCGATTCAGAAGGCGCGGTAATATGCCGCCGAGGTATGGGTATGTCAACCGAGGCTGAAGCGCACAACGTATCCGCGCAGGGGTCGGTGGTTGCCGGCATGACCCTGCTGTCGCGCATATCCGGCTTCATCCGGGACATGGTGCTGTCCTACTTCTTCGGCGCCGGGCTGGTGGCGGACGCGTTCTTCGTTGCCTTCCGTATTCCGAACTTCTTCCGGCGCCTGTTTGCCGAAGGGGCCTTCAACCAGGCGTTCGTGCCGGTGCTGGCACGCTACCGCCAACGCGATCGTGGCGAGTTTCTGGCGTTCGTCGCAGCCGTTCAGGGCAATCTGGGGCTGGCGCTCGCGCTGGTGGTGGCGATCGGCGTGGTGTTCGCGCCCGCGCTGGTCGCCCTGTTTGCCCCGGGTTTCTGGGATACCCCCGACCAGTTCCAGCTCACCACGGCGATGGTACGCATCACCTTTCCTTACCTGGGCTTCATATCCCTCACGGCGTTTGCCGGCGCGCTGCTCAACAGTCACCACCGGTATGCGCTGCCGGCGTTCACGCCGGTGCTGCTGAATCTGTCGCTGATCTGCGCGATGCTGTTCGCGGCCGACCTGTTCTCCACCCCCGTGTTCGCGCTGGCCTGGGGCGTCTTCATCGCCGGCGTGGCGCAGCTCGCGCTGCAGTTTCCAACCCTGCACCGGCTCGGCGTGCTGGTGGCGCCGCGTGTCACTCTGACCCACCCGGGCGTCCGACAGGTCGGCAAGCTGCTGCTGCCGGCGGTATTCGCTGCGTCGGTCAGCCAGATCAACTCGCTCGTCGACACGATGCTGGCATCGACGCTGATGACCGGCAGCATCTCGTGGCTCTATTACTCCGATCGTCTGCTGGAACTGCCTATCGGGCTGGTGGCGGTGGCCCTCGGCACCGTGCTGCTGCCCAATCTGTCGCGGCTCGACAGCGCCGGGGACACGCGCGGGTTCGTCGCCACGCTCGACTGGGGCGTGCGCATGGGGCTGCTGCTGGGGCTGCCGGCCGCGGTGGCGTTGTACGTTCTCGCGCTGCCGCTGATCGCGACGCTGTTTCAGCACGGACAGATGACCGCTCTCGATGCGCGCATGGCGGCGCTCAGCCTGCAGGCGTTCGCCGTCGGGGTGATGCCGCTGGTAATGGTGAAAGTGCTGGCGCCGGCTTACTTCTCCCGTCAGGAGACGGCGATCCCGTTCCGGATCGGTGTGGTGGCGGTGCTCACCAACATCGGTCTGAATCTGAGCGTGTTCTTCTGGTTCGGTCACGTCGGCCTGGCACTGGCCACCTCGGCGTCCGCCTGGGTGAATGCCATGCTGCTGCTGCGCGGGCTGCTCCAGCGCGATCTGTATCGCCCGTCCGCGGTGCTCGGGCGGACGGCGCTGCGGGCGCTGGCGGCAGCTGTGGTCATGGCGGCGGTTCTGGTCTGGCTGCTGCCCGCGGACCAGGCCTGGCTGACCGCGCCGAGCATCGAGCGCGGCGGCTGGGTGGCGGCTGCCGTGAGCGGCGGCGCGGCTTTGTATCTGCTGCTGCTGCTGATTCTGGGCGAGCGCCCACGGGACCTGCTGCATCGTGCCTGAGAGCCACCGATGACGCGGCGGGGCAGCGTATAATGCCGGGCATGGAAATCATCGTCGGTCTGTACAACGTCAAGCCGCGCCACCAGGGCTGCGTGCTGACCATCGGCAACTTCGACGGCGTGCACTACGGGCACAAGATGCTGCTCGACCATCTGACCGCCAAGAGCCGGGAGCTCGGCGTGCCGAGCATGCTGCTGACGTTCGAGCCGACCCCGCGCGAGTACTTCCGCGGCGGCATGGTTCCGGCGCGGCTGACGCGGTTCCGCGAAAAAATTTCCCTGCTGCGGCAGACGGGGCTGGATCGGGTGCTGTGCCTGCCGTTCAACGAACGCACCGCGAACACGCCGGCGCGCTGGGTGACGGACGAGCTGCTGGCGAAGATCCTCGCGGTGCGCTATGTGGTGCTGGGAGACGACTCCCGGTTCGGCAAGGGCGCCGAGGGCGACTACGCGATGCTCAAGGACGCCGGCGACCGGTTCGGGTTCGGGGTCTCGCACATGGGCACGCTGAGCTTCGACCACGATCGTATCAGCAGCTCCCGGATCCGTGAGGTGCTGGCCGAAGGCGACTTCGCGCTGGCAGAGCGCCTGCTCGGACATCCGTACTTCATTATTGGTCGCGTGGTCTATGGCCGCCAGCTCGGCCGCCAGCTGGGTGTGCCTACGGCCAACATTCCGCTGCACCGCTACCGGGCTGCGCTGGACGGGGTTTACGTTGTTACGGTGAGCGGCCTCGATCGGGTTTATCAGGGCATTGCCAACATTGGTATCCGGCCGACGGTGCAGGGCAAGGAGCCCCTGCTCGAAGTTCACCTGTTCGACTTTGCGGGCGACATCTACGGCGAGCTGCTCACCGTGGAGTTCAAGCACAAGATTCGCGACGAGCGGGCTTTCGAGGGGCTCGATGCGCTGAAAGCGCAGATCGGCCGCGACATCGAAACGGCACGGGAGTGGTTCGCTCATGAAGTCGCTGTCTAAGTGGCTGGGGGTGGCGGCGCTGGTGGTTGCGGCCGACCAGCTGAGCAAGTGGTTCGTGGCGCAGACTCTGCGTCTCGGAGAGGAGGTGGTGGTGCTGCCGTTCTTCAGCTGGGTGCGCTGGCACAATCCGGGTGCGGCGTTTTCCATGCTCAGTGATGCCGGCGGCTGGCAGCGGTGGTTCTTCGTGGTGCTGGCCGTGTCCTTCGTCGGCTTCATCATCTACGAGCTGCGGCGTCTGCCGGAGCGCCAGCAGGCGCTCGGCTGGGTGTACGCGCTGATCATCGGCGGTGCGGTGGGCAATCTCATCGACCGCGTGCTGCATGGCTACGTGGTGGACTTCGTGCTGGTGCACTGGCAGCAGCACTACTTTCCGGCCTTCAACGTGGCGGATTCGGCATTGAGCATCGGGGCCGCATTGTGGATCTGGCTGCTGCTCAGCGAGTATCTGCGCGGTCGGCGCCAGCAGGCCGCATCGTGAGTGACCTGAGTGCCAGCAGCGGCCGCGCGCACATCACCGAGGGTTCCCGGGTGACGCTGCATTTCGCCGTGCTGCTGGAAAGCGGTGAGGAAGTGGACACCACGCGCCGTGGCCGACCAGCGACGTTCGCCATGGGTGACGGCAGCCTGCTGCCCGGGTTCGAGGCGGCTCTGCTGGGCATGAGCGCCGGCGACGATGCGCAGATCCTGCTCGAGCCGGAGCAGGCATTCGGCGAGCACAATCCGGACAACGTGCGGCTGCTCTCGCTCGAGCGGTTCGCCGGCATGTCGCTGGAGCCGGGCCTGATCGTCTCGTTCGCGGCGCAGGAGGGCGAGCTGCCAGGAGTGGTCCTGCGGGTATTCGAGAAGACCGTCGAGGTCGACTTCAATCACCCGCTGGCCGGCCGCCGCATCGTCTTCGACGTGTCGGTTCTCAAGGTCGAAGACGCGCTCGATTCTGAGACGTCTGCCCGCGACGGCGCGGCGAAGGGCTGATAGGGTCGCGGATCGGCGCCCTTGGGCCCCGGGTGGCCTAGACTTCGGTCAGGCAATAACGAACGCCACACAGGATTTCGACATGCGCGCACGAGGATTCACCCTGGTAGAGCTGATGATCGCGGTGGCGATCCTGGCGATCATCGCGGCCGTGGCCATGCCGCTGTACACGCAGTACAGCCTGCGTACCTTCCGGTCCGGCGGTCAGGCGGACCTGCTCGATTGTGCTCAGGGTATGGAGCGCTTTGCCGCCCGGAACTTCTCCTATCAGGGCGCCGCGGATACCGACGGCGACGGCATCGGCGATGCCAATGCCGGCCCGGTGGCGGCGGAGATCTGCACGCCCGACTCGGCCGCCGCGGGGCGTTACACGTTTACCGTCAACGCACCTGACGCAAATACCTTCACCCTCACCGCAACACCTGACGGCCAGATGGCCGCCAACAACGACGGCTTCATGACCTATGACTCCGCCGGTGTGCGTGGCTGGGACCAGGACAACAGCGGCGGAATCGACGCCGCCGAGCAGACCTGGGAGGAATGAGCGGCATTCTGCCGCTCGTCCGGTCAAATCCGCCCGCTCGTCGGGCTGTCGTTTTCTTGCGCTGATCCGTCCGTACACTGCCAGCTGACCAGAGTGCCAGCAGCCTGCGTGCTGGCCCCGACACAGATGACGCTGGGGTGACGCTGGATCAATGACAAACAAATCGACAGATAACGGGTTTACCATCGTCGAGCTGATGGTGTCCCTGGCCATCGCGGCCATCCTGATGGGGTACGCGCTGCCTGCGTTCAACGATTTCCTCACTCAGCGGACCATGACCACGCGCGTCAACGAGTTCGTTGCCGCGGTCAACTATGCCCGCAGTGAGGCCGCTCGGCTCGGCGGGCAGGTGACGGTTCAGGCCGTGGACGCCGGTGATTCCGCCAACGAATGGGGCGCAGGCTATTGCGTAGTCGCGGGCAATCCGGGTGATTGCGACCCGCCCGTGCTGCGCATGTTCGAGGGATCCGACAACGTCACCTTCAACGCCACGGGCGGGCTCAACAACCTCGACCGGCTGCGCTTCAACGCCCGCGGCATGCTGGTCGTAGCCGTGGCAGGGACGGTGGAGATATGCAGCACAGATGCGGAAGTAGACCCCGGCCGACAGGTGACCCTCACGCTGATGGGGCGTCCCGACGCCAGCGAGCTGGTATGCAATCCATGAGCAGAAAACGCGAATCCGCAATGATGAAGGCCCGCGCACCGCGCGCCGCAGGCTTTTCCATGATCGAGCTGCTGGTGGCCGTGCTGGTGATGGGCATCGGCGTGCTGGGGGTCACGGGCCTGCAGATGGTGAGTCTGCAGAACAACCGCACGGCACTGGAACGTGCCGAGGCCGTGCAACTGGCTTACGACATGATGGATCGGATCCGCGCCAATCCCGAGGGCGCGCCCCCCGGAACGGCGTACGACGGCCTGGCGCTCGGGGACGCGCCGCAGTACCAGAGCTGCGTATCCGGCGACAACTGCAGCGGGGCGCAGATGGTGACGTTCCACGAAGGCAGCTGGAAGTGCGTGCTCGGACGCTTCGTGAACGATGCGGCATGCGCCAGTTATCGCGCCGACGGCGTGATCGCACCCGCGGCCGATCAACCCGGCCTTCCCAATGGTGACGGCGCCATCGCCGTGGACGGCAATGGGGTGGTGACCATCACCGTGCAGTGGACCGAAGCCAACAATCAGGTTCAGACCGTCGTCATCGACAGCCAGGGATAACGGACATGGGCAGCTACCGACAGTCATATCGATCGACCCCGGGCATCCATGGCGCACGGCGCGCCGGCGGCTTCTCGCTGGTGGAGCTGCTGCTGGCGCTGTCGCTCGGCCTGGTGGTGGTGACCGGGATCGTGCAGCTGTTCGTCGGCAACTCGCAGACCTACACGGTGCTGAACGGCCAGGCGCGCCTGCAGGAGAACGGCCGCTTCGCCCTGGAGTTCATTTCCCGGGCGGCCCGCTCCTCTGGCTTCCTCGGCTGCGCGCCGGAGCGCGACAACATCGTCAAGGGGCTGCGCGCGCCCTGGGGCAACATGCCCGAGTTCAACATTCTGAACCTGGTACAGGGGTTCGAAGGCAGCGGCGGCGCGCTGGTGGGTGGCGGCGGACTGCCAGACACCAGCAACGGCAATCTCTATCCGGTGGCACTCGCCCCCAACAACGGCGGCATCGACGACGCCAACGTCGAACCGGGCACGGACGTGGTGGCGTTCCGCACCCTGGAACAGCCCGGCACGCGTCTGGCCCAGGTGCTGCAACCCTCCGGCAATCCGGTGGTGGCGGCGCCCGGCGGCGTGTCGCCGTTCGCGGCCAACGACGTGGTGATGGTGGCCGACTGTGAGCAGGGTGCGCTCTTCCGCATCAACAGCGTAAACGTCGCTGCCAACCAGGCGACCCTGAACATCGTTACCGCCAGCACCGGCAACGCCTGGGAGAACGCGGACCAGGTGCCCGGCCAGACCACGCCCACGGTGCCGTTCACGCTGTCCTACCTCGGCCGTTCCTACGGCGACGACGCCATCGTCTCGCGCGTGCAGACCACCTACTTCTTCATCGCCGACAGCACGGGCGACGACAACGACGGGGACGGCCAGCCGCCGCTTGCGCTGTGGCAGAAGGTCGGCACGTCGGCACCGCAAGAAGTGGTTCAGGGTGTCGAAGACCTGGAAGTCATGTACGGCATCGACACGCAGAACGACAACCAGACGCGCATCAACGAGTTCGTGAACTTCGACGCGGTGGCCGACCCCACCGACGTGGTTGCGGTGCGGGTCTCGGTCACCGTGAACAGCGTCGACGTGGTGGACAACGGCCAGCGTCTGCGCCGCACGTTCAGCAAGACCATTCAGCTCAGAAACGCGAATCCGGAGGTGTGACGGTGCCCGCTTTTCGATCCATGAGCTCGAGCATTGCGCGCAACCGCGGGGTCGCGCTGTTCATCAGCCTGGTGCTGCTGCTGGTGCTCACCATCATCGGCGTGTCATCGGTGCAGACCACCACGCTGGAAACCCGCATGGCCCGCAACGAGCACGACCGGCTGATTGCTTTCCAGGCGGCCGAATCCGCGCTGCGCGACGCCGAGGCGTTTCTCAACACGGTGGTGACCACAGCGGTGTTCACGGACGGCGGCGCAGGCGGCCTGTGGACCGTGGCGGACCTGGGCGATCCGGACCGCTGGGAAGATGCGAGCGTCTGGAACGCCGGCACCAGTGTCGAAGCGCCCACAGTGCTCGAGGATCCGGGTGGCGACGCCATTTCGGCGGAGCCGCCGCGCTACATCATCGAGCACGTGGCCTCGGTTGTGCGCGAAAACAACGCCTATCAGATCGACGACCCGTACGGCGCCAGTGCCGCCGACCGGATCGAGATATTCCGGGTCACGGCCCGCGGTATCGGCGGCTCTGCGAATACGCAGGTACTGCTGCAATCCACCTTCGGAAGAATTCTGGATTAACGACTGAGACCGGGTGCGCCCGTTTCAGGAGGTTGTGATGAAGTACGGAAAGAACAGTCGCATCATTGGCCGGTCAGCGCGACTCTGGGTCGGATTGATAGCGCTTCTGGGCAGCGCGGTGGCGGCAGCTCTGCCGATCGCCACGCCGCTTGGGTCGAGCTTCAATCTGAACTACAACGAAGAGTTCTCGCTCAACATCGATCTGAACAGTCTGTTCGACGATGCTGACCCAACCCACGACCTCAACCTGACGTTTACCGACGTCAGTGTGCCGGGCGGCTCGGTCGTTTCCGTGAGCATAGACGGCGCCGGTGTCGCGCATTTCACCGGAAATCCAGATGCTTTTGGTGCTCAGACCGTCACGGTTCAGGCGGACGACGGAGCCGGAAACACCGCGCAGATAGACTTCATTTTCAACATCAGCAACATCAACGACCCACCCATTGGCGTGGACGACACCTACTCCGTGGACGAAGACGGTGCGCTCTCGGTACCCGCGCCCGGCGTGCTGGCGAATGACACCGATGTAGATGGCCCGTCACAGACGGCATCTCTCCTATCCGACGTCAGCAACGGCACGCTTACCCTGAATGGCGACGGGAGCTTCAACTACACTCCCGACCCGGACTTCAATGGTTCCGACTCTTTCACATATCAGATCAGTGACGGCTCGCTGACCGACACCGCGATTGCTACGATCACCGTAAACGCGGTCAACGACACCCCCACGTTCACGCCGGGCGGCAACGTCCTGGTGCTGGAGGACAGCGGCGCCTACGGCGCGGCCTGGGCATCCGGTATGTCCGCGGGCCCGGCTGACGAGAGCGGGCAGACGCTCACGTTCAACGTCGGCAACGACAACAATGCGCTGTTTTCAGTGCAGCCGTCGCTGGACGGTGCAGGCAACCTGTCCTTCACACCGGCGGCAGATGCCAACGGAATCGCAAACGTCACGGCGACACTGACCGACAACGGCGGCGGCGCGGACACCTCCGCGCCCGTGAACTTCACCATCACGGTGACGGGCGTCAATGACGCGCCCAGCTACACCGGCGGCGGCGACGTGACCGTGGATGAGGACAGCGGCGCGCAGACCCTGTCTGCGTGGGCGACGGCGATTTCCAGCGGCCCCGCCGACGAGAGCGGCCAGAACCTGACGTTCTTCGTAGCGGCGCTGAACCCGGCGCTGTTCAGCGTCCAGCCGGCCATCGACGCCACCACCGGCGATCTGACATTTACTCCCGCAGCCAACGCCTCCGGCAATTCCACGGTGAACGTGGAGCTGACTGACAATGGCGGCGTTGCCAACGGCGGCCAGACTTCCTCGGGCGTTTCCAGCTTCACGCTGACGGTGAACCCTGTGAACGACGCGCCGAGCTTCAGCTCCGGCGGTGACGTGATGGTGCTGGAAGACAGCGGCGCCTACGGCGCGTCCTGGGCAACGGCTCTGTCGGCAGGCCCCGCCGATGAAGCGGCGCAGACGCTGAGCTTTGCGGTAACCAACAACAACAACGGTCTGTTCGCGGTTCAGCCCGCTGTCGACGCCACCGGCAATCTGACCTTCACTCCGGCCGCGGACGTCAGCGGCACGGCCCTGGTGGATGTTGTGCTGCAGGACAACGGCGGCACCGCCAACGGCGGCGTGGATGCGTCAGCCGTGGTTCAGTTCAACATCGACGTGACTTCCGTCAACGACGCGCCGTCGTTCACGGCCGGGGCTGACGAGTCGGTGCTGGAAGACAGCGGTGCCCACAGCGTTGCCGGTTGGGCAACGGCCCTGTCGGCCGGACCGGCGGACGAGTCGACACAGACCCTGTCGTTCAACGTCAGCAACGACAACAACGGACTGTTCGCCGTGCAGCCGAATGTGGATCCATTGACCGGTACGTTGAGCTACACGCTCAACGCCGACGCGGTGGGTTCCGCCAGCGTCAGCGTAAGCCTCTCCGACGATGGCGGCACGCTGAACGGCGGCGTGGATACCTCCGCGGTGCAGGTGTTCACCATCGACGTGACCGGCGTCAACGACGTGCCGATGTTCAGCGCCGGCGCCGATCAGACGGTGCTGGAAGACAGCGGCGCGCAGACCGTTCCAGGCTGGGCCACCGGAATATCTCCCGGACCGGCCGATGAGAACACGCAGCTTCTGACGTTCACACTCACACCGGCGGATGGTGCGCTGTTCAGTGTGGCTCCTGCCGTCGACGCGGCCAGCGGCGACCTGACCTACACCCCGGCACCGGGCGCGTTCGGCGCGACGACCGTCGATGTGGTCCTTGCCGACAATGGCGGCACCGCAAATGGCGGTGTCGATACCTCGGCTGCGCAGACGTTCACGATCAACATCGATTCCGTCAACGACGCGCCCAGCTTCACGCCGGGTCCGGATCAGGCGGTGGACGAAGACGCCGGGCCGCAGGTCGTTGCGGGTTGGGCAACGGCGATTTCCGCTGGCCCGGCAAACGAGAGCGCCCAGGTGCTGACCTTCTCGGTAAGCGCCGCGACGCCAGGGCTTTTCAGCGTGCAGCCGCAGATCGATGCGAGCACCGGCGATCTGACTTACACGCCGGCAGCCAATGCCGTGGGCAGCACGTCTGTGAGCGTCGAGTTGACTGACGACGGCGGTGTCCTCAACGGGGGCAGCAACAGCTCCGGCACGATCTCGTTCAACATCTCCATCGGCGGCGTCAACGATGCGCCGAGCTTCGTTGCCGGTTCTGATCAGACCGTGCTGGAAGACAGCGGTGCGCAGACCGTGGTGGGCTGGGCGTCCGCGATATCGGCCGGTCCCGCGGATGAGGCTGCGCAGCTTCTGACGTTCACCCTGACCCCGCTGGACGGCACGCTCTTCAGCGTGGCACCGGCCGTCGACGCGGCGACCGGCGACCTGACCTACACGCCCGCGCCGGATGCCTACGGCACGACCGCAATCGACGTGGTGCTTTCCGACAACGGCGGCACGGCTGCCGGTGGCGTGGACACGTCTGCGGTACAGACCTTTACGATCACCGTCAATCCGGTCAACGACGCGCCGAGCTTCGTCGCCGGAGCGGATCAGAACGTGCCCGAGGACAGCGGCATGCAGATGGTGCCCGGCTGGGCGACGGCCATCAGCGCCGGACCGGCCAACGAGTCGGCCCAGACGGTCGGGTTCACCGTGACCAATGACAACAACGCGCTCTTTGCCGCGCAGCCGGCGGTGGATGCCGCCACGGGTGACCTGAGCTTCTCGCCAGCGCCGAACGCGGTAGGCAGCGCCCTGGTGAGCGTCAGCATCTTCGACAACGGCGGCACGGCCAACGGCGGCACCGACGGCTCGGCGGTGCAGACTTTCACGATTACCGTAGACCCGGTAAACGACGCCCCGAGTTTCGCGACCGGCCCGGATCTCACAGTTCTCGAGGATTCCGGTCCGCAGAGTTTCGCCGGCTGGGCCTCGGGCATTACTGCCGGGCCGGCCGACGAGACTGCGCAGAGCCTCGCGTTCGCGGCGAGCAACGACAACAACGCCCTGTTCTCGGTGCAGCCGAGCGTCGATGCCGCCACCGGCACCGTCAGCTTTACGTCGGCGCCCGATGCTTACGGCAGCGCGACCGTGACGCTGACGCTCACGGACAATGGCGGCACTGCCGGCGGTGGCAGCGATACATCGGCGCCGCAGACCTTCACCATCACCGTGGATCCCGTGAACGACGCGCCCGACTTCGTTGCCGGTCCGGATCAGACGGTACTCGAGGACAGCGGACTCACCCTGGTTCCCGGGTGGGCCAGCGCTCTCGACAAGGGGCAGGCCAACGAGTCGGCACAGACGCTGACGTTCGTCGTGACCAGCGACAATCCTTCGCTGTTCGGCACCGCGCCGGCAGTGGACGGCGTCAGTGGTGATCTCAGTTTTGCGCCCGCAGCCAACGCGGTGGGCAGCGCTATCGTCAGCGTGACGCTCACCGACGACGGCGGTACCGCAAACGGCGGCAGCAGCGCGTCCGCCGTCCAGACCTTCACCATCACGGTGGACCCGGTCAACGATGCGCCGAGCTTCAGCGTCGGGCCGAACATCGTTGCGGCGGAGGACGCCGGCCCAATGACGTACGTCGGCTGGGCGACGGGCATGTCCGCCGGGCCGGCCGACGAAGCAGCCCAGGTGCTGACCTTCAACATCGTCGGCAACGACAACCCGTCGCTGTTCTCGACGCCGCCGGCCCTGGATGCCAGCACCGGCACGCTGACCTTCCAGTCGGCACCCGATGCCAACGGCGTCGCCACCATCACGGTCAATCTCAGTGACGACGGCGGCACGCTGAACGGCGGCGTCGACACCTCGGCGAACCAGACGTTCGTGATCACCGTGAACGGTGTCAATGACCTGCCCGTAGCCGCGGATGACAGCGGTACCATGGCCGAGGACGGCCCGCCCCTGGTAATCAACGTGCTGGCCAACGACTACCTTGCCGAGGGGCCGACCGTCGTGACGAGCGCAGGGGCTGGCGGCTACAGCGAAGGGCCCCCGACCACCGTACTCAATCAGGTCGGCGATCCCATCTCCACGCCGAACGGGCAGGTGACCATCGTCGGCGGGGGTACGCAGATCCAGTACGAACCCAAGGCGGATTTCTACGGGAGCGATTTCTTCACGTACACGATCACGGATTCCAATGGAGATACTTCCGTCGGAACCGTGAACATCACCGTGACCCCGGTCAACGACCCGCCAATCGGCGTTCAGGAACGGACCTTTACCATCGTCGAGAACAGCGAGCTGATCGTGGATGCGGGCAGTGGCGCGCTGGTTGGCGCGTATGACGTGGATGGCGCGCTGCTCGACGCCTTCGGCAACCCGGTGGGCAGCGCGATCACTGCGCAGATCGACCTGTTCCCCGTGGTGGGTCTGCTGAGTTTCGATGGCAGCACCGGCGAATTCACCTACACGCCGCCGGTGAACTACACGGGAGTCGTAGAGTTCAGCTATCGGCTGAGCGACGGTACGGCGCTGAGCGTCGGCGATGCCTATCGCATGCGCGTGGTGGTTCTGGCCGCTCCGCCGCCGCCGGCGCCGCCGCCTGCCGGTGAAGTGGCGGTAACGTTCAACCTGTCCCAGGTGCCGCTGGAGCAGAGCTCCAGCGTGCCGCCCAACGTGCTCGTGGTGATGGACGATTCCGGCAGCATGGACTGGAACATGATCGTGTCCGGAACCGACGAAAACGGCGGGTTCGTCATCGACAACAGCGATATCGCAACCAGGAGCAGACGTTCGACGTCCTACGTCTACATGTTCGATCTGCCCAACAATGCGTTTTCGTCCGGTAGCTCGAATGGCCGCATCCTGCCTACGCCCGAGGCGCTCGAGGCAGACGCGGATACCGACGGCAACGAATACGGCGTGTGGCGCGGCTGGAACTCGCAGCACAACCGCCTGTACTACAACCCTCAGGTCGAGTACACGCCATGGATCGGGCAGGACGCCGTGAATGCGGACTTCGACAACGCCGTGCCAACAGCCATCCGGCTGGACCCGGTGGACCCGACGTCCACGTTCGACATCACCGTGCCGTATTCGTACACCGCTACCAGCGTTCCGAACTGGCGAACCAACGGCGGTAACGGCAACGTGTCGGTCAACAACGCGTACATTCCGCGCTACTACGCCACCACGGCAACAGCGCCGCTGGCCTGGGACGATCCCCACACGCTGGTCGAGATTCGAGCGGGCAGTGGCCCGCTGCCGGGCGACATGTTCCCTGGCGGGCCGGGTCGGGATGATTGCGCGGTTGGCGATGACGACCCTCTCACCTGCACGTTCGATCAGGAGCTGCAGAATTTCGCCAACTGGTTCCAGTACTACCGGTCCCGCGAGTACGTTGCCAAGAACGGGTTGGGCAAGGTGGTTTCGCAGCTGCAGGACATTCGTGTGGGCTACGAAACCATCAACCGTTCGACCAGCGAGGAGGTCCGAGACATGAACGACCTCTACGTCGAGGGCAACAAGAAGCTTCTGCTCGACGACATCTATTCGGTGAACTCTCTGGGCGGCACGCCGCTGCGCCGCGCCCTGGAGCGCGCAGGCGACATCTTCGCCTGCGAGGCGGGTGGTTACTGTCCTGCGCTGCCTGCGCCGGAAGGGTTCTGCCAGCAGAACTTCGCGCTGCTGTTCTCCGATGGCTACTGGAACGGCGGCGATCCGGGGGTGGGCAACGAGGACAGCGACGGCCCCGGACCCTTCGACGGCGGGCGCTATGCCGATACGCGCAGCAGAACGCTCGCAGACGTGGCAATGCATTACTACGAAACCGACCTGCAGCCGACGTACGACGATCTGGTGCCGGTCACGCGGCGTGACGATCAGGCGGTACCGTCGGGGACGTTCCCGGCCAGCGGTGCGGTGATGCATCAGAACATGAAGACCTACACCATATCCTTCGGTGCCATGGGTACCGTCGATCCATCCAGCGTTCCTTCGAACCCCGTCACGCCATTTGCGTGGCCGAACCCGACGAGCGGCTCTCCAGAGAAGATCGACGACATGCTGCACGCAGCGGTAAATGGCCGGGGGCGCTTCCTGAATGCCACCGATCCGCAGGATCTGCAACGCGCGATGGAGACGGCATTCCAGGAGTTCACGCAGGAGGCCTCGTCGGTATCCGCCGCGGCGTTCAACTCCACGTCGCTGCGTGAGGGCACTCTGCTTTACCGCGGTTTCTACGACCTGCGTGACAGCTCCGGAGAGCTCACCGCAACCGAGGTGTTCCCCGACGGCACCATCGCTTCGGCGCCCACCTGGCGCGCATCGGAGATGCTCGATGCTGCCAACAAGCTGCCGGGGAATCGCGTGCTGGTGACCTTCGACCCCCTGACGCGCACCGGCCTGCCGTTCCGCTACCCGAGCCTCGCGCCGCAGCAGCAGGCGTCCATGGTCCCCGAGCAGGTGAATTTCATCCGCGGTGTGCGCACGGACGAGCTGCCCGCGGGCTCGCTGCGTGAGCGCGCGACAACTGGCGGAATTCTCGGTGACATCGTCAATTCGAGCCCGGTGTTCGTCGGCGAGCCGCGTTCGATCAATCGCGATCAGGCGCCGTATCCGACGTCGGACCTGTACTCAGATTTCGCGGCAGCCAAAGCGTCGCGCACGCCCATTGTCTACGTCGGCGCCAACGACGGGATGATGCACGGTTTCGATGCTCTGACGGGCGAGGAGCTGTTCGGGTACGTTCCGAACATGATCCTCGATGGTTCCGCGTACTATCGAAACCCGTTGAGCGAGTTCACGGATCCGTTCTATCAGCACAACTACTACGTCGACCTGACGCCGCGCCTGAACGATGCGTACATGCGGCCTCGCGTCGGCGCTGCCAGCAAGTCGTGGAACTCGGTTCTGGTGGGTGGTCTCGGCGCCGGCGGCAAGGGCTTCTTTGCCTTGAATGTCACCGACCCCGACAGCGACTTCAGCACGGAGGCCAACGCTGCTGGCGTGCCGCTGTGGGAGTTCACAGAGGCGGACGACACCTATCCGGTGGACTCGTCCGGCAACCCGCTCGGCGGCGCGGTAGGTGCGATCACCGATCCCTACGGCCGACCGGTGAAGGATCTCGGCTACGCGATGACGCTGCCGACGGTAGCGATGAGCAATGCCGAGGACGCGACCGGAGAAAAAGGAGTGGATCGCGCTGTTCGGCAACGGGCCCAACTCGACTGCGGGCATTGCCAAGCTGTTCGTGCTGTTCATGGATCGTGGTCTCGACGGTTGGGGCGATGCGGGTGACTTCTACAAGATCGACACCGGCCGCGGCGTGCCCATAGCGCCGGCGCAGCTTGCCGGGTATCCGAACGGACTCGGCGGCGCAACTGCGGTGGACATCGATCTGAATGGCACGGTGGACTGGGTGTATGCCGGTGACCGTCTCGGCAATCTGTACCGATTCGACCTCTCGGACGCCGACCCGGACAACTGGAATGCAACGCTGCTGTTCACCGCGAGCTACGACGACGGCACGACCGACGTCGTGCAGCCCATTACCAGCCGGCCGCTGGTGATCAAGCATCCGACGGAGCAGGGCTTCCTGGTGCTTTTCGGCACCGGCAGCCAGATTACCCGCGACGACGCCGAGAGCACCGAGATCCAGTCGATCTACGCGATCTGGGATCGCGGTGAATCCTCGCCGGCAACCGCATTGGCCGACAGCAAATCGCTGCGGCTGGTGGAGCAGACGATCACCAACGTCGTGGACGATTCGGTGAGCCCGGCTCAGACGCGGCGCATCATCACCAAGCTGCCCGTCAACTACGAGCCCGACGTCTCCGGCGTGCCCGGTACCTATGGGTGGTACCTGGATCTGGACATGGAGCGTGCTGCGGATACTCTGTCAGGGGCGGCGAATCCGGATTCGTCCGGGCTGGCGCCGCCTGATCCTCAGTATCCTGGCGAGAAGGCGGTCAGAAACTTCCTGTTCCGTGACGGTGCGGTGATCACCACGACCATCCTGCCGACGCTGGACGAGTTCTCCTGCTTCGGCGCGCGGCCGGGCTCGATCCTCGTATTCGATGCGGTTTCGGGCGGCGATCCCGGGCGCCCGGTGGTGGACTTCAACACCGACGGAGTGGTCGATTCTGGAGACCTGGTGGACGTGGCCGGCGAAGCGTTTGCCGGTGGCCTGCTGTTCAACCAGACCGATCTGGACGGCGCCCTGGTGGACCTGTCCACTCTGGGCGGCGAAGGCGATACCGACTTCCTGTTCGTGAGCGGCGGTCGCGAGACCGTTTCCTTCCGCATCGAAGACCTGAACCTCGGCCGCACAGGCCGCCTGTCGTGGCGCGAGCTGGAGCAGAACAATTGAGGAGGAGTGCCGTGTTGATACGCAATCTGTTTCTGGCGGCCGTTCTCGGCGTGCTGGTCGCGGGCGCAGCCAGCGCCCAGGACAGCTCCGAGTTCCCGCTGAAGACCGGCGCGGGGATCGTGCAGAGTCTGGATTACAACGGCTCGAGCATGATCGTCAGCGGTTACAGCTATGATGTTGCGCTCGACGCCAAGGTGGAAATCGGCGGGACCTTCGGAGCTTTCACGATGCTGAAGCCCGGAATGAAGGTCCGTATCGATTACCTGGTGAAGTCTGCGTCGTCCAGAGAAATCGTTCTGATAGAGGAGATCCCTTCGGGGTACCGCATACCCGAGGTCTGATGCTGCTCCCCGCCGAGGGACGTGGCGCACGAAACGTGCGCTGCGTCCCGGTTCTTCCAGCAGCGCCACCTTACCCTTGACGTTCCCGGGCCTCCCGTCGAGCGTGGAAAGGAATGCTGCGCGAAGTCGCCGTCACCGATCTTGCACCCGGCATGTACATTGCCGAGCTGGACCGTCCATGGCTCGAAACTCCGTTTCCTCTGCAGGGCTTCTACATCCGCACGGATGACGATCGGAACAGCGTTGCCCGGTTCTGCGAGTTCGTCATGGTTGATCCGCGCCGCTACGACGCGGGCCTCGCCAACGCGTCGTCATGCCGTCTGGACAGCGCCATGGGCGGGACGGCAAAGCGAGGCGCACGCCGTCATGCCCGCGCTGGCTTCGGGCGGGCGCACAGCACCGCGTACGAAGACATCAGGTCGTTCGAAATCGAGCTGCCGGAGGCGCGCGAGGCGTTGAATGAGTCCTTCGAACGCTTCGAAACCGCCTGGCAGGCATTGCTTGGACATTCCAGCCTCAAAGCCAACGAGCTGCGCGACGCGGTCAAGCCGCTGGTGCAGAGCGTCCTGCGCAACAAGGACGCTCTGATAGCGCTGCTGCGCGTGCAACGCGTCGACCAGCACACGCATCAGCACTGTCTTGCCATGGCGGTATGGGCGGCGCTCCTCGGCAGGCAGATGGGGTTCCCGGCGGGGCAGATCGAGACGCTGGCATACGGCTGTTCGCTGTGCGATGTGGGCAAAGCGCGCCTGCCGTCCGCAGTGCTGCACAAGGAGGCAGCGCTCACCGACGAAGAGTTCGCGCTAGTGCGTGCGCATGTCGAGCACTCGCTGCAGCTGCTCGAGGAAGCACAGGTGCATGACCGGCCAGTCCTCGAGATCGTACGATGGCACCACGAGCGCATGGACGGCTCCGGCTACCCGGATCGCCTGCAGCGGGACCAGATTCCCGTGTTTGCACGGATCGCCGGAATCGTCGATTCCTACGACGCGATGATCAGCCCGCGGATCCACGTCGAGGCGCGGTCGTCCTACCAGGCGCTGGTGGAACTGCAGGACAGGTCGCCGCAGCTGTACAACACCGAGCTCGTGGATCAGTTTGCCCAGGCCATCGGCCTTTTTCCCAATGGCTGCCTGGTGGAGCTGTCGAGCGGCGAGGTCGGCATCGTCTGCGCCCAGAATACCGGGCGGCGCCTTCGACCGAAGGTGATGCTGGTGATGCACGCCGACAAGCGGCGCAGGACGGAGTTCGACATCATCGATCTGACGCGTTACGGCGAGCACGACCTGAGCATCGCGCGCGAGCTGCGCACCGGCGAGCATGGCATCGACGCCAAGGAATTCTTTCTGTGACCATGGGACGCCCCATACTCATCGTCGATAACGACGCCGGACGGGGAACGCTACCTGCCGGGGTCCGGGCGGTCTGCGTGGTCTCGCTGGAAGGCGTGGGTCGGATCACGAGCATGTACGGCAGCGAAGCCGCGGGCCTCGCGCATCGGGAGTTCGTCGAACGGCTTCGCGTGATGCTGCGCGATGGCGACCAGCTGGCGCAGATCAACGAATCCAAGCACTGCCTGGTGTTCAACGGGCTGCTGAACGCCAACCACGCGCGACTTGCCGGGCAGAAACTGGAGCGGCTGTTCGCCGAGCCGGCAACCACGGCGGAGTATGCCTTTCCTCTGGTGATACGAGCCGGCATCGCCTGTGGTGATCGCGACGAGGCCGATGCGGAGGAGCTGTTCCGGGGCGCAGAAGCAGCCCGAGAACAGGCCCTGGTCAAGGGTTCGGCGTATGAGCTGGCCGACGAGCTGGACATCGACGCCCTGCGCCGCCGCTGGACGCTCAACGAGCGGGTTCACGAAGGGCTGGAGAAGGATGAGCTCAAGCTCTACTACCAGCCCCAGGTGCGGGCGGACGACTTCAGCCTCTGCGGCGGCGAAGGCATGATCCGCTGGGAGCTGGAGGAGGGCGTGCTGATGCCGGGCCAGTTTCTGCCCGATATCGACGCCGAGCGCATGCACGCGATCTCCCGGCACGTCATCCGGCAGGCGATTCGTGACCTGGCCGCGAACGGCAGGCTGCCGGCTTTGTCGATCAATCTCGAGCCGTACATGCTGCAGGATCGCTCGCTGCTCACCCTCATTGCCGATGAGCTTGCATTGTGGAACGTGGCCCCCGAGCGCTTGACCCTGGAGATCACCGAGAACGGCATGGTGGGCAGCCTCGACAACCTGCCGGATGAATACCATCTGCTGCGCGGGCGTGGCGTTCGAGTGGCCCTCGACGACTTCGGAACCGGCTATTCGTCGCTGTCGCAGTTCAAGTCGCTGCCTGTGGACGAGCTGAAGGTGGACCGCAGCTTCATTGCTCAGCTGCGCACGGACGTCTCCAATCGCTATCTCACCCGGTTGATGGTCGACCTGGGCCATTTCTTCGACATGAGCGTGGTGGCCGAAGGCGTCGAGACCGAGGACGTGGCCAGGGCGCTGCGCGAGATCGACTGCGACGTGCTGCAGGGATTCTTCTTCAGCCCGGCGCTGCCCGTGGATGAGTTCCTGGCCTGGACCCCGCCACGCCTGACTCACTGAGTAGGGCAGCGCGGCACGGCGCCGCCGGCATCTTCCACGACGCCGTCACCGTTGCGGTCGCGACCGAGACGCACCCGCCCCTGGGCGTTGATGATCACGACCCGCCGCAGGCTCGGGTCGTCCTGGTCGGGGCAGTACACGAAGCTGCCGTTCTGCCAGCGCGTAAATCCCTGGGGCCGAAACTGGAGGTAGCTGCGACTGCGGAATGCACGCCAGTAGATGCGCCCGCTGTCGGTCAGGGGTGCCAGCTCACTGACGACCAGCTCGCCGCCGTCCCGCTGGCCGTTGCGGTTGCCGTCGTGGAACAGCATGGCACCCTGGTGCCACTGATCTCGACCCAGACAGCGCCCGGCCGCGGCGGGGCACAGGGTGACCGTCTGATTGGCCAGCACCGCGGCGGTGCGCGCCGCGTGCACCGCCGCGACGATTGCGTTGACTGCCGCCGTGGATCGCTGCCGCAGCGGCAGCGCCTCGAACGCAGGCAGCGCGACCCCGAGCAGCAGCGCAGCCACCGTGGCGACGACGAGCAGTTCAATCAGGCTGATACCCCGCTGCATGGACACAGCCTGGCGGCGCGCCAGGTTGCGCGGCAGCCGATGACGGCGTCGGTGCCTGTGAGCGCATGCCGCTGCGGATGGAGCGACACCGACTCGAACAGCGCCAGTCCGTGCTACTCCAGATCGAGCTTCTTCAGGCGATAGCGCAGCGCACGGAAGGTGATTCCCAGGCGTTTGGCCGCGGCGGTCTTGTTCCAGCGTGTGGCTTCCAGCGCCTCAGTGATCAGGTTGCGCTCGATCCTTTCGAGGTAGGATTCGAGCGTCTCGCCATGGGGCAGGGTCACCGGCACGGCGTTGGCGGGATCTGCTGCCGAACCGAAGACTTCGGCGCGCCGTTCGGCCGGGGTGGGTTCGATATCGCCGTCGATCGTCGCTTCGTCCGGCGTCGGCACCGGTCCCGACGCGTGCAGCTGCAGATCGTTCGCTTCGATACGCTCGCCGTCGCACAGCGTGAAGGCCCGTTCGAGCACGTTTTCCAGCTCGCGGACGTTGCCCGGGAACGGGTGACGCTGGAGGGTGGTCATGGCCGCCGGGGAGATTTCCGGCAAATCGGACCCGTAGTCGCGTGCCAGCCGGGCGAGAATCTGTCGCGCAAGTTCCGGAATGTCCTCCGGCCGCTCCCGCAGACCGGGCATGTGCAGCTCGATCACGTTCAGCCGGAAGTAGAGATCCTGCCGGAAGCGTCCGGCGGCGACCTCTGCCGCCAGGTCCTTGTGAGTCGCGCACAGGATCCGCACGTCGATGTTCTGCTCCTGCTGCGCGCCGACCGCGCGCACGGCCTTTTCCTGAATGGCGCGCAGCAGCTTTACCTGCATGGACAGCGGCAGGTCCGCGACCTCGTCGAGAAACAGCGTGCCGCCGTTGGCAGCCTGAAACAGACCCTGCTTGTCGGCCACCGCGCCGGTGAAGCTGCCTTTGACGTGACCGAAGAACTCGCTCTCCATGAGCTCGCCGGGAATGGCGCCGCAGTTCACGGGCACGAACGGGGCGTCGGCGCGCGGTCCCTGTTCGTGAATCAGGCGCGCGGCGACCTCCTTGCCGGTTCCGGATTCGCCGCTGATGTAGATCGGTGCCTGCGAGCGCGCGAGCCGGTCGATCTGACCGCGCAGGCGCTGCATGATCCGGGAGTTACCGGTCAGCCGCGACGCGGCATCGCCTCCCGTCCCCTCGCGATGGGCGACCTTCAATGCCGTTTCCACCAGAGTGCGCAGCTGTTCGAGATCGACCGGCTTCTGCACGAAATCGAAAGCGCCGGCCTTCAACGCGTTGATGGCGGCATCCATGCTGCCGAACGCGGTAATGACTGCGACCGGGAGCTCGGGATGCTCGGCGGCGATCTGATTGACGAGCTCGATGCCGTTGCCATCCGGTAGGTTCATGTCGGTCAGGCACAGGTCGAATGCCAGCGTGTCCAGGAGCCGGCGGGCGCTGCTCAGGTCCGGGGCGGCGCTGGTATCGAGGCCCATGCGGCCCAGCGTGATCTCCAGCAGCTCCCGGATGTCCGGCTCGTCGTCGACGATCAGTACGTGTTTCTGGTTCATTTCCATCGCTCGCTGTTTTGCGTTGCGCCCGTGTCGATCCGATGTCTCGCGCGCCTGTTGCCGTGCATGTTCAGCGCCCCTCAGGCCACGATCCGGTCCGGATGCGCAAACGTGATACGAAAGCAGCTGCCGCCGTCCGCCTGCGGCAGGTAGCTCAGTCGTGCCTGGTTCGCCTCGCACAGCTCCCGAGAGATGTACAGGCCCAGACCCGTACCTTCCCGCGCGGTGGTGAAGAACGGCTCGAACAGATGCTCGAGCTGACTCTCAGGGACGCCGGCCCCATGGTCGATGATGTTGAGGTAGGGGCGCTCGGTCCTGGCGTCGATACCCCCTTCGATGCGCACCCAGGACGTTCCCGAGTGCTCGCAGCTGTGGCGCAGCGCATTGCTGATCAGGTTGGTCAGCACCTGGTCGAGCTGGATTCGGTCCATGCGCACCTCGGTGCCGGGCGGATCCACTTCCAGCTCGATCTGCGCGCCCGGCGTGGTAGCCGCAAACGATTCCAGAAACGACTCCAGATGGCTCAGCAGCGCGAGCTTCACCGGCGTGGGCAGGCGCCGCCTGGACATCTCCAGCACGTTTTCGATCACGCCGTTCATCCGCTGGCAGTGACTGGTGATGATTCCGAGCAGCCGGCTGTCGCCCTTGTCCAGGTTGCTGGACTCGTTGAGCAACTGGGCGGCGTGGTTGATGGCGCTCAGAGGGTTGCGGATCTCGTGCGCGATGCTTGCCGACAGCCGCCCCAGAGCAGCCAGCTTGAGCTGCTGCGCCTGCTGCTGAATCTCGCCGGTATCCTCGATGAAGATGGTCACGTCGCCGTGCGGATCGTCGGCACGCACAGGGAAGAAGTTCACCCGAACCTCCGGGCCGTCTGCGCTCAGCTGGAACGGTGGGATGCGCAGCTCCGTGTTGTGCCGCCATGCCTGCAGATGGGACAGCAGCAGCGGCGGCAGCACGTCGACGTCGTCTGTTGCGTCCAGCTCCAGCAGGGTGCGCGCGGACTGGTTGGCATTGCGCAGATGATCGCCCGGATCCACCACGACGATGCCGGTGCGCATGCGCTGAATGATCTGCCGGTTGACGCGCTCCAGGTCGGCAAGCTCGGCGGCCTGGGTGAGGGCGCGCACGTCGTTCTCGCGCAGGCGCGTGGACAGCCGCCGCACCGCGAACGACGCCGCGAAATACAGCGCGCCGAGCACGCCGGCCTGAAAGTAGTCGTCGTGCAGCAACGGTGCCGACAGCGCCAGGTAGAACTCCTCGTAGAGCACGGCAATGCTGGCGATGGCGGCGAACCCGGTGGCGCGTCTATCCGGCACCAGGATCGCCCCCGTGGTTACCGCCACCAGAATCAGCGCGCCGAGCCCGGCGCTGACCCCGCCGCTCAGATACATCAGCAGCGTCAGGGCAAGGATGTCGAAGCACACGAGCACGCTCGCCAGCATCTGCGTGGCGAAGATGCGCCGTGCCACCAGGTGCAGCGTCACGGCGCTGACGACGTTCGCGCCCGTGTAGAGCAGGGTGGTCCAGAAGAACAGCGACGGGTGCAGGTCGCCAAGCCGGGCGTCGACCAGGTTCTGCAGGAATACCGTGAGCAGCACCAGCCCGACGAGCACGCGATAGTAGTTGTAGACGCGCAGCAGCCCGAGGTTCAACTCGAAGCGTCGGCGCTCTATTTCTTCCAGGATTTCAGCGCGATGGGTCAGCATTCGGGGAGATACGGCACAGCCATCGGATCATAGTCTTAAGACTAGTCGATCGGTGCTGCTCCGGGACAGGTCGGCCAGGAACCGGCAGGAGACGCCTGCCTCGGTTCGGCGGCGTCCCAGGCGACGTCCGTCTGGGCTCAGCCGGAAGGTGGCGGGTTGTCGCTGGGATGTTTCAGGCGGATCGGTGGCGGCACGTCAGGGCGGTCGAGCAGGCCCAGCGTGACCAGGTTGGTCCACGAGCGATCGCGGTTGCGGACCTGCTCGGTGAGTACCAGGTCGCCATCCTTGTCGAACGCTTTGTAGTCAGGAAAGTTGATAGACAATACCCGGAGCGCATCGTTGGCAGCCTCTTCGAGACCCAGCCGGTAGTTGGCTTCCACCGACAGGGCCAGCGCGTCAGGCACGGCGTCCGACTTGGAGTAGTTCTCGATGACGTAGCGCGCCCGGTTGGCGGCCGCAACGTAGGCGCCGCGCGACATGTAGTAGCTGGCGATGTTCAGCTCCGAGCGGGCCAGCAGGTTGCGCAGATACAGCATGCGCTGGCGCGCGTCCGGCGCGTACGGACTCTCGGGAAAGCGCTCGAGCAGCTGAGCGAAGTCGGCGTAGGCCTGCTGTGCCGAGGTGATGTCGCGCTTGGACATGTCGGTGGCTTTCAGGCGGTCGAGCAGGCCGCGGTTCTCGTTGTACGAGGCGAGGCCCTTCAGGTAGTAGGCGTAGTCGATGTTCGGATGCTGCGGATGCAGACGTATGAATCGGTCTGCGGCATTGCGGGCAGCCTCGGGATCGTAGCTCATGTAGTGGGCGTAGATGATCTCGAGCTGAGCCTGCTCGGCGTAGCGGCCGAACGGGAAGCGCGCCTCGAGCCGCTCCAGCCCCTCTATGGCGCCCTGGTAGTTGCCGGAGCGCAGGCTGCGCTGGATGTTGCGGTAAAGCAGCTGCTCGTTGGCATTGCCTTCCTCCTCTTCCGCGTTCTTGTCCTTGCCCCAGAACGGGATCAGCGAGCAGCCGCTGTTGAGCAGCAGCGCGAGGAGCAGCGAAAGCCAGACAGCCTGCTTCATGTATTCCCTGGGGTTTGCCCGTAAAATCCGGCTAATTTAATGATTCGGGGCGGGGTTGCAACCGGCGCGGCCGGTCGCCGCCCGGATGTCGGACCAGAAATGAGCAGCGTCAGTCGAAGCGTGACCGTACCTCCGGAGCTTGCTGGTGAGCGGGCCGATCGCGTCGCGGCGCTGTTGTTCGATGAGTTTTCGCGGGCGGTGCTCACCCGCTGGATGCGGGAAGGCGCGCTCACCGTCGACGACGCGCCGATCAAACCCAAGGTCCGCCTGCTGGGTGGCGAGCGGATGCGCCTCGAGGCGCGTCTGGTTGCACGCGAAGATTGGCGCACCGCCCAGGACGTGCCGTTCCGGGTGGTGTACGAAGACGAGCACCTGCTGGTGGTGGACAAGCCGGCTGGCATCGTCGTGCACCCGGGCGCGGGCAATGCCGACGGCACTCTGGTCAACGGGCTGCTGCGCTACCGGCCGTCGCTGGCGGTCCTGCCGCGCGCCGGAATCGTGCACCGGCTGGACAAGGACACCAGCGGTCTGCTGCTGGTGGCCGCCACGCTCGAAAGCCAGCACCGGCTCGCGCGCATGCTCGCCCGGCGCGAGATCTCACGACGTTATCTCGCGGTGGTCGAAGGCAGCATGGTGAGCGGCATGGAGATCGAGCAGCCGCTCGGCAGGGATCCGTTGCATCGCACCCGGCAGGCGGTGCGCCCCGACGGCAGGCCTGCGCACACCAGCGTCCGGGTGCTGGAGCGCTTCCGCAGGCACACCTCGGTGGAGGCGGCGCTGCACACCGGCCGTACGCACCAGATCCGTGTGCACCTGGCTCATGCGGGTTACCCATTGGTGGGCGATCGGCGCTACGGGGCGCGCGGCCGCCTGCCGCCGCATCCCGACCCGCACCTGGTGGCGGTGATTCAGGCCTTCTCGCGGCAGGCATTGCACGCCGCCGAGCTCGCCCTGCAGCACCCCGTCAGTGGCGAGTTGCTGCGATTCCAGTCGGCTCCGCCGCCGGACATCGAGCAGCTGCTCGTGGCGCTGCGCCAGGACACCGCCGCCGCGGCTGCGCTGGCGCGTGCCGATCGCGCCGGATCGACAGGGCGGACACATGATTGACCACCGCGACTGGGTGGTGCCCAACGAGGCGCTGGCGCCGGGCGTGCGGGTGATCACCACTACCCGCAGCGGCGGGTGCAGCCGCGGGCGCTATGCCGGATTCAACCTCGCGGACCACGTCGGTGACGAGCCGGCAGACGTGGCGCGCAACCGGCGCGAGCTGCTGACCGCGACCGGCTGCGACGCGGTGCAATGGCTGCAGCAGGTGCACGGCACGGATTGCATCGAGGCCACCGGCCGGTCGGCACGTGGCGTGCCCCGGGCCGATGCGGCCTGGACCGGGCAGGTGGGGCTGGCAATGGCAGTGCTTACGGCCGACTGCGTGCCCGTGGTGCTGAGCGACACGGAGGGATCGGTGGTGGCGGTAGTGCACGCCGGCTGGCGCGGACTCGTGACCGGGGTCCTGGCTGCTGCGATTGCCGCAATGCCGGTGCCGGCGCGCGCGCTGCGGGCGTGGCTGGGTCCGGCGATCGGGCCGGAGCGCTACCAGATCGGCCCCGATGTGGCGGATGCGGTGACCGCGGCGCTGGGCGGCCTCGTCCCGGACGAGTGCCGGGCGCGCATTCTGCGACCAGACCCCGAGCCGCAGCGCTGGCGCCTGGATCTGTTCGAGACCGCCGGCCTGCTGCTCGCGGGTGCGGGCGTCATGGATGTGCGCAGCGAGCGTCTGTGCACGGCATCGGACAGGCGATTCTATTCGTACCGGCGCGATGGCGAGACCGGACGCATGGCCACGCTGGTATGGCGGGAGAGGCGGGAGGCTTCGGTGCCGGACGCCGCCGGCAGGGGCTGCAGAGGCCCACTTCAGGCCGCGCGGGCGCATTGCCGGCAGAGGCCGCCGCGGCTCGGCCGGGTGATCAGTCGCAATTGGCAGCGACGCCGCGCTGGGCTTCGTCTATGCGCTGCTGGCGCTCCTCTTCGGTCATCATCCGTTCCTGGCCGTCTTCGCCGCGCACCCGGATGCGCCCCCGCTCGGAGAGCCGGCTCAGCACGTCGCGCGCACGCTGGCAGTTGTCGGCCCGCACCCTTTCGAACTCCTCCTTGCGGGCCTGCTCCGCGGCCTGCAGATCGCGCAGCATCGCCTGCTGACGGTCGCTGAGGCTGGGCTCGCCGCCATCGGCCGGCGACGCTCCGGCCGCAGCGGGCGTGCTCCTGGCAGCCGAGGTGACGGCTCGTCCCGAATCGCTGGATACCAGCTCGGATTCGACGCCCTCCGGTTTCAGCTGGGTGTAGTTCACCACGCCATTCTCGTCGATCCACCGGTAGACCTGCGCACCCATCAATAGCGGCAGGCAGCACAGCAGCAGGCCAAGCCTTGGCAGGAAATTGAGCTTCAGCATGACGATGTCGACTCCTCGGGGTCTGCTTCGGCCATCATGGTCTGGGACGCGTTGCGTGCCGTGGCGCAACGTTCGAGCGGGTCCGGGACAACTGCTCCCGCTACGCAACCCGCGTCTCAGTTTAACCATAGCAACCCGGGGATCCTACGGCGCTCACCGCGGCATTTTCGTTAGCTGCGTCGCAGTTTCGTTGACATGCTCCCGGCGAACCACAAGAATACCCGGCTCTTCCGGGCACGCATGTGCAAACCGCCAGAAAAATCAATCAGTTATGGCGGTCGGGCGCGCTGGCCGGACGATTCCCGCGACAAACTACAGAGCAGGCACCATGGCAGAGGCCCTTTCCGGCGGCGACATGCTGATACGCGCGCTTCAGGACGAAGGCGTGGAGTACATCTTCGGGTATCCGGGTGGCGCGGCGCTACATATATATGACGCCATCTTCCGCCAGCAGAAGGTGGAGCACATTCTCGTGCGCCATGAGCAGGCGGCGACGCACATGGCGGACGGCTATGCGCGCTCCACCGGGCGTCCCGGAGTGGTGCTGGTGACTTCCGGTCCGGGTGCCACCAATGCGATCACGGGCATTGCCACCGCGTTCATGGACTCCATCCCCATGATCGTCATCTCGGGGCAGGTGCAGAACGATCTCATCGGCACCGACGCCTTCCAGGAGACGGACATGGTCGGCGTGTCGCGGCCGGTCGTGAAGCACAGCTTCATGGTCAAGGACTGCGCGGAGATTCCCACCGTGGTGCGCAAGGCATTTCACATCGCCACCACAGGCCGGCCCGGACCGGTGGTGATCGACGTGCCCAAGGACACCACGGACCCCAACGTCACGGCCCCGTACAATCACCCGGAGTCGGTGAGCCTGCGCTCGTACAATCCGGCGACCAAGGGCAATGGCCGCCAGATCCGCAAGGCCGTCAACGTGCTGCTGGGCGCGCGGCGCCCGGTGATCTACACCGGCGGCGGCGTGATCCTCGGCAACGCGTCCGCGCAGCTCACCCGCATTGCCCGGCAGCTCAACTTCCCGGTGACCAATACCCTGATGGGTCTGGGCGGCTACCCGGGCGACGATCGCCAGTTTCTCGGCATGCTGGGCATGCATGGCACCTTCGAGGCCAACATGGCCATGCATCACGCGGACGTGATCCTGGCCATCGGCGCCCGCTTCGACGATCGCGTCACCAACAACCCGAGGCGCTTCTGTCCCGACGCCGAAATCATCCACATCGACGTCGATCCGGCGTCGATATCAAAGATCATTCCGGCAGACGTGCCGATCGTCGGCGACGTCGCCAACGTGCTCGACGACATGGGCTCGATCATCGACGCCGAGCGCGCGCGCAACGGGCACCTGCCGGATGCCGAGGCGCTGGCGCAGTGGTGGTCCCAGATCGACGCCTGGCGTGCCGAGCATGGGCTGCGTCACGACCTCGTGCCCGAGCCGGGCAAGCCGATCCTGCCGCAGCTCGCGGTGCAGCTGCTCTACCGGGTGACAGAGGGCAAGGCGTTCGTCGCCAGCGACGTCGGCCAGCATCAGATGTTCGCCGCGCAGTACTACAAGTTCGCGGAGCCGCGTCGCTGGATCAACTCCGGGGGTCTCGGCACCATGGGCTTCGGCCTGCCCGCGGCCATGGGCGTGCAGTTCGCGCACCCGCAGGCCGTGGTCGCCTGCGTGACGGGTGAGGGCAGCTTCATGATGAACATGCAGGAGCTGTCCACCTGCCTGCAGTACGGGCTGCCGATCAAGATCATCAATCTGAACAACCAGGCGCTGGGCATGGTCAAGCAGTGGCAGGACATGCAGTACGGCGGGCGCCATTCCCAGAGTACCTACAGCGACTCGCTGCCCGATTTCAAGACGCTGATCGAAGCCTTCGGCCACGTCGGCATCAAGGTGGAACGTGCCGAGGATCTCGAGCCCGCGCTGCGCGAAGCGTTCAGCGAACGCAACCGCAAGCGGCTGGTGTTCGTAGACGTCTGGGTGGACCGCAACGAGCACGTCTACCCCATGGCGGTCAAAGGCGGCTCCATGCGCGACATGATCCTCAGCCGATCGCCGGTCAGCGTGGAGGACAACTACTGATGCGCCACATCATCGCCGTCCTGCTCGAGAACGAGGCCGGCGCGCTGTCCCGCGTCGTGGGATTGTTCGCGCAGCGCAACTACAACATCGAGACGCTCACCGTGGCGCCGACCGAGGACGCGACCCTGTCCCGGTTGACGCTCACCACGGTGGGCGACGACAGCAAGATCGAGCAGATCATCAAGCACCTCTATAAGGTGATCGAGGTGGTCAAGGTGGTCGATCTGTCGGAAAGTGATCACGTCGAGCGTGAGCTCATGCTGATCAAGGTCCGGGCAGAGGGCCCGGCGCGTGACGAAGTGAAACGGACTGCGGACATCTTCCGCGGCCAGATCATCGACGTGACGGCGAGCACCTACACCGTGCAGCTGTCCGGACCCAGTGGCAAACTCGACGCGTTCATCCGCGCCATCGGCAAGACGACCATCCTCGAGGTGGCCAGAACCGGCGTGTCCGGCGTCAGCCGCGGCGAGAAGGTGCTGAGCGTCTGAACCGAATTCATTCAAGCAGAGGGGAACTCCATGCAGGTTTACTATGACAAGGATGCCGATCTGTCGATCATCCAGAAGATGCGGGTGCTGATCGTCGGCTACGGCTCCCAGGGTCACGCCCACGCCAACAACCTTCGCGATTCCGGCGTGAAGAACGTGGTGGTGGGATTGCGCCGCGGCTCGGATTCCTGGCGCAAGGCCGAAAACGCCGGGTTCGACGTGCAGGAAGTCGCCGATGCGGCAATTCACGCCGACCTGGTGATGATCCTGACACCGGACGAGCACCAACCCGCCCTGTACCGGGAGCAGCTGGCGCCCAACCTCAAGGACGGCGCGACCATCGCGTTTGCCCACGGCTTCAACATTCACTTCGAGCTGATCGAGCCGCGCAAGGATCTGGACGTGATCATGATCGCGCCCAAGGGACCGGGCCACACCGTGCGCAGCACCTACGTGCAGGGCGGTGGCGTGCCGTCCCTGATCGCGGTGTATCAGGATGCCTCCGGTCAGGCCAAGAACACGGCCCTGTCCTACGCCTCGGCCAACGGCGGCGGCCGCGCCGGCATCATCGAGACCAGCTTCCGTGAAGAGACCGAGACGGATCTGTTCGGCGAGCAGGCGGTGCTGTGCGGCGGCGCCGCGGCACTGGTGCAGGCGGGTTTCGAAACCCTGGTGGAAGCAGGCTACGCACCCGAAATGGCGTACTTCGAGTGTCTGCACGAGCTCAAGCTGATCGTCGATCTGTTCTACGAAGGCGGCGTCGCCAACATGTGGTACTCGGTGTCCAACACGGCCGAGTACGGCGGCCTGACCCGCGGCCCGCGTCTGATCACGGACGAAACCAAGCAGGAGATGAAGCGCATTCTCGGGGAGATCCAGACCGGCCGCTTCGCCCGCGAGTTCGTCACCGAGAACCAGGCCGGCGCGCCCACCATCAAGGCCATGCGCCGCATCAGCCAGGGTCACGGCATCGAGCAGGTGGGTGAACGGCTGCGTGCCATGATGCCGTGGATTCAGGAAAACCGTCTGGTCGACAAAGACAAGAACTGATGCCTACCTACGGCGAGGACATGGAGCCGGACGGCCGGCGTCGGCGCGGGATCTACCTGCTGCCGAACCTGATCACCACCGGCGCCCTGTTCGCCGGGTTCTACGCCATCGTCGCCGGGATGAACGGCCACTTCATCCCGGCGGCGCTGGCGATTTTCGTCGCCATGGCCCTGGATACCGCCGACGGCCGGGTTGCGCGCTGGACGCGCACCGAAAGCCGCTTCGGCGCCGAGTACGACAGCCTCTCGGACATGGTGGCGTTCGGCGTCGCGCCGGCGCTGGTGGCGTTCTCCTGGGGGCTCGACAGCCTCGGCCGCACCGGCTGGGTGTTCACGTTCATCTACATGGCGTGCGCGGCGCTGCGCCTGGCCCGCTTCAACACCAAGAGCGATCTCGCCACCTTCACCGGGCTCGCGAGCCCGTCCGCCGCGGCCATCGTGGCCTGCATCGTCTGGGCCTGGGGCGACGTGGTCGGCGACGCGCCGCCGTCGCAGTTCGCGGCGGCGGTGGTCGGCTTCATCACCGCGCTGGTGGGGCTGCTCATGGTGTCGAACTTTGCCTACTACTCGCCAAAGGCCGTGACCGTGAAGGGCCGCGTGCCGTTCATCACCATGGTGTTCATCGCCCTGGTGTTCGCCATCATGGTGGCGGATCCGCCGCGCGTGCTGCTGGTGTGGTTCTCGCTATATGCGCTGTCCGGGCCGGCGATGTACCTGTGGCGTCGGCGCCGCGGCGAGCCGGAAGACGCCGCGCCGGCGGGGCTCGACGAGGACGACGAGGCGACCGTCGGCGCCGGGGAGGATGGGGAACCTCCGCCCGACAGGCCCGTCTAATCAGCTGAATCTTCGGGCGAAACGAACGCAGGCTAGATTGCGATGCTGATCAAGCGCAGAAAACCCTCGGACATTCCCGCGGCGGACATCACGCCGGAAGCCGTGTATCGCGATCGGCGCCGCTTTCTCGGCGACGCCGGCAGGCTCGCGGGCGCAGCGCTGCTCGGGGGCATCGGCGTTCGGACGGGTGCTGTCGAGCAGGAGCCGGCAGCGCTGGCTCCGGGCGACGAACTCACCCCCGAGTCGATCGTAACCAGCTACAACAACTTCTACGAGTTCGGCACGGATAAGGGCGACCCGGCGCGTTACGCGGGTGCGCTCACCACGCAGCCCTGGACCGTGGAGGTGGGTGGCGAGTGCGGCAAACCGGGCAAGTACGATTTTTCGGACGTCATCAAGGGCCTGACTCCGGAGGAGCGCGTGTACCGTTTCCGCTGCGTGGAGGCCTGGTCCATGGTGGTGCCCTGGCTCGGCATTCCGCTCAAGGCCATTCTCGAGCGCTACGAGCCCAACGGCAATGCGAAGTTTGTCGAGTTCACGACGTTGTACCGCCCGGAGGAAATGCGCGGTCAGCGTTCGCTGTTCAGCGGCATCGACTGGCCCTATGTCGAGGGCCTGCGCATGGACGAGGCCTACCATCCGCTGGCGCTGATGGCCACGGGCCTCTACGGCAAGCCCCTGCCGAATCAGAACGGCGCGCCCTGGCGGCTGGTGGTGCCCTGGAAGTACGGCTTCAAGAGCATCAAGAGCATCGTCAAGATCCGCTTCACCTCGCGTCAGCCCCGTAACACCTGGAATGTTCTGGCGCCCCAGGAGTACGGCTTCTATGCCAACGTGAACCCCGCTGTGCCGCACCCGCGCTGGAGTCAGGCAACGGAGCGACGGCTCCCGAGCAGCCTGTTCAATCCCAATCGAATCCCCACCCAGCCGTTCAACGGCTACGCCGACGAGGTGGCGTCGCTGTATGCCGGCATGGACCTCAAGCGTTACTACTGATCGCCTGCTCAAGCCCCTGACGGCGCTGCTGGCGGCATTGCCGCTGGCATGGCTCGGGTATGCGATCGCGCACGATCGCGGTGCGGCGGGCGGGCTGCTCGGGGCCGATCCCGGCGAGGCCGTGGTGCACTTTCTTGGCCAGTGGGGCCTGCGGTTGCTGCTGGCGACGCTGGCGGTGAGCAGCGTGCGCCACCGCCTGCACTGGCCTCCGGTGATGCGCGTGCGGCGCCTGCTGGGTCTGTTCGCGTTCACCTACCTGGCGCTGCACCTGCTGGCCTATCTCTGGTTTCTGCTGGGCTTCGAATGGAATCAGATCGGAGAAGATCTGGCCAAGCGCCCCTACATCACTGTGGGCGCGCTGGCGCTGCTGCTGCTTTTGCCGCTCGCTGTGACTTCCACCCGCGGCTGGCAGCGGCGTCTGCGCCGCAACTGGCAGCGTCTGCACCGGCTCATCTACCCCGCAGCCGCCCTGGGCCTGCTGCACCTCTTCTGGCTGACTAAGGACGGCTATGCGGAACCGCTCGTGTATCTCGTGGTGCTGACGCTGCTGCTGCTCGAGCGCCTGCAGCGCGCGTTGCAGCGTTCGTCGGGACGCAGCCGGGCAAACGCCGGTCAGGCGTGAGCTGCCATGCGCGCGGCGCTGGCCTGCGCCAGCGCTTCCAGGCAGCCGACGCTGTCTTCCCAGCCGATGCAGGCGTCCGTGACGCTCTGGCCATACACCATCGCCTCACGCGCCGCGATCTTCTGACTGCCTTCCACCAGATTGCTCTCGATCATCACGCCGAAGATCCGGTCTTCGCCGTCTTGCAGCTGCGCGCAGATGCTGCTGCACACCTGCAGCTGCTTCCTGTGCTGCTTCTCGCTGTTGGCGTGGCTCATGTCGATCATGACCCGATTGACCAGGCCTTCCTGCTCCAGCAGCCGGCTGGCGTAGTGCACCGAGGGATTGTCGTAATTGGGCTTGCCGCCGCCCCCGCGCAGAATCAGATGGCAGTCCTCGTTGCCCGACGTCGAGAATATGGCCGAGTGCCCGCGCTTGGTGACCGACAGAAAAATGTGCGGATGCGCGGCGGACTTGATGGCGTCCACCGCAACCTGGATGGAACCGTCGGTGCTGTTCTTGAACCCCACGGGACAGGACAGGCCGGATGCCAGCTGGCGATGGACCTGGCTTTCGGTCGTGCGCGCACCGATGGCGCCCCAGCTCACCAGGTCTCCGATGTACTGCGGGGTGATGGGATCCAGGTATTCCGTGCCCGTGCCCAGACCCTTGTCCGCGATGTCGCGCAGCAGCCCGCGCGCCACCCGCAGGCCCCGATTGATGTCGAAGGAGTTGTCGAGGTGCGGATCGTTGATCAACCCCTTCCAGCCGACGGTGGTTCTAGGCTTCTCGAAGTAGACGCGCATGATGATCTGGAGATGCTGCCGGTGCCGCACCGCCTCTGCGGCCAGACGTTCGGCATACTCCAGCGCGGCGGCAGGATCGTGAATGGAGCACGGCCCGATCACCACCAGCAGGCGCGAATCGCGGCCGTGCAGTATGTCGCTGATGGCGTTGCGTGTGTCGAACACGGTGCGTGACGCGGTATCCGTGATCGGCAGATCCTGAATCAGCGCTTCAGGGGCTATCACTTCCTCCATGCCGGTGATACGGATGTCGTCGGTGAGGTACTTCATGCTGGCGTCGACCCTGCGTCTGGAGACGGCGTTTATACGTGTACAATGGCGCTTTTCCAAGCGGTCCCTGTGCGCGGGCACGCATCCTCATGCCGGACCCCGGGGGAGATCTGTGAGATGAACCAGGCAACGCGGCGGCGAATGCTGCGTGACATGGGCGTCGACACCTGGCTGGTGCGGGTGGAACCCGACGCGGTGGCAGCGCCGGCGCCGGATCGCGGCGCCGCCAATCCGCTGAGCGCGGCGCGCGCGGCATTGGCGCAGTCTGATCGGCGGCCCGCTGCTGTGAACGCGGCCGGCGCGACCCCGGCATCTGTCGGGGCTGACGAAGGCGTCGCCGCCGGTGCCCGAACCGCCGCGACCAGGAGTGCCCGCCAGGCCGCGGCACCGGGCAGCGCGAACACACCGACACCGGAGGCGGCGGCGCGCGACCATATGGCGGTGCTGTCGCTGGCGTTGCCCGGCGTCGTTCTGCTGTGCGCGGGGTCGGCATCCAGACGGGATCTGCGGCTCGCCATGGACGTCGTGGCGGCGGTCGCGTGTGACTGGACCGCGCGCCCGGAGAGCCGGCGTTTCGACTGGCCGCCGCCAGGGTCGGTGGCGCCGGATGCGGGCGGCGATGCATCCCGGCGCGCGTTGCGGGCGTTCGTCGAGAAAGACCTGCAGGATCACCGCGTGCGGCTTCTGGTCTGCACCGCGGACGTGGCGGCGTGGTTGGCGGCCCCCGAGGACGGCGTGCGGCTGGTGCAGATCCCGCCGCTGGCCGAGCTGGGCAGTGACCCTGACGCGAAACGGCATCTGTGGACGCAGATCAGCGCTACCCGGGGCTGATCGGCTTTCGCGCCATGACGGCTGCGGACCTCGATCGCGTTCTCGAGAACGAGACCCGCGCCTACTCCTATCCCTGGACGCGCGGCAACTTCGAGGATTGCCTGCGTGCAGGCCACGAGTGTCGCGTTGCCTGCCTGAATGGTGAGGTGATCGGTCACGGGATCCTGTCCCTGGGTGCTGGTGAGGCGCACATTCTGAACGTCTGCGTGCGGCGTGATCTGCAGGGCCACGGCTATGGCCGCGCGCTGGTGGAGCACATGCTGGCGCGCGCCCGCAAGGCCGGCGCAGAGCTGGTGTTTCTCGAGGTGCGCATGAGCAATCTGGTGGCCGCGGGCCTCTACGAAACCCTCGGATTCAACGACATCGGTACCCGCCGCGACTACTATCCGGCAGCGAGCGGGCACGAGGACGCGCGGGTCATGGCGCTGGATCTGCGCACGAACTTCGACGGCGGACAGGTATAATCCGCGGCTTTTCCGGCGCGGCGCCACATGCAACACAAAGAGCTGCAGTACCATGACGAGGTCGCCCATCGGCGGACCTTTGCCATCATCTCCCACCCGGACGCGGGCAAGACGACCATTACCGAAAAGCTGCTGCTGTTCGGCAACGCCATCAAGCTGGCCGGTACCGTGAAAGCCCGTAAATCCGATCGTCACGCCACGTCCGACTGGATGAGCATGGAGCAGGAGCGCGGCATCTCGGTTACGACCTCGGTGATGCAGTTCCCGTATCGCGACGCAGTCGTGAACCTTCTGGATACTCCCGGTCACGAGGACTTCTCCGAGGATACCTACCGGACGCTCACGGCCGTGGACTCCGCGCTCATGGTGATCGACGGCTCCAAGGGCGTGGAGCCTCGCACCATCAAGCTCATGGAGGTCTGTCGGCTGCGCGACACGCCGATTCTCACGTTCATCAACAAGCTCGACCGGGAAATCCGCGATCCGGTCGAGGTGATGGACGAGATCGAAGACATCCTGCAGATCCAGTGCGCGCCGATGAACTGGCCCATTGGAATGGGCCGGCGCTTCCGCGGTGTCTACGACCTCTACCGCGACCGCATCATCCGCTACGAGCCGGGGCACGGGCATCATCTGCACCCCTATCCGGTGATCGACGGGCTCGACAGCGACGCGGCCCGCGCGCTGCTGGGCAGCGATTACGACGACTTCGTCGGCGAGATCGAGCTGGTGCGCGGCGCCAGCCACGACTTCGACGCCGGCGACTTCCTCGGTGCCACGCTCACGCCAGTGTTCTTCGGCACGGCCCTGGGCAACTTCGGGGTGGAGCAGCTGCTGGACGCTCTGGTCTGCTACGCGCCGCCGCCGCAGGCGCGCGAAGCGGACGGCCGCACGGTGATGCCGGACGAAGCGAAATTCTCCGGGTTCGTGTTCAAGATCCAGGCGAACATGGACCCGAAGCATCGGGACCGGATCGCCTTTCTGCGCGTTTGCTCGGGTGTCTACGAGCAGGGGATGCGCATGCATCACGTGCGCCTGGGCAAGGACGTCAAGGTCAGCGACGCGGTGACGTTCATGGCCGGCGACCGGGTGCGCACCGAGACCGCCTATCCCGGCGACGTCATCGGGCTGCACAACCATGGCACCATCCAGATCGGCGATACCTTCACGGAAGGGGAGCGGATGAAGTTCAAGGGCGTGCCGAACTTCGCGCCGGAGCTGTTCCGCCGCGTGCGCGTGCGCGACCCGCTGAAGACCAAGCAGCTGGAAAAGGGCCTGGATCAGCTATCCGAGGAGGGAGCGAGCCAGGTGTTCAAGCCGCTGGTACGCAACGAGCTCATCGTCGGCGCGGTCGGCTCGCTGCAGTTCGACCTGGTCGCGTACCGTCTGCGCGACGAGTATCGGGCCGAATGCGTGTACGAAGATGCCAGCGTCTATGCGGCGCGTTGGGTCTACGCCGCAGACAGCCGCAAGCTAGAGGAATTCCGGAACCGGGTGCGCGACCATCTGGCGGTGGACGGCGGCGGTTACCTGACCTATCTCGCGCCGAGCCGCGCCAACCTGCAGCTCGTGCAGGAGCGCTGGCCGGACATCGAGTTCCGCAAGACCCGGGAGCACTGACCCGGGAGCATCGCCCCGGCAACACCGAAAAGGATCTTGCCCAGCCGTCTGCTCAGACCTCGAGAGGGACCTTCCTCCGTACCCCATACAGCTGTCGGCACCACTCTGGCCCGGCGGCTCCGGCACGTGCGCGCGCCGCCGATCGGTTCTAGACTCACAAAGGTGGCGTGCAAACCCGTGCGGAGGTGCGACCTTGAACATGGCGGCGAGCTCAATACTGCTGATCGACGACGACGCCCAGGTGCTCAACGTGATCAGCGAGATGCTGCGCATCGAGGGCCACCGCGTGACCGTGGCGGAAAACGGCTCGCGCGCGCAGGCGCACCTCGACAGCGGCGGCTTCGACCTGGTGATAACCGATCTGCTCATGCCCGAGCGGGAAGGGCTCGAAACCATCATGGACATCCGGCGTCGCGACGCGCGCACGCCCATATTGGCGATCTCCGGCGGTGGCCGGGTCGGCCCCGGCGACTATCTGGAAACTGCCCGCTATCTCGGCGCGAACGCGACGCTGGCGAAACCGTTCGGTCGTCAGGAGCTTCTGGTGACTGTCAGTGACCTGCTGACGACCCACTGACGTGCACGAGGCGCTCGAGGCTGCGATACGCCGTTTCGCTGCAGCGCCGTCGGCAGATGAGCTCGACGCGGCGCTGTTGGTCAGCCGGACTCTCGATCCCGACATCGACGAGGCCGGGGTGCGGGGCCGGGTTGCCGAGATCTGCAGCGCCTGCACGGATCCCCACGCACCCTGGCAGCTGCTGGCCGAGCTCGATTTTCGCGGCGATGCGGACGACTACGATGCGCTCGACAACAGTCGCATCGAGCGTGTCCTCGAGCGGCGCCGGGGGATTCCGATCACGCTGGGCGTGCTGCTGATCGCCGTGGCCCGGCAACTCGGCGGCGCGGCCCAGGGCATCAACTTCCCGGGACACTTTCTCGTGCGCGTGGGCGGGCAGCTGGTGGATCCGTTTCTGATGGCGCCGGTCTCCGCCGAGCAGTGCCTGTCACGGCTTCCGGCTGCGGAGCGGACATTGCCGCGGGACCAGCTGTTCGCCCCGGCGGGCACCGTCGCCGTGGCGCTGCGCATGCTCAACAATCTCAAGTTCCGGTTCGCCCGGGCACGCGAATGGCACCGGGCGCTGGACGTCCTGGATGCGCAGATGCTGCTGTCTCCCCGCGAGCCCGGATTGCATCTGGAGCGCGGCGACTACTGGCAGCAGCTGGGCATCGCGGCGCCGGCGCGCGCCGCGTATGTCGAGGCCATGCACCTGTGTGCCGGTTCTCAGACGCCGCGGCTGCAGCAGCTGCGCCAGCAGGCGCAGGCCCGCCTGCAATCACTGTCAGGACGCGACGACGTCATTCACTGACCCGGGAAGGGACGGACCCGGTCCGGCGGAAGCGACGCCTGCGCGCCGCTTCCAGGCTCAATCCGTCATGTCGGGGAAGGGGTTTGACAGGTCGAGGCGAACAGGGCGGCCGAAACCCGGTATGCGGATTTCCGTGTCCGATATGCTGAGATCACCACCCTCCAGTACCCCTTCGCCGAAACGATAGATAGGCTCCACCGCGCCCCGATCCATGGCGGCGTCGTAGTCGCGGGCTGCGGCCTCGACGCCGTCGTTGCGGCGCGCATGTTCCGTGATGACGTCACGTCCCCAGCGCTTTTCGAGCATGCGCCGCGTCTGTGTCGGCGACAGGAACAGCCCGGTGGCGTTGTTGCCGCCGAAACCCTTGGAGTTGATGAACGCGGCGTCCATGGCCTCGCGATCCAGCTCCAGATGCGCCATGGGGAAATGCAGATTGCTGGAGTACACGTCCTCGGCAAGATGATCGATGGTCGTGATGCCGGGCAGCCAGCCGTGTTCCCATGTGCCCAGCACGGCCGCGAGCTGATCGCCGCCTGCGGGTGCCATGGAGTGGCCGACGTACGACTTGACGGCACCTACCGGCCAGCGCTCGATGCCGAAGGTGCGGGCCAGCTCGTTCAGGATATGTGACTCGGTGACCCGGTTCTGGGGTGTGCCGGTGCCGTGTGCCTGCATCTGGGTGCGCCTGCGCAGGCCCTCTTCGCCGAGCATCGCGCGCGCCAGCGCCATGGCTTTGGCAACGGTGACGTAGTTGCCGATCCCCGGCCCGGGAATGGACTTCTTGTAGCCGTCGGCATTGACGAATACGCCAGGAACCGAGCCGAGAATCCGCGCTCCCAGGGACATCGCCAACTCGTCGTCCATCAGCACGGCGTATACGGACGCCTCGGCGACGGTGAATCCGCAGTTGTCCGAGAAGGGCCGGCACGCCCGTCGGTGATCGGGCTGGTCGGTGCGGCCGTCGAGGGCCATCAACGCTTCGTCCTCGGCCAGCGCACCCATGGTGCGGTAGCCCTCGATGACGTCGGCAACCACGGGTGCTTCCGAGTTGCCCACCATCACCAGCCGCTTGCGCCCGGACGTGATGTCGGCCACGCCCTGCCGAACGGCATACAGAAAGGTTGCGCAGGCGCCGATGATGCCGGCCGTGCCACCTACTGATCCGAGAACGTAGGCATTCACGAAGTCTCCGGGCATCTCCGAGAGGCCGAGCGCGATGTTCTTGGACGTGGGTCGCTTGCCGAGCAGCGGATTCTGCAGCAGCCCGCCGTAGCCCTCGCTGTCCAGTTGGCCCATGGCACTGCCCGAATACACCGCGAACTCGTCCGGTGCGACGTGCTGCTTGAGTACCTCGAGATCGATTCCGGTCGAACGCAGCGCGTCGGACGCGCCGAACACCGTGAGCTGCAGTCCACGCGGATGGTTGCGTGACGGATACAGCGCACCCGGGTCGAAGCCGCTGGGAACCTGACCGGCGCAGGTCACGCGGGACCGGCGCCGGTCAGGGAACAGCAGATCCAGAGGCTGCGGCGCGCGCACCTGCACCTGGCGCTCGTCGAGCTCGGTGATCTGCCAGTCGGGGGGCAGATAGTCGGGCAGGTGGCGGCGGTTGATGACGAAGGTGAGCGGATCGCTGCCTGCAGGACGGACCAGCGCGCTGCGATGGGTCAGCACGTTGTCCACGTCGAAGCTCTCGATCCGCCGCACCAGGGTGTGCCTGTCGATGTGCCTGCGCGTGTCGGGATCGTCGGGATCGCCCTCGAGCCGCATCAGGCCGGCGAGGCTGCGGTAGGTGCGCGCGCGGAGCGCTTCGTCGAGCGCGTCTATGACCAGTCGGCGGTAAGCGTGATGGAAGGAAACCCTGCCGGCGGCGTTGATGCCGCCGAAGCCTACGATGACGGGTAGCCTGGTCAACGGCCGCACCTCAGCTGCGAAAAAAGGCGCGCAGATTGTACTTTCAATCGCGTTCGAGAGCGATCGCGGTTGCCTCTCCGCCGCCGATGCACAGTGCGGCAATGCCGCGCCTGCAGTTCAGGCGCCGCATCGCATGCGCCAGGGTCACGATCAGCCGGCTGCCGGTAGATCCGATGGGATGGCCCTGGGCGCAGGCGCCGCCGTAGATGTTTACGCGTTGCGGATCCAGGTGCAGTTCCTGGATTGCCAGCATGGTCACCATGGCGAACGCTTCGTTGATCTCGAACAGGTCGACGCTGTCCACGTCCCAGCCGAGGCGCTCCAGGAGTCGGCCGATGGCGCCCACCGGGGCGATGGTGAACTCACTGGGATGTTGCGAGTGCGTCGCGTGGCCGACGATCCGCGCCAGCGGCTCGGCGCCGCCGAGCGCGTCGGCACCGGCAATGACCAGAGCGGATGCGCCGTCTGAAATGGAGCTCGAGTTCGCCGCGGTGATGCTGCCGTCGGCCTTGAACGCCGGGCGCAGCGTCGGGATGCGTTCCGGCCGCGCGCGCTGCGGCTGCTCGTCGGCGTCCACCGCCGTGCCGTTGATGTCGAGGGCTGCGATCTCGTCGGTGAGCATGCCGGCCGAGGCCGCCTTCAGAGCCCGGTCCAGGGAGGCGAGAGCGTAGGCGTCCATGGCTTCCCGGGTGAGCTGGTAGTCGTCGGCCGTGCGCTGGGCAAAGGTGCCCATCGCCGAGCCGGTCTCCGCGTCTTCCAGGCCGTCGAGAAACATGGCGTCCTTGATCTCGCCATGACCCATGCGCATGCCGCCGCGGGCCTTGGCGAGCAGGTAGGGCGCGTTGCTCATGCTCTCCATGCCCCCGGAGACCACCACGCGGGCGCTGCCGGCACGGATGAGATCGGTTGCCAGCATGGTGGCTTTCATTCCCGAACCGCACACCTTGTTGACGGTCGTAGCACCGCAGCTGTCGGGCAGCCCGGCACTGCGCATGGCCTGACGGGCGGGCGCCTGCTTGAGCCCGGCGCTGATGACATTGCCGAGAATCACCTCGTCGATGGCATCCGCAGCGAGGCCGCTGCGTTCGATTGCGGCGGCTACGGCCCGGGCGCCGAGCGCAGGCGCCGGCAGCACGCCGAGCGCACCCTGAAAACTGCCTATGGGCGTCCTGGCGGCGCTCAATACGTAAGCCTGGGTGGTCATGGCCGGTGCCTCGCTGAATCGTCGTTGCTCATCGAGCGCGCATTCTAACCGCTGGCGCGGTCTCAGGCTTCCCTGAAGCGGGGAATCAGCTCGACGAAGTTGCAGGGCCGGAAGTTCACGTCCAGCTGCTGATGCAGGATCTTCTCCCAGCCCGTGCGCACGGCATTGCTGGAGCCGGGCAGGGCGAAGATCAGGGTGGCGTTGGCAAGCCCGCCCACGGCCCGGGACTGAATGGTGGAGGCGCCGATCTCGGCGTACGAGAGTTGTCGGAACAGCTCGCCGAAGCCGCCGATGGTCTTGTCGAACAGAGGCAGCAGCGCTTCCGGCGTGCTGTCGCGTCCGGTGAAGCCGGTGCCGCCGGTAGTGAGGATCACGCTGATGTCCGGATCTGCAATCCAGCGCGAGACCAGGGCACGAATCTGGTAGACGTCGTCCGGCACGATGGCGCGGTCGGCAAGCCGGTGGCCGTCGGCCTCCAGCAGCTCTACCAGGAGCGCGCCGGACTTGTCGTCGGCGAGGCTGCGGGTATCGGAAACGGTGAGCACGGCGCAGTTGAGAACGGTCATGAAATGACAACCTCCGTGAGGGTCCGGGCTACCCCCGAGCACGTCGCTTCGCGGTGAAATTTGCCAGCAAAATCTGTTACTTACGTCAAGCAGTCGGGCCGCGCGCGTTTGCGTATCGAGGGGCAAGTGGCTAGAGTACGCGGCAATCTTACACCGGGTGTCGAAAGCGCGTGGAAAAACAGCTCGTGGAAGGCGATCGGCTGTACCTGATTGCCGAGAGCCTTGCCAAGGACTTCTCTCTGTTCCCCGCAGCCGACGTCGACGAGCCGTTGCCGGGACTGCTGCCGAAGCGCGAGATCATGCGTCAGAAGCAGCGGCTCGAGAAGCTCGACGTGGACTCCTACATCGAGACCGTCGTGGCCCGCGCCGAGGACCCTGGCCGCACGGCAGCACCCGAGGTCATCCGCGAGCTCGGTCGGGTCATCGAGGAAGAGTCCGACGGCCCGTTCTACGCAGCGACCGTTGCCATGGATTTCGATGGTGAGACCCGGGCCGTCGGCTTCATTGCCCAGAATCGCGCGGTGCGCAACGGCGTCTGGATGCCCCAGCACCATCTGGCGGCCGCGCGCAGGGTGCAGGAGTACTCGCGCCGCGCGCTGCCCATCGTCACCCTCATGGATACGCCCGGCGCCGACGCGGAGGAGCAGGCCAATCGTGAGAATCAGGCGCACAGCATCTCGCGGCTGATCGCCGAGATGAGCAACGTCGACGTGCCCAATGTCGGCATCGTGTTCGGCCTCGGCTACTCCGGCGGCGCCATTCCGCTGGCCGCGAGCAACATGATTCTGTCGGTGCGCGACGGAGTCTTCAGCACCATCCAGCCGAAGGGGCTCGCCAACATCGCGCGCCGCCTCAATCTGTCCTGGCAGGAATGCGCCAAGTACGTGGGTCTGTCGCCGTTCGAGTTGTTCGCCCAGGGCAACATCGACGGTGTGGTGGACTACGCCCCGGGTGAGACGGGTGAAAAGCTCGACAATCTGCGCCGGGCAATCGTGCATGGGCTGATGCGTGTGGAGGACAAGGTCAAGGAGTTCGTCGCCGACAACCCCTACATCCTCGACCACTACCGGCAGAGCCTGCTGCGCTACCTCAAACCGTCGGAGCAGCTGCGCAAGATGCAGACCAGCGCGCTGCTGAAGGTGACGCGCAATCCGACCGAGTACCTCAATGTCTTCGGCGTCGCGTTCCGCTACCTGCGCTACCTCAAGGTGCGTCAGCGCATCAAGGCGACCACCAAGTCTCAGTACGGGCGCCTGGCCGATCAGGAGATGCCTAAGGGCGAGCTGGACGTGCGGGCGGATCTGGAGCGGCGCCAGACGTTTCTGCGGTGGATGCAGGATCCTGATCGCATCGTCTACGACGAGGCGCTGTCGAAAGCCTGGAAGAACTACAACGAGAAGAAGCAGGCAGTCCACGACGAGCGCGGTCGGATCGCCCAGCTGCTGTTCGGCGAGCCGCGCAAGAACTACGAGGAAGCGCGCGCCAACCTGCTTTCCGCTGTGGGCGTGTTTCTATACAACCGCTGGAAGTCCGATGCCCGTGGCAATCTGCGCGCGCTGCGGGAGTTCCTCAGCCATCACGAAGACGTCTGGCAGCTGCTGCGCGTCGGCGACGTGCGCCGGCCGGTGGACCTGGCCGCGGCCCTCGCGGGCGATCAGCAGCTGCTGCCAGTGCTGCGGCGCAGCTTCAGCCACGAAGGCAAGAAGCTCTTGCGCCTGGCGGGGATCGAAGAGAAGTCCGAAGTCTACCTGTCCACGCAGCTGACCAACGAGCTGAACCTGGTGATCACGGGTGAGCAGCTCGCCGGTGCGCTGGGGGCGGACGTCGGCCCCGCCGCCAGCGCGCTGCGCGCCGCGGGAGCATCGACCCTGGCGGTGAACCGGGCGGTCCTGCAGGACCGTTACGGTGAGCTCCTCAACGCGCCCAACAGCCAGGGCGCACCGGTGCCGTTCAGCGACATGACCGTGCTGGACGTGCTGATTGCAGACGACCTGCGGCGCGACTTCATCACCGAGTGCGAAAATCTGCTGCTGTTCGATTCCGTGTACGACCAGATCATCGCCAACCTCGATTCCATCGCAGAGGAGGCGCAGTCGACTCAGGCATTGTCGCGCCGGTCGCTGTCGCAGCTGATCGATACGACCCTGAGCCTCGCGGCCAAGGGCGTCACGTTCGGCGACGCTGCACAGAGCGCATCGCCCGCGAATCTCGCCGCGCAACTGCGCGAGCAGGTGATCGACTGGTATCTGCGCGTGATGCGCATGCAACGCGGCGCTGACTTCTTCCGCTCGGTGGAGGAATGGAAGAAAGCCAGCTTCCCGCACCTGTCCGATACGCTGTTCGTGGTGGTCACGCACCTGTTTCAGGTACTGCTGATGTCGCTGATCCAGGCCGAGCGCGACGGCAAGTCCTATTCCGGGCGCATCACGCCGAAGAACATCGGCCGGCGCAAGGATTTCTGGAACCGGCTCAACATCGCCTACCGCGATCTGCTGATCCAGAACGTGCTGCGCCGCTTCAAGAATCAGGGCAATGCCAGCTACCAGCACTTCATCGACGAGTTCTTCACCGACTTCGAGGAGCGCTTCCCGGACCTGTTGAGCTCGGATCCGCGCGCGTTTCCGGGTTTCCGGCAGTCCATCGAAGCTGCGCTCGCGCGCGGCGTGCCGCCATGCGGGATCGTCACCGGCATCGGCACCTTCCGTGACGGCGGCCAGGGCAGCCGGGTCGGTGTGGTGGTGTCGAACGTGGACTTCCAGGCCGGCTCGTTCGACATGGCCAGCGCTGAGAAATTCTGCCGTCTGCTGGTGGAGTGCGCCGAGCAGCACCTGCCGGTGATCTGCTTCATTTCCTCGGGCGGCATGCAGACCAAGGAGGGCGCCGGCGCGCTGTTCTCCATGGCGGCAGTCAACGACCGCATCACCCGCTTCGTGCGCGATCACGATCTGCCCGTGATCGTGTTCGGCTTTGGTGACTGCACCGGTGGCGCCCAGGCGAGCTTCGTCACCCATCCGCTGGTTCAGACCTATTACCTGTCCGGGACCAGCATGCCGTTTGCCGGGCAGATCGTGGTGCCCAGCAACCTGCCGCTCAATTCGATCCTGTCGAATTACCTTTCCCAGGTACCGGGCGCCATGCAGGGGCTGGTGCGGCATCCGTTCGAGCCGGAACTCGACGGCGAGCTGCGCAAGATCGACCCCGAAATACCGGTGCCGCAGGAATCGGTGCACGACGTGGTGTCCCGGGTGCTGGCGGGCGTGTTCAGCCTGGAGCGGCCGGTGCTCACCGGCCACCGGCCACGCTACACGGACCGCAATCTCATCCGGCCGACCCGGCGCACGCTGATTCACGCGCGCGGCTGCACGGCGGTGAAGCTGATCCGCATCGCGCAGAAGAACGGCATTGCCGTGGTGCTGGTGCAGTCCGACCCGGACATGGAGTCGGCGGCTGTGGACATGCTCAGCGCGCACGACACCCTGGTCTGCATTGGCGGCAACACCCCGGATGAGAGTTATCTGAACGCGCAGAGCGTGCTGCGCGTGGCGGAGCACGAGGGCGTGGACTCGCTGCATCCGGGCATCGGCTTTCTTTCCGAGAATCCCCAGTTCGCCGAGCTGTGCCGCTCGCACGGCATCAACTTCATCGGCCCGCCGGTCGCCAGCATGGAGACCATGGGCAACAAGTCCAATGCCATCAATACCGCGCTGCGCCTCAAGGTGCCGGTGGTACCGGGCAGCCATGGCATCCTCACCGATGTCGAGCGCGCGGCCGAAGTCGCGGAAGGCATCGGCTATCCCGTGCTCATCAAGGCGGTGCACGGCGGTGGCGGCAAGGGTATCCAGGTGGTGGAGGACGCATCGCAATTCCACGAGCTGTTCCACCGCGTTACCGCCGAGGCGCGCAGCGCCTTCGGCAATGGCGACGTGTACCTGGAGAAGTACGTCACCTCGCTGCGCCACATCGAGGCGCAGCTGCTGCGCGACACGCACGGCAATACCCTGGTGCTGGGTCTGCGTGACTGCAGCGTGCAGCGCGACAAGCAGAAGGTGTTCGAGGAGTCGGACTCCACCATGCTGCCGGAGCACCTGCGCAAGGCGGTCATGGAGCATACCGCGGCCATCGCCCGCGAGGTGGGCTACGTCGGCGCGGGCACGGTCGAGTTCATCTACGACCTCAAGTCAGACGCGGTCTACTTCATGGAGATGAATACGCGCCTGCAGGTGGAGCATCCGGTGACCGAGTGGGTCTCCGGGGTCGACATCGTCAGCCAGCAGTTCCGGGTCGCTTCCGGCGAGTCCATCGCCGATCTCGAGGTACGCAGGAACGGCTACTCCATCGAAGCGCGGGTGAATGCCGAGCGCGTGCAGGTCACCTCTGCGGGAACCCTGACATTCCGGCCGCATCCGGGTCAGATCCGCGAGGCTTACTTCCCCGAAGAAGCGGGCGTGGAGATCATCGCGACCGCGGCGCCGGGCAAGTTCGTCTCACCGTACTACGACAGCATGGTGGCACAGATCATCGTGCATGCCGAAGACCGCGCGGCCGCCATCGCCAAGCTGCGCGACTATCTCGGACGCGTGAAGATCACCGGCATCTGTACCAACATCCCGCTGCTGCGCCGGGTGCTCGACGACGACGTGTTCCGCAAGGGTGTCTACGACACCGGCTACCTGCCCGACCTGCTTGCCCGGATCGATGGCGACGCCCTGATTGCCGAGATCGAAGGTGCTGCGGGCGAGATGACGGGCGCCATCGACGTGGATGCGATCCGCATCGAGGACAGCGACGAGCTCAAGGTGCTGGCACCCGCCACGGCGATCTTCTACGCCGCACCGAGCCCCACCGAGCCCGAGTACGTGAGCGTCGGCGACAAGATCTCGGTGCGTCACACCATCGGGCAGCTGGAGGCGATGAAGATCTTCTCGCCGCTGCGGCTGGCCGATTTCAACGGCGACGCCGTGCTCTACGACCCCGAACGGGCCTACGAGGTGACGCGTATCAACATGACCAGCGGCCAGCAGGTCAACGCCGGCGACCTGCTGTTCGTCGTGAAGCCGGTCTGAGGCCCATCCCGCGTGCTGCCCCGGCCGGCGACGGTGGGGCGGCGCCGCTGGCACTCGCCGCGTAGCACTGCTAGGCCGGATACGGTATGACGGTTCCAGGTGATCGCGCAGGAGGTGCCCGATTTGATCTGGATCGTCGACAAGAAGGTGGTGCGACATCTCATCGAGGCCGAGGGCCGGCTGGCCGAGGTGCCGGTGCGGGTGTCGTTCGAGTATGCAGTGGAGGCGGGAGCGGTCGTCGACGGCTCGCTCTCTCTCAAGACGTTGTACAACAAGGGCTCGGTGTGCCGGCACTTTCCCGGCATCGACGACGAGCAGCTCGAAGTGGACGTGCAGGAGACCGTCGCGCGCGAGATCCACGAGCATCTGGCGTTGTCCGGGCTGACGCTCGCCTGACGTCCGCAGCGGACGCCTCAGCCGATGGCGCGGGTCTTCAGCCGCTCAGCAGCGACTGCAGCCCCCTGGCGATGCAGACGGTCGCGATGGTGAGAATGACCCAGCCGCTGACACGGCGGAAATGCCCCTCGGGTATGTGCTCGAGCAGCCAGGTGCCGACACGCGTGCCGGCAACGGCGGTCAGCATGGCTGCGGCATAGAACCAGACGGGCAGCGTTTCCGTTACGCCGACGACGGCGCCGTAGTAGACGAGCTTCAGCAGGTGGCCGATGGTCTGGGTAATCGCCTTGCTGGCGATCACCTGGTAGCGATTGAGGCTCGAGTTCAGGTAGTACATGTCCAGCAGCGGCCCGGATGCGCCGGCGAGCAGCTGTGCGCTCGTCACCAGGGCGCCGCAACTGACTGCGGTTGCTCGATGGTTCATGTCGAGGCGTTTCAGGTGTGGCGTGGCGCGCGCGAGCCAGGGCATCAGCCCCACGAGGATCAGCACGATGCCGGCGTCGGGTACCAGGCTCAGAGTCGTGAACAGCGCCATGGCCGCGCCCGCGCCCGCCAGGTAGGGGGGCAGGATCCGCCACTGCACGTGGCGCCGCAGGAACCAGGAACGCGACCCGTTGGACGTGGCCTGCACGGCGCCGTGGATCATCATGGCGGCCGACACCGACAGCGCGGAGACGAGGATCGCCATCAGAATCATCCCGCCGGCCATGCCCAGGATGCCGGACAGCACGGCGGTGGCGAACACGCTGACGATGACGAGAGCCTCGACCATGGCGGCTACCGATGCGGTGTGGCCGGATGATGAGGGGTTCGGATTCATGAAAAAAGCGAATAAAAAGAATAGAATCCTGGCCGATCTAGAAACTAACGGCCCGGGCGATGATCGAGAACCTGGAAACCCTGGTAACCCTTTCCAAGACCGGGACCATGATGGAGACCGCTACGGTGCTCAAGGTGTCGCAGTCTGCGGTCAGCAAGCGCATCGCGGCCCTGGAACGCTACTACGATCGTGCGCTCATCGAGCGTCACGGGCGGCGCGTGGTGCTGACGCATCACGGTACCCGGCTGGTGGAGCGGGTGAATCCGCTGATCTCCGAGCTGCGCAGCGTGTTTCTGGAAGACAACGCGCTGCGCAAGGGCAAGATCATCATGGGTGTCTCGGAGGCCATTCTCGCCAGCTGGGGCCCGCGCCTGTTCGCGAAAGTGCAGGGGCGCCTGCCGGAGGTGGAGTTCGAGTTCCACGCCCAGCGCTCGCCGGTGGTGCTCGACCGGATCCGCTCGGGCGAGTACATGCTGGGTATCTGCACGGGTTCGCCCGACGCCGATACCGACCTGCAGAGCGAGGTGATCCGCATGGAGACCATGGTGATCCTGCCGTCCGGCCTGCGGCCGCTGAGCTACCGGCCGGGTGACGCGCTGGACGTGATCACCATCGAGTCGCGCTCGGGCGCCTGGCGTTCCATTGAGGAGGACATGCGCCGCCTCAATCTCAATCGCCGGGTGTCGCTCGAGTCCTTTTTCAGCGTGGCCCAGATGGCACTGGCCGGCTTCGGCCATGGCCTCGTACCGGAGGGCGTGGCGCGGACGCTGGGCGTGGGCAACGATCAGGTGATCTCCCTGACGCGTGAGGGGCTGCACCGGCCGGTACGCTTCGTGGCCCGCAAGTCCATGTTTTCGCGACCGCTGGTTCAGTCGTTCTATCAGGCCGTGTCAGAATTGGCGGGTTCGGTTTGAAACAGACCCGGCGCCACCAGGAGCACTCGTCATGGACATCTTTCTACATCACTACCCGGCTTCGCTGTTCTCCGAGAAGATCCGCCTGCTGCTGGGGCATCTGGGACTCTCCTGGAACTCGGTAATCATTCCCAGCATCATGCCGAGGCCGCTGCTGATGCCGCTGTCCGGCGGCTACCGCAAGACGCCCGTTCTGCAGATCGGTGCCAACGTGTACTGCGACACCAAGATCATTGCCCGCGGGCTGGCGCGCCACACAGGCAACCAGAGCCTTTACGCGCCGGGGTTCGGTGCCCATCGCGTGGCCGACTGGGCCGATGCCAATCTGTTTCCGGTGACCGTGGCGCTCAACTTCTCGCCCGCCGCAGTGGCGGCAATGATGGGTTCGTTCCCGCCGGAGGAAGCGGCCGCCTTCCAGAAAGACCGGGCCCAGCTTACCGAGGGCGGCAGCATCACGCGTTTTTCTGCGGAGGCTGCTGCTGCCTATCTGCGCCACTATCTCGCCGAGCTCGACGAAAGCCTGGCCGACCCGGGCGCTCCCTATCTGTTCGGGACGACGCCTTGCGTCGCCGACTTTGCCCTGTATCACTGCCTGTGGTTCGTGCGCAACAATCCGGTCAACGCGCCGCTGGTGGAGCGCCATGCCAGCGTGATGGCCTGGATGTCGCGGATGGCGGCCAATGGGCACGGGTCGGCGCGGGAAGCGAGCGGCGAGATGGCGCTGGCAGCGGCGCGGGCGGCACAGCCGGTGCTGCCGGAGCTCGACAACCTGGTGCCGGAAGGGTTTGCGCTGGGCCAGACCGTACAGGTCACGCCGGTGGACTACGGTCGCATTCCGGTTACGGGCACTCTGGTGGGCTGGTCGGCCGAGGAGATCGTGCTGGCACGCGAGACGCCCGAGACGGGCGCCGTGATGACGCACTTCCCCTCGCCGGGTTTCGAGGTTCAGCCTGCCTGACACCAGCGCGCAAGCAGCGCGACCCAGTCCGGGCGGGCATTGAGACAGGGCGCGAGCGTGTACGACTCGCCGCCGGAAGCCATGAAGGTCTCCCGGCCGGCCATGCCGATTTCCTCCAGTGTCTCCAGATTGTCGGCCACGAACGCGGGGCAGGCGACCACCAGATCGCGCACGCCCCTGGCGGGCAGTTCGCCGAGCACCTGATCGGTGTACGGCGCCAGCCAGGGCAGCCGGCCGAGGCGGGACTGAAAGCTCACCGACCAGCGATCCTCGGACACGCCGAGCGCCGCAGCCAGCAGCTCGGAGGTGCGATAGCACTGATGTCGATAGCAGGTGGCGTGCGCCGGGGACGGCGTGCGGCAGCAGTCGGCCGTCTTCAGGCAGTGGTTGCCCGTAGGATCGGCGCGCGTGATGTGGCGCTCCGGCAGGCCATGGTAGCTCAGCAGCAGATGATCCCATCGTGACGGCAGGTGCTCGCGCACCGTGTCGGCGAGCGCGCTGACGTAGTCTGCACGGTCGTAGAAGGGCGCCAGCACCTCGATCTGCAGCGCGCCGGCTGCCAGGGCGCGGACGCGCTCGACGGTGGTGGTGACGGTGGAGTCCGCGTGCTGAGGATACAGGGGTACCAGCAGAAGCTCGCGCACGCCGCGCGCGCGCAGCGATTCCATGGCCTGCTCAATGCCCGGCTCGCCGTAACGCATGGCCAGGGCGCAGGGCAGGGCGGTCGCAGACGCGACGCCCTGCTCCAGCGCGCGGCTGTAGTGCAGCAGCGGCGAACCGGTGCCGGGGCCGGCGGCGTCCCAGATTTTCGCGTAGGCCTCAGCGCTGCGTTTGGGCCGGAACGGCAGAATGAAGCAGGACACGATCATGCGCCGGATCGGCCAGGGCACATCGAGGACGTACGGGTCCATGAGGAACTCACCGAGGTAGCGGCGCACGTCGCGGATCGCGCAGCTTGCCGGAGTACCCAGATTGACCAGAAGAATGCCGCGGGTCACGTCGCTCCTCGCTCGTCGTCAGTGATTGGATTTCCAGTGACTGGACTTCCGGGTCGGCCCCGGCGCGGCGATCTTCGCGCCGATCGTCGGGGCGAGGCCGCCACCCGCTTGGATCGCGGGAAGGCGATGGGATAGTATCCGCGCTCTTTCGCGATGACATGGAATGCCCGGGCAGGTGGCCATCATAATCGATTACGACGCGGGAAACCTGCGCAGCGTCGAGCGGGCCTGCCGTGAGGTCGGTCTCGCCGCCGAGATCACCGCAGACCCGGATCGGGTGCGGCGTGCGCGGCGCATCATCTTCCCCGGCGTCGGTGCCGCAGCACCGGCCATGCGCAGCATCACGGCGAACGGCATCGATCAGGCGCTGCGCGAAGCCATTGCGGCCGGCACGCCTGTGCTGGGCATCTGCCTCGGCATGCAGATCTCGCTCGAGCGCTCCGAGGAAGGCGACACGCCGACGCTGGGCTTCATTCCGGGACAGGTGGTGCGGTTCCGCTTCGACCGCCCCGACCTCAAGATCCCGCACATGGGCTGGAACGAGGTGCGGGTCGTGCGTCCGCACCCGCTGCTGGCCGACGTCGAACCCGGCGACGAGTTCTATTTCGTGCATGGCTACTATCCGCAGCCGGCGAACCGGGAGGACGTCTACGCGGTCACCGATTACGAAGGCGAGTTCGCCAGCGCGCTCGGCCGCGACAATTATTTCGGCATGCAGTGCCATCCGGAAAAGAGCGGGCGCGTGGGCCTCAACGTGCTGCGGCGTTTTGCGGACTGGGACGGAACATGCTGAGCAAACGACTCATCGCCTGCCTCGACGTCCGCGACGGACGCCTGGCAAAGAGCATCCGCTTCGTCGATACCAAGGACATCGGCGATCCGGTGGAGAAGGCGCGGGAGTACTACCTGGACGGGCTGGACGAGCTGGTCTTCTACGACATCACGGCCTCGAGCGACCGGCGCAACATCATGCTCGAGGTGGTGGAACGTGTGGCGGAGCAGGTGTTCATCCCGCTGTCCGTCGGTGGCGGGGTGCGCTCCGTGGCGGATGCCACGAATCTGCGGCTCGCCGGCGCCGAGAAGATCAACGTCAACACGGCAGCGGTGGAGCGCCCGGCGCTGATCGCGGAGTGCGCGGAAGCGATTGGGGATCAGAACGTGGTTCTGTCCATGGACATCCTGCGCGTCGGGCGCAGCGATGCCTGCCCGTCGGGCTATGAGATCGTCACTCACGGCGGCCGCACGCGCACCGGTCGCGACGCCCTGGCCTGGGCACTTGAAGGAGAGCGCCTGGGCGCCGGCGAGCTGGTGGTGAACTCCATCGATGCCGACGGCACGCGTGACGGCTATGAAATCGCACTCACCGCCATGATCGCCGGGTCGGTGCGCATCCCCGTGATTGCCTCCGGCGGCGCCGGCCGGCCCGAGCATCTCTACGAAGCGTTGACCGCGGGCAAGGCGGACGCGGCGCTGGTGGCATCCATGGTGCACTACGGCGACTACCGGGTCAGCGAGCTGAAGCGCTACCTGCACGAGCGCGGCGTGAAGATGCGCATGAAGTGGTAGCGGGGGGAGCGGAACGATGAAAGCGATACAGGTCGACGGCGAGCAACTGGTCTGGAGCGACGCGCCGGAACCGATGCTGGGAGTCGGCGAGGTGCGGATCGCGGTGCACGCGACCGCGATAAACCGCGCCGATCTGGTGCAGCGCAGTGGCGGTTACCCGGCGCCGCCTGGCGCGAGCCCGATTCTCGGACTGGAGTGTGCCGGCGAGGTGCTCGAAGTCGGCGAGGGTGTAACGCGGGTGCAGACGGGGGATGCGGTCTGCGCGCTGCTGGCCGGTGGCGGCTACGCAGAGCAGGTGGTGGTGCCCGCGGGTCAGGTGCTCAAGGTTCCCAAGGGCCTCGACACGATTCAGGCGGCGGCGCTGCCTGAGGTCTTCGCCACGGCCTATCTGAATCTGTACATGGAGGCCGACACGCAGCCGGGTGAGCGCGTGCTTCTGCATGCCGGCGCCAGCGGCGTAGGCACCGCGGCCATTCAGTTGTGCCGCGCGTTTCACAACCCCTGTTTCGTTACCGTCGGCAGCGCCGACAAGATCGCGCGCTGCGTGGCGCTGGGGGCCGACGGCGGGGTCGATCGGCATCAGGGCGAGTTTGCTGCGGCCGTACGCCAGTGGTCCGGCGAGCGCGGTGTCGACGTGATCCTGGATCCGGTGGGTGGCGCCTATCTGGCACAGAATCTCGGTTGCCTGGGGCTCGGTGGCTGCCTGGTGCTGATCGGCCTGATGGGTGGCGCTCAGGCCGAGATCAATCTGGGCGCCCTGATGATGAAGCGCATTCGCGTCATCGGCTCCACCCTGCGCGCGCGGCCCGTCGCCCAGAAGGCTCAGGTGATGGACGCGTTGAAGGCGCGGGTCTGGCCGCTCATCGAATCCGGCGCGATCCAGCCCATCGTCGAGCAGGTGCTGCCGATCCAGGAGGCGGACGCGGCCCATCGTCTGGTGGCGGGCAACGATACCGTCGGCAAGGTCGTACTCAGCGTCGGCAGATAGCCTCGCAGGGCACGCCGTCGCCGTCACCGTCGAGGTGGGCGAACCCGCACTCGTTGAGATAGAAGCGCGCCTCGGCGCACGAGCCCATCTGCCGGCAGTAGCGCGGCACCGTGCAGTCGAACGGCGCGGAATGCCGTTCCGGCAGCGTCGTCCTGTGCGTGCCGAGATAGCGGTACTCGCGCGTGATCGGTGTCGCCGTGCGTGCGCCTCGCCGGTAGAGCCAGGGCGCGATGGGTGCGGGCAGCCCCCAGAGCCCGAGACCTGCGGCACGCGCTGTCTCCTCATCGTCCAGCAGACTGGGATCCAGCAGATAGTCGCGGTAGGCCCAGGCGTGGCCTTCCCGCACCAGCTCCCGGTTGACGTCGCGCGCATCCAGCGTGACCTGGCCCACGAGCCGGCCGTAGGTGTCCACGTCCATGACCCGAACCGTCACCACGCGGTTGCCGACTTTCCCGATCAGGGCCCGCCGCGCCTCGTCGCTCCACGGCTGGTCGCGCTCGGGGGTGTCGATCTGCGCGAGGCGGATCCGGTAACGGGATTCGTTCGTCGCTAGGTCCAGGGTGTCGCCGTCGCGTACGTCGACCACACGTCCGATGAGCTCCGGCCCTTCGGAGCCGTCGGCTCTGGCCGGCGCGATCGCGGCCGGCGAGTACAGCCACGCCAGCAGCGTGGCCGTCAGGATGTGCGGCGCGGCACGCCGTCGGCGCGCCGGGCCGTACGGCAGCCACGGGATCATGCGCGCTGCATGGACTCGATCTGCGCGGCCAGCGCTTTCAGGGTTGCCTGTGCCTCGGCCAGCTTCTGACGCTCCTTGTCGACGACCTCGGCGGGAGCCTTGGCCACGAAGCTGGCATTGCTGAGCTTGCCTTCCAGGCGCTTGACCTCCTGCTCCTTCCTGCCGAGCTCCTTGGCCAGCCGGCTCTTTTCGGCCTCAAGGTCGATCAGCCCGGCCAGCGGCACCATGACTCGCAGCTCGCCAACGAGCGCCAGCGCGTTGGCGGGCGGTTCGGTCTGCTCGTCGAGCCAGGTCAGGCTGTCGACGCGCGCCAGCTGCTGCACCAGCGATGCTGTTGCGCCAGCGAGCTCGCGGTCGCGGGCGTCCCCGCCCTGCAGCAGCACGCTGATGCTCTGGCTGGGTTTGATGCCGGCTTCGCCGCGAATGTTGCGCAGACCGTTGATGACGCCTTTGAGCCACTCCACCGCCGCGTCGGCCTCGGCGTCGGCAGGCAGATCGGCGGCCGATGGCCAGGGCTGCTGCATGATGGTGGGATGGCTGTTGCCGAGCAGCGGCGCCACTTCGCGCCAGATCGTTTCGGTGATGAACGGTACGATCGGGTGCGCCGCCCGAAGCAGCAGCTCCAGCACGGACAGCAGCGTGCGGCGCGTGCCGCGCAGCGCCGCCGGATCGGCCTCGTCGCGGTTCCACAGCAGCGGCTTGGTCAGTTCCAGGTACCAGTCGCAGTACTCGTGCCAGACGAAATCGTAGATGGTGTTGGCGTACAGATCGAACCGGTAGGTCTCCAGCGCGCGGTCGGACGCAGCCACCATGTGGTGGGCGCGCGACAGGATCCACCGATCCGGCAGGCTCAGCTCCGCCGGGCCCTCGAGGTCGGCGTCGGCGCAGTTCATCAGCACGAAGCGCGCTGCGTTCCACAGCTTGTTGCAGAAGTTGCGGTAGCCCTCGATGCGGTTCAGGTCGAAGCGCACGTCACGGCCGGTACTGGCCAGGGCGCAGAACGTGAAACGCAGCGCGTCGGTGCCGTAGGAGGGGATGCCCTCGGGAAAGTCGCGCCGGGTGTTCTTCTCGATGCGCGGTGCCATCTGCGGCTGCGTCAGATTGGACGTGCGCTTTGCCAGCAGATCGTCGAGGCTGATCCCGTCGATGAGATCCAGCGGGTCGAGGCCGTTGCCCTTGGTCTTGGACATCTTCTGGCCTTCGGCATCGCGCACCAGGCCGTGAATGTAGACCTTTCGGAACGGCACCTCGCCCACGAACTTCAGGGTCATCATGATCATCCGGGCGACCCAGAAGAAAATGATGTCGTGGCCGGTGACCAGCACGTTGGTGGGATGGTAGCGGGCCAGGTCGTCAGTCTCTTCGGGCCAGCCCATGGTGCCGAAGGTCCACAGTGCCGAGGAGAACCAGGTTTCCAGCACGTCCGGGTCGCGACGCAGCGGCACGTCGGCGGCGATGGCGTGGCGCTCACGGACTTCCGTCTCGCTGCGGCCGACGTAGACCTGGCCGGCATCGTCGTACCAGGCCGGTATCTGGTGACCCCACCATTGCTGGCGCGAGATGCACCAGTCCTGGATGTTGCGCATCCAGGCGAAGTAGACGTTTTCGTACTGCCTGGGTATGAACTCGATGTCACCGTTTTCCACCGCGGCGATGGCCGGCTCCGCCAGCGGCTGAATCTTCACGAACCATTGATCCGTGAGCAGCGGCTCGATCACCGCACCGGAGCGGTCGCCGCGGGGCACCATGAGCTTGTGGTCTTCCACCCGGTCAAGCAGGCCGAGCGCGTCGAGGTCGGCCACCACGCGTTTGCGCGCTTCGAACCGGTCGAACCCCCGATACGCCTCGGGCGCGTTGCCGTTGATGGTCGCGTCCGGGTTGAAGATGTTGATCAGCGGCAGCTCGTGGCGCGCGCCCAGCTCGTTGTCGTTGAAATCGTGCGCCGGCGTGATCTTGACGCAGCCGGTGCCGAACTCGCGATCGACGTAATCGTCGGCCACGATGGGAATTTCGCGGCCGCACAGCGGCAGCACGACCTTCTTGCCCACCAGATCGCTGTAGCGCTCGTCGTCTGGGTGCACGGCGACTGCCGTGTCTCCGAGCATGGTCTCCGGCCGGGTCGTTGCCACCACCAGGTAGTCGCTGCCGTCGCGGGTTCTGACGCCGCCGGCCAGGGGGTAGCGGAAGTGCCACAGGTGTCCCTGCTCTTCGTCGTTCTCAACCTCCAGATCGGAGATCGCCGTGCCCAGCGCCGGATCCCAGTTGACGAGACGCTGGCCGCGATAGATCAGACCTTCCTCGAACAGGCGCACGAACACTTCGAGCACGGCACGGGAGAAGCCCTCGTCCATCGTGAAGCGTTCGCGCGACCAGTCCAGAGACGAGCCCATGCGGCGCAGCTGTCGTGAGATGCTGTCGCCTGACTGGGCCTTCCAGTCCCAGACCCGCTCCACGAAGGCCTCGCGGCCGATGTCGTAGCGGGTCTTGCCTTCGGCATTCAGCTGACGCTCGACCAGCATCTGGGTGGCGATTCCGGCATGGTCCGTACCCATCTGCCACAGCGTACGGTCGCCCTTCATGCGGTGGTGGCGGATCAGCGCGTCCATGAGCGTGTGCTGAAACGCATGGCCCATGTGCAGGCTGCCGGTCACGTTGGGCGGCGGAATGACGATGCAGTACGAAGGCCCGTTGCCTGCGGGCGCAAAATAGTTGGCTTTCTCCCACTCCGCGTACAGCGACTGCTCGATGCTGTGGGGGTCGAAGCTATGCTCCATGGGAGTCCTCGGTCGGGGAAGTGTCTATCAGTCGGGCCTGAACGTGATCGCTGATCTCGGCGCGCAGGGCGTCGAGCAGGCTCGACCGCAGGCTGTCCAGATTGTCGTTGATGGTGTCGCGCAGCCAGCGCGTGAGCGTGCTGTCGATGCGCACGCGCAGCGCATCGTTGAGTGCGTCGGTGTCGTCCGGAGTCCAGCGCGTACGATTGTCGTCGATGGCATCGCGTGCCTTCTCGAGAATCTGCTCGGTGCTGACGCGCCAGTCGTCGGAAAGCAGGGCGCGGAACAGGCTGTCGTCCAGGATCGGTTGCGCGCGCGTGACGGTGTCGTCGCTGGCAGGCCGCCCGGCTGCTACGGACCGGTCTTCGTCCTCGTAGCGCTTGACATCAGCGGTTTGCTTCGTCTCCGGCGCCCGTGGCTGCAGCCGCGCGGACAGGGCCTCGTAGCTCAGCGGTTCCAGGCGCTGCGCGAGCTTGTGTGCGGCCTCCCTGTCGGGCGCTCCCGTTCGCCCATCCGCGGGTGACGGATCTGCGCCCTTGCGGTCGTGCTCGAACGGTTCCGCCGCGATGTCGGGATCGGGCTCGACGAAATCGTCGAGCAACGGCACGTCGTCGGCGGCCGTGGGTTCCCCCGCCGGCGCGGGCCCTGCCGGGTCGCGCAGGTTCTGCTCTTCGCCGGTGAGCAGTGAGCGGATGGATTCCAGATCGCCGAGAAGGGCGTTGGGGTCCTTGTCGCTGGTGCGGTCCGTCATGTTCCTTCCCAGTCGCTGAGCTCGTGATGGAACAGAGGGTAACCGCGATCGCGATAGAACTTGTAGCGCGCGCGACCCTGTTCGCGCGTGGCGCCGACGACGATCTCGGCGACCCGTTCGAAACGCCCGAAAAAGCCCGGAATCTCGCCTCCCAGATTGATCAGCACGCCGTCCGGAGCGGCCGGCTGTGACCAGCCCAGCACCAGCGGGGCGGCAGCGCCGTCGGTCTGGTGCTCGCTGCGGTGGGGAATGAATCGATGTTCGGGATACTGCCAGAGACGGTCGTCCAGCTCCGCCGCCGCTGCCGCGTCGTCGACGTGAATGTGCACGGCGCTGCCCGAGGCCACCGCCCGCACGGCGAGCCGACAGGCGAAGCGCTGCGCCGCCTGCAGATCGACGTCTTCGAGAACATAGAAATCGACCCGGGTCATCGGCCTGCGTGCTGGCACAGATAACGGAACAGAAGCCCCACGGGGCGGCCGGTCGCGCCTTTCACCGTGGGGTTGGGGAGCGCCGTGCCCGCCACGTCGAGGTGCGCCCAACGCTGTCCCTGCACGAAGCGCGACAGAAAGCAGGCTGCGGTGATGGAGCTGGCTCCCGGCCCAGCGATGTTGGGCAGGTCGGCATGCTCGCTCTTGAGCACCTCCTGATACTCGTCCCAGATCGGCATCCGCCAGGCCCGGTCGCCGCTCCACTCACCGGCCTCGAGCAGGTCGGCCGCGAGCCTGTCGTCGCTGCTGAACATTCCCGAGGCGTGGATCCCGAGCGCGGTGATGATGGCGCCGGTGAGGGTGGCCACGTCGATGATCACGTCCGGCTTGAAGCGCTCGACCGCGTAGGACAGCGCGTCGCACAGCACCAGGCGGCCCTCCGCGTCGGTGTTGAGGATTTCGACGGTCTTGCCCGAATGGGTGGTGACGATGTCTCCGGGCCGGGTCGCCTTGCCGCTCGGCATGTTCTCGGCTGCCGCTACGATGGTGACCAGGTTGATGGGCAGGCGCGCTTCGATGGCCGCCAGAGTCGCGCCCAGCACGCTCGCGCCGCCGCACATGTCGTACTTCATCTCGTGCATGTTGGCCGGCGGCTTCAGGCTGATGCCGCCGGTGTCGAAGGTGATGGCCTTGCCCACCAGGGCAACGGGGGCGGCCCCTCGGCGACCGCCCCGATACTCGATCACGATCATGCGTCCGGGCGTGTCGCTACCCTGGCTCACCGCGAGGAACGCGCCCATCCCGAGCTCGCGCATGCGCCGCTCGTCGAGCGCCGATACCTTGACCCGGTCGTTGCGGGCCAGCTTGCGGGCCTGACGCAGCAGATAGCCCGGGTTGCATACGTTGGGCGGCTGATTGCCCAGGTCCCGGGCGAGGTCCATTCCGGCCTGCAGAGCGTTGGCGTCTGCTACCGCGCGCTGGACCGTGGTCCGGTTGCGCGCGTCGGCGTGCACCTGCACGGTTCGCAGCTTCAGGCCGGGTTCGGTGCTGCCGCTCTTGTACTCGGAGAACTCGTACAGAGCACTCGCCAACGCCGCCAGGCCGGTGCTGACGCGCCATGCCAGATCACGGTCGCTCACCTGCGTGGCGTGCAGCGTCCAGACGGCGCGGGCGACCGGAACGCTCTTCAGGGCACGCGCGGCGGTGGTGACGATTTTGCGGTACTGAGTCTCGCTGACCGTCGCGTCGGCACCGCCTGCAATGAGCAGCCGTTCGATCCTGCTGCGTCCGTCGAGGGCCAGCAGCAGCACCTTGCCGGGCTGATCGGTGAAATCCCGGATCGCCGCATCGAACCATTTCAGCGCGTCCGCGGCGCGTGCGAGCTTGCGCGCTTCCGACAGGCTCGCGACCAGGCAGGGGGTCGCGAGCTCGCTCAGGGTTCCGGTCCTGGTGGTGTACTTCATGCTTCCCGTGCTCTTGGTGTCCGCGCGCGATTCTAAATTAAAACAAGGACTTGGCATACGGCGACAGCACCGCTGCCGGTGCGTTCAGGTGCTCGGAAGCCTCACCACATGGGTACCCGAGGCCAGATCGGACCAGCCGCGTCGATCGCGACGGAACAGTATCCAGAGGTAGCCGAGCCCGGCGCACAGGAATGCGGGGATCGCCACGAAGAAGCGTATGGTCACCTGCCGCAGCGTCAGCGGTCCGCCCTGGTCGGGGACGATGGCCAGGTGCCAGGCGAGCATGCCGAGCGTCTGGCCGCGGGTCAGCCAGAAGAACACGAAGAACCCGTACAGCTCCAGAAACAGCAGCGTCTGAACGGCGGCACCGATCACAGCGCGGTCGGCGATCAGCACCAGTATGTAGATCGTGGTCATCCACAGGGCGATCACCAGCAGCGCGTCGTAGATCATCGCGCCCAGGCGCCGCAGCAGGCCCGCCGGCGGCACGCCGGCACCTGCCAGGGCTCCGCGGGGGCCGGAGTGGTCGCCCCCTGTGCGGTCAGAAGTAGGCAAGGTGCTCGGCAACCCGCACTGACCTGCCGCAGAACTCTTCCTGCGTCATCGCCTGCAGGGTGTCCGGATCCTCGCAGTTGGCCCAGGTACGCCGCCCGTCGGGCAGCAGGCAGGTCAGATGACCGACGGTGGGGCCCTCGGCGCCATACATCACGGTGTAGCTCTCCACGGTGGCGTCACCGGTGAACTCCAGCGTGACCTCGCGGCGCGGCGTCGCGTCCACCTGCGCCTGCAGATCCTCGTGACGGAATGCCCGGCTCGGTGGCTCAGCCGAATAGACCCCGAAGGCGTGCTTGGTGAGATAGCCGCCATTGGCTGTGATCAGGCAGCGGGCATCGCGCTGCTCGCGCAGCAGTTCCACCGCGCGCGCGATCGAATGCATGACGTAGTTGTTGAGGGGGCCGCCGGCGAACGTCAGCCCGCCGGTGATGGTCAGCGGGCGGCTGGTGTCGAGCCCGAGCTCCCGCGCCGCCACCTGGACCGCCACCGGGAAGCAGCTGTACACGTCCACCATGTCCAGATCCGCCGCCGTGAGCCCGGCGAGCTCCAGCGCGCGGCGCCCGGCGATGCGGATGGCAGGGGAGCTGTACAGGTTGTCCCGGTTCGATACGTAGTAGTGATCGTGGGCATCGGTGCCGGCCCAGGGGTAGATCCAGCGATCCTCGGGTATGCCCAGGCTGCGCGCCCGGGACGTGGAGCACATGATCAGTGCCGCGCCCTGATCGACGTTGTTGTTGGAGTTCATCAGCTTGGGGTAGGGGAACGAAACGGGCCGGTTGAACGCGGACAGGGTGCGGATCTCCGCTGCGCTTCTGGCTTCCCGAATCCAGGCGTGGGGATTACCCGCAGCGACCCGGCTGAAGCTTGCCCAGAGCTCGGAGATACGTTCCAGGTGACCCTGCACGGACTCACCCAGATGGTAGCGCAGCGCGTTCTCGAACATGGGATAGAGCTGAATCGGCTGGCCGATGCGCATGGCCTTCTCGGCCTCGTGGCGCATGTCCTTGTCTTCGCCGATCATGCGGTCCGGGGTGCCGGTCTGCTCGGTCCATTGCAGCTTGTAGCCGGCCCGGCGCGCCTTGGCCTGGGTGTTGCCGCACTCGGCACCCGTGATGATCACCACATCCTGGGCGCCGCTCTGAATGTCCAGTGCCGTCTGATTGACCACCGATTGGACGAAGTTGCCCCCGAACGGCGTCAGGACCGTTTCGGCGCCGGGATTGGCTATGGCTTCGGCCACCGCGCGGGCGGGGTTCTGATACGGCCAGATGCCGCGGATGACGCGCACCGAGCCTGCTTCCGTGAGCAGTTTCGGGCAGCCGGCATCTTCTGCGGCCGCGCGGACCGCGTCGATCATCAGCGCCAGCGGTTCCTTGCCGGCAGCCGGATCGTCGATACGCTGCTCCAGCTGGGCAACGCCGACGAGTATTGGGGTCTCGCTCATGAACCTCTCCGCCCGAATTCAACGAGGCGGCATAATACCGAAAACCCCCTGCGCCGGGGTAACCTCTGGCAAAGTAGACGACCGTGATTCCGCGAGGGCTGCAATACAGACATGAGCACTGACGGCAACGACGGCCTGAACGGCCCGGAGAAGATTGTCGACAAGGCGGCCAGCGTGCTGCTGACGTCGCTGCGGGAGTTTGTAAAGCTCGAGTCGGCAAGCGGCATTCTCCTAGGCGCCTCCGCGGTGCTGGCGATGCTGATCGCCAACTCGCCGCTGGATCGGTACTACGATCTGTTGATTGCGACGCCGGTGGAGATCCGTGTCGGCGATTTCGGCATCGACAAGCCGCTGATCCTGTGGATCAACGACGGCCTGATGGCGCTGTTCTTTTTTCTCGTCGGCCTCGAGCTCAAACGTGAGGTGCTGGAGGGCGAGCTGTCCGACGTACGTCAGATCACGCTGCCCGCGATTGGCGCCGTCGGCGGCATGCTGGTACCTGCTGGCATTTATGCCGCATTCAACTGGGGCGACGCGCACGCAATGCAGGGCTGGGCGATTCCGGCGGCCACGGACATAGCATTCGCGCTCGGAGTCCTGAGCCTGCTGGGCGACCGGGTACCCACCGCGCTCAAGGTGTTTCTGGTCACCATCGCGATATTCGACGACCTGGGCGCGATTCTGATCATCGCGTTCTTCTACACGGGCAACCTGTCGCTGTTGTCCCTGCTGGTCGGCGGCCTGTGCCTGCTGCCGCTGTGGTATCTGAACCGGCGCGGTGTCACCGAACTCGTGCCCTATCTGCTGATCGGTCTGGTCATGTGGGTTGCGGTGCTGAAGTCCGGTGTGCACGCGACGCTGGCCGGCGTCGTGCTGGCCATGTTCATTCCCATGCGTTCACCCCGTGATCCGGACGCCTCACCATTGAAGGACCTCGAGCACGATCTGCATCCGGCGGTGGCCTACGGCATTCTGCCCATGTTCGCGTTCGCCAACGCGGGAATCTCGCTCTCGGGGGTCGGGCTGGATTTTCTGCTGCACCCGGTGTCGCTTGGCATCGCCCTGGGACTGTTCCTCGGCAAGCAGCTGGGCGTGTTCGGCCTGTGCTGGCTGGCCGTTCAGCTCAGGCTCGCAAAACTTCCGGCAGGGGTCGGTTGGGGCGCCATCTACGGCGTCGCGCTGCTGTGCGGCGTCGGCTTCACCATGAGCCTGTTCATCGGCTCGCTGGCGTTCGAGCACAGTCAGGTGAACCAGCTGTTCGACGAACGCCTCGGCATCATCGCCGGCTCGCTGGTAGCGGGGCTCGCCGGCTATCTGGTGCTGCGCTGGGTACTGCCGCGGCGTCGGGCTTGAGGCGCCCGGCCTCAGGAGCCGCCGGCTGCGCTGAGACGTTTCGCCAGGGCGTTCAGGGTCGCATCGCTGGTGTCGGTCAGGCTCAGCGGCGGGTGCCGCGCGCGAGCCGTCGAGAATGCTGCGGATGGCGGCGGCCAGCGCCTCTGGATCCTTGCCCGTGAGTGCCGCGGGACCCTGGTGACAGGTGCCGCAGCCTGCGGCCAGCGCGTCGATCCGGGCAGAATCCGGCTCGGCGCCCGTGGCGGCGCCGCATCCGGCGGCCGCCAGCAGCAGCACGCCGGTCAATGTGGAACGAAGTCTCGTCATTTCAGCTCCTTGAATCCCTGTGGGGGGGACGTTTCAGCGCCTGGCGAACCAGGCCCCTTCGGTTAGCGCGCGCAGCACGTCGCGGCGGCTGATGAGGCCGACCAGGTGCCCGTCTTCCACGACGGGGCAACGGTGCATGGTGGATTCGGCGAAGAACTCGGCCACATCCAGCAGACCGTCGTCGGGCAGCATGGAACGCACCGGGCTCGACATGTACCGTTCCACAGTACCGGCCTCCTCATCGTGATAGCCAGCCTGCAGGGCCGTACGGATGCAGTCGCGCTCGGTGAGCATCCCTACCAGCTCGCCGGCGGGGTCGAGCACCGGCAGGCCGGAAACGTCGTGCTCGATGAACAGCCGTACCGCCCGCATGATGTCGGTGTCGCTGCGCACCGTTAGCACGTCGCGTTTCATGAAGTCGCGTACGCGCAATCCCTCAGGTCTCATCGCATGCTCCTCAGGGTCCGAAATCGTCGAACAGAATGCTGTCGCGTTCAACGCCCAGGTCCTCCAGCGCCGCCAGCACGGCGCTCGCCATCAACGGCGGCCCGCAGAGATAGTACTCGGCTTCCTCGGGAGCGGGATGGTCATTGAGGTACTGCTCGAGCACCACCCGGTGGATGAACCCGGTCGGTCCCGTCCAGTGGTCGTCGGGATCGGGCGCGGACAGCGCCACCTGATAGCTGAAGTTCGGATACCGCGCTGCGAGCGCGGCGAATTCGTCCCGATAGCACAGCTCGCGCAGGTTGCGCGCGCCGTACCAGAAGCTCACGGGCACGCTGCTGGCACGGTTTTCCAGCAGATCGTGGATCAGGGAGCGCATGGGCGCGATGCCGGCACCGCCGCCGATGAAGACCTTCTCGCGGGTGCCCGGGCGCAGGTGAAACTCCCCGAACGGGCCGCGCAGGGTTATCGGCATGCCCTCGGAAACGGTGAACAGCCACGATGAGACCCGGCCAGGCGGCGTGTCCTGCGGCGCGCTGGCAGGCGGTGTCGCCAGACGTATCACCAGGCGCACCAGGTCCCGCTCGCCGGGGTGGCTGGCCAGCGAATAGGCGCGCACGGTGACGTCCTCGAGGGTAACCGCCAGATGCCTCAGCGGCTGCCAGTCCGGCGCGAAGCGCGGCTCGACGCGTACGTCGGCAAGTGCCACCCGTCCCGGCGGTGCCTCTAGCAGAACGTAGTCACCGGCCTGGTAGGGCATGCACTCGCCGTCGGGGAATTCCAGCGTGAGTTCGCGCAGGAACGGCGTGAGCGCCCGCGTCTGGCGCACCCGACAGTGCCAGCGCCGCACGCTCAGGAGCTCTGCCGGCACCTGCACTGCCAGATCGTCCCGCACGGTGACCATGCAGGCCAGGCGTACGCCATGGCGCGCGGCGGCGCGGCTGATGTGGGCGCGCTCGGTGGGCAGCGCAGGCCCGGCGCCTCGGGTCAGCGTAACGCGGCACTGGCCGCAGCTGCCGCGGCCGCCGCAGGCGGCGGGCAGCAGCACACCGCCGTCCGCCAGGGTCCACAGCAGCCTGTCCCCGGCACGGGCATTGAGTGTGCGCTGGTCGTTGACCGTCACGCTGAACCGACCGTGCGGGGTGAGACGGCGCCTGACCAGCAGCACCAGCGCGGCCAGCAGCACCACCAGCAGCGTGAACAGGACCATGGCGCTCAGGATCTGGAGCACGGGCGTGGTCACAGCTCTATACCGGTGAAACCCGCCAGCGCAAACGCCAGCAGACCGGTGATGATGAACGCCAGACCGAGCCCCTGCAGTCCGCGGGGTACCTCGCTGTAGCGCAGGCGCTCGCGAACGGCGGCAAACAGGACCACCGCCAGTGCCCAGCCGATGCCCGCCCCGAGGCCGTATGCCACGCTCTCTGCGAAACCGTAGTCGCGCTGCACCATGAGCAGCGACGCGCCGAGAATGGCGCAGTTCACTGTCAGCAGCGGCAGGAAGATGCCGAGACGCTGATTGAGTGCCGGGCTGAAACGTTCGATGACGATTTCGAGAATCTGCACCAGCGCGGCGATTACGCCGATGAATGTCACGAACCGCATGAACGAGAGGTCCACGCTGCCGAGGCCGAGCCAGCGCAACGCGCCCGGAGCGAGCAGGTACTGGTAGAGCAGATTGTTGATGGGCACGGTGATGATCTGAACCACCATGACGGCAATGCCGAGTCCGATGGCGGTGTCGACCCTGCGGGAAACGGCAATGTAGGTGCACATGCCGAGCAGAAAAACCAGCGCCAGGTTCTCCACCAGCATCACCCGCAGCGTCAGGTTGACCAGCTCGATCATCGGTCGTGATCCTGATAGCGCAGGTGCCCTGGCGTGCCGGACGCGCCGCTGTCCGGAGGCGGTCGCCAGGTGCGAACGCCCCACACCACCATGCCGAGCAGGAAGAACGCGCTCGGCGCGTACAGCATCATCTGATTGGGCGGATACCAGCCGCCGTCGCCCGCCAGCGGCAGAATCTGGGTGCCGAGCAGGGCGCCGGCGCCGCTGAGTTCCCTGAACGCGGCCACCAGCAGCAGCACCGCTGCGTAGCCGGCGCCGTTGCCCAGCGCGTCGGCGACGCTGTCCATTGGGCCGTGATGCATCGCGAAGGCTTCGGCTCGACCGAGCACGATGCAGTTGGTGATGATCAGGCCGACGAACACCGACAGCACCTGTGAGATGTCCGGCGCGTAGGCCTTGAGCAGTTCGTCCACTACGATCACGGCGGAGGCGATGAACGTGACCTCGATGATCAGGCGGATGCTGCGCGGGATGACGCCGCGCAGCAGGCTGATCATGAGATTGGAGAACACCAGCACCGCAATCACGCTGACTGCCATGATCAGCGCCGGGCGCAGGGATCGCGAGACCGCCAGCGCGGAACACAACCCGAGGATCTGCACGGTGATCGGGTTGTCCCCGACCAGCGGGCTGGTAAGGAACTGGCGTCGACTCATGATTCTGTTCCGCCTCCGGGTAGCTCGGTTGCCAGCTCGCCGCGGCGCCAGCGCGCCAGCAGGGGTCCGTAGCCCTGCGGCCCGAGCCAGGCTCGGATGGCCTCGCCCAGCGCATTGCTGGTGATGGACGCGCCGGAGATGATGTCGACGTCGTAGTCGGGCGCGCTCGGGCTGCGCGTCACGTCCAGACGCACCTGGCCCTGCGCATCGTAGACGCGCTTGCCGTGCCAGCTGGCGAGCCAGCCCGGATCCTCGATGCGGTCCCCTATACCCGGAGTCTCCCCGTGCCGATAGATGACCAGGCTGGCGACATGATTCAGGTCGGCCTGCAAGGCCAGATAGCCGTACAGGGTCGACCACATGCCGGGGCCGTGAAAGGGCAGCACCGCACGCTGCAGGCGTCCGTCCTGCAGCACCAGGTAGATGGGCACGTAGCGCGCGTAGGGCGGTGGTCCGGGCAGGCCGGCGCGTGCTTGGCGCAGCAGCGCCGAATCGGCTTCGTCACCGAGCGCCCAGTGATCGTAGCTGCGCACGTCGCCCACCGCAGCCGCGGGTGCCGGGGCCGCCGCGTCGAGGTCCACCAGATGGACATCGAGATCCAGATAGGCCGAGATCACCTCGCGCTCGCTCATGTCCGCAGCATCTGCGCCAGCCGCGGCAACGATGGCGCGATTGCGCTCCAGCAATGCCCAGGCATCCTGCACCGGGCGCAACAGCTGCACGGCGGTAGCCACCAGAGCCGAGCAGCCGAGCGCCACCAGGGTCGCCACCAGGAGCGTCCGCAGCGGGCTGTCGCCGTCCCGGCTCACGTCGCCCCGTCCCTGGTTGCTAGCGCCGCGACAGCGCGTATGGCGCGGCGTACCGCGACGTGGTCGAGCAGCGGTACGGTCAGGCCCGCAAGCAGCGTCGCATACAGCACCCCGTCCGGATGGGTCGGATCGAGCACCCGCAGCAGCACGGTCAGCGTGCCGAGGAGCAGGCCGTGGAGCCAGCGGGCAACGCGGGTCAGGGCGGCGCTGCCGGGATCCGTGGCGATGAACGCGCTGCAGAACATGAGCTGACCCATGAGCAGGTGGGTCATGCCATCCGGTGGCCGCCAGCCGTCGGGGTGATCGGCCAAGCCGGTATTGAGGTTCTGCAGCGTGGCGGTGACCATGACTCCGATCACGATGCCGAGCGGCACTCGAATGGACGCCGCACCCACCCAGACCAAGCACGCGCCGCCGACGGCGCAGGCGAGCCACGACGCGCTGCCGAGTCCGGCCGAGGCGGCCACCTCGGGGTAGCCGAACTGCAGGAACAGCGCGCCGAGTAGGGCGGGATTCACCGGTGACCTGCCGGCCCCGCCGAAGACGTGGTGACCGATGACCATGCCGAACGACATCGCCACAGCCACGAGCGGCAGCGGCACGTCCACCGGCACGAGCAGCGCCAGCAGCCAGCCCTGCACCAGCCAGGCGATGTCCATGGGTCGCTGGCGCAGGCGGCTGAACCACAGCTCCCAGGCGGCACCGGTCAGCCAGACCGCCATGAGGCGCAGGCCGAACGGCCCCAGGGCTTCGGGCTGCAGCCACAGCCCTGCGCCGGCGGCCGGCAGCGAGGCGATGAGAAACCACAGCTGCAGGCGTTCGGAATTGCGCGCAGCGCGCACGTGGGGCGCAGTCCGGGTGACGGAGGCCAGGCTCATCCGTTGCGCTCCAGCTGCCGCTGCACATCGTCCAGCGCGGTGCCGTAGTTGAACTTGCCCGGGCACACATAGCTGCACAGCGCGAGATCTTCGGCATCGAGCGCAAGGCAGCCGAGATCCTGTGCGGTGTCGGCGTCGCCCGTTATGAGCGCGCGCAGCAGTGCTGCGGGCGGCGATCGCAGCGGCCAGATGGCGTCGAAGGCTTCCACCGGCAGCATGCCGCCCGGGGTGCCGTGCAGCGCTGTGGTGAGCCGGGGCCAGGACGCCGGGCGCCGCCGCAGGTCGCTCAGAAGTCCGCGCGCGAGCGCGCGGCCGCGCGTTGCGAACGTCACCCGGGTCTGATCGGGCGCCGGTGGTTGACTCAGCGCGGTCACCTGCAGGTGATAGCGTCCCAGAAAGCGGCTGCCCGGGTGGCTGGCGCGCCCGTCGAGCAGCGAGCCCGAGATCAGCCGCGAGTCGGGCGCCAGCTGGTCGCCGAGCAGCACGCGCAGATCGGCGCCATGGCGGGTTCGCAGCGCCCTGGGCGGACGTGGTCCCGGTGCGGCGACGCTGACGATCCGGCCGAGGTCCAGCCTGCCCGTGCGATACAGCTGCCCTATGGCCAGCACGTCCTGATAACCCAGGTGCCATATGTCGGCATTCAGCGATGCCTCGACGCCCAGATGGTGGAGGTGCGTCCCGACCAGGCCCGCGGGATGGGGACCGCTGAAACTCACGTGCTCGAGACACGGTATGGGCGGCGGCGGCAATGCGAACGCCGGCGTCGTGCACAGATGGATGATCTGCGGCTGCAACGTCGCAAGGCAGCGCAATCCGGCTGCGAAGTCATCGGGGCGCGCGGCGATGATCGGGTCGGGATCGAGGGCGAACGGCCGGGTGTCCGTGGCGGTGACGAACAGGCGTCGCGGGACCGCGTCGGGGAGCGGCACACGACCAAACGGGCGTGTACGCAGGCTGAGCCACAGGCCGCTCGCCAGCAGCGCGGCGCGGATCTGCGCCGGATCGGCGCGCTCCAGGCCGCCCTCGGTGATCTGTGGCTGTTCGAGATGCTCCGGCTCGTCCAGCTCGATGCTGATGGTATCCAGGCTGCGTTTTGCGCCCCGCTGCACAGTGACGATGCGTCCGCTGCCTGGTGCCGGTACGCACAGATCCGGGGCGCGGCGATGCCTGAAGAGCGGCTGCCCGGCGCGGACGCGATCCCCCACGTTGACGCACAGCGAGGGTTTCATCTCGACGTAGTCGAGGCCGCTGATGCCGATGAGCGTGCAGCCGGGGGCGTTTTCGATCAGCAGCGGCTCAGCTTCCCGCTCGCGATACGAAGCGGGCTTCGGTCCCGTGAGATCGAGCCCCCGCCTCAGTCGGATGTGCCTGCTTGCCGCCATGCATCGTCGATCCTGACAGGCCGTCTCCCGCGTTGCTTTACGTAGAACTCACTATGGAGCCGCCGCACGCCGGGCGATCATAGTTGGGCCATGACGAGCATGCTGATACCGCCGTGGTGGCGTTGCACCGCCCTGTCTGCGCTGATCGCGGGCTGCCTGTGGCTGATCGTAACACCGGTACGAGCCGAAACCGCGTGCGTTGGCTGCCATCCCTCGGTTGCACCCGCGCCCCAGCATGCCCGGGTTGGCTGCACCTCGTGCCATCAGAATGCCGCTGGACACCCCGGCGCCGCGCCCGATGGCGGGTCCATTCTCGCATTCGCGGGGGAGCCTGCGGCGCGGCGCGGCGCGGCCTGCAGCGCCTGCCACGAGACGGTGCTTGCTGCCCCGGGATCGAGCGCGCACGAACGCGCGGGCGTCGCCTGTAACGACTGTCACCAGATGCATGTCCCCGTCGTGAGCGACCCGGCCGCGGCCGCTGCTCAGGGCGTGCGCACGACAGCACGGGAGGCCGCGATCACGGTCTGCGCCGGCTGCCACGAGGACGTGCTGGCGCAGTTCGCCTACAACGAACGCCACCGGCTCGATACCGGTGCCGTGACCTGCACTTCCTGCCACGATCCTCACGGCGAACCGGCGCGTTCGCTGCTGGGTGCGGCGGCCGATCAGGTCTGCGAGCGCTGTCATGTCGACGCCGGCGGGCCGTTCGTGTTCGAGCACGGCGCTTCCCGAGCGGAAGGCTGCGGCGCCTGCCACGAGCCGCACGGCTCGCCGAACCGGCACCTGCTCACGCATCAGCGGGAAGGGGAGCTGTGCTACAGCTGCCACGCCGTGGTGCCGCAGTTTCACGTCGGCTTCGGGCCCGGCGGACCACCGCGGTTCACCGAGGATACGGTCTGCACGAATTGCCACACGGCGATCCACGGTTCGAACTTCGACCGGAATCTGCTGCGATGACCGGTGGTATAGGCCCCCGTACGATCGACCTGCTGCTGCGCCGAGGCGCGTTGATTCTGTGGCTGTTCGGACCGCTCGCGCATGCCGTTGAAGCCGCGCCGAGTTCGGAAAGCGGCGCGCAGCCGCCGGATCTGGAGATGGCCGGATCCCTGGGCTGGCGCTGGACCTCAGTGGCCGGCGATCGCACCAAGTATCGCCAGCACGTCAATCTGGATGAAGGCATCTGGCTTCGCGACGCCTACGCCCGCTGGCAATCGGTCGGTCGCGGCGACGGCTTCAGCCCGGATCGGATCGAGCTGCGCCTCAACGATCTCGGCGGCGAACCCTACGGATCCGTGTCTGTTCGCGCCGAACGCAGCGACAGCTACCGGCTGAGCTACGATCGCCAGATCTCGGAGTACTTCTACGACGATCTGCTGGTGCTGCCGGAAGCGGCGGATCCGGAGGCATCCACGGGCGGCGATTTCAGGCGCTTCGACTTCGAGCGCGTGCGCGACCGGGCGCGCCTCGATCTGGACATCAGTCCCCGCGCGCGCGCTCACCTGGGCTTCGAGCGCTACGAGAAGCGCGGAGACGGGACCACCGTGATGGACATCGAGCGCGAGGAATACGAGCTCAACCGCCCCATCGACGAAACGATGAAAGCCTACGAAGGCGGGCTCGGTTACGACTGGGACCGCGTCAGTCTGGCCATCAGCGAGCGCTATCGGACCTTCGATTTCGCCTCCAGCATGTGGTTGCCCGAGTTCTCTGCAGGCTCGGACCCCGCCGCCGGTTCGCAGCTCGACTACTTTGTGCTCGACCAGCCGTACCAGTTTTCCAGCTGGGAGCACTCGCTGAAGCTTCAGGCGCGTCCCAGCGACCGGCTGGCTCTGGGCTTCAACGTGATTCTCGGCACGCTGGACATGGACCTGCAGGCCGCGGAGAGTTCCGCTGGTCTCGATTTCACCGGCGCACCGTTCACTCGGGCGCTGCGTGGGGGTGGCAACATCGATCAGGATCGCACCCTGCACGAAGGCAGCGCCCGCTTCGCGGTCACGGATCGTGTGGCCGTGTTCGCCAGGCTGCGGAGCGCCAAGCTCGAGCAGCATGGTCGGTCCACCTTCGAGGACACGGCGACGGGCCGCTGGGACATCGACAATCACCTCCTCGAGGGCGGGGCCGAGCTGGTGCTCGCGCGTCCGCTCGTGGTGACACTGGGGTTGAGTCGCGAGCAACGGGACGTGCAGGCGCTGCAGCGTGACTCGGTGGTCGTGGATGCAACCGATCAGACCACCGAGGCGGACGGCTACTTCGTTCGCGTTTCCTACCGGCCGGTGCGGCGCCTCGATCTGTTCCTCGCCTACGAAGATCACGCCGTAGACGATCCGTTCTCGCTGGCATCCGCTACCGACTCCCGGCGCGTGCGCCTGCGCGGCAAGTACCGGTGGGACAACGGGGTGTCCATCAGCACCAGCTACCGGCGCTCGGATCGCAACAACCACCACTCGGAGTGGTCCGCGGATTCTGAGCAGCTTGAGGTGCGTTTCGGCTACGACCGCGATCGGCTGAAGCTGTCTCTGGGGTACACAGACATCGAGCTGTCACGCAGCGTGGATCAGCTGGTGGTCGCGGGCTCCCGAAGCCAGCCGTTCCCCATCCGCTACGGCGCTGACGCGAGGTTCTACGACGCGACGGCAGAGTTCCGCGTCGGGGATCGGCTCACGCTGGGGGGCGGCTATCGGGACTACGACAACGCCCGCAGCTTCGAGGTGTCGAGAGACGATCTGCGTCTGTATCTCAAAGGTACCCTCCCTGCCGGTTACACCTGGGGCCTGGAGTATCGCAATACGGACTTCGCCGAGGGTGGCCTCGAAGCGTTCGATAGCGACGTCGTCGAGGTGTATGTTGGGGCCCGCTGGTGAGCCTTCTGGCATTGCTCGAACTCGACGCTACTGAGGAACTGAGATGAAACGGATCGCGATCAACGGCATGGGCCGCACGGGTAGGGTCATGCTGCGCCGCTGGCTGAGCGGGGCGGCCCCGGAGCTCGAGATCGTTGCGGTGAACGACCTGGCCGGCATCGACAACCTGGCGTACCTGCTGAGATACGATTCGGTGCACGGGCGTCTGCCCTGGCAGCTGGCAACCGACGGCGACCGGCTGCGCATCGGCGAGCGCAGCGTGCTCTGTCTGCAGCAGCCGGATCCCGCGCAGCTGCCCTGGCGCGCGCTCGACGTCGATGCCGTGATCGACTGCACCGGCCAGTTCACGCGGCGCGAGCATGCGGCCGAGCATCTGACGGCCGGCGCGCGCCGGGTGCTGATCGGGGCGCCGGCCGAAGACGCCGACTTCACCGTGGTGCTGGGGGTCAACGAGGGCGACTTCGATCCGGGCCGACATCACGTGGTCTCGAACGCGTCCTGCACCACCAACTCGCTGCTGCCACCGCTCAAGGTGCTGGACCAGGCGTTCGGTCTCGAGGCGGTGACGGTCACCACGGTGCACGCCTATACGGCGTCGCAGAGCGTGGTGGACCGCGCAGCCGGCAAGATGCACCGCGGCCGGGCCGCGGCGACGTCGATGATCCCCACCACCACGGGCGCGGACAAGGCGGCCGTGGCGGTGATGCCGGAGCTTGCGGGTCGGATCAGCGCGCTGGCGATCCGCGTGCCGGTGCCCGACGGTTCCATCACGGACATCAATGCACTGGTTCGGAGTACACCCAAGGCAGCTGACGTCAACGCCGCGCTGCGTGCAGCGGCCGAAGGGCCGCTGGCAGGCATTCTCGGATACAGCGACGAAGAGCTGGTCTCGGTGGACATCCTGGGCGAGCCGTACTCCGGGATCGTGCATGCGCGAGCGACCCGGGTCAGCGGCTCGCTGGTCAAGATCTACGTCTGGTACGACAACGAGACGGGCTACGCCAGCCGCTGCCTCGACGTGGTCAGCCGCCTGTTCTGAGGTGCGCTGCAGGCGGCCGTCTGGGCGCCGCCGGCTCCGAAGGTGGCTGCGTCAGGCGTCGTTCCGCCATGGCCCCAGGCGAGCCTCCAGATCGAGCACGCGCCGCGTCGTTGCGAGCACGCTGTCAGGATTCAGGCTCAGCGAGTCGATGCCCAGGCGCACGAGGAACTCGGCCACCTCGGCGTAATCGGAGGGCGCCTGGCCGCAGATCCCGGAGTGGCGACCGTTGCGCCTGGCCCCCGTCACCGCGAGTTCCAGCATCTTCAGCACGCCGGGGTCGCGCTCGTCGAAGTCGAATGCAACGGTCTCGGAATCACGGTCCACGCCCAGGGTCAGCTGGGTGAGGTCATTGGAACCGATGGAGAAGCCGTCGAACAGCTTGGCGAACTCGTCGATCAGCAGGACGTTGTTGGGAATCTCGCACATCACGTAGACCTCGAGCCCGTCGATGCCCCGCTGCAGGCCGTGCGCGGCCATGCTGTCGAGCACGCGGCGGCCTTCGTCGAGGCGGCGGCAGAAAGGGATCATGAGCTTGACGTTGCTGAACCCCATGTCGCGCCGCACCCGCTGCATGGCCCGGCATTCGAGCGCGAACCCGTCGGCGTAGGCCGGATGCGCATAGCGCGAAGCGCCCCGGAAGCCGAGCATCGGGTTCGGCTCCTCGGGCTCGAAGTCGACGCCGCCGAGCAGGCGCGCGTACTCGTTGGTCTTGAAGTCCGACATGCGCACGATCACCGGCTTCGGATGGAAAGCCGCGGCGATGGTCGCGACGCCTTCCGCCAGCGTCGCCACGAAGTATTCGGCCGGATCGGAGTGGTTGGCCGCGAGCCGCTCCAGCGCGCGCCGCTCTTCCGCCGATGAGATCCGGTCCGGATGCGCGGCCGCCATCGGGTGTGCCTTGACCGCGTCGGTGATGATGAACTCGAGTCGGGCCAGTCCGACGCCGTCGTTCGGCAGCGCGGCCGTACGGAACGCGATGTCCGGATTGCCCATGTTGATCATGATCCGGGTGCGTGGCCGCGGCAGCTTGCTCAGGTCGGTACGGTCGCGCTCGAAACGCAGCGCCCCCGAATACACGCGCCCGGTTTCGCCCTCGCAGCAGGCGACGGTGATCAGGTCCCCATCCTTGAGCACGTCGGTCGCGTCGCCGCAGCCCACCACCGCGGGAATGTCGAGCTCGCGGGCGACGATGGCCGCATGGCACGTGCGTCCGCCACGGTTGGTCACCAGTGCCGCCGCCTTGCGCATTACCGCGCCCCAATCCGGCGTGGTGGTCTCGGCCACCAGCACCTCGCCATTCTGGAACGCCAGCAGATCGCGCACGGTGCGCACCACGCGCACGCGTGCGGACGCGACCTTCTGTCCGACGGCGCGACCACTGGTCAGCACGTCGCCGTGATCGAGCAGGCGGAAGTTTTCCAGCACGCTGGGCTGGCGTCGCGATGCCACGGTTTCCGGGCGTGCCTGCACGATGTACAACCGGCCGTCCTCGCCATCCTTCGCCCATTCGATATCCATGGGCATGTCGTGACCGGCGCGCTCCGAGTAGTGCTGCTCGATGCGCGCTGCCATTTCCGCCAGCTGAACCACCTCGGCGTCGGTAATCGCGAAGCGCTGGCGCTCGTCGGGCGCGGTCGGCAGGTTGTGCGTGGTGACGCCGCCCTTGCGCGTGGCGTACACCATGCGCAGCTCCTTGTCGCCGAGCCGCCGTCTGATCACGTGGCGGTAGCCGAGCGCGAGCGTCGGTTTGTGGACGTAGAACTCATCCGGGTCGACGGCGCCCTGAACCACGTTCTCGCCGAGCCCGTAGGCCGCGGTTACCAGCACGACGTCGCGGAAGCCGCTCTCGGTATCCAGCGTGAACAGCACCCCGCTGGCTGCGAGGTCGGAGCGCACCATCTTCATCACGCCGATGGACAGCGCCACCTTGAGATGATCGAAGCCGTTGGTCATGCGGTACTGGACGGCCCGGTCAGTGAACAGGCTGGCGAAGCAACGCCGGCAGGCTTCGAGCAGCGCAACGCCGCCGCGCACGTTGAGGTAGCTCTCGTGCTGGCCGGCGAAGCTGGCCCCGGGCAGATCCTCGGCGGTGGCCGAGCTGCGCACGGCGACGGTGAGCTCGGCGCCGTACTCCCGCAGCAGCCGCTCCTGGGCGGCTTCGATCTGCTGCTGCAATTCCGCGGGCAGCGGCGCTTCGTAGATCAGCTCGCGACAGCGTGCGGCGACGCGCTGCAGCGTATCGGTGTCGCCGTCACGCAGCTCGCTCAGCAGTGCGGCCAGCGGCGCTTCGAGGGCGTTGCTCGCCAGCAGGTCCCGATAGGCGTCCACGGTGATGGCGTAGCCATTGGGAACGGGGACGTTGCGGGCCGCGAGGTTGCGGTACATCTCGCCCAGGGACGCATTCTTGCCGCCGACCAGCGCCACGTCGGCGCTGCCGATCTCCTCGAACCAGCGGATGTATCCTGCGCTCATCGCCTCAGCTTCCATTGATCAGCATGTGCACCCAGATGCTCAGCACGAACCCGAGCGCGATCGCCGGCGTCCAGCGCAGATGGCCGAAGAAGGTATAGGCGCCGCGCGCCTGACCCATCAGTGCCACCCCGGCCGCCGAGCCGATGGACAGCAGGCTGCCGCCGACACCGACGGTGAGCGTTACCAGCAGCCACTGTGTGGTATCCATGTCCGGCGACATCTGCAGCACTGCCACCATCACGGGGATGTTGTCGACTACCGCGGACAGCACGCCGACCATGCTGTTCGCGAGCAGCGGCCCGAGCTCGCCGTACAGCGTTGTAGAGAGCACGTTCAGGTAGCCGATGAAGCCGAGTCCGCCGACGCACATGATCACGCCGAAGAAGAACAGCAGCGTGTCCCACTCGGCGCGCGCCACTTCACGAAAGCTGTCGAACGGCTCCACGTCGCCGGCACTGCCGTAGGTCGGGCTGTCGGTGGGCAACGGCACGTGGGTCTGGCGCAGGTAGTAGCCGAACAGCTTCAGGTACGCGAGCCCGGTCATCATGCCGAGAAACGGCGGCAGGTGCAGGAACTGATGGAACGCCACGGCCGTGAAGACGGTGCAGCCGAACAGGAACACGATGGTGCGGGCGCCGCGCTTGAGCGCCGTGTGATTGTCGACCGGCGCGGGTTGTCCCTTGGGCAGCGCCAGGTACATGAGCGCGGCCGGCACGACGTAGTTCACCAGCGCCGGCACGAACAGCAGGAAGAAGGTCTGGAACGGCAGCACACCGTCCTGCCACACCATCAGCGTCGTGACGTCGCCGAACGGGCTGAACGCGCCGCCGGCGTTGGCGGCGATGACGATGTTGATGCAGCTCAGCCCCACGAAGCGGGAATTCTCGCGCCCCACCGCCATGACCACCGCGCAGGTCACGAGCGCGGTGGTCAGGTTGTCGATGATGGGGGACAGAAAGAACGCCAGGAACCCGGTGATCCAGAACAGCTGGGTGTAGGTGAAGCCCCGATGGGTGAGCCATGAGCGCAATGCTTCGAACACGTTGCGCTCGCTCATGGCGTTGACATAGGTCATCGCCGCCAGCAGAAACAGAAACAGCTCGGCGAAGTCCTCGAGAAACTCCTTTACCGCCAGCTCGGCCTCGTGACCCGGTCCTGCCGCGGCGTACTGAAAGCCGATCAGGCCCCAGATCAGACCGGCTGCCAGCATCACCGGCTTGGACTTGCGCAGGTGGGTGAATTCTTCGGCGACGACAACGAGGTACGCCACCATAAAGATCCCGATGGAGGCGTAGCCCACCCAGTGCGTCGTCAGGCTCAAGGCGTGTCGTTCCCTTCCAGATTGGTGGGCCGCTCCGGACTGCCGGGCGGGCACCTCCCAACGATTGATGGGCTGGTGCCCGGGGTCGGAATCGAACCGACACTCTGTTGCCAGAACCAGATTTTGAGTCTGGCGCGTCTACCAGTTTCGCCACCCGGGCGGGTGTCGGTGGATGGTACACAGCGGTCTCGGATCACGCTACCCGATGCAGGGCGCGCGGCCGCCCGGGTGGCGGGCGCGCGGCCATGGCTCTACAATCCGCGCCCGTTCCGTTGGTCGGTAAAGCCAATGCGTGTCGATGCGTTCTCCTATGACCTGCCCCCCGAGCTGATCGCCCAGGCGCCCGCCGCCCGTCGCGAAGGCAGCCGCCTGCTGCATGTGCTGCCCGATGCGATCGATCATCTGTCGTTCACCGACCTGCCGCGCCTGCTGCGCTCCGGCGATCTGCTGGTGCTCAACGATACCCGCGTGATCAAGGCGCGCCTGCGCGGGGAGAAGGACAGCGGCGGCCGCGCGGAGGTTCTGGTCGAACGCATCGACAGCGAAGCCACGGCGCTGTGTCAGGTTAGGGTGAGCAAACCTTTGCAGGCGGGCCGGTACCTGCGCGTGGATGGCTACGAACTGGAGGTGCTCGGTCGCGATGGCGACTTCTACCGGCTGCGTTTCCGGCCCGACGTGCTGAGCGTGCTGGAGGCCGCGGGCGAGGTGCCGTTGCCGCCCTACATCGAGCGGCGGGCGGCGAACGCTGATGCGGAACGTTATCAGACGGTGTACGGCCGGCACCCCGGCGCCGTCGCCGCACCTACCGCCGGGCTGCACTTTTCCCGGGAGCTGCTCGAACGCCTGCCCAGCCGGGGCGTGGCGGTCACGACCGTCACGCTGCACGTGGGCGCGGGGACCTTTCAGCCGATTCGCGTGCAGGACACCGAGGCGCACCGCATGCACTTCGAGCGCTATACCGTGCCCGATGCCGCAGTCGAAGCGATCGATCGCTGTCGCACGCGCGGCGGGCGCGTCGTGGCGGTCGGCACGACGGTAGTACGCACGCTCGAATCCGCCGCCATCGGCGCGGGCAGGGTGCAGGCGCGCTCGGGCGAGACCGACCTGTTCATTACGCCCGGGTATCGTTTCCGCGTGGTCGACGCGCTGCTGACCAACTTTCATCTGCCGCGCTCGACCCTGCTGATGCTGGTGTGCGCGTTCTCGGGCCAGCGCCGTGTCCTTGCTGCCTATCGGGCTGCGGTGGCTGCCCGGTACCGATTCTTCAGCTACGGGGACGCGATGTTCCTGGGCTGCATGAATGACGATCACGGTGCCGTCGACGAGGCGGAGGAGCGCGGCGATGAGCTTTGAGTTACTCGCCAGTGACGGAGCCGCGCGCCGCGGCCGTCTCAGCACGGCTCACGGCAGCGTCGAGACGCCCGTGTTCATGCCCTGCGGCACCTACGGCACGGTCAAAGCCATGACACCCGAGGATCTGGCGCGCAGCGGCACCCAGATACTCCTGGGCAACACCTTTCACCTGATGCTGCGTCCGGGCGACGAGACGATCCGCGCGCTGGGCGGCCTGCACCGGTTCATGGACTGGTCCGGACCCATCCTCACCGACAGCGGCGGCTTCCAGGTGTGGAGCCTGGGCGAGCTGCGGCGCATCTCGGAGCAGGGCGTGGTGTTCCGCTCGCCGGTCAACGGCGACCGAGTGGAGCTCACACCCGAGCGCTCCATGGCGGTACAGCGCAATCTGGGCTCGGACGTGGTGATGGTCTTCGACGAGTGCACCCCGTATCCGGCCAGCGAGGCACAGGCGCGCACTTCCATGGAGCTTTCGCTGCGCTGGGCGGCGCGCAGCCGCACGGCCTACGGTCCGGGCGAGGCCGGGCTGCTGTTCGGCATCGTGCAGGGCGGCATGTACGACGGATTGCGCCGCGAGAGCCTTGCCGGCCTTCTGGACATCGGCTTCGACGGCTATGCCATCGGCGGTCTCTCCGTGGGCGAGGGCAAGGACGAGATGGATTCGGTGCTGCGGGGTCTGCTGCCGCACATGCCGACGGCACGGCCCCGATACCTGATGGGCGTGGGCACGCCGCAGGATCTGGTGCGCGGCGTCGAGCTCGGCGTGGACATGTTCGATTGCGTAATGCCCACCCGCAATGCCCGCAACGGCTACGTCTTCACCTCTCGCGGCACCGTCAAGATCCGCAATGCCCGCCACCGCCACGCGGATGCGCCGCTGGACCCCGAATGCGACTGTTACGCCTGCAGCCGGTTCAGCCGCGCGTACCTTCATCATCTGGACCGCTGCGGCGAGATGCTCGGCAGCATGCTGATGACCCGTCACAACCTGCACTACTACCACAGTCTGATGGCGCGTTTGCGTGCCTCCATCGAAACGGGTACATTTCGCAGCCTCGTCGAGACCCTGCAAACCGGTTGGAACTCCCAAGATGAATCTGTTTGAAACCACGGCTTATGCAGCAGAGGCCGGTGGCCCGCAAGGCGACGCGGGCCTGTTCAATCTGCTGTTTCTCGGCGGCTTCGTGCTCATCTTCTACTTCCTGCTGTGGCGGCCACAGAGCAAGCGTCGCAAGGAGCATCAGGCGCTGATGGCCGGGATCTCGAAAGGCGACGAGGTGGTCACGGCGGGCGGCATCGTCGGTATCGTGAACAAGGTCGAAGACGATTTCATCAAAGTTCAGGTAGCCGGCAACGTCGAGATGCGTATTCAGAAGTCGGCGGTCGGTGCGACGCTGCCCAAGGGAACGATCAAATCGCTGGATGAGTCCTGACCGTGGCGCGCAGCCCCGGCCTGGTGGGCGAGCGCCTGCTGGGCGTGTCCCGAGACAACAGCCGGCCGCCCAACAGGAACAGCACCGGCCGGCTGATACTGGTGCTGCTGGTGCTCATCCTGGGCGCGCTGTATGCCGCGCCGAACCTGTTCCAGCCTGATCCCGCGCTGCAGCTGCGCGGCACGACCGAGTTCAATCCCGTGGACCAGGCGGTGGTGGATCAAGCCATCGCAGCGCTGCGTGCGGCGCAGATTCCGGTCACCGGCTTCGATCTGGGCGACAACACCGCACAGATCCGTGTCGACAACGACGAGAATCAGCTGCGCGGCCGCGACATCGTCGCCGCCGCGCTAAACGCCGAGGCGCAGGGCCGCTACATCGTCGCGCTGAACCGCGCCTCCAACACGCCCGAGTGGCTGCAGGACATCGGCGGCAAGCCCATGTCGCTTGGTCTGGATCTCTCCGGCGGCGTGCACTTCCTGCTTGAAGTCGACATGGAAAAGTTCATCGGCGACCGCATGGCCAGCAACGAGGAGATGGTGCGCGACCTGCTGGTGGAGCAGCGCATCCGCTATGTGGGGCGCGAATGGCGCCGCGGCCGGCAGCTGGAGATCCCGTTTCAGGACGCCGAGGCGCGGGACTCAGCCGAGCAGCTGCTGGTGGATCAGCTTCCCGGCTTCCAGGTGCAGAGCCGCGATCTCGATGGGCAGCCGGGCCTGCGCGTGACAATGACCGACGAGAAGCAGCGCGAGCTCGAGGATCTGGCGATTTCCCAGAACCTCACCAGCCTGCGCAATCGGGTCAACGAGCTCGGGGTCTCGGAACCGCTGGTGCAGCGGCTCGGCCGCTCGCGCATCGTGCTCGACCTGCCTGGCATCCAGGACAGTGCCCGGGCCAAGGAGATCATCAACAAGTTCGCCAATCTCGAGTTCCGGCTGGTGGCGCTCGGCAATGCGCGGCCGTCGCAGACGGAGAGCTACGAGTACCGGGGCTCGCGGGTGATGCTGGAGCGCGCCAACATCGTCACGGGCGATCAGGTCACCAATGCGGTGCAGGATTTCGATCCGCAGACACACCAGCCGCAGGTGAGCATCACGCTCGACAACGACGGTGGCCGGCGCATGAACGAGATCACCAAGGACAACGTCGGCAACTCCATGGCGATCATCTTCAAGGAGCTCAAGGTGCGCTCGCGCACCGTGATGGAAGACGGCGAGCAGAAGGTGGTGCCGTACACCGAGGAAGAAAAACGCGTCATCAGCGTGGCGACCATCCAGAGCGCGCTCGGCTTCCGTTTCCGCATTACCGGGCTGACGCTCACCGAGGCGCGCGATCTGGCGCTGCTGCTGCGCGCCGGCGCGCTGGCGGCACCCATGTACATCGTCGAGGAGCGCACGGTCGGCGCCAGCCTCGGGGAGGAAAACATCCAGCAGGGCCAGCGGTCGGTCGTAATCGGCTTCGCTCTGGTGCTGGTGTTCATGCTGTTCTACTACCGCTGGTTCGGCTTCGCGGCCAACCTCGCGTTGACCTGCAACCTGGTTCTGATCGTGGCGATCATGTCCGTGCTGGGTGCAACGCTCACGCTTCCCGGCATCGCCGGGATCGTGCTCACCGTGGGTATGGCCGTGGACGCCAACGTGCTGATCTTCTCCCGCATTCGTGAGGAGCTCTCGCAGACCTCGCCGCAGCGGGCCATCGAAGCCGGATTCGACCGGGCATTCCTGACCATCCTGGACTCGAATCTCACCACCTTCTTCATCGGCATCATTCTGCTGTCGATCGGCAGCGGACCCGTGAAGGGCTTCGCCGTGACGCTGTCGGTAGGGATCGTCACCTCCATGTTCACGGCCATCGTCGTGACCCGGCTGCTGGTGAACTTCATGTATGGCGGGCGCAAGCTCGAGACGCTCAAGATATGAAGCATCGCGTGTTCAACATCGACTTCATGGGCAAGCGCCGGTTGTGGGCGATCGTGTCCCTGTCCTACGTGCTGCTGGCGTTCGGCGATTTTCTCGCCGAAGGATTGAATCTGGGGCTCGACTTCACCGGCGGCACCATGGTCGAGGTGGGATTTCCGCAGCCCGAAGATCCGGACGCGGTCCGGCAGATTCTCGATCAGTCGGGGTTCCAGAACGGCGTGGTGCAGTACTTCGGCACTGATCGCGACCTGCTGATCCGCATGCCGCCGCAGCCTGACATGGAGCAGGCCCGGGTCGGAGACCAGGTGCTGGCGGCGCTGCGTGCGCAGCATCCCGACGTGGAAATGCTGCAGGTGAACTTCGTCGGCCCGGTGGTTGGCGACGAGCTCACCGAGGATGCTGGCTTGGCGATGATCACCGCGCTGGCCGTGGTCATGATCTACATCCTGTTCCGCTTCACCAAACAGTTCGCGATCGGCGCGGTCGTAGCGCTCATTCACGACGTGATCGTCGTGCTTGGGTGCTTTGCGTTCTTCAACTGGACCTTCGACCTGTCGGTGCTGGCGGCGGTGCTTGCGGTGATCGGCTACTCGCTCAACGACACCATCGTGGTCTACGACCGCATCCGTGAGAATTTCCGCGCCATGCGCCGGGGAACGCCCGTGGAGATCATCAACGTTTCGTTGAATCAGACGCTGGATCGAACGCTGGTGACTTCCGGCACGACCCTGCTGGTGCTGCTGGCGCTGCTGGTGGCGGGCGGAGAAACCATTCGCGGGTTTGCGCTCGCGCTCACCATCGGCATCGTCGTGGGTACGTACTCATCGATCTACGTGGCCTCCACCGTTCTGCTGCTGATGAAAATCAGCCGCGAGGATCTGCTGGTGCCGGAGAAGGAGAGTGCCGAGGACGATCGCCCGTAGGTGATGCAGGGCGGCACGGCCGCTTGCGCGGCGACCACGCAACCATGGCTGCGCTCAGCGCAGCTCCGGCGTGAGGTGAGCGCGGATCATCTGCACCATGAGACGGAAGCACTTCGGATTGCCGGCGACGATGTTGCCGCTCCTCATGAAGTCGTCGCCTCCGGAGAAATCTCCGACGAAACCGCCGGCCTCGCGCACCAGCAGCGTGCCGGCGGCGATGTCCCAGGGGCTGAGCCCGATTTCCCAGAAGCCGTCGGTGCGCCCTGCGGCCACGTAGGCGAGATCGAGCGCGGCCGATCCGGCGCGCCGGATCGCCCGGGACCGGGCGGTGAAATCCTTGAGCATGCCCATGTAGGCGTCCAGGTGCGCAGCGATCGCCCCGGGGGGAATGCCCGTGCCGAGCACCGCCTCCTCGATGCGCTCGCGACGGCTGACCCGGATGCGGCGATTGTTCAGCTGTGCTCCGAAGCCCCGGCTGGCGACGAAGGTTTCGTTGCGCACGGGATCGAAGATCACGCCGTGCTCGATGTGCCGCCCCTTGCGCAGGGCGATGGATATGCAGAAATGGGGTATGCCCTGAAGGTAGTTGGTGGTGCCGTCCAGCGGGTCGATGATCCAGGTGTGCTCATCGCCGCTGTACGCGCTGCCATGTTCTTCGCCGAGGATGCCGTGGTCCGGGTAAGCTTTGTGCAGCGCGTCGATGATGCAGGTCTCGGCTTCGCGATCGACGTTGGAGACGAAGTCGTTGCGGCCTTTTTCTTCTACGGCCAGTTCGTCCAGGCGATCCATGGCACGCAGTATGATCTGTCCGGCCTGGCGCGCGGCGCGTAGGGCAATGTTGGCCATGGGTTGCATGATGCTCTCGGGCTCCGGAGATGAACGACTGGGGCCGGCAGTTGCCGGCGGTTGCTGGTTCGGAAGGCGCGGTATCGTAACAATCCAGCGCCGGGCTGGGAAATGGCTCAGGTGGTGCTGAAGGAAGGTTCCGGCACGGCCCGTACACGGCGGGACGCAGCGCAGCAGAGGCAGCAGAGGTAGACATGAGCAGCCGCACAGGCAGGGACATTCGGGTGGTTCTGGTCGAGCCGAGCCACCCGGGCAACATCGGCGGCGCCGCGCGCGCAATGAAGACCATGGGTCTGGATCAGCTGGCTCTGGTCAACCCGCTGCGTTACCCGGATCCCCAGGCTCAGTGGCGGGCCGCCGGTGCTCAGGACGTGCTGGAGGAAGCGCGGGTTTTCGCTTCCGTGACCGAGGCCATTGCCGACCGCCAGTTCGTTGTGGGCACGAGCACACGAGCACGGCGCATTCCCTGGCCGCTGGCCAGCGCCGCCGAGGTGGCGGGTATGATTCTGGACCGACCCGCTGACACCGGGGTGGCGATCCTGTTCGGTCGTGAAACCAACGGCTTGACCAACGACGAGTTGCAGCAGTGTCATTGCCACCTGCAGATCCCCGCCAATCCAGACTACCCCTCCCTGAATCTGGCCATGGCCGTGCAGGTGGTGTGCTACGAGCTGTACCGGCAATCCGATTCTGCGCGCGCTGAAGCCCCTGCGGTGCCAGACGCCCAGTGGGACCGCCCGCCGGCCAGCGCCGAGCAGGTGCAGGGCTTGTTCGATCACCTCGAGCGAGTACTGGTCGCCAGCGACTTCGTCGACCCCGATAACCCAGGTCAGACCATGACGCGCCTGCGTCGCATGTTTCTGCGCACGTCCCTGGACGACACCGAAGTTCAGATCCTGCGCGGCATCCTCAAGCAGCTGCGGCCGGACGTATCCGGGTCGTGAAATGCGCCTGTGACTCGGGCACGGAGTTGCGTTTGCCGCAGCGGCGTGCCTGGGGGCGGGGTGTGTTTTCGCGACTGCGCGCCGGCGGTCTGTGCAACCGGAAAGATGGGTAACAGTTAGACCGGGGACATGGGTAACACTCGTTTTAGGCGCTCATCGAGGATGGCGACCTTGCGTTGTGCATACCAGATCTGCCAGCGGTCTTCGTCGAGTTGCTGCAGTCCAATGAGTTCTCCTACCAGTAGCTGAGTCACGTACAGGCGACGGCTGCGCCAGAGGATCTCGCCTGCCTGTCTTACCCGCCGGACCTCATGGTCCGGCGGGCAAGACACCTCCGGCAGACGTTCCGGATAGGGTCGTATCGAGGGTGTGTAGTGTTGGCCTGGTGGTGTCTGGGCTAATGCCTCATGAGGCCGCTCTTCGTTGAACTCTTTGCGCCCGCGGTCAAATCGCTGCTGCTGATCCCGGAGATCCCGCCCGGGTGGGCGCGTGGTCTCTACTTTGAGAGTGCGGTGCATCCGCTCATGGCGACCGTTCTGTTCCGGATGTCCCCGCTCTATCCGCTCATGCACGATGCCAAGCCTCATCCACCACAGGGACAGCCTGGAGAACCCGAACCGGACCGCCGAGAACGGAACCCCATTGTCGGTTCGGATGGCGTGGGGCAGACCAAAGGATCGGAACAACCGCTCGAACTCGGGCATCGCCCCATCGCACCTACATCTGGCAGAGCCAGACAACTGAGTACGTAGCGCGAACAGGCATCGGTCACAGTCAGGGGATAGCAGTACCGGCGATCCCGGGTCTTGAAGTGTCCCTTGAAGTCGGCGCACCAGAGGTCGTTGGGTATTTGCGGCTCGACCAGGGTCCCCTGATACGAAGGGGTCGTATGGTTCCGCCGGCGTCGTGTTCTGACCAGGCCAAGACGCTTGAAGTGCATCCCAAGGGTGCTGGGTGCCGGCCAGTAAGCGCCCGGTTCTCTAGCCCGGCCCAGAGCTACCAGCTTCTTTGGCCCCCAGGATGGCTTCTCGCGCTTGAGAGCGATGCAGCGATCCAGTGTCTCGCTGGGGATCTGGTTGGGATGGTTAAGTGGTCGGCGGCGGCGATCCAGAAGACCGTCAGATCCCTCCTGGGTATAGCGGTCAAGCCACTTGTACGCGGTCTTGCGGCTGACGCCGAAGTCCTCGCACAGCTGGGTCATCGACGCCTCGCCACGCAGATAGATCCTCACCAACGACAGCCGTTCATCCATCACACAGGTCTCTTTCCATGGCATGAGCAGGTCCTCCCTGCTCCCACGATACTGTTACCCATGTCCCCGGTTTAGCTGTTACCTATGTATCCGGTCTGTACCGTCCCGGCTCCCCTCACCGCACGGAGTTGCCGCCCGTCCCGCGGACCGGCGTCAATCCGCGCGCCTCGGCGGCGCTAAAACGCCGCGAAAACACACCCCGCCCCCAGGCACGCCTCATTGCCAAGTGCCAATAGTGGACCAATTTACTCGGGTATCGCATACTTCGACATTGAAACGGCGCAACTCCCCAGGCGGGGGGTTGGATCGCCAGGCGACTCACCACTGACGGTGACGGAACGCGATATGAGACTGACCACCAAGGGGCGATACGCCGTGACGGCGATGCTGGACATCGCGCTGCATCAGCAGCGCGGTCCGGTGAGCGTCAACGAGGTGGCTGATCGGCAGAAGATTTCGGCGGCGTATCTGGAGCAGCTGTTCAGCAAGCTAAAGCGCGCGGGCCTGTTGCAGAGCATCCGCGGGCCTGGCGGTGGCTACGAGCTGAGCCAGGCATTGGGCGCGGTGAGTGTGTCGCAGATCATTGCCGCGGTGGGCAGGCGTGGATGCGACCCGTTGTCAGGGCACCGCCGATTGTCGGGATGGTGCCACCTGCCTGACCCACGACCTGTGGACCTTCGGACCGGATAGACGGATTTCTCGGCGCGGTCCTCCTCAGAGACGCTGGTCGCGGGGCGTGCCCGGATGGCAGCGTCGTGCGGGCGGCGACGACGGCCGGGACGTCGATTCCCGACGATCAGGGCGTGCGAATTCGCGCCAGGCAGCTCTGATGCGCAAGGTCGTTTACCTCGATTACGCCGCGACCACGCCGGTGGATCCCCGGGTTGCTCAGAAGATGAGCGACTGCTTGCTGGTGGAAGGCAACTTCGGCAATCCCGCATCGCGCTCGCACTACTACGGCTGGCAGGCGGAGGAAGCGGTGGAGGCTGCGCGCGCTCAGGTCGCGCAGCTGCTGAATGCGGATCCGCGCGAGATCGTCTGGACGTCCGGTGCCACCGAATCCGACAATCTTGCCATCAAGGGGCTGGCGGACGGCGCCACCCGTCGCCACATCATTACCAGCAGCATCGAGCACAAGGCGGTGCTGGACACCTGCCGATACCTGGAAGGCAAGGGATTCGAGGTGACCTATCTGAACCCGGGTGCCAGCGGCATCGTCGAGCCGGAGCAGGTGCGGTCGGCGCTGCGCGAGGACACCCTGGTGGTGTCGATCATGCACGCCAACAACGAGCTCGGCGTGGTCAATGACGTCGGGGCCATCGGCTCGGTGTGCCGGGACGCCGGCGTGCTGATGCACACGGATGCCGCGCAGAGTTTCGGCAAGGTGCCCATCGACGTGCGCGCCATGCCGCTCGACCTGATCTCGCTGTCGGCTCACAAGATCTACGGGCCCAAGGGCATGGGCGCGTTGTACGTGCGGCGCGAGCCGCCGGTCAGGCTCACACCGCTGATCCATGGGGGTGGCCATGAGCGCGGCATGCGTTCCGGCACGCTGGCGACCCATCAGATCGTCGGCATGGGCGAAGCGGCAGCGATCATGAGCCGCGAGATGGAACGCGAAAACGCCCGCATCGGCGCGCTGCGTCAGCGGCTGCTGGCGCACCTGCTGCAGCTTCCCGGCACGGCGCTGAACGGCGACCCCGATCGGCGGTTGCCGGGCATCATCAACGTCTCGTTTGCGGGCGTGGACGGCGAGACGCTGCTGCTGGCGCTCGACGACGTGGCGGTGTCCAGCGGCTCGGCCTGCACCTCGGCCAGCGTCGAACCTTCCTACGTGCTGCGCGCCATCGGGTTGCCGGACGAACTCGCGCACGCGTCGCTGCGATTCAGCATCGGCCGCTACACCACCGAGAAGGACGTCGACTACGCCGCCCGCCGTGTCGTGGAGGTGGTGGATGGGCTCCGCGGCAACCGTGCCGCGCCCCGGGAGCAGGGCGTATCGGCAACGCCCGCCAATTAAACTGCGCGGCGGCATTTGATCTGACGGGCAAACGCGTATAATACGCGGCCGCGATTGGGTGCCAACTCTCGATATTTCAAATAGATAAGCGCCCTAACTGGATCCACTCGGAGAATTTGATGGCTCAGGAGCGCACCTTTTCTATCGTCAAGCCGGATGCCGTGGCGAGAAACCTCATCGGGCAGATCTACAGCCGGTTTGAAGGCAATGGTTTGCGGATCGTGGCGGCACGCATGCTGCGCATGTCGCGCGAGCAGGCGGAAGGCTTTTATGCCGAGCACAAAGGCAAGCCGTTCTTCAACGATCTGGTAGCCTACATGACCTCCGGTCCGGTGATGGTTCAGGTGCTCGAGGGCGAGGATGCCATCGCCCAGAACCGCCGCCTGATGGGCGCAACCAATCCGAAGGACGCCGCCCCCGGAACGATTCGCGCAGATTTTGCCGAATCGGTGGAAGCCAACGCGGTGCACGGTTCCGATTCGCCAGCATCGGCAGCGCGCGAGATCGGCTTCTTCTTCAGCGACCAGGACATCTGCCCGCGCGGCTGAAGACAGCCGTGCGGCGACCGGTGAGGTCCCCGTGACAGACAACGCGCGCGTCAATCTGTTTTCGCTCGACCGCCCCGGCCTCGAGGCGCTGTTCGTGGCGCGCGGTGAAAAAGCCTTTCGTGCCCGTCAGCTGATGAAATGGGCCTACCACCAGGGCGTGCTGGATTTCGACGGCATGACCGATCTGTCGAAGCGTCAGCGCGCCTGGCTGGAACAGCACGCGTTTTTCGCGCTCCCGGAAATCGTCACCCGCGCCGATTCGCAGGACGGCACCATCAAGTGGGCAGTGCGGGTCGGCAACGGCAACCTGGTGGAGACGGTGCTGATTCCCGAGCGCGGGCGCAACACGCTGTGCGTATCGTCACAGGTAGGTTGCATGCTCGATTGCAGTTTCTGCGCTACCGGCAAACAGGGGTTCAACGGCAACCTGGACACGGCGGACATCATCGGCCAGGTCTTCCTCGCCAATGCGGCGCTGCGCGAGCGGGGCGAGGCGGTCACCAACGTCGTGCTGATGGGCATGGGAGAGCCGCTGCTGAACTTCGACAACGTGCTTGCGGCGACCAACCTGATGATGGATGACCTGGCATTCGGCATCTCCAAGCGCCGCGTCACGGTCAGCACCGCGGGGGTTGTGCCCGGTATCGACAGGCTTGCCGAGGTTACCGACGTCTCGCTGGCCATCTCTCTGCACGCGCCCAACGACGAGCTGCGCGACGTGCTGGTGCCCATCAATCGCAAGTATCCCATCGCGACACTGCTCGACTCCTGCCGGCGCTACGTCCAGGGTCTCGGCGAGCGGCGGTCCCTGACCATCGAATACACGCTGCTCAGAGGTGTCAACGACAGTCTCGAGCATGCCCGGCAGCTCGCTGCGCTGCTGCGTGACGTGCGCTGCAAGATCAATCTGATTCCGTTCAATCCGTTTCCGGCTTCAGGCTACGAGCGGCCGGATGCCGCCGATGTGCGCCGGTTTCAGACGTATCTGATGAACGCCGGGTACGCTACGATGCTGCGCACCACGCGCGGCGACGACATTAATGCTGCGTGCGGTCAGCTGGTCGGGCGGGTCGAGGATCGTACCCGCCGTCAGGCTCGTTACATTGCACGCGTCAAGGCACAGGAGGTGGCGTGATCCGGCGGCTCTGCGCTCTGCTCACGGTAGTGATCCTCTGCGGCTGCGTCACGGAGACCACCGGCGGTCTGCCCGCGCCGGCGCCTGATGCCGCCCGCGTGCAGGCGCAGCTCGATCTTGCCCGCGGTTACCTGGAAAAAGGCCAGTGGAACCTGGCGCGCTCGCCGGTGGAGCGGGCGCTGGCCATCGATCCCCGGTCGGTGGATGCGCTGGTGCTCATGGCTGTGGTCTATGAGAATGAAGGCGAGTTCAAGCTCGCAGAGGAGTTCTACCAGCGTGCTCTGCGTGTCGACGGCGATCACGCGCAGCTGCTGAATAACTACGGTTCCTTCCTGTATCGCCGGGAACGCTACGACGACGCCCTGGTGCAGCTGCGCCGGCTGGTGAAGAACCCCGACTATCGTGCCCGCTCGCAGGCGTTCGAGAATCTGGGCCTGACCGCGCTCAAGGTGGGCAATCGGGAGGAAGCGCGCAAGGCGTTCGAGCGCGCGCTGCAGCAGAGCCCGGCGCAGCCGCGCAGCAGTCTGGAGCTGGCCTACCTCGCATTCGAGGATGGGAAGATCCAGGCGGCGCAGGAATACTACGAAGGGTTCCGGGCCCAGGCCCGCCAGACGCCCCGCAGTCTGTGCCTCGGCATCGGGCTGGCGGCGGCGACAGGCGACGGCGATCAGCTGGCGAGTTACGAACTGGCGTTGCGCAATCTGTTCCCGGACTCTCCGGAAGCACGTCAGTGCCTGCCGGGCAACGGTTCCTGAGCGGCCGGAGCGCAGCGTGACCGGGGAGGCGGAGGGACCGGGGCGGATTCTGCGCGAGGAGCGGGAACGGCTGGAGTTCACGACCCGCCAGGTGGCCGAAACCCTGAACCTCTCGCTGACCGTGGTCGAAGCCATCGAAGCCGACGATTTCGAGCGGCTGCCGGCCCCGGTATTCGCCCGCGGCTATGTGCGCGCCTACGCACGTCTGCTCGATCTGGCGCCGGAACCGCTGATGGACATGTACCCGGCCATCGCCGGTGCCGAAACCGGTGAGCAGCCCCAGGTCCCTGCGCGCGGCGACTGGCTGCGCCGGCATCCGGGGCTGGCCCTGGGAGTTGCTGCAGCGGTGGTGCTCGTGCTCATCGCTTTGCTCGTCATTCTGCTGCGGAGCCCGGATCGCGAACCAGAGCCACCACCCGCTACCCGGGAAGCGCCTGCGGCTCAAGATGAGGCTGCGGCTCAAGATGAGGCTGCGGCTCAAGATGAGGCTGCGGCTCAAGATAAGACCGCGGCTCAGGATCCGACCACGTCGCCAGCGGACGACGCGGGCGCGAGCGAGCCGGTGTCCGCGGTCCCTGCTGCTGCGCGACCTGTTCAGGTCGAGACCATCGTGATCGATGACGAAGGCCAGGCGGCAGACCGTGGCGGCGAGTCCGTGGACGAGGTCGCCGCAGTACCTGCGGACGCGTCCGGCGCGGCGCCGCGCGAGCCGTCGCCGACAGCTGCTGCGGCTGCCGGCTCGGAGTCTCCGGTGCCGCCTGCGGCGGCGCCAGGCGAACGCCGCATCACCGACACCGGCGCGGACCGGCTCAGCCTGCGGTTTGCCGACGATTGCTGGGTGGAAGTGAAGGGTCCCGATGGCGCCAAGCTGTACAGCGATCTCAATCGCGCCGGGACCGCCATCGATCTGGTGGGCCAGGGGCCGTTCCGAGTTCTGCTGGGCTACGCCCCCGGTGTGCAGCTGGCGTACAACGGTGAGCCTGTGCCGCTGACGCCGCACACGCGCAACAACGTCGCCAGCCTGCTGGTGGGGCGATGACGTTTCAGTCGGTGCGCGGCATGCGCGACGTGCTGCCGGTGGAGGCGCGGCGCTGGCGCCTGGTGGAGGATCGGTTGCGCGCGGTGCTCGACAGCTACGCGTACGAAGAGATCCAGCTGCCGCTGCTCGAATTCACGGAGCTGTTCAGTCGCGGGGTGGGTGAGGCGACGGACATCGTCGAGAAGGAAATGTACACGCTGACGGACCGGGATGGGGACAGCATCAGCCTCAGACCGGAAGGCACCGCCAGCTGTGCGCGCGCGCTGCTGCAGCACGGGATGCTGTTCAACCAGACTCAACGGGTCAGCTATGCGGGCCCCATGTTCCGCTACGAGCGCCCGCAGAAGGGCCGCTACCGGCAGTTCTACCAGGTAGGAGCCGAGGTTTTCGGCCTGCCGGGACCTGACGTCGACGCTGAGCTCATACTTCTGGGCTACGAGTTCTGGCGATCGCTGGGGCTGGAATCGCAGGTTCGCCTCGAGCTCAATACGCTCGGCTCGGGCACGGCACGCAGCGCCTATCGTGAGGCGCTGCTCGCCTATCTGACGCCGCTCGCCGACCAGCTCGACGAGGACAGCCGGCGCCGTCTCGGCAGCAACCCGCTGCGCATACTGGACAGCAAGGAGGCCCGCACTCAGGCGCTGCTGGAAGCTGCGCCGCAGCTGCCGGATTTCGTGGACGCTTCGGCGCGCGCCCATTTCGACGAGCTGTGCGGCCTGCTCAAGGAATTGCAGATCCCCTATCTGATCAACCCGCGCCTGGTCCGGGGCCTCGACTACTACACCCACACCGTGTTCGAGTGGGTCACGGACGCGCTGGGCGCCCAGGGTGCGGTCTGCGCGGGCGGGCGCTACGACGGTCTGGTGGAGAAGCTGGGTGGCCGGCCGACCCCCGCGGCCGGGTTCGCCGTCGGCGTCGATCGCGTGGTCCTGCTGCATGCGGCAACCGCGGCGGCGGCCGGCGGGTCAGCGGATTCCAGGACCAGTGGGGATCTCGAGCGCAGCGCCGATGTCTACATCTGCGTGATGGATCCGCAGCAGCAGGGATGGGGGCTTGCGCTCGCACAGAAATTGCGGGATGGGCTCCCAGGGTTCAGAATCCGCACCCACGCCGGCGGCGGCAAGCTGAAGAACCAGCTGCGGCGCGCCGATCAATGCGGCGCGCGCTACGCGATCGTGATCGGAGCCCAGGAGCTGGAGACGAACCGCCCGGCACTGAAATATCTGCGAGACGATCGCCCGCAGGAAAGCCTCACGCCAGAGGAAATCATCGTCCGCCTGAGCGGCAGCGCCTGATCCCGGCGCCGGCGGTCGTAGTAAGGTCATTACTGGGAGGATCGGGTGTCCGATTATCTGACTGACGAAGAGCAGGTCGCCAGGCTTCGCGCCTGGTGGGAGCGCTACGGCACCATGGTGGCGGTAGCTGTGGTGGTCGTGGTAGCTGCGATCGTCGGCTGGCGATGGTACGAAAGCAGCGTCGCCGAGAAGGTGGCGCGCGGTTCGGAGCTCTACGAGCAGTTCCTGGCGGCGGACGGGGATGCCCGGGCCTCGCTGCTCGGGTTGATCGAGTCAGAAGCCTCCGGAACCGCGTATGTGAGCTTCGCCCGCCTGCACCTGGCCCGCGCCTTGGTGGATGACGGCAATCTGGAGGCGGCCGAGGATCAGCTGCGCAAAGCCCTTGCGGCCGCGCCGGAACGGGAGCTTGCCGACCTGATACGCCTGCGGCTGGCCCGGGTGCTCATCGGCCGCGATCGTCAGGACGATGCGCTGGCCGTGCTTACCGAGATTCGGGCGCCGGGGTTCCGGCCTCAGGCAGCGGAGCTCAAAGGCGACATCCACATGGCGCGAAACGAACGCGCCCTGGCCCACGAAGCGTACGCGGCTGCCCTCGCCGAAGTGCCGGACGGCACCAGCCGCCCGCTGCTGGAATTGAAGGTGGCGGACACGGCCGATGCGGCCGAGTCCTGACAGCGTGAAGGCTCGCATCGAGGTGCCGCTGGTTCGCTGCGTCCTGCTTCTCGGCGTGCTGCTGCTGTCCGGCTGCAGCTGGTTTTCCTGGCTGCCCTGGGTGGACAAGAACGACGAGAAGAAGGCCGAGGAACCGGCCGAGCTGCCCCGTTTCGATGCCGAGATCAAGCTCGACAAGCTCTGGTCGGCAAGCATCGGCGACGGCCTTGGTCGCAAGTATCTGCGCCTCGATCCCGTAGTGATCGCGGATCGCGTCTGCGCGGCCGATGGCTACGGCGTGGTGGAGTGTCGCGACCGATTCTCGGGCAAGCGCGTCTGGAAGACCGAGATCGGCCAGTTACCGGGCGGCTTGCTGAGCGGCCTCAACTTCTTTGATCGCCGCGACCCGTCCTTCGTTACCGGTGGTGTTGGTTCCGCGTTCGGCATGGTTCTGCTGGGCACGACGTCGGGCGATGTCGTGGCGCTGGCGGCCAGCGATGGCAGCGAGCTGTGGCGGGCAAACGTCGGCAGCGAGGTGCTCGCCCCGCCCGTAGGCGGCGACGACCTCGTGCTCGTTCAGACCATCGATGGGCGTCTGCTGGGGCTGGAGAGGACGGATGGCGCGGTGCGCTGGAGTTACGTCAATCAGGTGCCGGTGCTGACGTTGCGTGGTACCAGCACGCCGATGCACGACGGCGGCATCGTGGTGGCGGGTTTCGCCAACGGCATGGTCAGCGCGGTCCGCGAGAGCAACGGTGAGCCGGTCTGGGAGCACCGTGTGATGTTGCCCCAGGGCCGTTCTGAGCTCGACCGCATGGTGGACGTCGACGGGACCGGCATCATCTCCGGGGGCATCGTCTACGTGGTGTCCTACCAGGGGCGGCTGAAGGCGCTGCGCGCCAGTGACGGCTCGCTGCTCTGGGAGCGTGAGATGTCCAGCTATCTCGACCTTGCAGAAGGCTATGGCCAGATCTACGTGGTCGATGACCAGGACGTGATCACCGCCATCGACGAGAAGAGCTCCGAAGTCGTGTGGCGTCAGGAAGGGCTGTTCCGGCGTAAGCTGTCGAGCCCAGTGGCCTTCAGCAACTATCTGGTCGTGGCCGACGGCGACGGCTACGTGCACGTGCTGGCCCAGAGCGACGGGCGTTTTCTGGGGCGTCGCAAGATCGATGGCGACGGCGTTCGCGCGCGCCCGGTGGTGGCCGACCAGCAGTTCTACATACTCGGCAATTCCGGTTCGCTGCAGGCGCTCGAAATCGAGCTGAGGTAATCCGGTGGCTCTCACCCTGGCGCTGGTGGGCCGACCAAACGTCGGCAAATCCACGCTGTTCAATCGTCTCACCCGCGGCCGTGACGCGCTGGTGGCCGATCAGCCCGGGCTGACCCGGGACCGCCGCTACGGCCGTGCGGAACTCGAGGAAGGCGTGTGCACCCTGATCGATACCGGCGGGCTGCTCGGCGAGGACGGTGAGCTCACCCTTGCGCTGGAGCGCCAGGCCGAACTCGCCATGGACGAGGCCGACGCGGTGCTGTTCATGGTGGATGCCCGCGCCGGGCTCACGCCGCTGGATCAGGAGATCGCCGACCGGCTGCGCCACCGCGAGCGTCGCGTCGTGATGGTGGTCAACAAGATCGACGGTGCCAACGAGGATGCGGCGCTCGCGGAGTTCGCGGCGCTCGGGTTCGAGCCGGTGGTGCTGGTGTCCGCTGCCCATGGCCGCGGGATGGGTGCGTTGCGGGAAGTGATCGCCGGCTTCATGGCCGCGCGCGCCGACGACCAGCCCGTGGACGCCAGTGCGCAGGCCGAGGACTCGGAAGCTGCATCTGAAGCGCCCCCCGAGCGGATCCGGGTCGCGATCATCGGGCGCCCCAACGTCGGCAAATCGACCCTCACCAACCGGCTTCTCGGTGAGGAGCGCCAGGTGGTGTTCGATGCGCCCGGCACCACCCGGGATGCGATCGAGATTCCGTTCGAGCGCGAGGGCCGCGCTTACACCCTGATCGACACCGCCGGCGTGCGCCGCAAAGGTCGCGTCGACGACGTGGCGGAGAAGTTCTCGGTGGTGAAGACGCTCCAGGCCATCGAGCGCGCCCACGTGGTGATTCTGGTCCTGGATGCGCGCGAAGGTATCGTCGACCAGGACCTGCATCTGCTCAGCTATGCGCAGGATGCGGGCGCCGGCATCATCATCGCGGTGAACAAGTGGGACGGACTGTCCGGAGAGGCGCGCCACGCGGTGCGCCACGAGCTCGATCGGCGTCTGCGCTTCGCGCCGTGGATCCCGGCGTTGGAGATTTCGGCGCTGCACGGCAGCGGTGTCGGGCTGCTGCTCGGCGCGGTAAATCGAGTGTATGCCGCCGGCGCGTTCGAGGTCAGCACGACGCTCCTGACCCGGCTGCTCACCGACATGGTGGCGGCGCATCCGCCGCCCACCGTTCGTGGGCGACAGATCAAGCTGCGGTTCGCGCACAAGGGCGGCGAGCACCCGCCCACCATCGTGATCCATGGCAATCAGACCCAGTCGTTGCCATCCGCCTATGTCCGGTACCTGGAAAACGGCTTCCGGGAAGCGCTGGATCTCGTGGGCACTCCGGTGAAAATCGAGCTGCGTGCCGGGACCAATCCCTTCGCCGGCCGCAAGAATCCCCTCACCGAGCGGCAGGTGCGACGCCGCAAGCGGATGGTGCGCCACCACAAAAAGAAGCGCTGACGGCGGCCGGCCTGCGTGCGCCGTGCGTCGCCGCGGCTCCCGGAAGCCCTCAGTCGCCGGCCGATCCCGCCGCCGCCGGGACGGCAAGCGCTGCCATGACCTGCACCGGGTCCACGCGGTTGCCGTTCATGCTCACCGACCAGTGCAGGTGGGGTCCGGTGACCCGGCCGGTGGCGCCCACCAGACCGATGACGTCACCGCGCGCCACCCGGGCGCCCGGCTCGACCCGGATTTCACTCATGTGGCAGTACATGGTGATCAGGCCGTGGCCGTGGTCCAGAAACACCGTGTTGCCGTTGAAGTAGAAGTTGCCCGTGAGGGCGACGATGCCCGCGGCGGGCGCGGCAATGGGCGCGCCTTTGGGGCTGTCGATATCGAGGCCGCTGTGGGGGCTGCGCGGTTCGCCGTTGAGCACCCGGCGAAAACCGAACTGGCTCGTGGTGATGCCCTCGAGAGGTTTTCGGAAGGGCCGCAGATCGCCCACGGGATCGGTGAAGCGCAGGTACTGCACGCGCATCTGCTCGGCTTCGTTGCGGATCCTGGTGAGATCGGCCGGATCGGGATTGACCATCTTGGGGTTGGCGATGGTCAGGTGCTGCTCGGGATAAGCCTTCGCCTTGACCTCGAACCTGCGCTCGCTGGCGGCTCCCTGGCTATCCACCAGGCGCACGCTGTGCGCGCCCGGTGCTGCGCTCACCGGAATCCCGACGATGGCCTGGCCGTCCAGCACCAGCACGGGGTGGCCCTGGTACCGCACCTCGCGCGTGCCCTCGGGCACGTCGAACAGGTACAGGCCGCCGGGCACTGGCGCGACGGCGGCCGTGCCTTCGCCGCTGTCGGCCGCCGTTGCGGAAGGCGCACCGCAGCACAGCGCCAGCACTAGCAGCAACCGCCCGAGCGCGCGAGCAGGTACGTCGGGGTGCGCAGGCGCGTGCAGTTCAGGGTTCGGGCAGTCGGGGTAGCTGATTGTCTTCATCGACGGATTCCACGTTTACGATGAGGGCGCCATCGCGCAGATGTGCGGTCAGGGTCTGACCCGGTCCGGTTGCGGCGATCGAAGTGACGGCCTCGCGGCGGCCGGCGTCGTCGCTCCGGGTGAGGACCGCATAGCCGCGATCCAGGGTTGCCAGCGGACTCACCGCCTGCAGCGTTCGCGCCATGGCCGCCAGATCCTGTGCGCGCCCGGCGAGGACCCGGCGCGTCGCTGCACGCAGACCTCCGGCTAGGGCAGCGAGCCGCTCGCGCCGCGCCCGAATCGTGCGATCCGGACGAACCAGTGCCAGCGCGCGCCGCTGCGTTGCAAGGGCCGCGGTGGCGGCCCGCAGCCGTTGCCGCAGCGCCAGGCGCAGGCGCTCGTCGAGCTCGTCGGTTCTCTGCATGCGCTGCTGCAGCTGGCGGCGCGGATCGGTCAGGGCCCCGCGCAGGTGCCGCAGCTGCCAGCGGCGCGCAGCCAGCTGGCCTTCCAGCGCTCGGGTCAGCCGGCGGAGCGCGACGCCCAGCTGGGTCTCCAGCGCGTCGCGGTCGGGCGTGATCAGCTCGGCGCCCGCGGAGGGTGTCGGTGCCCGCAGATCGGCCACGAAGTCGGCGATGGTGAAGTCGGTCTGGTGACCCACTGCGCTCACCACGGGCACGGGACAGGCCGCAATACTCCGGGCGACACTTTCCAGGTTGAACGTCCACAGGTCCTCCAGCGACCCGCCGCCGCGGGTCAACAGGACCACGTCGGCATCGAGCGAGGCGACCCGCGCAAGCGCCGCCAGCACCTCGGGCTCGGCGCGCTCGCCCTGCACGGCTACGGGCAGCAGCACCACGTCCATTGCTGGAAAGCGACGCTCGATGACGTGCAGCACGTCGCGCAGCGCGGCGCCGCTGGCGGAAGAGATGACGACCAGACGTCGGGGGATCGCCGGCAGGGCGCGCTTGCGTGCCGGGTCGAACAGGCCTTCTGCATCCAGGCGCTGCTTGAGCGCTTCGAAGGCCGCGCGCAGGGCGCCTTCGCCGGCCGGCTCCATGCTCTCGACGATCAGCTGAAAATCGCCGCGGGGCTCGTACAGGCTTACCCGGCCGCGCACCAGAACCTGGGTGCCGTCACGCGGCACGAACCGGACGCTGCGATTGCGCCCGGCAAACATGGCGCAGCGCACCTGAGCCTGGTCGTCCTTTAGGGTGAAGTACCAGTGGCCGGAGCCGGGCACGCGGAAATTCGACAGCTCGCCTTCCACCCAGACGATGTGAAAATGCTCTTCGAGCAGCAGCCGCGCTTCACGGGCGAAGGCGCTGACACTGAGAACGGGGCGCGGCGTCGCGGCAGTGCCGCCCGGGGCGCCGGCGGGGGCTCCGCTGCTGGATGACGACATGGCGCGAGTTTACATGAACGGGGGCCACCGGTAGAATTTCTGTTTTGCGGAGTCCCAAATGTTGCGTATCGCCCACGACGCGCTGACGTTCGACGACGTTCTTCTTCTTCCCGCTTACTCCCAGGTGCTGCCTTCCGAAGTGTCGCTGCAGACGCAGCTGACGCGGGACATCGCGTTGAACATCCCGTTGATGTCGTCTGCCATGGACACGGTCACCGAGTCCCGCCTTGCCATTGCCCTGGCCCAGGAGGGCGGGGTCGGTATCGTGCACAAGAACATGAGCATCGAGGCGCAGGCCCGTGAGGTGCGCGCGGTAAAGAAGTTCGAGAGCGGCATCATCCGTGATCCCATCACGATTTCTCCGGACAGGACGGTGGCGGACCTGTTCGAGCTGACGCTCGAGAACAAGATCTCAGGGGTGCCGGTGGTGGAAGGCAACCGGCTGGTAGGGATCGTCACCAGTCGCGACGTGCGCTTCGAGCGCCGCATGGACGCGCTCATCAGCGAGGTCATGACGCCCAAGGACAAGCTGGTGACTGCCTCGGAGAATGCGAGCTTCGAGGAAATCACGCAGATCCTGCATCGGCACCGCATCGAGAAGGTTCTGCTCACCAATGCCGCGTTCGAGTTGAAGGGCATGGTGACCGTCAAGGACATCAACAAGGCCAAAGCCTTCCCCAACGCCTGCAAGGACCGCCAGGGCTCGCTGCGGGTCGGCGCCAGCGTCGGCACCGGCGACGAGACCGACGATCGGGTTCAGGCCCTGGTGGAGGCGGGCGTCGATCTGATCGTCGTCGACACCGCGCACGGCCACTCGCAGCGGGTGCTCGATCGGGTCAGCTGGATCAAGCAGAAGTATCCGCAGATGTCGGTGGTGGGCGGCAACGTCGCAACGGCCGAGGGTGCCCGTGCGCTGCTCGACGCCGGCGTGGATGCGATCAAGGTCGGCATCGGCCCGGGGTCGATCTGTACCACCCGCATCGTCACCGGTATCGGCGTGCCGCAGATCACCGCCATCTCGGAAGCGGTGGCAGTGGCCGCGGATGCAAAGGTGCCCGTAATCGCGGACGGCGGAATCCGTTTTTCCGGTGACATCGCCAAGGCGATCGTGGCCGGGGCCAGCGTGGTCATGGTCGGCAGCCTGCTGGCCGGCACCGACGAGGCGCCCGGCGAGGTGGAGCTGTATCAGGGGCGCACGTACAAGGCATACCGCGGCATGGGTTCCCTCGGTGCCATGGCCGCCGCGCATGGATCCAGTGATCGCTACTTCCAGGAACCGGAAGCCGACGGCCGCAAGCTGGTACCGGAAGGCATCGAGGGCCGCGTGGCGTACAAAGGGCCGCTCGGCCCCATCGTGCATCAGCTCATGGGCGGACTGCGGGCGGCCATGGGCTACACCGGGAGCCCCGACATCGAGACCATGCGCATGCGGCCGAAGTTCGTCCGCGTGAGCGCGGCGAGCATGGTCGAGAGCCACGTCCACGACGTGAGCATTACCAAAGAAGCACCCAACTACCCGCTGAGCTGACGTGGAGAACGCCAGGGACATTCACGATCAGCGGCTGCTGATCGTCGACTTCGGTTCGCAATACACCCAGCTGATCGCGCGCCGCGTGCGCGAGGTGGGCGTGTACTGTGAGATTCACCCGTTCGACGTGCCGGACAGCTTCCTCGAGACCTTCGCGCCGCGCGGCGTGATTCTTTCCGGCGGACCCGAGAGCGTCACCGAAGGTGGCTCGCCGCGCATCCCGGAGCGGATCTTCGAACTGGGCGTTCCGGTGCTTGGCATCTGCTACGGCATGCAGGCCATGGCGGCACAGCTGGGCGGCGCGGTGAGCGGCTCCAACCTGCGCGAGTTCGGCCATGCCGTGGTGGAGGTGAGCGCCGCCACCGACCTGCTTACCGGTGCGGTCGGGCCCGAGGGTGGTGAGCTGCCGGTTTGGATGAGTCACGGTGACAAGGTCACCGCGCTGCCGGCCGGGTTCGTATGCACGGCGGGCACTGGTTCCGCGCCCATCGCCGCGATGGAGGATCCGCAGCGGCGGATGTACGGCGTGCAGTTTCACCCGGAGGTGACGCACACGCACCGCGGCACCGAGATCATCCGCCACTTCGCCCGCGATCTGTGTGGCTGCGACGGCCTGTGGACGGCGGCCAACATCGTGCAGGATGCCATCGAGCACGTGCGCCAGACCGTGGGCGACGAGAAGGTGGTGCTCGGTCTGTCCGGCGGTGTGGATTCCAGCGTCGTAGCAGCGCTGCTGTCGCGTGCCATCGGCGACCAGCTGACTTGCGTGTTCGTCGACAACGGGCTGCTGCGCAAGAACGAACGCGAGGAGGTGAGCGCCACCTTCGCGCCCTCGAACGCCTTGGACCTGAACCTGGTGGTGGTGGACGCCGAGCAGGAGTTTCTCTCGCGTCTCGCCGGTCAGAGCGATCCCGAATCCAAGCGCAAGATCATCGGCAACGTGTTCATCGACGTGTTCGATCGGGAGGCGCACAAGCTTCAGGGCGTCAAATGGCTCGCCCAGGGCACGATCTATCCGGACGTGATCGAGTCGGCTGCCAGCAAGTGGGGCAAGGCCCACGTCATCAAGTCGCACCACAACGTCGGCGGGCTGCCTGAGCGGATGCACCTGAAGCTGATCGAGCCGTTGCGCGAGCTGTTCAAGGACGAGGTTCGGCAGATCGGTCTGCACCTGGGGCTGCCTCGCGAGATGGTGTTCCGGCATCCGTTCCCCGGCCCGGGCCTCGGCGTACGCATCCTCGGTGAGGTGCGCAAGGAAGCGGCGGACGTTCTGCGCGAGGCGGATGCGATCTTCCTCGAAGAGCTGCGCCGGGCCGACCTCTACGACAAGGTGAGCCAGGCATTCGCCGTGTATCTGCCGGTCAAATCCGTGGGCGTGGTCGGTGACGCGCGGCGCTACGCCGACGTGATCGCTCTGCGTGCCGTGGAAACGACGGACTTCATGACCGCGCGCTGGGCGCATCTGCCCTACGAGCTCATCGAGCGGGTATCGAATCGGATCATCAACGAGCTGGAAGGCGTGTCCCGTGTCGTGTACGACGTGTCGAGCAAGCCACCGGCGACCATCGAGTGGGAATGATCAGGGGTCGATGAGCGGCGTATCGGGGCAGGGCGACGACGCGCGCTGGATGAGCCGCGCGCTCGAGCTCGCGGCCGCTGCTGCACGCTGCGGCGAAGTGCCGGTGGGAGCGGTGGTGGTGCGCCACGGACAGATCATCGGCGAAGGCTTCAATCAACCTATCGCTGCGGCGGATCCTACCGCACATGCGGAGATCGTTGCGCTGCGCGACGCGGCGCGGCGTACCGGCAACTACAGGCTCACCGACGCCGAGCTGTTCGTGACGCTGGAACCCTGTGCGATGTGTGCCGGCGCCCTGGTGCACGCACGCATCGCGCGACTCGTCTACGGTGCCGCCGAACCCAAGGCGGGAGCCCTGGTCAGCACGCTGCGGCTGCTCGACGAGCCGCACCTGAATCATCGGGTCCGGGTAGCCGGCGGCGTGCTCGGAGCGCGCAGCGGGGCGCTGCTCAGTGGTTTTTTCGCGGGGCGTCGCGCAGGTGCGAACCCGCCTGGCAACGGAACGACGTGATGACCGAGAACGCTACCCTGCTGCTCGAGCTGGCGGGCCCGCCGGCCTTGTCCAGCTTCCGTCTCGACAAGCTGCGTGGGCAGCTGGACCTTCCGGGCGGGCGGCTGTACGCGGAGTTCGTGCATCTGCTGGCCCTTACCGCGCAACTCGACGACGACGAGCGCAAACGCGCCGAGCACCTGCTGCGTTACGGTCCGGAAACCGGCCGCCCGCAGCCCGGTGGCAGGGAGTTCGCCATCGTCGTGCCGCGTCGCGGCACCATTTCGCCCTGGTCGAGCAAGGCGACGGACATCTTCCACATATGCGGTCTCACCAAGGTGGTTCGGGTGGAGCGCGGCGTGCGCTGGTTCGTGGATGGCGACACGGGGGCAATCGACAGCCACGCGCTCTACGACCGCATGACTCAGCGAGTAGTCTCGCGAGCGGACCTCGGGTCCGTGTTCGAATCGCTGGCGCCGCAGCCGCTCGGCCGCGTGCCGCTGCTCGCCGGAGGACGCAGCGCGCTGGAGGCGGCGAACCGCTCGCTGGGTCTGGCCCTGTCCGACGACGAGATCGACTACCTGTACGGAGCCTATCAGGACCTGGGTCGGGATCCGACCGACGTCGAGCTGATGATGTTCGCCCAGGCGAACTCGGAGCACTGCCGCCACAAGATCTTCAACGCCAGCTGGTCCGTGGACGGCGAGCCGCAGCAGCGTTCGCTGTTCGAGATGATCCGCAACACCTACCGGCAGATCAACGGTGCGGGAATCCTCAGCGCCTACGCGGACAATGCAGCGGTGATCGAGGGCCATCTGGTGGAGCGCTTCAGTCTCGATCCCGTCAGCCATCGCTACGGCTACGCCAGCGACCACGCCCACATCCTGATGAAGGTGGAGACGCACAATCACCCGACGGCGATCGCTCCCTATCCGGGCGCTGCGACCGGTTCCGGCGGCGAGATCCGCGACGAGGGCGCGGTCGGCCGTGGCTCCAAGCCCAAGGCCGGACTCACGGGGTTCACCACGTCGCACCTCAACATCCCCGGCTACCGGCAGCCGTGGGATCTGGATACCGGCAAGCCGGAGCGTATCGTCAGTGCCCTGGAGATCATGCTGGATGGCCCCATCGGCGCGGCAGCGTTCAACAACGAGTTCGGCCGGCCGGCGCTGAACGGCTACTTCCGGACCTTCGAGCAGCCCGACCCGGAGCAGCCGCGGCGGGTCCGCGGCTATCACAAGCCCGTGATGCTTGCCGGCGGCGTCGGCAGCGTCCGGGCCGAGCACATACAGCCGCAGCCGTTTCCGGATCGAGCTCAGCTGATCGTGCTCGGCGGCCCAGCGATGCTCATCGGCCTGGGCGGCGGCGCCGCTTCGAGCATGGCGTCGGGTGAGAGCACGTCGGACCTGGATTTTGCCTCCGTGCAGCGTGACAACGCCGAGATGGAACGGCGCTGTCAGGAGGTCATCGACGCCTGCTGTGCCCTGGGCAGCGCGAACCCGATCCTGCTGATCCACGATGTCGGCGCGGGTGGCCTCTCCAACGCCCTGCCGGAGCTGGTCAAGGATGCCGGCGTGGGCGGGTGCTTCGAGCTGCGCGCCGTGCCCAACGCGGAGCCGGGCATGGCGCCCCTGGAAATCTGGTGCAACGAGGCGCAGGAGCGCTACGTGCTCGCGGTGGCCGGCGAGCGGCTGGCCGAATTCCGTGCGCTCTGCGAACGCGAGCGCTGCCCGTTCTCGGTGGTGGGCGAATCGACGCTGGAGCCGCAGCTGCTGGTTCGCGACAGCCACTTCGACAACGCGCCGGTGGACCTGCCGCTTTCGGTGCTGTTCGGCAAACCGCCGAAGATGCATCGACAGTTTCGCCGCAGGGCGCTGCCGCAGCGCCCATTCGACCTGTCGACAATCGATCTCGGCGATGCGGTGCAGCGCGTGCTGCGTTTCCCCGTAGTGGCGAGCAAGCAGTTTCTCGTCACCATCGGTGATCGCAGCATCACCGGTCTGGTGGCCCGGGAACAGATGGTCGGACCCTGGCAGGTGCCGGTTGCCGATGTGGCGGTGACGCTGGCCGGCTATCGCAGCCACGCCGGTGAGGCCTTCTGCATGGGCGAGCGTTCGCCCCTGGCTCTGCTCGATCCGTGTGCATCGGCACGCGTGGCCGTGGGCGAAGCGTTGACCAATCTGTGCGCGGCGCCTGTGACCGATCTGCGGCGCACCGTGCTGTCTGCCAACTGGATGGCCGCCGCCGGCGATGACGCCGACGAGCAGGCCCTGTTCGACGCCGTGCGCACCGTCGGCATGGAGCTGTGTCCCGCACTCGGCATCGCGATACCCGTGGGCAAGGACAGCCTGTCCATGCGTACCCGCTGGGACGACCGGGAGGTGGCCGCGCCGCTGACGCTGATCGTGTCGGCGTTTGCGCCGGTAGACGATGCCCGCCGTACTTTGACGCCCGAGCTGGTGCGTACCGGCGACGCAACCGAGCTGCTGCTGGTGGATCTGGGCAACGGCCGCGACCGGCTCGGCGGCAGCGCGCTGGTGCAGTGCTTCGGCGCGCTGGGCGCGCGGCCGCCAGACCTGGACGAGCCCCGGCAGCTGGTGCGGTTCTTCGAGGCCATACAGCAGCTCAATCGCGAAGGCCGGCTGCTGGCATATCACGACCGTTCCGACGGCGGCCTGCTCGCGTGTCTGCTGGAGATGGCCTTTGCCGGTCGCTGCGGGCTGGACATCGATCTGGCGCCGGCACTGGCGGACGCTGAACGCGCCGGGGACGAGGCGGTGCTGAGCTCCCTGTTTGCGGAAGAGCTTGGCGCGGTCGTACAGGTGCGGCGCGCCGATCTGGGCGCGGTGCTGGCGGCGTTCGAGGGGCTGCGTTGCGTGCCGGTGGGCGCGCCGCGAACCGACGATGCGGTGGTGATACGTCTGGGTGAACGGCAGCTCCATGCTGCAGGGCGCGCTGACCTGCAGATGGCCTGGTCGGAGACCAGCTATCGCATGCAGCGCCTGCGTGACAATCCGCAATGTGCCGATGAGGAGTTCGCGGGAATCGTCGCCGATGACCCGGGACTGTCGTGCGCGCTCAGCTTCGATCCGAGCGAAGATGTTGCGTCGGCGCCGACACTGCGCGCGACGCGGCCGACCATCGCGGTGCTGCGGGAGCAGGGCGTCAACGGGCAGATCGAAATGGCGGCTGCGTTCGAACGTGCCGGGTTCGATCCCGTGGACGTGCACATGAGCGATCTCGTGGAAGGCAGGGTGCGCCTGGCGGACTTTCCTGCGCTGGTCGCCTGCGGCGGATTCTCATACGGAGACGTGCTAGGCGGCGGTGGCGGCTGGGCCAAGAGCATTCTCTACCATTCCGCGGTGCAGGAGCAGTTTCAACGGTTTTTCGCTGCTGATCGCCTGGCGCTCGGCGTCTGCAACGGCTGCCAGATGATGTCGGCGCTGGCGGAGCTCATTCCAGGCGCCGCCGATTGGCCGCGGTTCGTGCGCAATCGTTCCGAGCAGTTCGAGGGGCGGACCGTGCTGGTACGTGTGGGTGAGGTGGCCTCGCCCTGGCTCGCGGGCATGGGTGGCAGCGTGATGCCGATCGCCGTCGCTCACGGCGAGGGCCGGGCGGAGTTCGCTGATCCGGACCGCGAGCAGCGTTTCTGGGCAAGGGCTTCGGAACAGCTTGCGCTGCAGTACGTCGATTCGTACCACCGGGTCACTCAGAACTACCCGGCCAACCCGAACGGTTCCGGGCACGGTCTTGCCGGTGTCACGGCCGCCGATGGTCGCGTGCTGGTGATGATGCCGCATCCGGAACGCGTCTTCCGAGCCTGTCAGAACTCCTGGCGGGATCCGGCCTGGGGCGAAGACGGGCCCTGGTTGCGGCTGTTCCGCAACGCCCGGGTAGCCCTCGGCTGAGCCGGCGGCGGTCCGGCCGGCGTGCCTCAGCGGCGCCGGGTGGGGTCGATGATGATGTCGGCTGCCCGCACCGGATAGTGGGCGCGCGCGCGGTCGCGAAAGTAATGTTCGAGCGTGTGCCGGATCACGGGAAACGCCAGCTCGCCCCAGGGGATGTCCGCCTCTGCGAACAGCCCCACGTCGCGGGTCTCGTCTCCGGCGGAAAACTCCGGCCGCGTCAGGCGGCCGCGGTAGAACATGTAGATCTGTGAGATGTGCGGCAGGCTGAAGACCGTGTACAGGTCGTCCACTTCGACCTCGGCCCGCGCTTCCTCCCAGGTCTCGCGGCGGGCGCCCGCCTCGGCGGTCTCGCCGTTCTCGAGATATCCAGCGGGCAGGGTCCAGTAGCCGCGGCGCGGCTCGATGTCGCGCTGGCACAGCAGCACGCGATCCTCCCACGTGACCAGGCAGCCGGTCACGACGCGCGGATTCTGGTAGTGGACCGTATCGCAATACTCGCAGACGAAGCGTTCGCGGTTGTCCCCGGGCGGGGTCTTCACGACCACCTCGCTGCCGCAGGTGCTGCAGTACTTCATGCTGGTTTCGCGGCTCGCGGACAAAGCGCGAGTATAGCGCGAACGCCGGCGCCTTCGACCGGCTCAGAATTCGGGCGCTGGGCCGAGACCGCGAAACAGGGGGATCACATTGTCCGCGGCCGGGGTGCCGGCGGACGCGGCGCCGGCGCTGTCGTTGGTTGCGTGATCCGTGGCTGCCTGCCGAGCCCAGCTCTCCGGTGCCACCATGCTGCGGTGCAGATCGGCCAGCGAATGGCACATCATCTCCGAGATCCGGATGGTCGCCGCCAGCGGCGTACCGGCGCGGCGGCGCTCCATGTCGACACGGAACTGCAGGCCGCGCAGGCGCCTGCGGGCAGTCTCGTTACTGGCGGTGGCGATGACGGCGTCCGTTAGCGAACGGCGCAACGTCTCGAGTCCTTGCGGGTCGTTGCGGGCCATGTCCACCAGCACATCAAAAGCCGGTAGTCTGGGTTTCATGTGTGACCCTGGTTTTCGTTATGAGTCTCGTCGTCGGTGTTCGAACGCCGGTCGATGGTTTGCTTATGATTTCCCCTTGTCTACTATGCCCAATCCGCACCCGGGCCTGCTACCCGGTCGGTGTAAAAACAATGTAACCATTTGCAGGACCGTCCTGCGGGACGAGCGAGGAGGGTAGCCGTGTTGCTGCAGCTGGATGACCGAAGGGTCCGGGCAGAGGGCGAGTTCTGGGTCGCCGACAGCGCCATGGTGATGGGATCGGTGCTGCTCAGGAAGCGCGCCAGCGTATGGTTCAACGCGGTGCTGCGCGGCGACAACGACCTGATCACCATTGGCGAGGGCAGCAACATTCAGGACGGATCGGTACTGCACACCGATCCGGGCTGCCCGCTCGTCATCGGCCGCAATGTCACCGTGGGCCACAAGGTGATGCTGCACGGGTGCGAAATCGGTGACAACAGTCTCATCGGGATCAATGCCGTGGTGCTCAATCGAGCCAAGATCGGGCGCAATTGCCTCATCGGCGCCAACGCGCTCATCACTGAGGGCAAGGAGATTCCGGACAATTCCATGGTGCTCGGCGCGCCGGGCAAGGTCGTGCGCGAACTGAGCGCCCAGGAGATCGAGGGTCTGCGGCGTTCCGCCGAGCACTACTGGGAGAACGCCTGCCGGTTTGCCCGCGGGCTCGAGATTCAGGACGCGGCGGATCCAGCGCCGTGACGCACATTGGCACGCCCCTGTCCGGCAACGCCACCCGGGTCATGCTGCTCGGCAGCGGCGAGCTGGGCAAGGAAGTGGTGATCGAGCTGCAGCGGCTCGGCGTCGAGGTGATTGCCGTGGATCGTTATGCCGATGCCCCGGCCATGCAGGTCGCGCATCGCAGTCACGTGGTCGACATGCTCGACGGCGCCGCGCTCAGGGCCGTCATCGAGCGCGAGCGACCGGCGCTGGTAGTACCGGAAATCGAAGCCATCGCCACGCCGACGCTGATCGAGCTCGAAGCCGAAGGGCTGCGAGTGATCCCAACGGCGCGGGCGGCGCGCCTGACCATGGATCGGGAAGGGATCCGACGCCTTGCCGCCGAGGAGCTCGGAGTACGCACGTCGCCGTACCGGTTTGCCGACACCGAAGCCGAATACCGTGACGCGGTGGCGGCCATAGGTCTCCCATGCGTCGTCAAGCCGGTAATGAGTTCGTCCGGCAAGGGACAGTCCACCGTGCGCTCCGCCGGCGAGGTGGAGGCCGCCTGGCGCTATGCGCGCGAAGGTGCCCGTGGGGGTGCCGGCAGGGTGATCGTCGAAGGGTTCGTCGACTTCGATTACGAGATCACCCTGCTGACCGTGCGGCACCGCGACGGCACGGCATTCTGTGCGCCCATCGGCCATCGCCAGGAGAAAGGCGACTACCGCGAGTCCTGGCAGCCACAGCCCATGAGCGAGACCGCGCTGGCCACCTGCCAGCAGGTGGCCGCCGACGTCACGGCCGCATTGGGCGGATTCGGCCTGTTCGGCGTGGAGTTCTTCGTCAAGAGCGACCTGGTCTACTTCAGCGAGGTCAGTCCTCGCCCGCACGATACCGGCATGGTCACCCTCATCAGCCAGAGCCTGTCCGAATTCGCGCTGCACGCGCGCGCCATTCTCGGCCTGCCGATTCCCAATATCCGCCAGCACGGCCCCGCGGCCTCGGCCGTCATTCTGGTGGAAGGACACTCGCGCGCTGTCGGCTACCACGATCTGGAGGCCGCCCTGGGTGAGGCGGATACGGCTCTGCGGCTGTTCGGCAAGCCGGAGGTTGCAGGGGAGCGGCGCATGGGGGTCGCCCTGGCACTGGGCGCCGATGTGGACGAGGCGCGGCGCAAAGCCCGCCACACGGCGGCGACGGTACGGGTGAGCTTTGACGATTGACCGGATGCGGTTGGCCGGGAAAAGGGGGCACGCGCCCGCTGAGCCTTGGCAGCGGCCGCCGATATGGCTATAGTTCGCAGTCATTCGCAATCATCGAGCCGCGTCAGCTACAACGTGTCCACCGCGACCACATACGAGGTTTCCGGAGAAGCCCTTCTCCTGCTGGCGCTGCTGCGACTGCCGGCATAGCCGGCAATTACCTATCGATCAGGGCTGTGTGCCCACCCCGAGATTCCAGTTCACTTTCCAGATGAGAGGAGCGTCGGCCCGAACAGGCCGGAGTTCCGCCTGACGAGAGGTTCGTCATGAGCGAGCAGACACAGACCAGACATACCATGCAAACCGGCGGCGCCTCATTCAGCCGTGGCGCTGGCAGAATGCCGTTTCAGAAATATCGGGCGTTTCAGCCCATCGATCTGCCGGACCGGCAGTGGCCCGGCCGGGTGCTGACCCACGCGCCGCGCTGGTGCAGCGTTGATCTGCGGGACGGCAACCAGGCGTTGATCGACCCCATGAACGTCGAAGAGAAGCTCGAGTTCTGGCATCTGCTGCTGGACGTCGGCTTCTCCGAGATCGAGGTGGGTTTTCCTGCGGCGTCGCAGCCGGATTTCGATTTCATCCGGCGGATCATCGACGAGCGCCGCATACCGGAAGGCGTGACCATCCAGGTGCTGTGCCAGGCGCGTCCCGAGCTCATCGCCCGTACGGTGGAGGCGCTTCAGGGAGCGCCCAAAGTCATCTTCCACCTGTACAACTCGACGTCAGAGCTGCAGCGCCGCGTCGTGTTCCAGATGGACCGCCAGGGCATCATCGATCTGGCGGTAAGGGGTACGCGTACGGTCAGGGAAGGGCTCAAGGCGCTCGACGCCGATATCACGTTCGAGTACTCGCCCGAGAGCTTTACCGGTACCGAGCTCGACTTTGCCTCCGAGATCTGCACCGCCGTGGCCGACGAGTGGGGTGCGACCCCGGAAGCGCCGATGATCATCAACCTGCCGTCCACCGTGGAAATGTCCACGCCCAACATCTACGCCGACCAGATCGAATGGTTCTGCCGCAACTTCCCCCGCCGTGACAGCGCCATCATCAGTCTGCACACGCACAACGACCGCGGAACCGGCGTCGCGGCGACGGAACTCGGCCTCATGGCCGGCGCGGACCGGGTCGAGGGGACGCTGTTCGGCAATGGCGAGCGCACCGGCAACTGCGACATCGTGACCGTGGCCATGAACCTGTTCAGCCAGGGAGTCGATCCGGAGCTCGATCTGCGCGACATGCCGCGCATCCGTCAAACCGTGGAGCGGATCAACAAGTTGCCGGTGCACGAGCGTCACCCGTACGCGGGCGAGCTGGTGTTCACCGCGTTCTCGGGCTCGCACCAGGACGCCATCCGCAAGGGTATGTCCAAGGTCGACCGCGACCACTGGGAGGTTCCCTATCTGCCCATCGATCCGGCGGATGTGGGGTCGTCGTACAAGGAGACCGTGCGCGTCAACAGCCAGTCCGGCAAGGGCGGTGTCGGCTTCATACTCGAAGAGATCTACGGCATCAGCCTGCCGCGCGAGATGCTGGTGGAGTTCAGCGGTGTGGTACAGCGCCTGACCGAAAAGCTGGACCGGGAGGTCAAGAACGAGGAGATCCTGCAGGCGCTCATCGACGAGTATCAGGCGGACGAAGGCCCCTACAAGCTGATCGACTTCGACCTGCTCACGGGTCGCGAGAACGATCAGCGCTGCGTGGCGCGCATCGAGGTTTCCGAACAGCAGATGACCATAGACGGCGAGGGCTCGGGCCCCATCGAAGCGTTCGTCAACGGCCTGGTGGAAACCCTCAACGAGCCGCTGAACATCATCGAGTACCACGAGCATTCGATGACGACCGGCAAGGATGCGAAGGCGATCTGTGTGGTGGCCATCGACGAAGCCGAAGAAGGCCGCTGCTACGGCCTGGGGCTGTCGCGCAACACCATCACCGCATCGTTTCAGGCAATCGTTTCGGCCATGAATCGACGCTGGCGGCGTTAGCCTCCGGGCGCCAGCAGCCGAACCGGCAGCGGCGCCGGGACTCCTAGTCGCCGGCTCCGCTGACCCGGGTGATCTTCAGGTTGCTGATGACGTTGTCCTTGATCTGCAGGGTCTCGATGCGGTAGTGGCCTATCTGCAGGCAGATGTTGCTGTCGGGCAGGGTCTCCAGGTGCTCGAGCACCAGCCCGTTCAGCGTTTTCGGACCGTGGGTGGGCAGGTCCCACCCCAGGGCCCGGTTGATGTCGCGCAGCAGGGCCAGGCCGTCGATGAAGTAGGAGCCATCGTCCTGGGGGTGAATCTCCGGCAGCTTTGCGGCCAGGTCGGTGGTGAACTCGCCGACGATCTCCTCGAGAATGTCTTCCAGGGTGACGATGCCGTCGACCTCGCCGTACTCGTCTACCACCAGCGCGATCCGCTTTTTCTCCTTCTGGAAGTTCATCAGCTGGGTCAGCAGCGGCGTCTGCTCCGGCACGTAGTACGGCTCTTCGGTGAGCTGCAGCAGATCTGCCTTGGTGAAGGTGCCGGTCTGCACGTGCCGCGCCATGCGCCGCAGGTGCAGGACGCCCAGGATGTTGTTGATGTTGCCCTGGTACACGGGCAGGCGCGTGTGCTGGCTGGCGGCCATCTGATCGACGATGTCGTTGATGTCGTCGTCGAGGTCAATGCCCACCAGCTCGCCGCGCGGCACCATGATGTCGTCCACGGTCACCTTTTCGAGATCGAGGATCCCCAGCATCATGTTCTGGCCCTTTTCGGGCAGCGCGACGCCCTCGTTGACCACGGTGCGCAGTTCCTCGGGCGTCAGCGTCTCGCTGGCCTCGGTTTCCGATGGGTGCGGCAGGAACGGCTTGACCACCATGTTGGCTATGGCGTTGACGAACACGACACCCGGATAGAGCAGCCGCAGCATCGGCTCCAGAATGTAGGCGGACCAGAACGCAATGGGCTCGGGCCGTTGCGCGGCAATGGTCTTCGGCGCCACCTCGGCAAAAATCAGAAACACCAGTGTCAGGATGAACGGCGCCAGCACGACGCCCGTATCGCCCGCCAGGCGCAGGCCGACGACGGCGGCGAGGCTCGCAGCGATGTTGTTGACCAGATTGTTGCCCAGCAGGATCACCCCCAGCAGACGGTCGGGACGCTTGAGCAGGCGGCTGGCCTTGCGGGCGCCGCGGTGGCGTTCCTTGACCAGATGCCGCAGCCGATAGCGGTTGAGCGCGATCATGGCCGTCTCGGACCCCGAAAAGTAGGCGGACATGCACGTCAGCACGGCGATGATGGCCAGCAGCGTGCCGGGAGAGAGTTCGCTTGGGTTCATGAGCGTTCGCGTTCGTTCAGGTGTGTGTTGCAAAGCTGGTGCGCGCAGTCATGCGCGCCCCGCGTCCTGCCGCGCGCGCAGGCCGCGCGCAGCCGGGGCCGTGTCAAGATGCGGGGGCGCCGGAGTCCAGCAGAATCTCCAGCACGAATTTGCTGCCGAAATACCCCAACACCAGCAGCGAGAAGGCAATCAGGGTCCACGACGTCGCCGTGCTGCTGCGCCAGCCGAAGCGGTGCCGGCCGATGAGCAGCACGGCATAAAGCAGCCAGGAGGCGCAGGACAGCACGGTGTGGTGGACCACGCGCTGACCAAACAGATCCTCGAGGAACAGAAAGCCGCTGCCGATGGACAGGGTCAGGGTCACGATGCCGACCCAGAGCAGGGCGAACAGCACCGACTCCATGCTCTCCAGCGGCGGCAGCAGGCGCAGCACGCCGAGCGGGCGGCGTCTGCGCAGCGCGCGTTCCTGAATCGCCACCAGGATGGACTGGCAGGCTGCCATGAACAGGATGCTGTAGGCCGTAATCGAGAGCACGATGTGGCCGATCAGCTGCGGGCTGAGCTTCACCCGCGCCTCGAAGCCGGTCTCTCCGTGCAGGCTGCCGAGGCTGGTCAGGGCGGCCAGCGGGAATGCCAGCAGCAGCAGGTTCTGCACCGGCAGGCGCAGCGAGGTGACGAGCACGAACAGCACCATCACCAGAGTCACCAGGCTGAGCGCGGTGTAGAACCCCAGGTACCAGCCTTCCGGCGGCTGCATCTGGGCCGAAGTGCACAGCGCATCGAGCAGCACGGCAGGCAGCCCGACGGCAATCAGCGGCCCCCGTCGAAGCGGCACCCCGCGCCGCAGCCCGCGAATCAGCAGCGCCTCGCCGACCATGTACAGAATGGCCGCGGCGATACCGGCTCCGGCGGTCAGGTTCCAAGCCATCGGTTGTCGGTCATCCGGTAGTTACGGGCAGCGGCTGCGGGCGGTGAGGATCGAGTTTGGCACAACCGGTCTGGGCCGTGAAGGTCTATAATCCGTCCTTCGCGACCGAGGACGAGCATGTTTGACAGCCTTTCAAAACGACTGACCGAGACCCTGCGCGGCATCACCGGCAAGGCACGTCTGAGTGAGGAGAACGTCAGTGCGGCGCTGCGCGACGTGCGTATGGCGCTGCTGGAAGCGGACGTTGCCCTGCCGGTCGTCAAGGATTTCATCGAGCAGGTCAAGACGCAGGCGCTCGGGACGGTGGTCGACGCCGGCCTCAATCCGGGTCAGGCGTTCGTCAAGATCGTGCACGACGAGCTCGTGCGGGTGATGGGTGAGGCGAGCATCGGCCTCAACCTGAACGTCAAGCCGCCGGCGGTGATCCTCATGGCCGGCCTGCAGGGGTCCGGCAAGACCACCACCGTGGCCAAGCTGGCGCGTCACCTGAAGGAGCGCGAGCGCAAGCGCGTCGCCGTGGTCAGCGCCGACGTGTATCGCCCGGCTGCCATCGAACAGCTGAAGACGCTGGCGGGCGAGGTGGGCGCGTATTTCGTAGAGTCGAGCGCCGACGAAAAGCCGCTGGACATCGCCGAACGGGCTCTGCGCGAGGCGTCGCGCCAGTTCGTCGACGTGCTGCTGGTGGACACCGCCGGCCGCCTGGCCATCGACGAACAGATGATGGCGGAGATTCGCGCGCTGCACGCGCTGCTCAAGCCGGTGGAAACCCTGTTCGTGGTCGATGCCATGACCGGCCAGGACGCTGCCACCACCGCCAAAGCCTTCAACGATGCCCTGGATCTCACGGGCGTGGTGCTGTCCAAGGCCGATGGCGATGCCCGCGGCGGGGCCGCACTGTCGGTGCGGGCCATTACCGGCAAGCCCATCAAGTTCCTGGGTATCGGCGAGCGGACGGACGCCCTGGAGGCATTTCATCCGGACCGCCTTGCATCACGCATCCTCGGCATGGGCGACGTGCTCAGCCTCATCGAGGAAGCAGAGCGCAAGGTCGACAAGCAGAAGGCGCAGAAGCTGGCGCGCAAGCTGCAAAAAGGCAAGAAATTTGACCTGGAAGATTTCCGGGACCAGCTCGAGCAGATGAGCAACATGGGCGGTATCGGCTCGATGCTCGACAAGCTGCCCGGCATGAGCCAGCTGCCCGCTGCGGCCCAGGCGCAGCTCGACGATGGTCTGTTCCGGCGCATGGCGGTGATCATCGATTCCATGACTCCCCATGAGCGGCGTTTCCCGGACGTGATCAATGGGTCGCGCAAGCAGCGCATCGCGCGCGGCAGCGGCACCCAGGTGCAGGACATCAACCGTCTGCTCAAGCAGCACAAGCAGATGCAGAAGATGATGAAGAAGGTTACCCGCAAGGGCGGCATGCAGAAGATGATGCGCGGCCTGCAGGGCCAGCGGCCGCCCGGCTACCCGCGCTGAGGCGCAATCGCGAGCTGCTGCAACGCTACCGGGGAGATCGCGACCCTTGCATGCGCCGTGACTTCCATTAGAATATCGCGCCTTTCGTTCCAGGGTAGGTTGATGGTCACGATACGCCTCGCGCGGCACGGGTCTAAGAAGAGCCCGTTTTACCACATCACGGTTGCAGAGTCGGCGACGTCGCGCGACGGCCGTTTCATCGAGCGGATCGGCTTCTATAACCCGGTGGCCCGGGGCAACGATGAGAAGCTGCGACTCGATCTGGATCGCGCACAGCACTGGCTCGGCGTGGGTGCCCAGGCGTCCGACCGGGTCAAGCAACTGCTTGCCGAGGCTCGCAGAAATGCGGGCGCCACGGCGGCTGCCGCCGCGGAGTAAGCCGCGCCCACGGCCGCGGATCCTGTCGTGGCCGCAGAACCTGTCGAACCTTCCGAAGCGTCTGCCGGCGGGGTCGAGGTCCCGACGGATTGGGTCGTTGTCGGCCGTATTGGCGGTGCCTACGGCGTGCAGGGCTGGGTGCGGGTCACCTCCTTCACCGAACCAGCCGGAAATCTTCTCGATTACCGACCCTGGCGCGCACAACAGCGTGATCGCTGGAGCGATGTCGAGGTGCTCGACGTGCGCACCCATGGATCGGGCCTGGTTGCCAGGCTGGGTGGCGTCACCGACCGGGATGCCGCGCAGCGGCTTGCTGGGTGTCTCATTGCCGTGCCGCGGGCCGCGTTGCCGGCAACCGAAGCAGACGAGTACTACTGGCGCGATCTCATCGGGCTCGAGGTCCGGGATCGCGACGGCGCCTTGCTCGGGTATGTAGACCACCTGCTCGAGACTGGCGCGCATGACGTTCTGGTGGTGCAGAATCGTGCTGAGTCGGATACCCGGCCGCCGTCGTCACCGCGGCTGATTCCGTTCGTTGCCCAGTTCGTGGTGCGGGTAGACCTCGCAGCGGGCGAGTTGATCGTCGACTGGCAGGATCCGCTGTGATGCGCCAGCCGGCGCCGAGACCCCGGAGCCCGAGATGTGGATCGGCCTGGTAAGCCTGTTTCCAGAGATGCTCGCGACGGCGGCGGACAGCGGCGTGTTCGGGCGGGCGCTGCGGGACGGCGTTCTGTCGCTGGAGGTCTTCAACCCGCGTTCGTATGCGCGTGATCGTCATGCGACCGTGGATGATCGGCCCTACGGTGGCGGGCCTGGCATGGTGATGATGGTGCAGCCGCTGCTGGACGCGGTGGCTGCGGCCCGGACGGCAGCCGGGAATGCAGGCGTCGGGCGACCGCCCGTGGTGTATCTGACGCCGGACGGTGCGCGCCTGAACCAGAAGCGGGTCAACGAGCTGGCACAACTGCCGGGGCTCGTGCTGGTGGCGGGGCGCTACGAAGGTGTAGACGAGCGCTTTCGCGCACTGGCGGTGGACGAGGCGCTGTCGATCGGCGACTACGTGCTCACCGGCGGCGAGTTGCCGGCCATGGTGCTGATGGACGCGATCTCGCGTCAGCTGCCGGGCACGCTCGGCAATGCGGCGTCATCCCTCGAGGAATCGCACCTTGATGGATTGCTCGATTACCCGCACTATACGCGCCCGGAAATTACCGCGGGCCTGGGCGTGCCGTCGGTGCTGCTCAGTGGCGACCACGCGGCGGTGCGGCGCTGGCGCCGTGGCCAGGCGCTGTTGCGAACCTGGCAGCGGCGCCCGGATCTGTTGGCAGGCAGGCGCTGGTCGCGTGAAGACCGGGCCTTGCTGGCCGAGCTGCTGGCGTCGCCGTCCGTGCAGAAGCCGAGCGACGCCGGCGCTGGTGTTGCCGGCTCGGTCGGCGCAGACGCGAGCGCCCGCGGGGCGCCTGAGACGTCGAATCCGGACGAGCCGGATTCGCGGGAGTCCGGGCCCTAGCGCTCAGATTCACGATACCGGAATTTCAAGAACACCGAGGCGCAGGCCATCGGTTCACAGGGCAAGCAGGAGCAGAAAGGTGCGCAGGAACAAGATCATCGAAGCGCTCGAGAACGAGCAGCTGAAGACGGAATTTCCGGACTTCGGCCCCGGTGACACCGTCGTGGTACAGGTCAAAGTCAGCGAGGGTAACCGCGAGCGCCTGCAGGCCTTCGAAGGTGTCGTGATCGGGCGCCGCAACCGCGGTCTCAACTCCGCGTTCACGGTGCGCAAGATATCCCATGGGGTCGGGGTCGAGCGGACTTTTCAGCTGCACAGCCCGCTGATCGCCAGCATCGAGCTCAAGCGTCGCGGCGACGTCCGTCAGGCGAAGCTTTACTACCTGCGTGAACTCTCCGGCCGCGCGGCGCGAATCAAGGAAAAGGTCTAGCACCAGGTGTCCCGCGTCCGGGCTCGTTGAGGCAGGATGCCTGGCGGTAGTCCCGATGCAGGCGACCTGGACCCGGCCTCCCGGGCCAGCATCGACGGCTATCTGGACGAGCTCTGGCTCGAGCGCGGCCTCGCGGAAAACACCCTGGCCGCGTACCGGCGCGATCTCGTGGCGCTGGCGCGGATGTTGTCCGCGCCGCTGCTGTCGGCCACCCGCCAGCAGCTGCTGGAGTGCGTGGCCACGCGCTTTCAGGCCGGTTACCGGGCGCGCTCCACGGCTCGCTGGCTGTCCTGCGTCAAAGGTTACTATCGTCACCAGGTACGCAAAGGGCAGCTCGCGGAAGATCCGAGCGCCGACCTGGAGCTGCCCAAGCTCGGCCGCAGCCTGCCGGGCCTGCTCTCGGAGCGCGAAGTCGTCGCGTTGCTCGAAGCGCCGGACATCGACGAACCGACGGGGCTGCGCGACCGCGCCATGCTGGAGCTGCTGTACGCGTCGGGGCTGCGCATTTCCGAGCTGGTCGAGCTGACGACGACCGCACTGAATCTGCGGCAGGGCGTGGTGCGGATCGTCGGCAAGGGCAGCAAGGAGCGGCTGGTGCCGGTGGGTGAGTCGGCGCTCGGCTGGATCCTGCGCTATGTCGAAGAGGCGCGTCCGGCCCTGGTGCGCGGACAACCCACTGCTGCCCTGTTCCCGAGCCGGCGCGGGCGGCCCATGACCCGGCAGACCTTCTGGCACGCCATCAAGCGCTACGCGGCCGCTGCCGGCATCACCCGTTCGGTCTCACCGCACACGCTGCGTCATGCCTTTGCAACGCACCTGCTCAATCATGGCGCCGATCTGCGCGCAGTGCAGATGATGCTGGGTCATGCAGACTTATCGACCACCCAGATCTATACTCACGTAGCGCAGGCGCGCCTGAAAGACTTGCACAAAACCCATCATCCGCGCGGCTGACACGGCCGGACGACGGAATTTACCCTGGACGACGCTGTCACATTCAGTGAGCAGCCAGCCGCAACATGGTGATTCGCATGAACCCGACTCGAAGCCTCAGAACACTCCTTGGTGCAGGCGCGCTGGCCGCGGGCAGCCTGGCGCTGCTGGGCGCGGCCTGGAATGCCTTTGCCGACAACGACGGCGGGACCACCGGGGCAGCTGCCAGCGGGGCCGATCTGCTGGTGAACAAGCTCAAGGCGCTGCGCCCCGGCATTCCCATCGAGCACGTCACCGCGGCTCCCATGCCGGGCTTTTACGCGCTCGAACTGACTGGAGGCACCGTGTTCTACGGCACGGCCGACGGCCGTTACCTGTTTGCCGGTGACCTCTACGAGCTGGGCGACGACGATCTGGTGAATCTGGCAGAGGTCAAGCGCGCGGCGAAGCGGCACGAGCTGATCGCTGCCGTACCGCGCAAGGACATGGTCGTGTTCAGCCCGAGCGGCCCGACCAAGGCCGCCATCAGCGTATTCACAGACGTGGACTGCGGCTACTGCCGCAAGCTGCACCAGGAAGTGCCGCGGCTCAACGAGCTGGGTATCGAGGTGCGCTACCTGGCCTATCCGCGCGCTGGGATCGGCTCAGAGTCCTATCGCAAGATCGTCTCCGCCTGGTGTTCGGACGATCCCCACGAGGCCATAACCCGGCTGAAGGCCGGCGGCACGATTCCGGATGCCACCTGCGACAACCCGGTCGCTCAGGAATACGATCTGGGACGGCAGGTCGGGGTGACCGGCACCCCGGCCATCGTGCTCGAGGACGGCACCCTGCTGCCGGGTTACATGCCCGCCGACGAGCTGGCCAGAACGGTAGGCATCTAGACCCATCCTACGTAACATTGCGGCTCCCCGATATGTACCGGAAGGAGCCGCTTTGGCAACCAGTCTCGCACCCCTGCGCGTAGGCATCTGTGGCCTGGGCACCGTGGCCCAGGGCGTCTTGCGCCTGCTCTCGGAAAATGCCAGCAGCATTGCGCTGCGCGCCGGAAGGCCCGTAGAGGTGGTGCGGGTCGCGAGTCGCCGTGCCAGGCCCGGAGTGGATCTCGGCGCGGCCAGCTTCGGCACGGATCTGAGAGCCCTGGCGACCGACCCCGACATCGACGTGCTGGTGGAGCTGATTGGCGGTGAGGAACTTGCGCTGGAGCTGCTGGAGACGGCACTGAAGGCCGGCAAGCCGGTGGTCACCGCCAACAAGGCGGTGCTCGCGCTGCACGGCGACGCGCTGATGGCGCTGGCCAATGTGCACCGCACGACGCTCGGATTCGAGGCCGCGGTGGCCGGCGGCATTCCGGTGATCGTTGCGCTCACCCGCGGCCTCGCGGGTAACCGCGTGCGTTGGCTGGCCGGCATCATCAACGGCACCTCCAACTACATTCTCAGCGCCATGACCAGCGCCGGCAGGCGGTTCGCCGATGCGCTGGCAGAGGCCCAGGCACTCGGCTACGCGGAGGCGGATCCCACCTTCGATGTCGAGGGCATAGATGCTGCCCACAAGCTCACCATCCTTTCCGCGCTGGCATTCGGCACCCGCTTCCGATTTGCCGACGTTTACACCGAAGGCATCTCGGCCATTACGCCGGAAGACATCGAGTTTGCCCGCCAGCTGGGCTACCGGATCAAGCACCTGGGCATCGCACGCGATACCGGGCATGGTATCGAAGCACGCGTGCATCCGGCGCTGGTGCCCGCTGGCCACATGCTGGCGAGCGTCGACGGCGTGATGAACGCAGTGCTGATCCACAGCAATGCAGCGGGCGACACGTTGTACGTCGGTGCAGGTGCCGGCGCGTTGCCGACGGCGTCTGCGGTGGTTGCCGATCTCATCGACGTGGCCCGCGACACGGCCGGGCCGCCCGCGCCCGATCCGGACGTGGATCAGCGCATGCTGGGTATCGAGGACATCGTCAGCGCCTACTATCTGCGTATCCCGGCGCTGGACCGGCCGGGCGTGTTCGCCCGGGTGGCCACGGTGCTGAGCGAGTATGAGATCAGCATCGAAGCCGCGGTGCAGCGGGCAGAGGCCGTGCACCGGGACGATGGCGGCCCCTGGGTGCCGATCATCATCGTCACTCAGGACGTGCCCGAGCGCGTCATGAACGAGGCGCTGGCAGCGGTGCAGGCGCTGCCCGACGTCGTCGGACAGATCATGCGGATCCGCGTCGCCGACCTGGGTCATGACTGAGCCGCGAATCGTTGCCCGTGGCGCGGAGCGCGCCGAGCTTCTGTCCGGCGGCGATCTGCCGCCTCTGCTCCGGCGCATCTATGCGGCACGCGGCGTGTGCGACCCGGCCGAGCTCGATCTGTCGCTGGCGAAGCTGCTGCCGCCGGCGCAACTGGCGCAGATCGACCGGGCCGCGGCGCGCATCGTTGCGGCGGTGACGTCCGGGCAGCGGATCCTGTTCGTGGGTGATTTCGACGCTGACGGCGCCACCTCGGTGGCCCTGGGCGTTTCCCTGCTGCAGGCGCTCGGCGCAGCGCACGTGGACTTTCTGGTGCCCAACCGGTTCGAGTTCGGCTACGGGTTGTCGCCCGAGATCGTGGCCCTTGCCGCGACGCGTGCGCCGGATCTGATCATCACGGTGGACAACGGCGTATCGAGCGTTGCCGGCGTGGCGGCGGCCACCGCGCGGGGCATCGACGTGATCGTCACCGATCACCACCTGCCGGGGCGCGAGCTGCCGCAGGCACTGGCGATCGTGAATCCCAACCTGCCCGACTGCGTATTCGCCAGCAAGAACCTGGCCGGGGTGGGGGTCATCTATTACGTTCTGTCCGTGGTCCGCACCCGCCTGCGCGAGGCGGGCTGGTTCGAGACCCGGGCCGAGCCCAACCTGGCCGACTGGCTCGATCTGGTGGCGCTCGGCACGGTGGCCGACGTGGTGCCGCTCGATCGCAACAATCGCATACTGGTGCTGCACGGCCTGCGGCGGATGCGCGGGGGACGCTGCCGGCCCGGCATCCGGGCTCTGGCACAGGTGGCAGGTCGCGACCTGAACCGGCTCACGGCGCAGGATCTGGGCTTTGCGCTGGGGCCGAGGCTCAACGCCGCCGGTCGTCTCGACGACATGACGCTCGGCATCCGCTGTCTGCTCGCTGCCACCGATGCCGAGGCGCTGGAGCGGGCACGGGCGCTCGATGAGCTCAATCGCGCCCGCCGAGAGCTCGAGCAGGAGATGGTGCGTGATGCCGAGCTCCTGGTCGCACAGTTTCACCTGGACGTCAGCGAACGCTTCGGGGTCTGTGTCTACGAGCCTGGCTGGCATCAGGGCGTCATCGGAATCGTGGCCGGTCGCCTGCGGGAGAAGGTCGATCGCCCGGTCATCGCGTTTGCCGATGCAGGGCCGGTGGCCCCGGATGAGCTCAAGGGCTCCGCGCGCTCGCTGCCCGAACTGCACGTGCGCGATGCGCTCGACGCCATCGCCGCGCGCTACCCGGGGCTGCTGAGCAAGTTCGGCGGTCACGCCATGGCGGCCGGATTGTCCATCAAGCGGGTGCACTACGAAAGATTCGCCCGCGCCTTCGACGCCGAAGTACGAAGCCGCCTGCCGGCCAGCGCGCTGACCCGCACCCTGCTGAGTGACGGCGAGCTGGACGGCACGGATTTCACCCTGGAGACCGCGCGGCTCCTGAGCGAGTCCGGCCCCTGGGGGCAGGGATTTCCCGAGCCGACGTTTCACGGCGAGTTCGAGTTGGTGTCGCAGCGGGTGGTGGGGGAGCAGCACCTCAAGCTGGTCGTGCGCGCGGGTCGCAGGGTCATGGATGCCATCGCGTTCCGACAGCCGCCGCTGCCCGAGGCCCGGCGGGTGCGGCTGGTCTACCGCCTGGCCGAAAACGACTGGGGGGATCTGCCTACGCTGCAGCTGATGGTGGAGCATCTGACGGCGTTGCCCTAAACTTCCGCGCTTTTGCACGAGCGCCGCCGTGGCGGTCGCGCGGGGACCCAAGATGGCCGAAATCACATCGATCCGGGAACGAATCAAAGACCTCAGGGAGCGGGATCAGGCGCTCAGGGGGTATCTTTGACTTCGCGGACCGGAAACACCGTCTCGAAGAGGTAGAGCTGGAACTCGCAGACCCCAAGGTCTGGGACGATCAGGATCGCGCCAGAGCGCTGAACAAGGAGCGCGCGGCGCTCGAGCAGGTGGTTTCGGTGCTGGCCCGGTTTGCGGGTGCGCTGGCGGACATCGATGAGCTGGCAGAGCTGGCGGCTGCCGACGACGACCGGGCCGCTCTGGACGACGTCGACGCCGAACTCGACGCGCTCGAACGGGAGCTCGCTGCCCTCGAATTCCGGCGCATGTTCCAGGGCGAGACGGATCCCGCGAACGCCTATCTGGAGATCCAGGCCGGCTCCGGCGGCACCGAGGCCCAGGACTGGGCCGAAATGCTGCTGCGCATGTATCTGCGGTGGGCGGAAAAGCGCGGTTTCGCTACCGAGATCATCGAGCTCTCGCCCGGTGAGGTGGCCGGGATCAAGAGTGCTACCGTGGAGATCGATGGCGAGTATGCGTTCGGCTGGCTGCGTACCGAGACCGGGGTGCACCGGCTGGTGCGCAAATCTCCGTTCGACTCGGGTAATCGGCGTCACACCTCGTTCGCGTCGGTGTTCGTGTCGCCGGAAATCGAGGACGACATCGAGATCGAGATCAATCCAGCGGATGTGCGCACGGACACCTATCGCGCCAGCGGTGCCGGTGGACAGCACGTGAACCGCACCGACTCGGCCGTGCGCCTGACCCACATTCCGTCGGGCATCGTGGTGCAGTGCCAGAGCGAGCGTTCGCAGCACCAGAACCGCGACAAGTGCTGGAAGCAGCTGCGCGCCAAACTCTATGAGATGGAGATGCTCAAACGCCGGGCGGAGCTGCAGGCCATAGAGGACTCCAAGGCGGACATCGGCTGGGGCAGCCAGATCCGCTCTTACGTGCTCGACCAGTCCCGGGTCAAGGATCTGCGTACCAGTATCGAGCGCAGCGATCCGGGCAATGTTCTCGATGGCGACATCGACGACCTGATCGAGGCAAGCCTGAAAGCCGGGCTCTAGCGTGCTGCACCGCAGCTCGCCAGCCGGCGGGCATTGAGTGCCAACCGAATACGGAAGTCACATGAGCGACGAAAACGACATCATCCGCGTGCGCAGGGACAAGCTTGCCCGCTGGCGCCAGACGGGTACCGCCTACGGCAACGGCTTCCGGCGCGATGCGCTGGCCGCCGATCTTCACACGCGCTGCGCCGACATGGACAAGGCTGCGCTGGAGCAGGCCGGGATCGAGGCAGCCGTTGCCGGGCGCGTGATGCTGCGCCGCGTGATGGGCAAGGCCAGCTTCATCACGCTGCAGGACGTGAGCGGTCAGATCCAGTGCTACGTGCGCAGAGACGACGTGGGCGACGACGCCTACGAGGCATTCGAGTCGCTCTGGGACATCGGCGACATCGTCGGCGTGCGCGGCACCCTGATGCGTACCAACAAGGGCGAGCTGTCGGTGCACGCGCGCGAGATCGAGCTGCTCAACAAGACCCTGCGCCCGCTGCCGGAGAAGTATCACGGGCTCGCCGACAAGGAGATCAAGTACCGGCAGCGTTATCTCGACCTGATCATGAACCCGGATTCGCGGGAGCTGTTCCGGCTGCGTTCGCGCGTGATCGCCTTCATACGTTCGTTTTTCGAGCAGCGTCACTTCATGGAGGTGGAAACCCCCATGATGCACGTCATCCCCGGCGGTGCCACGGCGCGGCCTTTCGTCACGCACCACAACGCGCTCGACCTGCAGCTGTATCTGCGGATCGCGCCGGAGCTGTTTCTGAAGCGGCTCACCGTCGGCGGTTTCGAACGGGTTTTCGAGATCAATCGCAGCTTCCGCAACGAGGGCCTGTCGACCCGGCACAATCCCGAGTTCACGATGCTCGAGTTCTACTGGGCGTATGCCGACTACAGGGATCTGATCGTGCTCACCGAAGAACTGCTGCACGAACTCGCCAATCACGTGATCGGTGGCAGCAGCGTCGAGTTCGAAGGCGAGCGCATCGATCTGGCCAGCCCGGCCACCTTGATGACCATGGCCGAATCGATCTGCCACTACGTAGGGCTGACCCCGGCGGAGGTGGCGGATCGCGAGCGGCTGGCCGACCTGTTGCGCGGTATGAATCTGCCGGTCGAGGACAGTTGGGCCCTCGGTCGGCTGCAGATGGAGGTGTTCGAAGCGCGCGTCGAAAGTCGTCTCGTGCAGCCGACGTTCATCACCCGCTATCCGGCCGAGGTCTCGCCGCTGGCGCGACGCAGCGACGACGATCCCGAGCTTACCGACCGATTCGAGCTGTTCATCGCCGGTCGAGAGGTGGCGAACGGCTTCTCGGAGCTCAACGATCCCGAGGACCAGGCTGAACGCTTCCGCGCACAGGCGCGCAAGAAGAGCGAGGGCGACCTCGAGGCCATGCATTTCGACGAGGATTACATCACCGCGCTCGAGTACGGGCTGCCGCCGGCGGCGGGCGAGGGCATCGGAATCGACCGGCTGGTGATGCTGCTCACAGGCGCGTCCTCGATCCGCGACGTGCTGCTGTTCCCGCTCATGCGTCCCAAGGATGACTGAGTCGAGCCACACTGAGGGCGACGGGTCCGCGCGCCCCGCGCGCAGCCCACGGCTCGAAGCGAGCTGGAAGCAGGCGCTTGCCGACGAGTTCGAGCAGCCCTACATGAAGGTCCTGCGTCAGTTTCTGGTGGACCAGAAGCGTACCGGCAAGGTCATTTTTCCGGACGGCCAGGCGATCTTCGCGGCGCTGGATCTGTGCCCGCTGCCGGCCGTGAAGGTAGTAATCATCGGCCAGGATCCCTATCACGGTGCCGGTCAGGCCCACGGCCTGTGTTTCTCCGTTCAGCCCGGCGTGCCGCAGCCGCCATCGCTGGTAAACATCTTCCAGGAGATCAACGACGATCTGGGCGGCCCAGGGCGCCGCCTCGACGCCCGCCGGGGCTGCCTGGAACCCTGGGCCCGCCAGGGGGTGCTGCTGCTCAACGCCGTGCTCACGGTGGAGCAGGGCCGTGCCGGCTCCCATCAGGGCAAAGGCTGGGAGCGGTTCACCGATCGGATCGTCCAGGTGCTCAACGATCAGCGCGAGCATCTGGTGTTCATGCTGTGGGGCAGTTACGCGCAGCGCAAGGGTGCCATCGTCGACCGCGCCCGCCACTGTGTGCTCAGCGCGCCGCATCCGTCGCCGCTCTCCGCGCATCGAGGGTTCTTCGGCTGCCGGCATTTTTCCAGGGCCAACGACTATCTCGCCGCCCACGGGCAGACGCCTATCGACTGGTTCGATGTTGCCTGATCGGGATTCCGGTGGTTGACTCACTCGAAACGCAGGAGGATTGCAGATGATCGAATCTCGGACGTCACTGCTCAAAGCCGAGCAGCGAGGGCACACGGTGCTGGTGACCATCGACAACCCGCCCGCGAACACCTGGACCCAGGAGAGCCTGGAGGGCCTGGAGGATCTGGTCGCTCAGTGCAATGCCGAAGCCAGCGTGTTTGCACTGGTCGTCACCGGTGCCGGCGACAAGTTCTTTTCCGCCGGCGCGGACCTCAAGCTGTTCGCCTCGGGTGACAAGGGCGTCGCGGCTACCATGGCAGTGAGCTTCGGTCGAGCGTTCGAAGCGCTGGCAGGCTTTCGCGGGGTCAGCATCGCTGCCATCAATGGCTACGCCATGGGCGGCGGTCTTGAATGCGCCATGGCGTGTGACATCCGCATCGCCGAGAGCCAGGCGCAGATGGCATTGCCCGAAGCCACCGTGGGCCTGCTGCCCTGCGGCGGCGGCACTCAGAACCTGGCCTGGCTGGTGGGGGAGGGCTGGGCAAAAAGAATGATCCTGTGCGGCGAGCGCATCGATGCCGAAACGGCCCGGCGTATCGGCCTGGCAGAAGAAGTGGTGGATACCGGACAGGCGCTCGGGCGGGCTCTGGAACTCGCTGAGATGGTGGGCCGGCAGAGCCCTCCGGCGGTGAGCGCCTGCAAGACCCTGATTCAGGAGGCGCGCCACGGCAACATCGGCGCGGCCTATGCCGCCGAGCGTGAATCGTTCGTCAAGCTGTTCGATACCCGGGATCAGCGCGAAGGCGTGAACGCGTTTCTCGAGAAGCGCACCCCGCAGTGGGTGAACGGCTGAGGGTACCTGCATGGCAGTGAGCGCGCACAGGGGCACGCAGCCCATCAACGACCTCAATGCACAGGTGCTGCTGTTCGAGCACCGGACCGCGTCCGGTGCCGTCGTCGCAGAGGCGCGGCTGAATTCCGAGCGTACGTTGAATGCGCTGAGCCTCGACATGATCCACATCCTCAAGCCGGCGCTCGAGCGCTGGCGCGACGATCCGGACGTGGCGGTGGTGCTGCTCACCGGGACCGGCGAGCGCGCGTTCAGTGCGGGCGGCGACATTCAGGCGCTGTACCGTGCGATCAGCCGCAATCTGCAGTCGAACCGGGTGGTAGACGACTACCCGTTCCGGTTCTTCGAGCACGAATACCGGCTGGACTTCCAGCTGCACACCTTCACCAAACCGGTGATCAGTCTGGGACACGGGATCGTCATGGGCGGCGGGCTGGGCGTGTTTTCCGGCGCCCGCTATCGCGTCGTCACCGAAAAATCCCGCATCGCAATGCCGGAGATCACCATCGGACTGTTCCCCGATGCCGGCGCAACCTGGCTGCTGGGGCAGATGCCGGCGCACTGGGGAACGTTTCTGGCTGCCACGGGGAGCCACATGAATGCTGCAGACGCGCTGCTGCTGGGGCTGGGGACCCATGCGGTGGCGGTCGAGCATCGTGCGGCGGTCCTCGCCGCGCTGCAGGGCGTCGACTGGCGTGGAGACGCTGAGGCGGATCACGGACTGACCGAGGCTGCACTCGGCGCGCTGCCGGGGCCGGAGCTGCCTGCCGCGCAGCTGCTCGAGGTGCCCGACCACATCAGTCCGCACGGTTCCGTGCAGGAGGTGGCCGAGCAGCTCAAGGGACTGCGCGGGCGCAGCGCATGGATCGACCGTGGTCTCGACGCCCTGGCGGGCGGCTGCCCTACCTCGGTAGGCATCGTCGTGGAGCAGCTCAAACGAGCGCCTGGCATGGCGCTGGCGGACACCTTCCGGCTGGAGATGGTGGTCGCCACCCAATGCGCGCATCATCCGGATTTTCGTGAAGGCGTGCGCGCGCTGATCATCGACAAGGACAACCGGCCCCAGTGGCGCTACGCGGATCTGGCGGCGCTGCCGGCAAGCTACGTGGCGGAGCACTTCGAGCCGCCCTGGCCGAGGAATCCGCTCGCGGACCTGGTCTGAGGGTCGGGCGCGACGGGAACAGACAGCAGGAGGACACTGACGTGAGCAGCATCGGATTCATCGGGCTGGGCAACATGGGCGGGCCCATGGCCCGCAATCTTCTGGCGGCTGGTCACGAGGTGCGGGTGTTCGACCTGGTCGCCGAACTGATGGCGCGCGTCGAAGGTGCGGACCACGCCGAAAGTGCTGCGCAGTGCGCGAGCGGGGTGGAGGTGCTGATTACCATGTTGCCGGCAGGCCGGCACGTGGACGCGGTCTACCTCGGCGCCGGCGGCGTGCTGGAAGCATGCAGTTCAGGGACGCTGCTGATCGACTGCAGCACCATCGATCCGGCGACGGCGCGTCGAGTGGCCGCAGCCGCAGCGGAGCGCGGCCTGGACATGCTCGACGCGCCGGTCTCCGGCGGCACCGCCGGCGCCGAAGGGGGACGCTGACGTTCATCGTCGGCGGCAGCGCCGCCGCGCTCGAGCGTGCGCGGCCGCTGCTCGACGTGATGGGCGCCAACGTGTTTCATGCCGGCGACAATGGCGCCGGGCAGATCGCCAAGATCTGCAACAACATGCTGCTGGCCATTCACATGGCAGGTACCGCCGAGGCGCTTGCCCTCGGCGTCGCCAACGGCCTCGATCCGGCCGTGCTGTCCGAGATCATGAAGCGCTCATCGGGGGTAACTGGTCGCTCAATGTGTACAACCCGTTTCCCGGGGTGATGGACGGGGTGCCCGCATCGCGAGGTTACAGCGGCGGCTTCCTGGTGGACCTCATGTGCAAGGATCTGGGGCTTGCGATGGACACGGCCGGGCAGTCCCAGAGCTCCGTGCCGCTGGGGGCGCTGGCCCAGAATCTGTATCGGGTGCACCGCCAGCTGCATGACGCCGGCGCGCTGGATTTCTCCAGCATTCAGCTGCTCTATCGGCCCGAGCTCAAGTAGCCGCCAGCCGGTCGCGGGACGAAACCGTTCGCCTGCCGCGCACGCAAGCAACCCGTCGGGTGCGGACGGCGTCCGGCCGTGCCGCCCCGGGTGCGTTCAGGCGAACGCGTCCCGGGCAGCCGCCACGTCCTCGTCGAACCCTTCGATCTCGCTGCTTTCCAGGTTCGGATCGAGGCCGAGGTTGCGGAACGCGTGAATCTCGTTCCAATCGAGCTTGGTGAAGGGGTGGCTGGTGCCTGCCAGGGTCTGCAGGTTGGCCACCATGACCACGTCGATGTAATCCGGCTCTGCCACCTTGCGCGAGAACTTGGTGTACTGCGCCGGCACCAGGGCGATTTCCTCCGGGAACCCCCAGCTCTGCAGAATCATGGTACCGAGGGCGCCGTGAATGCCGTCGATCACCTTGTCGAGGGTCATGCTGTCGCTCACCAGGCTCGGATTTTCCTCCGCCCAGGACAGAATCGGCAGCACGCCGATGACGTGCGTCAGGCCCGCAAGCGCAGCCTGATCCGCTCGCAGCCGTGTGAAGGTCTTGGCCAGCACGCTGCTGATGCCTGCGACCTCGGCAGCGTGAGACCAGACCTTGCGCAGCTTGCGGTCGATCACGTCCGAAGTGGCCTGAAACATCTGCTGCATTGCCATGCCGGTGGCGAGCCCGGCGGCATACTCCACCCCCATGCGGCCCACCGCCATGGTCAGATCTTCGATGGGCTGGGCGGCCCGGTACAGAGGTGAGTTGGCCACCTTGATCATGCGTCCCGCGAGTCCGGGGTCTTCGGAGATCACGCCCGCCAGCGAAGCGACCGAGACGTCGTCGTCCTCGGCAGCATCGCGGATACGCAGGGCGACCTCCGGAAGCGTCGGCAGATCGAGCTCGTCGTTCTGGACGGCCTGGGTGAGTTCGGCCTGCACCTGGGCGGCAAGGTTCGACATGTTGGTGTCCTGTCCAAGTCTGAGGATGAGTGCCTCAAGTATAGACAGGCGTCAGGATGCGCTGCTGAGACCTGTATCTCCCTCATGCAACGCCGCTGGTGCGTCCAGCTGGACCACGGCCAGGCAGGTACCGCTGCCCGCTGCCGTCGCGACGCTCTGGAGCACCGTGCCCTGGGTCCTGCCGTCGTCGCTGTGCAGCTCTGCGCCGGGTACGGGCGGGCTGCCCCGCCAGGCGAGGGTTCGCAGCCGCCGCTTGACCTGACCCCTGTGCTGCGCCCGCGCGACCACCTCCTGGCCAAGGTAGCAGCCCTTGTTGAAGCTCACCGCACCGAGCCGGTCCAGCTCCAGCATCTGCGGTAGAAACGACTCGCTGGTGGCCGCGCAGACCAGAGGCACGCGGTCGTCGATCAGCGCGGCGAGCCAGGCGCTCGTGCTCAGCTGCGGATGCCCGCGCCACAGCGTCGCCGCCGCATCGAGCTCGGTGAGCAGCACCAGCTGGCGGCGCTCGTCGAGACGCAACGCCGCGGTCGGCAGCTCGTGGTCCAGCGCAGCGATCACCAGGACGCGTTCGGTTTCGTTTTCCAGGCGGGTCCTGGAGAACGTCAGATAGGGTTTGAGGAACACGCCGACGCGTTCGGCCAGGCTGTGATGCACCAGCAGCAACACGGTGTCGCCGTCCGCGCAGCACCAGCCGTTGGCAACTACCCGGCCCTTGATGTTGCACAGAGCCGTTGCGGTCAGATGTCCGGGAGCCAGGCGGCTGGTGTCGCAGGTCAGGTAGCCCTGCAGAAATCCGGCGGCGTCTGCGCCGCTGAAACGCAGCAGCGCGAGGTCCTGCAGCCACAGCACACCAGAATCGGTTGCCGGGGCGGCCGGTACTTCGCTGAGCCATTGCTGCCAGGCCTGGTGGAGCATCTGCCGTGGTCGCCATCGTTCCGGTCAGGCATGTTAACGGGAAATGCCGGGGGATAGAATGTTCCGCCTTTGCGGGAAGACTGATGAACGATGTGACCGCGGACAGCGCCGGAGATGTCGAGCTGCAACGCCTGAAGTGGCGCAGCCGGCGCGGCGCTCTGGAGCTGGAGCTGGTGCTGGCGCCGTTCGTGCGGACCCGCCTGGCCGGGCTGGACGCAAGCGGTCGCCGGCTCTATGCACGGTTGCTCGAGCACGATGACTGGGACATTTTCGAATGGATCCAGGGGCGCGCCGTGCCGCCGGACCCGCAGCTCGAACCCCTCATCGACCAGATTCGCAGCGCCAACCGACCGTCCGCCTGAACCCCTGCGCCTGCAGCTCGAGAGCGGACGTCTGCGGGCAGGGCGCCGGATGCTGCTTCTTCTGATTGCCGCCGGCGCCGGCTGGTGCTGGCTCGGCAACGCCGGTCTGGTGCTGCTGGTGCTCTGGTGGTGGCACCGGGGCGGCGAACCGCATCGTGCCGTGGAGCGCGCGCTCGAGCTGTGGCCCCGCCGTGTGCGCCGGGCGACGCTCGGGTTGCTGGCGACCCGCATCCGACTCGACGATGGCTCGCTGGTGGAGATTCTGCACGACGAGCTGGCGCCGGAGCAGCTGGCGCGGTTGCGCCGCTGGCTGCGCGCGCTCAGCTGGCTGCCGGCTGCAGCACGTCCAGGCGATCCGGAAAGCCCGGGAACAGAATCGTATCCTCCGAGCGGGGCAGCAACTGCGGATAGTCCAGATTGTAGTGCAGCCCCCGGCTCTCCTGGCGTGACAGGGCCGAACGCACGATCAGCTCGGCAACGTGAATCAGATTTCGAAGCTCGATGAGGTCATTCGAGACCCGGTAGTTGCTGTAGTAGTCGTGGATCTCCTGGCGCAGCAGATCCAACCGGCGTTGCGCGCGCTGCAGGCGCTTGTTGGTGCGCACGATGCCCACGTAGTCCCACATGAACCGGCGCAGCTCTTCCCAGTTGTGGGCGATCACCACATCCTCGTCCGAGTTCGTCACCTGGCTCTCGTCCCACTGCGGCACCGCCACGTCCGGCACCGGTTCGCGAATCCGCTCGAGGATGTGTGACGCGGCTGCCCGCGCGAACACGATGCACTCCAGCAGCGAGTTGCTGGCGAGCCGGTTGGCACCGTGCAACCCCGTGCAGCTGACCTCGCCGATGGCGTACAGGCCCGGGATGTCGGTGCAGCCATTGCGGTCGACCAGGACGCCGCCGCAGGTGTAGTGCGCCGCTGGAACCACGGGAATGGGCTCGCGGGTGATGTCGATGCCGAGCTCAAGGCAGCGGCTGGTGATGGTGGGGAAGTGCGATTCGATGAAGCTTCTCGGCCGATGGCTGATGTCCAGGTAGACGCAATCCAGGCCCAGGCGCTTCATCTCGTGGTCGATGGCGCGGGCGACGATGTCCCGTGGCGCCAGCTCCAGGCGCGCATCGAAGCGGCGCATGAAGCGCTCGCCGTCCGGCAGCCGCAGCAGACCGCCTTCGCCGCGAACGGCCTCGGATATCAGAAACGACTTGGCGTGGGGGTGGAACAGGCAGGTAGGGTGGAACTGGTTGAACTCCATGTTGCCTACCCGGCAGCCGGCGCGCCAGGCCATGGCGATACCATCTCCCGTGGAGCTGTCGGGATTGCTCGTGTACAGGTAGACCTTGCTCGCGCCCCCGGTTGCAAGAATCACGTTGGTGGATTGGAACAGTTCCACGTGTCCCGTTGTCCTATTGAGCACATAGGCGCCGGCGCAGCGATTGGCATGTCGACCGAATTTGCTCAGATTGACCAGATCGATGGCGACGCGGTCGCGCAGCAGCTCGATGCGGGGATGGTCCAGCACCCGCTCGGTGAGCGTATCGATGATGGCGCGTCCGGTGGCATCGGCAACATGCAGGATGCGTCGGAACGAATGCCCGCCCTCGCGGGTCAAATGGTAGTGGTTGTTCTCCGAATCGAAACACACGCCCCAGCGCACGAGCTGCTCGATCGCTCCCGGCGCGTGATCCACGGTGAAGCGCACGATGTCCTCGTCGCACAATCCGGCACCCGCGGTAAGGGTGTCCTGGACGTGGGAATCGAGACTGTCCTCCGGGTCCGTCACGGCGGCGACGCCGCCTTGCGCCCAGGTGGAGGAGGCACTTTCGATGTCGCCCTTGCAGAGCACCGTCACCCGCGCGTGCTCGGCGAGATGCAGGGCAGCAGTCAGGCCGGCGGCACCGCCGCCGATGATCAGAACATCGGTAGAGAAACGCTGAGTCATGAGTAACGTTCATCCCATCGGGCTGCCTAGTATAAACATGAGCTTACCGGCAGAATATCGGCCCAATCTCGATCGGGCGGCGTATTCGCGGGTGGCTAAGGAGACAGATAAGGAGCTGGTGCGCAGGGTCCAAAAGGGGGACCGGCGTGCATTCGATCTGTTGTTCGGCCGTTATCAGCACAAGATCGTCAATCTGGTCGGGCGCTATCTGCGAGATCCGGAGGACGTGGCGGACGTCGTTCAGGAGTCCTTCATCAAAGCGTTTCGTGCTCTGCCGCGATTCCGCGGCGAGAGCGCGTTCTACACCTGGCTGTACCGGATCGCGATCAATACGGCCAAGAATCACATGGTGGCGCGCAGCAGGCGGCCACCGGCAGTCGACGTCGATATCGACGATGCGGAGTACTACGAGGGCGCGCACGCGCTGCGCGACATCGACACCCCCGAAGCCGCGCTGGCGAACATCGAGTTGTCACGGGAAATCGACGCTGCGATTGCCGAGCTGCCCGACGATCTGCGCAGCGCCGTAACACTCAGGGAATTCGACGGTCTGACGTACGAGCAGATCGCGGAGATCATGGATTGCCCGGTGGGCACCGTGCGATCGAGGATATTCAGAGCGAGGGAAGCCATCGACAAACGCATCGCGCCGCTGCTCGACCGGGTGTCGAGCTGATGGCTGCGCGATGGCGTCTGGATCGCGGAATTGAGGTGATAGGTCATGTCGGAAAAACTTAGGCAATCGCTGTCGGCGGTCATCGACGATGAGGCGGATGTGTTCGAGCTGCGTCGCGTGCTCGACGAGCTCGATCGCGACGAAGAGCTGCGCGGCTTGTGGGAGCGCTACCACATGATCGGCTCGGCAATTCGTGGCGAGCGGGTGCTCGACGTGTTCGATCTGCGTGAGCGCGTCTGGCTCGCGCTCGAAGAGGACGCTGACGTCGAGACCCGGCGCGTGTCCGCCGGCGCGGCCAGAGCCGCGCTCGGAACGGTGCCGGCCGCAGACCCGGGCGCGCGGACATCAGGCGGCGCGCAGGCAGCGACGCCGCGCACCTGGGCCGGCCGGATCACGGCGCTCAGCGTCGCAGCCTCTGTGGCGTTCGTGGTGGTGCTGGGCGTCAGCAACATCGATACCGAGACCCCCGTTCCGCAACAGGCTCTGGTGGAACGGCAGCCCATGCCGCTCGCACCGGTCGAGCTGCCGGTCGAGGTGCTCCGCGCCAGCGACGTGTCACCTTCGGATCTGCAGCGGGCACGTGCCTACATGCTGCACCATGCCGGCCAGCAGGCCATGACGCGCGGCAGCGTGATGCCCTTCGTGAAGATGGCGACGTACGAGGCACCATGAGCCGAAGCGCGCGGCATGGCAATGGCTGGCGCCGTCATCTCGCTGCGCTGCTGCTGGCAGGCGCCTGCCCGCTGGCGGCCCACGCAGCCGAGTCGACCGCGAGCTCCGGAGACTCACCGCGCGCGTGGCTGCAGGACATGAGCCGGGCATTCGGCGAGCTCAGCTACGACGGGGTCTTCAGCTACTACGGCGGTCAGGATCTGGCCACCCTGCGGGTCGTGCACATGGTGGTCGACGGCGAGCCGCGCGAGCGCCTGGTACACCTCAACGGCGCACCCAGGGAGATCGTGCGGACGGGTGACCAGGTGGTGTGTATCGTGATGCCGGGCGATGCGCTGCTGGAACTCGAGGACAGCATCCCGGCCGGGCCGCTGGCCAGCGCCTTCATCCGCGGCTATGACCGAATTTCCGAGAACTACGCGCTGTCGTTCTTCGGCGAGGACCGGGTCGCCGGGCGCACCGCCATGCGGCTCGCGGTGACGCCCAAGGATCAGAATCGCTTCGGCTACCGTTTGTGGCTGGACAAGGATACACGGCTGCTGCTGCGCTCGGAGCTCATCGATGGCGGCGGCGACCGGCTGGAGATCTTTCAGTTCACGGATCTGCGCCTCGGTGACGACGTGGATCCGGCAGCGCTCGAGCCGGAGGGTCCGGACGGGTCGCTGGTGACGCATCTGACACTGGCCACCCAGGACCGTCAGCCGGTGAGCGCTGCTCAGCTGGGCTGGCGCCTGGGCTGGCTGCCGGATGGATTCAGCATGGCGTCGGCGGACATTCGCAGCGCCCCGCGCACGCTCAAATCCGTGCGCACCATGATGTACACGGATGGCCTGGCGGCGTTTTCGGTATTCATAGAATCCATGCCCGAGCGCGCGGCCACCGCCATGGTTTCGCGCAGCGGCGCCACCGTGGCGGTAACGCACGTGGTGCAGGGCGCGGACCAGCAGCCGCATCTGGTCACGCTGGTGGGCGAGCTGCCCACGGCGACCGCTCAGCGCATTGCGCGCTCGGTGGTGATCCGTTCCGAGGGCGACACCGAACCCACGGTCGCGGGCGCACCCGCTGCGGGGGGCGCCCCGTGAACGGGCGCATGCTCGAGCGCCACATCGTGATCGGCGCTGACGGTGCTGTGGCCGCCGGCGGCTGTGCCGGTTGCATGGGCTGTGCTGCATCTGCCCGCTCCCCAGTGGCCCTGCTGCGGCATACGGCAGCAGGCGACGCGACGCCCGGCACGAGCTTGCGGCTCGAGATCTCCGAGCGTGGGCTGCTCGGCGTTGCCGCTGCCCTGTTCGGGGCGCCACTGCTGGCGCTCATCGGCGGCGGCTACGTCGGTCGGCTGCTGGGCGGCGAGAGCATGGCCATGCTGGCGGGCCTGGGCGCCCTGGTGGGTGCCATGCTGTTGTTGCGGGCCCGGGGCGGGAGCCTCCTGCGGCGGCTGGACTTGCGCGTACACAGGCAGCCGGCGGCGGGCAGCGAACCTGGACAGACGGCGTCCGCTCCATTGCTCTCCGGCAGGCCCGTTGCGGCGCGGGAGAGCCCAGCGGACGCAGCCAACGAATCACGGTCATGGAACCCGAAACTATGCAAAAAGTCTTCTTTCTAGCTCTGGTCACAGTGGTTGCCTCGATGTTCGGCGCCGCGCCGGCGGACGCCCGCGAGTTACCCGATTTCACCAGCCTGGTGGAAAAGAATGCGGCCGCCGTCGTCAACATCAGCACGGTGCAGAACGTCGAGCCCCGGTCCACGCGGCCGCGCTCGCGCAGCGACGAGCTGGACGAGTTCTTCCGCCGGTTCTTTCCGCCCGACGGGCGCACGCCGAACATCCGGCCGCGCTCGCTGGGTTCCGGATTCGTCATCGAGAAGAACGGCTACATTCTGACCAACAATCACGTCGTCGACGGCGCCGACGAGATCGTCGTGCGGTTCAACGACCGGCGCGAACTGAGCGCGGAGCTCGTCGGCGCGGATCCCCGCTCCGATCTGGCGCTGATCAAGGTGGATGCCGATGATCTGCCCACGGTCAAGCTGGGGCACTCCGAAGATCTGAAGGTAGGGGAGTGGGTGCTGGCCATCGGCTCGCCGTTCGGGTTCGACTACTCGGTGACGGCGGGTATCGTCAGTGCCAAGGGACGCAGCCTGCCCACGGAGCAGCAGGAAAACTACGTCCCCTACATCCAGACCGACGTCGCGATCAATCCTGGCAATTCCGGCGGACCGTTGTTCAACCTCGATGGTGAGGTGGTGGGCATCAACTCCCAGATCTACAGCAATTCCGGCGGCTTCATGGGGGTCTCCTTCGCCATCCCGATCGACGTCGCCATGGAGGTGGTTTCGCAGCTGCGCGAAAACGGGCGCGTGTCGCGCGGCTGGCTGGGAGTCGTGATTCAGGAGGTGAACCGCGACCTGGCCGACAGCTTCGGGCTCGATCGCCCGCACGGTGCCCTGGTCACGCGCGTGCTGGAAGACAGCCCGGCCGCGGCAGCCGGCATCCGCGAAGGCGACATCATCACCGCGTTCGACGGCAAGCCCATCGATTTCTCCTCGGAGCTCCCGCATGTGGTAGGCCGGCGCAAGGTCGGCAGCAAGGCGAAGCTGCAGGTGGTGCGCGAGGGCAAGGAGATCACCCTCGACGTGGTGCTCGGCGAGCTGGCCGATCGCGAGGACCAGCAGGTCGGCTACAGCAGCGGCGGCGCCGAGCAGACGCCGTCGCGACTCGGCCTCAACGTCGAGCCGGTTCCGGATAACGTCGCCGAACGGCTCGGAATCACGGGCGGGGTCCGCGTGGTGGCCGCGGACGGCCCGGCGGCGGATGCGGGGCTGCGTCCCGGCGACGTCATCACTCGGCTCAACAACGAAGAGATCGAGGATGTGGACACCTTTAACACGATCGCCGACGCGCTGCCGAGCGGTCGCTCGATTCCCGTGCTGATCATTCGCGGCCAGGTGCCGACGTTCCTGGCCTTGCGCGTTCCGGAGTAAGCACAGGGCAGCTGCGCAAGCACAGGAGCGCTGCGCCGACTCGGACGTACCGTGTCGACGCAGCCTGACTGCGTGGGCACTGCGTAGGCACTGTGCAGGCGCCGGGCAAGCCCGCGCGCGGCCGCGCCCGCTCCCGATCGTAGTGGATCGTACCGGCTGCGGGGGCTGGTACGGCGCGGCCGGCGCCCTCGCCGATATCCCAGCGATGAGCTACACTCGCGCGCCTTTGAGCCACGCAGAACCGGTGGCGGCGAGCTTCATCGGATAGCAGAGCAGTGCCCGCAATAGATCGCATACGCAACTTTTCCATCATTGCCCACATCGACCACGGCAAGTCGACGCTGGCGGACCGCCTGATTCAACTCTGCGGCGGTCTCAGCGACCGCGAGATGGCGGAGCAGGTACTGGATTCCATGGATCTGGAGCGCGAGCGCGGCATTACCATCAAGGCGCAGAGCGTCACCCTCCACTACCAGGCCCGGGACGGTCGGACCTATCAGCTCAACTTCATCGATACGCCGGGACACGTGGACTTCAGCTACGAAGTGTCGCGCTCATTGGCAGCCTGCGAGGGCGCGTTGCTGGTGGTGGACGCGGCGCAGGGGGTCGAAGCCCAGTCCGTCGCCAACTGCTACACCGCCATCGAGCAGGGGCTCGAAGTGCTGCCGGTGCTCAACAAGATCGATCTGCCTCAGGCCGAGCCCGAGCGCGTCGCCCGCGAAATCGAGGAAATCATCGGACTGGATACTACGGACGTGCTGTGCGTCAGCGCCAAAACCGGCGTCGGCGTGCCGGAGCTGCTCGAGCGTCTGGTGCAGCGGATTCCGCCGCCGCAGGGAGACCCGGCGCAGCCGCTGCAGGCGCTGATCATCGATTCCTGGTTCGACAACTATCTGGGTATCGTGTCGCTCGTGCGCGTGGTCCAGGGACGCATTGCGGCCGGAGACCGGGTAGTGCTCAAGTCCGTGGGCAAGAATCACGTGGTCGACGAGGTCGGCTGCTTCACGCCGAAGCGGACCAACCGGGATGCTCTCAGTGCCGGCGAGGTCGGCTACGTCATCGCCGGGATCAAGGACATCCGGGGGGCTCCGGTGGGGGACACCATCGTGCTTGCCAGTCATCAGGAAGTTCCCCCGCTCCCGGGTTTCGCCCGGGTCAAGCCGCAGGTGTTCGCCGGTCTGTTTCCGGTGAACTCGGAGGATTTCGAGGCGTTTCGTGACGCCCTCGAGAAACTCACCCTGAACGACGCTTCGCTGTTCTACGAGCCGGAAACCTCAGATGCCCTCGGATTCGGCTTCCGCTGCGGCTTCCTGGGCATGCTGCACATGGAGATCGTCCAGGAACGTCTGGAGCGGGAGTACGATCTCGATCTCATCACCTCGGCGCCGACGGTGGTCTACGAGGTACTGCTTGCGGACGGCACCCTGGTGCACGTGGACAACCCGTCCCGGCTGCCGGACAACTATGTGGAGATGCGCGAGCCCATCGCCGAAGTGAACATACTCGTTCCGCAGGAGTACGTGGGCAACGTGATCACTTTGTGTGTCGAGCGTCGCGGCGTGCAGAAGAACATGCTGTATTCGGGCGGGCAGGTGTCGCTCACCTGGGAGTTGCCCATGAACGAGGTGGTCATGGACTTCTTCGACCGGCTCAAATCCGTGAGCCGCGGGTTCGCATCGCTCGACTACAGCTTCAAGCGCTTCCAGAGCGCCAAGCTGGTCAAGCTCGACATGCTGATCAACGGCGATCGGGTGGATGCGCTGGCCACGATCGTGCATCGGGATCAGGCCCAGACTCGCGGCCGGCAGCTCGCCGAGAAGATGAAGGAGCTGATTCCACGGCAGATGTTCGACGTTGCGATCCAGGCGGCGATCGGTGGCCAGGTGATATCCCGGCAGACGGTCAAGGCGCTGCGCAAGAACGTCACGGCGAAGTGTTACGGTGGCGACGTGACGCGTAAAAAGAAGCTGCTGGAGAAGCAGAAGGCGGGCAAGAAACGCATGAAGCAGCTCGGCCGGGTGGAAATTCCGCAGGAAGCGTTTCTTGCTGCCCTCAAGGTGGAACGCTGATGGACGTCGACATTCCCATGGTCATCACCTGGGCCGTGCTGGCGTGCGGCGCCATCTGGCTGTTCGACCTGCTGGTGCTGCGCCCGCGCCGCAGGCGCGCCGCCGAAGCGCTCGAAGCCAGCGGCACGCCGGCCACGGAACTGGAGCGCGTGCTGGCCGAGCCCGCGCTGGTGGAGTACGCGCGTTCCTTCTTTCCGGTGCTGCTGCTGGTGCTGGTTCTGCGCAGCTTCCTCGGCGAGCCCTATCAGATTCCCTCCGAATCCATGGTGCCGACGCTGGAGGTTGGCGACTTCGTTCTGGTGAACAAGTATGCCTACGGTCTGCGGCTGCCTGTGCTCGGTACCAAGATCCTCGATGTCGGCAGCCCGCAGCGTGGCGACATCATGGTGTTCATTCCGGAACACGACCCGCGCTACTACATCAAACGGGTCATCGGGCTCCCCGGCGACGTGGTGCGCTGGGAGAACAAAGCGCTGTTCATCAACGGCAAGCGGGCGAGCTACGAGTTCGTCCGCGAGTTCGAGCTCGACCTGCCCAGCCTGCCGCGGCCCATCCCGGTTCGCGAGTACCTGGAGACACTGGATGGACGAACGCACAGTGAGTACCGGTACCCGTTCACAGAACCAGCGCAGGAATGGGTGGTACCAGAGAATTCATACTTCATGATGGGAGATAATCGAGGCCGCAGCGAAGACAGCCGCAGATGGCCCAATCCATTTGTGAGCGAGTCAAGGATCGTGGGCAAGGCGGTCGCGATCTGGGTTCACAAGGATCCGGGTCTGCATCTGCCGACTTTCGCCCGCAATCGCTGGTTCGAGTGAGCACAGAGCGGAGGAGTCGCCATGCGCAACCGACAGGTCTCAAACCGTCCCGGATCGCGGTCCCCTGCAGGTCCGTTCCCCACCCGCCAGAAGGGGCTGTCGGCAATCGGCTGGATTGCCATGCTGCTGCTGCTCGCGTCCGCGATCACGCTGACGCTCAAGCTGCTGCCGCACTACATCGACTTTCGCACCATGCAATCGGTTCTGAGCGGGCTGCCCGCCGAGGAGACCCACCACATGGCCCGGGGCGACGTGTACGACCTGATCAAGAAGCGGTTCAAGATCAACAACCTGCGTGATTTCGACATCAAGAAGGTCATCGAGCTGAAGCGTGACCGCGACCACACGACCCTGCTGGTGAACTATGAGCGGCGGGAGAATCTGTTCATGAATGTCGACGTTGTGATCACCTTCTCCGATCAGTTCGTCTATCCCTGAGGCGGCGCGCCAGGCCCGTCCGTCCGCGCTCTCGCCGGTTCCCCGCACGCAAGGCTCAGTTGTCTGCCGGCGCGGTTCGGCTACCATGCGCCCATGACAAGCGCAGCCAGTTCCGAGTGAGCGAATTGCAGGCAACGCGGCTCGAATCCCGGCTGGGATACCGCTTCGCCGATCCAGGGCTTCTGGAGCAGGCGCTTACGCACAAGAGCTTTGCCCGTGACCACAACGAGCGCCTGGAGTTTCTCGGCGACGCGGTGCTCGGTTACGTGGTGGCGCAGCGTCTGTTCGAGGCCCGGCCAGGCGCGGCAGAGGACGAGCTGACCCTGCTGCGCGCCAGCCTGGTGCGCCGTGAAACTCTGGCCGAGCTGGCCACGGAACTGGACGTGGGCAGCTTTCTCAGGCTCGGCGTTGGCGAGCGCCGCAGCGGCGGTCATAAGCGCAAATCCATACTCGCGGACGCGCTGGAGGCGCTGATCGGAGCGGTGCACCTCGACGGTGGTATCGAAGCCGCGCGCGCGCTGGTGCTCGCGCTGCTCGAGCCGCGCCTGCAGGCGCTCGATCCCGAGACTCTGAAAGATTCCAAGACGCGTCTCCAGGAACTCCTGCAGGGCAGAAATCTGCCGCTGCCGGAATACGCCATCGTCGCGACCAGCGGAGCCGCGCACGCCAGGGTCTTCACCGTGAGCTGCAGGGTCGGCGCGCTGCATCTCGAGGTCACGGCTGACGGACGCAGTCGCCGGGCGGCCGAAAAGGCCGCTGCCCTGCGCATGCTCGATGAGGTGGCTCTGCATGGGTGATTCCGTCAGCCGTGCCGGCTACGTGGCGCTGGTGGGCCGACCGAACGTCGGCAAATCCACGTTGCTCAACCATCTGCTGCGCCAGAAGCTCAGCATCACGTCGCGCAAGCCCCAGACCACGCGGCGCACGCTGCTCGGAGTCGACACTCAGGGCGAGTTCCAGGCTGTTTACGTCGACACGCCGGGGATCCACCAGCATGCCCGGCGCGAGCTCAATCGCTACATGGTGCGTGCTGCGACGTCAATTCTGCCGGATGTGGATCTGGCAGTGATGGTGGTGGACCGCGACCAGTGGACGGCGGAAGACGAAGAGGTGCTGCGCCACCTGCGCCCGCTGACGGTGCCAAGGTTCGTGGTGATCAACAAGATCGATCTCCTCAAAGACAAGTCGCAGCTGCTTCCGGTGATTCAGCGGCTGGCATCGATGAATCTGTTCGATGAGATCTTCCCGATTTCGGCGCTCAGAAGCGAAGGCCTGGAGGGTTTGCGCGCAGCCATCTTCCAGCGCCTGCCGGAGCGGCCGCATCTGTTTCCTGCCGACCAGGTGACGGACCAGACGGAACGCTTTCTGGTCGCGGAAATCATTCGTGAGAAGCTTCTGCGGCAGCTCGGTGACGAGGTTCCTCATCACGTGGCGGTGCTGATCCAGGCCTACGAGGAGACGGACGGCCTCGTGGACATTGCTGCCGACATCGTGGTGGAGCGCGCAGGTCAGAAACGCATCGTGATCGGCAAGGGCGGCAGCCGGCTCAAGCTGGTGGGCCAGGATGCGCGGCGCGACATCGAGGCGCTGCTCGAGCGCCGCGTCATGCTGCGCCTGTGGGTCAAGGTTCGCGGCGGCTGGAGCAACAGCCCCGAAAGCCTGCGCAGAATGGGCTATGACTAGGGTCGCCGACGAGCCTGGGCTGGTGCTGCACGTGCGCCCATATCGCGAAACCAGTGCGATCGTCAGCCTGCTGACGCTCAATCACGGACGCGTGGCGGTTGTCGCGCGCGGCCTGCGTGCGCCGCGCACCGGGCGTCGACGGGAAAACGTCAGTGCGGTTCTGCAGCCCTTCAACCAGGTCCGGCTCAGCTGGACCGGCCGCGGCAGCCTGGGCACCCTGACCGCCTGCGAGTCGATCCGCCATGTGCACCTCGAGGGTGATTCGCTGGCCGCCGGTTTCTATCTGCTCGAGCTCGTGAACCGCTTGATCGGCGAGCACGAAGCGGTACCCAGCGCCTTCGCCGCGGCGTGCTGGTGCCTCGGTGCCATGCAGGATCGTGCGGAGCCCATAGATCTGCTGCTGCGCCGTTTCGAGAAGGTGCTGCTGGAATCGCTCGGGTACGGAGTGGAGTTCGATCGGAACGCCCAGAGCGGCGAGACCATAGAGCCGGAGGCGCGTTATGTGCTGGTGGAAGGTCTCGGCTTCGTTCCAGCCCCGGCTGACGGAGCGGGAGGCTTTGCCGGCAGCGACCTGCTGGCTATTGCGGATGGTTCGTTTTCGGGTATCGGCGCGCGCCGTACGGCGAAACGCGTGTTCCGCGACATGCTCGATGCGCTGCTGGGACCGCGTCCACTGGCCAGCCGCCAGCTCCTGGTAAGGCGACAGGCTGATGGTTCGGAGCCGCCAGCGGGAGGTCGATGTCGACGTCACCTGTCTCGACGAGCAGGGGTTCGGTCGCGGACGATTCGAGGACAGGCCGGTCGCGTTGCGCAACGCGCTGCCCGGGGAGCGGGTTCACGGGCGGATCCTGCGTCGTCGTGGTGGTGTGTGGTATGGCGATGCGCAACAGCAGGATGGCGGAGCGTCGGAGCGGGTCATCCCGCCATGTCCTGCGTTTCCGCGCTGCGGCGGGTGTTCGCTGCAGCATCTGGACTATGGCGCACAGCTTGCGCTCAAGCAGCAGCGCCTGCTGGACGCGCTGGCCGAGCACAGTCTGGTGCCTGAGCGCGTACGCGCACCCGTAAGCGGTCCGCGCTTCCACTACCGCTTCAAGGCGCGCCTGGGCGTTCGCTTCGTCGCGGGAGAGCCGCTGGTGGGGTTCCGCGAAGCGTTCAGCAATCGAGTCGCGCGAATGTCGGATTGCAAGACGCTGGCCTTGCCGCTGGCCACACTGCTGCCGGAACTGCAGCAGACACTGGCGGCATTGAGCGTGCCCGATCGCGTGCCGCAGGTCGAGCTCGCCGCGGGCGATCGTTCCCAGACGCTGGTTCTGCGTCATCTGGACCCGCTGAGTGCTTCCGACCTGCGCCGGCTCGAGGCGCTCAGCCGGGCGACGGGGGTCGGCGTCTATCTGCAGTCCGGTGGCCCGGAAACAATTGCCGGGCTGTCACGGACATCGGGGGCGCAGTATTTGAACTACGTCAACGCCGACTACGGTCTCAGCTTCGATTTTCTCGCCACGGATTTCACCCAGGTGAATCCGTACGTCAACCGCTTGCTCGTCAGAGCCGCGGTGCTGGCGCTGGCGCCAGTTCGCGGTGCCGCCGCGATCGACCTGTTCTGCGGCATCGGGAACTTCTCGCTGGCGCTCGCCGCCAGCGGTGCCAGCGTGCTCGGCGTCGAAGCTGCCCCCGCGGCCGTCGTGCGGGCGCGGCACAACGCGGCCCGCAACGGCCTGAGCGGGGCGCTCGGATTCGATGTCGCGGACCTGTACGCCGAGCAGGCGGTCGATCTCCCTGAGGCGCAGTTGCTCTTGCTGGATCCGCCGCGTTCCGGTGCAGGCCCCAATCTGATGCGCTGGATGGCCACGGTCCGCCCGGAACGTGTTGCCTACGTATCGTGCAATCCGGCGACGTTCGCCGCTGATGCCCGGATTCTGCGTGATGCCGGCTTCGCTTTGCGCGAGGTGGGTATCTTCGACATGTTCCCGCACACCGCTCACGTGGAGACGCTGGGCTTGTTCGTCCGGGAGGGTTGATGGTCAAAGTTCGCGACAACCTGCCGTTGCGAGACGACGGCAGCATCGACCAGCAGGCGTGGCTGCAGCGGCTGACCGCCGACCACGTCAATCTGGATGAAGCACGGATCAGGCGTGCCTGCGAGCTGGTGCGCGCGCTTGTGCCGCGCGGCGAGGACTATCTGCGCAGCGGAATCGAGCTGGCGGAGCTGGTGGCCGCCCTGCGTATGGATACGGCCTCGGTGATGGCGGCTGTGTGCTATCGCCCCGTACGCGCCCAGGCGCTCGGGGTTGGCGTCGTCGCCGCCAGCCTGGGCGAAGATACCGCCCACCTCGTCGACGAGGTCGTGCGTATGGCGGCAACCAGCATACTGGAGATGTCGAACACGGCGCTGCAGACCAGCGAGCAGCGCGATCAGGTGGAAAACGTGCGCCGCATGCTGGTTGCCCTGATCAACGATGCCCGAGTCGCAGTGATCAAGCTGGCCGAACGGGTAGTGGCGCTGCGCGGCGCGAAGAACGCGGCCGAAGCGCGCAAGCGCCGCATCGCCAGGGAGGCGCATCTGATATTCGCGCCGCTGGCCAATCGGCTTGGCATCTGGCAGCTCAAATGGGAGCTGGAAGACCTGTCGCTGCGCTACCTGGCGCCGGACATCTACATCACCATTGCCCGTCAGCTCGATGGCCGCCGTGACGAACGGGAGCGCCAGGTGGCGGAGATTGCTGCCGATCTTCAGGCGCAGCTGCGGGAGCAGGGAATCGATGCGAGCGTCAGCGGGCGCGCCAAGCACATCTTCAGCATCTGGCGGAAGATGCAGGCAAAAACGGTGGGCATCGACGGGGTGTATGACGTTCGGGCCGTGCGCGTGCTGGTACCCGACATCGCGCAGTGCTACGCGGCGTTGGGCGTCATTCACACGCAGTGGCGGCACATCCCGAGCGAGTTCGATGACTACGTGGCCGTTCCCAAGGAAAACGGCTACCGCTCGATCCATACGGCCGTGCTCGGACCCGATGGCAAGACCCTGGAGGTGCAGATTCGAACCCACGAGATGCACGCCGAGGCAGAGCTGGGAGTTTGCGCGCACTGGGCGTACAAGGAAGGCGGCCTGGACGAGAGCAGCTACACCGAAAAGATGAACTGGCTGCGCCAGGTGGTCGAGTGGGGCAACGAAGCCTCCGGTACCGACACTTTCAATCACGGAGAGTTCGGCGCCGAGCTGAGTCAGCTGTTCCAGGACGAACGGATTTTCGTCTACACGCCCAGGGGTCACGTCGTGGACCTTACCACCGGCGCCACGCCGGTCGACTTCGCGTACCGCGTGCATACCTCGGTTGGCCATCGCTGCTCGGCGGCTCTGGTAGACGGGCAGCAGGTGCCTCTGAACGCTCCCCTGGAGACCGGGCAACGCGTCGAAATCGTAACGGCAGACGAGGAGGCGCCGGACCGCGACTGGCTGGAAGAACATCTGGGTTTCGTCCGCACGGCACGTGCGCGCAAGAAGATACTGGAGTGGTTTCGGGAACGGGCACCCGAGCAGAACGAGTCAGATGGGTTGGCGCGCCTCGAGCGCATGCGCGCAGCCCTGGCGCTTCCCGACACGGGCCGAGTTGATTGGGTGGCTACGGCCAGGGCAATGGGATTCGATGCTGCGCCGGAGCTGTTTCGCGCCGTGGGCTGCGGTGCGCTATCCGCCGCGGAAGTGATGCAGGCACTGCAAAGTGAAGCGCGCAGGGAGGCGCAGCTCGATCTCATCGGGCTTCCTCAGAGCCCTGCGCCAGACAGCTCCGGAGCGCTCTCGCCAGCCCGGGCGCACAGCTTGCAGCTGCGCGCGCTGGATCGTCGGGGCTTGCTGCGCGACGTGACGCTGCTGCTCAGCGAGATGGACGTCTCCCTCGTGGGAAACAGCGGCCGTACCGACGGCGACACGGGTATTGCGACCCTGGTTCTCGACCTTCAGCTGCCGGACCTGCGCAGGCTGGCGGTGCTGGTCGACCGTCTGGCACGCATCGACGGAGTCGTCGAGGTTCGCCGCACATCCCTTTAGAATGCGCGGCTGCGCGACACCTGGCGCCTCAGCCGTGACGCCGCAGGAACATCACACGTAAGGAGAATCGTATGCGAGTCATACTGCTCGGGCCGCCTGGGGCGGGAAAAGGAACACAGGCGCAGTTCATCTGCAGTCAGTACGGCATTCCGCAGATCTCGACCGGGGACATGCTCAGGGCCGCGGTCAGCGCCGGCTCGCAGCTTGGCCTGAAGGTGAAAGCGGTGATGGACTCGGGTGCGCTGGTGTCTGACGACATCATCATCGAACTCGTGAAGGATCGCATTGCGCAGCCGGACTGCAGTAACGGCTTTCTGTTCGATGGCTTCCCGCGCACCATCCCTCAGGCGGAAGCGCTGGATCAGGCGGGCGTAGACATCGATTGCGTCGTCGAGATCGTGGTTCCAGACGAAGAGATCGTGAAGCGGCTCAGCGGGCGCCGGGTGCATCCCGGGTCGGGCCGTGTCTATCACGTTGTGTTCAATCCGCCCGAAGTCGCGGGTCAGGACGACGAAACCGGCGAGCCGCTGGTACAGCGTGATGACGACAAAGAGCAGACGGTGCGCGAGCGGCTTGGCGTGTATCACCAGCAGACGCACCCTCTGGTTGAGTTTTACCAACAAAAATCCAGGCAAAACACGCTGCGCTATCACCGGGTAGAGGGGCTTGGTGAGGTAGAGGAGATACAGAAACGGATACGTCGCGCACTCGATGGTTGACTAGTGATATTTTCCTTTCATGTCAGTATGATGCAGGCGGTTTCGATGATTGCGTACCGGTTGCAATGGTCTATCGTTAACGAAGCAACGAAACACCGGATCGGCTGGTAGTAATCGTGCGACCAACGGCTGTGAGCAGGAAGTCAACGCGGCCAACTTCGACAGCAAAGAAATCCGAGGAGATTTTTTATGCCGAGAGCTAAGACTGCAGCAAAGAAGAGCCCTGCCAAGAAGGCAGTTGCTAAACGGACCGCTGCCAAGAAAGCCTCTGTGAAAAAAGCAGCCGTTAGGAAGTCGGCCGCAAAGAAGTCCCCAGTCAAGAAGACAGCAAAGAAGGCAGCAGTGAAGAAAGCCGCTGCCAAAAAGACTACGGCAAAGAAGGCACCTGCCAAGCGCAAGCCGGCGGCGAAGAAAGCAGCGCCCAAGAAAGCAGCGCCCAAGAAAGCTGCTGCTAAGAAAGTTGCAAAGAAGCGTGTAGCAAAGAAGGCGCCTGCGAAGAAGAAGGCCCCGGCCAAGAAGAAGGCCCCGGCCAAGAAGAAGGCCCCGGCCAAGAAGAAGGCGCCGGCCAAGAAGAAGGCGCCTGCCAGGAAGAAAGCTCCGGCTAAGAAGAAAGCTCCGGCCAAGCGGGCTGCCGCGAAGCGTGCCGTGACGAAGAAGCGACCCGCAAAGAAGGCTCCAGCCAAGAAGAAGGCTCCGGCCAAGAAGAAGGCGCCTGCCAAGAAGAAGGCGCCTGCCAAGAAGAAGGCGCCTGCCAAGAAGAAGGCGCCTGCCAAGAAGAAAGCGCCTGCCAAGAAGAAAGCGCCTGCCAAGAAGAAAGCGCCTGCCAAGAAGAAAGCGCCTGCCAAGAAGAAAGCGCCTGCCAAGAAGAAGGCTCCGGCCAAGCGCGCTGCTGCGAAGCGTACGGCGGCGAAGAAACGCGTAGCCAAAAAGGCGCCTGCCAAGAAGAAGGCGCCTGCCAAGAAGAAGGCGCCTGCCAAGAAGAAAGCGCCAGCCAAGAAGAAAGCGCCTGCCAAGAAGAGAGCGCCTGCCAAGAAGAAAGCGCCAGCCAGGAAGAAGGCGGCGCCAAAGAAGGCCGCCGCGAAGAGGGCCACCGGAAAAAAGTCCGATAGTCGCAGCTCTACCCGAGCTGCGGCGCGCAAAACCCCCGCAAACGAAACGGCACCGGCAGGGCGAAAAGCCGGTGCCCGTTTCGCCTCTCCGACTCTCACCGCTTCCAGCACCCGGGCGGCATCGCTCGTCCGGGCCGAAGCCGTATTCAGAACTGCCGCCCAGTACCTGACGACCGAACGCCGTGCGCTTGCCACCGCCCAGAAGGCGTCGCGGGCAGCACGCAAGAAGGCAGGTCGCTCAGGGCTTGCCGCAGACAAGCTTGCCGCCAGACGGGCGCGCGACAAGGTGAAGCGCCTCAACGTCCGCGTTGCCAAAGCGCGTGAGCGCAACAGGGTGCTCAAGGAGAAGGCGCGCGCGCTGTCCGCTCAGATCCGGCTCGGCGAGCGTGTTGCGGCCGTGGAGGCCCGCCTGCAGGCTGCCAACGCAGCCGCCGAGGCTCGACTGACCACGCGACTGGAGCGCGCGGTCGAGAAGTACCGGGCAGACGTGGCCGAACGAATGCATCGTGACGAGGCGCGTCGTAGCAAGCTGCGCGCTCGTGCAGCCCAGCAGCGCATCGAGACGCTGCACAAGCGGCATGATGCCAGCGAGAAGGCGCTGCTGCGCGCGGCCGGCGCCAAAGCGGCGAGCAAGGGCAAGCGCCGTCGCAAACGCCAGAGCAGGGCCGCGACTCAGGACGCTTGAGCCCGGTCGCGAGCTGGCCGTGTCGCTGTGCAGCGTGGTCCTGAAGCGCCCCATGCCGGGTACCGCATGCGGGTCCCGACGTCGGTTAGTACCCTGAGAGCAATCCCCCGAATGGCAGGACGCTCACGCGGCTGCCCTCGGCGAGATCATTGCTGTTCTTAGGCACCCGGATCAGACAGTTGGCCGCCACGAATGTGGACAGCCGGTTGGAGCTCTGGTCACCCGTCACCCGCACCTCCAGTCCTGCGCCCGCGCCAGTCAGAAGCCCGCGCTGAAACTCCTCGCGGCCGGGCCGGTGCTCGATGGGTGTGCGCAGGATGCACTCGATCTCCAGTGGCGGCTCGGGGCGAGCGCCGGCGAGCTTGAGCAATGCGGGGCGAGCCACCAGCAGGGCGGTAACGATGGTCGATACGGGATTGCCTGGCAGGCCGAAAAAGTGCGCCTTGCCCGCCCGTCCGTAGGCGAGCGGTTTGCCAGGCTTGAGATTGAGTTTCCAGAGTGTCAGCGTCCCGACCTCAGCTACCGCCTGCTTGACCCAATCGGCGTCGCCAACGGAGACGCCGCCGCTGGTGATGATGGCATCCGCATCTGCTGCGCAACCTTGCAGCAGGTCGCGAATGGCGCTGCGGTCGTCGGCCACGAGCCCGCGATCGATCAACACGATCGGCAGTTCGCGCAGCAACAGCAGCAGAGCCTGCCGGTTGGCGTCGTAGATCTGTCCCGGGCCCAGGGCCGTGCCAGGAGTAACCAGCTCATCGCCGGTGGAGAAGACCGCTACCTTGGGGCGGCGTTTCACCTCGATGTGGCCAACACCGCACGCGGCCAGCCAGCTGGCGTGGAACGGGCTGATACGGTCGCCCGCAGATACGAGGACCGCGCCGAGTTCGACGTCGTGTCCTGCTGGACGTACGTTGTCACCCTCGGTGACGGGGACGTTTATGGTGACCGCCTGTCTGCCAGTGGGGGTGCAGTCCTCCTGAATGACCACGGTGTCCGCCTCGTCCGGTAGCGCGGCGCCGGTGAAGATGCGCACGGCGCTCAACGCGGGCATTGCGCCCTGATACGGATGCCCGGCCGCGCTGATTCCAGCGACGGGCAGATGGTGGGGCGCCGGGCCCTCGAGGTCGGCCGCGCGCACCGCGTATCCGTCCATCGCCGAGGCTGGGAAGGGCGGAAGATCCACCGGTGCAGTAACCGCACGGGCGGCAACGCGGCCGACCGCATCGGCAGTTGCCACCGTTTCGCTGCCGGTAACGGGCGCGGTGTCCGCCAGGATGGCGGCCAGCGCTTCGCTCAGGTCGATGGCTTGGATACCATACCTCGATGTCGAAGTTGCTCGCAGTAGATACGTCCGGCCCGGTCTGCACGCTTGCCGTTCATGTGGCCGGGCGTTGGTTCGAGAATACACAGTTCGTGGACCGCCTGCACAATCTGGTGCTGCTGGAGATGCTCGATTCGCTGATCCGTACCGCCGGGATCGAGCCGCGCAGCCTGGATGCCGTGGCGTTCTCCGCAGGGCCCGGCTCCTTCACCGGCATACGCATCGCGGCTGCGCTGGCCCAGGCGGTCGCCTATGCCGCAGGCGCGCGGGTCATCGCGGTTCCTTCCTCGCAGGCGCTGGCTGCCCAGGCTCTCGTCGATCTTGGGGCCGACCGTCTGGGCAATTCGGTCGTGACCGTGACGCGCTCGCGGCGCGACGCCTACTATGTGGCGACTTATGGATTTCGCGCTGGCGTTCCAGAGCAGATCGCCGTCGATCAGCTGTACCTCGGTACCGAGGCGCCGCCAGATCTGGTGAGCACAGGGACGTCGGCTGTGGGCGATCGACCGGACTGGTGGTCGCAGCTCGATCCGCAGCCCGAGTTTCATACCGACCTGGTGGTGCGGGCGCCGACCATCGGCAGGCTCGCGCTGAAGGCGCTGGACCAGGGCCAGGGTTCCTCGGACGCGCTGGCGCTGCCGATCTACGTTCGGGGTGATTCGCCATGGCGTCGCATCGGCGACACGCCTTGATCTGCGCTGCGGGTGAGCCGTGCCGTTGCTGACGCTCGGGCTATACTGCTAGCTGCGATGAACTCGATTTCCTCAGCGTCCAACCTGCCCCTCGGCAACGCGCCGGCAGCCCGGCAACGGCCCTCCGTCACGCTTCCGGCCGCGTCCGCGCAGCGGGCGAGCGACGTTGCGCTGGCAGCCGGCAGCGAGGGTCCACGCCTGCGGAAGCTGAGCAACGCCGGGCCCACCGGCGCCGCGGCAGCGTTCACCTACCACCACAACGCCGCGACCCAGGCGCAGGCGGCACGCGGCAACCTGATCGACGTGTACGCTTGAAGCTGTTTTACGCGCCCGCCAGAGTGGCGCTGGGTGAGCCGTACGCCGGCATCGTGCAACTGGTCGCCGTAACGGCCCGCCCGAACGCGGAGCAGGGGTTCTTCCTGTGGGCCGAGGACGATCACCTGGAGCTGCATCGGGGTGCGGATCGCAGCGGCGTCTGGATCCCGATTGCCGAGTTGGAGCGCAGAGCGCGCCAGGTACCGGAGCTTGTGCGTGCCTGCGGCATCGGTGGCGCCCCGTCATTGGAAGTCGTGGATGCCACGGCGGGCCTCGGTGTCGATGGTGTCACGCTCGCGCTGCTGGGCGCGCAGGTGACGCTGCTGGAACGGCATCCGGCGGCCTATGTGCTGGCGTCCGATCTGGTGCGGCGCGCGGCCGTGAGCGCAGGAACGGCCCTGACCGAAGCCGGTGCCTACCTGCGGAATTGCGCGCCGGTGGACGTCGTCTACCTGGATCCCATGTTTCCGGAACGGCGCAAGCGCGCTCTGCCCGGCAAGCGGATGCAGTATCTGGCCGCCCTGGTGGGCGCGGACCCTCTGACGCCGGCAGAGCTGCTGCTGGCCGCGCGCGGTGCGGCGCGCCAGCGCGTAGTACTCAAACGGCGCCGGCACGATCCGGTCCTGGAGCGGCCGGACTGGCAGATTCTCGGCCGCACGGTCCGCTATGACGTTTATCGCGGCAGCGCCTGAGACCAGGACGCGCTGCCTTGCTCAACCTTCCTGCAGTACCGCGTAGCGGAATTCGGGGTCTATGACCGGGCCCGAAGCCTTGAGCACCTCTTCGATGATGCCCCGATGGCTGAGCGTGCCGTCGTCCCGCTCGCTCAGCACGCCGTGGTCGATGAGCGCGTCCACGAACTGGTCGAACAGGCGTCGGTCGAAGAACTCGGGTGCGTTCAGTCCGTAGAGCCGGGACATTCTGCGCGCGATCTGCTCGCTGCGCTGCTGCAGGGCTTGGCGGCTGCGCGTGACCTCGCCGCCCTGAGCAAGCAGACCGATGACGATGTAAAGCCGTTCCAGCGTCGGCATGATCACCCGGGCGAGCAGGCGCAATCTGCGATGGTCGCTGCTGCCCGCCGCAGGTGGCAGCAGGCCGCCGCTGGGCGACTCACGCTCTGCGGCGGGCTCTCGCAGCAGCCCGTCCCGGATCAGATGGTCCACCCACCGCCGCGTATCGGCCGCCGCATCCGATGCGTGCAGCTCGCCGGCAATGTAGGGGTAAATGGTCGCGACCATGCGCTCGAGCGCATCGATGGCGATGGGCCGCCGCCGCTGCCCGATCAGGCAGGCGATCAGCGAGGGCAGCGCCAGCGTGTGGGCCACGTTGTTGCGATACCAGGTCATCAGGACGGCGCTGAACGGGTCGTGTCCCAGCACGTCGCCGTCACTGCCGGGTTCGCGCTGCAGCATGCCCATGGACTCCACGTATGCGACGACCTCAGCCGCGTCGAGCTGCGATACACCATAGTCATGGTTGGCCGCATCGGCCGCGAGCAGCCGCTGGTAGCAGGTGATCTGCTCTTCGAGCTGCCGTGCCTCGATGGCTGCCCTGGGCATGCTCAAAGTGACCAGTGCCACCAGATTGACCGGATTGATTTCGGCGCTGTCGTTGATGCGTGTCAGCAGCTCGTTGCCGAGGCCTGCCGCCGGGTCGGCACCCTGCGTCGCATCGGCGCGCGCCGCCAGCCAGTCGCTCAGGATCAGCGGCCGCCCGAAGGCGACGGCGACCCGGCCGAAGTTCTGACGGATCAGGCGCAGGCTGCGCAGCACGTCGCCCACCGACTCCCGCTCTTTGGCAGCACCGCGCAGCTCGTCGAGATAGCTGCCGGCTTCGACGAGCTTTTCGTAACCCAGATACACCGGTACGAACGCGAGCGGGCGCGGAATCCCGCGGGCGCTGTGTTCCAGGGTCATCTTCAGCAGACCGAGGCGGGCCGGCAGCAGGCGTCCGGTGCGGGTGCGCCCGCCCTCCGGGAAGAACTCGACGCTGTGGCCGCGTCGGTACACCTGATAGAGGTACTCGGCGAACACCGCTGCGTAGAGGCGGTCGTCGCGGAAGCTGCGGCGCATGAAGAATGCGCCGCCGCGGCGCAGGATGCCCCCGACCACGGGGAGGTTGAGATTGTCGCCGGCGGCGATGTGCGGAATCATCAGCCCGTGCTGGTAGAGCAGGTACGACAGCAGCAGATAGTCGACGTGGCTGCGGTGGGACGGCACGTAGACGATGGTGTGCCGCTCCGCCACCTCGGCCAGCTGACCCATGCCCCGTACCGTCACGCCGTTGTAAATGCGATTCCAGAACCACCGCAACAGCCGTTCGAGCACGCGAATCGTCGGGTACGAAAGGTTGGACGCGATGGAGCGGGCATGGCGGCGCGCCTGTCTGTCCAGCGCCCGCTGCGCCTTCGGGGTATCGGCCGCATCGATGATCTCCCGCACGGAGCGGCTGCGCACGATCTGCTCGATGAGCGTGCGCTGGTGCGAGAGGTCCGGTCCCAGCGCGGCGACCTTCTGATCGCGCAGGCGGATGCGCAGCATGCGCGCGACCCGCGATAGTCCCTGAACGTCGCTCTGCGCGATTGCGTCTCCGGGCTCGGCATCGGTTTCGCCCGCTTCCGGCGCTTGCGTCTCGGCCGGCAGCGCGGCGAGAGCGAGCGGCGCGCCGAACTGCACGAGAATGTCGTGACGACTGATCAGCAGATTGATCAGACGTTTCAGGCGCGACGTCACTGCCCAGTTTTCGGAGAACAGCAGCCGCCAGAACGACCCTTCGCGTCCGGGCGCCCGGCCCCAGAGCACGGCGACCGGAATCAGCGTGACCGGCGCGGTCGCGGCGGCGTCGACCAGGCGCTGCAATCGACGCGATGCGCTGCCCTGGGCGTCACCGCTGCGCCGCCAGCGTCGCCGCGGCTGGTTGAGCACGAGGAATCGGTGCGTTTCGTGGAGGCCGTCCAGGTCGAGCGGTGAGTGCGGCCCCGGAAGCCGCTGACGCTCGGTCACGAGGTCGAGCACGGTCAGGTCGCTCAGCGAGCGGTTTTCCAGCACGTAGACGATCCGGTCCAGAGGGCAGGGCAGGGAGTCCGGGTCGCGCAGATCCGTGCCCGAGAAGCGCGGTCGAATGATCCGGCCGATGAGCGCGCGGTTTGCGCGGTATATCAGGCGGTTGAGACTCTGCATGCAGCGGGCCGGCGCCGGCGCCGCTCAGGGCCGGCCGCGGAACAGCTCTTCCGGCTTCAGCTCGGCGCCCTTGGAGGTGATCTCCACATCCCAGACGTCCTCGTACTTGCGCGAGGTGGTGCTGTCCGCGTCTTCCTGAGTGCGAATCACGGTAGGTCTCAGGAACACCAGCAGGTTGGTCTTGGTGCGCTTTTTGGTGGTGGAGCGGAACAGCCGGCCCAGCCCGGGAATGTCGCCCAGCAGCGGAACCTTCTTCACCCCATCGTTGAGATCGTCCTGAATCAACCCGCCGAGCACGATGGTCTGTCGGTCTTCGGCGAGGATCGTCGTCTCTATGGAGCGCTTCGAGGTCACCACGTCGGAGAAGCCTTCGCTGCCGATGGGTGTGGGCAGGATGTTGGTGATCTCCTGGGCGACGTCGAGACGTACCGACGTGCTGTCGTGCACGTGCGGCGTGACGGTGAGCTGCAGCCCGACGTCCTCGCGCTGCACGGTGGTGAAGGGATTCGTCGAGTCGTTGCCGGTGGTGGTGAACGAGCCGGTGCGGAACGGTACCTCGTTACCCACGACGATCTTCGCTTCCTGGTTGTCCAGGGTGAGGATGCTCGGGGTCGACAGCAGGTTGGCCTGCGAGTTGGTCGCGAGTGCCCGCACGACGGCGCCGAACGAAACACCGTTCGCGTTGATCTTGGCCGCGGCCAGGGTAGGGCTGGAGATGGATGCCAGTCCGGAGAGCACGTCGATCTCGCCGTTGTCACCGATGAGACTGCCGATCAGGCTGCTGATCACGCCATCCAGTGTCGTGCTCACCAGCGGCACGGTACCGCCGCTGGCATCCGCGGCAGCCATCTCTACGCCGATGTTCTTTTCGTCGGTGAGCGTGACCTCGACAATGGCGGCCTCGATCAGCACCTGGGTGCGGCGTACGTCGAGCTTGTCGAGGATGTCCGTGATCTCGCCCATCACGCTCGGGTCGGCGCGCACGACGATGGCGTTGAGCGACTCGTCAGCCTTGATGGTGGTGGGCTGCGTGCCTTCCTCTTCACCGCCGCGCTTCTCGCCCACCACGCCCTGAATGATCTCGGCGACCTGTACGGCGTCGGCATGCTTCAGATAGATGACCTGGGTTGCGCCCATGGCCGTGGCCGGCTGGTCGAGCTTGTCGATGAGCTTCAGCACCTCGGCGATGGGCCGGGGCTTGCCGCGCAGCACGAGGCTGTTGTTGCGCTCGTTGGCGATGATCTGAATGCGCTGCGGGCCCGCTGCGTTGCGTCCCAGCTGGTCCGGCGCGACCTTTTCGAGCATCGCCACGACGCTGCCTACCCAGGCTTCCTTGAGCGGCACCATGACGATGTCATCCTCGTCGGAGACGTCGATCTGCTCGATCATCTTCATCAGCCGCATGATGTTGTCGGCATGGTCGCTGATGATCACCACGTTCGGTTTGGCGACCGCGGCGATGTGTCCGTACTGAGGAATCAGGGGGCGCAGGATCTTCACCAGCTCGGCGGATTCCACGTTCTGCGCGGCCACCACGCGGGTCACCAGTTCCTCCGGGGCGATGGCGTTCAGGGCGCCCTGCACGCCGGGGCTCTGCTTGGCGGTAGCCGTCTGCTCGATTCGGATCACGCCGCCGGAAGGTACCGCCGTCCAGTTGTGCACCCGCAGTACCGACAGGAACAGGGCATACACGGCGTCGCGGTCCATGGCCTCGTTGGAGATCACGGTAACGTTGCCTTTGATGCGCGGGTCGACGACGAAGGTCTTGCCGGTGATCTCCGCCACCTGGGTGACGAACTCCCCGAGGTCGGCGTTCTTGATGTTGATCTTCCAGGTCTGCTCCTGCGCCGCCACGGACCCCCAGGCCATGGTCAGGGCGAAAGCCAGCAGCAGCGCAAGGCGGTGTGGAGCAGTGCTGATCATCTTCACCTGAGCGATGCGGTCACGAAAAACCGCCGCGTCCCCCGTTGTACTTCTATGCGTGCCGACCCTTGCGCGAGCACGTTTTCGAGCTCCAACCGGTCCTGGTTGAGGTCGCCGACCGGTCGGCCGTTGACCGACAGAATCACGTCGCCCGGTTGCAGGCCAGTTTGACTGAGGTAGGGGGACTGGGCAAGGTCGTCGATCCGGTAGCCGGAAGCAGATCCAGCTTCCACCGGGGCGATGCCCAGCTCCTGCAGCGCGCCTTCCGGATCGCTCTCCAGACGTTCGCGATACTGCTCCGCGAGCTCGTCGGCGGGGGCCACCTGCCCGAGCTCGTTGCCGCTCTCCTCCGGGGCGGCGGAATCGTCGAACCGGGCCTGATCGTCGAGCTGTCCGAGCTGATCCTGATCGGGCAACGGGTCCATGGCGTCCAGGTCTTCCGGTTCATCGAGCGACTGCACGCCGTTGTTGCTGGCCACGGTCGGAAAATCGAGCCGCTCGCGGGTGCCGGCGCGCCGCAGGATCACGTGATCCCGGTGTACCTCGGCAAGCTCGACGCTGCCAGGCAGCATCTCGCCGACGTGGTAGAGCATCCCCGCCTTGCCGCGCTGCGCAATGATGGCCGCTGAGGTGTCGCCTTCCCCGGCCACGAAGACACCCTGGAGCTCGAGTGGCAATCTCGTGGCCACGGCTGGGAGGTTGCTCTGCACGACCGGTTGCGCAACCGCGCCGGCGTCGCCGAAGAGGTTGCGTGCCAGTATCGCGTTCAGGTCGACCTCAGGTCGTTGCGGGCGCTGGGTCTGCCCGCTGGTGCCGGTGCCGGGCACGGCGGGTGCGGTACCGGCTCCGCCGACGAAGAACAGCACGCCCTGGGCCAGGCTGTAGGCGATGAGCAGCACCAGCAGCCACTTTACCGGTGTGGCGAGGCTGGCCGAGACAGTGTCTAGAGACATTACCACCTGACTGATGCAACCATTTGATCTTTATGCAGATCTGGCCGCGTTTCCTCCGCCGTTGAGCCGTTTCCGGATGTTAAAAGAGTTGTTCCTCAACCTCTAGCACAACTTCGTGAGGCGCGCTGCTGCCCGGCCAGGGGTTGTTCAGCAGATCCGTCATCCGACGGGTCACGCCGAGGCGCACGAACCCGTTGCGCAGCGCGGCTGCCGTCAGCAGCGGCGTCTGGCCGCCCTGCTCGTAGGCCACCGCCTCCAACCCCGGTCCAAGACGCGCCTCGAGCGCGGGCAGCGTCGCGTTGTAGCGGCGTCCCGACAGGGTGTAGGCAACTGCGCCGCCGTCCCAGGTCAGGGTGCCCGCGGCGCTGCCGGTTGCGAGCGCCGAGGGATCGGCTCCGGCGGGCTGTCTCCAGGCCAGGCCAAGCTCGGCGGCCTGAAACGCCAGGGTGCCGCCGATACCGATGTCATAGGGCGCCAGCCACTGATTCACGTACCCGCCCTGGACCGTTCCCGTCAGCTGCACGTTCAGACGGCCCGGGGCGGCCGCAAGCCGCACGCGCAGCGACTGCTGAGGGCCCTCCAACTGCACATCGTAGCCCAGCTCGGCTTGCAGAATTGTGACAGGACGAAAGCTCCAGGCGATCTGTCCGGCGGAGCTGCCGGCGATGTACAGCTCGGCATTGCCGTTCCAGACCGTGCCCTGGGGGTTTAGAAGGTCCAGGCCCTGAACCTGACGCACAGCCTGACGCATCAGGCCAGCAGGCGCCAGGGCCACCGCGAAGGCCACGAACAGCAACGACCCGAGCAGCAGGCTCCTGCGCATCAGGGCTTCATGGGCAGAGCAGCCGGACCATCAGGCGCTCGTAGATGCGGGCGAGGGGTTCCAGGTCCGCCACTGCAACCCGCTCGTCGATCTTGTGGATGGTGGCGTTCACCGGCCCCAGCTCGACCACCTCGCAGCCCGTGGGGGCGATGAATCGGCCGTCCGACGTGCCGCCCGACGTATTGGCTTGCGGAACACGGCCGGTCACCTCGCGTACCGCGGATGTCACGGCATCGGTGAGGCGCCCAGGTCGCGTCAGGAAAGGTTCGCCGGACAGCGACCAGGCGAGCTCGAAATCGACCTGGTGGCGTTTCAGTACCGATTCGATCTGCTCGCGCAATCCCTGAGCGCTCTGCTCGGTGTTGAAGCGCAGGTTGAAGCGCATGGTCAGAACGCCGGGCACCACGTTGTCCGCGCCCGTGCCGGCGTTGAGATTCGATACTTGAAAGGTCGTCGGGGGGAAGAACTCGTTGCCGTCGTCCCAGCGTCGTGCGGCCAGTTCGGCCAGGGCGGGCGCCAGGCGGTGAATGGGGTTCACTGCCTGATCCGGATACGCGACGTGACCCTGCACGCCGTGTACGGTCAGCACGCCGTTCAGCGAGCCGCGCCGGCCGACCCGGATCACGTCCCCGAGGTGCTCGCTGGACGACGGCTCGCCGACTACGCAGTAGTCGGGCTGCACGCCCTCCTCGAGCAGCGTCCGAATGACTTCGCGGGTTCCGTGCAGCGCGGGGCCTTCTTCGTCGCTGGTCAGAAGAAAGCCGATGCGGCCGTGGTGATCCGGATGCTGCCCGACGAAGCGTTGAGTTGCGACGAGCATGGCGGCAAGGCTGGACTTCATGTCCGCGGCGCCGCGTCCGTACAGGTAGCCGTCCCTGATCGAGGGCAAAAACGGCGGCGACCGCCACTGCTCTATCGGGCCGGTGGGCACCACATCGGTGTGTCCGGCCAGCACCAGCAGAGGACCATCGCTGCCCCGATGCGCCCAGAGATTGGTCACCTCGGCGAAGCGCAGAATCCGGGTGGTGAAGCCCATGGCCTGCAGGTGCTCTGCCAGCAGCGCCTGACAGCCGGCATCCTCCGGGGTCACGCTTTCGCGCTCGATCAGCGCGCAGGCGAGTTCGAGCACGCCCGGGATGGTCACCGGCAACCTGCCTGTGCGGCGGGCCGGCCGATGGATCTTCGCTGCAGTGCCATTGCCGCGTCCCCGGATCTCAGTTGTGCGCGTGCAGCTGCTCGTTGAGCTCGATGGCCTTGCGGTTGCTGCGACATTCCACCTGGCCATTGCGGCTGTTGCGGATGAACAGCAGATCCGAGCCACCGGCCAGCTCACGGGCTTTGACCTCGCGGATCACGGCGCCCGTTTCGTCCTTCAAAGCCACCAGCGTGCCGGCGGTGATGTACAGACCGGCCTCGATGGTGCAGCGGTCGCCGAGCGGAATGCCGGTGCCCGCGTTGGCGCCGATCAGACAGTTTCTGCCGATGGTTATCGTGATTGCGCCGCCCCCGGAAAGGGTTCCCATGGTGCTGGAGCTGCCTCCAAGATCGGAATGCGCACCCACGACCACACCCTGAGAGATGCGACCCTCGATCATGTTCGGCCCCAGGGCGGCGGCGTTGAAGTTGATGAAGCCCTCGTGCATCACGGTCGTGCCTTCGCCGAGGTAAGCTCCGAGGCGAATGCGGCTGGCGTCTGCGATCCGCACGCCGGAGGGAACCACGTAGTTGGTCATGCGCGGGAACTTGTCGATGCTGTGCACTTCCAGATGCGCGCCGCTCAATCGTGCTTGCAGCTGCGCCGTCGCCAGGTCTGTCGGGTCGACCGCGCCCCGGCTGGTCCAGGCGACGTTCGGCAGGTTGGCGAAGATGTTGTCCAGATTCAGCGTGTTCGGCAGCGCCAGCCGATGCGACAGCAGGTGCAGCTTCAGGTACGCCTCTGCCGTGCCGGCGATCGGCCGGTCCTCGTCCAGACGGACGGCACACAGCGGCTGATCGGCTTCAGCCAGCGCTGCATAGTGCCTCGCGGCCGCCTGCAGCGGCGCCGTATCGCCGGCCGCGGCGATGGCAGCGGCAACCCGGGCTACCGTGGCGGGGTCCGCGTCCGAACAGCCGGGCGCGACCAGATCGCACAGTTGCGCGCTCAAACCGCGCTCGGGTGCGCGCAGCAGTGCAGGAAAAAAGCAGTCGATGATGGCGCCATTGCCGTTGCGCACCGCCAGGCCGATGCCGAAGGCGAACAGGCTCTCGCCTGCGGCGGCCAGGACGCGCGCGGTTGGGTTGTCGGTGCTGCTCATGGCTGGTCTCTTGGTGCCGTGCGCCGTGCCGCGCGGAAGGGCCGCTACGCTAACACAAGCAGGCGCGAGCGTCAGCGCTCGCCGAGCCAGGACACCAGCGCTTCGGCGGCCCGCACGCAATCCGCCAGCGGCGCGACCCAGGCCACGCGGACGTGGTTGCTGCCGGGATTGAAACCCTGGAAGCTGCGCGCGAGGTAGCTGCCGGGCAGCACGGTGATGCTGCGCGCGGCGTAGAGGTCGCGCGCGAACTCGGCGTCGTCACCCGGAGTGGGCAGCCAGTGATAGAAGCCTCCCTCCGGCGCCTGCACGTCGAAGGCTCGCGCGAGGATCGGCGTCAGCGCTTCGAACTTGGCCCGGTACGCCGAGCGGTTGGCGATGACGTGCTGCTCGTCCTGCCAGGCGGCGACGCTTGCTGCCTGCACCTGGTTGGGCAGGGCGCAGCCTTCGTAGGTGCGGTACTTGTAGTAGCTGGCGAGAACGCGGGCGTCGCCGGCAACGAACCCGGAGCGCAGGCCCGGCAGGTTCGAGCGTTTGGACAGGCTGTGAAACACGACGCAGTTGCGGTAGTCAGTGCGGCCGCTTCGGACACAGGCTTCCAGCAACCCTACCGGCGGGTGCGCGTCGTCGAAATAGATCTCTGCATAGCACTCGTCGGCGGCGATGACGAAGTCGTGGCGCTCTGCAAGCTCCAGCAGCCATGTCAGCTCCTCCAGCCCCAGGGTCGTGCCCGTGGGATTGTTCGGTGAGCACAGAAACAGCAGCTCGCAGCGCTGCCATACCTGATCCGGAACGCTCCGGTAGTCGGGCCGGTAGCCCGTGTTCGCGCCGCATGGAACGAAATAAGGCAGGGCGCCGCGCAGCAGCACCGCGCCCTCGTAGATCTGGTAGAACGGATTCGGCAGCACGGCAAGGCTGCCGGCGGCGCCGCTCAATGTCGTCTGGGCGAACGAGAACAACGCCTCGCGGGTGCCTGCAACCGGCAGCACCTGCGTCGCCGGATCGAGGGTTGCGCCGTAGCGGCGTCGTGCCCACTCGGCGATGGCCGCGCGCAGCGCGTCCGAGCCCCGGGTCGCCGGATAGGCGGCGAGATCGGCCTGCAGACGGTCCCGGTCGGCCAGGACATCGATCACGAACGATGGCGGCGCGTGCTTCGGCTCGCCGATGGACAGCATCACCTCCGGAAAATCCGGGTTCGGGCGGATGCCGGTCTTGAGTGCCTGGAGGCGCTCGAAGGGGTAGAGCTGCAGGCTTTCGATGTGCGGGTTCATGCGGCTGCCCGGGTCGTTACATGCCGCGCGCGATCTGGCGATCGAGGTGCTGACGCAGCGTGTTCTCCAGTTCGTAGATACGCTCCTTGTCACGCACCGCCTTGCCATTCTCGTCGACGATGAAGAACACGTCCTCGACCCGCTCCCCGAGCGTAGTGATGCGTGCGGACAGCACGCTCAATCCGAGCTCGTGGAACAGCCGGCCGAGGCTGGCGAGCAATCCGGGCCGGTCGGCGGCAATGACCGTCAGCTCCGAGTGGCGAGTGCCGCGGCGGTTGCGCAGCGTCACCTCGGAAGCCCGCGTGAGCTGCCGCAGGCGCCGCGACACGCGGCGTTTGACGACGCTCGGGTACTTGCTCGGATCGCGCAGCCATCCGCGCAGCTTCTCCAGCATCTGCTCGCGGCGCGCGGAATCGGTCGTCAGTGGCTCGCCGTTCTGCTCGAGCACCACATAGGTATTCAGACACAGGCCGTTGTCCGCGGTGTGAATGGTTGCGTCGTGCACCGACAAATCGAGCTGATTGAGCGCCGCGACGCTGGCCGCGAACAGATTCGGCTGATCGCGGGTGAACAGCACGATCTCGGTGGCGCCTTCGGCGGTAACGTGTCCGCGCAGGTCCAGCAGCATGACCATCGGACCCTGATCGACATCGTGCTGGTGCATGCGCTCGGTGACGAGCGCCACCTGGCGTGGCGTGTGCCGCAGGAAGAAATCCTCGCCCGGCACCTGCCATAGCCGCTCCACGTCGGCGCCGTCGAGGCCCCGCTGCAGCAGCCGCTCGAGCGCGCTCTCGCGACAGGCGTCGATGCTCGACTGGCGGTCCAGGGGCGATTCCAGCCCGCGCCGCAGCGCGCGTCGGGTTTCACCATAGAGGATGCGCAGCAGCGTCGCGCGCCAGCTGTTCCAGAGCGTGGGATTGGTCGCGGTGATGTCGGCTACCGTTAGCGCATAGAGATAGTTCAGGCGCATCTCGGACTTCACCTCGGCAGCGAACTCGTGCACCACGTCGGGATCGTAGATGTCCTTACGCTGAGCGGTGCTGGACATGAGCAGATGCTGACGCACCAGCCAGGTCACCAGCTCCGTGTCCGCGTCGTTGAGGCCGTGGCGGCGACAGAATGCGGTGACGTCGTGAGCGCCGAGCTCCGAGTGATCGCCACCGCGCCCCTTGCCGATGTCATGGTACAGGCCGGCGATGTAGAGCAGCTCGATCTTCGGCAGGTTGCGTACGCAATGTGCTGCCACCGGGTAGTTCTGCTCTGCTGAGCGGTAGTGGAGGCGCCGCATGTTGCGGATCACCATCATGGTATGCGCGTCGACGGTATATATGTGGAACAGGTCGTGCTGCATCTGCCCGACCACGTTGCCGAACTCCGGCAGGTAACGGCCGAGCACGCCGTAGCGACGCATCCGGGTGAGCTGCGACACCAGCGTGTAGGGTGCCTTGAGCAGATCGATGAACAGGCGGGTGTTCTCCGGGTCATGACGGAACCCGTCGTCGATCAGATGCAGATGGTCGCGAATCGAGCGGATGGTCTCGGCCCGTACGCCGGAAATGTCGCGCCGGTTCGCCATGATCACGAAGATCTCGAGCAGCGCCGACGGCTGCTGATCGAATACCCGCTCGCCGGTGGCCTCGATGTAGTTGTTGCGGATCTGGAAGCGCTCGTTGATCGGAAGGATCTTCGGTCGCTCGCGTGCGCGCAGGATGGTCTCGTCGAAGTGCTGCAGCAGGATGTCGTTGACCTCGCGCAGCTCCATGACGTGGCGATAGTAGTAATGCATGAACCGCTCTACGCCGAGGCGTGCGCTGGTGTCGGCAAAGCCCAGACGCTGCGCCAGACCACGCTGATACTCGAACTGCAGGTGATCTTCCTTCCGACCCGCCAGCAGGTGCAGTCCGAAGCGTACCCACCACAGGAACCGGCGGCCGTTCTCCAACCACTCTCGTTCCAGCGGCGCGAGCATGCCGAGGCGCTCCAGCTCCGCCGGATCGGAGGTGTCGAACTTGCGCGCCGCCACCCAGATCGCCGTCTGCAGGTCCCGCAGGCCGCCGGGCGACGTCTTGAGATTGGGTTCCAGCCCGTACTCGACGTTGTCGTACTGCCGGTGCCGTTTCTCCTGCTCGTCGCGCTTGGCTTTGAAGAAAGCTTCCGGGGGCCACAGCCTGGGCGACGCCAGCAGCTTGTCCAGGCGCGCTGCGAGATCGTTGGAGCCCATCAGCAGACGCCGCTCGAACAGGGCCGTTGCAACGGTCAGATCCTGCTGAGCCTCGCGTTTGCAGTCGCGCAATGAACGAACGCTGTGTCCGACCTCCACGTTGAGGTCGATCACGCAGTGGAGAAACTCGGTGATACGCGCGCGCTGGCGTGCCGGGCGCCGCGCAAGGATGAGCAGATCGATGTCCGAATGCGGGAATAGCTCGCCCCGGCCGTAGCCGCCGACCGCGTACACGGCCATGTCTTTCTGCTCTGCGGCGGGAACCTTGGCGCGCCAGATTTCACGAACGACCTCGTCGAACAGGGCGCAACGCTCGCTCACGAGCGCATCGATGTCCTCGTTGCGCCAGTAGCGTTCGGCAAGGGCGGCGTCGGCCTCGGCAATACGTGCACGCAGCGCGTCCACCAGCGCGCCGGGACCATTGCCGAAGCGGCGTGTCGCGGCGCGGTCGGTGGTCGGGCGGCTGGCGTTTTCGGATCCGGTCCCGTGCCGCGCCGCCGCGGACGGGTGGCTGGGGGCGGTCACCCCAGCTGCTCTTCGCTGCGGCGGGTGAGTACCTCGGCACCGCTGCCGGTGACCAGAATGGTGTGCTCCCACTGCGCCGAGAGCTTGTGATCCTTGGTGACCACGGTCCATTGGTCAGGAAGGATGCGCACATGACGACGGCCGGCGTTGATCATCGGTTCGATCGTGAACGTCATGCCTTCTTCCAGGCGCATCCCGGTGCCCGGGCGGCCGTAGTGCAGAACCTGGGGCTCGTCGTGAAACGTGCGGCCGATGCCGTGCCCGCAGAACTCGCGTACCACGGAGAAGTGGCTGGCCTCGGCATGGCTCTGAATGGCGTAGCCGATGTCGCCCAGGGTAGCCCCGGCACGTACCGCCTCGATTCCCCGGTACAGGCACTCCTGAGTCACGCGAATGAGGCGCTCCGCCAGCACGCTGGCCTTACCGATGGCAAACATCTTGCTGGTATCGCCGTGGTAGCCGTCCTTTATCACGGTGACGTCGATGTTCAGAATGTCGCCGCTCTTGAGCACCTTCTTCTCGGACGGGATGCCGTGGCAGACCACGTGATTGACCGAGGTGCAGATGGATTTCGGGAACGGCGGCGCGCTGCCGTTGCTGTAGTTGAGCGGCGCGGGGATACACCCCAGCTCGTCGACGATGTAGCGATGGCAGATGTCGTTGAGCTCGCCCGTAGTGATACCCGGCACTACATGGTCGCCGATCATCTCCAGGACCTGCGCGGCAAGACGTCCCGCCGCGCGCATCTGGGCGATTTCATGCTCCGTCTGTATTCGGGCGACCATATCGAGGTGTCTGCTGCCGGTCTGTTTATGCGGTAAACGCATTATGGTATAAAGCGCGCCGCCGCGGGGCAACGGATACCGGCAGGTACGGTTCCTACGCTCCCGGATGAACCGAAACCGCAGCTCTCAGAGCTGCAATTGTAAATCTCACGTCGTTCGACACGTGCTTCCGGGTGCTGCCGGACTGGCTTCAGGGCCGGCCGGGCGGTTGAAGCATGGGGGCGGCGGAGGCAAAACCCGGAGACAACATTGCTATGACTATTTCCATGCGCGACATGCTCGCCGCGGGCGTGCATTTCGGTCATCAGACCCGGTTCTGGAATCCCAAGATGGCCCCGTACATCTTCGGGGCCCGCAACAAGATCCACATCATCAACCTCGAAAAGACGCTGCCGGCGTTCACCGAGGCACTCACCGAGCTGCGCAACATGGCCAGCCGCGGCAAGAAAGTGCTGTTCGTCGGCACCAAGCGGGCGGCGGCAGGGGTGATTCGCGAGCAGGCTTCGCGCGTAGGGATGCCGTACGTCGATCAGCGCTGGCTGGGCGGCATGCTCACCAACTACAAGACCATCCGGCAATCCATCCGGCGCTTCCAGGAACTGGAAACCGAGCGGGAGAACGGCACCTTCGAGCTGCTCTCGAAGCGGGAAGCGCTGCAGCGCAGCCGCATGCTGGAGAAGCTGGAGCGCAGCATCGGCGGCATCAAGGAAATGGGCGGTCTGCCGGACGCGATCTTCGTCGTCGACGTGATGCACGAGCGCATTGCCGTGAGCGAGGCCAACAAGCTCGGCATTCCGGTGTTCGGCGTGGTCGACTCCAACAGCGACCCGGACGGCATCGACTACATCATTCCCGGCAACGATGACGCCATCCGTGCCATCCGTCTGTACGTGACCGCGGTGGCCGACGCGATTCAGGAAGGCCGGAACCACGCGTCCGGCCAGGTCGGTGCAGACGAGTTCGTCGAAGTCCAGGAGGAAGCCCCCGCGGCGGCGCCCAGGGCTGCGGCCGGCGTGGCACCGGTCGTGCAGGAAGCTCCGGCCGCCCAAGCTGACGAGACACAGGAGTAAGGCATGGCCATTACCGCAGCAATGGTGAAAGAACTGCGCGAGCGCACCGGGCTCGGCATGATGGACTGCAAAAAGGCACTGGAGGAGACCGATGGCGACCTGGAACTGGCCATCGAAGAGTTGCGCAAGAAAAGCGCGCTGAAAGCTGCCAAGAAAGCCGGCCGCACGACGGCGGACGGTCTGCTGGGCATGAAGCTCTCCGACGACGGCCGCAAAGCCGCGCTGGTGGAAGTCAACATCGAGACGGACTTCGCTGCCAAGAACGAGAAGTTCGTCGAGTACGTCAAGCAAGTGGTCGACACCGTGTTCGACTCCGGTGAGACCGACGTGGCGAAACTGCTTGAAGGGCCGCTCGGCAGCAAGCGCGAGAGCCTGGTCCAGGAGATCGGCGAGAACATCAGCGTGCGTCGGGCCGCGTTTGTGAGCAGCGAGGACGGTCGGATCTACAGCTATCTGCACGGCGACAACCGCAAGGGCGCACTGGTCGAGCTTTCGGGCGGCAACGAAGAGCTGGGTCGCGACCTGGCCATGCACGTCACCGCCATCAATCCGATGGTGGTGAAGGGCTCCGACGTGTCCGCGGACGTGCTGGCGAAAGAGCGCGAAATCTACACCTCGCAGGCGGCGGAAAGCGGCAAGCCTGCCGACATCGTCGAAAAGATGGTTGAAGGCCGCGTGCGCAAATTCCTCGCCGAGGTCAGCCTCGTGGACCAGGCTTTCGTCAAGGACGCGAACGTCAAGATCAGCAAGCTGCTCGCGGACCAGGGTGCCGACTGCCGCCGCTTCGTCCGCTTCGAGGTAGGCGAGGGCATCGAAAAGGAAGCTCAGGATTTCGCGGCCGAAGTGGCGGCGCAGATCAAAGGCGTCGAGTGAGCTGAGACGGTCTCTTGCAGCGCCTGTTACTGAAACTCAGCGGCGAGGCGCTGGCGGGCGCCGGCGGCTTCGGGATCGATCCCGGGATCGTTGCGCGCTTGTGCGACGAGATGCGTTCGCTCAACGCCGCGGGGGTCGAGCTGGGTCTCGTGCTCGGTGGTGGCAATCTGTTCCGTGGTGCAGCGCTGCAGGCGGCCGGCATGGACCGTGTTACCGGCGATCAGATGGGAATGCTCGCCACGGTGATGAACGGCCTGGCCTTCCGTGATCTGCTGGATCGCGCAGGCGTCGCTGCAACCGTCTTTTCCGCCATTGAGCTGCCAGGCGTCGCCGAGCGCTTTCAGCGCGACCGGGCGCTTGCGGCACTGGCGCGGGGCGAGGTGGCGATCTTCGTGGCCGGCACCGGCAACCCGTTCTTCACCACCGACACTGCAGCCTGTCTGCGCGGCATCGAGATCGGCGCCGATGCGGTGCTCAAAGCCACCAAGGTGGACGGTGTGTACAGCGCCGACCCGCTGCGTGACAGCTCGGCGCAGCGCTTCGACGAGCTCACCTACGATGAGGTGCTGGCGCGCAATCTGCAGGTCATGGACTTGACCGCGATCTGTCTGTGTCGTGATCACGGCATGCCCCTGGTGGTGTTCGACATGCAGGCGTCAGGCGCGTTGACCAGACTGACACGGGGTGAGAAGGTGGGCACGCGGATTCACGCCGGCAGCGCACGGTAACCAGGCCCCGCCAGTCCGGACGGGAATGTGCCGGGCGGGCGGGGTCGGGCAGACGAGGGTCAGGGAGACTTCTGATGATCAACGAAATCAAAGCCGATGCCGGCGAGCGGATGAGCAAGACGCTGGAGGCGTTGCATACCGCATTTGGCAGGATCCGCACGGGCCGCGCCAATCCTTCGCTGCTGGAGGGCATCACGGTGTCCTACTACGGCAACGATACGCCGCTCAATCAGGTGGCTTCGATCTCGGTCGAGGATGCCCGGACGCTGCTGATCTCGCCCTGGGAGAAGAAGCTCCTGCCGGACATCGAAAAGGCGTTGCTCAAGAGCGACCTGGGCATCACGCCGGCCAGCACTGCCGACGTCATCCGGGTGCCGCTGCCGCCGCTCACCGAGCAGAATCGGCGCGATCTGGCCAAGCAAGCCCGTCAGGAGGCGGAGCAGGCGCGGGTTGCAATCCGCAACGTCCGCCGCGATGCCATTAGCGACATCCGTGAGCTGGCCAAAGAGAAAGAGGTGGCCGAGGACGACGCCCACCGCGGCGAAGAAGACATCCAGAAGCTCACGGACCGCTGGGTGGCTGAAGTCGAGAAGGCGCTGGAGGCCAAAGAAACCGACCTGATGGCCATTTGAGTCTAAACTTTCCATTGAATCCCAGCGGGCTGGCGACATGGCCGAGGTGCGGGCGAATCTAGAAACGAACATGGCCCAGACGGCGGAGGGCGCGGCCGAATCCCGGCGCGAGACCGTTGCCGAGCAGGCATCCGCCCGGGTGCCGCGGCACGTCGCCATCATCATGGACGGCAATCATCGGTGGGCTCGGCGCCGGCACCTGCCCGGCGCGGCCGGCCATCGGGCCGGCGCGCGCAACGTGCGGCCCATCGCCGAAGCGTGCGCCGACGCAGGGGTCAAGGTCCTCACTCTGTTCGCATTCAGCACCGAGAACTGGCAACGGCCGCGGCCCGAGGTCGAGCTGCTCATGGATCTCATGCGCAACGTGCTCGACAACGACGTGAACGAGCTCAATGCCCGTGGCGTGCGTTTGCGGGTCATCGGCGACCGCAACCGGTTTGCGCCCGACCTGCAGGCGCGCATGCAGCGCGCGGAATCCGACACGGCCGACAACACGGAAATGACGCTGAACATTGCGGCCAATTTCGGCGGCCGTTGGGACATCGTGCGGGCCGCGCAGGCGCTGGCAGCCGACGTCGCGGCCGGCCGGCTCGATGCCGGCGCGGTAACCGAGGAGGCGTTCGGCCGCTATCTGTCGCTGGGCGACCTGCCGCCCCCCGACATCTGCATCCGCACCGGCGGAGATGCGCGGATAAGCAATTTCCTCCTGTGGGATTTCGCCTATACGGAACTCTTCTTCACCGACCGCTACTGGCCCGAGTTCGCGGCGCCGGATCTGCGGGAAGCCTTCGACTGGTTTCAGGAGCGACAGCGACGTTTCGGCCGCCGCGAGTGATCGGGCGTGTTGCGCACCCGCATCATTACTGCGCTGATCCTTGCCCCGCTGACCATTGCGGCGATCTTCCTGCTTCCGCAGGGCGGTTATGCGCTGTTCTTCTGGCTCATCGCTGCGGCGGGCGCCTACGAGTGGGCGGGGCTTGCGGGGCTCGGCAGCCCGCGGCAGCGCGGCGCGTACCTCGCGGTCCTGGCCCTGCTGTGCGCGCTGGCCTGGTGGCAGCCCGGCATCTGGACCGCCGTGTTGTGGCTGGCAGCGCTGTTCTGGGTGCTGGCGGGCCTGCTGGTGCTGCGCTTCCCGCGCGGCGATGCGCTGCTTGCGCGACCGGGGGTCGTTGCCGCCATGGGCCTGCTGGTGGCCTGGTCGGCATGGATCGCGCTCTTGGAGATTCGTTTCCGCCTGCAGGGTGCAGGCTGGGTGCTGTGGTTGCTGCTCCTGGTGTGGGGCGCGGACATCGGCGCGTATTTTGCCGGCCGCGCATTCGGCCGGCACAAGCTGGCGCCCGCGGTCAGTCCGGGAAAGACCTGGGAGGGTGTGGTCGGTGGCGCCTTCGCCAGCGTCGGCTTGTCGGCGGTGGGGCTGTGGCTGCTGGGGGAGCTGCATCCCGCGTGGCTTCTGCCGGTGCTCCTGCTGGTGACGGTGTCGATCTTCGGCGACCTGTTCGGAGTGTTCTCAAACGCCATAGCGGGGTGAAGGACTCCGGCACGCTGCTGCCGGGCCATGGCGGCGTGCTCGACCGCATCGACTCGGTGATCGCGGTGCTGCCGGTGTTCGCGCTGCTGCTTGGGGTCATGACGTCCTGAGCCGTCGGTCCGATTCCCATGAACGCACCGGGCCTGCCGGAAGCGTGCTTCGTGGCCCGACGGCGGTTTCGCGCACTGCCACGGGATCGTTTATCATCCGCGCGCCCGCTAGGTGCGCGCCGGGTGCTGCGTGTGCGCTTCGCCGGCGAGAACCAATCGATGCTTTTCCGGTCAACAGGGAAAGCACCTGACGTTTTTTCTGATGGGCCGGACGATGGCGCCGGCCCGGGATCGGACAAGGTATGGAACTGCTGCAGTATCTGCTGGCGCTGATCGTGACGCTTGGCGTCCTGGTAACCGTGCACGAGGCGGGGCATTTCATCGTCGCGCGTCTGTCCGGGGTCCGTGTGGTCCGATTCTCGGTCGGGTTCGGCAGGCCGATCTGGTCACGCACCGACCGCCGCGGTACCGAGTTCGCCATCGCTGCGATTCCCCTCGGCGGTTACGTACGCATGCTCGATGAGCGTGAGCCCGGTGAGATCGATTTCGTAAGCCGTCCGGACGACCTTTCCTACACTCAGCTTTCGCCGTGGTGGCGCATCGGCATCGCGCTGGCGGGACCATTCGCGAACTTCGTGCTCGCCTTTGCCGTCTACTGGCTGCTGTTCGTCGTCGGCACCACGGCGGTGGTACCCATGCTCGGGGCCGCGCCGGTGGGGTCTCCCCTGGCCGCTGCCGACGTTCGCCCGGGCACCGAGATCGTGGCGGTCGACGGTGTGCAGACCCCGACCTGGCAGCAGATCTCGCTCGCCCTCGCCGGCCGGCTGGGCGACACGGGCGATATCGTTCTCACGACCCGCAGCCCCGGCGCCGGTGCCGAACAGACGGTACGCCTGCCGATCGCAGACTGGCACCGGGGGGAGGACGAACCTGATCTGTTCGGCTCGCTCGGCCTGGTGCCCGCTTTACCGGCGGTCTTCGGCGAGGTGATCGAAGGCAGTGTGGCCGAGCGTGCCGGACTGCGCCGCTGGGATCGGGTGGTCAGCGTCGACGGCGAGGCGGTCACGAGTTGGGGTCAGTGGGTGGAGCTGGTTCAGGCTGCCCCCGGCCGCGCGTTGAAGGTGACCATCGAGCGTGACGGGCAACCGCTGGAATTCAGTATTACCCCTGCGGTGCGAGCGCTCGAGGGCGGCGGCGAAGCCGGTTTCCTCGGGGTATCGCCATACCTGCGTGAGGTGCGCTTCGGTCCCATCGATGCCATCTCCCATGGGCTGGCCGAAACCTGGGACAAGACCGCACTGACCCTCGGGCTGCTGAAGAAGACCGTCACCGGTGACGTGTCGGTCAAGAACCTCAGCGGGCCGATCACGATTGCCCGGGTCGCCGGTGACTCGGCGCGCTCCGGCTGGTCGTACTATCTCGGCATCCTGGCGCTTCTGAGCATTTCCCTGGGCGTGCTCAATCTGCTGCCGATCCCCATCCTCGATGGTGGGCACGTGGTGTTCTGCGTTGCCGAACTGGTGAAGGGCGGACCCGTGTCCGAGCGGACGCAGGCGGTGGGCACGCAGATCGGCCTGTTTCTCGTGGCCGGGATGATGCTCCTGGCGATCTTCAACGACATCACACGATTGTTCTGATACGGGCTTCGAGGGGGGTCATGAAGTTATCGCGCGCATGCCTGCTGGCTGCCGTTCTGTGCTGGAGCGGCCTGGCTGCGGCAGACGAGTTCACCATCGACGACATCCGTCTGCAGGGGTTGCAGCGCGTCAGCGCGGGTACGGTGTTCAATCTGCTGCCGGTCAACGTGGGCGACACCATCGACGATCGAGAGGTGCGACAGCTGATCCGCGTGCTGTTTCAGAGCGGCTATTTCAACGACATCCACATGGCTCGCGATGGCGGCGTGCTGATCATCACGCTGGCGGAACGCCCTGCGATCGAGAGCATCGAGATCGATGGCAACAAGGCCATCAAGACCGAGGCGCTGCTCGATGGCCTCGGCCAGCAGGGTCTGCGTGAGGGCGAGATCTTCAAACAGGCGACTCTGGAGCGCGTCGGGATCGAGCTGGAGCGACAGTACGTGGCGCAGGGTCGCTACGGTGCGAGCATCGACACCGAGGTCGAAGAGCTGCCACGCAACCGCGTGGCCATCAAGATCAACGTGGTCGAAGGCAAGAGCTCGGGGATCCGGCACATCAACATCGTGGGCGCCAAGGTGTTCGGGCAGGAAGAGCTGCTCGACGTCATGGAGCTCAAGCACCCGAGCCTGTTTTCGTTCTATCGCAACGACGACAAATACTCGCGCGAGAAGCTGTCGGGCGATCTCGAGAAGCTCGAGTCCTACTACAAGGACCGCGGCTACGTGGAGTTCAAGATCGACTCGACCCAGGTGAGCATCACGCCGGACCGCAGTCAGGTGTACATCACCATCAACGTCAGCGAAGGCGAGCGCTTCAACGTCCGCGACGTCGACCTGGTCGGCGAGCTCAACGACGTGCGTCCGGAAGACCTGCGACGCCTGTTCGTAGTGGCGCCCGGACAGGTGTTCTCGCAGGCGCGCGTGACCGCGACCGAGGAACGGCTCACCCAGGCGCTCGGCAATGCCGGCTATACCTTCGCGACCGCGACCGGCGTCCCCAAGGTCAACGACGACGGCACCGTGGACGTCGAGTTCTTCGTCGATGCGGGCAAGCGCGCGTATGTGCGGCGCATCTCCTTCAGCGGCAACAGGATCACCCAGGACGAGGTCATGCGTCGCGAGATGCGGCAGATGGAAGGCGGCTGGGCGTCTACCGCGCAGATCGATCTCTCCAAGGTGCGGCTCGAGCGGCTCGGGTTCTTCCAGGAGGTCAACGTCGAAACCCCGGCGGTCCCGGGCACCGACGATCAGGTCGACGTCAATTTCACGGTCGAGGAGCAGCCCTCGGGCAGCATCTCGGCAACGCTGGGTTATTCCCAGGGTTACGGGCTCATCCTGGGTGCGAACTACCAGCAGAACAATTTCCTGGGCACGGGCAACAGCCTGGGTCTGGGCCTCAGCTACTCGCAGTTCCAGCAGTCGGCCAGCTTCAACTTCTTCGATCCGTACTTCACGGTGGACGGCATCAGCCGCGGCTTCAACGTGTTCGCACGCAGGCTCGACTACCAGCAGGCCAACATCGCCAGGTACTCGACCGATGCCTACGGCACCGGCGTGACGTTCGGCTTCCCGATCGGCGAGACGCAGCGGATCAGCTTCGGCGGGGTCGTCGAGTACACGGATATCGCCGAGGGCCTGTACCCGGCTCAGGAGATTTCGGAGTTCATCGACAAGAACGGCAACGACTCGCTCAACTACAAGCTCAATCTATCCTGGAGCAGCTCGACGCTGAACCGGGGGCTGTTCCCCACCGCGGGCCGTGCCCAGTCGCTGGGATTGGAACTGGCCGTTCCCGGCAGCGATCTGGCGTTCTACAAGCTGCAGTACACCGGCCAGATGTACTTCCCGCTGGCACAGCGCTGGACGCTGCGCCTGCGCACGGAGCTCGGCTTCGGAGGCGGCTATGCGGGCACCGACTCGCTGCCTTTCTACGAGCACTTCTACGCCGGCGGCTTCGGCTCGGTGCGCGGCTTTCAGCAGAACACGCTCGGCCCGCGCAGCACCGAGCCGGTGGTGGACAGCAACGGCAACCCCTTGCCGTCGGGAATCTTCGGCCGCCGCAACGACCCGTTCGGAGGCAACCTGCTGGTGGAGGGCAGTGCAGAGCTGATCTTCCCGTTGCCGTTCGTGGAGGACAACCGTCAGTTCCGCCCGGTGATCTTCTTCGACGCCGGCAACGTGTTCAATACCAACTGCCCGGAGTCGAGCACGTTCTGCGACGACTTCGACATCAATCTGATGCGCTACTCGGTCGGTGTCAGCGTCACCTGGCTGACCGGTCTGGGCCCGATGACTTTCGGCCTGGCCAAGCCGTTCAACGTCTCGAAGTTCGACCAGGAAGAAACATTTCAGTTTGAGCTGGGCAGAACGTTCTGAGGTAGAATGCCGGCCCTTCGCCGGCCGCCACGCAAGCGCGGCATGAAGCGCTAAGGAGTGAAACGTGATCAAGAAGTGTCTGTATCTGTCTCTGATTCCGCTGCTGCTCGCCGCAGGCAGCGCGGCCGCCGAGATGAAAATCGCTGTGCTGGACACCCAGCGCGCGCTGCTGGAGAGCGAGGAAGCCAAGCAGCTGCTGCAGGGCTTTCAGCAGGATCTGCAGAAGGAGCAGGATGATCTCAACAAGCTGGGCGACGAGATCCGCAACCTGCAGGAAACGCTGCAGAAGGACGCCGAGGTGCTGAGCCCGGCAGAGCAGCGCAAGCGCCAGAAGGAGATCGAAGACCGCCAGATCGACTATCAGTTCCTCGGCAACAAGCTGCAGAAAGAAGTCAACGACCGGCGTGAGGACCTGCTGCGTCAGATGGTTCCCAAGATAGATGCGGTGCTCAAGGATCTGATCGATCTGGAAGGCTACGACCTGATCATGGAACGCAGCAGCCTGCGTTACGCCAATTCCAAGCACGACATCACCCGCAAGGTGACCGAGAAGCTCAACGAGCGTCGCGATTCGAGCAATTGATCCGGCAGCGGCCGTGACGGATCCATCGTTCAGCCTGGCGGAGCTGTCCGAGCGCCTGCGGGCACGGCTGATCGGTGACCCTCAAATCCGCATCTCCGGCGTTGGCAGTCTTGCCAGCGCCGGCCCCGGTCAGATCAGCCATCTTTCCAGTCCCGCGTACCGGCGCCACCTTGCTGGCAGCCGTGCCGGCGCCGTAATCCTCCGCGAGGCGGACATGCCGCTGTGGCCCGGCGCCGCTCTGGTGTCCGCCAATCCCTACCTCACGTTCGCCCGCGCCTCGCAGCTGTTCGCCCGCCCGGTGGAACTCGCTGACGGCGTTTCGCCGCTGGCGGTCGTTGCGCCCGACGCCGAGGTCGATGCCAGTGCGCGCATCGCCCCGGGAGCGGTCATCGGCGCCCGCAGCAGCGTGGCGGCAGGCGTGCGGATTCATGCGAATTCGGTCATTGCCGAGGACTGCAGCATCGGCGCCGACAGCGTGATCATGGCCAACGTCGTGCTGTATCCAGGTGTCAGGCTGGGACCCCGATGTGTCGTGCACAGCGGGGCCGTGCTCGGCGCGGACGGCTTCGGCTTCACGCCGGACGAGCTCGGTCGGCTGCAGGCCATCGCGCAGCTCGGTGGTGTCACCATCGGTGCCGACGTGAGCATCGGTGCGGCCACCACCATCGATCGGGGCGCCATAGACGACACGATCATCGAAGACGGCGTGAAGATCGACAATCAGGTGCAGATCGGTCACAACTGTCGAATCGGCGCCCACAGCGTGATCTGCGGCTGCGTCGGCATCGTCGGCAGCACGCGCATCGGTCGCCATTGCGTGCTGGCGGGCGGTGTCGGGGTGGGCGGCGACGGACCCATCGAGATCTGCGACGGGGTGGTGGTGAGTGGCATGACCCACGTATCGGCCTCGATCACCGAACCCGGCGTCTACTCCGGCGGCGTGCTGCACGCGCCCAGCCGGACGTGGAAGCGCAATGCGCTGCGTCTGCAGAAACTGGACGACCTGGCACGTCGTCTGGCCCGTCTGGAGAAACGCCTGGGCGACGATAGTCCCTGATACAATCGGCCGGCGGCGCGAGCCTGCCCGGCGTACATCGAACAACTGGTCGAACCATTGGGCCCAGCATGAAAACGATTACCGAACTGTTTGAATTTCTGCCACACCGTTACCCGTTTCTGCTGGTTGATCGGGTGCTCGAAATCGTTCCGGACGAACGCATAACCGGCTTCAAGAACGTCACCTTCAACGAGCCGTTCTTCAACGGGCATTTTCCGGGGCAGCCGATCATGCCGGGCGTGCTGATCATCGAAGCCATGGCGCAGCTGTCCGGCGTGCTGGCGTTCGAGTCCAAGGGCCGCCGCCCCGCCGACGGCCATACCTACTACCTCGCGGGTACCGACAAGTCGCGCTTCCGCCGTCCGGTGGTACCGGGCGACCGGCTCATGATGGAAAGCCGTCTGCTCGCGGACAAACGCGGCGTCGTCAAGTTCGACTGCCGGGCGTTCGTCGATGACGAGCTCGCCTGCACTTCGGAAATTCTCTGCATGGAGCGGGAACTGAGATCTTGATCGATCCGCGCGCGATCATCGACCCGTCGGCCCGGATCGGCGCCAACGTCACGATCGGGCCCTGGTCCATCGTCGGCGCACACGTCGAGATCGGTGACGACTGCGTGCTGGCATCCCACGTGGTGCTCAAGGGCCCGACGCGGCTCGGCCGTGGCAACCGGATTTTTCAGTTCGCCAGCATTGGCGAAGACACCTCGGACATGAGCTATGCCGGCGAACCCACCGAGCTGATCGTCGGCGATGGCAACGTGTTCCGCGAGGGCGTGCACGTGCATCGCGGCACGCTGAAAGATCAGGGCCGAACCGTGATCGGCAGCCATTGTCTGTTCATGCCCTACGTGCACGTAGCCCACGACTGCGTCGTGGGCGATCACGTGATCATGGCCAACTACGCGGCCCTGTCGGGGCACGTGCACGTTGGTGATCACGCCAACTTCGGCGGTTACGCCGGCGTAGCCCAGTACCGGTGTGTCGGCACCAGCGCCCACATCGCAGCCATGAGCCTGGTGATCAAGGATGTACCGCCCTTCATGACCGCCATGGGCAATCCCGCGGTTGCCATCGGCCTGAACGTCGAGGGGCTGCGGCGCCGGGACTTCGACAAGGACGTCATTGCCGCCCTTCGTGATGCCCACAAGGTGGTGTACCGCGACGGGCTGACGGTCGAGCAGGCCTGTGCCAGGCTCGAGCAGGCGGCGGCGCGGTTTCCGGAGGTGGCGGAGTTCACCGCTGCCGTGCGAGCCTCCCGCTGGGGAATCGTTCGACCGCGCGCGCGCAACGGGACGGATGGCGACGACTGACCTCCGCGCCGGGAAGCGGGTCAGCGTGGCGGCTGATTCGCCGGTCATCGGAATTCTGGCCGGCGAGCCATCTGGCGACAGTCTCGGCCGCGGCCTGATGGCCGAGCTCCGCGAGCGCTTTCCCGGGGCGCGATTCGTAGGCATCGGCGGCGCCGGCATGGCGTCGCAAGGGCTCGCGACGCTGGTTCCCATGAATCGCCTGGCGGTCAACGGTTTCGTGGATCCGATTCGGCGGCTGCCCGAGCTCATCGGCATTTTCAGGCTACTTCTTCGCACCTTCGCGCGCGAGCGGCCGGACGTCTTCGTGGGCGTTGATTTCAACGTTTTCAACCTGCTGCTCGAGCGCCGGCTCAAGCAGCGGGGGATCGCCACCGTGCATTACGTCAGCCCGTCGGTTTATGCCTGGCGGCGGGGTCGGGTGCGGCGCGTGGCGCGCGCAGCGGACGTGCTGCTGACGCTGTTCCCGTTCGAGCCCGCATTCTACGCGGCCACCGCCGTACGGGCGGTGTTCGTCGGGCACCCGCTGGCGGATGCCATCGATCCGTCGGATGCCGGCCCGGCGGCGAAGGCCGCGGCGCGCGACGCGCTGGGGCTGAGCGGAACGGGCACGGTGGTGGCCCTGCTGCCCGGCAGCCGGATGTCAGAAATCCGACTTCTGGGAGATCTGTTTCTGGATACGGCGCGGGCTCTGGGCGTGGCGTTGCCGGACGTGCGCTTCGTGGTGCCCTGCGTGCGGCCCGGCGTTGCTGCGTGGCTCGAGGAAGCGCGGCGCCGCTACCAGGATCTGGCGCTGACCGCCTACCAGGGCGATGCCCGGCGGGCGCTGACCGCCTGCGACGTCGCGCTGGTGAAGTCGGGCACCAGCACGCTCGAAGCCATGCTGCTCGAGCGCCCCATGGTCGTGAGCTACCGCCTTGGTCGAGCCAGCTACCTGCTGGTGCGGGCGCTGCTGCGCACGCCCTACGTGGCGCTGCCGAACATACTGGCGGGGCGCCCGCTGGTGCCGGAACTGCTGCAGGATGCGGCAACCGCCCCCGCGCTTGCCGCCGCGCTGGTGTCAGAGCTGGACAAATCGCGCCGCGATCCAGAATATCTACGACCTTTCCAGGAGCTTCACCAGGCGCTGCGCCAGGGGGCCGATCGTAGAGCCGCAGCCGCGGTGGCCGAAGTCGTGGAAGCGTGCCGGCAGAGCGTGGTGCGCGCTCGACCCAGCTGATGGCCGGTTGATTCGCGGTCGATAAATCAGGCGAACCGAGAGGGAAGCAGCATCGTGACACCCGTACCAGCAGGCGAGCGCGCGGCCATCCGCGCTGCCGCAGTCGGCCGCACATGACCCGGGACGGTGCTGCCGCCACGGTGCGCCTCATCGCTGGCGTGGACGAGGTCGGGCGTGGGCCGCTCGCCGGACCGGTGCTGGCGGCCGCTGTGATTCTCGATCCCGGGGTCGAGGTCGCGGGCCTCGCGGATTCCAAGAAGCTCAGCGCGCGCAGGCGCGAGCTGCTGGCCGAGCGGATCCGCGCGTCCGCGCTGGCCTGGGCCATTGGCCGAGCCGAGGTGGAAGAAATCGACAGCCTCAACATCCTGCGCGCCAGTCACCTGGCGATGCAGCGCGCGGTGCGCGCGCTGACGCTGGAGCCTGCGGAGATTCTGGTGGACGGCAACCTGCTGCCCGAGTTCGGCCTGCCCGGCCGCGCCATCGTGCGCGGCGATGCGCTGATACCGGCCATCAGCGCCGCTGCCATCGTCGCCAAGGTTGCCCGCGATGCCGAGATGGTGGCGATGGCGCGCCGCTTTCCCGGTTATGGCCTCGAGCAGCACAAAGGCTATCCCACCCCGGCGCATCTCGAAGCGCTCGCGGCGCTGGGGCCGTCGCCGCAGCATCGGCGCAGCTTCGCGCCGGTGCGCGCCTGCCTGAGCGGGGGCGGCAGGACGTGAGCACACCGCAGTTCGTGCATCTGCGTGTACACAGCGAATACTCGCTGGTGGACAGCATCATCAAGGTGAAGTCGCTGGCCAGGCGCGCCGCGGAACTCGGGATGCCGGCCATCGCGTTGACGGATCACTGCAATCTGTTCGCGCTGGTGAAGTTCTACCAGGCCTGTCTGGGCACGGGCGTGAAGCCGCTCATCGGCGCAGATCTGCGCATTGCCAGCGCACTGGGCGAGGTTGTGCGGGTTACCGTCCTGGCGATGAATCAGCAGGGTCTGCGCCAGCTGATCCGGCTGGTTTCCGACGCCTACATTGGTGAAGGGGAACGCGGCGTGGTGCCGCGCGAGCAGCTGTTCGAGCATGCCGAGGGTCTGCTGGCGCTGTGCGGCGGGCGTCAGGGCGAGATCGGGCTCGCGCTCGCCAAAGGCGATCCTGACCTGGCGCAGCGACTCGCCGCCGAGTGGGCCGCGGCGTTCACCGATCGCTTCTACCTGGAGCTCACGCGCACAGGGCGCCCGGGTGAAGAGGCGCACGTCGCCGCGGCCGTGCAGATCGCGGTGCGGGCCGATCTGCCCGTGGTGGCGACCAACGACGTGTGCTTTCTCGACCAGGACGATTTCGAAGCGCACGAAACCCGCGTGTGCATTCACGACGGCCGCACGCTGGACGACCCGCGCCGAGAGCGCCGCTACAGCCAGGCGCAATATCTGAAGAGCGCCTCCGAAATGGCCGCGCTGTTCGCCGATGTGCCGGAAGCGCTCGCCAACAGCGTCGAGATCGCGCGGCGCTGCACCGCGGAGCTGGCTCTGGGTGAGTACTTCCTGCCCAACTATCCGATTCCGGAAGGGTTCAGCCGCGAGAGCTACCTCGCCCACGTGGCTCGCGAGGGGCTGGACCGGCGCCTGGCCGAGCTCAGCGGGCGTGGTGAGCTGTTCCTCGACGAGCAGGAGTACCGCGCCCGGCTCGAGTTCGAGCTCGGCATCATCAATCAGATGGGCTTCCCCGGCTATTTCCTGATCGTCATGGAATTCATCGCCTGGGCCAAGTCCCAGGGAATCCCGGTGGGGCCGGGCAGGGGTTCCGGCGGCGGCTCGCTGGCGGCGTACGCGCTCGGAATCACGGACATGGATCCGTTGCGCTACGGCCTGCTGTTCGAGCGGTTTCTCAATCCCGAGCGGGTCTCCATGCCGGATTTCGACATCGACTTCTGCATGGAAGGGCGCGACCGCGTGATCGCGCACGTGTCCGAACAGTACGGCCAGGACGCGGTCAGCCAGATCATCACGTTCGGCACCATGGCGGCCAAGGCCGTGGTTCGCGACGTGGCGCGGGTCCAGGGCAAGCCCTACGGTCTGGCGGACAAGCTGTCGAAGCTGATTCCGTTCGAGGTCGGCATGACCCTGGCCAAGGCCGTCGAGCAATCCAGCGAGCTCGCCAACTTCATCGCCGAGAGCGAGGAGGTGGGCGAGATCATGGAAATGGCCTACAAGCTGGAAGGCATCGTCCGCGGCGTCGGCAAGCATGCGGGCGGGGTCGTGATCGCGCCGTCGGCACTGACGGACTTCGTGCCGCTTTACGTGGACGATGCCACCGGTGGGCTCATCTCGCAGTTCGACAAGGACGACGTCGAGAGCGCCGGCCTGGTGAAGTTCGACTTTCTGGGGCTGAAGACCCTGACCATCATCGACTGGGCCGTCGCCGCGATCAACGCCCAGCACCCGGACGGCGCGCAGCCGCTCGCCATCGATCGGCTGCCTCTGGACGACCCGGACACCTTCGACCTGCTGCGGCGTGCCGAGACCACGGGCGTGTTCCAGCTCGAATCGCGCGGCATGAAGGACCTGATCCGCAGGCTGCAGCCTGACCGCTTCGACGACATCATCGCGCTGGTGGCGCTGTTCCGGCCGGGCCCGCTGCAGTCGGGCGCCGTGGACGATTACATCGACCGCAAGCACCGGCGCAAGCCCGTGGAGTATCCGCACCCGGACGTGGGGCCCGTGCTGGAGACCACCTACGGGGTGATGCTCTACCAGGAACAGGTGATGGAAATCGCCCAGGTCCTGGCGGGCTTCACGCTCGGCCAGGCGGACCTGCTGCGGCGGGCCATGGGCAAGAAGAAGCCGGAAGAGATGGCAAAGGTGCGCCAGCAGTTCCTCGACGGGTGCAGCCAGCGCGGCGTGGACCTGACGCTGGCCGGGCACATTTTCGACCTGATGGAGAAATTCTCCGGCTACGCGTTCAACAAATCCCACAGTGCCACGTACGCGCTGGTGTCGTTTCAGACGGCCTGGCTCAAGGCGCACTATCCGGCCGAATTCATGGCAGCGACGCTCTCCGCCGACATGCAGAACATCGACAAGGTCGTGGGCCTGGTCGACGAGGTGCGGCGCATGCGGCTCGAGCTGCTGCCGCCCAGCGTCAACCTCTCTGAGTTCCGCTTTTCCGGCCGTGACGGTCGCGTGATCTACGGCCTCGGTGCCGTGCGTGGCGTCGGCTCGGGGCCGGTGAGCGCCCTGGTGGAGTCCCGCACGGCCGACGGGCCGTTCCGCAACCTTGCCGATTTCTGCCGGAGAGTAGACGCGCGGCGGGCCAACCGGCGCGTCATCGAGGCGCTGATCCGCGCCGGCGCCATGGATGAGTTTGCGCTCGCCGACGAAGCGCTCGAGCAGGTGCGGGCACGCCTGCTGGCAGAGCTCCCGGACGCGCTGCAGGGTGCCGAGCAGATCGCGCGCAATGCCGAGCTCGGAATGACGGACCTGTTCGGTGGTGTGAGCGAGCAGCAGGTGGCGGCGGGCGCCCACCGGCGTGCTCCGCCCATGACCAAGCGCGACCGCCTGGAAGGAGAGAAGGACACCCTGGGCCTGTACCTCACCGGTCATCCCATCGAGGACTATCTCGACGAGCTGCGCCAGATCTGCTCGGCCAACATCGCGTCCCTGCGTGCGGACCGCAATGCGCAGCTCGTCGCCGGTCTGATCGTCTCGCTGCGGACCATGCGCGGCAAGCGCGGCGGAGACCTGTGCTTCATCGTGCTCGACGATCGCAGCGGGCGCATCGAGGCGTCGCTGTTTCCCGACGTCTACGAGGTGGCCCGCGAGAAGATCGTCAAGGACGCTGTGGTGGTGCTGCAGTCGGAGGTTCAGGTGGACGATTTCACCGGCACTCAGAAGCTCAAGGTGGAACAGGTGTTCACCATGGAAGAGGCGCGCCAGCGCTTCTCCCGCGGCCTGCTCGTTGATCTGTGCGCGCAGCGCGTGCCCGAGGATCTGCCGCAACGGCTCAGACGCTGCCTGGAACCACACCGCCAGCAGGCCGCCGGCTGCCCGGTGACCGTACAGGTGCAGACGGTCAATGACGGGGTGCCGGCCCAGGGGGTGATCCGCCTCGGCCCTGAGTGGCAGGTGCGGCCCTGCGACGATCTGCTGCGGCGCCTGCGTTCGGAGTTCGGCGACGACCGGGTGCGTCTGAGCTACGCCAGCCGCTGACGTGGACGCGGCCAGCGATCCGGTGTCGGCAGCGGTCTCCACCGCGCTGGCCGCGACCGATCCCCTACACAGAGCCCGTCTGCTGGTGGGCTTTAGCGGCGGGCTCGACTCCACCGTGCTGCTGCACGCGCTGTGCAGCCGGGGGGCGCGGCCGCTGGCGGTCCACGTGGATCACGGTCTGCACCCGGATTCCTCGGGCTGGGTCGAGCACTGCCGCCGCGTGTGCTCCGCGCTCGAGGTCCCGCTGGCAGCCCACAGGGTGGTGGTCAGCCGGCGCGGCAGCCTCGAGGCGGCGGCGCGCGATGCGCGCTACGCGGTGTTCCACCGCCTGCTGAACGCCGCGCCCGGGTGCCTGCTGTTGGCTCACCATGCCGATGACCAGGCCGAAACCGTGCTGTTGCGGCTGCTGTCGGGGCGCGGGGTATACGGCATTCCCGAATCCCGCCCGCTGGGTGCGGGCATCCTGGTACGGCCGCTGCTCGGGCTGCCGCGCCGGGACCTGCAGGCCTACGCTCGAACCCATGAGCTGAGCTGGGTCGAAGACCCGGGCAATCTCGATCTGACCCTCGATCGCAACTACCTGCGCCGGCAGGTGCTGCCCGGCCTGCGCGCCCGCTGGCCGGATGTGGACCGGGCGTTGCTCGAGCTGCTCGAGCAGCAGCGGCTGGAGGAGTCCCTGCTGCTGCAGACCGCCGGCGTGTCGCTGGAGCACGCGACCCTGCCGCTCGCGGTATTGCGGCTCCAGGAAGCCGGGGCCGCGGTAGCGCTGCTGCGGCTGTGGCTGCTGCGCCGTGGTGTAGGCAACGTGCCGCGACACGCGCTGCGGGCGTTCGTGGCCCAGCTGGGGAGCGCGGAGGATCGCCAGCCACGACTCGACGTGCCCGGAGGAGTGCTGCGACGCTACGGGGATGCGGTGCATCTGATACCTGACGGTCCGGCGCTCGCAGACCGCTACCCGGTGAAGGTACCCGGCGCCACCGAGCTGCCGCACGGAGTGCTGAGCGTGGTTCCGGACCCATCGGGGTGCCGCGTGATCGGCGCTGCATGGGTCGCGTTCCGTCGCGGTGGCGAGCGTTTGCGTGTGCGCGGTCATACCCGCAGCCTGAAGTCGCTGCTGCGGGAGAGCGGGGTACCGCCCTGGGAACGCGCGCACTGGCCCCTGCTCATGGACGAGCGCGGCATTGCGGCTGTGCCCGGCGTTGCGCTGCGCGACGATCCGGAGCCGGGCGGTGCCGTGGGCGCGTGCTATCGGATCTCGTTCACGCCTCGGGAAAGCGGAGCTTTGCGTTGAGCTTGCCCGACCCTTTTGTTATCGTGCAATCCCATCTCGCGTGCGCGACCCCGGCGCGCCTCACCTGTCGCAGATGGCCCAAATGACCCGATATATCTTCGTGACCGGCGGTGTGGTGTCTTCCCTTGGCAAGGGTATCCTCACCTCATCGCTCGCCGCCGTGCTCGAAGCGCGGCAACTGAAAGTCAACGTTCTCAAGATGGACCCCTATATCAATGTCGATCCGGGCACGATGAGCCCGTTTCAGCATGGTGAGGTGTTCGTCACCGCCGATGGCGCCGAGACCGACCTGGACCTCGGCAACTACGAGCGCTTCTCGCGCGCGCGCATGAGCCGCAAGAACAACTTCACTACGGGCAGCATCTACGCGGAGGTGCTGCGCCGTGAGCGCCGCGGCGACTATCTCGGCGCCACCGTACAGGTCATTCCGCACATCACCGACGAGATCAAGCGCCGCATCAAAGACGCGGGCGAGGGGTTCGACGTGCTGCTTGTGGAAACCGGCGGCACCGTCGGTGACATCGAGTCGCAGCCGTTTCTCGAGGCCATCCGCCAGCTGCGTCTGGAGGTCGGGATGGCGCGGGCGATGATCATCCACCTCACCTACGTGCCCTACATTCCTGCAGCCGGCGAAATCAAAACCAAGCCTACCCAGCACTCGGTCAAGGAGCTGCGCTCCATCGGTCTGCAACCGGACGTGCTGGTGTGCCGCTCGGATCGTCCGCTGCCGCGCTCGTCGCGAGGCAAGATCGCGTTGTTCACCAACGTCGAGGAGCGTGCCGTCGTGTCCATGGAGGATCTGGAGACGATCTACCAGGTACCCATGAAGCTGCACGATCAGGGCATGGACGCATTCGTGGTGGAGCGTTTGAATCTGGAGTGCGCCGAAGCCGATCTGTCGGAATGGCAGGCCCTGGTGGATGCACAGCTGCATCCGGAGCGGGAGGTGACCATCGCGTTCGTCGGCAAGTACCTCGAGCTGCTCGACGCGTACAAGTCGCTGGTCGAGGCCATTACCCATGCCGGCATCCGGACGCGCACCAAGGTCAAGGTGCGCTACCTGGATGCCGAAGACCTGGAGCGCGACGGTGTCGAGACGCTCAGCGACGTCGACGCCGTGCTGGTTCCGGGCGGGTTCGGCCGGCGCGGGTTCGAAGGCAAGATCCGCGCGGCGCAGTACGCGCGTGAGCACAAGGTGCCCTATCTCGGCATCTGCTACGGCCTGCACGCGGCATTCATCGAGTTCGCGCGTCACGTTGCCGGCTTCGAAGACGCGCATTCCACCGAAATCGATCAGGCGACCCCGCATCCCGTGATCGCTCTGATTACGGAATGGACCGATCCGGAAGGCAACCTCGAGCGGCGCAGCGACGCCTCGGATCTGGGCGGCACCATGCGCCTTGGCGAGCAGCTGTGCCTGCTCAAGGAGGGGACCCTCGCGTACCGCATGTACGGTGGGCGTGAGGTGCGCGAGCGCCACCGGCACCGCTATGAGGTCAACGACCACTACGTGGCAGCGCTGGAAAGCAAGGGCCTGGTGGTCTCCGGCCGCTCTGCCGACGGTGAGCTGGTGGAGGTGATCGAACTGGCGGATCATCCCTGGTTCCTGGCCTGTCAGTTTCACCCGGAGTTCACCTCGTCGCCGCGCGACGGCCATCCGCTGTTCACCGGTTTCATCGAGGCTGCCCTGGCGCACAGCGCCGCGCCGGCCATTCTCAAAGACGGCACGTCCAGCTAGGAGCGTCATGCATCTGTGCGATTTTGAAGCGGGGATCGATCGTCCCCTGTTTGTCATTGCCGGCCCCTGCGTCATCGAGGAGGAGGGCCTGATCCTGGACATCGCCGGGACGCTCAAATCGATCACCGCGGAGCTCGGCATACCGTTCATTTTCAAGAGCTCGTTCGACAAGGCCAACCGCTCGTCTCACGAAAGCTTTCGCGGGCCGGGCCTCGAGCAGGGGCTCAGGGTGCTCGCCGAGGTGAAGCGCCAGCTCGGCGTGCCGGTGCTGACGGATGTTCATGAAGACACCGATCTGGCCGCCGTGGCGGAGGTCGTGGACGTGCTGCAGACCCCGGCGTTTCTCTGCCGGCAGACCAACTTCATTCAGAACGTCTGCAGCCAGGGTCGGCCGGTCAACATCAAGAAAGGGCAGTTTCTCGCGCCTACGGACATGATCAACGTGGTCAACAAGGCGCGCGCCACCGGCAATGCGCAGATCATGGTCTGCGAGCGGGGGGCGAGCTTCGGCTACAACAACCTGGTATCGGACATGCGCGGGCTGGCGATCATGCGCCGTACCGGCTGTCCCGTGGTGTTCGACGCGACCCATTCGGTGCAGATGCCCGGCGGGCTCGGCAGCGCCTCGGGCGGTCAACGCGAGATGGTGCCCGTGCTGGCGCGGGCGGCCGTGGCGGCGGGCGTGGCGGGGCTGTTCATGGAGACTCACCCGCGCCCGGAGGAGGCACTCTCGGACGGCCCGAACTCCTGGCCGCTGGGCATGATACGGCCGCTGCTCGAGCAGCTCCGGGAGCTCGATGCGATAGCCAAATCGCGGCCATTTCTGGAGGATGCATTCGAGGCGGAGCAGTAGCGCATGAGCAAGATTACCCTGATCCGGGCACGTGAGGTGCTCGATTCGCGGGGCAACCCGACGGTGGAAGCCGACGTCGTCACCGACAGCGGTGCCCACGGCAGCGCCTGTGCGCCCTCGGGCGCGTCGACAGGCTCGCGCGAGGCGCTGGAGCTGCGCGACGGTGACGCGTCCCGGTATCTCGGGCGTGGCGTGCAGAAGGCGGTGGGTGCCGTCAACGACGTCATTGCCGGTGCGCTGATGGGCATGAACCCCGCGGACCAGGGCGGCCTGGACGCGCGCATGTGCGAGCTCGACGGGACCGACAACAAAGCCAGCCTGGGTGCCAACGCGATCCTCGCCGTGTCGCTGGCAGCCGCCAAGGCAGCAGCCGAAGATGCCGGCGTGCCGCTGTTCCAACACATCAACGGGCTCATGGGTGGCGTGCCCATGAGCATGCCGCTGCCGATGATGAACATTCTCAACGGCGGTGAGCATGCGGACAACAACGTGGACATTCAGGAGTTCATGGTTCAACCGGTGTCCATGGGCTCGTTCCGCGAAGCGCTGCGCTGCGGCGCCGAGGTGTTCCATGCCCTGCGCGCGGTGCTCAAGGCACGGGGGCTGAACACCGCCGTCGGCGACGAGGGCGGGTTCGCGCCGAATCTGGGTTCCAACGAGGAAGCGCTCGCCGTCATCGGCGAGGCGGTGGACCGCGCCGGCTACCGGCTCGGTGAGGATGTGCTGCTGGCGCTGGATTGCGCCGCTTCCGAGTTTTATGCCGACGGCCGCTACCAGCTGCGCGGTGAAGGTACCAGCTTCGACAGCGTCGGCTTCACCGGCTATCTGGCAGGACTCTGTGGGCGCTATCCCATCGCCAGCATCGAGGACGGCATGGACGAAAGCGACTGGGACGGCTGGCGGGTGCTGACCGAGCGGCTCGGTGCCTCCGTACAGCTGGTCGGCGATGACCTGTTCGTCACTAACACGCGCATCCTCGGCGAAGGCATTCGCCAGGGTGTCGCCAATGCCATTCTCATCAAGCTCAATCAGATCGGTACGCTGACCGAGACGATCGATGCCATCCGCATGGCTCAGGACGCCGGCTACCGCACCGTGATATCGCACCGGTCCGGGGAGACCGAGGACACGACCATCGCCGACCTGGCCGTGGCTTCGGGCTCGGGGCAGATCAAAACCGGTTCGTTGTGCCGCTCCGATCGAGTGGCCAAATACAACCGCCTGCTGCGCATCGAGGAGATCCTCGGAGACGCGGCGCCCTACCGCGGCCGTCTCGAGCTGCAGCGCCGCTGAGCAGGCACGGTCAGCAACACATGCGATGGCTCAACGGTCTGCTGTTCGTGCTGCTGCTGGCGCTGCAGTACAAGGCCTGGTTCGGTGACGTGGGTTATTTCGCGGCCGAGCGGCTGCGCGCCCAGGTGGCCGAGCAGCGCGCCCGTGCCGAAGAGCTCGAGCAGCGCAATCGCCTGCTCACTGCCGAGGTGCTGGCGCTGAAGCAGGGGCTCGATGCCGTGGAGGCCCGGGCCCGTACCGACCTTGGTATGGTGCGCCAGGGCGAGACGTTTTTTCTGATTCCCGACGCGCAATGATCCCCACACCTCTGGTACCGGATTGGCCGAGCGCCTATCCCGCCACCGGCGCTTCCGCGCGCTGCAAGGTGCGTCCGGAAGATTTCCGCGTCGACGAGCAGCTCGGTTTCGAGCCCGACGGGGCGGGCGAGCATCTGCTGCTGCGCCTGTGCAAGACCGCGCTCACCACCCGTGAGGTGGTGGATGTTCTGTGCCGTCAGCTCGGCGTGGCGCCCGTCGCCGTCGGCTACGCGGGCCTCAAGGACAAGCTGGCCGTAGCGCGTCAGTGGTTCAGCGTGCATACGGCGCTCGACGCGGCGACGGCTTCGGCCCGACTTCAGGACGTGGCCGGTCTGCAGCTCGAAGAGTGCACCCGCAACGGCCGCAAGCTGCGGCGCGGGCAGATTGCCGGCAATGCCTTCGAGATCGTGCTGCGTGACGTGCGCGGCGAGGGCTGGCAGGCGCGTCTGGCGCTGATCGCCGGCAACGGCGCGCCCAATTATTTCGGTCCGCAGCGCTTCGGGCGGGACAATCTCGATCAGGCCGCGGCCTGGCTCGCGCAGGGGCGGCGCCGGCGCCTGTCGCGGTTCCGCCAGGGGCTGTACCTGTCGGTGCTGCGCAGCTTCCTGTTCAATGAGGTTCTGGCTGCCCGGATCCGCGACGGCAGCTGGTGCGTACCTCTGGAGGGAGAGTCGGTACCGGTGGCTGCGCTCTGGGGGCGCGGGCGGTCGCTTGCCGTGGGCGATGCGCTGGCGCTCGAGCAGGCCGCGCTGGCACCCTGGGCCGCGCTGCGGGACGGCCTCGAGCACGCCGGCCTGGTACAGGCGCAGCGCCGGCTGGTGCTGCTGCCGCAGAACCTGCAGTGGTCGCAGGCGGGAGCAGATCTGAGCCTCTCCTTTCAGCTGCCGCCGGGCGGTTACGCCACCACCCTCCTGGGCGAAGCATTCGCGCTGTCGCTGCCGGCAGTCGCGGGACGGGAGGCGGCCTGAGGTGAGTTCCAGTCGCTTCGATCTCGAGGGCAGCGGCATGACCTCGCGACGCACCCGTGAGCGGCTGGTGGCGCGGTTGCGGGAAAAAGGTATCACCCATCAGGGCGTTCTCGACGCCATCGGCGCCATCCCCCGGCATATTTTCGTCGACGAGGCGCTCGCCCACAGGGCCTACGAGGATACCGCGCTGCCCATAGGTTTCGGGCAGACGATCTCACAGCCCTTCGTCGTCGCGCTGATGACGCAGCTGCTGTTGTCCGTACCGCGCCGTCGTGTTCTGGAGGTCGGTACCGGCTGCGGCTATCAGACGGCCGTGCTGGCGACGCTGGTGCCGCGCCTGTTCACGATCGAACGCCTTGCCGAGCTGCAGCAGCGCGCCGAGGAGCGGCTGCGGGCGCTGGGTCATCGTCAGGTACGCTGTCGCTGCGGCGACGGCTATGTCGGCTGGCCGAGCGAGGGGCCTTTCGATGGCATCCTGGTGACGGCTGCGCCGCCGCGGGTGCCCGAGGCGCTGCTGGAACAGCTCGACGTCGGCGGCCGCATGGTCATCCCCGTCGGCGAGGGTGACATTCAGGAGCTGCAGGTCATAGATCGTACCGAGCGCGGTTTGCGCACCGAGACCGTGGAGTACGTGCGCTTCGTGCCTCTGGTCAAGGGCAGGCGCTGAGCGGTATGGCACCTGTCTCCGAGCGCGCCGCTGAGAATTCCGGACCAGCCACGGTTCCAAGGCGCGGACTGCTGGCGTGGCTGGCCCTGGTCCTGCGGGGCATGGCCATGGGTATCGCCGAGCTGGTGCCGGGGATCTCCGGCGGCACCATCGCTTTCGTCACCGGCATCTACTTCGAACTGGTGCAGACCCTGGCTCGCATCGGTCCGCGCTCGCTGGTGCAGCTGCTTCGAGAGGGACCGCGCGCGTTCTGGTCAGGGCACAATCTGAACTTCCTGCTGGTGCTGATGGCAGGGATGCTTGCGAGCGTACTGCTGTTCGCCCGGTTGCTGGGATATCTTCTGGACACGGCGCCGCCCCTGGTATGGGGGTTCTTCTTCACCCTGATCGTCGCCTCCGTGGTGCAGATCGGCAGCAGCCTGAGCGCTCGCCGGCTGACGTTGTTCGGCCCGTTCGGCGCTGCCGCCGGGCTCGCGCTGCTGCTGCTGGAGCCGGGCGGCAGCGAACCGGCGCTGGCGAGCTTTTTCTTCGGCGGCATGCTGGCCGTATCGGCCTGGCTGCTGCCGGCCATCTCGGGCAGCTTTCTGCTGCTGGTGCTGGGGTTGTACCAGCCGGTGCTGGCCGCCATCAACGACGGCCGCTTGCTGGTGCTCGCCGTGCTGGCGTGCGGCTGCGTGGTGGGCATCATGGCCTTTTCCCGGCTGCTGTCCTGGCTGATGGAGCGGTTGCGCGAGCAGGTTCTGTGCGTGCTGGTCGGCTTCATGGCCGGCTCGCTGGTGCAGCTCTGGCCGTGGCGGCTGGACGGCGCGCTGCTGTCGCCTGCTGCCTACGAAGCCGCCGCCGGGCAGCCCGCGCTGGTCGCTGGTACCGTCCTGTGCGGAGTGGCCGGCGTCGCAGCGCTTTGGCTGCTGTCGCGTCTGAAGTGACGCCGCGGCGGCTGAACCGGCCCGTCCGGCCGGACGCCCGGGCCCCCGGCAGATGAGTTCCGAGGTGCTGCGCCGGGCGCCGCGCACCGCCGCGGTGCTGGTGCTGCTGTACCTCGCCACCGGCTGCGTCACCCACGGGCGCCCACCGGTGGCGGATCGCTCGCCGGTCTTCGCGGAGCCCGGCGCCAGCTACGAGGTGCAGGCTGGAGACACCCTGTACTCCATCGCCTGGCGCTTCGGGCGGGATTTCCGTGCACTGGCGGCAGCCAACGGCATCCGGTCCCCGTACACGATCTACCCCGGTCAACGGTTGCGCCTCGACGCCCGCGTCCGTGCAACGAAGCCCCAGACCGTGCCGCCGGCGCGCGCCGCGCCGCCGCGCCAGGCCATCGGCTGGCGCTGGCCGACGCAGGCTGCGGTGCAGCGCCGGTTCGGGCAGGGCAACAGGGGTATCGACTATCAACTGCGGGCCGGCGAGCGGGTCTGGAGCGCCGGCGGCGGCGCCGTCGTCTATGCCGGAAAGGGTCTCGGCGGGTTCCGGTTTCTGGTGATCGTCAAACACGACGACAGCTTCCTGTCGGCCTACAGCGTCAACGTGCCGCTGCAGGTGAGGGAGGGACAGACCATTAAAGCTGGCACGGTGCTTGCCGATATAGAGAAAACAGGGCGCACGGTCGGCGCGCTGCACTTCGAGGTTCGCAAGGATGGCGAGCCCGTTGATCCGGCCTCGGTGATCCGCTGAGCCGACGCAGCCGACGACCCTGCGACCCTTATCCGAAACAGGAGAAGGGATGCTCTATGTCGGCTGACCGCATGACGATGGCCTCGGACGAGGACCAAGACCTGGCGTTGGAAGTGGATTCAGGCGTCGATCCGCAGCCGCTCTGGGAGCAGGGGGCGGATGGCGCCGACGCCGATTCGCCGGATGCGACTACGTTGTACCTGAAAGAGATCGGTCACGCGCCGTTGCTGAGCGCCGCCGAGGAACGCCACTACGCGCGGCTCGCGCAGGCAGGTGATGCCGCGGGGCGGCGTCGCATGATCGAGAGCAATCTGCGCCTGGTGGTAAAGATCTCCCGGCGTTATCTCAACCGCGGCCTGTCGCTGCTCGATCTGATCGAAGAAGGCAATCTGGGTCTCATCCACGCCGTCGAGAAGTTCGACCCGGAACGCGGGTTCCGCTTCTCGACCTACGCCACCTGGTGGATCCGCCAGAGCATCGAGCGCGGCATCATGAATCAGACCCGCACCATCCGGCTGCCGATTCACGTGCTCAAGGAGATGAACCTGTATCTGCGCGCCGCCCGGGAGCTCTCGCAGAAGCTCGACCACGAGCCGACGGCTGACGAGATCGCGGCTCTGATCGACAAGCCTGCGGAGGACGTCAGACGCATGCTCAAGCTCAACGAGCGGGTGGAGTCGTTCGATGCGGTACGCAGCGCTCAGGACCGCAGCATGCTGGAGATGGTTGCCGACGACGGCTCACCCGATCCCGCTGCCGAGGTTCAGGCGGACGAGCTCATGGGCAAGCTCGACGAGTTGCTGGCGCAGCTGCCGTCCGCCCAGCAGGAGGTCCTGTCACGCCGCTTCGGGCTGCGTGGCTACCCGCCCTCGACGCTGGAAGAGGTGGGCACCGAGGTGGGGCTGACCCGCGAGCGCGTGCGTCAGATTCAGGTGGACGGGCTCAAGCGCCTGCGTCGCGCGATGGAGGCAGAGGGGCTCGAGGCGCGGCAGCTGTTCGGCTGACGCGGCGGGGACCTCAACGCTCCAGCAGCTCGCGCTTGCCCGGCTTGCCGTCCCAGTCTTCGGCGTCAGGCAGGGCCTCTTGCTTCTCGGTGATGTTCGGCCAGATTTCTGCCAGCTCGGCGTTGAGCTCGAGGAAATCCTGCTGGTCTTCGGGCAGCTCGTCCTCGGAGAAGATGGCGTCCACCGGGCATTCGGGCTCGCACAGCGCGCAGTCGATGCACTCGTCCGGGTGAATGACCAGCATGTTCGGACCTTCGTAGAAGCAGTCTACGGGACACACCTCGACGCAATCGGTGTGCTTGCACTTGATGCAGTTTTCTCCGACGACAAAGGTCATGACATGGGGCCCGTCAGCAAAAGCCCGCTATTCTAGCGAGATTCAGGGGTCTGTCGAGACGTCGCTGAGGGCCTTGAGCTCGTAGAGCAGCTCGAGCGCCTGGCGCGGCGTCAGCGCATCGGGATCGATCTCGACCAGGCGCCGCTCGGCGGGCCCGGGCCTGGCGCCGGGATCAGGGTCGCGTGGCGTCGGCGCGGCATTTGCGAACAGATCTCCCTGCGGCGACTGCGTCTGCAGTGCCTGGCGTTCCAGGGCCTCCAGCTTGAGCCGCGCGGCGTCCAGCACCGCGCCAGGGACGCCGGCGAGGCGCGCGACCTGCACGCCGTAGCTCTGGCTGGCAGGCCCTTCCCTGACGCTGTGCAGAAACACGATCCGCCCCTGGTGCTCGGTGGCAGCGAGATGCACGTTGGCGGTGCCGGGCAGTTCGTTCGCGAGCGCGGTCAGCTCGAAGTAGTGGGTGGCGAACAGGGTGAACGCCTGGCGCACCCGGGCCAGGAACTCGGCGGTCGCCCAGGCCAGTGCCAGCCCGTCGTAGGTGCTCGTGCCGCGGCCGATCTCGTCGAGCAGCACCAGACTCGAGGGCGTGGCGTTGTGCAGGATGTTGGCCGTCTCGGTCATCTCCACCATGAAGGTGGAGCGACCGCCCGACAGGTCATCGGATGCGCCGATGCGGGTGAAGATCCTGTCGATGGGGCCGATCCGCGCGGACCTGGCAGGAACGAAGCTGCCGCAGTAGGCGAGCAGCACGATCAGTGCCGTCTGCCGCATGTAGGTGGATTTGCCGCCCATGTTCGGCCCGGTGATGATCAGCATGCGCCGGCGCGCGTCGAGCATCAGGTCGTTCGGCACGAACGGGTCGTGGCGCGCCGCGCGCACGACCGGGTGCCAGCCCTGCTCGATGGTGAGCTCGGGCGTCTCGCACAGCTCCGGTCGTGCCAGCCCCAACGCCAGCGCGCGCTCGGCGAACGCGCACAGCACGTCGAGCTCCGCGGCGGCCGCTGCCGCCGCGCGCAATCCATCCACCTGGTGCCAGAGACGTTCGATCAGCTGTTCGTAGAGCGTGCGTTCGAGCTTCAGCGCCCGGGCCTGACTGGTCAGCGCTTCGTCCTCGAAGGCCTTGAGCTCGGGGGTTATGTAACGCTCCGCGTTCTTGAGCGTCTGCCGCCGCACGTACTCCGCGGGCACCGTATTGCTGGCGGCGCGGCTGGTCTCGATGTAGTAGCCATGCACCCGGTTGTAGCCTACCTTCAGCGTGGCAATGCCGGTGCGCTCGCGTTCCTGGCGCTCCAGTTGCGCCAGCCACTCGCTGGCGTTCTCCGTGAGGTCGCGCAGCTCGTCGAGCCGGGCGTCGAAACCCCGTGCGATGACACCGCCATCGCGCAGGGTGAGCGGCGGGGCTTCTACCAGGGCCTGCTCGAGCAGCGCGAGCTCCGTGGCGAAGTCGGGCATGAGATCGGCCAGGGCCGAGAGCCGGGCGGCCTGCAGGGGCTCAAGCGACCGCCGCAGTGCCGGCAGCTGACGCAGGCCGGTGCGCAATCTGGAAAGATCTCTGGGCAGCGCGCTGCGCAGCGCCAGCCGGCTCACCACCCGTTCCATGTCGCCGATCTCGCGCAGCAGCCGGCGCAGCCCGTCCAGGTCTGCCTGCAGCAGGTCCTCGACCGCGTCCTGGCGCGCGCGCACGCTTTCCAGGTCGCGCGAGGGCGCGTTCAGCCAGCGCCGCAGCAGGCGCGTACCCATGCTGGTTCGCGTGGTGTCCAGCAGCGCGAACAGGGTCTGATCCTCGCTGCCGTCGATGCGCCGGTCGATCTCCAGGTTGCGGCGGCTGTTGGCGTCCAGCGCGATCACCTGCGCCTGCCCGAGCGGGGTCAGCCGATTGATGAAGGCCAGTTCCTGACACTGAGTCTGCTTGGCGTAATCGAGCACGGCCGCGGCGGCGCCCACGGCAGGTGAGTCGCTGGCCAGCCCGAAGCCGCTGAGGTCGTGGGTTCCGAAGTGGCGCGACAGCCGCTCCAGCGCCAGCTGCTCGTCGAACGCCAGCGCGTCGCGCTCGCGCAGCACGGCGCCGGACGGCAGGACGAGCTCGGGCGCCGGTGCCGGACAGAGGATCTCGCTGGGCGCCAGGCGGGCCAGTTCCGCAGCCAGCACCGCGGTGCTGGCCAGCCGGTCGACGGCGAACTCGCCGGTACCCAGGTTCAGCAGGGCGATGCCCCAGGCGCCGTCGGCAGCGGGATTGATGCCGAGCAGCAGGCTGTCGCGGGCGGCGTCCTGCAGCGCTTCCTCGGTGAGGGTGCCGGGCGTGACGATGCGCTGCACCGCGCGCGCAACCGGCCCCTTGCTGGTGGCGGGGTCGCCCACCTGCTCGCATATCGCCACCGACACGCCCAGCTTCACCAGCCTGGCGAGATAGCCGTCGGCCGCGTGGTAGGGCACGCCGCACATGGGGATGGGCGCGCCCGCCGACTGGCCGCGCTGGGTCAGGGTGATGTCGAGCAGGTCCGCGGCCCGGCGGGCATCGTCGTAGAACAGCTCGTAGAAGTCGCCCATGCGATAGAACAGCAGCACGTCGCGGTACTCGCGCTTGATCGTCAGATACTGCTGCATCATGGGCGTGTGCGAGCCCAGATCCGCGTGCAATGCGTCCCGTCCGGAAGCAGCGATCGTGCCGGCGGTGGTCTCAGCGGGGGCTTTGGACAGCGTCATCTGCGAACGGTCATGCAGCGTGGTTGTGGCGACGGGAAAGGCAGCCAGGCAGTGAAACACCTACGTGGCGTGAGCGTCAACTCGCAGCCGGTTCGGGCCCGTGCGGCAGGCGCGAGACGGTTGCGGCGGACCGCGCCGGGGGGCGCGCGCCATTGCAGTGGCAGCTCCCGGTTGCGTAGCATACTGATTAAATATACAGTACTGCAGTCGTCGCACGCGGCTGCAGAATTTCCAGCGCAGCGTCCGTATGTTCGAGACAGCCGCAGTATTCCGCAGCCGCAAGATTTCAAGGATCGTCAGGAGACCAAAGTGAGCAAAGACAGCCCCGCCACCAGCAAAGAAGTCAGCCGGGACAGCAACAAGGAACGTGCCCTGGGCGCCGCGCTGGCACAGATCGAGCGCCAGTTCGGCAAGGGTTCCATGATGCGCCTGGGCGACCGCGAGCAGGTTGCCGTGCCGGTGATCTCGTCCGGCTCGCTGGGGCTCGACATCGCGCTCGGCGTGGGCGGGCTGCCGCGGGGCCGGATCGTCGAGATCTATGGCCCGGAGTCGTCCGGCAAGACCACGCTGACCCTGCAGGTCATCGCCGAGGCGCAGAAGGCCGGGGGCACCTGCGCCTTCATCGATGCCGAGCATGCCCTCGACCCGATCTACGCCGAATCGTTGGGAGTGAACACCGACGATCTGCTGGTTTCCCAGCCGGATACCGGCGAGCAGGCGCTGGAGATCGCCGACATGGTCGTACGTTCCGGCGCGGTGGACGTGGTGGTCATCGACTCCGTCGCGGCGCTGACGCCGAAGGCGGAAATCGAGGGCGAGATGGGCGATACCCACGTCGGCCTGCAGGCTCGACTGATGAGCCAGGCGCTGCGCAAGATGACCGGCAACATCAAGAATTCCAACACGCTGGTGATCTTCATCAACCAGATCCGTATGAAGATCGGCGTCATGTTCGGCTCCCCGGAAACCACCACGGGCGGCAACGCCCTCAAGTTCTACTCGTCGGTGCGGCTCGACATCCGCCGCATCGGGGCTGTGAAGGAAGGCGACGAGGTCGTGGGCAACGAGACCCGGGTCAAGGTGGTGAAAAACAAGGTCGCGCCGCCGTTCCGGCAGACCGAGTTCCAGATCCTTTACGGCAAAGGTATCAACCACACGGGCGAGGTGCTCGATCTCGGCGTGCAGCAGGGTCTCATCGAGAAGTCCGGGGCCTGGTATGCCTACAAGTCCGACCGCATCGGCCAGGGTCGCAAGAACGCGGGAGACTTTCTCGATGCCAACCCGGAGATCATGCGCGAGATCGAGACGCAGATACGTGCGCAGCTCCTGCCCAAGCGTGTTCCTGCGGGTGAGGTGATCGTTCCCGAGCCGGCTCAGGATTCGCTCTGACGGGCGTGTCATAGTCGAACGGCTGGCGGCGCGCGATGGATATCGACTCGACCCCGACGGACGGCTCGATCGGCCGCGCGGTGCCAGGCGGCGAAGCCGGCGACGCCCGGGCGGCCGACGAGCAGGCGAGACGTCATCGCACCGCCTATGATCGGGCCGTGGGGCTGCTGGCTCAGCGCGAGCACTCGGCGCGGGAGCTCACCCGCAAACTGACCTCGCGCGACATCGACCCGGATCTGGTGGGCCGGGTCGTGGCGGACCTGGCGGAGCGCAACCTCCAGTCCGACGAGCGCTTTGCCGAGAGCTTTCTGCACAGTCGTGTCGGCCGCGGTCAGGGGCCGTTGCGCATTCGTACCGACCTGCGTCAGCGTGGCATCGACGATGAGCTCATCGATGCGGTCATGACGCTTCCGGGTTCTTACTGGCGTGAAGTGGCTGAAGCGGCGCGGCGAAAACGCTTCGGCAGCGATGCGCCCGCCGATCGCCGCGAGTGGACCCGGCAGGCACGGTTCCTTGCGCAGAGGGGTTTTCCCTCCGATCTGATCTATCGGGTGCTGGGCGACGCCGACGACTGATCCGGCGCTTATTTCCTACCCACGGCTCATTTATACTTGCGGCCTTTTGCGATTTTACGCGTGGCGTTATGAAAACCGCTGAAGTCCGTTCGGCATATCTCTCGTTCTTCGAGGCCAGAGGGCATCGGATCGTGCCTTCGAGTTCGCTCGTGCCGCACAACGATCCGACCTTGCTGTTCACCAACGCGGGCATGAACCAGTTCAAGGATGCGCTGCTCGGCCGCGAGGATCCGGGCTTCCGGCGCGCGGCCAGCGCCCAGCGTTGCGTGCGTGCCGGCGGCAAGCACAACGACCTCGAGAACGTGGGGTATACCGCGCGCCACCACACCTTCTTCGAGATGCTTGGCAATTTCAGCTTCGGCGACTACTTCAAGCAGGAAACCATCGGCTGGGCCTGGGAATTCATAACCGAAGTGCTGCGCCTGCCGCGCGAGAAGCTGTGGGTCACGGTGCATCCGAGCGACGACGAGTCACGTCGTATCTGGGAAGAGCAGATGGGTGTGCCGCACGAGCGCGTGATCGACATCGAGGACAACTTCTGGGCCATGGGCGATACTGGCCCGTGCGGTCCCTGCACCGAGATCTTCTACGACCACGGCCCGGAGGTGGCAGGGGGGCCGCCCGGCTCGCCGGACGAGGACGGTGACCGTTACATCGAGTTCTGGAACCTCGTTTTTCCGCAGTTCGACCGCCAGCCGGATGGCGAGCTGCAGCCGCTGCCACAGCCGGGCGTGGACACGGGTATGGGCCTCGAGCGGATCACCGCCATCATGCAGGGGGTGCACAGCAACTACGAGATCGACCTGTTCCGCAATCTGATGGCGGCGGTCGGTGCTCTGGCCGGTATCAGCGATCCCGCGGAGCAGCTGGGCACGGCGTCAGTACGGGTGATTGCGGATCACATCCGCTCCAGCGCGTTTCTGATTGCGGACGGCGTGCAGCCGAGCAATGAGGACCGTGGTTACGTGCTGCGTCGAATCATCCGTCGCGGTCTGCGCCATGGCTACAAGCTGAACATTCCCTCGCCGTTCTTCCACAAGCTGGTTGGCCCTCTGGTGCGCGAGATGGGCGACGCCTATCCCGTGCTGCGGGAGCGCGCGGTGGAGGTGGAGCGGTCGCTGCTGCGTGAAGAGCAGCGCTTCGCCGAGACGCTGAGCCAGGGCATGGAGTTGCTCAACCGCACCATCGACGCCCTGAGCTGCGAGCGCATTCCGGGTGACGTCGTGTTCCAGCTCTACGACACGTACGGATTTCCAACCGACCTGACCGCCGACGTGGCGCGCGAGCGCGGGCTTTCTGTGGACATGGACGGGTTCGAAGTGGCAATGGATGCGCAGCGCCAGCGCGGCCGCGCGGCAGCGAGATTCTCCGCCAGTCTCGGCCAGCGGGTGCATACCAAGGGCAAGGTCGAGTTCCTTGGCTACGATGAGCTCGCGGATCGCGCCAGGGTGCAGGCGGTCTTCGATGCCGACGGTCGCGAAATCGAGCGACTCACGCAGGGCCAGCGCGGCCTGGTGGTTCTGGATCGGACGCCTTTCTATGCCGAATCCGGCGGCCAGGTGGGTGACGCCGGCGAGCTCACAGGCGCGGACCTGCGGTTTCGCGTGGACGACACCCAGCAAAGCGGCGATCAGCATCTGCACGTGGGCGAGGTGATCGCCGGCAGCGTTGCCGCCGGCGACGAGATCGATGCCCGGGTCGACCAGGAGCGGCGTCGGCGCGTCATGCTGAACCACTCGGCGACCCATCTGATGCACGCGGCGCTGCGCGACGTGCTGGGCGGCCACGTGCAGCAGAAAGGCTCGCTGGTGGCGCCGGAGCGCCTGCGGTTCGACTTCTCGCACCCGCAGCCGGTGAGCGCTGCCGAGCTCGCCGAGGTGGAAGCCCAGGTCAACGCGCAGATCCAGGCCAACTCGCAGGTGGGCATCGAACATCTGGCCTACGACGAAGCCATTGGCCGCGGCGCCATGGCCCTGTTCGGAGAAAAGTACGGCGACCAGGTGCGGGTGCTGACCATGGGCGGCGGCTACTCGGTGGAGCTTTGTGGTGGCACTCACGTGGCCCGTACGGGTGACATCGGGCTGTTCAAGATCGTCAGTGAGACCGGCGTCGCCGCGGGTGTGCGGCGGATCGAAGCGCTGACGGGCCCCGGGGCCCTGGCCTACGTAGAGACCGGTGAACAGCTGCTGGCTCAGGTGGCCGGCATGGTGAAAGGCAGCCGTTCCGACCTGCGCGACAAGGTTTCCGCGCTGGTGGACGAGAACCGCCAGCTGGCTCGCGAGCTCGAGCAGCTCAAGCAGAAGCTGGCCAGTGCCCAGAGCAGCGACCTGGCCGGCAGCGCCACCGACATGAATGGCGCCAAGGTGCTGGCGGCGCGTGTGGAGGGCGACGCCAAATCGCTGATGCAGACTCTGGATTCGCTGAAGTCCCGCTTCCCGAGCGCCGTGATCGTGCTCGGCAACGTGGCCGACGGCAAGGTCAGTGTGGTTGCCAGCGTCAGTCGCGATCTCACCGATCGCGTGACCGCGCCGGATCTGCTCGGCCTCGTGGGTCCCAAGGTTGGAGCCCGCGGCGGCGGTCGACCGGATCTGGCGCGCGCCGGAGGCGGTGACGATCCGGAGGCGCTGGCCGGGGCGCTCGCGCAGGTGACTCCCTGGGTTGCCGAGCGCCTGGGTTCCGCTCGATGAACATACTCGTGCAGAAGTACGGCGGCACCAGCGTCGGCAGCGTCGAGCGCATCCAGGCGGTGGCCGACCGGGTCGCCGGCTACGTCCGGGCCGGCAAGAGCGTCGTCGTGGTGGTGTCCGCCATGAGCGGTGAGACCAACCGGCTCGTAGCCCTCGGGCGTCAGGTGTCGGCACGGCCGCTGCCGCGCGAGATGGACGTGCTGCAGGCGGCCGGTGAGCAGGTGACCATCGCGCTCCTCGCCATGGCGCTGTCGGATCGAGGTCTGCCCGCACGCTCCTATCTCGGCGATCAGGTGGCGATCCGCACCGACAACAGCTTCGGTCGCGCGCGCATCACCAGCATCGATACGGAGCACCTCCTGGATGATCTCAACGGCGGCGTGGTGCCCGTGATCGCCGGGTTTCAGGGCGTGGATCAGGACGGCAACCTGACCACCCTGGGGCGTGGCGGTTCCGATACCACCGCGGTTGCGGTGGCGGCCGCGCTCAAAGCCGAGGAGTGTCAGATCTGGACTGACGTCGACGGCGTGTACACGGCCGATCCGCGGATCGTCGGCGCGGCGCGCCGGCTCGACAAGATCACCTTCGAAGAGATGCTGGAACTGGCGAGCCTGGGATCAAAAGTGCTGCACCCGCGCTCGGTGGAATTCGCCGGCAAGTATCAGGTTCCGCTTCGCGTGCTGTCCTCGTTCGACGAAGGACCCGGCACGCTGATCACAATGGAGAGCAAAACATTGGAGCAGCCCATCGTATCGGGCATCGCCCATTCCCGCGACGAAGCCAAGGTCACCATGTCCGGTGTGCCTGACGTACCTGGCGTTGCCTCTAAGATTCTCGGCCCCGTGAGCAAGGCCGGCATCGAGGTAGACATGATCGTGCAGAACACGGGCGCCGATGGCTTGACCGACTTCACGTTCACGGTGAAGCGCGACGATTTCGAACGCGCCATGGAGCTGCTGGCTCCGGTGAAGGATCAGCTTGGCGCGCGCGAGCTTTCTGGCGACAACCGCATTGCCAAGGTATCGGTCGTAGGTGTCGGCATGCGCTCGCACGCGGGCGTCGCGACCCAGATGTTCGACGCGCTGGCAGAGGAGGGCATCAACATCCAGATGATCTCCACCTCGGAGATCAAGATCTCGGTGGTCGTCGACGAACGCTACCTGGAGCTTGCCGTGCGCTGCATACACGAAGCCTTCGAACTGGACAAACTCGTCGCGCAGGCCAAGTAGCGCCTGCAGCCCCGACATTCTGAGTGATGTCGCACGCTGTACTGGTGGCAGGGCCCCCAGCTGGGTAAACTGCGCCCCTTCGGAGAGGTGGCCGAGTGGTCGAAGGCGCTCCCCTGCTAAGGGAGTATGGGTCAAAAGCCCATCGAGGGTTCGAATCCCTCCCTCTCCGCCAGAATGCAAACGGGCCCCGTCGGGGCCCGTTTGCATTCTGATGGACAGGGCTGGCGAGTCGAGGGCCCCTCGGTTCGACAAACCCGCAGAGCGGGTTTGGACGTCGTCGCGCAGCGACGGCGCCCCGAAGGGGTGAGGGGCCGTCCCCGGCCCCGAATCAATCCCTCCCTCGGTCCCCAATATCTGAATTCGCAGCCGGGTACTGCGAATAGCAGCGCGGCATTCCTTCCCGTCATCGAATCGGGGATCATCGTCGCTCCCCAATTCGAGTAGTCGAGCATGCCCCATGCTGTGATCAACGACGCCCGCCTGTGGTACGAAGTCCGCGGCAGCGGCGAGCCGATTCTGCTGCATCACGGCTACACGGCGTCGCGGGTGAACTGGGCGCCCGTCGCCGAGCGGCTCGACGATCGCTTCCAGGTCGTGCTGATGGAGTGCCGGGGCACCGGCGACAGCGAGCACACGGCCGACGGCTACTCGCTCGAGCAGTATGCGGCCGACGTCGTCGGCCTGCTGGACCACCTGCAGCTCGACCGGGTGACCTATGCCGGGCACAGCATGGGCGGGGGCATCGGCTACCGGCTCGCGCTCGACCATCCGCAACGGCTGGAACGGCTCATTCTGATGGCGCCGATCCCTGCGGACGGGGTCGGTGCCATCGATCCGGAGATGCGCCGCCAGCGTCTCGAGGAGCGGCGCCGCAGGGATCGCGAGGCACTGCTTGCGCGCTACCGTGCCCTGCGTTTTCGCGATGACGTCGAGACCGACGCCTGGTTCGAAGATCGGGTGCGGCACGTCCTGTCCGTGTCCGACGGGCATTTCGAGCAGGGGGCGGAATCCATGAGCGCGCTCAAGGTCCGCCATCGGCTCGGCGAGATCACTCTGCCCACGCTGATGATTGCCGGTGCCGTGGACAGCCTGCTGCAGGCGAACCTGCAGGACTTTGCGCGGCTGCCCAATGCCACGCTCGAGGTGCTCAGTCGCGCCGGGCACGAGGTCGCGGTTCATGAACCGGAGCGCGTCGCCGCCGCCATCGCGGCGTTCATGGTTCATGGTCCGGTAACCGCGGCCGGCCTTATGGCACGCGCCCTCGGCGGTCGCAGCTGAGCTGGCTAGCGCCCACGGAGCTGGCGCTCGGGTCGGCGAATGTCTTATACCGTTACGCTATAGATACTTGCCATTTGCAAGCTATAGCGATTGCCATTCTGCGGCCAGCTCGAGCGGGAGCGTGCATTCGGGGCAGGAATGCGCAGTGAATTCACAGGGAAAACGTGTAGCTGTCAGGATATTCGCGGGTATCTGACAAGATTTTCAACGACCAGTCGAGAATGCGCATGCAACAGCGATAAGGGCTTGTGCCCCGCATGGGGAGATGCTCAAATCGAGCGCAGTGTCTAACCAGGGAGAGAGGGTAAGATGCGCATCCAAAGGGGATTCAGGTTATCCGGATTCGCGGCGTTTGCTGCCGCAATGACCTCCGGTCTGCTCGGCAGTTCCGCTGTCGCAGCGGAGTCGCAAGGGGTAATAGAAGAAATCATCGTCACGGGCTCCTACATTCGCGGCACGCCCGAAGACGCGGCGCTGCCGGTGGACGTCATCACCGCGCAGGAGCTCGAGTAGCGGGGCAGCCCGACGGCCCTCGACCTCATCCGGGCGATGCCGTACGTGACGTCTATCGTCGGCGAGTCCAATCAGTTCGGTGCCAATCAGGGCACTATCGGTACGGGCAACGTCAACCTCAGGGGCCTCGGCGGCATGCGCACGCTGGTGCTCATGAACGGCCGACGGACCACCTACACGCCGGCCGAAGGCCCCGCCGGGGTGGATACCAACCTGCTGCCCATCGCGGCCATCGGGCGCGTCGAGGTGCTCAAGGACGGCGCGGCGGCAACCTACGGTTCCGATGCCATCGCGGGCGTGGTCAACTTCATCACCCGTCGCGATCTCGATGGCCTGGAGCTCAGCGGCGAGTTCCGCGCCATCGACAAGGCCGACGGTGACTGGACGGGCAGCGTCAACTGGGGATGGGTCGGAGACCACTCCAACGTCCTGTTGTCCTATGCCCGACAGTTCCGCTCGGAGCTCAAGTCCACGGACCGCGATTGGGCGAGCGCGCCCTACATCGTCAACCCGACGGGATGGTCGGCGTTCAGCACACCGGGCAGCTACTTTCCGCGGGACGCAGACGGCAACCTGACGGGCGGCTTCACCCCGGACGCCAACTGCAACGATCTCGGCGGCTACCTCGATGGCGCGTCGGTGTGCCGGTTCAGCTTCGTTCCGTTCGACAACATCGTTGAGCAGACCGAGCAACAGCAACTGTATGGTGAGATCAACACCGAAATTGCCGACGGCGTCGAGTTCCATGTCGAGGGGCTCTGGGCGGAAACCGTCCTGCCGGACTACCGCACGTCGCCTTCGTACCCGCCGACCTCCGGCCCGAACGGCCCAGGCGCGTTCCAGTTCGCGGTGAACAACGACCCGCTCGGGCCGTCCAAGTTCTCCAACAACCCGGGGGCGCTTACGGCGATGCAGCAATCGGGTCTCGACCAGTCCGTGATCGACGCTACGGAGCAGCTGCAGCTGTACCTGTGGCGCCCGAACGGCTGGGGCGGGATTCCGGCCATCACCGGCGGCAACGGCGGACAGCTGAACCGCAACTCGTTCGACATGCAACGTGTCTCGGCCAGCCTCAAAGGCACCTTTCAGGGCGGCTGGATGGAAGGCATAGGCTGGGATCTGGCGGCAACCTATTCCGCCTCGGAGCACAAGCGCAGCGGCGTCGACATCCAGATAACGCGGCTGCAGCAGGCGTTGGACGGACTCGGCGGGGATGCCTGTAACGGTATTCCCTACGGGGAGCCGGGGTCCACCTGCATGTTCTTCAATCCATTTGCCAACGCCATTCCCTTCAGCGGGCCGTACGGAACGGTGAACCCGGGCTACGTAGCGGCAAACGCCAACTCGAACGAGATCCAGGAGTGGATCATCGATCGCTGGAACGTGATCCAGAATCAGTCTCTGTTCGTGGCGGATGCGGTGCTCGACGGTGAGTTCGGTGGTTTCGAGCTGCCTGGCGGTCGTATCGGCTGGGCGTTCGGCGGTCAGTATCGACGGATCGACTACGAGACACGCCCGGACAATCCGCTGATCGACGCCCGCGTGACGCCGTGCCCGGTCATCGGTGATACCAGCTGCGCGCTGCCAACAGGACCCTTCATTTTCCTTGGCCAGTTCATCCCGCAGCAACTCGACGACACGGTGTATGCCGTGTTCGGCGAACTGGCGGTGCCGGTGCTCGACACCCTGGACGTGCAGCTGGCCATCCGCTATGAGGACTACGGCGGCCTGACCGGGGACACGACCGATCCGAAACTTTCCGTGCGCTGGCAGGCCACCGATTTTCTGGCTGTGCGCGGCTCCGTGGGCTCGACGTTCCGGGGGCCGACGCCGGTCAACCGCTCGCTTCAGGCCACCGGTCTGCAGCCGGTGCCGGCAGCGGCAAATCAGTACCGGTCCATCGACTTCTCGGGCAACCCGGAGCTGAAGCCTGAAAAGGCCGACACCTTCAGCATGGGGGTGATTCTCGAGCTGGGTGGATTCCGCGGCATCGTCGACTACTGGAGCTACGATTTCACCGACCAGATCACCACCGTGCCGTACGCGGCAGTTTCCAACGCCGTGGGCAACGGACCAGGAGACAGCACGCAGCTTGCAAACTGCGATCACCCGCTTCGTGACCTGATCGTCTTCGATCAGAACAACACCTGTATTCAGGGCGTAACGACGGCCAACCAGATGCAGCGCATCATCGCGCCGGTGGTCAATGGCTCGGACGTGAAGACCACGGGCTACGACATCTCGCTGCAGTACGACTTCGGCGAGGTGATGGACGGCGAGCTCACGGTCGGTCTGGATGCCACCTACGTGGATTCCTACGACCAGAAGGCGTTTTCCTTTGGCGGGGTGCAGATCACCCCGAGCTACGACGCGGTGGGCTACGCCAATTACGAACGGTTCCCCGGGACGATCTCAGACTGGCGCGCGATCGGTAACGTGAACTATCACTTCGGACAGTTCAATGCCCGCTACGAAGTCCGATTCGTAGCCGGTGTAGACGACGAGCGCCCGCAACCGACGGTCATTCCCGCAGGGGGCACGACGACGACCGTGACCTGGGGCGACAAGATCGACGATTACTACTCGCACAACCTGTATTTCAACTGGGATGCGCCGTGGGATCTGAACGTCTCGCTGTCGATTGTGAATCTGTTCGACGAGGATCCGCCCAAGGCCCGCCACCAGCTGGGGTATGACCCCTACATCGGTGATCCGCTGGGCAGGACGTTCGAACTCGGCTTGCGCTGGACCTACGGTCAGGACTGACACCGGTCATCGAGCGCGGACAGGGCGGCCGACTGGCCGCCCTTTCTTTTGGGGCTTGCGACGTTTGTGTTGGATCGCCCGTTGCAGACACGCCCGGTCAAGCCGCGGCCTGAGCCCCCCTGCCTAGGTCGGACACGCGACGCCTCGGCGCCGGCCGGCTCTGCTCTGACGGTGCGGCCGGCTGCGACTCCTTGCGCGGCGTGCCCGTGGTCTGCATGCAGAGAATGTAGCGTCCCAGCTCGCGGACGGCTTCTGCCTCGGTCTCGTAAGGCCCCATGATTCCTTCACGGGTCGAGAAGCTCCAGCCGTTGCGCTGCTTCGTGACCCGCTTCTTGGACTCCGGACCGTTGAGATTGTCGAGCACCAGCGCCGCGCTGGAGCTGATCCGGCGGGTCACCTCGGAGAGGGGCATGTCGATGACCTGGGGCTCGCCGTTCAGGCGACAGCTCACGCGTGCCGTGCCGGCGGACTCGTCGGTGTTGAGCACCATGAACAGGCAACCGCCCTCGGCGAACAGCCGGCCTTCAAGGCGCTGGAGACTTCTGCTGCTCACTGTGACTACCTCGGTGGGTGAATTCACACACATGGTAAGAAGGCGTTGGCGCTCGGTCTGAGACCTGCGTCACAGTTCCGGCCGTACAGGGTTGCGGCCAGCGCCGTATCGGGGCGCTCAGGTTGCGGGATCTGCGCGCGTGGTCCCCGCGTCGATCAGCGCCTGAATTGCGGCCTCGTCCATGCCGAGCGCTCCGAGCAGCTGGCGGGTCTCGCTGCCGAAGGGTGCAGCGGGAGCCCGGGTGGTGAAGCCGCCCCCGTCCAGCTTGACGGGGGGCGACAGCACCCGGAACCGTCCCGCGGTCTCGTGCTCGACCAGCTCGAACATGCCGTTGGCCATCGCTTGAGCGTCCTCGAACAGCTCGACTGGAAATCTGACCGACGAGGCGGGCACACCGGCGCGCTGCAGCACATCGAGCCAATGACCGGTCGTTTCGCGACGCACGATGGCCTCCACCTCTTTCTGCAGGCGCGTGACGCCGTTCTCGTCGAGCGTCTGTGCGTGGCTGGGATCGCTGAACCCCAGCGCGCGGGCAAAGCGGGTCTGAAGGCCGCGGCTGGCGCAGGCGACGGCTATGCTGCCGTCGGCAGTATCGTAGGTGCGGAAGTACAGGGCGCGGATGACGGCCATCCGTGCTGACGGCATGGCGGCCATCTGCTCGGTGAAGCTTGCACCTTCAGCGCGCAGCGCGTTCAGCCGTTCGATGGCGGTCCGGTGTGCGTCCCGATCCAGATCCTCCTGGCGTATGAGCTGGTTGTTGGCCAGGGTCATCGCCGCCTGCATCAGGCTTACGTCGACCATTCCGCCGCGGCCGGTGCGCTCGCGCCGGTACAGAGCCGCGCTCACCCCGAACGCCAGAGACATGGCTGCCATGTAGTCGGTGATCACCGGTTCGCCCGGGGTCGGGCGGCCATCGTCGACGCGTCCCATGGCGGCCATGAGCCCGCTGCGGGCCTGGACCACGATGTCCATTCCCGCCAGCCCGGCGTCCGGCCCGGCCTTGCCGAAGGGCGTGATTTCGCCGACGATCAATCGGGGATGTCGGGTCAGCAGGGCTTCCGGATCGAGGCCGAGCTCGGCCGCGAGCCCGGGGCGAAAGTTCATGAGCACGACGTCCGCGCGCGCCGCCAGGGCGGCAACCACAGGGCGCGCGGCGGAGTCGCTCAGACGGATGGGCAGGCAGTGCTTGCCGCGGTTGCGGGACACGAAGATGCGGGACTCGAACGCGACGATCTCGCCCATGAGTCGGTTTGGGTCGCCCTCTGGAGATTCGACCTTGATGACTTCCGCGCCGCCTTCGGCGAGAAGCTGGCCGCAGAAGGGCACGGCGACGAACTGTCCGAATTCCACGACCCTGATCCCGTGAAACGGTTGCGATTCCGCGAACATGAGCGGTGCTCCTCGGTGGGCAGCGGCGTCCGCTGACGTTTTAGCATCAGATTCCGGAGCGCGTCCCTTGTGATCGGCATTGTAAGCCGCAGCGAGTTGCGAATGCGCTGCCGGCGCACCGGTCTGGTGGCCGCCGTCCCGCCCGGCTTGCGGTATAGTGGTCGCCATGCAGTCCCCCCAGGAGATTCTCGAACGCGTATTCGGCTTTGCGGCGTTCCGCCCGCCTCAGGATCAGATCATCGAGGAGGTAATGACGGGCCGCGATGCGCTGGTGCTGATGCCTACCGGCGGCGGCAAATCGCTGTGCTATCAGGTTCCGGCGTTGGCTCGCCCCGGTTGTGGGGTGGTGATCTCGCCGCTGATCGCACTCATGCAGGACCAGGTCAGCGCTCTGCGGGTGCTGGGGGTACGGGCCGAGTTTCTCAACTCGACGCTGGACGTGCAGACTGCCCGCGACATAGAGGCGCGCGTGCTGCGCGGTGAGATCGATCTGCTTTACGTCGCGCCGGAGCGGCTGGTGCAGCCGCGCACGCTGGACTTGCTGGACCAGGCGCCCATTGCGCTGTTCGCCATCGACGAAGCCCACTGCGTGTCGCAGTGGGGCCACGACTTCCGCGCCGATTATCTCGAGCTGCAGGTGCTGCACGAGCGCTTTCCCGGGGTGCCGCGCATCGCCCTGACGGCCACGGCAGATCAGCGCACGCGCCGCGAGATCGTCGACCGTCTGCAGTTGCACGATGCGCGCCAGTTCGTGTCTTCCTTCGACCGGCCGAACATCCGTTATCGGATCTCCCTGAAGCAGGACGCGCGGCGGCAGCTGCTGCGCTTTCTCAACGACGAGCACCGCAACGACGCCGGGATAGTCTACCGCCCGTCGCGCAGGAAGACCGAAGAGGTTGCAGGGTGGTTGTGCGGCCAGGGCTACGATGCGCTGCCGTACCATGCCGGGCTCGATGCCGGCATCCGTGCCGACTACCAGGCGCGGTTTCTGCGCGGCGATGCGGTGGTCATGGTCGCCACCATCGCCTTCGGCATGGGCATCGACAAACCCGACGTGCGGTTTGTTGCGCACCTGGACATGCCGAAGACGGTGGAGGCGTACTACCAGGAAACCGGGCGCGCCGGTCGGGATGGTGAGCCGGCGGATGCCTGGCTGGTGTATGGGCTCCAGGATGTCATCAAGCTGCGGCAGATGATGGCCGAAACGGGAGGTGACGAAGCCCACAAGCGGGCGGAGCAGCAACGGCTCAACGCGATGCTCGGGCTCTGCGAGATCACGACCTGCCGTCGCCAGGCGCTGCTGGCCTACTTCGGCGAGCAATTACCCGAGCCGTGCGGCAACTGCGACAACTGCCTGGAGCCGCCGGAGACCTGGGACGGCAGCGAACCGGCACGCATGGCGTTGAGCGCGGCTTACCGAACGGGTCAGCGATTCGGCGTGAACCACCTCGTTGACGTGTTGCGTGGGGCCGCCACCGAACGCATCGCCCAGTTCCGGCACGATCGGCTGCCGACCTACGGCGTCGGCACCGCGCTCGACAACAACCAGTGGCGCTCGGTGTTCCGCCAGCTGGTAGCGCGCGGCTACCTCAGCGTGGACCTGGATGGTTTCGGCGCTCTGCGCCTGGAGGAGCGCTGCCGGGCGCTGCTGCGCGGCGAGGAGTCCATCGAGCTGCGCCGCGATGAAGCGCCGCGCGCTGCCGCAAGAAAGTCTTCCGCTGCGCAACCGGCGGACGTCGAGCCGGCGCTGTGGCAGGCACTGCGCGAGCAGCGGCGGTTGCTTGCAGAGGCCCAGGGCGTGCCCCCGTACGTGATCTTTCACGATCGTACGCTGCGTGAAATGTGCGCTCAGCTGCCAACGGACAGAGCCGCCTTCGCCGCCTTGCCGGGGGTGGGAGAGCGCAAGCTGGAGCAGTACGGGCCCGCATTCCTGCAGGTCATCCGCGATCATCTGGTGGCACGTCAGCAGTCTGCCTGAGCCTGCCTGAAGGTTGGGCTGAGGCCGCAGGGCCGGCCCAGGCGGGGGTCAGAAGGCGCGGCCTTCCAGCGGGCCGATCACGGCCCAATCCACGCCTGCGCTGATCAGTGCCAGTGCGATTACCACCAGGGCGATCACGCCGAGCAGGCGCCAGCCGCGAAAGGTTTTCTCGGCTGTGCCCGATTCGGCATCGGGGGCGATCCGCGGATCCTGTTCGGTGTGAGAAGGCATCGGGGGAGATGATTACAGATCGGGCGCCTGCTTGCCAGATTCCGCGCGAGGTTTGTTGACGGAGTTGGGGGCGTTCCAGATAATACGCCCCCTTTTTCCGGTGCGCCCGTAGCTCAGTTGGATAGAGCGCGTGGCTACGAACCACGAGGTCGGGAGTTCGAATCTCTCCGGGCGCGCCACTCTCTCGCTCTCTCCCGTTTTATCCGATCCCCGAATGCTCGCCCGCCCGAGCCCGCGCACAGGATTCTGGAGATTCTCTGAAGATGGGACCGGCGCGAGTACGACGTCTTTGTCGGTGCTGCTAAACTTCGCCGTTTGTCCGCCGCACCGGAAATCATGGATCGACGATGACCCGAAGTCTGCTCGCAGTCGCTGTGCTGCTCCTGACCGCCGGCGCCGGCGCCGATCCCCAGTACTGGATTGCCATTGGCAGCTACAGCAACCTGGCGTACGCCGAGGAGGCCCGTGCTCGTGCCGACGCGATCCTTGCCGAGCCATTTGCGATCGTCTCTGTGGATGTTGCCGGCTCGCGCTTCAACCGCGTGCTGGCAGGCCCCTTCCTCACCCGCGAGCTGGCCAGCGATCTGCTGCGTCAGGCCCGCGAAGCAGGGTTCGATGGCGCCTGGCTGCTGGCCGAGGACGCAGGCTACGACCTCTCCACCGACGTTGGTGGTGCAGACCCCTACGTAGGGCCCGGTTCGTTCGACCGACTGCTCGATGACCTGCCGGCGCCGGACGCGTTGCCGCCGCCGAGACCCGCTGCTCCTCAGGAGCAGAGGAAACCGCCCGTGGTGGTCGACGAACCACCGCCCGGTTACCAGCTGAACAGGCTGCACCGCGAAGCCCGCTACCAGCCGCCGGGCGGATTACCGGGGCCGCAGAGCCTCGCCGGGCTGATGCGGCCCGCGTTCAGCGTTGCAAATCAGAGATCCGCCCTGGCTGCGGGTATCGTCGAATCTCCGGACGCGCCGGCGGCGCCAGGCGTGACGGGCGTCATGGGCGGGCGCGGCGCGGTGCTGGCACTGCAGCGGTTCGATCAGGATGCTGCAGACATCCGGGTCGATGGGCACATCGACGAACCGGTTTGGCGCGAGGTTGCGCCGCTCGAACAGATGCGCGTGGTGGAACCGGATCTGCTCACGGAGCCGCCGTACCGCACGATCGTGCGGCTGTTCTACACCGAGCGCGGTTTGTATGTGGCGTTCGAAAACGAGCAGCCGGCAGAGACCATCGTGCGCCGGCTGTCACAGCGCGACGATGGACGCCTTACCCGGGATTCGGTGTCGTTTACTCTGGACACCTCGGGAGAGGGGCGTTACGGCTACTGGATGAACCTGGCGCTTGGCGACAACCAGGTCGACGGAACCATTCTGCCGGAGCGTCAGTACAGCCGCGACTGGGATGGCGCCTGGTACGGTGCCACGACGGTTACCGACGAGGGCTGGTCCGCGGAGTTCTTCGTGCCCTGGTCACAGATGGCCATGCCGGATGAAGCCTCGGTGCGCCGCATCGGCATCTACGCGTCGCGCCAGGTCGCATACCTCAATCAGCGCTGGGGGTGGCCGGCCCTGCCGCGTACCCAGCCGCGCTTCATGAGCCTTCTGCAGCCGCTGGCGCTCGAGGGCGTCAACCCGAAGCAGCAGTGGAGTCTGTTTCCGTATACGTCCGCTACCAGCGACCGGCTGGCAAACGACGTCGCTTACAAGGCGGGCTTCGATCTGTTCTGGCGGCCCTCGACCAATTTTCAGATGACCGCCACGGCGAATCCCGATTTCGGCAACGTCGAGTCTGACGACGTGATCGTCAATCTCACGGCGGTCGAGACCTTCTACCCGGAGAAGCGCCTGTTCTTTCTCGAGGGTCAGGAAATCTTCAATACCACCCCGCGCTCCGACAGTTTCAGCAACGGCGGTGACGTGATCACGCTGGTGAACACGCGCCGCATCGGCGGCAGCCCCAGGGCGCCCGACGTCCCGGACGACGTGGCGTTCTCCGATCAGGAACTCGGTCAGCCGTCGGAGCTGTACGGTGCCGCCAAGGTCACCGGACAGATGGGCGCACTGCGCTACGGTGCGCTCGCAGCCTTCGAGGAAGACACCCGTATCCGCGCCACGGACGGCCGCGGGTTCGATCAGAGCGGTCGCGATTTCGGCGCCGCGCGCGTGCTCTACGAAGACAGCGTCGATGGCGCGTATCGCGCGCTCGGCTATCTTGCGACCGTGGTGGCGCACCCGGAATCCGATGCGATCGTGCATGGCATCGACGCGCACTACCTGACGCCGGACGGTCACTGGAAATACGACGGCCAGCTGATGGTCTCCGACGTCGACGACAGCGGCACCGGCGCCGGCGGCTTTCTCGACATTCAGTTCACGCCCCGCACGGGTTTGAAGTACACGGCCAAGATCAGTCACTTCGACGACCAGCTGGACATCAACGATTTCGGCTACCTGCGCCGCAATGATGCAACCGACGTCGCGCTGGGCGCGCAGTGGGTGCGATCGGGGATGGAAAAGATCCGGGACTTCGAAGTTTCGCCGTTCGCGCGTTATGAGCGCAACGGCGACGGCTATATGACCAAGGCAGGAATCGGCAGCCGTTTCGAAGTCACCTTCAACGACCTGAACCGGCTGGAAGGCCGGGTCGCATTCTTTCCAAAGCGCTACGAGGATCTGAACAGTTTCGGCAACGGTACCTATCGGATCGAGGAACGTCCGTCCGTGTCACTGGGTTACAGCACCGACCCCTCCAGGCCGCTGAGCCTGTTCGCCTCCAGCGAGTGGGAAGAGGACGGCGTCGACGGGCAGACCTGGGAGCACAAGGCGGGCATCGTCTGGCGCCCGGTCGACCGGCTCAACCTGCAGGTGGAGACGCGCTACACCCTGCGCGAAGGCTGGCTCCTGCACCAGGAAGATCGCAACATGACCGCCTTCGACTCCGAGCAGTGGCAACCGAAGCTCAATCTCGATTTTTTCATATCCGCCAAGCAGCAGTTCCGCGTCGCGCTGCAGTGGGTCGGCATCAAGGCCACCGAGGACCGGTTCTACAGCATTCCGCTGAAGCCCGGCGATCTCGTCGAGATTGCGAAACCCGACGCCCAGACCGACGACTTCTCGATATCGCAGATGAACTTTCAGGCGCGCTACCGCTGGCAGATTGCGCCGCTCTCGGATCTGTTCCTGGTGTACACGCGGAACGGTCTGGAAGAGCCCGTCAGTGCATCGTTTGGAGATCTGTTCCAGAATGCCTGGCAGGACCCGATCGGTGACCAGCTGGTGGTTAAGCTGCGCTATCGGCTGGGAACCTGAGCGCTGGCCGCGGTGGCAGGCATGCAGCTGGTCCGCGCGGCACCTACGACTGGCCTCGTAGTTCAATGGATAGAACGGCCGCCTCCTAAGCGGCAAATGCAGGTTCGATTCCTGCCGGGGCTACCACAACGGCGCATCTCTTGAGCGGGGCAGGGGCCGAATCGCTGCTTCCCGTGGCGGTGACGCTGCTGGTGGCACTGCTCTCGCGCAACGTCACGGCGGGACTTTTCACCGGGGTGTTCGTTGGGGTGCTGATGCTGAGCGGCACCGATCCGCTGAATGCGGCGGCGACGTTGGTGGCGGATCATCTGGTGCCTCAGATCACCGACTCATACAACGCGGGCGTGCTGGTGCTGCTGGCTTTCATCGGCGGGTTCGTCGCGCTGATGGAGCGTTCCGGCGGCGGGCAGGCGTTCGCGCAGCGCATGCGCAACTGGCTCACCAGCAGAGCGCGTCTGCAGGTGGCGGCCTGGCTCGGCGGCATCACCATCTTCTTTTCGGACCTCGGCACGCCCCTGATCGTGGGTCCGGTATTCAGGCCGCTCGCCGACGCGCTGCGCGTTTCGCGTCAGAAGCTGGCTTACATTGTCGATTCCACGGCTTCTCCAGTGGCGATCCTGGTGCCCTTCATCGGTTGGGGCGTTTACATCATGAGCCTGCTTGCGCAGCAGTTCGAAACGCTGGGGCTGACCGAGTCCGATTACCAGGCATTTCTGCGCGCGCTGCCGTTCCAGTTTTACGCCTGGCTGGCGGTTCTCATGGTGCCGCTGCTGGCCCTGCTGGGCCTGGACTATGGTGCCATGGCACGCGCGGAGCGAGCCGTGGGTGAGGTGCCGCCCTCTCTCGGAAACGCCGCCCCTGGGCTCGAGCCGGGCACAGCGGTCGACGGGCAGGCGCGCTATGTGTTCTTGCCGCTGCTCATGCTGGCGGTGGTGCTGGGCGTGCTGCTGGTACCCCTCGGTTTTCCGTTGCATCAGGTCAGTGGCGGCGTCTTTCGGGCCGGGCTTTCGGTCGCCTACCTGGCGGCCGCGGTGACGTTGATGGTGCTGATGCGATTGGGCAGCCGCCGGAGCTTCCTGGCCAGCCTGGATGAGTACCTGGGCGGAATGAGCCGCATGATGCCGGTGGCCGTCATGCTGGTGCTCGCCTGGGCGCTCAGCGACGTCGGCCAGTCGCTGGGTGCTGGCGAGTACATCGCCGCCGTGGCGGCAGCGGGCGTACCGGGCCCGCTGCTGCCCCTGGCCGCGTTCCTGGTGGCCGCGCTGATCTCGTTTGCCACCGGTTCATCCTGGGGTACGTTCGCGATCGTGCTGCCGCTCGCGCTGCCCGCAGCGGTGGCGACTGGCGCGCCTCTGTATGTGGTGATCGGCGCGGTGCTGTCCGGGGGGCTGTTCGGCGACCACAGCTCGCCTATTTCCGAGACTACGATCCTGTCTGCGACTGGTGCAGGCAGCGAGCAGTATGCCCACTTCCGAACGCAGCTCCCGTATGCGCTCACGAACGGCGGTCTGGCTGCGGCCGGATTCGTCGTGGCCGGAATGATGCCGGCGGCGTGGACGCTCGGCGGGGTACTGTTGGCCCAGGCGGGCCTGCTGTTCATGGTCCGGCGCTACACGCGGCGGGGCTCTCGAGGTGCGTTCGCCCGCGAGGATGGGCAAATTTCCTAACGCTCCATCGGCGTAAACTTGAAACATATACAGTTCTTGCTTGCAAGCCTCGGTTTTCAGGCGGAATATAGTCCTCGGGACACACATAGCGCCGGGCCGCGTCGGGGGACACGGGAGCGATGCCGGGCGCGTAAACGGGAGGGCGCATGAAACTGCTTGCCGCCACTTTTGGTATTTTCGTCTGGTTCGTTGCCGCGGGTGCCGCAGCCGAGTGCAGCTGCTTCTGCGTCGACGGCTCTCCGCACACCTTGTGCAGCACGCTGCAGGAAGCGCAGGATCAACCGCACCTGTGCACTGATCTTGCAATGAACTGTCCGCTCGACCGCGGTACGGCCGCAGAGAGCAGCTACGAGGCGCCCGCCGACGGCGCCACGAACTGCCGCGACGCGCGCGTGTGGGACGTGGGTGCGGGCGAGTACACCACAGTCAAAGTCTGCGACGTGGAGAACGGCTGAGGGGGTGCGGTTTGGTCGGTACTGCAGGCCATCTCGCGCAGCGCCGCGGACCGCTTTCCGACATCACCGTTCTTGATTGCACCATGGCGCTCGCCGGGCCCTTTGGCGCGGCGATTCTTGCCGATCTGGGTGCAGACGTCATCAAGGTCGAACCGCCCGCGGGTGACATCAGCCGCGGCACGCCGCCGCACCCGCCGGATTTCGCGACGCCGGCATCCGACCGCGAAGCCGGTTGCGACTACGGCGGTTACTTCGCGAGCATCAACCGCAACAAGCGGAGCGTCAGCCTGGACCTGAAGGATCCCGCGCAGCGCGAGCAGTTCCTGCGCATGTGCGAGCGCGCCGACGTGGTTCTGGAAAATACCCGAGCGGGCGTGATGGATCGTCTGGGCTGCGGCTACGAGGTGATTCGCGACCGCAATCCACGCATCGTTTATGGCGCCATTCGCGGGTTCGGGGATCCGCGGACCGGAGAAAGCCCGTACGTCGACTGGCCCGCATTCGATATCGTTGCACAGAGCATGGGCGGGCTCGCCCACATAAACGGCCCGCCCTCGGCTACCGGCTACCCGGCCGGGGCCAGTGTGGGCGACCTCTATCCCGGCACGCTGTTGGCGCTCGGCGTGCTCGCGGCCGTGCACGATGCCCGGCGCACCGGCAGAGGCCAGTTCGTGGACGTCGCCATGTACGATGCCATCACGTTTCTGTGCGAGACGGTGATCGCCAACTACGGCTACGACCGGATCGAGCTGGGTGCGCGCGGGGCCGGGCACCCGAATCTGTGCCCGTTCGACATCTATCCTGCGGCCGACGGCGCCGTGGCCATCGCGGCACCGGGTGCCAAGCACTGGGAACTCCTGTGTGAGGCCATGGGTCGCTCGGATCTCATCAGCGACGAGCGCACACACAATGTGCGGGCCCGGGTTCAGAACCGGGCGCTGGTTGCCGACGCCATCATCGCCTGGACCGGAACGCTCTCGAAGCAGCAGGTGGTTGCCGCGCTGGGCGGCAAGGTCCCCTGCGGGCCGGTCAACACGGCCGCGGATCTGTTTGCCGATCCCCATCTCCAGATCCGTGACATGATCCGGGATATGCCCCTTCCCGGTGACAACCCGACGGTGCAGATCGTCGGAGCGCCCATCAAGTTCACCGAGACCCCGACCGGTCTGTATCGGCGCGCGCCGCGGCTCGACGAGCACCGTGACGAGATCTGGGAGCAGTTTGGGCTGCCGCTGGACCCGTGAGCCGGTAGCGCGCGCTGGCTACTGATCAGAGGAGGAGAGGATATGCCCGCCGATCACTGGCGACTGTCGGCCGTGGAAATGGCTGCAGCGATCCGTGCTGGGGAGCTCACGAGTGTCGCCATCGTCGACAGCGTGCTCGAGCGGATCGCGTCGCTGAATCCGGATCTCAACGCCATCAGCTTCGATTGCGCCGAAGACGCGCGGGCCGAGGCCCGGGCTGCCGATGCCGCGCGCGCGGCAGGCGCGGACACCCTCGGAGCGCTGCATGGGGTACCGGTAACAGTCAAAGAGAATGTCGACCAGCGCGGCAAGCCGACGCCGAACGGGCTACCGGCATTTGCCGGGCTGATCGCGCCGGACGATTCCCCGGTGGTCTCGAACCTGCGCCGTGCCGGCGCCATCATCGTCGGCCGCACCAACACGCCGGAGCTGTCCATGCGCGCGACCACGGACAATCCGTTGCGTGGGCGCACGTTCAATCCCTGGGATGCGCAGGCCTCGCCCGGCGGATCCTCGGGCGGTGCGGGTGCCGCTGCGGCAGCGGGCTTCGGCCCGATTCACCACGGCAATGACATCGGTGGCTCCTTGCGATTCCCCTCGTTCGCCTGCGGGGTCGCCACGGTCAAGCCGACGCAGGGACGCGTGCCGGCATACAACCCGAGCGCTACCGCAGAGCGGGGCATGCTGGCCCAGTTGATGTCGGTGCAAGGTGCCATTGCCCGGCAGGTCCGGGACGTTCGCCTGGCGACGGCAGTAATGGCACAGAGTGATCCGCGCGATCCGTGGTGGGTGCCTGTTCCGTTCGACGGTTGGCCCGACGAGGGCCTGCCCGCGGTGGCCCTGACCAGGGAATCGTACGGCTACCCGCTCCACGACGACATCGACGCGGCGCTCCTGCGTGCCGCCGACTGTCTGCGTGATGCCGGCTACCGGGTGGAGGAAGTTGAGACGCCGTCCATGCTGGAGCCCGCCAACGGCTGGTTCGACGTCGCTACCTACGAGATCAAAGTGACGCTGGACCCGGTTGCGCGGGCGCACGGAAGCGCGACGCTGCAGAACATATTCGACTGGTACTACCGGCTCGGCACCATGGTGGACGCTGACGGCTATCTGCGCGCGTTGGCCGAGCGCACGCGCATGACCCGCGCGTGGAGCTGCTTCCTTGCCCGCTATCCGCTGGTTTTGTCACCGTTCCTGATGCGTCCGCTGTTTGCCTGGAACTACGACGCGCAGAGTGAGGCCAATACCCATGACCTGTTCCGCTCCGCTTTCTACAGCGTCGGCGTCAACTATCTCGGGCTCCCCGCCGGCATCGTGCCGGCCGGAAAGGCCGAGGGGCTGCCTGCGGGCGTGCAGATCATCGGGCGCCGGTTCCGTGAAGATCTGATCCTGGATGCGCTGGAGGCGGTGGAGGCGCGGCTCGGTGTCGCCACCGCCGAGCTGTGGGAGCGTCTTGGCTGACCTCCCCGGTGCGTGTGCGGACGAGGGTCCGATCCGTCTCAGCGTCATCATCCCCGTGCGCAATGACGCGGGTGCACTGGCGCGACTGCTCGATGAACTCTGCGGGCCGGTGCGCGCGGGGGGTGGCGAGGTGATCGTCGTCGACGGCGGCAGCGCCGACGGCTCGGCTGCGGTTGCCGCCGCCGCGGGGTGCCGCGTTCTGCGCAGCGCTGCCGGCCGCGGCCGACAGATTGCCGCTGGCGCGCAGGCAGCTCGCGGCTCGTGGTTGTGGATTCTGCATGCCGACAGCCGCGAACCCGATGCCGCCCTCGGCTTTCTGCTGGGTTGCGACAGCCGTCCGGCGTGGGGCAGGTTCGATGTGCGTTTCGACGCGCCGGACGCGCGCCTGCGCGTCGTGGCGTGGATGATGAACCATCGCTCGCGTCTGACGGGCATCTGCACGGGCGACCAGGGCATGTTCGTTCACGCCGACCTGTTGCGGCGAGCGGGCGGCGTGCCGCTGCAGCCGCTCATGGAGGACATCGAGCTGTCCTGCCGTCTGCGCCGGTTGGCAGCGCCTGTCGCGCGCCATGAACGAATCACCACCTCCGCCCGGCGCTGGCTGCAGCGTGGCGTGCTGCGCACGATTCTCGCCATGTGGGGCTTCCGGCTGCGTTACTGGTTCGGTGCGGACCCGGAACGCCTGGCGCGCGAGTACTACCGGTGAGCATCGGTACGCCTGGAGGGACGACGACGACGGGCAGGGCGCGGCTGGCCATCTTTGCCAGAGCCCCCGTGCCCGGTCAGGTGAAGCAACGGCTTGCGGCGACCATGGGCGACCAAGCGGCGCTGTCGGCCCATGTGGCGCTGGTGGAGGACACGCTGCAACGCCTGCATGAAGTACCCGGAGCAACCACCGAGCTGTGGCTCACGGGCGCGGAAGTGGCGCGGGTCAGCGACTGGTGCCGGCGTTGGCGGTTGCCGCTGCGCCGGCAGCGCGGGTCCGATCTGGGTGCCCGCATGAGCACCGCCATTGCGGCGGCGCTGGCTGGCGGCGAGCCGGGACTGGTAGTGGGATGCGACTGCCCGCCGGTAACCGCGGACTACGTGGCGCGGGCCATCAGGAGTCTCCTGGAGACGGACGTTGTGCTGGGTCCCGCGCTCGACGGCGGCTACGCATTGGTCGGTCTGGCGCGAGATGAACCCGATATATTTCAGTCGATTGCATGGGGAACTTCTAAGGTTCTGGAGCAGACTCTCACGCGCGCGGACGCGGCGGGGCTATCCGTGACCCTGCTCGAACCGGTCTGGGACGTGGATACCGAGGCCGACTGGCGCCGCTTCCAGGCCGGTCGCTGAGCAGCCCGCCGGGCGCGTGCCCGTCAGGCCGTCTTGGTAAGCCGGGCGATGCTCTGGATGAACTGCTCCAGGCGCCGTCGGTCCGTTACATGCATCTCCATGAACTCGATGCCGCAGGTGACGACCTGCCGCTGCCGGTCCAGGGTCGCGTGGCGAATGGCGCTGCGCGCGTTCAGCTCCAGCAGATTCGGAATCGACACGGCGCAGGAGTCCATCATTTCGTCCACTGCCAACGCCGGCTCTATCGGTGCCGGCAGCTCCGCGCGGCAACCGCCCGCAGAGATGTCGATGATCTCGCCCATCAGCGCGGCATCGGCGCCGGCCCGGTACAGCAGCACCCGGGCCCCGTTCGCGACGACCCGCAACGGCAGGCGGAAGCGTGCCGCGCGGCGGCGCTGCTGGTAGAGCATGCTGCCGGGCAGGCGCACGTGGAAAAACGGTATGCCGCGCTCCGAGTCGGACTTGTGGGCGTGATTGTCGGCCGCGTGGATGTAGATACCTTCCGCGCGTCCCGACAGCGCGAAGGGCTTGCCGGAGCGGAAGTGGCTCAACCCGTCGCGCGGCTGGACGTCCTCCAGCAGCAGCGTGTCGCCCTGCAGATCGAGCACCTTCACCGTATAGGTGACGGATTCGTGCTGGAAGCGCACTTCCAGATTGGCGCGCTGATCGCGCAGTGTCTTGAAGACTCTGCCGATCTCCTCACGATCCGTCAGAAATCGACTGGTGACCGCGCCGTTCTTGGCAGTCGCGCCTTCGACGCGCGCCGGTTCAGCCATGGCCCACCTCCGCTCAGGCTCTGGCGATGGCGGTTCCCTGTCTGCTGGCTACGGTATGTCCCTGGTCGCCGTACAGCAGTTCGGTGTCCTTTCCGCTCATCAGGTTGATCAGTTCTCGCACCGATTGTTGCGAGCGGCGGACGATCTTTCCGTTAACTGTGTTGTACTCCTGAGTGAGCCGGGCCAGCTCGATGAGCCGGGTGTGAAGCGGTTCAAGCTTTGCGCGGGCGGACTCGGGCAGTTCGGCAATGCGTTCACGCAGAGGTACCGGCCCGAGGACATCGACAGCGTGCTCCAGATCCGCGCAGGCGCGCAGCTTGGCGTCGGTGATGCGGCCCAGCGCCGGCAGCGATCGGTCGACGAGCGCCTGGCGTTCTTCCTGCAGGATCTCGACGAGCCGCTCTGAAAACGCCGTGAGCGTCCTCAGCGATACTTCCAAATCGTTTTCTAACATCTACTCAACTTATTGATCTAGTTGAATTTCCAGATCCAGAACGCGCTGCGCGAGACGTTCGGCATCGATCGGGTAGCGACCCTGGGCGATGGCATTGCGAATGGCTTCCACCCGCGCGCCGTCGAAGGCTTCGCCTTCCGCCGCCTGACTCTCTGCGCGCTTGAGCAGACGCGCCTGGCTGCTCAGCTGTACCTCGTCGCGCGACCTGCTGGCAGTTCCGGCCGATGCAGCATCCGATCGCACCGCCGGACGCCGTTCGCTCGTGACCTGCTGAGCCGACGTTTCGCCGGCATCTGTCTTGGCGTCGCGTGCGCGTCGCTCCGGGATGCTGCTGGAGTTCAGATTGTAGATATCCATTTTGGCGTGAATGCTCAAGACCTACCTATCTTTGCTCGTTATCGGCTCCACTGAGGGTAACTTTAGCCCAGTTTTCGAATTTGTCCGGTGCCCGTGCGGGCCCGGCGTCTGCGGGGAGCGGGCTTGTGGAGACCCGCCCCGGCGCGCTGATCCAGGCGTGCACGATACGTTCGCTGGTGAGGTTGCGTACCCGGATCTGATCGCCCACCGAGCCGTTGTCGAGGGCTTCGCCCTGGGTGGCGATGAGCGCCGCTCCGCGTCGGGCACTGAGGTGCACCCGGTCGCCGCGCAGCACCGCGAGTGGTTCCTTGAGTTGAGCCGGCACCAGCACGGTCCCGGCGGACAGATTGCGCGTCGCCTCCAGACCGGCGACGTCGGCCGCCTCCCGGTAGAACCCCGAGCGCAGCCGGCTCAGATCCTGATAGGACGTCTCGAGCTGACCGGCGGCGAGACGCTCGCCGCGGCGCACGGGCGAGCGTGCCACAACGACGGGAACTTCGACGCGGACGTCCGCGGTCATGAATATGGACCAGGCCTGGGGCGCGCTGCAGCGGACGGCCACGGCAACACGGCCGTGAACCTGCTGGCCGCGCGGCTGCGCCTCGACGTCCTCGCAGGCGGCCAGACGCACCCGGGGATCGACCGGCTGCACGTCGACGCTGACCCGCCCGTCTGGATAGGCCGCATTGGCGGCGTCGGCGAGCAGCCTGGCGACCTGATCGGCGATGCTGTCCAGATCCTGGGCGACCGCCGCTGCAGCCACGGTCGCCGCCGACCCGGCCGCAACGACCAGCGCGGCCGTCGCCGCCCCGATCTTCAAACTGCGGGGAAACTTCAACCTGCGGGTGAAGCCGGTCCGTGCGCGCGCACCTTGGGTCATGCCGTGCCTCCTCATGCCAGTGATTAATAGCAGAACCGCCCGCATGCGCCAGCGAGGCGCCGATGCGCTGGCAGACAGGCCGGTGCCCGAGGAGGGCCGGCGCGTTTGGGCATTCGCTGCGTCGCCTGTGCGACGTCCCTGCTGGGGCGGCAAATTCTTGCCGCCGTAGCGGCAATGCCCGCACGTGCCGCGTCCCGGTCCTGCCGGTCGATGCCCGGTGCGGCCTGCTTGGGGGTTCGGGTGCAGCAGCCGCGAGCTCGCCATGACGACGGAAAATCAATGAGTTAGCACGTTCCAATATCGGTTCAATCGAAATTGGTACGGCTTTTGCGACGCACACGCACGAAACGCACCGGACGCTGACCATCAGACAGCGCCCGATTGCCGGACACCAGGAGAGACGCATTCGTGAACATCAGCTTCGACAACGCGCTCGGTCCGCACGCGGCGGCACTCAAGCTACGCGACATGCGTGCCGAGCTGCTGGCACGCAACATCGCCCACGCGGATACGCCCGGGTTCAAGGCCCAGGACATCGATTTCGCGGCCGAGCTGTCGCGTCGGCTCGGCGATGCAGGCGCGACTGCAGACACCCGAATCCGCCAGACGAGCGGGCAGCACCTTCCGGGACCGTCCGGCGCGTCTGGCTCGGTGACGCTCAGGTACCGCACCCCGCTCATGGGTTCGTTCGATGGCAACACGGTCGACACGCAGACGGAACAGGCTGAGTTCGCGCGCAACAACATGCAGCTGCAGGCGGCACTGCGATTTCTCGACGGACGCTTCAAAGGCCTGATGAACGCGATAAAGGGGGAGTGACATGGCCCTGTTGAATGTATTCGACGTCGCCGGAAGCGCCATGGCCGCGCAGTCGGTGCGTCTCAACACCACGGCCAGCAACATCGCCAACGCTCAGAGCGTGGCCGCCAACCCGGACGAAACCTACCGGGCCAGGCATCCGGTATTCGCGCAGCAGCTGGCGACCCAGCAGCAGCTCATGGGGCAGAGCGGTGCGGCGGCGCAGAACGGCGGGGCCGGCGTGCAGGTGCTCGGCATCGTCGAGAGCCAGGCCCCGCTTGAGATGCGCTACGAGCCGGATCATCCCTATGCCAACGAAGACGGGTATGTGGCCTATCCCAACGTCAGTGTCGTCGAGGAGATGGCCAACATGATTTCCGCGAGCCGTTCGTTTCAGCTGAATGTGGAAGTCCTCAACACCGCCAAGACGCTGGCGGAACGCGTTCTCAATCTCGGTCAGTAACTGGAGCGAACACAATGGATGTGGCTGGAATCAGAAGTTTCCGCGAGCTCAACGGGGCGGCGAGCGCTGCAGGCGGCCAGGAGGAACTGGGCAAGAGCCAGTTCATGGAGCTGATGATCGCGCAGATGAACAATCAGGATCCCCTCGATCCGGCCAAAAACGAGGATTTCATCGCCCAGCTTGCCCAGTTCTCCACTCTGGAGGGCATACAGAATCTGAACACGTCGTTCAGCTCAATGGCGACTTCCCTGCAGGGCAGCATGGCCATGCAGGCGGCCTCCCTGGTAGGCCGCAGCGTGCTGGCGCCGACCAATCAGGGCATCAGCCAGGGCAACGGCCTGGCAGGCAGCATCGACGTGCCGAACAGCGCGGGTAGCGTGATCGTCGAAATCAGCGACACCAGCGGCGCGCTGGTACGGCGCGTCGATCTCGGGCCGCGCCCTCAGGGCGCAATGCGCTTCGCCTGGGACGGGCGCACCGATCTCGGTGAGCCCACGGCGCCAGGATTGTATCGGGTCAATGCCTTCAGCGATGCGGGCGGCGAGCGCAGCGCGCTGGCCGTGAACATGCCTGATCAGGTGGTCAGCGTATCGATCGGCGAGGGCGGTTTCACGGCGAATCTGGCAAGCGGCGCTTCGGTGTCCGCATCTCAGATCAAAGAGATTCAGTAAGGGAGTACTGGTAGATGACATTCAACACTGCACTCAGCGGCCTCAGCGCGGCTTCCAGCGATCTGCGGATCACCGGCAACAACATCGCGAACGCGAGCACGGTGGGCTTCAAGGCCTCGCGCGCGGAGTTCGCCGACGTGTACGCCTCGAGCCTGCTGGGTTCCGGCTCCAATCAGATCGGCGGCGGCGTGAAGCTCGCCAACATCGCCCAGCAGTTCGATCAGGGCACCATCTCGTTCACCAACAACAGCCTGGACCTGGCCATAGACGGCAATGGGTTCTTCGTGCTGAGCGACAACGGCGCGCGGGCCTACACGCGTGCCGGTGCATTCGGCGTCGACGACGAAGGCTTCATCGTCGCCAACAGCGGTGCCCGCATCCAGGGCTTCACGGCGAACCAGCAGGGCACGCTGTCCGGCATTCTCGGCGACCTGCAGATCAACACCACCAACATCGCGCCGTTGCAGACCACTCTGGTGGAAGCGGCGGTAAATCTGGATGCCCGTTCGCGAGTGCTCTCCGAGATCGGCAGCTCGATCTCGACGGCAGGGCTGTCCATAGGCCAGGCGCAGCTCGGCCTGCCCACGGCGACGCCGACGGTGCTGGAAACCTCGGCGGCGCCGACGCCGTTCGACTACAGCGTCAACACCGAGTCGAGCATTTCGGCCGGCGCCATCATCACGCCGTTCGATTTCAGCGGCGCGGCAGCCACCTCGTTCGACGTCACGCTGGCGGGGTCGAGCGTGCCCAGCGAAAACCAGACCGTGAGCATCACGCTGGACTCCAACATCACCACCTTGCAGGATCTGATCAGCGACATCCGCGACGATCTGGCCGGTACCGGTATCGGCATCGACGTGCGGGAGGATCCGAACAACATCGGCCAGCTGCAGTTCTACGCCGTCAACACCGGCGAGGCGTCGACCCTGACCATCGACAACGAGACGCTGGGCACCGGTGTTGCCCTGGGCGACCTGCAGGGAGCTCTTGGCGGCATCGGCATGGGCTCGACCAATACGGTACCCCTCGGTTCTGCCGTGGGCGAAGTCGGCAACATCTCTTCGGCGCGCTTCGACATCAGCCTGTCCGGCTCCAGCGGCAACAACGGCACCGTCACGATCACGCTCGACAGCGACATCGCCGATGTCAACGATCTGATTGCCGACATCCGCAACGAGCTGCTGGCTTCCGGCATCAGCGTCGACGTGCGCGAGGATCCGGGTTCCCCGGGACAGCTGGAGTTCTTCAGCACGATTCCTGGCGAGGGTTCCGTAATCACCATCGGCAATCTGGATGCCTCCAACATCGGCGTCACCACCGCCGATCTGGTGGCGACCCTCAATGTCGCCACCGGCGTGTCCATTCCGGGCATAGCCGCGGCCAGCAACGGCTACGAGCAGCAGAGCGTCGACGTGGTGCAGCCCGACGGCAGCGTTCAGACCATCAGCATCGCAGAGGGCGCCACGGCGGCGGCCATTGCGAGCCAGTTCAGCAGCACCAACGTGCCCGGGGTCAGCGCGACGGCCAGCTCCACTGCGCGGGTGACGGCGGCAGGCTTCAACAATGTCAGCGGCACCATGAGCGTCAGCCTGAACGGGGTGGCGCTCACCGGCTCGAATCTGAATCAGATCGCCGACTCGATCAACGCCGGGCTGCCCGGCCTCGGCACGGTGAGTGCAGCGATAGACGGCAACGGCGACCTGGTGGTCACCGATGCGGTGGGCAACGATCTGGTATTCGGACTCGCGGGCGACGTCACCGACAGCATCGCGGTGCAGGGTACCCAGGGCCCGGCGACCACGCTCGACACCTCGGGTTCGTCCGTGGTGGCAGTGGGCGGCACCGTCGACTTCACGCTCGACGAAGGCGTGCTGTTCGCCAACGCATCGCCCGCCGTGACCAACATCTTCGGGCCGCTGGACGCTTCCGCGTTCACTCAGTTCGAGCTGAACACCTTCGACCCCACGAATCAGGAGACCTACAACGCGGCCACGTCGCTGACGATATTCGACAGTCTCGGCAATCCGCACGCGGCGTCTCTGTACTTCGTGAAGGAACGCTACACTCCCGGCGTCGCGGGCGAGGAAGCGAACCGTTGGGCCGTGTACGTGCAGATTGACGGCCGCGACGTGGGCGATCCGGACCCCAATCTGCCGCCGCCGGCGAACACGGAGCCCACTCGCGCGCGATTCAACGTGCGGTTCAACGAGGACGGCACCCTCAACCCGGCGGGTACCGATTCCATCCTGATCTCCAACTGGGTGCCGCTGGACGACAACGGCGATCCGAACGGCGCGGTCGGGCCGCAGAACGTGCTTGCCGGCGGCACTCTGCCGATTCCGAATCCGCCGGGCAGCTCCAACTTCGAGCTGCGGCTGGCGGACTCCACTCAGTTCGGCAGCGAGTTTGCGGTGAGCCGCCTGGATCAGGATGGCTACACCACCGGCGAGCTGTCGGGTCTGGCCATCGATGACGAGGGCGTGGTCTCGGCGCGATTCACCAACGGCCAGAACCAGGTGCTTGGTCAGATCGCGGTCGCCGACTTCACCAACGTGCAGGGCCTCGGCGCGGTGGGCGACTCGGCCTGGATAGAGACCAACGAGTCGGGCGAGCCGGTGATCTCGGCTCCCGGAGCCGGATCGCTCGGGAACATCATCTCGGGGGCCCTGGAAGATTCGAACGTGGAACTTTCGGAGCAGCTGGTGCAGCTGATCATCGCGCAGCGCAACTTCCAGGCCAACGCGCGCACGATCTCCACGGCCGACGAGATCACCCAGACCATCATCAATCTCTAACAGGTCATAGCCAGTGGACCGATTGCTGTACATCTCGACCATCGGAGCCGCCCACATTGAGCGCGCGCAGACCCTGCACGCGCACAATCTGGCCAACGTTTCGACCACCGGGTTCCGGGCCGACTTCGCGCAGGCCCAGTCGCGCTGGGTCGACACCCCCGACGGGTATCCGGCCCGGGTGTATGGCATCACCGAGTCCCCCGGTACCGATCACAGCCAGGGCATGCTGCGGGCCACCGGGCGCGACCTCGACGTGGCCGTGGAAGGATCCGGATTTCTGGCCGTGCAGCTCCCCGATGGCAGCGAAGGCTACACGCGCGCCGGAGACCTGGGAGTCGACAGCCTCGGACGGCTGGTCAGCGGCGAAGGGTTTCCGGTGCTCGGCGAGGGCGGCCCCATTGCGCTGCCGCCGTTCACGCAGATCTTCATCGGCGGCGACGGCGGGATCACCGTACAGCCGGAAGGGCAGGGCCCGGAAGCGCTGGTGCAGGTGGACCGCCTGAAGCTGGTCGACCCGGACCCGTCGGAAGTCGCCAAAGACGCCACCGGGCTGTTCCGTCGTACCGACGGAGTGCCCGCTCCCGCCGACCCGGACGTCAAGGTCGTGTCGGGATTTCTCGAGGACAGCAATGTCAACGCGGTCAACGAGCTGACCGAAATAATCAGCCTGGCGCGTCAGTTCGAACTGGAGGTTCGAATGATGCAGATGGCAGAAACCATGGACGAGTCGGCGACGACGCTGGTCCGTGTGAGCTAGGAGGCACAATGCAATCGGCACTCTGGGTAAGCAAAACAGGTCTCGCGGCGCAGGACACGGCGCTGCGTACGATTTCCAACAATCTGGCCAACGTCAGCACCGTGGGTTTCAAACGCGATCGCGCGGTGTTCCAGGATCTGATGTATCAGATCGATCAGCAGCCGGGTGGCATGACCTCCCAGGACACCACCAACCCCTCGGGGCTGCAGCTCGGTGTCGGCGTGCGCGTCGCAGGCACGCAGAAGGAGTTCACCGAAGGCGCGCTGCAGACCACGGGGCAGTCGCTGGATCTGGCCATCGAGGGGCGCGGGTTCTTTCAGATCACCATGCCTGACGGAACGCTGGGCTACAGCCGCAGCGGTACGTTTCAGCTCGATCAGGACGGCCGCATCGTCACCGCCCAGGGATTCCCTGTGGAGCCCGCAATCAATGTGCCGGCAGACGCGAACGAGATCACCATCGGAGTCGATGGCACGGTCTCGGTGACGATTCCCGGATCCGCCACGCCCTCGCAGCTCGGCAACCTGCAACTGGTGAGCTTCATGAACCCGGCGGGCCTCGAAGCCGTCGGCAGCAATCTGTACCGGGAGACGGCGGCCAGCGGCACGCCGCAGCAGGGAACGCCCGGCGAGAACGGCCTCGGTCAGGTGGTGCAGGGAGCGCTCGAGACCTCCAACGTGAGTGTCGTGGAAGAGCTGGTGAACATGGTAGCCACCCAGCGGGCCTACGAGATGAACTCACGTGTCATCTCCTCGGCTGATCAGATGCTGCAGTTCCTCACCCAGAACGTATGATCATGGTTAGCTTCAGATTGGCCCTGATCGCTTGCGCGTTCGGCCTGCTGCAAGGCTGCATCGGTGCGCAGCCGGTGCGTCCCGAGCCGGTCTATCGCCCGACCTACCCCGTGCTGCCTCCCAGCGGGCCGGCAAGCCCCGGCTCGCTGTTTCAGAGTCAGCGCCAGGTGTCCCTGTACGATGACTCGCGCGCTCGTGCCATCGGCGACGTGGTGACCATCCGGCTGGAAGAGCGCACCTCATCCAGCAAGTCGGCAGAGACATCCATCAGCAAGGATTCGTCGACGGAGCTGCCCAACCCCACTCTGTTCGGCAATCTGGTTCGAGGCAGCACGGAGCCTCTTTTCAACAGCGCCGACAACCAGACCGACTTCAATGGCCAGGCGGACAGCGATCAGCGCAACAGCCTCAGCGGCACGCTGACCGCGGTGGTCGCCGATGTGCTGCCGAACGGGTTGCTGCTGGTTCAGGGTGAGAAATGGCTGAACCTGAATCAGGGTGAGGAGTACGTGCGGGTCAGCGGCCTGGTGCGGTCCGAGGATATCGACGGCGCCAACACGGTGTCCTCGCTGCGCCTCGCGGATGCGCGCTTTGCCTACAGCGGCACGGGCGAGCTGGCGGATTCGAATCGCGCAGGCTGGCTGACGCGCTTTTTCCTCAATCCGGTGATGCCATTCTGATGAAAACCAAGCAGACGATACTCGTGCTGATCGCCCTGGTGCTGGCCGGCGGCAATGCCTCGGCACAACGCCTCAAGGACCTCGCCGGCGTGGCGGGGGTACGCAGCAACCAGCTGGTGGGCTACGGGCTCGTGGTGGGTCTGGATGGCTCAGGAGACCAGACCAGCCAGACACCGTTCACCATTCAGACGTTCCGCAACATGCTGCGTGAGTTCGGCATTCAGCTGCCTCCGGGGGTGAACCCGCAGCTCAAGAACGTGGCCGCGGTGTCGGTGCACGCCGATCTGCCGCCGTTCGCAAAGCCGGGGCAGGGGCTCGACGTGACCGTTTCGTCCCTTGGCAACGCCAAGAGCCTGCGTGGCGGTACGCTGCTGATCACGCCGCTGAAGGGCCTCGACAACCAGGTCTATGCCGTGGCTCAGGGCAACCTGGTGGTGGGCGGCTTCGGCGGGCAGGGGGCCGACGGATCTTCGATCACCGTGAACGTTCCCAGCGTCGGCCGCATCCCCAACGGCGCCATGGTGGAGCGACCGGCGCCGGACGGCTTCAGTCAGGGCGATCGCATCGTGTTCAATCTGCACCGCAGCGACTTCACCACAGCCAGGCGGGTCACCGACCAGATCAATGAGACCTTCGGTCCTGCAGTGGCTCAGACCCTGGATGGTACGTCGATTGCGGTCAGGGCCCCCATGGACAGCAGCCAGCGGGTCGCGTTCCTGTCGGTACTGGAAAACCTGCAGGTGGAGGCTGATGCCTCACCGGCGCGGGTGATCATCAACAGCCGCACCGGAACCATCGTGATCGGCGAGCACGTCGAAGTGTCGCCAGCCGCGGTGACCCACGGCTCGCTGAGCGTGACCATATCCGAGGCGCCGCAGGTGAGTCAGCCCAATGCCTTTGGCGAAGGGCGGACCACCGTCGTACCGAGTTCCGACGTTGAAATCAGTCAGGAATCGAACCACATGTTCTACTTCGACCCCGGCGTGTCGCTCCAGGACATCGTCGCTGCGGTCAACGAGGTGGGCGCGGCGCCGGGTGACCTCATGGCCATCCTGGAAGCCCTGAAGGAGGCCGGCGCGCTGCGGGCGGAGCTGGTAGTCATCTGAAGTGAGCGTGGCGGACCTCACATCGCTGGGTGCCGCGTCCCAGGCTCTGGCAAGGGACAGCCTGCGCGCCGGGACCGCGCCGTCCGGACGGGGCATGGCATACACGGACATCGCCGGTCTGCGCCGTCTGCAAGGCGACGATCAGGGCGCTCTGGAGCAGGCGGCTGCACAGTTCGAATCGATCTTCGTGGGCATGTGGCTGCAGAGCATGCGCGATGCGGGCAAGGTCTTCAGCGAGGGCAGCTATCTCTCCAGCGGTACCCTGGAGATGCACCAGCAGATGCTCGATCAGCAGCTCGCCGTGCAGCTGGCGGAGTCCGGGGGCATCGGCCTGCGTGACATTCTGGTGCGTCAGCTCGGCGGCGGCGTCGAGGCGGATGCGGCAGCCGCCAGGGAGCCGTCGCCGCAGACGCGCCACGACGTTCCGGGCCGTGAGCGGTTCGTGGGTGACCTGCCGGGGTCCGTCAGGCGCGGCGAGGGCGCCAGTCCGGGATCGGATACGGCAGCAGATGCGGTGGCCCCGGACGCCTACGTGCGCGCCGGTGGCTACCGCGATCGTCTGTTCGACAACGCCGAGCGTTTCGTCGCCGAGCTGCGTCCGGTAGTCGAGCAGATCGCGCGCGCAGCGGGCATACATCCGCTGGGTGTGCTCGCCCAGGCTGCACTCGAGACCGGCTGGGGCTCGTCGGTGATCCACGATGCGCAGGGTCGGCCGAGCAACAATCTGTTCGGCGTGAAGGCGCACGGCTGGGACGGACCCAGTGTCGACGTCACCACCATGGAATTCCAGCTCGGCCAGCCCGTGCGTCGCCAGGACAGCTTCAGGGCCTACTCGAGTGTCCGTGACGCGGTGTCCGACTACGTGGATTTTCTAAAGGATCGCGGCCGCTATGCCGATGCACTGTCTGTGGCAGACGATCCCGAGCGGTACGTAGACGCGCTGCAGGCAGCCGGATACGCCACGGATCCGAACTATGCCAGCAAGATCAAGCAGCTGATCGGTCAGATCGGCCGCATGCTGCACGACACCTGATGAGGGCCCGACGCGCGAATCATGGCTAATCTGTTCAACATCGGCGTAAGCGGTCTGCGTGCCCAACAGGCTGCACTGGCAGTGACCGGTCAGAACATCACCAACGCCAGCACGCCCGGCTACACGCGCCAGCGCGTGGACATTCAGGCGCAGGCGGCGGGCGCGCGCGGCGGCGATTTCGAAGGCAGCGGCGCGCGTCTGGAGCGTATCGAGCGCGTTACCGACGATTTCGCAACCAATCAGGTGCGGGTCGACACTGCCCTGTTCTCCGAGCTCGACACGCTGACGCAGCAGATCCAGCAGATCGAGGCCACTCTGCTCGACGAGAACGGTGGCCTCGACAGCGCGCTGCAGGGGTTCTTCGGGGCGCTGCAGCTGGCCAGCAACAACCCCTCCGACCTGCCGACGCGGCAGCTTGTGATCAGCCAGGCGGAAAACCTCGCCCAGCGATTCAACGGCATTCACGACCGGCTGAACGATCAGTATGCAAACGTCACCAGCGTGCTGGAATCGTCGGCCGCCCGGGTCAACGAGCTGACGCGGGGAATCTCGGAGCTCAACTACCGTATTGCCGGTCTGCGTTCCGAGGAATCTACGGGGGCGCTCAACGGCCTGCTGGACCAGCGCGAGGAGATGCTCCGGGAGCTTTCGACGTTCGTCAGCGTTTCCGTGAGCGAGCAGCAGGATCAGCAGGTGAACGTGTTCATCGGCAAGGGGCAGGCCATCGTGCTCGGCGCGTCCGCGTCGATCCTGGAGGTCACTGCCCAGGGCGAGATCGCGTTGCGCTCTGACGCGCGCAGCGAGCGGCAGATCATCACCTCTGCGTTGCAGGGCGGCGAGATGGGTGGCGCAATGACGTTTCGCGACCAGGTGCTGACCCCTGCCATCAACCAGCTCGGACGCATCGCGCTGGCGGTGAGCGCCGAGGTCAACCAGGCCCATGCGGGCGGCGTCGATCTCAACGGCGACCGTGGCGGGTTGATCTTCGCCGATCTCAACGCCCCCGAGTTCGCCCGGCTGCGTGCGGTGGCGGACGAGGGCAACGAGAACCCGAACCCCGGCGCGATCTCGGTACGCATCGATGATCCGACGGCGGTGGCCGTATCGGACTACGAACTGGTGTTCGCGGAGGATGCTCCCGGCGCGTTCTACGTGCGGCGGCTGTCGGACCGGCAGCAGGTGTTCCAGGGTCGTATCGAAGGCGAGTTCCCGCAGACGCTGTCCTTCGACAACCTCACGGTCACGCTGGAGAAGGGCGACTTCCAGCCGGGGGACAAGTACTACCTGCGGCCGCTGCGCAGCGCAGCCGGCAGCTTTCGGACCGTGATCGACAATCCGGCGCTGCTGGCGCTGGCCGGTCCCCTCCGGGTCCAGGAAGCGCTGGGTAATCGTGGCGAAGCCGTCGTGCGCATAGGCGAGGTGTTCGACCAGAGCCATCCGATCTTTGCCGACGATGGTGCGCTGACGCCGCCGCTGCTGATCCGATTCACCAGTGCCACCAGCTACGACGTGCTGGACAACAGCGATCCCGGGAATCCGCGCCAGCTCGTCCCGCCGTTGCGCAATCTCAGCTACGACCCGGGCCAGCTCAATCAGATGCTGCCAGCGCAGGCAGGCGCCCAGCTGGTCGTGTTCGACGGTATCCAGACCGGCGCGCTGCCGGATGCGGCGACGATTCTGCCTGCCGGTGGCACCCTGGGTAATGGCTACTCCTCGCAGGTTTTGACGGCGACCCGCCGCGATCCGGCGACCGGTTCCGTACTCTCCAGCCAGAGCGTCGACTTCACTGCCGGCAGCAGCGCGCGCGAAATTGCCGCGCGTCTGTCGGGTGTGTCCGGCGTGACCGCCACCGCGTTCACCGAGGTGCGCCTGAGCGAGTTGAACAGCAACGGCTCCGGCACGCCGCTCGCCGTGGTGATAGACGGCGTGGACCTGGGCTCCGTGCGGTCCCTCGACGAGCTCGCCGATCGGATTGGCTCCGATCCGCAGCTGCGCGATCTCGGCGTGCGTGCCAGCAGTGACGGCGCCACGCTCACCCTCACCGATCTGCAGGGTGACGACCTTCAGATACAGGTCGCGGGCGATCCCACCGACTCGCTGCGAGTCACCGGCCTGCACGGAGACGGCCTCGTGCTGAACGGCGCCGGCCCCGGCAACGCCTACCGCAGCATCGCCGTAGGCGGGCAGGTCAGCGCAAACCTCGCCGCGGATCTGACGCTGTCGAGCCCGAGCGGCGGCGTGATGCAAAGCGCCCCCAGACATCTGCGAGCGGATTTCGGCTTCGGGCTGACCATGAGCGGCACGCCGGAGGCGGGCGACACTTTCAGCGTGGACTACAATCAGGATGGTGTGGGTGACAACCGCAATGGTCTGCGCATGGCGGGCCTCCTGACCGATCCGGTGCTGGGAAGTCCGCCGTTGTCGTTTTCGGATTCGTACGGCCAGCTGGTGCAGTTCGTCGGCGTGCAGTCGAGTCAGAACCAGATCAACCGGGACGCGGCCAGCTCCCTGCTGGAGCAGTCGACCGGGCGCAAGGAGTCCATTTCCGGGGTCAACCTCGATGAGGAGGCAGCCAATCTGATCCGCTACGAGCAGGCCTACAACGCGTCCGCGCAGATCATCTCGGTGGCGCGGCAGATCTTCGATACCCTGTTCAGCGTAGTGAGGTAGCGATGCGAATATCATCGATGCAGCTGAATCAGCAGGGCTCGAGCCGCCTGCTGGAGATCGGTCGGCAGGTGGCTGAGACGCAGCAGCAGATTTCCAGCGGCAGGCGTGTGGTGAAGCCGGGCGACGATCCGGTGGGCGCGGCGCGCATCGTCAAGCTCAATCAGGAACTCGGGCTGCGTGCGCAGTTCCGCCAGAACATCGACAGCGCCGAGGCGCAGCTCGCACAGGAAGACGTAGTGCTGGGCCAGGTAGTGGACGTGATGCAGCGCATTCGCGAGCTGGCGCTGCAGGCGAGCAACGGCGTGCAGACGCCGGACGACAGGCGCTTCATCGCCACCGAGATTTCGGCCCGTTTCGACGAGCTGACTTCGCTTGTGAATGCGCGTGGCCCCAACGGTGACTATCTGTTCGCCGGCTTTCAGAGCCAGACCGAGCCGTTCAGCATTTCCGGCAACGAGATCCGCTTCAACGGCGACGAGGGCAGCCGCAAGGTCCAGGTGGCCAAGGGCCAGTACGTGGCCGTGACCGACTCGGGCAAGGACATCTTCGTCGACATCAAAACGCGCGCTCCGGTATTCGCGGTGCGCGCGCTGCCGGGCAACGACGAGCTTGCGGGCGCGACGATATCCAAGGTGAGCGTCACTGATCGTGATGCGATTGCGGAGTTCTTTCCTGATGACCTCATGATCGAGTTCCGCCCCCCATCCGAACATCCGGACGGGGTTGCCAACTTCACGGTCCGCCGCGTCAGCGACGGTCGAGTGGTTGATGGTCTGAGCAACGTCGCGTTCGAGCCGGGGGCGTCGGTCGCCGTGCGTGGCATGAACTTCCGGATCAATGGCCAGCCTCAGGTGGGCGACCGCTTCGTGGTGGAGACCACGGACAAGCAGGACATTCTCAGCACCGTGCGCGAGGTTGCCGACGGTCTGCAGCGGATCGATCCGGTCAGCCAGCCCGAGGCGTTCCAGAATCTGCTGGGCGATACGCTGACCGGTCTCGACAATACCGTCAGCCGCGTGCTCGAGGCCCAGGCGAGTCTCGGTGCGCGCATGAACACCATCGAGAGCACCCGCAATCTGCATGTCGATCTGGAGCTGCGGGCTCAGGATACCCTGTCCAAGGTCCGCGACCTGGACTTTGCCGAAGCGGTCAGCCGCCTGTCTTTCCAGTCGTTCCTGCTGGAGGCCGCGCAGCAGAGCTTCGTTCGCGTCAGCGGCCTGTCGCTGTTCAACGCGCTCTGAGCGCGCGTCGGCGTCGTTCGCCGTCCTTCGCCGCCCCGGGGAATCCTTACATTCCCCCTAAACTGTGCGGCAATTCACTAAAGATCTCTCACCTGCTGCCGTTAACTGGCCTGAGTACCCCGCAAGTAGCGCAGGGAACGAGTGGCCCGGAGGGCCGTGAAACCAGGATTGGTTGACAACGGAGTAGGAAATGCCTCAGATCATCAACACCAACATCGGATCTCTGACGGCGCAGCGCAATCTGAATGCGACCCAGGCCGACGGCCTCCAGGCACTTGCCCGGTTGTCCTCGGGTCTGCGCATCAACAGCGCTCGCGACGACGCTGCCGGATTGGCCATCGCCACGCGCTTCACCGCGCAGGTGCGGGGGCTCAGCGTCGCCATGCGCAATGCCAACGACGGCATCTCGCTGGCGCAGACGGCTGAAGGCGCGCTCGGCGCCATGACCGAGAGTTTGCAGCGCCTGCGCGAGCTGGCCCTGCAGGCGTCCAACGCCACCAACAGCGATTCCGACCGGCAGGCGCTGAACTCGGAAGCCAAGCAGCTGATCGCGGAAATCGTGCGCGTCAGCGAACAGACCAACTTCAACGGCCGCAACCTGCTGGACGGCACCTTCGACACCAGCGTGCAGATCGGCACCAACGCCGGCGAGAAGGTGGACATCGCCATCAACCAGGTGACCGCCGACAAGCTGGGCGGGGGCAAGGGTGCGGGCGTCAGTGCGGTCGGTACGGACAGCGCGCTGGGTAACGGCGACCTGATCATCAACGGTGTGGCCATCGGTGCTTCGGCAGCCGGCGACGACACAGCATCGGTAGCCGCTCCGGCGGCCGCCACCGGCCAGGCCGGCGTGGCAGCCAGCTCCATCGCCAAAGTCGCGGCCATCAACCGCTACTCCGACGAGACCGGCGTGGTTGCTCAGGTGAGCACGAACACGGTTGGCGGCGCCAGCATGACGGCTGCCGCGACCACCGGCACCATCACCCTCAACGGTGTCGACATCGACGTCACCACGGGCGGTGACGACGCCACAGCAGACCGTGCGGCAGTGGTTCAGGCCATCAACGCCGTGTCCGGCCAGACGGGCGTCGTAGCGGTCGATTCCGGATCCGATGTCGGCGGCATCACGCTGGAAGCTGCAGATGGCCGCAACATCACGCTGGCCCACGACGCGGCCAGCACGCTCACCGCCGCTTCCACGGGCCTTGCCCTTGGCGCCGCGGACGCAGCGGGTACGCAGGTATTCACCGGCGGCTACACCCTGGTGTCCCAGAATGGCGGTGACATCGTGATCGACGGCGGTGACGGCACCGTCAGCGGCAACCTGGCGAATGCCGGCCTCAGCGCTGGTACTTTCAGCACCAACACGGCGTACTTCGTGTCGCAGTCCAGCGACGCCTCGAACGCCCTGGCAGCCGGTGACCTGACGATCAACGGGGTGTCCATCGGCGCGGCACAGGCCTCCGACGACACCTCCTCGAGCACGCTGAACTCCGGTTCGGCGATTGCCACGGCCGCGGCCATCAACCGGGCGTCTGAGCAGACCGGCGTAAATGCGACCGTCAATGCCACGGAAGTGGTGGGTGACGTGTTCTCCGGCGCCGCAGCAGCGGGTGCCTCGTTCGCGATCACCATCAACGGCGTAGCGGTAGCCGCGGTCACCACGACCACGGATGCCGATGCCGACCGCAGCTCCGCCATCGACGCCATCAACGCGGTGAGCGGGCAGACCGGTGTCACCGCTACCGACAACGGCTCCTCGATCTCCCTGAGCGCCGCTGACGGCCGCAACATCACCATCGCCAACAGCGGTGGTGCGCTGGCAGCCATGGATCAGGTGGGTCTTGGTCAGTCGAACGACGGCGTGACCACCTCCGGGACGGTTACCCTGTCTTCGGCTCAGCAGTTCAGCGTGTCGGCGGGCTCCATGGCGACAGCGAGGTGACGGCGCTCGGCTTCGAGCAGGGCACCTTCGGCGGTGCGACCACGGGTCAGTTCCTCACCGAGGTGGACATCTCCACGGTGGAAGGTGCTGAGCAGGCGCTGAGCGCGGTGGACAACGCGCTGGATTCGGTCAACGCCGAGCGCGCCAACCTGGGTGCCATCCAGAACCGACTGGATTCCACCATCGGGGCCATTGCCATCAACATGGAGAACCTCACCTCCGCCCGCTCGCGGATCCTGGACGCCGACTTCGCTGCCGAAACGGCAGAGCTGTCGCGCACCCAGGTGCTGCAGCAGGCCGGTGTGTCCATTCTGGCCCAGGCTAACGCTCAGCCGCAGCTGGTGCTCTCGCTCCTTCAGTAAGAAGGGGCTGGGCGCAACGGCTGACCCGATCCGGGGAGCGAGCTTTGCCATGGGCTCGCTCTTCGGCCGGGTTCTGAGTCGAGAGGTCCGTCATGAGTAACATGAGTACGCTCAACAACGATGGCCCGCGTGCTGCAGTTACCGATTCCGGCCGCAAGGATGCGGCCATGGCCGCCGGCGCTGCGGCAGTGCAGGGTAACGGTGGCGGCAAGGATTTGCCGCCACCGTCCGACCCCGCCGCAGGGCCGAGCGTCAGGGAGCTGGTCGCAGATCAGGAACGGCGTGTGCAGCGTGCGATCACCAAGCTCAACGACTATGTCCAGAATTTTCAACGGGATCTGAAGTTTTCCGTTGACGAAGAGCTGGGCCGTCCGGTCGTTCAGGTGATCGACAGCACCACCAACGAGATCATCCGGCAGATTCCGAACGATGTGGCCATTCGGTTGGCACGGAACTTGAACGCCATACGGGAGCAGGCTTTGTCCGAGCAGTTCGGCGGAGCGGCTTCCGACGCAGGGCGTCTGGGTCTGATCAACACACGGGTTTAGCACAAGGAGCAGAGGCCTGTTGAGACCGGGCGGGGCCGAGCGCGCCGCCCGACTTCAAGGCCTCGCAGCGAGCACATGGCATCCATTCAGTCACTGGGCATAGGCTCCGGCCTGCTCACCTCCGAGCTGGTCGACGACATCGTCGCGGCCGAGCGCAAGGCGACGGATCTGCGCATCGAAGCGCAGAAAGCCGAGTTCGAGGCCAAGGTTTCCGCATTCGGCAGCGTGCGCAGCTCGGTATCGCAGCTGATCAGCGCCACCGGCAAGCTGAGCAGCTCTTCGGGCCTGCTCGCGAACACGGCCACGTCGAGCAACCCGGCGGCGGTGACCGCTACCGCAACGGCGGCCGCGGTGCCCGGCGTGCACTCCGTCGAAGTGCTCTCTCTGGCAAGAGCGCATACGCTGGCGAGCATCCGCTTCGAGGATCTGGACAGTGTGGTCGGCGACGGATCGCTGACGTTCCGATTCGGTACCACCACCTTCGATGGCTCCGGAAACTACGACAGCTTCACCGAAAATCCCGATCGGGCCGAGGCGACGGTAACCATCCCGGAGTCCAGCAACAGCCTGCTCGGCGTCCGCGACGCCATCAACGAGGCAGGTATCGGCGTGGCCGCCAGCATCGTCAACGACGGCGAGGGTTACGTGCTCGTGCTGACGTCGGAACGCAGCGGCGAAGCCAACGGGATGGAGATCACGGTTTCAGAAGGCACGACACCCGGGTTGGAGGCGCTGTCCTTCAACTCGACGGCAAGCACACCCGGCAGCAACATGACCCAGACCGTGGCCGCCGACGATGCGCGGTTGATCATTGATGGCATTCAGGTGCGGCGCGACAGCAACACGGTCTCCGAGGTGGTCGAGGGTGTGACCTTCAACGCGCTGTCGCTCAACCCCGGCGCGCCGGCTACCCTGAGCATCGCCCAGGACACCCAGGGCATAGTCGACAACATGCGCGGTTTCGTCGACGCCTACAACGCCGTCAAGAGCCTTACGGACCAGCTCACGGCGTTCGACGAGGAATCTTCAACCGGTTCGCTGCTGATGGGCGATGCCACGCTGCGCGGCATACGCAGCCAGCTGCGCCAGCTGCTCTCCAGCAGCGTCATGGGGCTCGAGTCCACGGCTTTGCGCTCCCTGGTGGATCTCGGGTTGAGCACCGATCAGAACAACGAATACCAGCTCACCCTCAACGAAACCAAGCTCACGCGCGCTCTGCAGCAGCATCCGGGGGACGTGGCCGCGCTGCTCGCGGACCAGAAACGCGCTTCGGATGATCTGATCCGATTCGTCAGCTTCCAGAAGCCCACCGCCGCAGGCGAATACGACGTGGAGATCAGCCGGCTCGCCACGCGCGGTGTGCTGCAGGGTGCTGCGGTTGCCGGCCTTGCAGGGCCGATCAGCATCGACGCGGACAATGACACCCTCAGCGTGGTGGTCGACGGGGCCAGCTCCGGAACCATCACGCTCGCGCAAGGCAGCTATGCCGACGGTGCGGCGCTGGCTCAGGCGCTGCAGACGCAGATCAACGCGGATGCCGCCCTCACGGCAGCGGGCCGCAGCGTGCAGGTTACCTACAACAGCGTCGATGGTCGCTTCGAAATCACCTCGGCAAGCTACGGCAGCAAGTCCCAGGTGGGTATCAGCGGCGTGGACGTCAATACCGCCCAGGACCTGGGACTGTCCGTGGCTACTGGCGAGGCGAGCCGCGGCGTGGACGTGGCGGGCACCATCAACGGCATTGCCGGAACCGGCTCCGGACAGTTTCTGGCGCTGCCTCTGGGTCCGGTTCCTGCCACGGCGGGCGTTTACCGCGGTGCGGGCGTCACCAGTTTCGACGCCCCGCCTGTGACCCTGGACCCCGGCAACTCGACGTTCAGCCTCGCCGTGGACGGGATCACATCCGGCACCATTGCCCTTACCCAGGGCGACTACGCCAGCGGTGCCGACCTCGCCGCAGAGATCGAGGCGCAGATTAACGCGGACACCGCGCTGGCCGCTGCCGGGGTCGGTGTCGAAGTCAGCTTCGACGGCGTCAACGGCCGCTTCGTCATCGCCTCCGCATCCACCGGACGGGAATCGACGGTGAACATGGTTGCGGTTCCGCCCGGTACCCAGGCGCTGCTGGGGTTCGCTACCGGTGCGGGTACGCCCGGCGAGCCGGCCAGAGAAGCGGCCGATGCCGCGGCGGGCATCCAGATCCAGGTACTCGGCGGAGCCACGGGGGCGCGCGGCAGCGTAACGCTGGTGCGTGGGGCCATGAACCGTCTCGGCAGCTACCTGGACTCGGTGGTCCGCTTCGATGGCACGCTGAACAACAAGCTCGACACGTTGCAGGCGCGACTCAGCGATCTCGACAAAGAAGCGGCCGATTTCGAGAAGCGCATGGGCAAGCTCGAGGATCGTCTGCGGCTGCAGTTTGCTGCTGCGGATGCGCTGATCTCTCAGCTCAATAGCACCTCGAGCTATCTGGACCAGCAGCTCAAGACGCTGCCCGGATACTCGAACAAGAACAACTGAGACGGGATGCGTGCCCGCAGTTCGGCCTCAAGTTTTTCCGCGCGCGACCGCCATATACAGTGAAGACACTGACCGAGGATCCCAAGTGAACAGCGCAATCGCCCAGTACCGGAAGCTCGACGTGCAGACCGCCATCGACGGCGCGACGCCGCACAAACTCGTGGACATGCTCCTGGACGGCGCGCAGACGCGTCTGCGTCGGGCGCGCGCCTGCATCGAGCATCGCGACTTCGAAGGGCGCAGCGCTGCAGTCAACTCGGCGATGGACATCATCAGCGCGCTGCAGGCGTCACTGGATCACGATCGCGGCGGCGACCTTTCCGGAAACCTGGAAGCGCTGTACGACTACATGACGCGGCGGCTGTTTCGTGCCAATGCCGACAACGATCTCGACGCGGTCCGGGAGGTTCTAGATCTGCTGGCGACGCTGCACGAAGCCTGGCGTGCGATCGGCGATCAGATTCCGCAGCGCCAGCATGCCTGAGCGCCGCATCACCGTGCTGCTGGATCGGATTGCAGCCGATCTGGAACGAGGAGATTCCGAGCGTGCCGCCACCGCCGCGGAGCAGCTCGGGCGTCTGCTGCAGGCCTATTGCACCCAGGGTGCCGACCGGCATGTCCTCGAGAAGCTGCGGGGTCGCCTCGGTGAGCTTCAGGAGCGATCCGCTCAGCTCAAGCGATCGCTCGGGGCGGCGGCACAGCAACGGCGCCGGCAGCGCACCGGGGTGGCCGCCTATCGGCGTCACGCCGCCGAGCGCGGCTGAAGGCACGACGGCGGCTTTCTGACGCGGAGCTTGACGGCCGATGCCGGATCCGGCGTCGGAAATTTGACAAGGCGCCAATACGATCTTTACTTCCCGTGAGACAACGACGGTGAAGTAGTGGATGGATCCTGTTTCCCTGGAGATCGTCACGAACGACGCGGCGCTGCGCGAGCGGCTGGCACTGCTCGCCCGCTTCGTCGGTGAATCGGTAGTCGAAGCGCACGGCGACCTGGTGCTGCTCGCCCCCGATCTTGACGGCAGCCTCGACGTTGCGGCGGTTGCAGGGCGCCCGGCGATCATCATCGGCGCTGCGCGTCCAAACGGGGCCGTGGACGCGGTCGCGTTGCTGACGGATCCGATGGATCATCGATCCCTGCTCGCTGCCCTGGCTGCCGCTCATGCCCGATCGCGCAGCGGCGACGCCGAGAGCGGACCGAATGCCGCCCTGTTTCCCGGCGTGGTCGGCAGCAGCGACGCCATGGTGCGGGTGCGGCGCCTCATGGCGAGAGTCACCGGCAACGACTCGACGGTGCTGCTGCTGGGCGAGTCCGGTACCGGCAAGGAGGTCGTTGCGCGCGCGCTGCATGAGCAGTCGCGACGCCGCGGTGGGCCGTTCGTTCCAGTCAATTGCGGGGCGATCCCGGCGGAGCTGCTCGAAAGCGAGCTGTTCGGCTACGAGCGTGGCGCCTTCACCGGGGCGGTGACCGCAAAGCCGGGACGCTTCGAGCTCGCCGCCGGCGGCACGCTGTTTCTCGATGAGATCGGCGACATGCCGCTGACGATGCAGACCAAGGTGTTGCGGGCCATTCAGGAGCGCAGCTTCGAGCGCGTCGGTGGGCTGGAAACCCGCAGAGCCGATGTGCGCATTCTGGCCGCGACCCATCGCGACCTGGAAGTCATGATCGCACAGGGCAACTTCCGCGAAGACCTCTTCTACCGGCTCAATGTGTTTCCCATCGAGCTGCCGCCACTGCGGCAGCGGCACGAGGATCTGCCGGAGCTGCTGGACGCCATCGGCAGGCAGATCCGCGTGGAGCAGGGGCTCAGCGTGCGGCTCACGGTGGATGCGCTGCAGGTGCTTGCAGCCTACCCCTGGCCCGGCAACGTGCGCGAGCTGAAAAACCTGCTGGAGCGCCTGGCCATCGAGTTTCCCAACGAGCTGGTAGCTACCGGAGACCTGCCGGCGCGTTTTCGCGACGCCGTGCGTGAGGTCGACATGGCCTCGGTTGCCGCTGCCCCAGGCGGCGGTGCGCAGGCGGGCGCAGACGAGGTGCCGGCGCGGCTGCCGTTGAACGGCCTGGATCTGAAGGAATATCTGGCGCGATTGGAGTGCAGCCTGATCGAGCAGGCATTGGCGGACACCAACTCGGTGGTGGCACGCGCCGCTGACCGTCTGCACATCCGGCGCACCACGCTGGTTGAAAAAATGCGGAAGTACGGGATAGAGCGGGGCACCGGATCATGAATGCGCCGGTCGTGGTGGTTGCTCAGGATGCGCAGCAGGGTGACTGGCTGTGTCGGCGCCTGGTGTCCGGCGGGTTCGAGGCGAGACCTGCGGATGATGCCGCGGCGGCGCTGCGCCTGCTCGGCGAGCACGGCTCGGGGCTGTGTCTGAGCCATGCCAGCCACGCGACCATCCTGCTCCAGGAATCGAGGCTTGCCGCACCCATGACGCCGGTAGTGGTCGTCGACGAGCAGGCCCGGGTCGAAACCGCCGTGGCCATGATGCGGGGCGGCGCCGTGGACTATCTGGATCTGAACGCAGCGGACGAGCGGCTGCTCGGCGCGGTACGCCAGCACTACCGGGCCGGCGGCCAGCAGGACGTGATCAAAGCGTCGCCGCAGTCGCAGCAGCTGTTCGATCTGGCCGGGCGGGTGGCGCAGACCGACGTGTCGGTTCTGATCACCGGTGAATCCGGTACCGGCAAGGAGGTCGTCGCGCGTTACATCCACAACGCGTCGCCGCGCTCCGCCGGACCGTTCGTGGCCATCAACTGTGCCGCCATCCCGGAAAACATGCTCGAAGCCATATTGTTCGGTCACGTGAAGGGTGCGTTCACCGGCGCGCACCAGAGCCAGCCGGGAAAGTTCGAGCTCGCCAGCGGCGGCACGCTGCTGCTCGACGAGATCGGCGAGATGCCGTTGTCGCTGCAGGCCAAACTGCTGCGGGTGCTGCAGGAGCGGGAAGTCGAACGGGTCGGTGCCCGGGCCCCGGTCGCCATCGACGTGCGCGTGCTGGCCACGACCAACGTGGACATCCGGCAGGCGGTGGCGGAAGGGCGCTTCCGTGAGGATCTGTACTACCGGCTCAGCGTGTTCCCACTGCAGCTCGCACCCCTGCGCGAGCGTCCCCAGGATGTTGCTGCTCTGGTCGAGCATTTTCTGCGCAAGCACGGTGGCAGTTTCGGGCGCGCGCCCCGGATCGCACCGCAAACGCTGCTGGCGCTGACGCGTGAGCGATGGCCCGGCAACGTACGGGAGCTGGAGAACGCCGTGCAGCGGGCACTGGTGCTCGGTGCCGGAGACGAGCTGAGTGCGACCGAATTCGGCCTGGGTGGTGCGCCATCGGCGGTGACCCGCATTGCGTCCGGCGCCCAAGGCAACCCGGCGCAATCGTGCGGGTCCGCGCTCAGCGAGAGACGGCAGGACGCCGAGAGCGAAGTGATTCTAAGGGCGCTGGCCGCCAACAGCGGCCACCGCCGGCGCACCGCTGAGCAGCTCGGCGTCAGTGAGCGGACGCTGCGATACAAGCTGCAGCGTCTGCGCGACCAGGGAGTGGAGGTTTAGCGTCATGGCAGATTCAGGCATTCCCGGTCTGGGCCCCGTTCGCGCTGACATCAACAGCGTGCTGACCCAGATGCGGGCGATTCGCGAGCAGACGCAGGCGTCGCTCGACGTCAACGTCCGTGAAGTGGACGCCAGCGAGCGTCCGAACGCGGATTTCGCAGCGATGCTGCGGTCCGCGGTCGACTCGGTGGCGTCGCTGCAGAACGAGGCCAGCGCGGCACAGAGCGCGTTCGTTCGCGGTGAGACCAACGATCTGGTGAGCGTCATGGTGGCGACACAGAAGTCCAGCGTCGCCTTTCAGGCATTGACGCAGGTGCGCAACAGAGTGGTGTCCGCCTATCAGGACATCATGAACATGCCGATCTGATGGGTATGGTGGAGAGCTGATCGATGGCCGAGCTTCCGATCGAATCCGGATCCGGCGCGCCGCGCGGATTGACCGTCCCGGGCAGCAACTTTCTGCGCGCGGCGGCAGGCATGCCGGCGGTACGGCAGATGACGCTGCTCATCGCCATCGCCGCGAGCGTGGCGATTGCGGTAGTGGCGGTCCTGTGGATGCGGACCCCGGATTTTCGTCCGGTTACCGCGATCACCTCGGCGTACCAGGCCAACGAAGTGGTGCAGGTGCTCGAAGCGGAGGGTATTCCGCACCGGCTCGACGAGCGCAGCGGTATGGTGCTGGTTCCTCAGGACAGCCTTTACGCGGCCCGCATGAAGCTCGCTGGAGCGGGCAGCGTCGATGGTCGCCAGCTGGGCTACGAGCTGCTCGAGAAGGACCAGGGTTTCGGTGTCAGCCAGTTCATGGAGCAGGATCGGCACCGTCGCAGCATCGAAGGTGAGCTGGCGCGCAGCATTACCTCCATCACCGCGGTGGAGAGCGCGCGGGTGTTGCTGGCAACACCCAAGTCCACCACGTTTCTGCGCGACCGCCGGGTTCCGACCGCTTCAGTAACGGTCCGACTGGTGCCGGGGCAGGAGCTGACCGCGGCGCAGGTCAAGGGCATCACCAATCTCGTCGCCGGCGCGGTGCCGGAACTGAGCCCCAAGAACGTTGCGGTGGTCGATCAGTCCGGCAAGCTGCTGTCGGTGGAGGAAGACGACCAGGCGCTGCTGCAGTCCGAGCGGCAGCTGCAGTACGTGGCGCGCATCGAAAAGCAGCTGAAGGACAAAATCGGCAACATCCTGCTGCCCATGGTGGGGCCACGCGGCTTCAGTGCCGAGGTGACCGCGCAGGTGGATTTCACGCGTTCGGAGCAGGCGGAGGAGCTGTACAACCCCGACCTGTCGGCGCTGC
>JAWKZP010000006.1:0-268263 GCA_041395905.1 Pseudomonadales bacterium
GGTAGCGGTCCCCCTCCCTGCCTACCACCGGCGTCGGCAGGAATGGTAGTAATCGCTCACTGACACCCACCGGGCCGGCACCCGGCCCGCCGCCGCCGTGGGGCGTGGCGAAGGTCTTGTGCAGGTTCATGTGCAGCACGTCGAAACCCATGTCCCCGGGCCTGACCTTGCCGAGAATGGCATTCAGGTTGGCGCCGTCGTAGTACAGCAGTCCGCCGGCGTCGTGCACTACCCGGGCAATCTGCGCGACCTGCCGCTCGAACACGCCGCAGGTGGACGGGTTGGTCATCATCAACCCTGCCGTCTGCGGCCCGACGACGCCCTTGAGCACCTCGAGGTCGACGTCGCCGTCACGGGTCACCGGCACCTCGGTGACCTTGTACCCGCACATCACCGCCGTCGCCGGATTGGTGCCGTGAGCGGCGCTGGGGACGATGATTTCGGTCCGGCCGTGGTCGCCGCGCGCCTGGTGGTAGGCGCGGATCATCGCAACGCCGGCAAACTCACCCTGGGCACCGGCCATGGGCGTGAGCGACACGCCGCGCATTCCCGTGACATCCTTGAGTATCTCCTGCAGGTCGTACAGGCACGATAGAAAACCCTGGCTGACCGATTCCGGCGCCAGCGGGTGACGCGAAAGGAAACCCGGGAGCATCGCGGCCCTGTGCGCCCCGCGCGGGTTGTACTTCATCGTGCATGAGCCCAGCGGATAGAACTGGGTATCGATGGAGAAGTTGCGCCGCGACAGATTGGTGTAGTGGCGCACCACCTGCAGCTCAGAGACTTCCGGCAGCGGCGGCGGCTCCCGCCGCAACAGCTCCGGCGGCAGCTCGCCCAGGGCTTCGCTGACCCCGGGTGGCGCGGCCACGAGCTGGGCGCGGGCATCCCGGCCCGGCTGCCCGAGCTCGAAAATGGTGGCTTGCGGACGTTCTTCCGGCTTGCGGTTGTGAATCATGCCAGACACTCCTCTAGCGCCGCGCCGTAATGTTCAATTTCCTGCGCGGTGCGCTTCTCCGTGGCGCACACCAGCAGGCAGTTTTCCAGCCCCGGGAACAGCGTGCCCAGTGCCAGCCCGCCGAGGATGCCGCGCTCGAGCAGCGCCTCGACCACCTCGTCGGCGGGCCGCGGCAGCGTCAGCACCTGTTCATGGAAGTACGGGCCCGGGAACCGCCGCTCGACGCCTGGCACCGCCGTGAGTCGCGTCACCAGCGCACGGGTGTTGGCCAGGCTGGCTTCCGCCACCGCGCGCAGACCGCGCGGTCCCATCAGGCTCAGATAGATGGTCGCAGCGGTCACCAGCAGGCCCTGATTGGTGCAGATGTTCGAGGTCGCCTTGCCCCGCCGGATGTGCTGCTCACGTGCCTGCAGGGTCAGCGCGAAGCCGCGGCGGCCGTCGAGATCCACCGTGGCGCCGATGATCCGGCCCGGCATTTGCCGCACCAGGCTGCTGCGGCAGCAGATGAAGCCGAACGAGGGTCCGCCCGAAGACATCGGAATGCCGAACGGCTGGCCGTCGCCGCAGGCGATGTCGGCACCGGCGGCACCCCAGGTACCCGGCGCAGACAGCACCGCCAGCGTCAACGGGTTGACCACGGCGATCACCAGCGCCCCCTGCTCGTGGGCCCAGTCGGTGAGGGCGTCGACGTCCTCCAGCAGCCCGAAGAAGTTGGGCTGCTGCAGCACCAGCGCCACCGCACCGTCGTGCTGCGCCAGCGCCGCACGGTCCACACGACCGTCCGCCGTCATGGCGACCGTGGCGATGGCGACACCCTGGCTCTCGACGATGTTGGCCGTGGCGGAGCGATAGTGGGGATGTACCGTTTCGGCCATCAGCACGGTGCGGGAGCGCGCCTTGCGGTTGGCCCGCACGGCCATGAGCACGGCTTCGGCAAGCCCCGACGCGCCGTCGTACACGGACGCGTTGGAGACGTCCAACCCGGTCAGACCCGCCATCATGCTCTGATACTCGTAGATGAGCTGCAGCGTGCCCTGGCTCGCTTCCGCCTGATAGGGCGTGTAGGCCGTCATGAACTCGCCGCGGCCGGCCAGATCCCATACAGCTGCGGGAATGTGATGGTCGTAGCAGCCGGCGCCGAGAAAGCAGGTTCCTGCCAGATCGAGGCTGGCCCGTGCCGCCATGTCGGCCAGCATTTCCATCTCGCTGACCCCGGGTGGCACCCGGGTCAGGGTCGCGGCCCGCAGCTCTGCAGGGATCTCGTCGAACAGCCGCTCGATGCCGTCGACTCCGATCTCCGACAGCATCGCCCGTTCTTCCTCCGCCGTGTGCGGTATGAAAGGCATCTGCACGCTCCAGTTGCGTTGGTTTGTTTTGCGCTCGAGCGCAGGAATCGGTACGGCCCGTGACAGCCGTACGCCGCGCGCCTACGCAGCGCGGGGCGGCGCGGGCACGCGTCGGTCGGGGCCTCAGTGGTCCTCGCTGGCCAGCTGCTCGGCGTAGCCTTCGGCGTCCATCAGGTCCTCGAGCTCGGCGACGTCGTCCGGCTCGATGCGGAAGAACCAGCCATCGCCGTACGGGTCCTCATTGACCGTCTCCGGGGCGTCCACCAGAGCCTCGTTGACGGCCAGCACGGTGCCGCTGATCGGCGCGTAGATGTCCGAGGCGGCTTTCACCGACTCCACCACGCCCGCTTCCTGCTGCGCGCTGAGCTGCTGCCCCACTTCCGGGTGCTCGACGTACACCACGTCCCCCAGCGCATCCTGGGCGTGATCGGTTATGCCTACGGTTACGCTGCCGTCTTCTTCCAGACGTGCCCACTCATGGGACCGCGCGTAACGCAATTCCGAAGGAATCTCGCTCATCAAGGACTCCGCCTACTCAAATACCTTCTGGCCATTGCGCACAAACGGCGGTTTGACGATGCGCACCGGCAAGAGCTTGCCACGAACCTCCACCTGACACTCGCCCTGCGCGTCTTTCGGCACGCGGGCCAGCGCAATACTGTACCCCAGAGTGGGGGAGAATATCCCGCTCGTGACGACCCCGTCGCCCGCGCCGGTGACCACGCGCTGGCCGCCGCGTATGACCCCCCGGCCCTCGAGCACCAGTCCGGTCAAACGCCGACCGACGCCGGCCGCGCGCAGCGCCGCCAGCGCGTCACGGCCGATGAACGCGCGCGCCTCGGGCTGCCAGGCGATGGTCCAGCCCAGGTTCGACTCCAGCGGGTTGGTGGACTCGTCCATGTCCTGACCGTACAGGTTGAGGCCCGCCTCCAGGCGCAACGTGTCCCGCGCGGCGAGCCCGGCAGGCTGCACGCCGGCAGCGGCGAGGGCGCTCCACAGCTTCTGCGCCTCGGCACCCGGCAGGATCACCTCCACGCCGTCTTCGCCCGTGTAGCCCGTGCGCGCCACCATCCAGTCGCCACGGCTGAGGGCGCTGAACGGCTCGAGCGCCGTCAGGTCCTGCCAGCCGCTCACCGCCTCGAACCGCGCCACGGCCTCCGGGCCCTGAACCGCGATCATGGCCAGATCCTGCTCGCGGACCTGCACCTCTGCACCGGCGTGGCGCTCGAACCAGGCGAGCACCTTGTCACGCGTACCCGCGTTGACGACCACCCGATACGCCAGCGGCTCGGCTTCGCTGTGCCGGTAGACGATCAGGTCGTCGATGACCCCTGCGGCCTCGTTCAGCAGCACGCCGTACAGCGCCTTGCCGTGCGTCTTCAGCCGTGCCACGTCGTTCGCCACGAGCCGCTGCAGGTAGCCGTGCGCGCCGGCGCCGGTGACATCCACCACGGTCATGTGGGAAACGTCGAACATCCCCACGGCCGTACGCACCGCATTGTGTTCGACGATCTGCGAGCCGTAGTTGAGCGGCATCTCCCAGCCGGCGAAGGGCACCATCTTGGCACCGGCCGCAACGTGCAGGTCGTACAGGGCAGTGCGGCGCAGCGCGCCGGTGGGGCCGTCGGTCATCCTGGAAGCTTCCGGTAGCGGTAACTGCGAGAGGGCGCATTGTAATCCGCTGGACGCGAAATCCCAGCAGCACGGGGCCCTCTGGCGGGGCAGCGCGCCGGACCCTGACCGTCAGGAAGGTGTGCGCGTGGTGACCGGGGGGCGGGGCCCCTTTGCGGAGCCGCGTAGCGCCGCCGAGTGAGGCGGATTGACGCCGGTCCGAAGGGCCGGTGGCAACTCCGCTGATCGAGGGCAGCGGGGACCGCTGGCGCGAGGCGCAGCAAAGGCGTCCCACCCCCGGGCGCCACACCTTCGAAGCCGATCACGCCGTCAGCGTCCGGCGCGTTGCCCTGCCAGAGGGCCCAGGCCCATGGCTTCAACGATGATCTGGCGTTTGATGGGCGCGGTGCGATTGAGCAGGTCGACGCCGGTGTTGCGGATGAACTGCAGCAGCGGGTTGTCCAGCGCGTAGGCGCGCCGCAGGCCCGCCATCAGATCCTGCATGAAGCGCGCGCGCGCGCGGCGCCGGCGCGCGAACCCGCGCCAGAGTCCGGCGCTGCCCGGGTCGGCGCCGGGGCCAACGCTGCCGAGCACCGCCAGCAGCTCGCGGACGTCCTCGAAGCCCACGTTGGCACCGAGGCCGGCCAACGGGTGCAGCACCCGAGCGGCATCGCCGATCAGCAGCACCCGCGGGTGCGGATCGAATCGCGCCACCAGTGCCTGCTGCAGCGGGAAGCTGAGCCGCCGATCGGCCTCCAGGACGGGCCCCAGGCATTGCTCGCAGGCGCGGCCGATCTCGGCGCAGAAAGCCGCATCGTCGAGCTCGGCACGGCGGGCGGCCACTGCCGGCGCCTGGGACCAGACCACGGAGCTGATGTCGGGCCGGGCGCTCGGCAGCAGGGCCAGCGGGCCGTCGCGCAGGAACCGCTGATAGGCGACGCCGTCGTGCCCGCGCTCGGTGCGTACCAGCGTTGCCAAAGCCACGTCGCGCAAGGCCGAGCGCGATACCGCCACGCCCAGCAGCTCGCGCACCCGTGAGCGGGCACCGTCGGCAGCGATCACCAGACGCGCCCGCAGGCGCAAGGGACCTTCGCGCCGCGCGTCGGCGGCAGCCCCTGCCGGCGCCAGTCCGCTCGCGCTCCCGGCACTGCCCGAATCCGCAACCGGGGGCGCAGCCACGGTGAGAGTAACGGCATCCGGGCCGGTCTCCAGCGCCTCCAGCGCACCGAGCCGCACGGCTGCGCGCGGCGCCTCCTGCAGACATTGCCAGAGCGCCGCTACCGCCGGACCGTTCTCGAGAATCCAGCCCAGCTCCGCACGCTGCACCTCGGCGGCGTCGAACGTCATCATGGCCGTGCCGCGCTCCTCCCAGACCTGCATGCGTCGATACGCGGTCGCTTCCAGCGCCTGCCAGACGCCCGCCGTCTCCAGCACGGCGCGGGACGCCGGAGACACCGCCACGTTGCGGATGTCCATGCCGAAACGCCCCGGCGCGAGAGCCGGCGCAGCACGATCGATGACGGCAACTTCGAAACCCAGGCGGCTTGCCGCCAGCGCCGCGGTGGCGCCGATCAGACCGCCGCCGACTACGGCAACGTCCACATCGGGCCATGCCTCGGACGGGGACGCCGACGCCTGCGCAGCGACGTCAGTCACTGCGACGACCCGGCGCAGCGCGCCAGCGCCGGCGCATCGCGCGCTGCACGTCGCGCACCGACTTGGGCGCCTCGGCGGTGAGCACCTCGCAGCCGTCACGGGTGACGTGGACGTCGTCCTCGATGCGGATACCGAGTCCACGCCAGCGCGGCGGCAGATGCGCGGTCGATTCGTTGCGCGGGATGTAGATTCCGGGTTCCACGGTCAGCACCATTCCCGGCTCCAGCTCGCGCCAGGCGCCACCCACTCGATAGTCGCCCACGTCGTGCACGTCGCTGCCCAACCAGTGCGAGGCGTTGTGCGGGCAGAACGGGCGGTAGCGTTCGCTCTCGATGACCTCGTCGACGTCGCCGTCGAGCAGCTTGAGGTCGATCAGACCCTGCACCATTACCCGCAGCGCCGCGTCGTGCGGGGCCTTGAAGTGCGCGCCCGGCCGGCACCAGGTCATGGCCTGCTCGTTGGCTTCGAGCACGACTTCGTACAGGGCCTGCTGCGCCCGGGTGAACTCGCCGTTGACCGGAAAGGTGCGGGTCACGTCGGCGGCGTAGTGCTGAAACTCGCAGCCGGCGTCGATCAGCACCAGATCGCCGTCGCGCATCTGGTCGCGGTTGTCCACATAATGCAGCACGCAGGCGTTGGCGCCGCTGCCGACGATGCTCGGATAGGCCGCGCTGCGCGCGCCGTTGCGCAGAAACTCGTGGGTCAGCTCGGCTTCGAGCATGAGCTCCGTCATGCCCGGCTCGCAGACGGCCATGGCCCGGCGGTGCGCGGCACAGGTAATGCGTGCAGCCTCACGCATGATGCGCAGCTCTGCTGCCGACTTGTACAGGCGCTGCTCGTGCAACAGGTGTTTGAGCGCCACGAACTCTGCCGGCGGAATGGCGCCACCGGCCTCACGCGCGCGGATGCTGCTGACCCAGTGCATCAGGCGCTGATCGAACTCCGGATACTCACCGAGGGTCAGGTAGATGCGTTCGCGGCCTTCGAGCATGCCCGGCAGGATGTCATCCAGATCGTTGATCGGAAACGCATCGTCCACCCCCAGAATCTGCGCCGCGCGCTCCGGGCCGACGCGCTCGCCGTCGTAGAGCTCGGCGCGGGCCTCGCGCTCGCGACAGAACAGAATCACCTCACCGTGAGCGCGGCCGGGCACGAGGACCAGCACGGCATCAGGCTCGGAGAACCCCGTCAGGTAATAGAAGTCGCTGTCCTGGCGAAACAGATACTCGGTGTCGCGGTTGCGCAGACGCACGCCGGCAGCCGGCACGATGGCCACCGAACCCGGTGTCAGCATGCCCATCAGGGTCGCCCGCCGGCGCCGGTACTCAGCCGGAGTGATGCTCGGCGTCATCGGCGCGCCATTCTCCATGCAAGGTGCTCGCGATCACGAGCACGCCCACTTTGACGAACTCCTGCAGCTCCACCAGCTGCGCCTCTTCGCTCTCATCCGCCGCGTCGGTCTCGTCGACGTCGATCTCGGTCAGCGCCGCGAAGTCCCGAACCAGCTCTTTGACGTCATCGGGCAGATCGTCGAAGCCGCTGACCCCCTCAACGAGCTCCTCGCCCAGCGCTGCGCCGAGCCCTGCCAGAAAGCTGCCGCACCATTGCGCCAGCGCTTCCAGTCGCAGCGGGAGCGGCGCGTCGTCGTCCGGCAGCAGCGGCGTGAAGCTCATGTCGGCGGCCAGCAGGTCATCGAGCGTCGCTGCGACGAAGTCGCTGACCGCCGTTTCGTCCGTGAGCAGCGCCACGCCGAGCAGGTCCACCAGCGTTTGCAGCGGAAACGGATCGACGGCACAGGTGGCGATGCCGCATACCGCGCCGTGCAGCTCCGAGGTGGAGATCTGGTGCGCCGCATTGAGCGCCAGAGCAGATAAATCGGGCACCTGTTTCCCGGTCGCAGAAGGCAGCCGGTATCCTAGCAGAAGTGGCTGACTTCACATGAAGTGGCTTTCAGCGCACACTATGTGAAAAGCATTTTGTCAGGTGTTCGCCATGCCGAGCGCTGATTGGTCCACGCTGGACCAGAAAGTCACCGAGCTCCTCGAACTGTGCGCCGTGCTCAGCCGCGAGAACCGTGCGCTGCGCGCGCAGCAACAGAACTGGACGGTGGAACGCGCCAAGCTGATCGAGAAGAACGAGCTGGCCAAGAGTCGCGTCGAGTCGATGATCACCCGGCTGAAGGCGCTCGAGCAGGATTGAGGAAGTTGCGTCTATGAGCGAGGCTGCGACGACGGTGAGCGTGAAGATCCTGGACAAGGAGTACCAGGTGGCGTGCCGTCAGGAGGAGGTGGAGGCGCTGTCCGCATCGGCACGCTATCTCGACGCTCAGATGCGCAAGATCCGCGAGAGCGGCAAGGTGTTCGGCCTCGACCGGATCGCCGTCATGACCGCGCTCAACCTCGCCAACGAGGTGCTGCAGAACCGCAACGCCGTCGAATCCGGGCAGCACGAGGCCGAAACCCAGGTGCGCCAGCTCAGCGAACGCATCGAGCGCGCGCTGGCCGAGCACCGCCAGCTCAATCTCTGAAGCGCGCCTGAGCAAACGACCCGTCGCCGCCTGTCAAGGCTCGATGATCAGAGCTTTCAGCTATACTGCGCAGGTCTCCTGGGGTGTTCGCCAGCCGGTTGTCGTCTCTGAGCCGTTAAGAAAACCCAGGGGGTCGAAGACGTGTCTGTCTGTGTGCATGCCCGACACCAGGAAGCAACCACCCCGTGTGGTTGCCCCCGGGTTGGGAAGCCTGGGACCGCGTCGGAGGCCTCCGCCTTGAACCAATACGGTTCAGGGCCAGATCGGCAGCGGCATCTCCGGGAGATCTTGCCGGCAGCAGGATCCCGATCATGATGAGCGAGCGCCAGGAGCTGCGTCGATACTTCCGTGGCCTGCGCCGGGCACTCAGCGCTGCCGAGCAGCGGGCCCACGCGCGCGCCGTCGCGCAGCATTTCTTCACCAGCGGCCTGGCCCTGCGCGCCCAAACCGTGGGCGCCTATTTCGCGGCCGACGGCGAGCTCGACACTGCACCGCTGCTGCAGCGACTGCTGCAGCAACACCGTCGCGTCGCCATGCCCGTCGTGCGCAAGGACCGGGTACTCGAGTTCTACCGCCATCGACGCAACGGCGCGCTCGTGACCAACCGCTATGGAATCCCCGAGCCGGCACCGGGGGCCGCGTACGTGGCCCCGATCAGCATCGACGTGCTGCTCATGCCGCTGGTGGCGTTCGACCGCTTCGGCACCCGGCTCGGCATGGGCGCCGGCTACTACGATCGTTTTCTCGGCCGCCTGCCCGAAGGGCTGCGGCCGCTGTGTGTGGGCATCGCCCACGAACTTCAGAGCAGCCTGGATCCGCTGCCGTACGACGCCTGGGACATGCCGCTGGATGGCGTGATCACCGAAACCGGCTGGCACCCGCTGCCGGAGTAAAGGCGGAATCCCGCCGGGAGGACGACGCGCCATGGCCGTTCGCGACATCATCCGTATGGGGCATCCGACGCTGCGCAAGGTGGCAAGACCGCTCACCGATGCCGAGATCGGCAGTGCCGCGACGCAGACACTCGTGCAGGATCTGACAGATACGCTGCGTGCCACCGGCATGGGCATTGGTCTGGCGGCGCCGCAGATCGACGAGCCCGTGCGCGTCGCCGTGATCGAGATCCCGGGCGGCGCGAGCCGTTACGGCGAGATTCCGCCCCTGCCGCTGACAGTGTTCATCAACCCGGAGATCGAAGTGCTGAACCCGGCCGTCGCCGGCTACTGGGAAGGTTGCCTGTCGGTGCCGGGGCTGCGCGGCTTCGTGGAGCGCCCCCAGCACATCCGGATCCGCGCCCTGGGCCTGGACGGCGCACCGCTGGAGCTGACCCTGCAGGGTTTCGTCGCCACGGTCTTTCAGCACGAATTCGATCACCTGGATGGGCGCCTGTACATCGACCGAATCAAGGACTCGACACTGTTGATGTTCGAGGAGGAGTTCGAGCGTTACGTGGTCCCAGGCACGGGCGCGCTCTAGGAAGCGCGTACGCGCGCTCTAGGAAGCGCGTAGGCGCGCTCCAGCAGGCGTGCGCGCCGCAGGTACGCACGCCGGCGGCTCCTCAGCGCAGGAACAGCCGGTAGGCCGGATTGTCGGTCTCTTCCCAGAAGCGGTAGCCGACGCTGGCCAGGTCGCTCGCCAGGCGCTTGCGGTCCTTGCCTTCGGCCTCGAACCCCACCAGCACCCGACCCCAGGCCGCTCCATGGTTGCGGTAGTGGAACATCGTGATGTTCCACTCAGCGCCCAGCACCGAGAGAAATCTGAGCAGCGCGCCGGGTCGCTCGGGGAACTCGAATCGGTAGAGAAGCTCGTTTTTCGTCCCCAGGGTACGGCCGCCGACCATGTGCCGCACGTGCAGTTTGGCGGCCTCGTTCTCGGTCATGTCCTGCACCGCGTAACCGGCGTCCTTGAGCGAGGCGACCAGCGCGCCGCGGTCGGCACCCGTACCCACCTCGACACCCACGTAAACGTGCGCTTCGCGCTCGGATGCATAGCGGTAGTTGAACTCGCTCACCGAGCGCCGACCCAGCGTGTTGCAGAAGCGGCGGAAGCTGCCACGCTGCTCGGGAATGGTGACGGCCAGGATCGCCTCGCGCTGCTCGCCCACCTCCGCGCGCTCGGAAATGTGGCGCAGGCGATCGAAGTTGACGTTAGCCCCGCTGACCACCGCCACCAGTTGCCGATCACCGCTGCCGCCATGGCTGGCCAGGCGGCTCACGTACTTCTTCATGCCGGCCACCGACAGCGCCCCGGATGGCTCGGCGATGGCGCGGGTGTCGTCGAACAGATCCTTGACCGCCGCGCAGATCTCGTCAGTGCTGGCGGTAATCACCTCATCGACGCAGCGCCGTGCCACCTTGAAGGTTTCCCGTCCCACCTGCGCGACCGAGACACCGTCGGCAAACAGGTCGAGCGTCTCATAAGGCAGCTTCACGCGCCGCCCGGCGGCGAGAGCCGCAGCCAGGCAGGCCGACCCTTCCGCCTCCACGCCGACGATGCGCGTCTGCGGCGACAGGTACTTGACGTATGCCGAGATCCCGGCGATGAGCCCGCCACCGCCCACGGGCACGAAGATGACGTCGGGCCGGCCGACGCACTGATTCATGATCTCCATGCCCACCGTGCCCTGGCCGGCAATCACGTCGACGTCGTCGAACGGATGCACGAACACGTAGCCGTGCTGCTCGGTGAGCTCGCGCGCATGCGCGGCCGCCTCGTCGTAGGCATCGCCGTGGAGGATCACGCGCGCCCCCAGATTGCGCACCGCGTTGACCTTGATGCTCGGCGTGTTGCGGCCCATCACGATCACCGCCTTGAGGCCGAGCTCGCGCGCCGCCAGAGCCACGCCCTGGGCGTGGTTGCCCGCAGATGCTGCGATCACCCCACGACTGCGCTCGGCCGGCGAGAGCTGCACGATCTTGTTGTACGACCCGCGCAGCTTGAATGAAAACACGGGCTGCAGATCTTCGCGCTTGAGCAGCACGCGGTGGCCGAGGCGCCGCGACAGGGTCGGCGCGGGGATCAATGGTGACTCGATGGCCACGTCGTAGACGCGCGCGGACAGAATCTTCTTTACGTACTTTTCCAGCATGGGTAGTGTTTTCCCGCTTTTCGACTGTGGCCGCGCCATGCGGCGCGCCGGAGCGGACGGGCGGGAGAGCGCAAGGGCAACGGCCAGGCCGCAAATTTGACTGGGCAAGTATGAACCAAGATCAGCTGAAACGCAGTGCTGCCGAGGCAGCGCTGGCGTACGTCGAGACGCGGCTCGGCAACAAGAGCATCGTCGGCATCGGTACCGGCTCCACTGCCAACTGCTTCATTGATGCGCTGGCCCGAATCCGCCACAAGTTCGACGCGACCGTGGCCAGCAGCGAAGCCAGCGCCGCGCGCTTGCGCAGACACGGCATCCCGGTGCTCGATCTCAATGCCGTGGACGAGGTGACCGTCTACGTGGACGGAGCGGACGAGGTCGACCCGCGGCGCCGGCTCATCAAGGGCGGCGGCGGCGCGCTGACGCGGGAGAAGATCGTTGCCGCATCCGCCGACGAGTTCGTTTGCATCGTCGACGAGTCGAAGCTGGTGCAGACGCTGGGCGCCTACCCGCTGCCCGTGGAAGTGATTCCCATGGCGCGCGGCCTGGTGGCCCGTGCCCTGCGCAGGCTCGGCGGCCATCCCGAGCTGCGCCAGGATTTCGTCACCGACAACGGCAACCTGATTCTCGACGTGCACGGATTGTCCATCACCGACCCGGACGGGCTCGAACAGACCCTGAACAACCTGGTGGGTGCCGTCTGCAACGGCATCTTCGCGGCCCAGGCACCCACGCGCGTATTCGTCGCCGCCGCGGCCGGCGTACGGGAACTCAGACCCTAGCACCGGCGGCCTGCCGTCGGCCCGACCGGCGCGGCGGTGCCGCGTCCTCAGGCCAGCAGCTTGCCCGGGTTCAGGATCTGATCCGGATCCAGTATCTGCTTGAGCGCGCGCATGATGCTGATCTCAGCCGGGCTGCGTGAGTAACCGAGGAAATCGCGCTTCAACAGGCCCACGCCGTGCTCCGCGGATATGCTGCCGTTGCGGGCCGCCACCCGCTCGAAGATGCGGGGACTGATCTCGTGACAGCGCTCGTAGAACGCATTGCCGTCCAGCCCCGCCGGTTTGAGGATGTTGAGGTGCAGGTTGCCGTCGCCGATATGGCCGTACCAGCACACCTCGAACTCCGGATAGCTGTCCCGTACCAGCGCGTCGACCTCGTCGAGGAAATCCGGCATCACCGAGATGCGTACGGCCAGGTCGTTCTTGTACGGCGTGTAGGGCGCAATACTTTCAGAGATGCCCTCGCGCAGCTGCCAGAGATTGGCCGCCTGGGTCTCGGACTGGGACAGCACGCCGTCGCCTACCCAGCCGGCTGCCACGCAGGCTTCGAAGGCGGCCATGGCAGGCTCGGCGGCGCTCTCGTCGAACTCCACCAGCGCGTAGAACGGCGCCGCCTGGGCCAGCGGCCGCGGCAGGTCACGATGAGCGGTGACCTTGGTGAGCGCCAGCTCCGAGAAGAACTCGAACGCAGAAACCGTCACCTGCTGCTGAAAAGCTGCCAGCACGCTGAGGATGTCGCGGAACCGATCGACGCCCAGCACCATCACCAGCTGCGACTCCGGCTCGCGGGTCAGACGGATGTCGGCTTCCACCACGAAGCCGAGCGTCCCCTCCGAGCCGATGAACAGGTGCCGCAGATCGTACCCGGTGGCGTTCTTGACGAGCCCGTGATTGCAGTCGATGAGATCGCCGTTGCCGGTGACTACCCGCAGCCCGGCCACCCAGTCCCGGGTCAGGCCGTAACGGATGACCTTGATGCCGCCGGCATTGGTGGCGATGTTGCCCCCGATCTGGCTGGATCCTGATGACGCGAAGTCCACCGGATAGAACAATCCCTGGTCGTGGGCGAAGCTCTGCAGCGTCTGCGTCACGACCCCCGCCTGGCACGTGACGAGCCGATCGGCGGGGTCGAACGCCAGAATCCGATTCATTCGGTCGAATGACACCACCACTTCGCCATGGCTCGCCACGGCCCCGCCGGAGAGGCCCGTGCGGCCACCCGACGGAACCAGCGCCAGACCTTCGGCCCGCGCCAGGGCAACCAGGCGCACCACGTCGTCCACGCATTCGGGAAACACGACGGCGCTCGGCGCCACTGCGTAGCTGCGGGTCCAGTCGCAGCCCCATTGCGCCAGCGCATCGGCATCGCGTCGGATCTGCTTTGGTGAAAGGCATTCATCCAGGCCTTGGGACATTTTCCAGTTCCGCAAAATGGGCGCTGCTAGTATAGGCGCCCCGCAATTCCAATGGTCAGCGCCGCGCGCGACCGGCACAGAGAGGCAGAGGTGGCAGCGACGTCGTTCGACAAGGACCGAATCCGCATCGTGTTGCTCGAGGGCGTGCACCGCTCTGCGGTAGCGAGCTTCGAACAGGCGGGCTATCACAACGTCACCCAGCTCGATCACGCCCTGCAGGGCGAGGATCTGGCGGCAGCCATCAGCGACGCGCACATGCTCGGCATCCGTTCACGTACCCAGCTGGATGCCGTGGCGCTTGCAGCAGCCCGGCGCCTGATGGCCGTGGGCTGCTTCTGCATCGGCACCAACCAGGTGGACCTGCGTGCAGCCACCGCGCAGGGCGTACCTGTTTTCAACGCACCCTACTCCAATACCCGCAGCGTCGCCGAGCTGGTGCTGGCGGAAGCGATCCTGCTGCTGCGCGGCGTGCCGCAGCGGAACATGCAGATGCACCGCGGCGAGTGGCAGAAGTCGGCCCGTGCGTCGTTCGAAACCCGCGGCAAAGTCCTCGGCGTGGTCGGCTACGGCAATATCGGCGCCCAGCTCGGCGTGCTGGCCGAGGCCCTGGGCATGCAGGTGATCTTCTACGATGTCGTCAAGAAGCTGAATCTGGGCAACGCCAGGCAAGTGGACAGCCTGGACGCGCTGCTGTCCGCTGCCGACGTGGTGAGCCTGCACGTGCCGGCCACGCCGCAGACCCGCGGCATGCTCGACGCGCGGACGCTGTCACGGCTGAAGCCGGGAGCCGTGCTGATCAACGCCTCGCGCGGCAACGTGATCGATCTCGACGCGCTCGCCGGGTGCCTGCGCAGCGGCGCGCTGCTGGGCGCTGCCATCGACGTGTTCCCGGAGGAACCCAAGGCCAACGGTGATCCGTTCCGCTCGCCCCTGCTGGAACTGGACAACGTGCTCCTGACACCCCACATCGGCGGCAGCACGCAGGAGGCCCAGGAGAACATCGGCATCGAGGTGGCCGAGAAGCTGGTGCGCTACAGCGACAACGGCTCGACCCTGTCGGCCGTGAACTTTCCAGAGGTCGCTCTTCCCGAGCACCCGGGCAAGCATCGCCTGCTGCACATTCACGAAAACGTGCCGGGTGTGCTGAGCGCCATCAACCAGGTGCTGTCCAGCGCCAACGTCAACATTGCCGGCCAGTATCTGCAGACGCGCGAGCACATCGGCTACGTGGTGATCGACATCGACGCCGACTACTCCGAGCCCGCGCTCAGCGCGCTGCGGGACGTACCGGGGACCATCCGCGCGCGCGTGTTGTTCTGATAGCATCGACCCCGCAACCGACAAGGGGGACCCTCATGACCCGGCAACTGCTCGTCCACTTCCTGCCTCGCCTGACTGCGCTGCTGCTCGGCACATGGCTTCTGATCGGCAGCGCCACGGCCGCGGAGCGCGTGCTGCCGGAGGTGAAACCCGAACGCGTGGGCATGTCGAGCGAGCGGCTGGCACGCATCGACAGCCTGACCCGGCGCTACGTCGATGAAGGCAAGCTCGCCGGGGTGGTGACCCTGGTCGCGCGCCACGGCAAGGTCGTCTACTTCGATGCGGTGGGCCGGCAGGATCTCGACAGCGGCGCCCCGATGAGCCGCGACACGCTGTTCCGGATCTACTCCATGAGCAAGCCCATCACCGCCGTGGCGGCGATGATGCTCTACGAGGAAGGCGCGTTTCAGTTGAGCGACCCCATTGCCAAGTTCGTCCCGGAGCTGGCCAATCTCGAGGTGCTGAACCCGGACGGCAGCCGTACGCCGGCGCAACCCATCACCATGCAGCAGCTGCTCACCCACACGGCGGGGTTCAGCTATGGTTTCGACGCCAACGATCCCGTGGATCAGCTGTATCGCGAGAACAACCCGCTGGAAGCCCAGGATCTCGATGCTTTCCTCGGCCGCCTGTCCGAGCTGCCCCTGAAGTTTCAACCCGGCGCGCGCTGGCACTACAGCGTCGCCGTGGACGTCACCGGTGCCGTGATAGAGCGCATCAGCGGCCAGTCGTTCGACGAGTTTCTACGCCAGCGGCTGTTCGAGCCTCTGGGTATGCACGACACCTTCTTCGCGGTACCCGAGGACAAGCGGGCGCGCTTCGGCACCAACCACCGCTGGGACCGTGAGGCGGGCGCCCTGAAGGTCCTGCCGGTACCCGCCTATCCCAACTACACGGACACCAGCCTGTTCTCGGGTGGCGGCGGGCTGGTATCCACAGCCCGGGACTACGCCGTGTTCCTGGAGATGCTGCGCAATGGCGGCAGCCTCGGCGACGTGCGTATCCTCGGTCCCAAGACCATCGAGCTGATGACCATGAATCACCTGCCCGCTCTGATCTCCGCGTCCGGATCCGGCGAGCAGCCCGGGCTCGGCGGGCTCGGGGGCTACAACGGCAGCGGGTTCGGCCTGGGCTTTTCGGTGGTCACCGACGTCCCCGCAACCCGGGTTATCGGCTCCGTCGGCGAATACAGCTGGGGCGGCGCGGCCGGCACCATCTTCTGGGTCGATCCCGCGGAAGACCTGTTCGTGGTATCCATGATCCAGCTCATGGGTTCGCCGTGGCCGTTGCGCAGCGAGCTCAGCGCCCTGACCTATCAGGCGCTCACCGAGCTGGGCGAGCAGTAACCGCCGCAGTTCACGACCCGCGGCGGGGTAGGTCCCGCCGCGCACTACCACCGGCTCTCGCGGCGGCGTTCATCGACACGCGCCGCAGACTCTCGAAACCGCTCGCCTCTGGCGCTCACCTGCCCCCGCCGCGGGCGCTCGTTCTGCCTGGCCGCGGGCGCTCCCGGCGCTCAGACATGGCCGACGGGGTGCGCCGCCGTTCGCCGCTCCCCGGCTGCCGGCGCTCCCGCCATGATGCCTGTCACTGCACGTCGTGCAGCGGCCTTTGCAAGAGGCCTTCATCAGGCAATCTGGAGCAGAAATCATGAGAGAGTTGACAGCCACCGAAGTCGCGCAGGTGAGTGGCGCCGATGTCTCATCCGGTATCGTAGGTGTCGGCATGGGAACCGCGAGCGCACTGGCGTCCGGCGCCATCGCAGGCACGCTGTGGGGTGCCACCACCGGCGGCATCGTGGGTGCCGGCGTGGGTGCCGTAGTCGGCGTCGGCTACGTCCTGGCCACCGAAGACGACAGCTGAGCCGCGGTTCGGCGCATCGACGCAGGCGGAGCGGCGACCAACGAGCAGGGAGGGAACATGAGCACAACGACCGATCGGTTTCAGCCGGCACCTGGATTCGGCACTGCGTACTGGCTGTTGCTGGCCTTCGTGCCGGCTTCCATCGCGGTGGACCTGACGCTGTACGCACGGGCCGACCTCGAGCTGCGCAGCCTGCTGTTTGCGCTGTGTCTCACCAAATACGCTCTGCTGCCGACCGTCGCCGCGCTCGTCTGGCTCGCCGGGCGTATCCGTGACCGCGCCCGCTCCAGCTGAATGACCAGCTGGCTAGACGATCTCGCGGCCCGGCAGTGGCGCGCGGAGCGCCTGCTCAAGCGCTGCGGCTGTCCGGCGTCGCTGCGCCGACGCATCCTGTGCCGGCACTATCGCCGGAGCGCCCCGCCAGCCGTGCAGGCGCAGGCGCGCCTGTTCGTCGAGTTTCTCGGTGAGCCGGGCCATCGCGCCCTGAGTCTCGCGGCGGAGTGGCTCTACTACCGGGCAGGCATGCGCAGCGCCTGGCTGGGCTGCAGCAGCCCGCGCGAGGTGGCCGTGGCAGACGTCGGCGCCGTCAGCGAGACGCTGCAGGATCGGCGCGGCGGACTGGTGATCGCAGCCCTGCACACAGGCGACTACCTGCAGGCGCTCACCGGCCTCGGCCGCTGCCTGGGCGGGCAGACACTGCATCTGATCCGCCGCAGTCGGGATCCGGCACGCGACGCGCGCGCCTTCCGGCGCTTCGCGGCCGCCGGCATCCGCACCGAGTCCATCGGCCACGGCTCGGGGGCGGCGCGCGCCGCCCTGCGCATTCTGCGCCGCGGCGGTATCGTCGCGCTACTTTACGACCTGCCGCCGCGCTGGGGGCGCAGCGCGCGGGTACGGCTGTTCGGAGCGCCGGCACGAATGGTCGTGGGCCCGGTGGCGCTTGCGCGGGCCGGCAATGCCCGGATTCTGCCGGTACACAACGGGTTCGACCGCGGTCGGCGGCTCCTGGTGCGTGCCGGGCCGCTTCTCGAGCCGGGGCGCCAGCCGCACCTGCTCGATCCGGTGAGCACGACCCTGCAGCAGCTGGCGAGCTTCGCCGAGCGCGGTATCCGCCGCCAGCCTGAGCAGTGGCACCACTGGCACCTGCTGCCGGAATTCTTCGCGCCTGGTCCGCAGGCCTTGCCGGAGCCGTCGGCCTAGCCGCGACGGAAGCGCGCCTCGATGCTTGTTCCCACCAAAGTGTCGGCTGCTCCCCCCGTGCCTGCGCCGGCTGCCGGGCCGGCGCCAACAAGGCAGCCGACGGACCCGCTGTTCCGCCCCGAGGCGCTGCCGCAACCGGGATTGCCGGCGGGTACGGCCGTTCTGCAGACCCCGCGTTTTTCCGGCTGGCTGACACTGCTGCTGGCGACGCTGTGCATTGCCGCCGGCAGCTGGCTGGCTCTCGGCAGCTACGCGCGCAAGGAGACGGTGCGCGGCTATCTGCGCGCCGAGCGCGAAGCCGTGACGTTGCGGGCCGACGATGCATCCGCTCGTGTGCTGCGCGTCCCCGTGCGCCTGGGTGACCGGGTCACCCGCGGGGCGCCCCTGGTCGTACTCGGCAACGACGTCGCGCTGACCGATGGCCGGCATCTCGGAGAAACGCGTCTGGCGCAGATCGAGCAACGCAGCGAGCGGTTGCAGCGGCAGCGCCAGCAGCTCGACGCGCGTCACCGCCTCACCCGGGCTGCAACCCGACTCGAGCTGCAGCGCGTCGATTCCGCGCTGACCGGCCAGCTTGCCGCGCAGCGCCTGCTCGAGCGGCGCCTGGCGCTAGGCATTGCGAAGCAGCGCGCCCTGGAGTCGCTGCAGGCCCGCGGCGCCATCGCCCCCATGGCGCTGCTCGAGCAGCAGGCCGAGCGACTCAGGGACGAAGCCGAGCTGCTCGCGGCACGCCAGGCCATCGCAGGCTACCGGCGCGAGCGGGATATTCTGCAGCTGCGTCTGGCCGAGAGCGATGCCGCCCACCAGCAGCAGCGTCTGGATCTGGAGCAGGAGCACTCGAAGCTGCGCGAGCAGGCTGACACGCAGGCTGGCTGGCGCGAGCGCATGGTCGAGGCGCCGATGGACGGCATCGTCGATGCGCTCCATGTGCAACCGGGCATGCAGCTGGCGCCGGGTGCGCCGCTGGTGACGGTCGCGCCGGCTGCGGGGCGCCTGCAGGCACGCCTGCTGATACCCAGCCGCGCTGCCGGCTTCGTGCAGCCGGGCCAGCCGGTACGGCTGATGGTGGATGCCTTTCCCTACCAGCATTTCGGCACACAGGCCGCCACGCTGCGATCGCTGTCTTCGGGCCTGATTGGCGACGGCGCGGCTCTGGGGCCCGTGCGGCCCGACGAGCCCGTCTACACTGCCGACGCGGAGCTCGCCCGTCAGACCGTCGCCGCCTATGGCAGCGAGCTGCCGTTGCGACCCGGCATGCGAGTGGTCGCAGACATCGTGCTCGAACGCCGCAGCCTGCTGGCATGGCTGCTGCAGCCCTGGTACGCGCGCGTGGCACGGGGATCGTGAGCGGGTTCGACTGGCGGCCCGGGCGCGCCCGGCTGCCCGTGCTGCTGCAATCGGAGCGTGCCGAGTGCGGCCTCGCGTGCCTCGCCATGGTTGCCGCGTACTTCGGTGGCCCGGCCTCGGTCCGCGAACTGCGGCAACGGTTCTCCATATCTCTGCGCGGCGCGACGCTGAGCACGCTCATGCAGATCGCCGAGGCGCTGGGTCTCACTCCCCGGGCGTTGCGCCTGGAACCCTCCGAGCTGCCCCGATTGCGCTGTCCCGCGATTCTGCATTGGGACTTGAACCATTTCGTGGTGCTCAAGCGGGTGCAACGCGGCGGTTCCGTGTGGGTGCACAATCCGGCGCTGGGCGTGCGTCGCTACGATCGCGACGAGCTGTCGCGTCACTTCACGGGTGTCGCCCTGGAGCTGACCCCCGGCGCGGCGTTCCGCGCCGCATCCGCACAGCCAGCGCCAGCGCTCGGAACGCTCGCGCGCGGCATCGGCGGGTTGTGGCGCACCGCTCTGCAATTGCTGCTGCTCGGCGCGCTGGTGCAGGCGTTCGCGCTGGCAACCCCGTTGTATCTGCAGACCGTGGTCGACCAGGTGCTGGTTCGACAGGACTCCGACCTGCTCACCGTGCTTGCCGTGGGCTTCCTGCTGCTCCTGCTGGTGGGCGCAGCCACCCGGGCGTTGCGGCAGCTGGTGTCTCTGTACGCGGCGACGTCCCTGGGCGTGTCGATCAGCGCAGCGCTGTTCGGGCATCTCATGCGCCTGCCGCTCGAGTTTTTCCGCAAGCGCTCCATCGGCGACCTGCAATCGCGTTTCGACTCCGTGAAACCGCTGCAGGCGTTCCTCAGCAGCGGCGCCGTCAACGCCGCGGTGGACGGCGTCATGGCCAGCACGACCCTGGCGCTCATGCTGCTTTACTCACCGCGGCTGACGCTGATTGTCGTGGTGCTGCTCGGCGCCTATCTGCTGCTGCGGCTGTGCAGCGTGGGCGTGCTGCGCGTCCGCAATCAGGAGGCCCTGGCCGGCGAGGCTCGTCAGGATGCGGATTTCGTGGAAACGCTGCAGGCCATCGGCAGCATCAAGGTGGCCGGCCGCGAATCCGCGCGACGCAGCCTCTGGCACAGTCTGGTCGTCGAGGCAAAGCGCGCCGAGGTCGCCCTGGCCAGACTGCATGTCGGCTTCGACACCACGCGGGATCTGATCGTAGGCGCCGAGAACGTTCTGGTGGTCTGGGCCGGCGCCAACCTGGTTCTAGAGGGCAGCCTGACCATCGGCATGCTCTACGCGTTCGTGGCCTACAAGAATCATTTCAACGGTGCCGTGGCGGCACTGGTGGAAGAGCTGATCCGCTATCGGATGCTGGGGGTCCATCTCGAGCGCATCGCCGACATCAGCGCGACCCCCGAGGAGTATCCGGCGGCGTCCGCTGACGCGCTGCTGGCGCCGGTGGAGGGCGACATCGAGCTCGACCGCGTCTCGTTCCGCTATTCCGACTTCGAGCCGCCGGTACTCGACACGCTGCAGCTCACCGTGCGCGAAGGCGAAACGGTCGCCATCTTGGGGCCCTCGGGCAGCGGAAAATCCACGTTGCTGAGGCTCGCCATGGGGCTGCTCACGCCCACTGGCGGTACGGTGCGGGTCGGCGGTCGCGACCTGCAGACACTGAACCCGCAGCGCTATCGCGCAGGCATCGGCGCGGTGACCCAGGAGGACGCTCTGCTGAGCGGCTCGATTCTGGACAACGTGACCCTGTTCGATCCCGAGCCGGACAGCGCACGCGTCTACTGGGCGTGTGCCCAGGCATTGATCCACGAAGACGTCTGCTCTCTGGCCATGGCCTACCAGACGCCCATCGGCTCGCTGGGCAGCAGCCTCTCAGCCGGACAGCGCCAGCGGCTGCTCCTCGCGCGCGCCCTGTATCGCAATCCCCACTACCTGTTTCTGGACGAGGGCACCGCGCATCTGGACCCTGCCGCCGAGCTCGCCGTGCTGGAAAACCTGCAGCGCCTGCCGCTGACCTGTCTGCTGGCCACGCACTCGCGCGCTGCCGCCGCCCGCGCGGACCGCGTGGTCACCCTGGGCTGAGCGCATGCTGCGGCGCGGCTCTCAATGACGCGAAAGTTCGCCCTCGATGGCCTGGAACATCCGCGCCCGGATTTCGGGGGATTCGTTGACCAGGTGGTGACGTGCTTCCGGGATGTAAAACAACCGCGGCTCGAACAGCCGCTCGATGACGCGCATGTTGTAGCGCCAGTCCACGGTACGGTCGGCGTGACCCTGCACGACGAGCGGCGCGATGCTGCTCGGCGCGTAGCGCTCGAAACGCCGTTTCCACGCCAGCATCGCCGTCACCCACTGTACCGGCAGAGTGCGCGCCTGCAGCGGATCTCGCTCGCGCAGAAACGCGATGAACGCTTCGTTCTCGGCATTGCTGGTGAACGTGCGCGGCCGCTCGCGGATGAAGCGCCGCGCCACCTCGTAGACCACGCGGTTGAGCGGCCACAGGTACGGCCGCACCAGCGGCGCCAGCAGCACGACGCTGGCGAATGGCGAGTCGTCGCGGCCGTAGCCGCCACGCAGCAGCCACTCCATGGCTATGGCACCGCCGGTGCTCTGACCGAACAGGAACCAGGGGCGCGGCAGGTGCTCGGCGAGCGCGGCCAGGCACGCATCGAAGGCATCGACGTAGTGATCGAAAGTCTCGATGGTCGCCGGCGCGCCGCTGGAGAGCCCGTGTCCCGGCAGATCGAACGACAACACCGCATAGCCGCGCTCGATGAGAAAGCGCAGCAGATGCCCGTACAGACCGGTGTGATCGTAGTAACCGTGAATTACCGCCGCCGTGCCGCGGGAATTTGCCGGGAGCCACAGGTGCGCGGCGATCTCGTGCGCCGGCGTCGACAGGGTACCGAAGTGATGCAGCACTTCGGGGTAGTCCTCGCTGAAGTGGATGCCGTAATGGCGCAGATAGGCGTCTTCTTCCGGCGTCAGCAGCACGGGGCTCCCGGGAACCAGCGGCCGCAGCCCCTCTCGCAGCCTCTGCGGGTCGAAGGGCGAGCGCGCGTCGGCTGAGGAGGCTTCGGTCACCACTACCTTCCGCGTGACCGAAGCCGACCGCTCAGTTGACCACCGGGACGAGCGCGCCTGCCGCGTAGCGCTCGAACATGTCATCGAGCGATGCCGGGCGTATCTTGTCGGCCCAGCCTGCCGTGCCGAAGGCCTCGTAGCGCGCGACCACTACCTCCTTCATCGCCTTGGTGCTGGCAGCGAGATATTTGCGCGGGTCGAACTCCGAGCGGTTGCTTGCCAGAAAGCGCCGGATCGCCGCGGTCGAGGCGAGTCGAAGGTCCGTATCGATGTTGACCTTGCGCACCCCGTGGCGGATCCCCTCCTGGATCTCGGCCACCGGCACGCCATAGGTTTCCGGAATCTCCCCGCCGAATTCGTTGATGATGGCGAGCAGATCCTGCGGCACCGACGAGCTGCCGTGCATCACCAGATGGGTATTGGGGATACGGCGGTTGATCTCCTTGACCCGCTCGATGGCCAGAATGTCGCCCGTGGGCGGGCGGCTGAACTTGTAGGCACCGTGCGACGTGCCGATGGCAATGGCCAGCGCGTCCACCTCGGTGCGCTTGACGAAGTCGGCCGCCTGCTCGGGATCGGTCAACAGCATGTCGTGGGACAGGGTGCCGGCGGCACCCACGCCGTCTTCCTCTCCCGCCTCGCCGGTCTCCAGCGAACCGAGGCAGCCGAGTTCTCCCTCCACCGAGACGCCGCAGGCGTGTGCCATCTCCACCGTGCGGCGTGTCACCTCCACGTTGTACTCGTAGCTCGCGGGCGTCTTCTGATCTTCCTCGAGGGAACCGTCCATCATCACCGACGTGAAGCCCAGCTGGATCGAGCGCTGGCAAACGGCCGGCGACGCGCCGTGATCCTGGTGCATCACCACGGGAATGTGGGGAAACTCCTCCACCGCCGCCAGAATCAGATGGCGCAGAAAGGTCGGGCCGGCATATTTGCGCGCGCCCGCTGAGGCCTGCACGATGACCGGGCTGCTGGTCTCGTCTGCGCCCTCCATGATGGCGCGCATCTGCTCGAGATTGTTGACGTTGAACGCCGGGACCCCGTAGCCGTTCTCTGCTGCATGATCGAGCAGTTGCCGCATGCTGATCAGCGCCATGATGTCACCTCCGTGCCCTGTGTGGGGCTAGATGCCCGTTCATTCCGCCGCGCGGCTTGCCAGCACGGCAACCGCGGGCAGGGTCTTGCCCTCGACGAACTCCAGAAATGCCCCGCCGCCGGTGGAGATGTAGGAGATGCCGTCGCGGACCCCGTATTTGTCGATGGCGGCGAGGGTATCGCCACCGCCGGCGATGGAAAATGCCGAACTTGTAGCAATGGCTTCCGCCAGCACCCGGGTGCCTTCGCCGAACTGATCGAACTCGAACACGCCCACCGGTCCGTTCCACAGGATGGTTCCGGCGTCGCCCAGCCGGGCCGCCCACTGGCGCGCAGTCTCCGGGCCGATGTCCAGTATCAGGTCGTCGTCCGCGACCTCGTCGAGCAGCCTCACCACGGCCGGCTCGGCCTCGTCGAACCGCTTGCCAACCATGACGTCCACCGGCAGCGGCACCTCGACCCGCGCCGCGATGCGCCGAGCTTCCTCGAGCAGGTCCGGCTCGTGCAGCGACTGACCCACCGGGTAGCCCGCCGCAGCGATGAACGTGTTGGCGATGCCGCCGCCGACGATGATCTGATCGGCAATCTGCGCCAGCGCGCCGAGCACCTCGAGCTTGGTGGATACCTTGGAACCCCCGACGATGGCGACCAGCGGGCGCCGCGGCTGGGCCAGCGCCTGCTCCAGCGCGCCGAGCTCCGCCGCCAGCAACGGGCCGGCGCAGGCCACGGGCGCGAACCGGGCGACGCCGTGGGTGGAGGCCTGGGCCCGGTGCGCGGTGGCGAACGCGTCCATCACGAACACGTCGCACAGGCCGGCCAGACGACGCGCCAGCGCGTCATCATCCGCACCTTCGCCCACCAGGAAGCGCACGTTCTCCAGCAGCACCAGCTCGCCCGGCGCCACGTCGACGCCGCTCTGCCAGTCGCTGATCAGCGGAATCTGCCGGCCGAGCAGCTCACCGAGCCGCACCGCCACCGGTGCCAGCGAATACTGGGCGTCGAATGCGCCCTCCTTCGGCCGGCCCAGATGCGACATGACCATGACCGCGGCACCCGCATGCAGGGCCTGACGCAGCGTCGGCAGCGCGGCCTCGAGGCGCGCGTCACTGGTGACGCGGCCATCCTTGATGGGTACGTTGAGGTCTTCGCGGATCAGCACCCGCTTGCCGGCCAGCTCGAGGTCGGCCATTTCCTTGCGCGGCAGAACCTGACTCACGCCTGCTCTCCCAGTCTGTGTGCGATTGATGTCAGCGGCCGGCCGTGGCGCGCACGGCGTCGGCGAGCGCATCGACCGTGATTCCGAGCGCCTCCAGCACCTGCGCCGCGGGCGCCGACATACCGAAGCGGTCGATGCCGACCACGGCGCCGTCGAGACCGACGAACCGATACCAGTAGGCGGTTGCACCTGCTTCCACGGCCACCCGGGCGCGCAACGCCGGCGGCAGCACCGAGTCGCGGTAGCTCTGATCCTCGGCCAGGAAGCGTTCCGCGCAGGGCATGGAAACCACGCGCACACCCAGCCCTTCGCCCTCGAGGCGCTCCGCGGCAGCCATCGCCAGCTCCACCTCGGAGCCGGTTGCGATGATCAGGGCGGTGAGCGTTCCGCGCTCGCGCCGCAGCACGTAGCCGCCGCGCCGGATCGCAGCCAGAGTGTCGGCGTCGCGTTGCTGGGCCGCCGTCTTCTGACGCGTGAACACCAGCGCCGACGGCCGGTCGCGGCTGGCCAGGGCCAGCTCCCAGGCCACGGCGCTTTCCACCGTGTCGCACGGGCGCCAGGTGTCGAGCCCGGGCGTGGTACGCAGATTGGTGAGCTGCTCGATCGGCTGATGGGTCGGGCCGTCCTCACCCACCGCGACCGAGTCATGGGTGTAGACGAACACGTTGGGGATGCGCATCAGCGCTGCCAGGCGCACGGCGTTGCGCGCGTACTCCATGAACACCAGAAAGGTACCGGTGAAAGGCCGCAGCCCACCGTGCAGCAGCATGCCGTTGCTGATCGCGGTCATGGCGAACTCGCGCACACCGAAGTGCAGGTAGCGCTCGGCTTCCGCGCCATCCCAGCGGGTGAGGTTCGAGCCGGTGAGATCCGCCGAGCCGCCAATCAGTTCCGGCACGGCTTCGGCCAGCGCGCCGATGCACCGCTGTGACGACTTGCGGGTCTCCAGAGGCTCCAGAGCCGCCTGGGCGCTCTGTGCGAGCCGCCGGATCGGTTCCTGCCAGCCCTGGGGCAGCTCGCCCGCCATGCGCCGCTCGAACTCCGCTGCCAGTTCCGGGTGTGCCTTACGGTAGCCCTCGAACAGCGTCTGCCACTGCTGCTGCAGATCGCGCCCGCGCGCGCGGCAATCCCAGGCTTCGTATATGTGCCGAGGAATTTCGAACGGGCCGTAGCCCCAGTTCAGCTCGCGTCGCGCCGCGGCTACCTCGTCCGCGCCGAGGGGCGAACCGTGAACGCCGGCGCTGCCCTGCTTGTGCGGGGCGCCGTAGCCGATGGTGGTCCGGCAGCACACAAGCGTTGGCCGCTGCGACTGGCTGAGCGCATCGTCCAGGGCGCGCCGCACCGCGTCGCCGTCCTGGCCGTCCACGTCGCGGATCACGCGCCAGCCATAGGCCTCGAACCGCGCCGCGACGTCCTCCTTGAACCAGCCGGACACGTCGCCGTCGATGGAGATGCCGTTGTCGTCGTAAATACAGATCAGCTTGCCGAGACCCAGCGTCCCCGCCAGCGACGCCGCCTCGTGGGAAATACCTTCCATCAGGCAGCCGTCCCCCGCGATCACCCAGGTGCGGTGGTCGACGATTTCGAAGCCGTCGCGATTGAAGGTCTCTGCCAGCCGCGCCTCGGCGAGCGCCATGCCCACCGCGTTGGCGACCCCCTGGCCGAGCGGTCCGGTGGTGGTCTCGACCCCCGGACACTCGCCGTACTCCGGATGGCCAGGCGTGGGCGAGTGCAGCTGCCGGAAGTTCCTGAGATCATCGAGTGAAAGATCGTAGCCGGACAGGTGCAGCGCCGCGTACAACAGCATGGAGCTGTGTCCGTTGGACAGCACCAGACGATCGCGGTCCGCCCACTGGGGATCGCCCGGATTGTGGCGCAAGAGCTCGCGCCACAGCACCTCGGCGATGTCCGCGAGTCCCATGGGCGCGCCCGGGTGCCCGGAATTCGCAGCCTGCACGGCATCCATGGCCAGAGCGCGGATCGCGTTGGCCCGTTCGATTCTGGCTGACATAGTCCCCCTGTCGCGTGCCGTGCGGTGCGGCGTCCGCACCCCAAGTCGGCAGATAGTCTGCGAAGGTCGCTGAAAGGGGCGCTATTGTCGCCACTCGGCTGCGCCACTGCAATCGAACCGCCGCGCTACAATCGCCCCACAACGGCTGGCAAATCCCCCGCTCGGCTAAGCTACAATTCCGCCCTTGCAAAGCCTGCCCGGCCGGAACCAACCGGGTCCCGGGACACCCTCAGAACAATCAAGGACTGCTACCCACCATGAGCGACTACAGCCTTTTCACCTCGGAGTCGGTCTCCGAAGGCCACCCGGACAAGATGGCAGACCAGATCTCCGATGCCGTGCTCGACGCCATGCTGGAGCAGGACCCGGAGTCCCGGGTCGCCTGCGAGACACTGGTGAAGAACAGCATGGTGGTGCTGGGCGGTGAGATCCGCACCCGTGCCGTGGTGAATCTGGACGAGCTGGCGCGCCGCGTGATCCGTGAGATCGGGTACACCAGCTACGACCTCGGCTTCGACCCCAGCGACTGCATCGTGATCAACGCCCTGGGCCAGCAGTCGGTGGACATCGCCATGGGGGTCGACGAGAGCGAAGGCCACGAGCAGGGCGCCGGCGACCAGGGCCTCATGTTCGGCTACGCCACCAACGAGACCGACGTGATGATGCCCGCGCCCATCACCTACGCGCACCGGCTGGTCAAGCGCCAGGCGGAGGTGCGGCGCAGCTCACTGAAGTTCCTGCGCCCCGACGCCAAGAGCCAGCTGTCGTTCCACTACGACGGCAACGGCCAACCCATCGCCATCGACGCCGTGGTGCTGTCCACGCAGCACGACCCGGACATCACTCAGGCACAGCTGCACGAGGCGGTGATGGAAGAGGTGATCAAGCCGGTGCTGCCGAGCAACTGGATCTCGGCGCAGACCAAGATCTTCATCAATCCCACCGGCAAGTTCGTCATCGGCGGGCCGGTAGGCGACTGCGGCCTCACCGGACGCAAGATCATCGTCGATACCTACGGCGGCATGGCGCGCCACGGCGGCGGCGCGTTCTCGGGCAAGGATCCGTCCAAGGTGGACCGCTCCGCCGCCTACGCCGGCCGCTACGTGGCCAAGAACATCGTCGCCGCGGGCCTCGCCGACCGCTGCGAGATTCAGGTGAGCTACGCCATCGGCGTGGCCGAACCCACCTCCATCAGCGTCAACACCTTCGGCACCGGCCGTCTGAGCGACGACAGAATCGTTCAACTGGTACGTGAGCATTTTGATTTGCGCCCCAAGGGCCTGATCGCGATGCTGGACTTGAAGCGGCCCATCTACCGGGCAACGGCGGCCTACGGCCACTTCGGCCGTACCGAGGAAGCCTTTACCTGGGAGCGTACCGACAAGGCGGAGGCGCTGGCCGCGGAACTGTAACGCACAGCACGGTAACCCACAGGAAAGCGGCCATGAGCGCGTCCGGCCCCGCACGGCTGTCATTCGAGTTCTTTCCGCCCCGGTCCCGGGAGGGTCTGGCCAGCCTGGCGCGGGTGACCGAGCGGCTGCGCGCCTTCGGCCCGGCGTTCTTCTCCTGCACCTACGGCGCCGGGGGCTCCACCCGCGACGGTACCCGCGACACCGTGCAGCAGCTGCTCGACAGCGGCCTGGCCGCGGCGCCGCATCTGTCCATCGGCGGGGATTCGAAAACGCAGATTTTCGAGCTGCTCGACCGCTACCGCGACATGGGAGTGCGCCGCATCGTGGCGCTGCGCGGTGATCTGCCGTCCGGCATCGGCCGGGCGCGCTACGTGCACAACGCCGAGGATCTGGTGCGCTGGATCCGGGAGCATTCGGCCGATCACTTCCACCTTGAGGTAGCCGCGTACCCGGAAACCCATCCCGACGCCCGTTCGCCGGAAGACGATCTGGCGTTCTTCCGGCGCAAGGTGGATGCCGGCGCCGACAGCGCCATCACGCAGTACTTCTACAACCCGTACGCGTACTACGATTTCGTCGAGCGCTGTGGGCGTGCCGGGATCGAGGTGCCGGTGGTGCCCGGCATCATGCCCATCACCAACTTCGAGGGCATCATCCGCTTCTCCGACAATTGTGGCGCCGACGTGCCGCGCTGGCTGCGCAAGCGGCTCGAATCGGTGCAGCACGACGAGGCGGCCATGCGCGAGCTCGGGATCGAGGTGGTGAGCCGTCTGTGCCAGGATCTGCTCGCAGCGGGTGCGCCCGGGCTGCACTTCTACACGCTCAACCGCTGGGGCGCCTGCGTCGCCGTCTGCCGCAATCTGGGGCTCGCCGAACAGGCGCGCTGAAGCACAGCGTGCTCAAGCACCGCCTGTACCTGCCACCGCCACTCGCCACGGCTCAGACGGTGACGGTGGACGCGGCGCGCGCGCACTATCTGGGCAGGGTACTGCGGCTACGCCGGGGCGCGGCGCTGATCTGCTTCGACGGCGTCGGCAGCGCCTGGCAGGCGACACTGACGGCCATCGACTCGCGCAGCGCGACGCTGACCCTGGATGCGCAGGTAGCCTCGGAATCGGCGCCCAGCCCCCGTCTGCACCTGGTTCAGGGTCTGCTGAAGGGAGGCGCCATGGACGAGGTGCTGCAGAAAGCCACCGAGCTCGGCGCCACCGACCTGTGGCTGATCGATGCCGCGCGCAGCAACGTCGCAGGCGCGACGCGCAGCGCCCCGGAGCGCCAGGCGCGCAAGCTCGGCCACTGGCAACGGATTTTGCACAGCGCGGCGGAGCAGTGCGGCGCTCTGCATCTGCCGATACTGCACGGGCCCATGGACCTCGCGCAGTTCTTCGCCACCAGCGCCTGCGCGCATTGCCTGCTGTTCGACCCGGGCGGCATGCCGCTGCCGATGTCGCTGCCGCGCGTCGACACGGCCGTACTGATCGGGCCTGAAGGCGGCTGGTCCGATGCCGAGCTGGCACTCGCCGTGCGACACGATGCCGGCCCCTGGCGGCTCGGCAATCTGGTTCTGCGCGCCGAGACGGCGCCGCTGGTGGTGCTGAGCGTGATCAGGCACGGCTGGGGCTGGGCGTGAGCGGGGCGCGCTCGACAGCCGGGGCGCAACCGCGGGCGCGAACGGCAGCCGTGTCTCAGACGGCCGCGATCTGCTGCTCGAGAAACAGCAGGTTCGGGACCGTGGCGGACTCGGTACCCAGGCGCAGCACTGCCGCCTCGGCGCGGCCGAGCTTGCTGTCGTCGTAGCTGACGTCGTCCTGGGTGAGCTGCACCATTCGCGGCAGGCCATCGGCCACCAGGGCATAGAACGGCTGGCCGTTGGGATTGCCCGAGCGGTTCATGATCACCAGACAGCGGCCCGACCGCGGGCAATCACTGCGCGGCTGATTGAGCCGTTCGAAACGCACCACCGGCACGCTCTCGCCCCGCCAGCCCATGTGCCCGAGGTACCAGGACGGGCCATCATCGCGCATGCGAAAACGCCGCCACGGAAGGATCTCGGCGATGCACACGCTCGGCACCAGCAGCTGCATCCCCGTCATCGGGACGACGATGCAGGACAGTTCGGAATGTTCGTCGCCGCTTTGTGCCACCTGGGTCGCCATCGTTGTCCTGTCAGTTCACCAGCTCGTCGATGCTCGCCAGCAGCTCGCTCTCCTGGAACGGCTTGCCGAGGAATCGGTTGACCCCGAGCGCCGCAGCGCGCTCCTGATGCTTCTCGCCCGTGCGTGAGCTGATCATGATGATCGGCAGATCGGCCAGGCGCTCGTCGTGGCGCACCTGGCGCGCAACCTCGAACCCGTCCATGCGCGGCATCTCGATGTCGAGCAGCATCACATCAGGTCGCCGCTCGTTGAGCATGGCCACGGCCTCGACGCCGTCCTTGGCCGTCATCACGTCCATGCCCTGGCGTTCCAGCAGCCGCGACGTGACCTTGCGCACGGTCACCGAATCGTCCACGACCATGACGCAGCGCGTGCGCGACGCACCCGACAGGCTGCGTCGCCCGCGACCACCCAGGTCACCGCTCTGAGCGCGGATCAACGCGAGGAGGTCGAGAATCACCACCACGCTGCCGTCACCCAGGATGGTCGCGCCCGAAATGCCGCCGACACCGGCAAACTGCGCGCCCAGGCTCTTCACCACGATTTCGCGGCTGCCCTGAACGGCGTCGACGTGCACCGCAACCGCATGCTCGCCGGAACGCACCAGCACCACCGGAACGGAACCCTGGTGCGGCTGCGGGTGATACTCGCGGCCGAGGAAGTTGCCCAGGTAACGTACCCGATAGGGTACGCCCGCGTATTCGAAGGTGTTGCCGTCCGGCGCGTACAGTTTGGCCAGCTGCTCCTGGTTCAGGCGCACGATGCCTTCGATGGTGTTCAACGGAATGGCGTAGAGATCGTCGCCGACGGAGACCATCAACGCCCGGTTCACCGATACCGTGAACGGTACCCGCAGCACGAACCGGGTGCCCTTGCCCGGCTGCGAGAAGATGTCGATGCTGCCGCCGAGCTGCTTCACCTCGCTGTGCACCACGTCCATGCCGACCCCCCGGCCGGAGATCTGGGTGACGCTCTTGGCCGTGGAGAATCCCGGCGCCAGCACGAACTGGCTGATTTCATCGTCGGACAGATCTGCCTCGGCCGTGAGCAGCCCGCGCTCGATTGCCTTGGCACGCACCGTCTCGACGTCGATGCCGGCGCCGTCGTCGCTGATCTCGATGACGATGTCGCCACCTTCCCGGGACAGACGCAGGTCGACGCGACCCACCGCCGGCTTACCGAAGGCTTCACGCCGTTCCGGCTGCTCGATGCCGTGATCCACGGCGTTGCGCAGCATGTGCTCCAGCGGCGGCACCATGCGCTCCAGCAGATTCCGGTCGAGCTCGCCATCGACATTGAACGCGTTGAACTGAACGTCTTTGTGCAGCTCCTGGGACACCTGTCGTACGGTACGCTTGAGCCGCGGGATCAGGCGGTTGAACGGCACCATGCGGGTCCGCATCAGGCCTTCCTGGAGCTCGGTATTCAGGCGCGCCTGCTGCAACAGCAGGGTCTCGGCCTCACGCGCCTTGAACAGCAGCGTATCCTTCAGGTCCAGCATGTCCGAAGCGCTTTCCGAAAGGCTGCGCGAGAGCTGCTGAAGCTGTGAGTAGCGGTCCATCTCGAGCGGGTCGAAATCCTCGTAGCTCGGTCCCTCCGGGCGCTCCTGGCGGAACAGAATCTGCGTCTCCGTCTCGATCTCCAGACGCCGCAGCTGCTCGCGCAGACGCTCGATGGTGGTTTCCATCTCGTCCAGCGCCGCCGTGAAATCGCTCATGCCCTGCTCGACGCGGGCGCGCACGATGCTGGTCTCACCTGCCAGATTGACCAGCGCCTCGAGCAGGCTCGACCCGACCCGCACCATTTCCTGAGGGGGTAGCGGCGCCGCGGGCTCTGCGCGCTGCGGCTCCGCTGGCCTGGCCGCCTTGCGCCGGGCGGTATCCTGGCTGCGCTCGCCCGCGCGTGGCTCCCGGCCTGCCGGGAACAGGGGCGCTACGTTGCCCGGCACGGCATCGACGTCCGCGCCGGCCCCGGCATCGGCCGCAGCGGGTTTCTGAGCCGCGCTGGTGGCGCGCGAGCTTGCCGGAGCGGGGGCCGCCGGCAGTGCGGGAACCGGTTCTCCGGCGAACGCTGCGCGAATGCGGTTGAGCTGGGTCAGCAGGCCGTCGTAACGCGCGGTGAGCTCGTCGAACAGGCCCGTGTCGACATCGCGACGCTGCTCCTGAACCTCGATCAGGAAAGACTCGAAATCATGGACCTGGTCACCGAGCCTGCTGAGCCCGGCCAGCCGGGCTCCGCCTTTGAGCGTGTGCAGCCCGCGCAGCAGGTTCTCCAGGTGCAGCAGGTTGTCCGGAGCTTCCGACCACTCGCCGCTGCTCTGTTCGAGCTGCTCGAGAATTTCTTCGGCCTCCTCGAAGAACACCTCGACGATCTCGCGATCGACATCGTCGCCGGGCAGCTCGACGTCGCCTGCGCCGCCGACCAGCGCCGGAAGCTCGGCGATCTGCTGGTCGCGGACCTCGTCCGGGGCCTCGCCGGCAACGTCTTCGCCAGTTTCCTCGAGAGTGAGCTCCGGCACGTCTTCGTGCGCCGGCACCGGCGCGTCGTCCTGTGCGACCTCGTCGAGCAGCCGGTCGAGATCGGCGATACCGCCGTCACCCTCGTCCGGGGTGAACGACCCCTCGTCCAGCGCTTCGTCGAATGCGAAGGCGTCCAGGTCCGAATCCTCGCGCGCTGCCGGGCGCGCGTCGTGGCGCGTCCATTGCGGGGCCGCATCGGCAGCCGAAGCTTCGTCGAACCCGAAGATCTCTTCCGCTGAACGATCCGCTTCGCGGGCCGCATCGGCAAACTCATCGTCGACGAAATCAAACGCCGACTCTTGCGCATCCGCCGGCGCTTCAGCCGGCGTCAGCGCGTCAAGCTCCGCGAGCAGGGCGACCTGCGGTTGCACCACCTGATCTGCGGCGATGGCATCGACGTAGGACAGCAGCTCTTCGTGCGCACGCGCCAGGCAGTCGTGCGCCGCCGCGTCGAGCGCTCCCAGCTCGAAACGCCGGTGCGCATCCGCCAGCGACGCCGCCAGGAAAGCGACCGGCTCGGTGCCAGCAGCTTCCGCGACGCGCCGGATCTCCTCGAGCGCGGCGTCGAGCCGTTCGGCGAATGCCAAGTCCATGGCGCCATCGCGCCAGCTGTCCAGAAACTCCGGCACCTCCATCACGACGCCCAGGGCGTCCAGACCGAGCAGCGGGCTGGTCGCGGACCTGGCAGGGGTGGATACCAGCAGGCGGTCCGCCTCGGCAATGAGCTGATAGGCATCGTCCGGTTCGTCGCCGCGCTTGAGCGCTGCGACGATCTCGGCGAACGCCTCGATTGCTGCGTTGAAGAACTCGCCGGCTTCGCCTTCGGCAAGCGTCTCGCCGCCGGCTTCACGCAGCGCCAGCGCGACCTCGTAGACAGGCCCCGCGAGCTCGGCAACGACGTCCACGCCGGCGATGCGGGCACTGCCGGACAGGGTATGCAGCGCACGCATGCTGTCTTCGCCGAGCAGGAAGCCCTGGCTGCCGCTGGCGTCGCGCAGCGTTGCGATGAGCGATTCCGCTTCGGCCACGAACAGCGCTTCAGGCGCTTCCTCGTCTTCCGGCTGCAGCGCCCGCTCTGCCTCGGGCTGCTGCTCCGTGCTGGCGGCTGCGGCCCCGGTTGCCGCCGCAAGCGGTGGTGCCGAAAGCTCGGCTTCGCTGAGCGAGCCACCGGAGGCGAGCAGGTCGGCCTGCTCCATCACCACACCTACCGGCATCATGTCCGGACTGGTTTTGGCCTGAAAAGCGTCGCGCAGCGCCGGCACCAGCTCACATGCCCGACCAACCACGTCCGCGAACTCGCCGGTCGCTGCAACGGTGGCATCGATCAGCCGGTTGAGCATGTTCTCCACCGACCAGGCAAGCTCCCCGAGCACGTTCGCCCCGGCCATACGACCGCTGCCCTTGAGCGTGTGGAAACCGCGCCGGATCTCAGTGAGCGCAGCCTCATCATCGAGCGCGGCACGCCAGCTGGGCAGGTGCGCGGCGATGTTTTCCAGCACCTCGTCGACTTCCTCGACGAAAATCTCGACGATCTCCTCGTCGGTGTCGAAGCTGTCCTGGAGGCTCGCCACCGCTGCAGCCATGGCGGGCGTCAGCTGCACCTGATGCGCGCGCGCCGGCGCCTCGAAACCGTGCTCGCCCGCAGGCAGCCGCTCCGAATCCGCCGTACCGGCATCGGGCGTACCGGCTTCGGGCGTACCGGCTTCGGGCGCACCGGCTTCGGGTGTCTCCGTATCCAAGGCCGAAGGCTCGAGCACCACGGATTCGAATTCGCTTGCCGTTTCGGTCTCGGTCTCGGCTTCAGCCTCGACTTCGGCATCGGCATCGGCATCGGCATCGGCGTCGGCGTCGGCGTCGGCCCAGGCCTGCTCCCACGCCTCGTCGAGCTCCAGCTCGGATGCCTCGTCCGCCGCGTCAGTGTCGCCGGGCTGTGCCGGCTCAGACGACGGCAGCTCGACCTCGAGGTCTTCGGGCCAGGCTTCATCGGCTGTCAGGTCCGGGCCCTGGCCGGGTTCAGCCACAGCGGCCGGAGCCTGGTCTGCCGTCTCTACGGCGGAGGTGTGTTCCGATTCGGGTTGCTCCACATCTCCGCCGCGTGACGATTCAACGGCCAGCTCGTCGAACAGCTCACTCGACAGGTCGAAGCCGGCGTCATCGTCCATCTCCAGTTCGGGTTCGGACTCGTCGGCGCTGACAGCGCTGGTATCGACGAATTCAGCGCTGCCGTATGCGGCGTCCGCCGACTCGGGCCGGGCCGTGGGCTCCATGTCCGCAACGGGCTCGTGCGTACCAGGCTGCTCGTCCGTCTGCCCGCTGACCACCTCAGCTTCAGGCTCCGAGACCGGCTCCACCGGCGGTTCCGAGTCCGACCGGGCCGCGCTGCCGGCCGCTGCGACCGGGCCGGCGTCGGGCCCGACCTCGTGCTCGACCTCGTGCTCGACCTCCTGCGCATCTCGCGGCGCGGCATCTCGACTACTGGCAGCGGCGGACGTCGCGAGCGTCGGCGGCTGCACGGGCGGCGCCAGGCTGTCGAGACTGCGCGCCACCACGTCGAGAATCTCCTCGACGCCGAAGGCGTGCTCGTCGGTCAGCCGTTCCAGGTAGTAGTCGATGCCGCTGATGGCATCGGCAAGATGGTTCAGCTCGTCCCAGCCGGGGACGTGGCCGGCAATCAGATCCTCGCCGACGTAGGCCCGCACGCGGTCGAGCAGCTGCGCCGCTCGCGTCAGGGGGATCAGCCGCAGCGCGCCAACCAGCTGTGCAAGTTGTTCGTCGACGTCGCCCAGATGGCGTACGTCCCACTGCGACGAGACGAAATCGACGATGGATTGCTTCACCGCTTCGAGGCCGGCACGAGTCTCTGCCGCCACGGCCCGCTGTGCCGCGTCCGTGATCTTCTGCGCCTCCGGTTTGCCGCTCTGGGCAAAGCTGGCCAGGTTCTCGTCCACCTGAACCAGCGCCCCGGCGATGGTCATGATCACCGAATGATCCGGCTCGGCACCGTCGACCAGCCCGGCCAGCAGCTCCACCTGATCGGCAACGATGCTGCGCGAGCTTTCGAAGCCGAGCAGCGACAGGGTGCTGGCGATCTGCTTGAGCGGTGCCAGCAGCGTGCCGAGCTCAGTCAGATCGGTGCCGCTGCCGCGCACGAACAGATCCAGGCGGTCCTTGATGGTGGCGAGCTCCTCGCGCAGCGCGGTGGCAGCGCTGATGAGCGCCTGCCGGCCCGAGATGCCGAGACTGTCGCTCGGTTTGGCGCTGGCAATGGCGTCCTGCAGCCGATCGAGCAGATCGCTGTGATAGCCGCGCGCGCTGCAGGCCTCCAGCAGCTGGCGCACCAGCGCCAGGGAAACCGGTCGTGCCAGCGCATCGGCGCCACGCTGCGCCAGCTCGCGGATTTCCGAATCCACCCGCCGCAGCAGCTTCACCGCGGCGCCGTCGAGGGTTTCCGAGTTCGCGTCCAGGCTGGCGACGAACTCGGCGAACGCCTGCCATTGCGCTTCGAACGGCGTGCCTTCGCAGACGCGGCGCAGGCCCTGGGCGACCTTGCGCAGGGTGTCTATGGCACGGCTGAGATCACCGCCTTTCAGAATGGACAGCAGCACCTGCTGGTACACCGCGCGGATCTTGCGGGCCTTGTCGACGCCGTCGATGGCCTCGAAACGGGCAATGGCTGCCTCGCTCGGCAGCCCGGACAGGCTGCCTACGCTGGAGCTGTCCTTCAGTGCCTCCTCTCCGAGCTGGCGGCGCAGCTCGTTGACCAGCGGCAGCACCGGCGCGACGGAATCCGGCAGCCCTGCCTGCAGCTCGTCGAGATAGCCGGGCAGCTCCAGGATGCCCTGCATGAGGTGCTGGGCGGCCGTGGTTCTGTCACTGACGGCGCCACCGGCCAGCGCGTCGGTAACCCGCTCCAGGTGGTCGGCGAGCAGCGTCACCCCCTCGAGCTCCAGCATGATCAGCGTGCCGTGCACCTGATGCAGCGCGTTCAGGCAGACCCGAAGGTGTCCGTCGTGTTCGCGGGCATCGCTCTCCGCGTACGCTTCGAGCGCCTGACGGGCCTCGTTGAGCGTCTCCAGGAGCTCGCTCTTGATCCAGTCCAGGGCGAAATTGTCTCGGCTTCTGGCCATTGGGGGGTACCCTTACCGCTCCTGGTCAATGATGCTCGGGCAGCTTGAATCCTTCTACCGACTCGCGCATCTCGGTGGCCAGGTGGGCCAGCTCGCCAATGGATGTCGCCGTCTGCTCCGAGTTGCTCACCGTCTGGGCCGTGATTTCCTGAATGACGTTCATGGTGTTGGAGATGTGCCCGGCGGATGCCGCCTGCTGACGGGCAGCATTGCTGATGTTCTGAATCAGCTCGGCCAGCGATGCGGAAACGTTCTCGATCTCCTCGAGCGCGACACCCGCGTCCTGGGCCCGCTTGGCACCGCTCACCACCTCCGCGGTGGTCTGCTCCATGGAGATCACCGCCTCGTTGGTATCGGTCTGAATGGTCTTGACCAGCGCCGCAATCTGTTTGGTCGCCGCGGACGAGCGCTCTGCGAGCCGCTGCACCTCGTCGGCCACCACCGCGAAGCCGCGGCCGGCATCGCCGGCCATGGAGGCCTGGATGGCGGCATTCAGCGACAGGATGTTGGTCTGGTCGGCAATGTCGTTGATGAGCGAGACGATGTCGCCGATCTCCTGGCTCGACTCGCCGAGGCGCTTGATGCGCTTGGAGGTCTCCTGAATCTGGCCGCGAATGGTGTCCATCCCGGCGATGGTATCCTGCACCACGTCGGCGCCCTTGTTGGCGATCTCCACCGCGCGATCCGCTACCGCCGCGGATTCCGCTGCGTTGGACGATACGTGATCGATGGATACCGCGATCTCGTTGATGGCCTGAGACGCAGCACCGATTTCCTTGGCCTGATTCTCTGCGGCAGCGGCCAGATTGCTGGCCCGCGACTGCGTATCCGTTGCTGCCTTGGCAACCTGAACCGACAGGTGGTTGATGTTGGATACCAGCCCGCGCATCTGATCGATGGCGAAGTTGATGGAGTCCGCGATCGCGCCCGTGAAGTTCTCAGTCACCGATGCGTGAATCGACAGATCGCCCTCTGCGAGATCCGCGATCTCATCGAGCAACTGCAGAATCGCGGCCTGGTTGCGTTCGTTCTGCGACGCCTGCTCTGCCAGCTGACGGCGGGTGTCACGGATCATCACGATGGCGATGATCGCCACCAGCACGATGCCCGAGACCGCGAACATGAAGCTGCGATTCTCCAGCAGCGCGGCCGATTCCGTCATGAGGGTGTAGGCCATCCCGGCCATGGTGCCGGCCAGCATTACCAGAAGCACTACCAGCAACGGCGACAACTTTCCTGATTTCATGTCCCTTACCTACCCGTTCAGTTTGTCCTTTCTGCAACGTCGAAGAACCGCTCGTCTTCGAGAATCGCGCGCAGCGTCGCCTCGTAAAAGACCCGGCCGCCATGCCGGAACGCGCCGCGCACGTAGTGCTCGAGCGGTCCCAGCGCTTCGAACGAAGCCTCCTCGAAGCTGTCCTGCTGGAAGTGCTGGATACCCAGCGATTGCTCCACCAGCAGGCCCGCCACCAGCAGGTCCCGTTCGACTACCAGCACCCGCCACTGCGCCATGGGCAGCGTCGGGGCCATGTCCAGATACTGATGCATGTCGATGATGGGAATGAGCCGGCCGCGAACGTTGGCGATTCCCAGAATCCAGTTCTTGACGCCCGGCAGCGCGGTGACCCGCGGCACCTTCAGCACCTCGCTGATCTCGCCCATCGGCGAGACCAGGCGCAGGCCACCGATCTGATAACCGAGACCCTGCCAGACCGGCTGCGCGTCCTCCTTGAGCGGCAGCCGCGCCGCGTTGCGCAGCGTCGCGGTCTGAATGTCGCGCAGAATCTGCAGAGCGGGATCAACAGCCATGGGTCAAGCGCTCAGAACCTCGTTGACCGCGTCGATCAGCGTTCGATCGTCCACGGGCTTGATCAGGTAGCCGCTGGCACCCTGACGCTCGCCCCATACGCGGTCGGCAGCCTGGCTCTTGGAGGACACGATGATCACCGGGATGTGCTGGGTCGCATCGCTTCGAGTCAGCTGCCGGGTCGCCTGAAAGCCATTGATGCCGGGCATGACCACATCCATGAGGATCACGTCCGGCTGCTCCGTGGATGCCATGCTGATGCCGTCATTGCCGCTGGTGGCCGTGAGCACCTGATGGCCATGGCGTGCCAGCACGTTGACGAACTTGTGCGTTTCCGAAGGGGAGTCGTCTACGACCAGAATTCGAGCCATTACCGGATGCCTCTCGTCAGTGGACCAGAGTGCGAATCGTACCGAGCAGCTCTTCTTTGCTGAACGGCTTGGTGATGTAGCGATCGGAGCCGACGATGCGACCCTTGGCCTTGTCGAACAGCCCGTCCTTGCTGGACAGCATCACCACGGGGGTTGATTTGAACTCGCTGTTGTTCTTGATCAGCGCGCAGGTCTGGTAGCCGTCAAGACGCGGCATCATGATGTCGACGAAGATGATCTCCGGCCGCGAATCGGCGATCTTGGCCAGCGCGTCGAAACCGTCGATGGCGGTTATGACGTCGTAACCTTCCTTGGTCAGCAGATTCTCCGCGCTGCGACGAATGGTCTTGCTGTCGTCGATGACCAAGACCTTAACACCCCGAAGATCCTCTTCCATGTCCACTTCCTGTTTCCGCATCAGGTCGTTGTCAGCGTTCCTGCCCATGACTACCTGTCACGAGCCGGGCGCGCGCAGTGTCTGCACGCTGGATCGGCACTGCGTCCGCACTGCGCCCGCGTTGTATCACGATGCCCAGGGGCTAGCCATAAACATCGGACGGGAAAGGGATTTCGGTCTCATTTCTGTTGCTGGGCAGTACCCATCCCGGTACTGTTGCGCCTCCCAGAGCAGCAACCTCGTGACCTATCCATGACCACCGTTTCCAGCTCTCCGACGACGCGGATCGCGTTCGTCATGGACCCTCTCGCAAGCCTGTCACTTAAGAAAGATAGCACCTTGGCGATGATTCGCGCGGCGCAGCGCCGGGGCTGGGAAGTTTTCTTTCTCGGCCAGCACGATCTGCTGCTGCACGAACTGGCCCCTCACGGTTACCTGCACCGGCTCGAGCTGCTCGGCCGGTTCGCCGAGACCCTCGACCCGAAGGACGTCGACGGGCCCTGGTACCGCCTGGGCGAGGGCCAGCTGACGCCCCTGGCGGACCTCGACGTGATCATGATGCGCAAGGACCCGCCGTTCGACATGGAATACATCTACACCACCTACTTCCTCGAGCGCGCCGAGGCTGCCGGCGTGATGGTGGTGAACCGCCCGCAGAGCCTGCGCGACTGCAACGAGAAGTTCTTCGCCACCGACTTTCCGCGGTGCTGCCCGCCGCTGGTGGTGAGCCGCCGGTCCGACGTGCTGCGCGCCTTCCACAAGCAGCACAAGAACGTGGTATTCAAGCGCCTTGACGGCATGGGCGGCACCTCGGTATTCCGGATCATGGAGCACGACCCTAATCTCGGCGTCGTGCTCGAGACGCTGACGAAGAACGGCACCGAGATGATCATGGGTCAGCTGTTCCTGCCGGAGATCGCCAACGGGGACAAGCGCATCCTGCTTGTCGACGGCGAACCCGTGCCCTATGCGCTCGCGCGCATCCCCATGGCCGGCGAGGCACGAGGCAACCTCGCTGCCGGCGGTACCGGGGAGGGTCGTCCACTTACGGAGCGCGACCGCTGGATCGCCGCCCAGGTCGGCCCCGAGCTGAAACGGCGGGGCCTGCTGTTCGTCGGGATCGACGTCATTGGCGACTATCTCACCGAAGTGAACGTTACCTGCCCGACCTGTATCCGCGAACTCGATGCGCAGTTTTCCCTGGATATCGGCGGTATGCTGATGGATCGGATCGCTGCCGCGCTCGACGGCGGCTAAAATTGTCCCTGGTGACGTCGTCGCCTTGTGACAGAACCAGGAATGCGGGAGCCGCTCTAACCGCCATGGCCAGCGCCAGCATTACGCCCCGAGACAGATTGCTGTTCACGCTGTTTCTGGCGGCATCCCTGCATGCGGCAGTCATACTGGGCGTGAGCTTCGCGCCCGATCTGCAGACTGCCAGCTCCCCGACCATCGAGGTCACCCTGGCCCGCTACAGTGAGCCAGAGGCACCCGAAGACGCCGACTTCATCGCCGAGGCCAACCAGCTCGGCAGCGGTACCGAGGCCGAGGCGCTGGAGACCACCACCACCCGCGAGACCGAGTTTCAGAGCAACGAGCTGCGCGAGGTCACGCCCGACCCGGTGCCGCGGCTCGAGGCCGTGCCCGTGCGCCAGCGGGAGCTGCTGGCGGCGGAAGTGCACTCCGACGAGAAGGTCACGACCCAGGAACAGGTCCCTGTCGAGGCAGTGCAGTCGCCGCTGACGGCGGCAAACCTGTCCTACGACAACATCGCCCAGGAAATCGCCAGCCTCGAGGCGCGCATCGCCCAGGAGCAGCAGGATCAGGCCAAGCGGCCCCGCGTGCGCCGGCTGACCAGCGTGTCGAGCAAGAGTGCGGTGGAGGCCGGTTACCTGAATGCCTGGCGCCAGCGCGTCGAGCGCATCGGCAACGCCAACTACCCCGCCGGCGGGCTCTACGGCAACCTGCGCCTGCTGGTCGTCGTGCGCTTCGACGGCAGCCTGGAAGAGGTGCGCATTCTGGAGTCTTCGGGCCGCAAGAGCCTGGACGACGCGGCGCTGAACATCGTGCGCCTGGCCGCACCCTTTCAGAGCTTTCCGGTGGAAATGCGCAAGCACTACGACGAGCTGGAGATCATCCGCACCTGGCAGTTCTCCAGATCCGGGGCGACGATTGGCAGCTGAAGACAGTCTCAGAGGCCAGTTTCTGCTGGCCATGCCCGGCCTTACCGGGGGGTATTTCGGCAATAGCCTCATCTATCTGTGCGAGCACAACCCGGACGGGGCCATGGGGCTGGTGGTCAACCGGCCCGGCGATCTGACGCTCGGCAATCTGTTCGCTCAGCTCAACATCACCACGGACGCGCCGGCGCGCCGCGAGCCGGTTCTGGAGGGCGGGCCCGTAGCCTCGGAGCGCGGCTTCATTCTGCATGGCGACGACCACACGCTGGCCGCGTCGCTGCCCGTGGGCGACGGCCTGATGCTGACCGCAGCGCTGGAGATGCTCGAGGCCATCGCAGCGGGCACGGGTCCCGCACAGTTTCTGATCGCGCTCGGATACGCCGGCTGGGGCGCCGGCCAGCTCGAGCAGGAACTCAAGGACAACGCCTGGCTGAACTGCCGCGTTGAGCCGGTCGTGTGCCGTTCAATCCTGTTCGATACGCCGTTCGAGACCCGGATCCATCGGGCCGCCGAGGCGCTGGGCATCGATTTCCGGCTCATGACCGGCCAGATCGGCCACGCCTGACGCTGCCGCTGCCCGGTCGCTGCCCACCAGCCGATGCCCGCACGCCAACCGCACCGCGCCCAGCCCGGTTACGTAATCGCCTTCGACTTCGGACTGCGCCACATCGGCGTGGCGGTGGGACAGACGGTGACCGGAACCGCCAGCGCGCTGCTCACGCTGCCCGCACGCAACGGCACGCCGAACTGGCCTCAGGTCGCCGAGCTGCTCGAAGCATGGCAACCGCACACGTTGCTGGTGGGGCTGCCGTTGAACATGGACGACAGCGAAAGTGAGATGTCCGCGGCCGCGCGCCGATTCGCTGCGGCGCTCGCGCGCCGCAGCGGCCTGCCGACGCTGCTGATCGACGAGCGTCTGACGAGCTATGCCGCGGAGCGCCAGGAAGACGGAACCGGGCGCAGGCGCGGGCGGCGCGATCCGGCCTCGCACGCGCTCGCTGCGGTGCTGATTGCCGAGAGCTGGCTGCGCGAAGGCGCCGGCTGACCGCCTGGGGCTAGCGGCGGAAGCCGAAACTGCCCGTCTGCGGCTCTTCTTCGAGACTCAGCTTGTTGATTCCCGCCATCGGGTCCGGATCGGCGTCGGCGCCGAGCTTGATCATCAGGCGCAGATCGTTGGGCGAATCCGCATGCGCCAGAGCGGACTCGTAGGTGATCTCACCGTCGCTGTAGAGCTTGTACAGCGCCTGGTCGAAGGTCTGCATGCCCTGCTCTCTGGATTTCGACATCAGCTCCTTCAACAGATGCACGTCGCCTTTGCGGATGTGGTCCGACATCAGCGGCGTGTTGATGAGCACCTCGATGGCGGCGCGACGGCCCTGGCCATCGATGGTCGGCACCAGCTGCTGCGCCACCATGGCGCGCAGATTCAGCGATAGGTCCATCCATACCTGGTTGTGCCGGTCGCTCGGGAAGAAGTGGATGATCCGGTCCAGCGCCTGGTTGGCGTTGTTGGCGTGCAGCGTGCACAGGCACAGATGGCCCGTCTCGGCGAATGCCACGGCATGCTCCATCGTTTCCCGGGTGCGCACCTCACCGATCATGATCACGTCCGGCGCCTGGCGCAGGGTGTTCTTGAGCGCCACCTCGAAACTTTCCGTATCCACGCCCACTTCACGCTGCGTGATGATGCAGCCCTTGTGCTGATGGATGAACTCGATGGGATCCTCGATGCTGATGATGTGCCCGGACGAATGCTCGTTGCGGTGCCCGATCATCGCAGCGAGCGACGTGGACTTGCCGGTACCCGCGGCACCCACGAATATGATCAGGCCGCGCTTGGTCATGGCCAGGTCTTCGATGATCCGCGGCAGCATCAGATCAGAGATTCGCGGAATGTTGGTTTCGATGCGGCGCAGCACCATCCCGGCCAGGTTGCGCTGGTAGAAGGCGCTCACCCGGAAGCGACCCAGGCCCGCGGTATTGATGGCGAAATTGCACTCGTGTTCCTTCTCGAACTGGGTGCGCTGATCCTTGTTCATCACGCCGTGTACGAGATCGCGCGACTGCTCCGGCGACAGGCTGTTCTTGCCGGCCGCGTAGAGCTTGCCGTTGATCTTCAGCATGGGCGGCTTGCCGGCGGTAATGAACAGGTCGGAAGCACCCTTCTCGACCACCAGTTTCAGCAGCTTGTCGAATTCCATGGCTCAGCTCTCCACGACGGCCGCGCGTTCAGCACGCGCTGCGCCGCCACAAGGTATGTCAGAAGTTCTCCGGCATCTTCGCTTTCTCGCGCGCCGCCTCGCGCGAGACCACGCGCTTGGCCACGAGATCCTGCAGGGTCTGATCCAGCGTCACCATGCCGTGCGCGGCGCCCGTCTGAATCGCCGAGTACATCTGCGCAACCTTGTCCTCGCGGATCAGGTTTCGGATGGCCGGCGTGCCGATCATGATCTCGTGCGCGGCGACGCGGCCACCGGTGGCGCGCTTGAGCAGCGTCTGGGAAATCACCGCCTGCAGCGACTCCGACAGCATGGAACGGATCATGTCCTTCTCTTCTGCCGGGAACACGTCGATGACCCGGTCGATGGTCTTGGCCGCGCTGGTGGTATGCAGGGTGCCGAAAACCAGGTGCCCGGTCTCTGCCGCAGTGAGGGCCAGGCGGATGGTTTCCAGATCGCGCATCTCGCCCACCAGAATGATGTCGGGGTCTTCCCTCAGAGCGGAGCGCAATGCCTCGTTGAAGCCGTGGGTATCGCGATGCACCTCACGCTGGTTGATCAGGCACTTCTTGGATTCGTGCACGAACTCGATGGGATCCTCGATGGTGAGAATGTGGTCGTACCGATTGTCGTTGATGTAGTCCACCATGGCCGCGAGTGTGGTGCTCTTGCCGGAGCCGGTCGGCCCGGTGACCAGGATCAGGCCCCGCGGCAGCATCGACACGTCCTTGAAGATCTGCGTGAGGCCCAGATCCTCCATGGTCAGCACCTTGGACGGGATGGTCCGGAACACCGCGCCGGCGCCGCGATTCTGGTTGAACGCGTTGACCCGGAAGCGCGAAACCCCCGGCACCTCGAACGAGAAGTCGGTTTCCAGAAACTCCTCGTAGTCCTTGCGCTGCTTGTCGTTCATGATCTCGTAGATCAGGGAGTGCACTTCCTGATGCTCGAGCGGCGGCAGGTTGATGCGTCGCACGTCACCATCGACGCGGATCATGGGCGGCAGGCCCGCTGAGAGATGGAGGTCGGAAGCGCCCTGCTTGGCGCTGAACGCGAGAAGTTCGGTGATATCCATGAGCTATCCCTGCTCCGTACCGGTCGCCGCGTATAGTATTATCGGGTCTTCCGATAAACCACGCCGTGATCGCCCGCGGGCGGACCAGGTGCGAAATCTGCGACTTCGTTCGCATCATGAGCTTGCAGCACATCTCGCCCGACATCAGCAGCAACGTCACCACCGTGCGCAACCAGATTGCGGAAGCGGCCCGCGCCTGCGGCCGCGACCCGGCATCAGTGCATCTGATTGCCGTGAGCAAGACCAAGCCTGCCGAGCTGATCCGCGCCGCCTTTGCCGCCGGCGCGCGCGATTTCGGCGAAAACTACCTGCAGGAGGCCCTGCCGAAGATCCAGCAGCTGGGCGACCTGCCCATCGTCTGGCACTACATCGGCGCCGTGCAGTCGAACAAGACCCGGGCCATCGCAGAGCACTTCCACTGGGTGCACACGGTGGGACGTGAGAAGATCGCCCGCCGTCTGTCCGAGCAGTGTCCGGCAGGAAGGACTCTGCAGGTCTGTCTGCAGGTCAACATCGACGATGATCCGGCCAAGAGCGGCGTGTCGCCGGAGGATGCAGCCGGGCTGCTGGAAGCCGCGCGCGCGCTGCCGAATCTGCGCGTGCGCGGGCTCATGACGATTCTGCAGCGCGGGTCCGAACCGCGCGCGAGCTACGCGCGGCTGCGCTCGCTGTACGAGCGTCTCGCGCGCCCCGAGCCGGGCATCTGGGACACGCTCTCCATGGGTATGAGTGGCGACTTCCGTGAAGCCATCGCTGCCGGCGCGACGCACGTGCGCATCGGCACGGCCCTGTTTGGTGCCAGAGTCGGCGCCGCCAACTGACACGACAGAACGGGAGATCACCGTGCAAGATCTGAACATCGCCTTCATAGGCGCGGGCAACATGGCGTTCAGCCTGATCAAGGGACTGCTGAACGCGGGGGTGCCGCCGGCCCAACTGCACGCCAGCGACCCGGTAGCTGCCCAGCTGGAGCGCCTCGAGGTGCTGGGTGTGCACACCGCCACGGACAACGATGCGGTGTCCCGAGGTGCCGACGTGGTGCTGCTGGCGGTCAAACCCCAGGTGCTCGGCGCCGTGCTGACACCGCTCGCTCTGCACCGGGAGCAGCTGCTCGTATCCATTGCCGCCGGGGTGCCGGTGGCCAGCCTTGCGCGCTGGACCGCTGCCGATCAACCCATCGTGCGCTGCATGCCCAACACGCCCGCGCTGCTGGGCGCCGGCGTCACCGCCATGTTCGCCAATGCGGCCGTGTCCGCGGCCCAGCGCGATACGGCCATGGCGCTGCTGGGCGCCGCCGGCAAGGCTCTGTGGGTGAGCGACGAGGCGCTGCTCGACGCGGTAACGGCGGTGTCCGGCAGCGGCCCCGCGTACTTCTTCTACCTGATGGAAGCGATGATCGCGGCCGGCACCGCGCTCGGCCTGGACGCGGAAACCGCCACGGAGCTGACCCTGGAGACCGCCTACGGCGCGGCCCTGATGGCGCGCCAGCGCACCAGCAGCCCCGCAGCGCTGCGCGTTGCCGTTACCTCGCCCGGCGGGACCACGGAGCGCGCGCTTTCTATACTGGACGCCGCCGGCACGCGGGCTACCATTGCCACCGCTCTGACCGGAGCAGCGCAACGCGCGCAGGAACTAGCAGAGGAATTCGGCCAGTCATGAACGACGCCCTGAACTATGTCATCAGCTTCGTGCTGCAGATCGTCAGCTTCCTGTTCGTGGCGCGATTCCTGCTGCAGGCCTGCCGGGTGGATTTCTACAACCCAATCTCCCAGGGCGTGGTAAAAGCCACCGACCCGCTGCTCAAGCCGCTGCGGCTGGTGCTGCCCGGCTACCGTAACCTGGACTTCGCGGCGTTTCTCATGGCGGTGGTCACGGAAGTGGTGCTGATCATGTCCCTGACCGCCCTGCAGGGCGGCTACAGCGGCGGCATCGCGCTGATCCTGGCCAAGGCGGTGCTCGACATTCTGCTGCTGATCATCCGCATCTTCTGGTGGTCGATACTGATCGTGATCATCGCCGGCTGGATCGCGCCGGGCAGCTATCATCCTGCCCTCGGACTGCTGCAGCAGATCACCGAGCCACTGCTGGCGCCAGCACGTCGGTTGCTGCCGGCACTGGGCGGCCTGGATTTCTCGCCGATTCTGGTGTTTCTGATCCTCGGCCTGCTCGAACGCATGCTGCCGCAGATCTTCGCGTCGCTGTTCTGACCCGATGTCGAACCCGCTGCCAGCCGATTCCGTGGGCATCGTCACGCCGCAGACGTTCCGCTGCGACGCGCCGCTGGCTCTGCAATGCGGCGAGACGCTGCCCGGGTTCGAGCTGGTGTACGAAACCTACGGCACGCTGAACGCCGCCGCCAGCAACGCCATCCTGATCTGTCACGCGTTGTCGGGGAACCATCACGCGGCCGGCTATCACGCTGCAGACGACCGCCGCCCCGGCTGGTGGGACGCCTGCATCGGTCCGGGCAAGCCCATCGACACCAACCGGTTCTTCGTGGTCAGCCTGAACAACCTCGGCGGCTGCGACGGCAGCACCGGGCCGCGCTCCATCAACCCTGCCACCGGCACCGAGTACGGGCCGGACTTTCCGGCCGTCACCGTGCCGGACTGGGTGCGCAGCCAGGCCCTGCTGGCCGATCACCTCGGCATCGCGCGTTTCGCCGCCGTGATCGGCGGCAGCCTCGGCGGCATGCAGGCAATGCAGTGGGCCATCGACCAGCCGGATCGCCTGCAGGCGGCAGTGCTAATCGCCTGCGCGGCGCGCCTGTCGGCGCAGAACATCGCCTTCAACGAGATCGCCCGGCAGGCCATCATCTCGGATCCGAGCTTTCACGGTGGGCGCTACCGGGCGCACAGCGCCAATCCCGATCTGGGTCTGATGCTGGCGCGCATGGTGGGGCACGTCACCTACCTCTCCGATGACGGGATGCGGCAGAAGTTCGGCCGCGAGCTCAAGTCCGGCGACCTGGCGCTCGGGCGTGACGTGGAGTTTCAGGTGGAGAGCTACCTGCACCACCAGGGCCGCTCGTTCTCGAGCCGTTTCGACGCCAACACCTACCTGCTGATGACCCGCGCGCTGGACTACTTCGACCCCGCCCGCGACGCCGGGGACGACCTGGTTGCGGCACTGGAGCGCGCGCGGTGCCGTTTCCTGGTGCTCTCGTTCAGCACCGACTGGCGATTCTCCGCCGAGCGCTCCCGCGAGATCGTCGACGCGCTGATCCGGGCGCGCAAGAACGTGGCCAGCGCCAACATCGAATCGACGCATGGCCACGATTCGTTTCTGCTGCAGATACCGCGCTACTTCGCGGTCTTGGGAACCTATCTCAACCGGCTGGCCGACGAGGTGAGCGGTGCGCGCTGATCTGAGCATCATTGCCGATCTGGTGGCGCCGGGCGCGCGCGTGCTGGATCTGGGCTGCGGCGACGGCGAGCTGCTCGCGTATCTGCAGGCTCACAAGCAGGTCAACGGCTACGGCCTGGAGATCGACGCGGACAAGATCACGATGTGCCTCGCCAGCGGCGTCAATGTCATCGAGCAGAACCTCGACACCGGCATCGCAAACCTGCCGGACGACAGCTTCGACCTGGTGATCATGACTGAAACGCTGCAATCGGTGCGCGATCCGAACCACCTGCTCGACGAGATGCTGAGGGTCGGCCGCGAGTGCGTCGTTACCTTTCCCAATTTCGGCCACTGGCGCTGCCGGGCCCAGCTGGCGCTGAACGGCCGCATGCCGGTATCGCGCCATCTGCCCCACGCCTGGTACGACACGCCGAACATCCATCTGTGCACGTTCGACGACTTCGAGCGACTGTGCCGGGACAAGGCCCTGCAGATCATCGAACGCTTCGTGGTCGACCCGGACCATCGCGCCAGGCCGCTGATCAACCGTTTTCCCAACTTCTTCGGCACCTACGCCTTCTACCGACTGGGCCGTCCGCCATCAGCCAATGCCGGCGGCCCGCTTCACGGAGCTCCGGCATGAACCGACTGAAGATTCTCCATCCGGCCCTGACCGTCATCCTGGCATTCGTTCTTGCCGGCAGCGCGAGCGCGGAGCAGAAGCAACGCCTCGGCGTATGGGACGTGCACTACGTGGTAATTCCCACGCTGTTCCTGAAGCCCGACATTGCGGCCAGCTACGACGTGGTGCGTGGGGTCGACCGCGCCATGATGAACATCTCCGTGCTCGATTCCGACGGCGTGCCTGTGCACGCTGCCCTTACGGGTTCGATGACGAACCTGCTGGGGCAGGTGCAGGCCCTGAGCTTTCGCGAGGTGACCGAGGGCGAGGCGGTGTACTACCTGGCCGAGGTCAAGCACACCGATCGCGAAACGCTGCGCTTCCGCGTGGAGATCGTGCCCCCGGACGGCACCGCGCAGGTGCTGGCCTTTCAGCAGCAGATGTTCTGGGAGGGACGCTAGCCCCGGGGCCGCGCTGGCAGCGCGAACCCCAAGCGCGGCGGCGCGCACCATGAAGATCGTTCTGGCTACCGGCAACCGCGGCAAGCTCGCGGAGCTCGAGGCGCTGCTGGCACCGCTCGGGATCGAGCTGGTCAGTCAGGCGAGCCTGGGCATCACACCCGCGCCTGAAGTGCGCGGCACCTTCGTGGAGAATGCCCTCGACAAGGCCCGGCACGCGGCGCGCGGCGCCGGTCTGCCGGCCCTGGCCGATGACTCCGGCCTGGTGGTCCCCTGCCTCGGCGGCGCGCCGGGGATCCACTCGGCACGCTATGCGGCGCTCGCCGACCCGGCCACGCCCGACGCCGGGCGCCAGGCCAACGCCAGCGACGCGGCCAACAACGCGCGGCTGCTGCGCGAGCTCGGCGACCGCCTGGCGGGCGGTGCCCGACCCGCCGCATACTTCTTCTGCTCGCTGGTGCTGGTGACGCACGCCGATGATCCGGCGCCTCTCATTGCCAGCGCCCGCTGGCACGGCGAGATCTGTGCCACGGCCCGCGGCAGCAACGGCTTCGGCTACGATCCGCACTTCTACCTGCCGGCGCTCGGCTGCACCGCGGCAGAGCTGGACGCGGCCAGCAAGGGCCGCCTCAGCCATCGCGGTCAGGCCACAGCGCTGCTGCTCAGAGAGCTGCGCGACCTGGAGCTGCCGTGACGCTCTCTCTTTACGTTCACTTCCCCTGGTGCGTGCGCAAGTGTCCGTACTGCGATTTCAACTCACACCCGCTGCGGGGTGCGCTCCAGACCGCCGACTATCTCGCTGCGCTGGAAGCAGACGCCCGCGAGGCGCTGGCCGAGGTTCCGCATGCCGGCATCGCGACCGTCTTCTTCGGCGGCGGCACGCCCAGCCTGTTTCCGCCCAGCGCGTTCGCGCAGCTGCTCGACGCGCTGGCGCCCTGGCTGGCCGCCGACGCGGAGGTGACCATGGAAGCCAACCCTGGGACCACCGAGCACAGCGACTTCCGGGGTTATCGTCTGGCGGGCATCAACCGGCTCTCGCTCGGCGCGCAATCGTTCGAAGCCGCACAGCTCGAGCGCCTGGGGCGCATACATGCCGCCGCCGATACCCGCCGGGCATTCGAGCAGGCGCGTCGGGGTGGGTTCGACAACATCAACCTCGACCTGATGTATGCGCTGCCGGAGCAGAGCCTGGCGGCCGCCCTCGAGGATCTGCGCGAGGCGCTGTCGCTGGGGCCGGAGCACATCAGCTGGTACCAGCTGACCATCGAGCCGAAAACGGAATTTGCCCGGCGCCCGCCGAGCCTGCCGGATGACGAGCTCGCCGCGGAAATGGACAGTGCCGGCCGCCGCCTGCTCGCGGAGGCCGGGTTCGAACGTTACGAGATCTCCGCCTACGCGCAGACCCGCCCTGACCGCGACCTGCGCTGCCGCCACAACCTCAACTACTGGCGCTTCGGTAACTACATCGGCGTGGGGGCCGGCGCCCACGGCAAGCTCAGCCGCGCCATTGCCACCGGGTTGCAGGTGGTGCGCACCGCGAAGGCGGCTCAGCCACGGCTCTACCTCGCCGCACCACTGAACACCGAAACCCGTCAGGTCGCGGCCGATGAGCTGCCCGTGGAGTTTCTGATGAACGCGCTGCGGCTGACGCAGGGCGTTGCGTTCGAAGCCTTCGAGAGCGGAACCGGGCTGCCGCGATCGGTGCTGCAGCCGGTCTGGGACGAGCTGGCGGATCTGGGGCTGGTCTGCCGCACCCGGCTCGCCGCCACCGAACTGGGACTGCGCTACCTGGACGGCGTGCTGGCGCGGTTTCTGACGTAGCGCAGATCCCACACGCCGTGGCCGAGCCGGATGCCACGCGCTTCGAAGCGCGTCTGGGGGCGCGCCTCGGTGCCGCTGCTCACGCCGGCGAAGCACCCTGGTCCGGCGTCGTTGCGCATGCAGGGAACGGCGTCGAGCACTTCGAGCATCCAGTGCGCATAGGGCTCCCAGTCGGTTGCCAGCCACAGCACAGCATCGGGCTTGAGCCGCGTCGCCAGCAGCTGCGCGAATGCCGGTTGGATCAGCCGACGCTTGAGGTGGCGTTTCTTAGGCCAGGGATCGGGGAAGAATATGCGCACCTCGTCGAGGCTGTCCGGGGGCAGGTTGCGCGCCAGCAGGTCTTCCGCCGGACGCTCCACCACCCGCACGTGCTCCAGCCGTTCCCGCTCCAGCCCGAGCAGCAGCGAGCCGATGCCGGGCTGATAGACCTCCGCGCCCAGCAGGTTCCAATTCGGGCAGGCCCGCGCCCAGTGCAGAAGCGCCTGGCCCATGCCGAAGCCGATCTCCAGCCCCAGCGGCGCGGCGCGGCCGAATACCTGGTCCGGCGCGATGAGCTCGTCGCCCGGCTCGAGGCCGAAGCGCGGTGACAGGGTATCCAGGGCCCGGTGCTGGCCGCGGGTCATGCGCCCGCGCCGGCGCACGTAGACCTGCGTTTCTGCCTGCGGGGATCCGGCCGGCAAGCGGTCGGCCGGCACCGGGCCAGCGCTCAGAGAACCTGGCGGGTAATCGTTCACGCGGCACCCGGCAGTCGCAGCGCGGCCACCGCCAGTGCCAGCCAGCCGGCGATGAAGGCCAGCCCGCCCAGCGGCGTCACCGGCCCCAGAAGCTTCGGTCCGCCCAGCGCCAGCGCGTAGAGGCTGCCGGAAAAAAGCACCACGCCGAGCGCCATGGCCCAGCCCGCGACGCCGAGCGCCGTTATCACGGTTCCCGCAGGTGAGTGAGCGCTCGCTTGCATGAATCGAAGCCAGATGCCGACACCCAGCAGAGCGAGGGCGTGGGTCAACTGATAGGTGACGGCGGTGCTCCAGGTGGCCAGCGCCGCTTCGCTGATGCGTGCCTTCAGTCCGTGGGCGCCGAACGCGCCAAGGGCCACGCCCGACGCGCCATACAGCGCGCCGAGCAGCAGGAACGAGCGGGCGGCAGCCATATGAGCGCGGCTGCGGTCAGGCGGCGATGGCCGACTTCAGCCTGCCGAGGGCGTTCTTCTCGATCTGGCGAATGCGCTCCGCAGACACCGCGTACTCGGCCGCGAGCTCGTGCAGGGTCGCCTTGTCGTCGGTCAACCAGCGGCGCTCGATGATGTCGCGGCTGCGTGCGTCCAGGCCCTCGAGGGCGTCACGAAGACTCGCCTCGGTGGTGGCCTGCCAGTCTGCCTCCACCACCAGCTCTTCCGGGTTGGCCCCTTCCAGCTCGAGATAGTGCACCGGCGCAAAGGCGCCCGAGCTATCGCCGTCATCGTCGTCGGTGAGACCGTCGAACGACACGTCGGTGCTCGCCATGCGGCCCTCCATGCGCGTGACCTCGTCTTCCGGCACGCCCAGTTCCTCGGCCAGGGCCCGGGTCTCGTCCGGCGTCAGCCAGGCGAGCCGCTTCTTGGAGCTGCGAAGATTGAAAAACAGCTTGCGCTGTGCCTTGGTGGTGGCCACCTTGACCATGCGCCAGTTGCGCAGGATGTATTCGTGAATCTCAGCTTTGATCCAGTGCACCGCGAACGAGATCAGACGCACGCCGTACTCCGGATTGAAGCGCTTCACCGCCTTCATCAGACCCACGTTGCCTTCCTGGATCAGATCGGCCTGCGGCAGCCCATAGCCGTGATAGCTGCGCGCCAGGTGCACCACGAAACGCAGGTGGCTCAGCACCAGCTCACGCGCTGCCTGAAGATCGCCGTCGTAGTAGAAGCGATCGGCCAGCACCCGCTCCTGCTCCGCCGAAAGCACCGGGATGGCGCTGACGGTGTGCATGTAGGCGTCGATGTCACGACCCGGCGAAAGCGACTGCAGCGATAACAGATTTGCGCTCATGTGATACCTCCGGTAACACGTTTGGCAGCAGTTTAGCACTCCCATTATGAGACTGCTAAGCCCCTTCACAGTTCCCGGACAACTGGGAAAACCGCGTCGCAGCAGCGATCTCCGGGATCCGGCCGCCACCCCTGGAGAGGATTCCGCAGCGATCCCCTCAGAGGATCTCCAGATCGGCCAGACGCTGGCTCGCCGCCAGCAGGGCACCCAGCACGCCGAGCACCCCGGCAACGACGAACAGGCCGGCCAGAAACGTCAGATCGAAACCGGCAAGTTCCAGATTCTGGCCGTAGCTGCCCACCAGCGCCAGGAGCGGCGGCTCGATGATCACCAGGCACAGGCTGATGAGCATGGCAGCCACGAGCGCGCCGCCGAGCCCGTAGAGCATGCCGAAGTACAGAAAGGGTCTGCGGATCTGGGCGTCGGTCGCGCCTACCAGCTTCAGTACCCGCAGCTCCTCGAGACGGGCCTCGATCGCCAGGCGCACAGACGTCGAGGTCACCAGCACCGCCCCGGCGCCGAAAAGCAGGCCCAGAATCACGCCGAGCCGGGTCACCACCCGCGTCAGCTCGTTGACCCGTTCGAGCCAGGTTTTTTCCACCACCACGTCCGCCACGCCCGCGGCGCCCTGGGCCTGGTCCGCGAGCGCCTGCAGCGAATCGAGGCTGGCGCCGCCGCGCAGGGTGGCGCGCAGCGACGCCGGTAGCGGGTTCTCGTCCAGGAACGCCAGGGCATCGGCAACGCCGGCGTACTGCTGAAACTCCGCCAGAGCCTGGTCCTGGGTGATCACGGTCACCGCCTGCACCTGCTCGTTGCCTCGCAGCCGTGCAGCCAGCGCTTCGATGTCGGCCGCAGCGGCACCGGGCTGGAAGTACACGGAAATGCCGGGGCGACCCTCCCAGGCGCCGGACAGCGCCGAGAGGTTCTGCTGCAGCAGGTACAGCCCACCCGGCAGAGCCAGCGCGATGCCTACCAGCAGCCACACCAGCAGGCTGGTGCCCAGGCGCGCGCTGACGAAGGTCAGCGTTTCGCGGGAGATACGCCGATGGTCGCGCAGTGTGGTCAGCACACCGGCCCGGGGCCGCGGCCAGGGGTCGCGGGCGGGGGGCTTGCGCGCTGACGGTTTGCGCGGAGTCGTTGCCCGAGACCCGTCGCTGGGTCCCGACGGCGTCGGCTGCGCCGGCGTCGGGGCCTTACGCCGGCTCATCGGCACCCTCCCAGGCAGCCGTGTCCGGCTCGCCGGAACCCGCGGCCTGACCGTCACCAAGCCCGGGCCGATCGTCGACGATCCGTCCCTGGGCCAGCTCGATGATACGCATGCCCATGGACTCGATCAGGTCGCGATCATGGCTGGCGATGATCACCGTGGTGCCGATCTGATGAAACTGACGGAACAGCTGCATGATGTCCCGGGAAAGCTCCGGGTCCAGGTTGCCCGTTGGCTCGTCGGCCAGCAGGATCTTGGGTCGCGTGACCACCGCCCGGGCGATGCCTATGCGCTGCTGCTCGCCCGTAGACAGATAGCGCGGAAACAGATGCTCTTTGCCGAGCAGACCCACCCGCGACAGCGCCGCCCGCGCGCGCCGGGCGATGTCGCGCTCCCTGAGCCCCACCACCCGCAGCGGCAGCGCCACGTTGTCGAACACGGTTCGGTGGGTCAGCAGGTGGTGGTCCTGAAACACCGCGCCCAGATTCTGCCGGTAGTGGGCGAGCCGCTGCTGGGGCAGCTGCGAGACGTTGACGCCGTTTACCAGAATCTGCCCACGTGTGGGCCGATCGAGGCACAACAGCAGCCGCAGGAAGGTGCTCTTGCCGGCCCCCGAATGACCCGTGAGAAAGGTCATGGACCCCGTGGCGAAGCTCGCCGAGATGTCGGTCAGCGCCTCCTGCCCGTTGTCGAAGCGCTTGGTGACCTGCAGAAATTCGACCTGCGCCACTAGTCGCGAGCAAGCAGGGCGTCGACGAACGCGTCCGCGTCGAACGGCCGTAGATCTTCGATCCCCTCGCCGATGCCGATGAAGTAGACGGGCTTGTTGACCTGCCGCGCAATGGCGAACAGCACCCCCGCCTTGGCACTGCCGTCGAGCTTGGTCAGCACCAGCCCGGTCACGCCAACGGCAGCGTCGAACTCGCGCACCTGCGACAGCGCGTTCTGGCCCACACCTGCGTCGAGCACCAGCACCACCTCGTGCGGCGCGTTCTCGTTGAGGCGCGCCACCACCCGGCGCACCTTGCGCAGCTCCTCCATCAGATGCGCCTTGGCCTGCAGGCGTCCTGCCGTGTCCGCAATGAGCACGTCGATACCCCGCGCCGTCGCCGCCTGCACGGCGTCGTAGACCACGGACGCGCTGTCGGCGCCCTGAGCCTGCGCCACCACCGGCACGCCGTTGCGCGCACCCCAGGTCTCCAGCTGCTCCACCGCGGCCGCGCGGAAGGTATCGCCGGCGGCCAGCATCACGGACAGGCCCTGGCTCTTGAGCCGATGCGCCAGCTTGCCGATGGTGGTGGTCTTACCGGCGCCGTTGACGCCTACGAAAAAGATCACGAACGGCCGTTCGTCCGCGGGCACCTCGAAGGGCCGTTGCAGCGGCGCCAGCATGTGCTTGAGCAATCCGGCCAGCGCGCCGTGCAGCGCTGCGGTATCGTTCAGCTCCCGCCGCTTCACCCGACGGGTGAGCTCGGACATGATTTCCGCAGTGGCGTCCACGCCGACGTCCGTCAGCAGCAGCGCCGTCTCCAGCTCCTCGAGAATCGACTGGTCGATCTCTTTCTCGCCCAGCAGCAGATTGCCCACGCCCTCGGCGAGCTGTCCGCGGGTTTTGCCGAGACTCGACTTCAGGCGGCGCCAGAAGCCGCCGCGCCGCGCCTCCTGCTGCTCGTTGTGCTGATCGTCCGATTGCGGTTCTGCCTCACTCACCCTGAGCTGCTCTCTGTCGTTGTTCCGCGGCAGCGCTTGCCGCAACATGCTGGCCGGCAGTTTCCGTCGTAGAGAGGCCGTGTCCAGCAACGAGGTGCGCATTATCGGCGGTATGTGGAGAGGGCGAAAGCTCAGCTTCACGGGGCCGGCCGATCTGCGCCCCACGCTCGGCCGGGTGCGTGAGACGCTGTTCAACTGGCTCGCTGCCGACATTGGCGGCGCGCGCTGCCTCGATCTCTATGCCGGCAGCGGCGCGCTGGGTTTCGAGGCGCTCTCGCGCGGCGCCGCGTCGGCGACTCTGGTGGAGCAGGATCGGCGCGCAGCAGCGGCACTGCGCAGCAACGCCCAGCGGCTTCAGGCAGAGGGCTGCCGTGTGCTGTGCATGAGCGCCGAGCGCTTCATCCGCAGCAGCGACGAAACCTGGGACATCGTGTTTCTCGACCCGCCGTTCGACAGTGACCGGCTGGGGCCGATGCTAGGCGCGCTGCACGCCCGGGCGTGCCTCGCGGCGGGCGGGCTGGTGTATTTCGAGGCGTCACGCCGCAGCGTCCTGACGTTCCCGGAATGGCGCATCGTCCGCCAGGGACACGCGGGCGAGACCCAGTTCGGTCTCCTTGCCAGCCCCTGACCAGCCCGTTACCATCCGGGGCCGTTTGCGGGGGGCCTTGGGCTCCGTGCCGTTGGGAGAGGCCGCCGGGAGGAGGGCAGACAAGATGCGTGTGGTGGTCTATCCGGGATCGTTCAATCCCATCACCAATGGTCACACCGACCTGGTGGAACGCGCCCTCAACCTGTTCGACCACGTGGTGGTCGCCATCGGTACTTCCGCCCAGAAAAACCCCAAGGTGGACCTCAAGGACCGCATCGACCTGTGTCGCGAGGTCCTCGGCGGCTTCGGCGACCGGGTCTCGGTGGACGGCTTCAACACGCTGCTCGTGGACTATGTGCGCAGCAAGCAGGCGCGCTTCATTCTGCGCGGCCTGCGTACCGTCACCGACTTCGACTACGAATTTCAGATGGCGGAGATGAATCAGTCCCTCGATCCGGAAATCGAGTACGTGTTCCTGCCCACGAGCAAGGAATGCTCGTTCATATCCTCCACCCTCGTGCGAGAGATCGCCTCACTCGGGGGAGACATCTCGCAGTTCGTCCACCCCGCCGTGGTTCGGGCGTACGCCACTCGCTGACGCGCGGGCTGCGGGCGGGGCCCGGGCCCTGTCTGAACGGTCAGTCGGGCTTCTGGTACCGGCCCGTGGTACGGCAGCCGAGACAGCGCTGGAACGTCGCCTTGGCCGGGCCCACCACGAGCGTCTGCCCGGCCTGCTCCACGTTGCCGCCGAGGGCGCTGAAAGGCAGGCTGACCACGAACGCCGCGGCACCCAGGGTGGTGAGGACCAGCCCCACCGGTCGCGCGATCACCAGATCACCGGCCATCGCCAGCGCCGAAGGCTCGTCTTCGGGTGCGGCCATCGCCGGTGACGCCAGCATGCCGGTCAGGGCCACGAGCATCAGGGTGCGGGCAAACAGCTTCATATCAGCAATCCTTGGTTCCGTGCCTGCCTAACTTTAGCACCGGTGCCGGGCATTTCCTTGTGATCGTTGGCAATTCGGGCAGAACACCGTGGCACGCTGGCCCACGCGCTGCAGCCTGAGCTCGCTGCCGCAGCGCCGGCACGGCTGGCCGTCGCGGCCGTAGACGAACAGCGACTGCTTGAAGTACCCGGGCTGCCCATCCTGATTGACGAAGTCGCGCAGCGTGGTGCCGCCCATGCCGATGGCGCTGGACAGCACCTCGCGCACCGCCCCGGCCAGACGCTGGTAGCTGGCCAGCGTAACCCGGCCGGCGCGCAGGGTGGGGCGGATACCGGCGAGAAACAGCGCCTCGCTGGCGTAGATGTTGCCCACGCCCACCACGATCCGGCCGTCCATGAGAAAGCTCTTCACCGGCGCCCGGCGCCGGCGCGCGGCACGCTTGAGATAGGCGCCGTCGAAGCCCTCCGACAGCGGCTCGATGCCGAGCCCCGTCAGCAGCCAGTGGCTCTCCACCGGATCCGCCTGCCAGTGCAGACTGCCGAATCGGCGCGGATCGTTGAGGCGCAGAATCAGATCATCATCCAGAAACAGGTCGACGTGATCGTGCTTGAGGGGCGGCGTGCCGCGGGGCAGTATTCGCAAGCTGCCTGACATGCCCAGGTGCAGGATCAGTGCACCGCCGGGCAGCCGCAGCAACAGATACTTGGCGCGCCGGTCGACGCCCAGCAGCGGTTGCCCCGCCAGCTCCGACGGAATGACGACCGGCCAGCGCAACGCCGCGTTGCGCACCTCCCAGCCGCTCAGCACACGGCCTCGAAGATGCGGTGCGATACCGCGCCGCGTCGTCTCTACCTCGGGAAGTTCGGGCACCTGAGCCGGGCGCAGGCAGCGCCCGCAGCGGGGTTACTTGATCTTGGCTTCGGTGTACAGAACGTGCTTGCGCACTACCGGATCGTACTTTTTGAACTCGAGCTTGTCCGGCGTGTTGCGCTTGTTCTTGTCGGTCGTGTAGTAGTGACCGGTGCCAGCGCTCGAAACCAGTTTGATCTTCTCTCGCATGGGCTTACCTGCTAGACCTTCTCGCCACGGCCACGGATTTCGGCCAGTACCTGCTCGATGCCTTTCTTGTCGATGATGCGCATGCCCTTCGACGACACGCGCAGACGCACGAAACGCTTCTCGCTATCCACCCAGAAACGGTGATAGTGCAGGTTCGGGGAAAAGCGCCGACGGGTCTTGTTGACCGCGTGGCTGACGTTGTTGCCCGACATGGGTCGTTTGCCGGTCACCTGACAGACTTGCGACATGGCTGGGTGGTCCAGAAAAATGGACGCGCTTTATACCAGAGGCTACCGGGGCCGGCAAGCGCGACGCGTGCCGGCGCCCGGCGGCGGCGCGCATCGTCAGAGGTGTCCACGCTCCGCCAGGGAAACTGCCGAGCCGTGGCCTACCACCACGTGATCCAGCACACGCACGTCGATCTGCGCCAGCAGCGAGCGCAGATCGGCGGTAAGCCGCACGTCGCTGGCGCTCGGTTCCGGACTCCCGGAGGGATGGTTGTGCGCAAGCACCAGGGCCGCGGCGTTGTGTCTGAGCGCCTGCTTGAGCACCTCCCGCGGATGCACGCTGGCGCGATCGACGGAGCCGAAGAACAGGCGCTCGAAGCCGATGATGCGGTGGCGCGCATCGAGGAACAGGCAGGCGAACACTTCCCGGTCGTAGCCGGCCAGCTTGTGTTGCAGCAGCCGCCGCATGGCGGCGCTGTCGCTGAGCACAGGGCGGCCCGCCAGCGACACCTCCAGCTGCCGCTCGCCCAGCGCCACTGCCGCCTTGAGCAGCGCCACCGCGCTGGGCCCGAGCCCGGCGCAATCGAGCAGCTCCACGGCCGGCGCGTGCAGCAGCTGGCGCAACCCGCCGAAGCGCTCTAGCAGCGAACGGGCGAGCCGCAGGGTATCGCCGCGCCCGCCGAGACACACCGCCAGCAGCTCTGCATCACTGAGCACCGCGGCGCCATGGCTGAGCAGGCGCTGGCGCGGCTCCTCCCTGGTGCGGCCGTGGCCTTGGCGCGGACTGTGGCGCAGATTCACCGGACCTCCTGTTGGCCTCCGCGGCGCGCGATCTACTGCGGCTCACGGTGCAGTGGTAAGGTTGCCGCCTCGATTGCGGAGCGACGGTGCCCGTGCGGGCGACCGACCCCACTGCAGCGATCGGCCTCACAGGCAACGCGCGGAGCAGACCCCATGACCGACACAGGCGACACAGCCGACACAGCGGTTCCCGACAACGGGCTCGAGCGCCGGCGCATAATAGTCGGCGTGAGCGGCGGCATCGCAGCGTACAAGTCGCCAATGCTCGTGCGCCGCCTGCGCGACGCCGGTGCAGACGTTCAAGTGGTCATGACCCGCGGCGCCCAGCAGTTCGTGACGGCGACGACGCTGCAGGCCGTATCCGGCCGGCCCGTGCGCGACTCGCTGTGGGACGCTGCGGCCGAAGCGGCCATGGGCCACATCGAGCTGGCCCGCTGGGCCGAGCTGATCCTGATCGCCCCGGCAACGGCCGACCTGATTAGCCGGCTGGCGCTGGGGCGCGCCGACGACCTGCTGTGTACGCTGCGTCTGGCCAGCGAAGCGCCGCTGCTGCTGGCGCCGGCCATGAACCGGGTCATGTGGCAGCATCCGGCCACCCAGCGCAACCTCGCCACGCTGCGCGCCGACGGCGCCCACATCGTCGGCCCGGAGGAGGGTCCGCAGGCCTGCGGCGAGTACGGGCCCGGCCGCATGAGCGAACCGGAGGTCCTGAGCGCGCGCGCCGGCCGCCTGCTGGCGGGCGCGCCTTCTGCGGGCGGGCCCCTGACCGGCGTGCGCGTGCTCATCACGGCTGGACCGACCCGGGAAGCAATAGACCCGGTGCGTTACATCAGCAACCACAGCTCCGGCAAGCAGGGTTTCGCGCTGGCCGCAGCGGCACGCGACGCCGGCGCCGAGGTGGTGCTGGTGAGCGGCCCCGTGAATCTGGCGACGCCGGCCGGGGTGCGGCGCATCGACGTGGAGAGCGCCGAGGACATGCAACAGGCCGTGCAGGGCGAGCTCGACGGCTGCGGCATATTCATCGCCGTGGCGGCCGTGGCCGATTACCGTCCCGAGCACGCTGCCGAGCAGAAGATCAAGAAATCCTCCCAGGCCCGGGCCGGGCTGACCCTGCAGCTGGTGGAAAATCCCGACATCGTGGCCTCGGTGGCGCGCCGGCCCGATCGTCCCTTCGTGGTGGGGTTTGCCGCCGAAACCCAGGATGCCCTGCACAATGCCCGTGACAAGCGGGCCCGCAAAGGCATGGACATGATCGTCGTCAACGACGTCTCCCGCAGCGGCATCGGCTTCAACAGCGATGCCAATGCCGTGACGGTGATCTGGGAGGGCGGCGAGGAATCCGTCGCCCAGGCCAGCAAGGCGCAGGTGGCCGCCGCGGTAATCGCCCGGGTCGCCGACCGATATGTGCGCCGGTTAGCGAACGCAAACCCGGCAAGCGTGGCAAAGTAACCCTTTTTACACCCACCCTGCTGGCCTGACCGGGTAGCGCGATCTACCATTAACGTGTCGACAGCGCGATACGGACATCAGCACTGGATCCCCGATGAAAAAGCCGAAATCCGACGACGACGCGCCGCGCGCGTCCGCAAGCGCCCGCAGGCCCGCCCGTGGCGGCTCACGTGGCGGCATCTGGTCTCACGCGCTGCTCGTCATCGGCCTTTCGCTGACGGGGCTGGTGGTCGCCATGGCGGTCATCGCCTGGCAGGTCGTAACCAGCGCCAACGCCGAGCACGAGCACGCCGTGCAGCAGCTGCTGCTGGAAGACCGGGCCGCCTATTTCGACGGCCAGATCGAGCAGCTGCAGAAACAGGTCAACGCCATCGCCACGGCGCCCGAGACCGTCGCCGCCATGGCCAGCTTCGACCCGGAACGGCTGCGCGCGGAGAGTCGTCGGCTCACTGAGACCATCGGCTTTGCGGATCGCGTCGAGCTGTTTCAGAAAGGTACGAGTAGCCCCGAGCTCGATGCGCCCGTGCCCATCACTTTCGCCGCGAACGACGTGATCCGGCGCGCCGAGAACCAGCCGTTCGTAGGCCCCGAAGGCACACCCAATCAGAATACGCGCACCTACGTCGCCCAACCGGTGATCACACCGGATGGCCTGGTTGGCGGGGTGCTGTTCGTGGCCGTCTCGGGCGACTATTTCCTGGGACCTCTGCGCGCGTTCGACAACACCCAGGGTCAGACGCGCATCGAGCAGCGTTTCGACGGCAGCCCCGCGGCGACCATCATGGAGCTGGGTGACCCCGGCACCGGCGGCACGGCGCTGCGCAAGCCGCTGGCCACCGACCACTGGACGCTGGTGTTCACCCGCAACCCAGCACAGGCGGCCACCGTCGCGAGCAATCTGCATCTGCTGACGGGCGCCGGTGCCGCGCTGGCGCTGATGCTGGGCGGCGTGCTGTTCGGTTTCAGCAGTCTGGCCCGCAAGCTCAATGCCGATGCCGATGCGTTGTCCGCCCATCTGAGCCGGGTAATGCGCGGCCGCCCCGCACAGCCGGAGCGCTTCCATCTGCCACAGTTCGACGAGCTGGCCCGCGAGGCGGGCTCCCTCGGCCGCCCCGGTGCCGCAGCGCCGCAACCCGCGCCGGAGGAAGCTGCCGCTGCGCCGGCGCCGGCGCGCCGCAAGGAGCGCGCTGCCGCCGCCAAGCGCGAACCGCAGGTGCAGAGCAGCCAGGCGGACGCCGTGGACGACCTGCTGGACGACGGCGAGGACAGCGCGCCGCGCGGACGCAGCAGCGACTTTCTCGAGATCAGCTCCGCGGGCAGCGCTCAGGACAATTTCGGCATCGAGGTGAGCGAGGAGGAGCCCGGACCGCTGGACATGGGCCTGAAGCTCGAAGCGGAGATTTTCCGCGCCTACGACATCCGCGGCATCACCAGCCGCAACCTCACCGAAGACGTGGTGTACTGGATCGGCCGCGCCTTCGCCGCCGAGGCCAGGGCGCTGGAGCAGGGGCGGGTAGCGGTGGGCCGGGACGGCCGCCACTCGAGCCTGCCGCTGCGCGACGCGCTGGTGCGCGGCCTCACGGACGGCGGCGTCGACGTGCTCGACGTGGGCCAGGTGCCGACGCCGCTGCTGTACTTCGCCACCCACTCCCTGGACACCGGCACCGGCATCATGATCACGGGGTCGCACAACCCGCCGGAATACAACGGGTTGAAAATGGTGCTCGCCGGCGAGACGCTGGCGGAGGACCGTATCCAGGCGCTGCGCCGGCGCAACGAGACCAACGACCTCAGCGAGGGTGAGGGCGACATCGAGCAGGTCGACCTCAACGATCACTACCTCGACCGCATTCTCGACGATGTGGTGGTCGCGCAACCGCTGAAGATCGTGGTCGACTGCGGCAACGGCGTCGCCGGGGCCATCGCGCCGCAGCTCATCGAGCAGCTGGGTTGCGAAGTGGTCAAGCTCTACTGCGACGTCGACGGCGATTTTCCCAACCATCATCCCGATCCCGCCGACCCCGCCAACCTCGAGGATCTGATCACCGTGGTGAAGGCCGAGAAGGCCGACCTGGGGCTCGCCTTCGACGGAGACGGCGATCGCCTGGGCGTGGTCACGGGCAGCGGCGAGATCGTCTGGCCGGACAAGCTGCTGATGCTGTTCGCGCAGGACATCGTGGGCCGCAACCCGGGCGCCGACATCATCTACGACGTCAAATGCAGCCGCCACCTCAACGGCCTGATCAGCGACCTTGGCGGCCGCCCCATCATGTGGCGCACCGGTCACTCGCACATGAAGGCCAAGCTCAAGGAGACCGGCGCGCTGCTCGCGGGCGAGTTCAGCGGCCACATCTGCTTCGGCGAGCGCTGGTACGGCTTCGACGACGCGCTGTACTCCGCGGCCCGGCTGCTGGAAATCCTGGGCGCCTCGGAGCAGACGGCGGACGAGCTGTTCGCGCAGTTCCCGGTGACCTACAGCACGCCCGAGATCAAGGTGACCACCACCGAGACCGCCAAGTTCGACATCATGAAACGCCTGGGGCAAACGGGCGACTTCGGCCAGGGCACTGTCACCACCATCGACGGGGTGCGGGTGGACTATGAGGACGGCTGGGGACTCGTGCGGCCGTCCAACACCAGCCCGGTGCTGACGCTGCGTTTCGAGGCCGACGCGCAGGAGGCGCTGGAGCGCATTCAGGACGTCTTCCAGGCCCAGCTGACCGCCATCGATCCCAAGCTACGGTTCCGTTGATCATGCAGACCACCGATTCCCTGATTTCCGACGACCAGGCGCGCAACATCGCCAGCGTGCTCACCGAGGCGCTGCCGTACATCCAGCGCTATCACGGCACGACGCTGGTGATCAAATACGGCGGCAACGCCATGGTCGACGAGCGTCTGAAACACACCTTCGCGCGCGACATCGTGCTGCTCAAGCTGGTGGGCATGAACCCCGTGGTGGTGCATGGCGGCGGGCCGCAGATCGGCGAGCTGCTCAAGCGCCTGAACATCCAGAGCCGCTTCGTCGACGGCCTGCGGGTCACCGACGCCGAGACCATGGACGTGGTGGAGATGGTGCTGGGCGGGCTCGTCAACCAGGACATCGTGTCGATCATCAATCAGCACGGCGGCCGCGCGGTGGGCGTCACCGGCAAGGACGGCAATCTCATCCGCGCCCGACAGCTCACCCTGAACCGGCGCGAGGCGCCTCGGGATGAACCGCCCGACAGCGCGCTGCAGGCGCCCGAGATCATCGACATCGGCCACGTCGGCGAGGTGGTCGAGGTCAACGTGGGCGTGATCACGGCCCTCACCGAGGACAACTTCATTCCGGTGATCGCACCCATCGGGGTGGGCGAGCGAGGCGAGTCGTACAACATCAACGCCGACACCGTAGCGGGGCGCCTGGCCGAGGCCCTGCGGGCCGAGAAGCTGATTCTGCTCACCAATACCCGCGGCATTTTCGATGCCGAAGGCAGCGCCCTGGCCGAGCTCACCGCGCAGCAGGTGCAGGCGATGATCGCCGACGGCACCATCAGCGGCGGCATGCTGCCGAAGACCGGCTGCGCCCTGAACGCCCTGGCCGGCGGCGTGGGCAGCGTGCAGATCGTCGACGGCACCCTGCCGCACGCGCTGCTGCTGGAAATCTTCACCGACGCCGGCATCGGCACCAAAATCACCCTGGACGGTGCGCTCGACAGTGGAACCGGCGGAACGCCCTGACGTCATGACCAGATCGAACCGGCGCCAGGAAATTCTGCAGGCGTTTGCGCTGATGCTCGAGACCCATCCCGGGGCGCGCATCACCACCGCGGCGCTGGCGCAGCAGGTCGGGGTCTCCGAGGCAGCTCTGTACCGGCACTTTCCCAGCAAGGCGAAGATGCTCGAAGGTCTGATCGAGTTCGTCGAGGAAAGCCTGTTCACCCGCATCAACCGGATCCTGGCCGAGCAGCCCACCGCGCAGCAGCGCTGCCACATGATTCTGTGGCTGCTGCTGTCGTTCGCCGAGCGCAATCCGGGCCTGGCCCGGCTGATGCTCGGTGACGCGCTGCTGGGTGAGACGGAGCGCCTGCGCAACCGCATCCGGCAGCTGTTCGATCGGCTGGAAACGCAGCTGCGGCTGATCCTGCGGGAGTGGGCGGTGACCCGCGTGCCCGGGCCCGAGCTCGGCAGCACCGCCGGCGCCAACCTGCTGCTGTCGGCGGCCGAGGGCCGCATCAATCAGTTCGTGCGCAGCGAGTTCCGCTCGCTGCCCACCACCCGCTGGGACGAGCAGTGGCTGGCGCTGGAGCGCGCCGTGTTCCGCTGAGCGTTCAGCCGTTCAGCTCGGGGCAGGCGCCCTCGCGGTAGATGCGCAGGTCCTCGGCGTACTGATTCCTGGTTTCGTCCTGCTGCCTGCGCCGGGACTCGATATCCTGCTCCAGCTGCTTCACCTGCACCTCAGTCTGGTTGATGCTGTCGATGAGGATCGCCTGCACGCCGCCGCCGGTGCGTTCGACGTTGGCCGCCTCCTTCTGCAGATCCTCGAGCTGGCGTTGCAGCTGGGCCAGATTGGCGCGCGCGTTGGTGATGCTGTCGCTCAGCGACTTCAGCGACTGCTTCTCCGCGTTGGCGATGTCGGTCTCCGAGGCATACAGCGTACGCACGCGGTCGTCCTCGGCGTGGCAGGCCGCGATGCGGCGATCACGGGCCTGCTTGACCTTGAGCTCTTCCGGCGACAGCTGCCGCGGCACACGCTGCACCACCTGTCCGGTGCCCGCGTCCAGTATCTCGTAGCCCATGGCGGCCCGATCGCTCGGCAGCGTGTGTGATATCTCGATGTTGCCGGCCGAATTCACGTACCGATACAGGCGCATCCCGGCCGCCTGCACCGACAGCAGAGGCGCGCTCAAGAGCCCGACGACGACGATCGTGACGATCCGCTTGTCCATAAGTCAGTCCATCAGCCGGCACGGCGAGCGCGCGTCATGGCCCGCCCTCACAGTAGGTCTGCTGATACTCCCTGATCCGCGCCATGAGATCCGTGCGATGGTTCTCGTCAGCGGGCATGGAGTCAAGGTACTCGATCACATCCTCCAGCCGGAGGATGCTGGTCACCGGCACGCCGAGGTCGGCCGAGAGCGCCTGAACCGCCGTGCGACCCCCGTCGTTGAGCTCGCGCCGATCGAGCGCGATCACCACACCGACGAGCTGCGCGCCGGCCTGTGCCAGCAGCTCCGTGGCCTCGCGCACAGCGGTACCGGCAGTGAGCACGTCGTCCACCAGCAGCACCCGACCTGCGACGTCGGCGCCGACGAAGCGGCCGCCCTCGCCGTGATCCTTGGCTTCCTTGCGGTTGAACGCCCAGCCCACGTCGCGTCCCCGGCGGGCCAGCGCTTCGGCCACGGCAACGGCGATCGGAATGCCCTTGTAGGCGGGCCCGAACACCACGTCGAACTCGAAGCCCGCGGCCTCGATGCAGTCGGCATAGCTTTCCGCCAGCGCCTGGATCGCGGCCCCGGTGTTGAGCGCACCGAGGTTGAAGAAGTACGGACTCTGTCGCCCGGACTTCAGCGTGAAGCTGCCGAAGCGCAGCACCTGATGTTCCACCAGCAGCCGGACCAGCGCCTGGCTTTGCGCCGCATCGATCCGGCCCCCGACGCCTGTCGCCATCGCTTCAGCTCCCGTGCGTGGCGTCGGCCAGCGCCGCCCGCTGCTGCTGCACCAGGGCTGCAGTGCCCTGTCGTGCCAGCGCCAGCATGCCGCCGAGCTCCTGATCGTCGAACGGGGCGCCTTCTGCGGTGCCCTGAATCTCGATGAACCCGCCATCTTCCAGCATCACCACGTTCATGTCGGTCTCGGCATTCGAATCTTCCGCGTAGTCCAGATCCAGCACGGCCTGACCCTGCCAGATTCCCACGGATACTGATGCCACGAACGCCCTGAACGCCGCCTGAACGCCAACTCGCGCGAGCGCGTCGGCGAGCGCGACGCAGCCACCCGTAATGGATGCCGTGCGCGTACCCCCGTCGGCCTGGATCACGTCGCAGTCGATACGCACGGTCCGCTCGCCCAGCGCCTCGAGGTCCACCGCCGCGCGCAGTGAGCGTCCGATGAGGCGCTGGATCTCCAGCGTGCGGCCGCTCTGGCGCCCGCGAGCCGCTTCGCGGTCGGAGCGGGTGTGAGTCGCGCCAGGCAGCATTCCGTACTCGGCCGTGACCCAGCCGACGCCGCCGCCGCGCAGAAACCCGGGCACCGAGTTGTCGATGCTGGCGGTGCAGATCACACGGGTATCGCCAAACTCCACGAGCACGGAGCCATGGGCGTGCCTGGTGAAGTGACGGGTGAAGCGGACCGGCCGCATCTGATCAGGGGCTCTGCCGCTCGGGCGTGCGATGGTCATGGGTTCTCTCTATGGTGGGAATTCAGCGCCGCACATTATAAGCAGTATGACCGCGTGCCCGTCGAAGCGGTAAACTCTCGACCCACGGACGAGGCCGCAGCGCGAGCGACGACAGCATGGTTCAGAGCATGACCGCCTTTGCGCGGGCCCAGGTGCATCGGGGCGATCAGGTGCTCGTGTGGGAGCTGCGCAGCGTCAATCATCGCTTTCTCGAAGTGCAGTTCCGCATGCCGGAACCGTTGCGGCCGCTAGAGCACAGTCTGCGCGACACCCTGCGCGCGCACCTCAAGCGCGGCAAGATCGACGCGACCCTGCGCCTCGATCGCGCCGAGGGCGCAGCGCCCATGGCGCTGAATCGGGCCCTGCTGCTGCAGATACTGGCGGTGCTCGAGCAGGTGCGCCGCGACGCACCCGAAGTCGGACCGCCCAGCGCCATGGACCTGCTGCGCTGGCCGGGAATTCTGGGCACGGAAGCCACGCTCGAAGCCGACGATCTGGCCGAGCCGGTGGGGGACCTGTTCGAGGACGGGCTCACTCAGCTGATCGAGCACCGCCACCGCGAAGGCACGCAGCTCAAGGAGACGATCAACCACCGCCTCGACGAGATCGACGACCTGGTCAACGCCATCAAACGGCATACCACCAGCATCGCGCACGAGCTGCAGAGCCGGCTGAGCCAGCGGGTCGCCGAGCTCGGCGCGACGCTGGAGCCGGCCCGGCTCGAGCAGGAGGTGGCGCTGCTGGCGCAGCGCGCCGACATCGCCGAGGAGCTCGATCGCCTGAGCATCCACGTCGAGGAGGCGCGCAGTGCGCTGCGCGGTCCCGGGCCGCACGGCCGGCGCCTGGACTTCCTCACCCAGGAACTGAATCGAGAGGCCAACACCATCGCCTCGAAATCCATTCAGGCCCAGACGTCGCAACGCGCCGTGGATCTCAAGGTGGTGATCGAGCAGATCCGCGAGCAGGTGCAGAACATCGAATGACGCGCGATCCCGGCACGACCCCGGCAGCGGGCATGCTGCTGATCGTTTCGGCGCCCTCGGGCGCCGGCAAGACCAGCCTGGTGGCGGCGCTGCTCGAGCGCGACGCACAGCTGGTGGTGTCGATCTCTCACACCACCCGGCCGATGCGCCCGCGCGAACGCGACGGGGTCGACTATCACTTCATCGACGGCGCCGAGTTCCAGCGCATGGCCCGCGCCGGCGAGTTCCTGGAGCACGCAGAAGTGTTCGGCAACCGCTACGGCACCTCGTCGGCCGCCGTAGACGGGGACCGCACCGCCGGCCGCGACGTCATTCTGGAGATCGATTTTCAGGGCGCCCGCCAGATCCGCCAGCGCTATCCCGAGGCGCAGAGCGTGTTCATCCTGCCGCCATCCCGGGCCGCTCTCGAGGAACGTCTGCGCAAGCGCCAGCAGGACGACCCTGCGGTCATCCAGCAGCGCCTGGAAAAGGCGGTGTGGGAGATGTCCAACTACGCCGAGTACGACTATCTGGTGGTCAACGACGATTTCGACACGGCACTGTGCGACATCGAGAGCATCATCCGCGCCGAGCGCCTGCGCCTGCCGGCACAGCGGCAGCGCCTGGAGCCGCTGCTGAACGATCTCTTGTCAGGCTCCTGAGGCACCGCTACACTGCCGCGCTCTTCGTAACCCGGGCTCCGACATGGCACGAATCACCGTCGAAGACTGTCTCGATCACGTCGACAACCGTTTCCAGCTGGTCATGCTGGCCACCCGCCGCGCGCGTCAGATGCACCGCTACGGCACGGAGGCCCTGGTTCCCGAGGAGAACGACAAGCCCACTGTCATCGCGTTGCGCGAGATCGCCGCAGGCCTGATCAACGACGAAATGCTTGACGAGCAGGATGCACGCACCGAGGATGAAGCGTTGGAGCTGTCGTTCAGCATGGGAGATGAAACACCCCGCGAGCCGTAACGCCGCAAACGGGCCGCCCCGTCGCGCCCACGGGGAACCTTTGACCGCATCCCAGACAGCCGCCGCAACCACCAAGCCCGAGCGTCGGGGGCGCAAACGCCGCTCCAAGCGCCCCAGCCAGCCGCCGTCCTATTTCGTATCGCTGCTCGCCGAGCACGCGCGCCAGCCTGAAGTCGCTGCCCCGGTAACCCTGGAGGAGCTGTGTGACCGGCTCGCCTATCTGGATCGTGCACAGATAGATCAGGTGCGCGACGCCTACGCGTACGCTGCGGCGGCGCACCAGGGCCAGTGGCGCCGCACCGGGCACCCGTACATTTCGCACCCGCTGGCGGTGGCCAGCATTCTCGCCAGCATGGGCATGGATCACGAAACCGTGATCGCCGCGCTGCTGCACGACGTCATCGAAGACACCGAAGTCGGCAAGTCCACTCTGCGGCAGCGCTACGGAGACTCGGTCGCCGAGATCGTGGACGGCGTCTCGAAGCTGTCCACGATCTTCCGGTCGCGGGCCGAGGCGCAGGCGGAGAACTTCCAGAAAATGGCCCTGGCCATGGCCAAGGACATCCGCGTGATCATGGTCAAGCTTGCCGACAGGCTGCACAACATGCGCACGATCGGCGTCATGTCCGACGAGCAGCGCAAGCGCATTGCCCGGGAAACCCTCGACTTCTACGCGCCCATCGCCAACCGTCTGGGCATTCATCACATCAAGGTGGAGTTCGAGGAGCTCGGCTTCCGCGCCCTGTACCCGCTGCGCGCCGACCGGATCGAGCGGGCGGTCGCCGCCGCCCGTGGCCACCGCAAGGAACTCATGGAAGAGCTGCGCAAGTCGATGACCGCAGCGCTTGCCCAGGAAGACATCACGGCCGACGTGTCGGGCCGCGAGAAGCATCTGTACTCCATCTACCGGAAGATGCGCACACAGCACAAGTCGTTCTCGGAGATCATGGACGTGTTCGGCTTCCGCGTGATCGTCGACAGCGTCGACGACTGCTACCGGGCGCTGGGCGTCGTGCACAATCTCTACAAGCCCGTGGCCGGACGATTCAAGGACTACATCGCCATCCCCAAGGTGAACGGCTACCAGTCCCTGCATACGACCCTGTTCGGCATGCACGGCGTGCCCATCGAGGTACAGATCCGCACCCCGCAGATGAACGCAGTGGCAGAGAACGGCATCGCCGGTCACTGGCTGTACAAGAGCGATCAGGAGAGTTTTCAGGGCAGCCAGCGTCGGGCTCGTCAGTGGGTGCGGGATCTGCTGGATCTGCAGCAGCGCGCCGGCAACCCCATGGAGTTCATCGAGAGCCTGAAGATCGATCTGTTTCCCGACGAGGTCTACGTGTTCACCCCGAAAGGGCACATCCTCGAGCTCCCGCGCGGCGCCTGTCCCATCGACTTCGCGTACGCGGTGCACACCGACATCGGCAACCGCTGCGTGGCTTGCCGCATCGACCGCTCGCTGGCACCTCTGTCGCAGCGTCTGCAGAGCGGTCAGAGCGTCGAGATCATCACGGCGCCCGACGCCCGCCCCAATCCCGACTGGCTGACCTTCGTGGTCTCCAGCAAGGCCCGCACCGGTATCCGTCAGGCGCTCAAGGTGCAGCAGCAGGCGGACTCCGTGGCATTCGGCCGGCGTCTGTTGAACCGGTCGCTGTCCAGTGCCAACAAGAGTCTCAACGACCTGGATTTCCGGCGCCTGCGGCGCGTGTTCAAGGAGTTCGGTGTCCGCAAGCTCGACGAGCTCCTGGCCGCCATCGGCAATGGCGAGCTGATGGCCTACGTGGTCGCACAGCAGCTGCTGGCGGCTGAGGACCCCGAGTTTCAGGGCATCACGGTGGACGCCCTCGGGCCGGTGGCGATCCGCGGCGGCGAGGGTCTGGTCATCAACTACGGCCGCTGCTGCGGACCCATTCCCGGGGACCCCATCGTCGGTCACATGACGCCGGGCAAGGGTTTCGTGGTGCATGTCGAGACCTGCAAGAACATGACGGAGCTGCGCCGCCGCCACGGCGGCCGCGAGATCATTCCCGCGCACTGGGCACCGAAGACCACCACTGAGTTTCTCACTGCCCTGCGCGTCGACGTGCACCGACGCAAAGGCATCATCGCCGGCATCGCTGCCGCGGTTGCCGAAGCGGACGCGGGGGTCGAGGCGATCAACGTCGAAGAGCGCAACGCCGAAGTGACCAGTGTCGCCCTGACCGTCTCGGTGCGCGGCCGCACCCACCTCGCCCGGGTCATGCGCAAGCTGCGCGCCACCGGCAGCGTGCTGTCCATCAACCGGGCCGGCAGCTGAACAGACAGGCACACGCGAATGACTGAATCGAACCGAGCAGGCACGGCACCAGGCCGGCGCATCGTCACCACCCCACGGGCCCCGGCCGCAATCGGCACCTATTCCCAGGCGGTGGCGGCCGGCGGCATGGTGTTTCTCTCGGGCCAGATCCCACTGGACCCGGTCAGCATGGAACTGGTCCCGGGAGACGTCGGTGCTCAGACCCACCGGGTGTTCCAGAATCTGGCCGCGGTGGCCGAAGCTGCCGGCGGCGGCCTCGAAGACATCGTGAAGCTCACCGTGTACCTGACGGACCTCGGCAACTTTCAGGCGGTGAACGCGGTCATGCAGGAAATCTTCGTCGAGCCCTACCCGGCCCGGGCGGCAGTGGAAGTCTCGGCTCTGCCGCGTGGTGCCGGCGTCGAGGTGGACGCCATCATGGTGCTCACCAGCCCGGGGTGACCGGGGCCGACTCCAGGCCGGTTGCGCCGACCGGCGCGCCCCCGCAAGCGCAGACTCCGGGCGGGGCGGCGACGCGAACGGCCGATCTGCCGATCACGGCGCTCAAAGGCGTGGGCCGCAGCGTCGCCGCGACGCTGGCACGTCTGGGAATATTCAGCACCCGCGATCTGCTGCTGCATCTACCTCTGCGCTACCAGGATCGCAGCGTCGTCGTGCCGATCCGGGCGCTCGCCGCCGAACGCGAGTGCCTGGTGCAGGGCGAGGTGGTGGATTGCCAGGTCGCCTATGGCAGGCGCCGCAGCCTGCTGGCGACCATCGAGGATGGAACCGGCTATCTCGGCCTGCGCTTCTTTCACTTCTCGCGCCAGCAGCAGGCCGGGCTGCGACCGGGCACGCGGGTGTCCGCCTTCGGCGAAGTCCGCTTCGGCCCCAGCGGCCTGGAAATGGCCCACCCTGAATATCGCAGCTTCAGCGGCACGCCTCCGGCGCCGGAAGCGGGCCTGACCCCCGTTTACCCGACCACCCGCGGCCTCGGTCAGAACCGGATCCGCGCCCTCACGGCACAGCTGGCCCAGCTGAACTGGCCGGATGCACCGGGCACGCCATACCGGGATCTGCTGCTGCTGCACCGGCCACCGCCAGGCAGCAACCGTGCGGACGTGGACGCGGCGCGGGAACGCCTGGCGATACAGGAGCTGACCGCCTACTTTCTGATCATGCGCCACCGTCAGCTGGAGCGGGAACGCCTGCGGACGCTGCCGCTGCCGCGCAGCCGGCAGCTCGGCCGCCAGCTGCTGGAGCGCCTCGGCTTCGAGCTGACGGGCGCACAACGGCGCGTTGTGCGCGAAGTGCTGGAGGACCTGGAGAAGCCTCAGCCGATGCTGCGTCTGGTGCAGGGTGACGTCGGTGCCGGCAAAACCGTGGTGGCGGCGTTTGCAGCCATACGGGCGGCCGAGCAGGGGGCCCAGACCGCGCTCATGGCGCCAACCGAAATTCTGGCCGAGCAGCACTATCTGAACTTTTCCGCCTGGCTGGAACCGCTCGGCATCCCGGTGGTGCTGCTCACCGGCAGTCAGAACGCCGCCGACCGCCGCGCCGTGACCGCGCGCATCGCCTCCGGCGAGGCGCTGGTGGCAGTCGGCACCCATGCACTCTTTCAGGGCGGCGTGGCGTTCCACCGTCTCGCGCTGACCATCATAGACGAGCAGCACCGCTTCGGCGTGCACCAGCGCATGGCCCTGCGCAGCAAGGGACAGCTGCCGCACCAGCTGGTCATGACCGCCACCCCGATTCCGCGCACGTTGACCATGGCCCTGTACGCCGACATGGCGGTATCCGTGCTCGACGAGCTGCCGGCCGGCCGCCAGCCCATCGACACCCGTGCGGTCGCCGACACCAGGCGCGACGAGGTGCTGGCGGCGCTGCGGCAAGCCATCGCGCGGGGTGAGCAGGCGTACTGGGTGTGCCCGCTCATCGAGCCCTCGGACCAGATCGAGGCGGCCGCGGCCATTCCCACGGCCGAGGCATTGCAGAAGGCCCTGCCGGAGGCGTCCGTGGCGCTGCTGCACGGGCGCCTGTCCAGCGCCGAGAAAGCTTCGGTGATGGCCGCCTTCAAGAACGGCGAGCACCAGCTGCTGGTGGCCACCACCGTGGTCGAGGTCGGCGTGGACGTAGCCAACGCCACGTTGATGATCATCGAGAATCCAGAGCGCCTCGGGCTCGCTCAGCTGCACCAGCTGCGCGGACGGGTCGGGCGGGGCTCCGCGGCCTCGCACTGCGTGCTGCTGTACCACACGCCGCTCGGCGCCCAGGCTCGAAGCCGGCTCAAGGTGATACGCGACAGTCAGGACGGCTTCTTCATCGCCGAGCAGGATCTGGCGCTGCGTGGTCCCGGCGAGCTGCTCGGAACCCGTCAGACCGGTGAGCAGAGCTTCCGCATCGCAGACCTCACCCGCGATGCGCACCTGCTCGACCAGGCGCTCGGCGCCGGTGAGAAGCTGCTGCGCGACGACCCGCAACAGGCGGCCGCCCTGCTGCAGGCCTGGGCACCGGGCGACAACGGACCCGTCAGCGTCTGAAGCCGTCTGCAGCCGGCGCGCGCCCGGCACGCGTCCTTATGGCCGGACCCGCGACTTCCGTCACGCAGCGTCCCGCGCGCGGCTCCTATACTCGATTGGCACCAGCTGACAGGCCGCACACGACATGGCAGTAACGGACAACTCCGCCCGGATCGGCAGTTCCCTTGCGCTCGAGCCGTACCCATCACCGCCGGCAGAGGCGCGGGTACGGGCGCTGATCATGGGGGACGACCAGGGCGAGGTGCAGGTGCTGGTGCCCGAAACCGCGCTGCTCGACGTCGCGGTGCTGCGCGCGTTCACCCGGCGGGCTCTGCGCGCGCGACCCTACGTCGCAGAAAACCCCACCGCCGCGATCCCCGGCGCGTACGCACTGCCGGTAGTGATCGACGAGTCTCTGATCCAGGGTCGTAAGTTAGCGCTCGCTACCGAGGAATCGCACAGATATGTTGCGATCGACGGCCAGTCGCTGATGCGCGCCCACTACCAGGTCCAGGTCGCCCGGTTCGCCGAGCCGCTCGCCGACATGCCGGCGGACCGCGACCGCAGCACCGACCTGGACCGTATCGGCAGCGTCGTGAGCCGCTTCACCCAGCTGCGCATGCAGCAGCGTCTGGACCAGACGCTGCACATTCCGCCGCTGCCCGAAGCCGCCCGGCGCATCATCGCGCTGCAGTCGAATCCGAACTACGACCTGGCCGACCTGGTGGCGATCATCGAGACCGATCCCAGCATCGCCGCGCGGATCATGGGCTGGGCAAATTCCGCCTTCTACAACCCGAATCCGCCCGCCAACAGCATCGGCGACGCGGTGATGCGCGTGCTCGGCTTCGACACGGTGCTGAGCATGGCGCTGGGTATGGCCCTGGGACAGTCCCTGCGCCTGCCCGCCGCCGAGGTCCGCGGATTGCCGGGATTCTGGCTCGAAGCCATCGTCACGGCCGCCACCATGGAGGCGCTGGCCCGCCAGATGCCTGCCGCAGGCCGGCCCGAGCCGGGAATGTGCTACCTGTGCGGCCTGCTGGCAGGGTTCGGGACGCTGGTGCTGGGCCACGTGTTTCCGCACCAGCACGAGTCCATCTGCCTGCTTCAGGAGGCCAACCGCCACCTGGCGCGGGCGCACGCGGATCTGCACGTGCTGGGCCTGCCGCGCGAGGTGCTGGCGAGCGCGCTGCTGGAAACCTGGGAGCTGCCGGACGCCGTGAGCGATGCCGTGCGTTTTCAGCAGCAGCCGGGCTACGACGGCAGCAATGCCACCTACGTACGGTTGCTGCAGCTCAGCCGCAAGCTGCTGGGCGGCCTCGGCCTGTCAGATGCGCCGCCGGACGGCCCCAGCGAGACGGATCTGGTGGCGCTGTCTCTCGACTCCGAGGCGCTGCAACGGGTCACCCGCAAGCTGGTGGAGTCGCGCGACGCTCTGGACGGCCTGGCCGGCAGCCTGAAGGGCTGACCGGGGGCGCCTACGGATCCTGCACCACCTGCCCGGCCTGGGGATCCTCGAGAACGCTCAGGTCCAGATCGTCTTCGGTCCGGGCCACGATGGTGGCGACCATGCCGTCGCCGGTGACGTTGACCACCGTACGCATCATGTCCAGCAGCCGGTCGACGCCGATGATGAGCATGATGCCCTCCACCGGCAGCCCGACCTGGGTCAACACCATCGTCAGCATGATGAGCCCGACCCCGGGAACCCCGGCGGTGCCGATGGACGCCAGCGTTGCGGTGAGAATCACCATCAGATAGTCGCCGAGGCTGAGGTCGATTGCGTAGAACTGGGCAATGAACACGGTGGCCACGCCCTGCATGATGGCGGTGCCGTCCATGTTGATGGTTGCGCCGAGCGGTACCACGAACGACGCCACCTCGTTCTTGACGCCGAGGCGGTGCTCAACGGTGCGCAGCGTCACCGGCAGCGTGGCACCGCTGGACGCGGTGCTGAAACCCACCAGCATGGGCTCACGCATCTTTCGCAGGAAGGTCAGGGGATTGATCCGCGCGAGCAGCGCCAGCAGGCTCGGGTACACCATGCCCATGTGCACCGCCAGCGCCACGACCACGGTCATGAAGTAGGCGAGCAGCTTGTAGATCTCGTCGAAACCCTGGGTGGCGAACAGCCGGGTCATGAGACAGAACACACCCAGCGGCGCCAGCTTGATGAGTATCGTAATGAGGCGCATCAGCACCTCGTTGATGTCTTCGAACACGCCCATTACCCGGGCGCCGGCCTCGCCCGCGTGACTGATGGCAACGCCGAACAGCAGCGCGAACACGATGATCTGCAGCATGTTGCCTTCCGCCATGGCGGCAACGGGATTGGTCGGGAAGATCGCGATCAGGGTGTCCTTGATGCTGGCTGGCTGCTGCGCCTCGAACACCACGTCCGCTGCCGGAGCGCCCGCGCCAACACCGGGCTGCACCAGCAGCGCCAGCAGCACGGCGATGGAGATGGCGAGGGCCGTGGTCAGCAGGTACAGGGCAACGGCCTTGCCGGCCACCCGGCCCATGCTGCCGGTATCGCCCAGGCTCGCTGCGCCGCAGATGAGCGACACCAGCACCAGCGGCACGACCATGAGTTTCAGGCTGGCGATGAAGATCTGCCCGCCCGCGTCGATGAAGCCATCGATGACGACGCTGCGCAGCCAGTGGTCGGCCGCCACCCCCGACTGCTGCACTGCCACACCCAGGATCAGTCCCGCTGCCATGCCGATGAGAATGCGGACGGTCAGGTTCATCGGCAGCGACTCCTCATGGCGCCAGGGTGCGGCTGCGGCATCAGCCGATTTCGATCATCTCGAAGTCTTCCTTGCTCACCCCACACTCAGGGCAGACGAAGTCTTCCGGAACATCTTCCCACCGGGTTCCGGGTGCGATGCCTTCCTCTTCGTAGCCTTCGGCTTCATCGTAGATCCAGCCGCACACGATGCACTGCCACTTTCGCATTCGTTGTTCGTCCGTGGGGTGATTGCACAAGGCGCGTTAAACTAATGGTCGAACCCGCAAAAATCAATTGATGCGGCCGCCGCGCGCGCGGCGGAAAATGGCTGTGCCGCTACCTGGAAACGCACATTGTCCCAGCTGATCGATCAACTGCCCCCCGGGCCACGCGCTTACCTGGAGCTCATGCGTCTGGACCGCCCGGTGGGCACGCTGCTGCTGCTGTGGCCGACACTGGCTGCGCTGTGGCTGGCCGCCGACGGTACCCCACCCTGGCACCTCGTCGTCGTGTTCACCGTCGGCACGTTCGTCATGCGTTCGGCCGGGTGCGTCATCAACGATTTCGCCGATCGTCACTGGGACAAGGATGTGGCCCGCACCGCCAACCGGCCGCTCACCAGCGGCAGAATCCCCGAGCGTCACGCGCTGGCACTGTTCGTGATGCTGTCCGTCATGGCGCTCATGCTGCTCGCCTTTCTCAACCCGCTGGCGCGCTGGCTCTCTCTGGGCGGGTTTGCCATCGCCGTGCTGTACCCGTTCATGAAACGCTGGACCTACCTGCCGCAGGTGGTCCTCGGCGCCGCCTTCAGCTGGGGTCTGCCCATGGCGTACGCGAGCGTCACCGGTACTCTGCCGCCCACGGTCTGGCTGCTGTTCATCGGCAGCCTGCTGTGGATCGTGGCCTACGACACCGAGTACGCCATGGTGGACCGTGACGACGATCTGAAAGTCGGCATCAAGTCCACGGCAATCCTGTTCGGCAGCGCCGACCGCTTCATGGTGGGCCTGCTGCAGCTGAGCGCGCTCAGCGCCCTCGCGCTGCTGGGCAGCCGGCTGGCGCTGGGGCTGCCGTATCACCTCGGGCTCGCGGCCGCCGCCGCGCTCTTCGCCTACCAGCAGGCGCTGATCCGCGATCGCAGCCGGGCCGGCTGCTTCAGGGCGTTCCGCAACAACACCTGGGTGGGCTTCGCCCTGTTCGCCGGCATAGTCGCCGAGACCACCCTGGGCGCGGGCGCTCCTGCGGCCAGCGGAGGCTGAGCCGTTGCAGCTGCTGATCGCCTGGATCGACCGCTTCACCAGCGCCCTGGCCGGGCTGCTGCGCTGGCTCATGCTGCTGATGGTGATCGACATGCTGGCGGTGGTGGTGCTGCGTTACGCCGTGGGTGAAGGTTCCATCGTGCTGCAGGAGTCGGTGCTTTACCTGCACGCGGTCGCCTTCATGCTCGGCATCCCTTACGCCCTGCGCGAGAACGCGCACGTGCGTGTGGACCTGCTGCACGCGCGCCTGGGAGCGCGCGGACGGGCGCTGGTAGATCTCATCGGCCACGTGCTGCTGCTGCTGCCCGTGAGTTGTGCTCTGGTCCTCACCAGTACCAGCTACGTGGCCAACGCCTGGCGGATTCTCGAAGGCTCGCCCGAGGTGGGCGGCATTCCCGCGGTGTTCCTGCTCAAGACCCTGATTCCGGTGCTGGGCGGGTGCCTGGCGCTGCAGGGGCTGGCCGAGTGCGGCCGCTGCCTGCTGATCCTGCGCGGTGCCGTGCCGGCGTGCGTCGAACCGCCGGCTGCCGGCCCGGAGATCTGACGTCATGGCCATACTGCTGTTCGTCGCGGTGTTTTTCGCGCTGCTGGCCGGCTACCCGGTGGCGCTCACCCTCGGCGGGGTCTCGCTGCTGTTCGCGCTGCTCGGCGTCGCCGGCGGCGTTTTCGATCCCGGCGATCTGGGATTTCTGCCGGGCCGCGTATTCGGCATCATCAGCAATCAGACCCTGCTGGCGGTGCCGCTGTTCGTCTTCATGGGCGTGGTGCTCGAGAAGACGCGCATCGCCGAGCTGCTGCTCGAGAGCCTGTCCCAGCTGTTCGGCCGCCTGCGCGGGGGGCTCGGCATCGCGGTGATCCTGGTGGGCATGCTGATGGCGGCGAGCACCGGCATCGTCGGCGCCACGGTGGTGACCATGGGCCTGATGTCGCTGCCGACCATGCTCAAACAGGGCTACGACCCACGCCTGGCCACGGGCACCATCAGCGCCACGGGCACGCTGGGTCAGATCATTCCGCCTTCCATTGCCCTGGTGCTGCTGGGCGACGTGCTGTCCACGGCCTATCAGCAGGCGCAGCTGGCCAAAGGCGTGTTCGCACCGAAGACCGTCTCGGTGGGGGACCTGTTCGCCGGCGCGCTGGTGCCCGGACTGCTGCTGGTGGTGCTCTACCTGCTGTACGTCGTGGGGGTGGCCGTGTTGCGCCCGCAGGCCGCGCCGCCGGCACCAAGCCAGCAGCCTGCGTCCGGCAGCCACCCGGCTGCAACGCTCGGCACGCTGGTTCGCGGCCTGCTGCCGCCGCTGCTGCTGATCATCGCGGTGCTCGGCTCGATCCTGGGCGGGCTCGCTACGCCCACCGAGGCGGCCGGCGTCGGCGCGGCCGGGTCGCTGCTGCTGGCATTGGCGTACCGGGCGCTCGACCTCGGCGTGCTGCGGCAGGTGTGCGACACGACCCTCAAAACCACCGCCATGGTGTTCTTCATTCTCATCGGCGCATCGCTGTTTTCGCTGGCATTCCGCGGCTACGGCGGCGACGATCTGGTGCATGGCTGGTTCGTGGACATGCCCGGCGGCCTCTGGGGAGCGCTCGCCATCGTCATGCTGGTGGTGTTTCTGCTCGGCTTCATGCTCGACTTCATCGAGATCACGTTCGTGGTGGTGCCCATCGTTGGTCCGGTGCTGCTGGCCATGGGCGCAGACCCGGTCTGGCTCGGCGTGCTGCTCGCGGTGAACCTGCAGACCTCGTTTCTCACCCCGCCGTTCGGCTTTGCGTTGTTCTACCTGCGCGGGGTCACGCCGGCGTCCGTGCCCACCAGCGCCATGTACCGCGGCGTAGTGCCGTTCGTCGCGCTGCAGCTGCTGCTGCTCGGGGCGCTGGCTGCATGGCCTGCGCTGGCGACCTGGTTGCCGGCCCTGCTGAATGCGCCGCCGTGACCGGCACGCCCCCTGAAACGCTGCTGCACGGCGCGCGCATCTGGGACGGCGAGCAGCAACTGGATGCCGACGCACTGCTCGTGAGCGGCGCCCGAATCGCCGCCATAGGCATCGGCGCGGAACTCGGCGCGCGCACCTCGGCCAGCGTACGGCGCATCGACTGCCGGGGCGCCACCCTGCTGCCCGGACTGATCGATGCGCATGTGCACATGGAGCTGGATCCGAATCGCAGCGCGCCGCCGGCTGCCGAAGAACCGCGCGACCTGGCGCGGATGGGCGCAACCGCCGAGTCCATGCTGCGCGCGGGTATCACCACCGCCCGTGATCTCGGCGGCGGCGCCTGGGCCGAGCTTCAGCTGCGCGACCGCATCGCCGCCGGCGCCCTGTCCGGGCCGCGCCTGCTGTGCGCCGGTCAGCCCATTACCTCGCCCCAGGGACATTGCCACTTCTGGGGCGGGGAGGCCCCGGACCTGGCAGGCGCCCGGGCCGTCATCGACCGCCAGGTCGAGCACGGCGTCGACCTCATCAAGGTCATGGCCACCGGCGGCGTGTTCACCCGGGGCAGCAGCCCCGCGGGCGCGCAGTTCGACCAGGCGACCCTGGACGGCATCGTGACCGCGGCCGCCCGACACGGGCTCGGTGTCGCCGCCCACTGCCACGGCACCGAAGGCATCGAGCGCGCGGCGCGCGCGGGCGTCCGCTCCATCGAGCACTGTTCCTGGGTCGGACCCCAGGGCTGGGCGGCCAACTACGAGGAGCAGGTGGCGCGGATCATTCTGGAGCGTGGGGTCTGGGTGTCGCCGACGGTGAATCGGGGCTGGCGGCGCTACCTCGAGCCCGGCCGCGAGCAGGCGCTGGAACGGATCCGCGGCGCCTACAAAGCCATGCTGGCCATGGGCATTCAGTTCATTGCCTCGACCGACGCCGGCATTCCCGGCGTGTTCCACCATCACCTGCCCGAGGCCCTGGCCGTGTTCTGCGCCATCGCCGAGCTGTCTGCGGCCGATACCCTGCGCACCGCAACGGCCAACGCAGCCGACGCCCTCGGCCTCGGCGCGGTCACGGGGCGCCTGCGCCAGGGCCTGGCCGCCGATCTGCTGCTGGTGGATGGCGATCCGCTGCAGGATCTGAGCGCCCTCACACGGCCGGTGGGCGTGTGGGCGCGCGGGCGCGCGGCGCTGGAACCCTGAGCCGGGCAGGGCGCTGCGGGTGCCCCGGCGACGGCCCGGTAGCGGGCGCGACTGACGCCTCGTTGCCAGGGTTCGCCCCGCAATCGCGCGCAGCAGCGCGTGACCGTCAGCGGCTCGCGTCGGTGGGTACCTCGATCTCGTATATCGCCTCGGCAATGCCCTCAAGGCGGCTCTCGATCACCGCCTGGGCATCGTAGAGCCCGCGGTTGTAGAAGTACGGTCCGAGCGATTCACACAGATAGTCCAGCAGGAACTCGGCGTCGAACTGGGCGATGTCCTGGTCGAGCTCCTCGCGGAAATACAGCTTCAGGCCGGCGACGATGGCCTGGCGCTCGGCTTTGCTGAATTCGATCTTCGCCATGGCGTCACTCTCCTGCGTCGCCGCGGCCCCATTGCGGCGGCCTTTTCTCGAGAAATGCGGCGACGCCTTCCCGGTAGTCCTCCTCACGCATCATCGCGTTGAGCAGCCCTTCGGAGTCGGCAACCGCAGCCGCGACATCGCGATGCAGATCGCGATAGATCTGCCAACGGGTCTGTCGCAGCGAGTTGGGCGACACCGTGGCGATCAGCCGATGCACGTACTCGTATGTGCGCTCCAGCAGCACGTCGGCCTCGAACACCTGGTTCACGAGGCCCATGTCCCTGGCTTCCTCGGCCATGAACACGCGGCTGGACAGCAGCAGTTCGTTGGCACGGGTGAGACCGATCATCCGCGGCAGCAGCCAGGACAACCCGTACTCGGCCGGCAGGTTGAGCTTGCCGTGGGCGGTGGTGAAGCGGGCACCCGCAGCGGCGAAACGCAGGTCGGCGAAGCACGCCAGAGCGAGCCCGACGCCTGCGGCGGGACCGTTCATTGCCGCGATCACCGGCTTGTCCAGGCCGAAGTGGTAAGCGAAGCTCGCATCGAACTCCGGAGCGACACCGTAACCCGGCTGCGCCAGGGGTTCCGGCGTGCCGGGATCGTAGCCGCCCCTGCGCACGTGCCCGGCCAACGCTTCGGCATCACCGCCGACACAGAACCCGCGGCCGCGACCCGTCACCACGATGGCGCGGACGGCCGGATCAGCGTTGGCCTGAGCCAGACACCACCGGTATTCGGTGTGCATCCGGCCGGTCCAGGCATTCATGCGCTGGGGCCGGCTCAGCCAGATGGTCGCGACGGCGTCGCGGACTTCGAGCTCGGTGGCCTTCAGCTCCATGGGTTCCCTCACTGGCCCCGCGTCAGCGCGCGTCGATGTAAGCCTGCTCCGACACCGCGTGCCAGCCTTTCACGCCGTTGTAGAACTGCCGATAGGAAGCGACGATGCGCTGCGCCAGCGGATCGTCTCCCGCCACTTCGGCAAGCACTTCTCCGGATGCGGTTCGCAGTGCGGCGAGCACGTCGTCCGGCAGCCGTCGGAGCTGCACCCCGTGCTCGCGCGTCAGGCTCTCGAGCGCCGCGAAGTTGCGCGCCGTGAACTCGTCGAGCACGTCTTCGTTGACCATGCGTGCCGCGGTATCCACCATCATCTGCAGATCCGGGGGCAGCGACTCCCAGGCTTCGCGATTGACCAGCAATTCGAGCGCCGAACCCGGCTCCTGCCAGCCGGGGTAGTAGTAGTATTTCGCGGCCGTGTAGAGTCCCAGCGCCAGATCGTTGTACGGCGCCACCCATTCCGCCGCATCGATGACACCGGTCTGCAGCGCGGTGAAGACCTCGTTGCCCGGCAGCGCCACGGGCTCACCGCCCGCGCGTTTGAAAACTTCGCCGCCGAGTCCGGGGATGCGCATCTTGAGCCCCTGCAGGTCTGCCAGGGAGTTGATCTCCCGATTGAACCAGCCGGCCATCTGCACGCCGCTGTTGCCGGCCGCGAAGGGCACCAGGTTGAACGGCGCGTACAGCTCCCGCCACAGCTCCAGACCGCCGCCGTAGTGCAGCCAGGCGTTCATCTCCTGCGCGGTCATTCCGAACGGCACGGTGGAAAACAGAGCCGCCACCGGAATCTTGCCACGCCAGTAGTAGGAGGCGCCGTGACCCATCTGCGCGGTTCCCTGAGACACCGCATCGAACACCTCGAACGCGCCCACCAGCTCGCCGGCGCCGTACACCTTGATGTCGAGACGGCCATCGCTCATCACCCGCAGGCGCTCAGCCAGATGCTCCGGCGCGGTGCCCAGCGCCGGCAGGTTCTTCGGCCAGGTGGTGATGAGTTTCCAGCGATACACCGTCGGCTGCGTGGCGGCCGCCGCGCCAGGCGCGCCGGCGCCGGGAGAAGACTGCCCGCACCCGCTCAGGGTCAGCGCGAGCAGCAACGGCAGCAACAGCCACCGGGTCGGCGCCCGCCGGGCCGCCAGCCGCCGCAATCCCAGCCCGTTCAGGGCAATCCAGCCAGAACGCTTCAGTTCCATAAACAGCGCGACCTCCCGATCAATCCAGCGCTTCCAGATTTGCATAGCCCAGCATCAACCATTTGGCGCCCACGTCGGCGAAGTTGACCTGCACCCGCGCGCGATCTCCGGCACCCTCGACGTGCACCACCACCCCCTCGCCGAACTTGCCGTGACGCACGTGCTGACCCATGCGCAGACCGCTGCCTTCATCCACGGCAAAGCTGCCATGGCCGCTGCTGCGACCGGCCGCGCCGGCGCGTTGTCCGTAGGGGCGCTGCACGCTGCCGCCGAGCCGCACTTCCTGCACCAGCTGCTCTGGCAGCTCCTGGAGAAACCGCGACGGTCGGTTGTAAGTGTCTGATCCGTGCAGGCGCCGTGTCTCGGCGTAGGTGAGAAACAGCGAACGCATGGCCCGGGTGATCCCCACGTAGCACAGGCGCCGTTCTTCTTCCAGGCGCCCCGGCTCCTCGGCGGACATACGGTGCGGAAACAGACCTTCCTCCATGCCGGTGAGAAACACCAGCGGGAATTCCAGCCCCTTGGCCGAGTGCAAAGTCATCAGCTGCACGCAGGGTCCGGAATCACTCTGGTGCTCGCCGGAATCGAGCGCCGTCTGATCTAGAAACTCCTCGAGCATGGAGACCTCGGCGGCGTCGCCGTCCTGCAGGGGAAAGATCAGCTCACCGGTGAACTGCCGGCAGGCGCTCACCAGCTCCTCCAGGTTTTCCTTGCGCGCCAGCCCCCGCTCGCCACGCTCCCGGGCGTGGAATTCCAGCAGCCCGCTGGCCTCGATGACCAGGCTGGCAATCTCGTGCAGCGGCTGATCCGCCGATGCTTCGGCAATGTCGTCGATCAGCTTCAGGAAATCGCCGACCTTCGCTGCAACCCGGGCAGTGAGCAGCCCTTCGCTGATCGCCTGCCTGCTCGCCTGCCAGAGCGATACGCCGCGACTGCGCGCCAGCTCGCGAATGGTTGCCAGCGTCTTCTCACCAATGCCGCGCGTCGGCGTGTTGACCACGCGCTCGAAGGCGGGATCGGAATGCCGCTGATGCACCAGGCGCATGTACGCGAGCGCATTGCGAATCTCGGCGCGCTCGAAGAAACGCAGACCGCCGTAGATGCGGTAGGGAATGCCGGCGCGCAGCAGCGCCTCTTCCAGCACCCGCGACTGCGCGTTCGAACGGTAAAGGACGGCGATCTCGTTCGGGCTCAGGCCGCCATCCAGGCCCTCCTGGATGCGCTCGGCGACGAACCGCGCCTCATCCAGGTCGTTGTAGCCGGAGTAAACGTTGATGAGCTCGCCTTCCGCACCCGCCGTCCACAGCTGCTTGCCCAGGCGATCGGCGTTGTGCCCGATCAGCGCGTTCGCGGCCTTGAGGATCGTGCCCGTGGAACGGTAGTTCTGCTCAAGACGAATGATCTGAACCGGCGCGAAATCCTCACTGAAGCGATGAATGTTCTCGATCCGCGCGCCGCGCCAGCCGTAGATGGATTGATCGTCGTCACCCACCGCCATGACGCGCCCGCTGCGACCTGCGAGCGTGCGCAGCCAGGCGTACTGGATGACGTTGGTATCCTGGAACTCGTCCACCAGCAGATGCTGAAAGCGACGCTGGTAGTGGGCCAGCAACGCAGCATTTTCGAGCAGCAGCTCATGACAGCGCAGCAGCAGCTCGGCGAAGTCCACCAGCCCGCCCTGCTGGCACAACGCTTCGTAGGTTTCGTAGATTTTCTTGTGCGTGATCTGAAACAGATCGTCGCCGGCGGGCACGGCGGCCGCGCGACGACCTTCGTCCTTCTCGGCGTTGATGAACCATACCGCCTGGCGGGCGGGCCACTTCTGCTCGTCGATATCCAGCGAGCGCATCACCCGTTTGACCAGCCGCTGCTGGTCATCGGCATCCAGGATCTGGAAGTTCTGCGGCAGACCCGCTTCCTGCCAGTGCATGCGAAGAAGCCGATGGGCGATGCCGTGAAAGGTGCCGACCCACATGGTCCGTACCGACAGCGCCAGCAGCTCCTCGATGCGCTGACGCATCTCGGCGGCGGCCTTGTTGGTAAAGGTGACCGCGAGAATGCCCTGGGGCGAAACGCGCTCGGCCTCGATGAGCCAGGCGATCCGATGCACGAGCACCCGGGTCTTGCCGCTGCCGGCCCCGGCCAGCACCAGCGCGTTCCCCACCGGCGCGGTGACCGCCTCGCGCTGGGCCTCGTTCAGATCGGCGATGATGTGGGTGACGTCCAAGGGGTACCGGTGCGTGTGCGATGAGTGTCGATGCGCGCCCGCGAGAGACGTCATCCGAGCATGAGTATCGCCCATTCTACTCTGCGGCACGCTGCATCGAAACGGCGCAACGGCCCCCACCCGACGGCGATTGGTTTCCCCGGGAACAGTCTCTAAGATTGCCGGACGCCCGCGGCCCGCACCCCGGGCCACATCGAGGAACCGGTCAGCTGAAACCAACCCGACTACCGGAGGACGCGCATCTCGCGACGCGTCAGCGCTTCGACAGCGACGGCGTCGCGGCCCGCTATGCCGCCGGCAAGAACCTGCGCGATACCTGGAAAAACCGCCGCGAGATGTACTGCATCGAATCGGCGCTCGCCGGCATCCCCCCTGGCAGCCGCGTTCTGGACCTGCCTACCGGCTCGGGCCGCCTGTTGCCGATGCTGCTGGCGCGCGGCTACGACGTGCTGGCCGCGGACTTTTCCGCACACATGCTCCATCAGGCGCGGGCGCTGGTCGCGCAGCATTCGGCGTCCGGCAGCCCAATCAGCTTCGTGCAGACGGACGTCATGCGCACAGGCCTGCCTGACCGGTCGGTGGACGTCACCATCTGCAACCGGCTGCTGCATCACTATCCCGAGGCTGCGCTGCGCCGACGCGCGCTCTCGGAGCTGGCGCGTGTGACCCGTGAGCGCATCGTGATCTCGTACTTTTCCAACTGGGCTCTGTCGGCGCTGCGCTTCCACCTGAAGTACTTCGTGCAGCGGCGCGCGCCCGACGATCGCATTCCCATATGGCCGCGAGTGATGGCGGCGGACATCGCGGCCGCTGGCCTCGAAGTCACGCGGCGACTGTCGGTGCGTCCCGGCCTGTCACCGCAGACCTATCTGGTGCTGCGACCGGCGCGTTGACGCGCCGGCACGATCATTCCACCGTCACCGACTTGGCCAGGTTGCGCGGCTGATCCACGTCCGTGCCCTTGAGCAGCGCCACGTGGTAGGCAAGCAGCTGCAGCGGCACCACGTAGACGATGGGTGCCAGAATCTTGCTCACCGCCGGCAGGCCCACCACCGTCACGCCCGGCTCGCTGCGAATGGAGAGCGACTCGTCGGCAAACACGAACAGCTGTCCACCGCGCGCACGCACCTCCTGCAGGTTCGACTGCACTTTCTCCAGCAGCTCGTCGTTGGGCGCCACCGCGATCACCGGCATGTTCTCGTCCACCAGGGCCAACGGGCCGTGCTTGAGCTCGCCCGCCGGGTAGCCTTCGGCATGAATGTAGGAGATCTCCTTGAGCTTCAGAGCGCCTTCCATGGCGATGGGAAACATCGGGCCGCGGCCGAGAAACAGCGCGTGGTGCCGGTCGGCAAAGCGCTCCGCAATCAGGCGCACCGCCGGTTCCAGCGTCAGGGCGCGCTCGATCACCGAATCGAGACCATGCAGCGCCTCCACCAGCTGCTGCTCCCGGGCATCGCCGAGGCCGTTGCGACGCCCGAGCAGAATCGTCAGCAGCAACAGCACCGTGAGCTGAGCGGTGAACGCCTTGGTGGAGGCGACCCCTACCTCGGTACCCGCCTGCAGCATCATCGCCAGATCCGACTCCCGCACCAGCGAGCTGGTCGGTACGTTGCAGATCGTCAGCGTCGCCGCGTAACCGATATCCCGGGCGATGCGCAGCGCCGCCAGGGTATCCGCGGTCTCGCCGGACTGAGAAATGGTGACGAACAGGCTGCCCGGCAGCACGGCAACTTTGCGGTAGCGGAACTCGCTGGCGATCTCCACCTGACAGGGAATTCCCGCCAGCTCCTCGATCCAGTAGCGGGCGATGGAGGCCGCATAGAAGCTGGTGCCGCAGGCCACCAGGGTCACGGCGCGGGTGCGGTCGAAGATTTCCGGCGCTCGGACGCCGAACGCCTGCTCGAGTACCCGCTGGCGGCCCAGCCGACCCTCCAGCGTGTCGCGGATCACCGCCGGCTGCTGGTGGATCTCCTTCTGCATGAAGTGGCGGTAGTTGCCCCGGTCCACGTCGTCGCTGCCCATCTCCACCTTGATGGTGGCGCGGATCACGTTCTCGTCGTCGACGTTCCATACCGAGATGTCGGCGCGGGTGATCTCCACCAGATCACCTTCTTCGAGGAACACGAACCGGTCGGTCACCGGGCGCAGCGCCAGCGGGTCGGAGGCGATGAAGTTCTCGCCGATGCCCTTGCCCACCACCAGCGGGCTGCCCATGCGCGCCGCGACGATGCGCGTCGGGTCCTCGACGGACATCACGCCGATGGCATACGCGCCCTCCAGGCGCTTGACCGTGCGGCGCACCGCATCCAGCAGCGGCAGACCCTCGCCGTGGTGGTAGAAATCCACCAGGTGCACGATGACCTCGGAATCGGTGTCGGACGTAAAGGCGTAGCCGGCGCTCTTCAACTCCTCGCGCAGCGCTTCGTAGTTTTCGATGATGCCGTTGTGCACCAGGCACACGCGGCCGTTGGACACGTGCGGGTGGGCGTTGGTCTCGTTGGGCACGCCGTGGGTGGCCCAGCGGGTATGGGCGATGCCGGTGCGGCCGGTGATGGGCGCTGCGCTCACCTCATTGACCAGCTCGCGCACCTTACCCACCCGCTTGCGGCAAGTGAGGCTGCCGTCCGCGCCGATGACCGCGAGTCCGGCCGAGTCGTAGCCCCGGTACTCCAGTCGCAGCAGACCTTCCAGCAGGATTTCAGCGACGTTCCGGTCGGCGACGGCGCCAACGATTCCGCACATGGCAACTCCTCAGATGGGGGTAGAGCGGTTCAGGATTTGTCTTTGCGCCGATCGGGACGCACCCAGCCCTCGACGTTGCGCTGCCGGCCGCGGCCGACCGCCAGGGTGGCGGCCTTGACCCGCGTGGTGATGGTCGAGCCTGCCGCGATGAATGCATCCGACTCGATCACCAGGGGCGCCACTAGCGTGCTGTTGGTGCCGACGAACACCCGATCGCCGATCTCGGTCCGGTGCTTGTCGATGCCGTCGTAATTGCAGGTCACGGTGCCGGCGCCGACGTTGCAGTCCTCGCCGATCTCCGTGTCGCCGAGATAGGCCAGATGGCTGGCCTTGCTGCCCTTGCCCAGCTGCGACTTCTTGACCTCTACGAAGTTGCCGATCTTCACGCCGTCCAGCAGCCGGGTCCCGGGGCGTATGCGCGCGAACGGCCCCAGATTGCAGCCGGCCGCGATCTCCGCGCCATCCACCACGGTGTGTGCCTCGATGCGGACACCGTCACCGATCTGCGAGTTGCGGATCACCGCACCAGGGCCGATGTAGACGTTGTCGCCCAGCGCGACCTCCCCCTCGAGCACCACGTTGACGTCGAGGAAGCAGTCGCGCCCGGTGTGCACGCGCCCGCGCACGTCGACCCTGGCCGGGTCCGCCATCGACGCCCCCGAGCGCAACAGGCGCGCGGTCTCCCGCGCCTGGTAGGCGCGCTCCAGCTCGGCAAGCTGGGCGCGATCGTTGACGCCCCGCACCTCTACCGGATCCTGCGTGCGCACCGCCTCGACGCGAACCCCGTCGGCCACGGCGAGCGCGACCACGTCGGTCAGGTAGATCTCACCCTGGGCATTGTCCGGGCGCACCCGCTCGAGCAGGCGCCGCAGCATCCCGGCCGGCGCCGCCAGAATGCCGGAGTTGATCTCCCGGATCGCCCGCTGCTCCGGGCCCGCATCCCGATACTCGACGATGCCGCGCACCGCTCCCGTCTCGTCGCGCAGTATCCGTCCGAGCTCCGCCGGATCGTCGAACTCCGCGGTCACCAGGGCCAGCGCGTCGGCGCCCGCAGCGGCCACGCAGGCGGCGAGCGTCGCTCCGGTCACCAACGGCACATCGCCATACAGCACCAGCACCAGCGCATCGTCGCCGATCTGCGGCAGCGCAAGCTGCACTGCGTGCCCGGTGCCGCGCTGCTCGGTCTGAAGCACCCAGCCGACAGGCCGCGGCAGGCGTGGCTCCATTGCCGCCCTGACCGCCTCCGCACCGTGGCCCACCACCACGTGGGTGGCCCGCGCTTCGAGCCCGGTGAGGGTGTCGAGCACATGCTCGAGCATGGCTTTTCCCGCCAGTTCATGGAGAACCTTGGGGCGCGCGGACGCCATGCGCTTGCCCTGTCCCGCAGCAAGCACTACCGCTTCGATGGGAGAGTTCTGTCGTTTCATGATTGCCGGGTATGGAAGGCGAGCCCGGATTATATCCAGGGGCAAAAAAAAGGGGGTCCGCGTTGCGACCCCCTTTGTAAGCGAATGGTGCCGGCGCCAATCGCCGGTCCAGGGCAGTTGCCGGCGAAGTTGGTCAGCGGCGGCGCTTCTTCAGCTCGGCCACCGTGCGCTGGCGCGCCATGGCTTCCGCCAGCATGGCGGCAGCCGCCGAGAACTCGATCTCCGCCGTCTGATCGGCCAGCGCCCGCTCGGCAGCCTGCTGGGCTTCGAGCGCTGCAGCCTCATCGATGTCTTCGGCGCGTTGCGCCGTATCGGCCAGGATGGTCACCACACCCGGCTGCACTTCCAGGTAGCCGCCGGAGGCAAAGAAAACCTCTTCTTCACCGTTGTCGAACTTCAGCCGCACCGGCCCGGGCCGGACCCCGGTGAGCAGCGGCGCGTGTCCCGGCATGATGCCGAGCTCACCGACGGTGCCGGTGGCGCTCACCATGGTCACGCGCCCGGAGAAGATCTCCTGTTCCGCGCTGACGATGTCGCAGTGCATGGTCATGGCCATGATGGTGCTCTCCGTATCCCCTGTGCTTCAGCCCGCCGCTCAGCCCTGCAGGCGCTTGGCCTTCTCGACCGCGTCCTCGATGGTACCCACCATGTAGAAGGCGTCTTCCGGCAGATGGTCGTACTCGCCGTCCAGAATCGCCTTGAAGCTGCGCACCGTGTCTTCGCGGCTCACGTAAACGCCGGGGTTGCCGGTGAACACCTCGGCCACGAAGAACGACTGCGAGAAGAACTTCTGAATCTTCCGCGCGCGGTAGACCAGCTGCTTGTCTTCTTCCGACAGCTCATCCATGCCGAGGATGGCGATGATGTCACGCAGCTCCTGGTAGCGCTGCAGCACCCGCTGCACGCCCTGAGCGACGTCGTAGTGCTCCTGCCCCACCACCAGCGGATCCAGCTGGCGGCTGGTGGAGTCGAGCGGATCCACGGCCGGGTAGATGCCCAGGTCCGTGATGGCGCGCGACAGCGTCACGGTGGAGTCCAAGTGGGCGAAGGTGGTGGCCGGCGACGGGTCGGTGAGGTCGTCGGCGGGCACGTACACGGCCTGCACCGAGGTGATCGAGCCGGTCTTGGTGGTGGTGATGCGTTCCTGCAGTACGCCCATCTCCTCCGCCAGGTTCGGCTGGTAGCCCACGGCGGACGGCATGCGGCCGAGCAGCGCCGATACCTCGGTTCCCGCCAGCGTGTAGCGGTAGATGTTGTCCACGAACAGCAGCACGTCGCGGCCTTCGTCGCGGAACTTCTCAGCGAGCGTCAACCCGGTGAGCGCCACCCGCAGACGGTTGCCCGGCGGCTCGTTCATCTGCCCGAACACCAGCGAGATCTTGTCGAGCACGCCGGACTCTTCCATCTCGTGATAGAAGTCGTTGCCCTCACGAGTGCGCTCGCCGACACCGGCAAACACCGACAGGCCCGAGTGCTCGGTGGCGATGTTGCGGATCAGCTCGAGCATGGTCACGGTCTTACCCACGCCGGCGCCGCCGAACAGGCCCACCTTACCGCCCTTGGCGAACGGGCAGATGAGGTCGATCACCTTGATGCCCGTTTCCAGCAGCTCGTTGCCACCCTTCTGATCTTCGTAGCTCGGCGGCTTGCGGTGGATCGGCATCTGCTCGCGCGCATTCACGGGGCCCTTCTCGTCGATGGGCTCGCCCAGCACGTTCATGATCCGGCCGAGGGTTTCCTCGCCCACCGGAATGCTGATCGCGCTGCCGGTGTTCACCACTTCGAGGCCGCGGGACAGACCGTCGGAGACGCCCATGGCGATGGTGCGCACCACGCCGTCGCCGAGCTGCTGCTGGACCTCCAGGGTCAGCCCGGCGCTGGTCACCTTAAGCGCGTCGTACACCTTGGGCACGTGCTCGCGCGGAAACTCCACGTCGATCACGGCGCCGATGATTTGAACGATTCGACCGCTGCTCATGTTCGTCTGCCTCTCAAAACTGTGCTCGTTGGTTCCTGCGGCGATGCTGCGGTCAGACCGCTGCGGCACCACCGACGATTTCTGCGATTTCCTGGGTGATCGCCGCCTGCCGCGCGTTGTTGTAGATCAGCGACAGCTCGTCGATCAGCTTCTCGGCGTTTTCCGTGGCGTTCTTCATCGCGATCATCTTCGCCGCCTGCTCGCAGGCGCCGTTCTCGATGACCGCCTGGTACACCTGCGACTCGATGAAGCGCGTCACCAGACCTTCGATCAGCTGCCGTGCATCCGGCTCGTAGATGTAGTCCCAGCGATGCGTCAGCGCGTCGTCGTCTTCCGGCTCCAGCGGCAGCAGTTGCCGGATCACCGGGCTCTGGGTCATGGTGTTGACGAAATCGTTGCTGATGATGAACAGCCGATCGATGCGGCCTTCCTCGTAGGCATCGAGCATCACCTTGATGCCGCCGATCAGGTCGTTGAGGGTCGGGGTCTCGCCGACGTCATGCAGCGCCGCGACGATGTTCCCGCCCACGGAACGGAAGAAGCTGGCCGCCTTGTTGCCGATCAGACCCAGATCGATCTCGACGCCCTTGGCGTGCCAATCGGCCATCTCGCGCACCAGTACGCGGAACAGGTTGACGTTCAGACCGCCGCACAGGCCCTTGTCGGAGGAGACCACGATATAGCCGATGCGCTTCACGTCGCGCGCCGCCATGTAGGTGTGTTTGTACTCCGGATTGGCGTTGGCCAGGTGGCCGATCACGGCACGGATCTTCTCCGAATACGGGCGCCCTTCGCGCATGCGGTCCTGGGTGCGGCGCATCTTGCTCGCCGCCACCATCTGCATCGCGCTGGTGATCTTCTGCGTGTTCTGCACGCTGCCGATCTTCTTCTTGATCTCTCTGCCGACGGCCATCGCTTCTACCCCGTGCTGCGAACCGTGCTCAGAAGCTCACCGTTGCCTTGTAGGCTTCGATGGCATGCTTCATCTCGGTGACGATCTCGTCGTTGTAAGCGCCGGTGGCGTTGACTCTGTCCATGAAGTCGCCGTGCTTGGACTTCATGAACGACAGCAGCCCGCGCTCGAACTCCAGCACCTGGTTCACCGGCACGTCGCTCAGGTAGCCCTCGTTGGCGGCGAACAGGCTCACGCCCATCTCCGCCACGCTCATGGGCTGGTACTGCTTCTGCTTCATCAGCTCCGTCACGCGCTGACCGTGCTCGAGCTGGCGACGGGTCGCTTCGTCCAGGTCAGAGGCGAACTGCGAGAACGCCGCGAGCTCCCGATACTGAGCAAGCGCCAGCTTGATACCGCCGGAAATCTTCTTCATGAACGGCACCTGCGCGGAGCTGCCCACCCGCGACACCGAAATCCCCGGGCTCATGGCCGGTCGGATACCGGAGTTGAACAGGTCGATATCGAGGAAGATCTGACCGTCGGTGATGGAGATCACGTTTGTCGGCACGAACGCCGACACGTCGCCGGCCTGAGTCTCGATGATGGGCAGCGCCGTGAGCGAACCCGTTTTGCCCTTCACCTCGCCGTTGGTGACCTGCTCGACATATTCCGCGTTCACACGCGCCGCCCGCTCGAGCAGCCGCGAGTGCAGGTAGAACACGTCCCCGGGATAGGCCTCGCGACCCGGCGGGCGGCGCAGCAGAAGGGAGATCTGCCGGTAGGCCCAGGCCTGCTTGGTCAGGTCGTCGTAGATGATGAGTGCGTCCTGCCCGGTGTCGCGGAAGTACTCGCCCATGGTGCAGCCGGAGTAGGGCGCGATGAACTGCATCGGCGCCGGGTCGGAGGCGCTGGCCGCCACCACCGTCGTGTACTCCATCGCCCCGTACTCCTCCAGAGTGCGCACGATGTTGGCGATGGTGGACATCTTCTGGCCGATGGCCACGTAGATGCACTTAATTCCGCTGGTCTTCTGATTGATGATGGCGTCGATGGCAATGGCCGTCTTACCGATCTGACGGTCACCGATGATCAGCTCGCGCTGACCGCGGCCGATCGGCACCATCGAGTCGATGGCCTTGAGACCGATCTGCACCGGTTGGTCTACCGACTGACGGGCGATGACGCCGGGCGCCACCTTCTCGATGGGCTCGCTGCGCGACGCGTTGATGGGGCCTTTGCCGTCGATGGGATTGCCCAGCGAATCGACCACGCGGCCGAGCAATTCAGGGCCGACGGGCACCTCCAGAATGCGCCCGGTGCAGCGGGCGGTCATGCCTTCCGACAGCCCCTGGTAGTCACCGAGCACCACCACGCCAACCGAATCCCGCTCCAGGTTCAGCGCCATGCCGTACAGGCCGCCGCTGAACTCGATCATCTCGCCGTACTGGGCGTCGGCGAGGCCGTGGATGCGCACGATACCGTCGGACACGCCCACGATGGTTCCTTCGTTCTGAGCCTCTGCCTTGATGTCGAGGCTTTCGATGCGACTCTTGATGATGTCGCTGATTTCAGAAGGATTCAGTTGCTGCATGTTGCATTCCTCAGTTTCACTTCGCTGCCGCTCACCCGGGTGACCAGCCGCTTAAATCCTTTCGTTGCCCTGTCCGCCAGCGCTGCCTGGCCGCTGCTCAACTGCGCTGCAGAACCTCGGCCAGCTTGCCGAGCTTGCCGCGTACCGAGCCGTCTATGACCGTGTCTCCGGCACGGATGACGGCACCGCCGATGAGGCTCTGATCCACGCTGCTGCTGAGGCTGACTTCCTTGCTGTAACGCGCCTGCAGCGCACCTTTTATGCGCTCGACCTGCGCGTCGCTCAGCGGGTAGGCGGAAACCACCTCGACGTCGAGCACCCGCTCCTGTTCCGCCCTGAGCGCTTCGAACTGCTCGGCGACGTCGGCAATCAGACCGAGCCGCTTGTTGCGGGCCAGAACCTGCACGAAGCGTCGCGCGCGGTCATCGAGATCATCGCCGCAGATCTCAATCAGCCGCCGCGCTTTCTGCTCGTCCGCCACATCGGGCGAACCCAGCAGCCGCTCGACGCCCGGCTGCTGTGCGACTGCAGCGAGCAGCTGCAGCATGCGCGACCAGCGCGTGAGCGCATCGCCACCTGCGCCCAGCGCGATCTCGAACACCGCGTTGGCGTAAGGTCTGGCAAGAGTGGCAAGTTCGGCCATGACGGGATTCCTCAGAGCTCCGCGGCAAGCTGCTCGAGCAGCTGGTTGTGCTTGTCGGTATCCACCGTCGCACCCAGCACCCGCTCTGCGCCGGCTACCGCCAGGGCAGCCACCTGCATACGCAGCGCCTCTTTGGCGCGGTTGATTTCCTGCTCGATCTCGGCCATCTGAGCTTCCTTGAGGCGCTCGCCTTCGGCGCGCGCATCGTTCTTGGCCGTTTCGATCATCTGCACGGCCTGCTGGCGCGCCTGTTCGAGAATGCGCTGGGCCTCTTCTTTGGCATCACGCAGCTGATCGGTCGCCCGGTCCTGCGCCAGCGCCAGATCTTTCTCGGCTCGCTCTGCGGCAGCCAGGCCTTCGGCGATCGCCTCCTGGCGCTGCCGCATGGCGGTGACCACGGGCGGCCAGATGAACTTCCAGCAGAACCAGACGAACACCAGGAACGTCAGGCTCTGACCGATCAGCGTCAGGTTGAGAGTCATAAGCTCACCTCAATCCGTTACCCCAAGCCACATCACCCCGTGCTGTGGCCAGATTCCCATCAGCCGCCGACGGCGAAGATCACGTAGAGACCGATACCCACTGCAATCATGGGCACCGCGTCCACCAGACCGAGCACGATGAACAGCTGGGTACGCAGCATCGGCAGCAGCTCCGGCTGACGCGCAACGCCTTCCAGGAATTTACCGCCCAGCACGCCTACGCCGATGGCAGCGCCCACCGCGCCCAGGCCCATCATGAGGCCGCCTGCTACGTAAAGAAGAACCGCTAGTTCCATGATCACTCCCAGTTTCGAGGTTTACTTATCCTTGCGGATTCCAAATCAAGGTGACGCGGGGGCCGCGCCGCTCAGTGCTCCGACTCGACGTCGTGGGCCTGCGCCAGGTACACCACTGTCAGGACGGCGAAGATGAAGGCCTGCAGCGTGATGATCAGCACGTGAAACACCGCCCAGCCCCATTGCAGCACACCGCCGAAGACGCCCAGCAGCATGCCGCCCGTGAACATCAGGGCAATCAGCACGAAGATCATCTCGCCGGCATACATGTTGCCGAACAGCCGCAGTCCCAGTGACAGCGGCTTGGCGATGAGGGTGACGCCTTCCAGCACGAAATTGATCGGCGCGGCGACCTTCGGAAAAGGGTGAAACGCCAGCTCGCCGAGAAAGCCGCCGAGGCCTTTGCATTTGACGCTGTAGTAGAGAATCAGCACGAACACGGTCAGCGCCATGGCCATGGTGATGTTGGGATCCGTGGTCGGCACCACTTTCATGTAGTGAATGCCCATGGCGCCGGCGACGCCTGGGAGCCAGTCCACCGGCAGCAGGTCCATGAGATTCATCAGCCACACCCACACGAAAATGGTGAGGGCCATCGGCGCGATCAGGTCGTTCTTGTAGCTGAAGATGCTGCGGGTGGTGTCGTCGATGAAATCGACGATCATCTCCACGAAGTTCTGCAACCCGCCGGGAATGCCGGCTGTCGCCTTGCGCGCTGCGGTCCAGAAGATCGCTATGAACACCAGACCCAGCGTCAGCGACCAGACCATGGAATCGACGTTTATGGACCAGAACCCCATCGCCTGCGCCTGCTCGGTGCTGTGGGCGAACCCCCAGGAGCCATCGGGCAGCTGCCCGTAGACCAGGTTCTGCAGGTGGTGCCTGATGTACTCTGCCGAGTTTCCTTCCGCGCTTGCCATGCTGCTATCGGATTCCCTGTGCCTTGTTCTGGTTGTGGCGGGCCGCCTGTGGCTTCGCCAATCGTCGTTTCCGGGGCGACCGAGTACCGGACCGGGCGGGCCCGTTGACCCTCATGTCGCACCGCGCGCAGTCATCGGCCCCGCGACGTACATCAGCTGCGCCAGCACCAGGGTGCCGAAGAAACCCAGCGCCGCGGGCTGCCAGGCTGCCACTGCAATTCCGAGCAGCAGCAGCGTCAGGGCGAACCTCAGTACGCCCAGCGCCAGCAACCGGCCGGCGGAGCGCTGCCGCTCCGTCTGCCACGCGAACAGCGCGTTGGGAATCACGCAGACCGCCCCGGCAATGAGCCCCGCAACCGCCTGCCTGCTGCTCATCAGCATGAGCCCCGCGGACGCGACGACGGCGACGCAGAGCTGCAGGATGACGATGCGGTAAGTGAGTGGCACCAACGTCGCCGCTACTGGCCCTTTTCCGGTGTTCCGTTCCGGTATTCCAGAGGCTTTTTCACGGCGCGGAGCCACCGGCTGTGCCAGTCGCGCCGCCGTGCCCCGGGCCTAAGGCCCCTGAAAAGCGGCGCGTATTATAGGGAGGCGGGCATCCCCGTTCAATTCAAACCGGCCGAAATACGGGGAATTGTGTATATGGCTCGTAACCCGTTCCTACCGGGTCCCGCAGGCCGTGCACGCACCTCAGCGCAGGTGTCGCAGAATCCCGTCGAGCTCCTCCAGCGTCGAGTAGCCGATCACCAGCCGACCGGACCCCGACCCACCCTGGTGAATGCTCACCGGAGCGCCGATGCGCTCGGACAGTTCCTGTTCGAGGCGCCTCACGTCCGGATCGGCATGCACCGGGCTGCGCACGGGCGCGGGCCGCGCGGCACCCTGCAGATGCTGGCGAACCAGCGCTTCGGTCTGGCGCACCGACAGTTGTCTGTGCACAACCTGGATGGCAAGGCGCTCCTGATCCAGCGGCCCCAGGCTCAGCAGCGCGCGCGCGTGGCCCATTTCGAGCGCGCCGGTCTGCAGCAGATCCCGGACCGGCGGCGCCAGATTCAGCAGGCGCAGCAGGTTGGTGACCGCCACGCGCGACTTGCCCACCGCGTCCGCCACCTGCTGCTGGGTGAGGGAGAATTCGTCCTTGAGGCGCTGCAGCGCCATGGCCTCTTCCAGCGGGTTGAGGTCCTCGCGCTGGATGTTCTCGATGAGCGCCATGGCCGAGGCCTGCTCGTCGCTTACGTCCTTGACCACGGCCGGAATCGTCGTGAGCCCGGCCAGCTGAGCCGCGCGCCAGCGCCGTTCACCGGCGATGAGCTCATAACCGCCCTGGGGGCGTGGCCGCACCACCACCGGCTGCATGAGGCCCTGGGCACGGATGGATGCTGCCAGCTCTTCCAGACTTTCCTGCGAGAACTCGCGGCGCGGCTGATAGCGGCCGCGGCTGATGCGCTCCACCGGCAGCTCGCTGAGATCCGCGGGCCCGCTGCCTGCGGTGTTCTCCTGGTTGCCCCCGCTCGCGCCGGCGGACAGCAGCGCGTCCAGCCCTCGACCCAATCGTTTCTTGCTCACAGCGGTCTACTCGGATTCATCGATGTCGGGTGGTCCCCGGTGTGGGCGCGACCCGCGCATTGCGCTCGCATTGCCCTGCCCCGTTCGCACTTCAATGCGCAAACGCGCTGTGCTTCCTCTTTATCTCGCCTGCCAGAGCCATGTAGGCGACGGCGCCGCGGGAATGACGATCATAGAGGATGGCGGGCAGACCATGGCTCGGTGCTTCGGCGAGACGGATGTTGCGCGGGATCACGGTACGGAACACCTGATCGCCGAAATACTGAATCAGCTGTCGCGACACGTCACGGGTCAGACTGTTGCGCGGATCATACATCGTTCGCAGAAGCCCCTCTATTGCCAGATCCGGATTGCCCCGCTCACGCACGCCCTTGATGGTGTCGAGCAGCGCGGACAGGCCCTCCAGCGCGTAGTACTCACACTGCATGGGTATCAGCACGCTGTGCGCCGCGATCAGCGCGTTGAGTGTCAGGATGTTGAGTGACGGCGGGCAATCGATGACCACGAAGTCGTAGGCATCGCGCACCGGCTCGAGCCGTTCCTTCATCCGGAATTCGCGCCGTTCCTGGCGCAGCAGCTCCAGCTCGGCCGCCGTGAGGTCGGTATTCCCGGGCACGATCTCGTAGCCGGCCTGGCAACGGCGCACAACATCCTTCAGCGGCACGCCGTCGATCAACCAGTCGTAGATGCTGAGCTCGAGCTCGCTCTTGTCGACACCGGAGCCCATGGTGGCGTTGCCCTGGGGATCCAGATCCACCAGCAGAACCCGGCTGCCCGACAGCGCCAGCGACGCGCTCAGATTGACGCTGGTGGTGGTCTTGCCTACCCCACCCTTCTGATTGGCTACCGCGATGACCCTGGTCACTCGAGTTCCTGCCTCCGGCTGATCCGAACTATCCTCTGCACGCCACGGCCGGGAACCTCGACCTCCCGGATCTCCGCGGTCACGGAGTCGCCAAGCCGCGCTGCATCCTCCCGAACGGCCTGCTGCACGCTGTGCAGCACCAGCAGCACGCCACGGGCCGCTAGCAACGGCGCGGCCAGCCGCCAGAGCGTTGCCAGGTCAGTTACCGCACGGCTCACGACACAACCGAACGCGCCGGGCTCGTCGATCTGCGCAGCATCTACGCAGCGCGCCCTGGCATTGCCGATCGCCAGCTCCCGCACGGCCCGCTCGACGAAGCGGATTCGACGGGCATTGCGATCCGCGAGCAGGAATTGTAGGTCCTCCCGGGCGATCGCCAAAGGAATTCCCGGCAGGCCGGCGCCCGTGCCCAGGTCCAGCACCGGGCCCCCCTCGAGCCAGGGTGCGAGGCACAGGCTGTCCAGCAGGTGCCGTTCGTAGAGGCGATTCTGATCCTGACGCGAGATCAGATTGAACGATCGATTCCAGCGCAGCAACAGCGCCGCAAAGCCCAGCAGCCGCTCGGCCTGGCGCAGCGACAGCACTACGCCGAGGCCGGCAGCGTCCGCAATGACCTGCGCCGCGGCCGGCAATGTCATCGCGCTGGGCAGCGGGCCGTCGGGTCGCGGCTCAGGCACCGGCCGCCGGTGACGTGACCACCTGCGCGTCCTGCTGATCGGGCAGCGCGCCGCTCCGGCGCGCATGAACCAGCAGCAGGGACAACGCCGCGGGCGTCATGCCGGGTATCCGGGCCGCGCGTGCCAGAGTTTCCGGACGCACGTCTTCCAGCTTCTGGCGCAGCTCCAGTGACAAACCGTCGATGTCCGCATAGCGCATGGCTGCGGGCAGCCGGATGCTTTCGTGGCGGCGGACCTTGGCGATCTCGTCGTCCTGGCGACGGATGTAGCCCTCGTATTTGGTCTCGATCTCAACCTGCCCGAGCACTACCGGATCCTCGAGCTCGAACCCTGCAACACGCGCCACGGTGGCAAGGCTGACCTCCGGACGCCGGAGGTAAGCGAGCAGCGTCGACTCGCGCGTCAACGCTGCTCCGGTCGCCTTGCCCAGCGCAGCCGCCAGCGGACTGTCCGAATGCACCAGCGTGCCGGCCAGCCTGTCGCGCAGCTCGTCGACCGCGCGGCGCTTGTGCTGATACGCGCGCCAACGCGCTTCACCCACCAGGCCGAGCTCCCTGCCCAGCGGCGTCAATCGATGATCCGCATTGTCCTCACGCAACCGCAGACGATACTCGGCACGGCTGGTGAACATGCGATAGGGCTCGTTGGTGCCCAGATTGATCAGATCGTCCACGAGCACGCCGATGTAGGCCTCGTCACGCCGCGGACACCAGGCGGGCCGTCCAGCTACCTTGAGCGCCGCGTTGAGACCTGCCAGCAGGCCCTGGGCAGCGGCTTCTTCGTAGCCGGTGGTGCCGTTGATCTGGCCGGCAAAAAACAGCCCCTCGATCACCCGGGTTTCCAGCGAGTAACTCAGATCACGGGGATCGAAGAAGTCGTACTCGATGGCGTAGCCCGGACGCGTGATGTGGGCGGACTCGAGCCCCCGGATGCTGCGCACCAGCTGTACCTGCACGTCGAACGGCAGGCTGGTGGAAATGCCGTTGGGATAGAGCTCCGCCGTGTCCAGCCCTTCCGGTTCGATGAACAGCTGGTGCTTGATCCGATCCGCAAAGCGCACCACCTTGTCTTCGATACTGGGGCAGTAGCGTGGCCCGACCCCTTCTATGACACCGGAGTAAAGCGGCGATCGATCGAGTCCCCGGCGAATGATCTCGTGCGTGCGCTCATTGGTATGGGTGATATGGCAGGGCACCTGGCGCGGCGCCTCGGAGTCACGACCCAGAAAAGACAGGCACGGGGTCGGCTCGTCGCCCGGCTGCGTATCCATCACCGAAAAGTCGACGCTGCGGCCGTCGATGCGCGGTGGGGTGCCCGTTTTCAGACGGCCGACCCGCAGCGGCAGCGCCCGCAGTCGAGCAGCCAGCGCGTTGGAAGCGGCGTCGCCGGCGCGGCCGCCGGAATGGTTTTCCAGCCCGATGTGAATGCGCCCGCCAAGAAACGTGCCGGTGGTGAGCACCACGGCACGGGCGCGGAACCTTAGCCCCATCTGCGTCGTGACGCCGACGACCCGGTCACCTGAGACTTCCAGATCCACCACTGCCTGTTGAAACAGACGCAGATTCGGCTGCTCTTCGAGCAGGCTGCGCACCGCCTGGCGGTACAGCGCCCGGTCTGCCTGGGCGCGCGTCGCGCGCACCGCGGGCCCCTTGCTGGCATTGAGTACGCGGAACTGAATGCCGGCGCGATCGGTGGCGCGCGCCATGATGCCGTCGAGCGCATCGATTTCGCGCACCAGGTGACTCTTGCCGATCCCGCCGATGGCGGGATTGCAGGACATCTGGCCGATGGTCTCCAGACTCTGAGTGAGCAGCAGGGTGCTGGCGCCAAGCCGGGCCGCGGCCATGGCGGCCTCGCAACCGGCATGCCCAGCACCGATGACGACCACGTCGAAGGTTTCCGGGAAATCCAGCATGAATCAGCACGCGGGGCGGGTAACAAGGGGGGCGAAGTATAAGTCTTAGTCGGGCGATTGGAAGGCCCGGGATCTTCATGAGGCTACTTGCCGATGCAGAAGCTCGCAAAGATCTCGCCGAGCAGGTCGTCGGCGCTGACCGTACCGACAATGGAACCGAGGGCCTGATGCACCGAGCGCAGCTCTTCAGCGACCAGCTCCCCGGGCAGCTGCGCGGCCACGAGCGCGCCGGCCCGGTTCAACGCTTCCAGCCCCTGCTGCAGCGCCAGCAGATGCCGGCGCCGCGCCGTGTAGGTGGACGCATCGGCGGCAAAGCCCACCGATTCGATGATGCACCCCACCAGCGTCGAGACTCCGGCGCCGGTCTTCGCCGACAGCCGCAGCTCCAGCGTGTCGCCGGCTTCGTCCCGGGAGACCACACCCGGGGCGTTGCCGGACAGGTCGATCTTATTGCGCACGCGCAGGACGGGCCGACGTTCCAGCGGATCCTGCGCGGCACGAACGTCCGCGAGCAGCGCACAGGCAGCCGGCGTCGGCGCGGTTCGATCGTCGACCACCAGCACTATCAGGTCCGCTTCGCTGATCTGACGCCGCGCCCGCCGCACGCCCTCCTGCTCGACCGGGTCCTGCGAATCCCGCAGACCCGCCGTATCCACTACCTGCACAGGCAGCCCTTCGAGCGACAGGTCCGCGCGAATCAGATCCCGAGTGGTGCCGGGAATCTCGGTCACGATGGCGCGATCCTCGCCCGCCAGCGTATTGAGCAGGCTGGACTTGCCCACGTTGGGTTCCCCCACGAGCGCGATGCAGATCCCGTCGCGCAGCAGAATGCCCTGCCTGGAGCGTGCAATCAGCGCGGCGAACTCCCGATGCAGGCCACCGATGCGCTCACCCACCTGGCCCTGGGAGAGGAAGTCCACTTCCTCTTCGGGAAAATCGATGGCCGCCTCGACGAACATCCGCAGTTCCAGAACCACCTGATCGAGGTGCTGTACCGCCGCGGAAAACTCGCCCTGCAGGGAGCGCAATGCCCCGCGCGCCGCCGCCCGCGACGAGCTCGCGATCAGGTCTGCGACCGCTTCTGCCTGAGCCAGGTCGAGCTTGCCGTTGAGAAATGCCCGTTCGGTAAATTCCCCGGGACGCGCCAGCCGCGCACCGATGGACAGCACGGCATCCAGAAGCAGGCGCAGCACCATGGGACCGCCATGTCCCTGCAGCTCGACCACGTCTTCCCCGGTAAAGGACGCCGGTGCGGCAAACAGGAGCGCGATGCCCACGTCGACCGGCTCACCATCTCTGTCTCTGAACTCGACGTAGTCGGCGCGACGAACACGCAGCCTGCGGCCGCAGATCGTCTCGCCGACGCGGCGGGCATCACTGCCGGAAATGCGTACGATGCCGACGCCGCCCTGACCGGGCGCCGTGGCGATCGCTGCAATGGTGTCCGCGTCCTGGGTGGCTATCTCAGCTCTTGGCAGGCTGGGCATTGGTCTGCCGCATGACGTACCACTGCTGCGCAATGGACAGCAGGCTGTTCACCAGCCAGTAGAGCACCAGGCCCGCCGGGAAGAACAGGAACAAGGCAGTAAACACGATGGGCATGAGCTTCATCATGCGGACCTGCATCGGATCGCCCACCTGCGGGCTGAGCAGCTGCTGGAGGTACATGCTCCCACCCATGGCCAGGGGCAGCACGAAGTAGGGGTCCATCGCCGCCAGGTCGTGAATCCACAGCATGAAGGGCGCATGGCGCAGCTCGACGCTTTCGAACAGAACCCAGTAAAGAGCGATGAATATCGGCATGGGCAGCAACATCGGCAGGCAGCCGCCCAGCGGGTTGACCCCTTCCTTCTTGTAGAGGTTCATCATCTCCTGGGACAGCTTCTGACGATCGTCCGCGTAGCGCTCCTGCAGGCGCTTCATCTGCGGAGCCACCCGGCGCATGTTGGCCATGGATCGGTAGCTCGCCGCGGACAGCGGGTACAAAACCAGCTTGACGCCCAGCGTCAGCAGGATGATCGCCACGCCCCAGTTACCCACGAATCCGTGCAGCCAGTCGAGGATGTAGAACAGCGGCACTGCGATCCACCACAGAAAACCGTAGTCGACCGTGAGGTTCAGATTCGGCGCGATCTGCTCGAGCTGCTTCTGATCCTTCGGGCCCGCATAGAAGCGCGACTCCCAGACACCGGTAGCTCCCGGTGCGATGGTCTGCGAGGGGCTGGTGTAGCCCACGATGTAGGTACCATCGCTGCGGCTCTGACCGTAGTAGCGATTGCTGTCTTCCGGATTGCCGATCCAGGCACTGAGAAAGTAGTGCTGCAGAAACGCGATCCAGCCCCCTTCGACGGTCTCGCGGAAGGGTGCGTCGTCCAGATCGTCGAGCTTGATCTTCTGGTAGCGGTTTTCCTGCGTCGTGATGGCAGCACCCAGATAGGGTTTCGGGCCGACGCTGGCCGCGCTCTCGCCGGGGGGCGCCTTGCCATCGCGTTTGATCTGGGCGAAGAGGCCGGCGTTCACCGCCTCGCTGCCCTCGTTGTCGAGCTCATAGCGCAAGCCGATGAGATAGTCGTCCGCGTCGAACGAGTAGATCTTGCGCAATGCCATGCCGTTGCGCTCGCTGTGCAGCACCAGTTCCAGGCGTTCGCCCGGGGCGACGTCGAGTTCGGCAGACGGCGCATGGAACAGCGGTCGGCTGCCTCCGGAGTCGATGCCGGCGCTGCCGATCAGACCGCTCTGAGCGATGTATGTGCGGTCGCGGCCATTGTCCAGCAGCAGGTAGGGAACATCCGGCGTATCCAGAGATTGCGGGTACTTGGGCAGCTGCACCCGGACGATGTCACCACCCAGAAGGTCGATCCATACCCGCAACGTCGGCGTGCTGACACGCACCAGCCGTTCTGCAGCCGCCGGGGTCGAAGCCGGCGCAACCGGCGGGGCCGGCGCTGCGCTGAGCAGCGACGGATCGGGCACGTCGTCATGGGCGATGGCTGCCGAGCTCTGATCACCTGGCGGTGCGGCCACATCGCCACCAGCAGGCACATCCTGAGGCAGTTCCGAGGCGGCCATGGGCAACTCGGGCTCCGCGGAGTAGCTGGATTCGGGCGCCTGCTTAACGTAATCGTCGTTCCAGGCCAGGATCATCAGGTAGCCGGTTGCGGCCAGGCCGATCAGCAGCAGGATGCGCTGTACTTCGGTCGGTAGCATGAATCTCAGGTCTCCTCTCTGGCCGGAGCGGTACCGGCCGGTACCGGATCGACCCCGCAGGGATGGAAGGGATGACAGCGTCCCAGGCGCCGCAATGCCAGCCAGCCGCCCCGCAGCACGCCGAAACGCTCGATGGCTTCGCCGGCATAACGCGAGCAGGTGGGATGAAACCGACACTGGTTGCCGATGAATGGGCTCAAGGTCAACTGGTAGCCTCGGATCAGCACCAGCACGAGGCGCCGGGGAGCGTGCTTTAGCGCAACCCGGAAGGTCATCGCTGGCAGGCCTCGACCTCGGCGAGCAATTGATCCGCGAGCATGCGCAGCGTCTCGTTGTCCACCTGTTCCGTAATCTGCATCACGATGTCCATGGCGGGCAGTTGTGCCCGGCGCTGACGGAAGGTTTCCCGCAGCACCCGTTTGACGCGGTTACGCTCATGGGCGCGGGAGATTGCCCGTTTCCCCACCACCAGGCCGAGCCGGGCCCCGGCGGGGACGGGCATTCTATTCGCAACTGCGCTCAGACGTAATGCTCCGCTGCGCCGGCGCAGCGTGGCATTGCGGAACACGTTGTTGAAATCGCGGGCGTTGAGCAGCCTGGCGCTGCGCGGAAAGCCCAGATCGGGCGACGCCACCCGTTGGCGGCTGCAGCGCGTCAGGCGCTGAGGCGTTTGCGGCCCTTCGCGCGGCGTGCGTTGAGCACCTTGCGGCCGCCCTTGGTTGCCATGCGGGCACGGAACCCGTGGGTACGCTTGCGCTTGATGTTGCTCGGTTGAAACGTTCTTTTCATCAGCTCTGACCCCGCGCAGGTGCGACGGTTGGGTGCCCGTTGGAAAAAGGGGTCGGAATTCTAGGTAGCGGCGATCTGCGAGTCAACGAGCAATCGCCGGGTAACTCGGGCACCCAGGCCCGCGCCCTCAGCGGGACCTGGCGGCAGACAAAGAAAAAGACAGGTATGAATATGAAAATATGGTTGTTGCTTGTTAAGGGCCCGGAACGCTGTTGATAGGTACCCTAACCCGGCGTCCAGGCTGGCAATTTGCGTGCGCCATTTCCTGTGCAGATGTTCTGGAAAGCGTCGGTATGGATTGTGAGTGCCGGCTGCGGGGTGCGATTGGTACCCGTAGCGTACCGGGTTATCCACAGCTTCTTCAGCGGGTTGCTCACACGGCCGATGGCGCACGCGCGCAGTGGTTGGTCGCCGACTTGCTCTTAACCTTTTGAATTTGCTGTCAGTTATAAAAACATAGGATTTTTCCTTGGCAACGCGTAGCCAATGGCAAACCGAACTGGCTAGAATTCCGGCAAATTCAAATAACGATTCCTGTTCCCCCAACAACCGGGGGAAACGATTTCTGGGGGCTATTTTTCGTGGGACGATCTGTGTGGCATCGGTGCCTGGACCGGCTCCAGGATGAGCTGTCTTCGCATCAGTTCGAAACCTGGATCCGGCCGCTGCAGGCGCTCGAGGACGGTTCGAGGCTGCGTCTGCTGGCGCCGAACCGGTACGTGCGCGAGCGGGTGGAGCAGGCCTATCTGGCGCGAATTCATGAGCTGCTCGACGACATAGGCGACCCGCTCGAGCGGCTCGACATCGTGCTCGACGTCGGCGAGCTGGATTATCGCGGCGAGGCCCTGCCGCTGCGCGCCGATGGCAGCGGCGGCGGCGACCAGGCGCAGCGGGGCCGCGCGGTGGCTGCGCGTGCGCGCTCGGTCGGCGTGGAACTCAACGAGGAGTTCACGTTCGATACTTTCGTCGAGGGCAAATCCAACGAAATGGCCAAAGCTGCCTCGATACAGGTGGCGGCCAACGCCGGCAAGACCTACAACCCGCTGCTGCTGTACGGAGGTGTTGGCCTCGGCAAGACCCATCTGATGCAGGCCGTCGGCAACTACATCAAGACGCACAATCCCGACGCTCAGGTGGTCTATCTGCACTCGCAGCGCTTCGTGCAGGACATGGTGAAGGCGCTGCAGCAGGGCACCATGGACGAATTCATGCAGTTCTACCGTTCGGTGGATACCCTGCTGATCGACGACATCCAGTTTTTCGCCAACAAGCTGCGCTCGCAGGAAGAGTTCTTCCATGTGTTCAACGCGCTGCTCGAGCGCGGCAAGCAGATGGTGCTCACCTGCGATCGCTATCCGCGCGAGATAGATGGGCTGGAGGAACGGCTGAAATCGCGCTTCGTGTACGGGCTGACCCAGGAGGTGGAGCCTCCGGAGCTGGAAACGCGGGTGGCGATTCTGATGAAGAAGGCCGAAGCCGAAGAGGTGGACCTCGATCCGGCTGTTGCGTTCTTCATTGGCGAGCGCATCCGTTCGAACGTGCGCGAGCTGGAAGGTGCGTTGCGCCGGGTCATAGCCAACGCGCGCTTCACGGGCAGTCGCATCACCATTGAGCAGGTGAAGCGGGCGCTTCGCGATCTGCTGGCAATTCAGGACCGCCAGATCAGCATCGACAACATTCAGAAGCTCGTTGCCGAATACTACAACATCAAAATTTCGGATATTCTGTCGAAACGCCGCAACCGCACGATAGCGAGGCCCCGACAGATGGCCATGTTTCTGGCCAAGGAGCTGACCAATCACTCTCTGCCGGAGATCGGTGAAGCCTTCGGTGGCAGGGATCACACCACGGTGCTGCATGCCTGCAAACGTATCGCGGAGCTCAAGGAGAGCTCGGCCGACGTGGCGGAGGACTACAAAAACCTGAGTCGGCAGCTGTCCGGCTGACGGTGCCGTTTCCTGGCCTGGGCGTTGCGGCGTAAGCGTCCGGCCGGCGTGTCCGGTCGGGTGTAGGGTCTGGCGGCTGCTGACGGCGCCGCCGGACGGCCAATCTCAACGCGTAATGCATCTGACTTGAAAGGCTGACGATGAAGTTCACCACGAATCGCGAAGCGCTGTTGCGCGCGCTGCAGCTGGTTACCGGCGTGGTCGAGCGGCGCCAGACCTTGCCCGTTCTCGCCAATCTCCTGGTGGTCGCGAAGGACGGCGTGGTGTCGCTCACCGGCACGGATCTCGAGGTGGAACTGGTCGCCGTTGCCGATGGGGTAGCCATCGAACAGGAAGGCGCTGCCACCATTCCCGCCCGCAAGCTGGCGGACATCTGGCGGTCCCTGCCGGAATCTGCAGAGGTGTCCGTTCAGATAGAGGGTGACCGGGCGATACTTCGCTCCGGGCGCAGCCGGTTCGCGCTGGCAACGCTGCCGGCGGGTGATTTTCCGAAGGTCGACAGCGGCCCGGGGGATCTGGAGCTCAAGTTGCCTGAGCAGGATCTCAGACGGCTGCTGGATCAGGTGAGTTTCTCCATGGCCCAGCAGGACGTGCGCTATTTTCTTAACGGTATGTTGCTGGAGGTCTCTCCTCAGCACGTGCGGACAGTGGCCACCGATGGGCATCGGCTGGCTATGTGCACCCTGGCGCACGGCGTCGCGGGAGCCGATCGGGTGCAAGCCATCGTGCCGCGCAAAGGGGTTCTGGAGCTGGGACGGCTGCTGGCGTCAGCCTCGGGCGGGGACGCGGAGCGCGAGGCGGTTCTGCATGTAGGCTCGAACCACTTGCGGGTGACTCAGGGGGCGTTCACCCTCACCACCAAGCTGGTTGATGGCAAGTTTCCTGACTATGAAAAAGTGGTTCCTCGAGTTGAGGCATCTCCGGTCATCGGTGATCGAGATACGCTCAAGCAGGCGTTTCATCGTGCGGCGATTCTGTCCAATGAAAAGTATAGAGGCATCCGTTTGATTCTGGACCGGGATCAGCTGACGATTCAGGCCAATAATCCGGAGCAGGAAGAGGCGGAAGAAGTGGTCGCCGTGGACTACGGTGGTGACCGCATGGAGATCGGCTTCAACGTCAGCTACCTGCAGGACGTACTCAACGTGATCAGCACCGAGCAGGTGCGTGTAACGGTAGCGGACGCCAACAGCAGCGCGCTGATTGAAGGTCAGGGCGATGAAGACGCGCTGTACGTGGTCATGCCCATGCGCCTTTGACGGGACGCGTTCAGCGCTTTACTACCTTCCTGCGCGGTCGCCGGTGGCTGCGCATCTGAAACCCAGCCCCCGTGCGTATTGATCGCCTGCAGATTCAACGGGTCAGGAACCTCCTGGAGATCGACGTGCGCCCAGGCGTCGGGGTCAATTTCTTTCATGGAAGTAATGGAGCGGGTAAGACGGCATTGCTCGAGAGCGTGCACGTGCTCGCTAGGGGGCGGAGTTTCCGGGGAACCAACGCCTCGGAGCTGATGACCCGGGGCGAGAAGGACCTGCTGGTGCGTGCCGAGCTGTGTGATGAGCAACGGGGTCGTGTGAAGGTGGCGATGAGTCGCCAGCGAAGCGGGTCGGTGGACCTGCGCATCAACGGGCTAGCAGAGAAGCGCTTGTCGCGTGCGGCAGAGCTCATGCCGCTGCAGCTCATGCTGCCGTCTTTGAGCGATCTGGTTTTCGGCGCCCCCGCGGTCCGGCGGCAATGGCTGGACTGGGGGATGTTTCACGTGGAACCAGGCTACCTGGCAACGTTGCGACGCTATCTGCGGGCGCTGCGCCAGCGCAACGCAGCACTCAAGGCCGTCGCTGCCGACACACTGGGTCTACCTGGTGCCCACGCATGGACTGATGAGCTTGCCCAGGCTGGTGAAGCCGTGAGCGAGATGCGGGATGCGTACCTGCAGCAACTCGGTCAACCTCTGAATGACGTGCTTTCGCGGCTGACACCGGATCTCAGGATTTCGCTCGGCTACCAGCGGGGCTGGCCGGAGAATCAGCCGCTGATAAAAGTACTGGGTGAAAGTGCGTCCAGAGAGGTAAAATTGGGCTCCACGCAGTTCGGCCCGCACCGGGCCGAGGTGCAGCTCAGGCACGAAGGATCGCGGGCAGGCGTCACCCTGTCCCGCGGGCAGGGCAAGATTCTCGCCAGCGCGCTCATGCTTGCGCAGGCGGTCCTGCTCAAATTGCGTCAGAACCGCAGCAGTGTGTTCCTGATAGACGACCTGGGTGCCGAGCTGGATGCGGCGCATGCCCGCCGATTGTTCCAGGAGCTGGTAACGCTGAATTCCCAGGTCCTGGCAACGTCCACGGAGGCGCCTGGAGACTTGCGCGGGCTGGCGGATCTGCCGATGACCAGGTTTCACGTGGAACATGGGCAGATACGAGCTGAGCCCCCCCAATGATCGGGCGCCCCGGGCGCCCAGACAAAGCGCCATGGGGCCGCCCGGCTGGGCACCCGCAGGCGCCGACCCAGAGGCAGATAATGTCAGACAGCCAATACGACTCGAACAGTATCAAAGTACTCCGCGGGCTCGATGCGGTACGCAAACGTCCCGGCATGTACATCGGCGACACCGAGGACGGCACCGGGCTGCACCACATGGTGCAGGAGCTGGTGGATAACTCCATCGACGAATCGCTGGCCGGACATTGCACCGAGATCACTGTGGTGGTGCACCCGGAAGAGGCCGTAACGGTGCGGGACGACGGCCGCGGCATTCCGGTCGACATCCACCCGGAAGAGGGCGTCTCTGCAGCAGAGGTCATCATGACGACGCTCCATGCCGGCGGAAAATTCGATGCCAACAGTTACAAGGTCTCCGGCGGGTTGCACGGTGTGGGCGTCTCCGTGGTCAACGCGCTGTCCGAGGAGTTCCGTCTCACGGTACGGCGGGGCGGCAAAGTCTACGAACAAACCTATCGGCACGGCGTTCCCGAGGCGCCGCTGGCCCAGGTGGGCGAAACTCAGAGCCGCGGCACCGAATGCTACTTCAGACCGTCCCCGGCCACGTTCCGGAACATCGAGTTTCACTACGACATACTCGCCAAGCGCCTGCGGGAGCTCGCTTTTCTCAATTCCGGCGTGCACATCCACCTTCGCGATGAGCGCACTGGAAAGGAAGAGACGTTTCTCTATGAAGGCGGCCTGCGCGCATTTGTCCAGTACCTCAATCAGAACAAGACTGCCCTCAATGAGGTATTTCACTTCGTCTCCGAGACCCGCGAGGACGGCATCACGGTCGAAGTCGCGATGCAGTGGAACGACGGCTTTCAGGAGCAGGTCTTCCCCTACACGAACAACATTCCGCAGCGGGACGGCGGCACCCACATGGCGGGATTCCGAGCCGCACTCACACGTACTCTGAATGGCTACATCGAGCGGGAAAATCTGCTGAAAAAGGTCCAGGTGGCCACCAGCGGCGACGATGCCCGGGAAGGACTCACGGCCGTCGTTTCCGTCAAAGTCCCGGATCCGAAGTTCTCTTCCCAGACGAAAGACAAGCTGGTTTCCAGTGAGGTCAAAGCCGCGGTGGAGCAAGAACTCGCCAAGTATTTTAACGAATATCTCGAGGAGCACCCTCAGGACGCCAAGGCGGTAGTCACCAAGATGATCGACGCCGCCCGCGCGCGGGAAGCCGCCCGCAAGGCACGCGAGATGACCCGCCGTAAGGGCGCGCTCGACATCGCCGGCCTGCCCGGAAAGCTGGCGGATTGCCAGGAGAAGGATCCGGCCTACTCGGAGCTCTATCTCGTCGAGGGAGATTCGGCCGGCGGCTCGGCAAAACAGGGCCGTGACCGCCGTACCCAGGCCATACTGCCGTTGCGCGGCAAGATATTGAACGTGGAGAAAGCGCGTTTCGACAAGATGCTTTCCTCTCAAGAAGTGGGTACCCTGGTGACCGCGCTGGGTTGCGGCATCGGGCGCACCGAGTTCGACCCCGACAAGCTGCGCTACCACCACATCATCATCATGACCGACGCCGACGTGGACGGTTCACATATCCGTACGCTGCTGCTGACCTTCTTCTTCCGGCAGATGCCGGAGCTCATCGAGCGCGGTCACCTCTACATTGCCCAGCCGCCGCTGTACAAGGTCAAAAAAGGCCGCCAGGAGCACTACGTCAAAGACGACACGGAGCTTGCGGATTACATACTCCAGCTCGCCCTGCAAGACGCCAAGTTGTTTGTCAATGCCGAGGCGCCCGCAATTGACCAGGAGGCCCTCGAGTCGCTGGCCAAGGACTACACCCGTCTGACGCTGCGCCTGGAACGCCGGGCTCGCAGCTACCCCGTGCGGATTACGCAAGCGATGATCGATCTGCCCGCCGTCACCGCGGAGATGCTTCGCAGCGAAGCGGCCATGAACAGCTGGTGTGAGCACTTACAAACCGTCCTGGACTCCAAACCTGTGGACAAAGGCGGCTCGGATCCCGCCACCGTCAGCGTTCAGTTCGACCCCGAGCATCAGGTCTACTGCCCGCTGGTGGCCCTGCGGATCCGGGGTATCACGGAGCAGATCCGGTTTCCGCAGAGCTTTTTCGTGAGCCCCGAGTACCGGGCGATTGCCGCGATGGGCGACCGCGTGCGGGAACTCATGGAGGAGAGCGGCTACGTCCAGCGGGGCGACAAGCGCCTGGCCGTCACACGTTTTGGGGACGCCCTGGCATGGCTCAGCGCCGAGGCCAAGCGCGGCCTCGACGTGCAGCGCTACAAAGGCCTGGGAGAGATGAATCCCGACCAGCTGTGGCAGACCACCATGGACCCGAACGTGCGCCGTATGCTGCAGGTGACCGTCGACGACGCCATCGCGGCAGACCAGATGTTCACCACGCTCATGGGCGACCAGGTGGAACCGCGCCGCGAATTCATCGAGGCAAACGCGCTCAACGTGGTGAATCTCGACGTCTGAAAGAGCGCCGCGGCGGACGGCGCTGCAGCGGGATCAGTGGGCCGGCAGCAGACCCAACAGCCGGTCGAACTCGGTGGCAACGCGCGCCTGGACCTCCTGGGTTGAGCAGCCGCGAGTTTCGATCGGCTTGCTGATCAGCACCTGCACCGTGCCGGGGCGCTTGAGCACGGCATGGGCGGGCCAGAAGCGGCCCGCATCGTGCACCACAAGCACGATGGGATGTCCGGTCGCCGAGGCCAGAGCCGCGCCGCCGGGCTGAAACTTCCGCCGTTCACCGTGGGCCAGACGGGTTCCCTCGGGGAACAGTACCACCCAGACGCCGTTGTCTAGGCGTTCGCCGCCTTCGCGGATGAGCTGGCGCAGCGCGGCCCGGGGCTCTTTGCGATTGATGGCAATGGGACGCAGGGTACGGAATGCCCAGCCGAAGAAAGGAATTCGCAGCAGCTCGCGTTTTATGAGCGTGGCCTGCGGCGCCAGCAGGGTCTGCAGAAACAGGGTTTCCCAGGTGCTCTCGTGGCGGCTGAGCACGATGCAGGGCCGCTCGGGCAGATTTTCCAGCCCGTCGATCCGGCAGCGTACCCCGCAGGTAACGCGCAGCCACCACAGGCAGTACCTGGTCCAGAGCCCGATCACCACGTGAAACCGGGTTCGGTAAGGCAGCAGCCAGGCGAAAAGCGCCCAGAACCCACCCCAGACGATGGTCACCAGCGCATAGCCCAGATAGAACAGCGCGGCGCGTACGATCAGAAGCATGGTTCCTCTCCGAGCAGTGCTGCTGCAAACGCGGCAAGATCGGCATAAACCTGGTGATTGCCCAGGCGCCGCGCCCTCACCTCGTCGGCCGCGCCGTTGCCGGTCAGAACCAGCACGCTGCAGCAGCCAGCGGCGAGCGCGGCCTGCACGTCGCGCACGGAATCACCGACGCAGCAGGTCTGTTCAGGCCCGATACCGAGCTCACGCATCACCTGCAGCAGCATACCGGGCGCCGGCTTGCGGCAGCGACAGCCGTCGTCCGGGTGATGCGTGCAGACTGCAAGAGCGTCCAGCACGACCCCGGCCGCGGCCAGCGTGGCATGAAGCTTCTGGTGAATGCGGTCCAGATCTTCCCGTTCGATGATACCGCGTCCAACCCCCGCCTGATTGGAGCACACGGCCACGGCGAAGCCCGCGCGTTTGAGTGCGGCAATGGCTTCGATGGAGCCCGGAATCGGAACCCATTCCTCGGGCGTTTTCACGTACTCGGGCGAGTCGTAGTTGATCACGCCGTCCCGGTCGAGCAGAACCAGCTTGGTGCTTCGGCTAGCCATTCCAACACGGCCAGGTAAAATCGCCGCGCAATCTAAGGTATCCGCTTGCCATGGTCAAAACACGGCGTTGCGCCTGGTGCGGGGACGACCCCCTTTACGTCGCCTATCACGATGAGGAATGGGGCGTGCCGGTGCTTGACGACCGGGCGCTGTTCGAACGGCTGGCGCTGGAGGGCATGCAGGCGGGCCTGTCCTGGTACACCGTGTTGAAAAAGCGCGCACGCATGCGTGAACGGTTCTATCAGTTCGATCCGCTGCGGTTGGTACGCCACGGCCCGCGCGCATTGCCTTCCTGGCTTCAGGACCCAGGGCTCATCCGCCATCGAGGCAAGCTCGAGGCGCTCATCGGCAATGCGCGCGCCATGCTCGAGCTTCAGGATGAGTTTGCGCCATGGCTGTGGCGCTTCGTCGATGGCCGTCCGATCCAGAATCGCTGGGCGGCGCTCAACGAGGTGCCGGGCGAGACCGTGGAATCCAGGGCCATGTCCCGGGCCCTGAAAAAAGCAGGCTTCCGGTTCGTCGGCCCGACCATCTGCTACGCGTTCATGCAGAGCGTTGGAATGGTGAACGATCATCTGCTCGACTGTCACCGGCACCGCGCCGTGCGCAAGCTGGCCGGTACGATTGATCTTTCCGGCTGAGCAGGCCCGGCGCGCGGCCGGCCACGCCGCCGCGATGTTGCTGGCAGGGCTGACCCGGGTGCTCAGCTGGTTGCCGCTGGCCGCTGCCCGGCGCACGGGCGACGCGCTGGGCACGCTGGTCTGGCTGGCTCACGGCAACGCGGCGCGGGTCACTCGGATCAATCTGGCGCTGTGTTTTCCCGAGCTCGGCGAACGCGAGCGTCGCCGCCTGGCCCGGCGCAGCCTGCGTCAGACCAGCCGTCTGCTGGGCGAATCGGGTGTGACTTTCCGCTGGCCTGCGGCGCGCTGGCGCGCCCTCGTGCAGGACGTGCAGGGTGAACGCCTGGTTGCCGATGCGCTTGCCGGCGGGCGCGGCGTGCTGGTTCTGGTTCCGCACCTGGGCAATTGGGAGTTTCTGTCTCTCTATCTTGGCCGCTATCGGATGCTGGCGCTGTACGATCCGCCCCGGCTGCGGGGGCTCGAGGCGCCGATCCGGGCCGCCCGCGAACGTGGCGGCGCGCAGCTGCTGGCCATCGACAGGGGGGGCATGCGCGCTCTGTTCGAGGCACTGCGCGCGCGGCGCCTGGTGGCGTTGCTGCCCGATCAGGTACCGCGCCGGCAGGCGGGCGTGTACGTCCCGTTCTTCGGCGTGCCGGCGCTCACCATGACCTTTGCGCACCGTCTGATCCAGCGCACGTCGCCGGTGGTGGTGCTGGCCACCGCACTGCGGGTGCGCGGCGGCTTCGCGATTCGCTTCGTCGCGGCCGACCCGGACGTTGCCGATGCCGACCCGGTGACTGCGGCTGCGGCCATGAACCGCGCCATCGAGACGCTGGTGCGCAGCGCGCCGGATCAATATCAGTGGGAGTACAGGCGGTTCCGCCGACCGCCACCCGGGCGCCCTTCCGTGTACGAGTGAAGTTACCGGTCCGGCCTGCTGCGTCAGCGGCGCCAGAACTGAGGCGTCAGGAGCACCAGCAGGGTGAAGATCTCCAGACGCCCGAGCAGCATGGAAAAGATCAGCAGCCACTTGGCCGCGTCCGGCAGGCTCGCATAGTTCAGTGCGACCGATCCCAGCCCCGGTCCGAGATTGTTGAGGCAGGCGCCGACGGCCGAGAACGCGGTCAGAAAATCCAGCGAGGTTACCAGCATCACCAGCGTGACCATGGTCAGAAACACGATCACGTACACCGAGAAGAACCCCCAGACCGCATCGATGACGCGGTCGGGCACGCGGTTCGGCCCCAGCTTGATGCTGAACACGCCGTTGGGATGTATGAGGCGTTTGATCTCGCGCATACCCTGCAGGTAGATCAGCAGCACCCGCACGATCTTGATCCCGCCGGCGGTGGATCCTGCGCACCCGCCGGCAAACGCGGCGAACAGCAGCAGCACCGGAGCCGCGGAAGGCCACAGGCTGAAGTTGCTGGTGGTGAATCCTGTCGTCGTGGCGATGGACACGGTCTGGAAGATGCCGTCACGCACCGGCGAGCTGCTCAGGGCCTCGTCCCCGGCGAGCAGCCAGCACACCACCAGCGCGATGCCGGCCAGCATGACCAGATAGGCGCGCACTTCGCGATCGTGCCAGTACAGGCTGAGATCGCGCCGGTGCCAGGCCATGAAATGCAGCCCGAAGTTGATTCCGGAAAGGATCATGAACACGACCGCCACCGCCTCGATGGCACCGCTGTTGAAGTAGCCGATGCTCGCGTCGTGGGTGGAAAAGCCGCCGATGGCAACCGTGGCGAAGCTGTGGCAGATGGCGTCGAACACGTCCATGCCGGCAAGCCAGTAGGCCAGCGCACACAGGATGGTGATGCTCAGGTACAGATACCAGAGTGCCTTGGCGGTCTCGGTGATCCTCGGCGTGAGCTTGTTGTCCTTCACGGGCCCCGGCGATTCGGCCCGATACAGCTGCATGCCGCCGATGCCGAGCATCGGCAGGATAGCCACTGCCAGCACGATGATGCCCATGCCGCCGAGCCACTGCAGCTGCTGACGGTAGAACAGGATGGACCTGGGCAGATCGTCGAGACCCGTGAGCACGGTGGCGCCGGTGGTGGTCAGGCCCGACAGGCTTTCGAAGGCCGCATCTGTGAAGCTGGCGTCGACGCTCTCAGCCAGGTACAGGGGTATGGCACCGAACAGCCCCAGCCCCAGATAGAACAGCACCGTGATCAGAAAGCCGTCGCCGCTGCGCAGCTCGCGCTGGCCGCGGCTGCTCAGCGTGAGCGCGGCGCCCGTGGTCAGCGTGATGGCGAACGCCAGCGCGAAGGTCGGCGTCGTGTTCTCGCCATAGATGAGCGCCACCACCACTGGAAAGAACAACGCCAGGCTGAACAGAGTCAGCAGTATTCCGGTGACGCGCAGAATGACCGGAAGGTGCATGCGCGGCGATCAGAAGAACGTGATGCCGACCTGGAACAGGCGTTCGACGGCGCTGACCTGGCTCTTGTCCACAAGAAACAGAATCACGTGATCGTCGGGCTCCACCACCACGTCGTCATGCGCGATGAGCACCCGGTCACCGCGGGCGATGGCGCCGATGGTGACGCCAGGCGGCAGCTCGACGTCGCGCAGCGCGCGGCCCACCACCTTGGAGCTGCGCTGGTCGCCATGCACCACCGCCTCCATGGCTTCAGCAGCGCCGCGGCGCAGACTGTGCACCCGGGCGACGTCGCCGCGCCGCACGTGCGTGAGCAGCGAGCTGGTGGTCGCCTGCTGCGGCGAGATGGCGATGTCGATGTCGCCCCCCTGAACCAGATCGACGTAGGCCGGCTTTCCGATCAGGGTCACCACCTGGCGCGCACCCAGACGTTTGGCCAGCAGCGACGACATGATGTTGACCTCGTCGTCGTTGGTGACGGCGCAGAAGGCGTCGCACTGCTCGATGTTCTCCTCGAGCAGTCGATCGCGGTCCGAGGCGTCCATGTTCAGCACCACCGATCGGTGCAGCGTGTCGGCCAGCGCTTCACAGCGCTCCTTTGAATACTCGAGCACCTTCACCGAGAAGTGCGGCTCCAGGCTGCGCGCCAGGCGCAGCCCGATGTTGCCGCCGCCGGCCACCATCACCCGTTTGAACGGCCGCTCGACGCGGCGCAGCTCGCCCATTACCGCGTTGATGTGCTCGGTCGCAGCGATGAAGAATATCTCGTCGTCCGCCTCCACCACCGTGTTGCCGGCCGGAATGATGGCGCGCCCGCGCCGGTAGATGGCGGCGACCCGGGTATCGACGTTGGGCATGTGTTGCCGCAGGTAGCGCAGCTCCTGACCGACCAGGGGGCCGCCGTAGTAGGCGCGCATGCCCACGAGCTGGATTCGGCCCTCCGCGAAATCCAGCACCTGCAGCGCCCCCGGATGCTCGAGCAGCTGGCGGATGTTCTCGGTGACCACCTGCTCGGGGTTGATGAGGACGTCGATGGGCATGTGCTCTTTGGAGAAGAACCCCTCCCCGCTCAGGTACGACGAGGAGCGGATGCGGGCGATCTTCGTGGGCGTGCGGAACAGCGAGTAACACACCTGGCAGGCCACCATGTTGACCTCGTCGCTGGAGGTCACGGCGATCAGCATGTCGGCATCGTCGGCCCCGGCCCGGCGCAGCACGTCCGGATGTGAGCCCCAGCCGTGCACCGTCTGAATGTCGAGCTTGTCGCGCAGTTCGTCCAGCACACGCGCGTTGGCGTCCACCAGGGTGATGTCGAAAGCCTCGTTGGCGAGGTTCTCGGCTAGGGTGCCGCCCACCTGTCCGGCGCCGATGATCAGTATCTTCATGCAGGTACCTTGTGCAGACGCGCGTAGTAGAAGCCGTCGGTGTCTGGGTCCGTAGGCAGCAGCTGCCAGCCGCAACGGGTGGCGCGGCCGGTGGTCAGAACGAACGGGCTCGGTCGCGCATCCGCTGTGGCGGCGAGAAACTGCATGATGACGTCGTCGTTCTCTGCGGCGAAGATCGAACAGGTGCAGTACAGAAGAGTACCGCCGGGTTCCAGCATGCGCCACAGGTTGTCGAGCAGCGCGCGCTGCAGCGCCGTGTACGCCTCGAGGTCACCGCGCTGCCGCAGCAGCTTGATGTCGGGGTGTCGCCGCAGCGTGCCGCTGCCGGAGCAGGGTGCATCGGCCAGTATCCGCTGGAATGGGCGACCGTCCCACCAGCGATCGTCGGTGGCGTCGCCGAGCAGGGTGCGCAATCCCTCATGTTGCAGTCGCTGCGCCTCGGCGCGCAGCTGCGGCAGACGTGCCTCGCTGAGCTCGACGGCACTGAGCTCGGCCGCTGGAAAGCGCTCGTGGAAGTGAAACAGCTTGCCGCCTGGCGCGGCGCAGGCGTCCAGCACGCGGGTGCCCGGCGGCAGTGGTGCCAGGTCCTCTGCCGCCAGCAGGGGTGCTGCCAGCTGCGCGCCAGCGTCCTGCACGGCTACCAGACCTTCGGCAAAGCCAGGCAGACGCTCCGCAGGCAGCGGCTGGTGCAGGATCAGCGTCTCGCCGGGCTGCTCGGGGCCGGGTCCGTCCGGCCGCACAATGGGATATTTGCAGGTGCGATAGCCGATTCCGGCGGCCTCCAGCAGCGCCCCATAGTCGGCCGCCGGGATGCGCGCCCGATTTACGCGAAGCGTCATGGGGGCGCGCTCGTTGTTGGCCAGCAGGAGCGCCGCGGCGTCTTCGCCGTAGTCCTCGACGATCTGTCGTTCCATCCACTCCGGATGCTCGAACGAACGTTCGGGTGGCTTCAGATTGCGCAATACGCCATTGACCCAGCGCGTGGCCCAGGGCTTCCCCAGCGTCCGGCAGGCGGCTACCGTCTCGTTGATGGCGGCATGGTCCGGAATCCTGGTGTGGTTCAGCTGGTAAGCACCCACTATGAACAGACACCATATGTCCCGGTCCTTCGCCCGTACGGACTGGTGCAGCGAGCGGCTCACGCAACTGCTCAGCGAGAAGTAGCGGCGCATGCTCCCGAAGAACAGCTCGCGGGTGAGCGGGTCGATGCGTTCGTCGCCCATGGCCTGGTCCGAAGTCTTCTTCAGTACCACTACGGCGTGCAGCAGGCGTGCCGCAGCGGCGCGGATTTCAGGTGGGGTCACGGCGGTCATGCAGGGCCGTCATGCAGGGCGTCCTGCCGGGCGTCGTGCGGGGCGTCGTGCGGGGCATCCTGGAAGCGTCGGCCGGGTGCGAACAGATCCGGGTAGCCGTTGCACGCGTCGCCGGCGCTCAACGGATTGCCCTTGCCGCGATTGAGCTGCAGCCGACTGATCAGCAGCTGACCGCTGCCGCAGGCGACGGTGATGGCCTGTCGGTCGGCGGCCAGCACCGTGCCGGGGGGCGCCGGAGTCGCGGCCTGAAGCCTACTCTGAGCAGGCTCCGCCCCGGTCTCGGCGGCCCTGGCCGCAAGAATCCTGACACGCGCGCCGTCGAGCTGGGACGTGGGCGCCATGCGTCCGGCCAGCGCCCGCACCTGGCGCTCGATCTGGCTGGCACTGCCGCTCCAGAGGATGTTCGCATCGTCGGCGCCGAGCTTGTCGGCGTAGGTGGCACCGTCCGTCGGCTGCGGCTCGGGCGTGATCCGGTCGAGCCGGCCGAGACATTCGAGCAGCGCCTCGGCACCGAGCCCGGCAAGCTCAGCTTCCAGCGCGGCGGCGGTGGTGTCGGGCCCTATGGGACAGCTGACCCGGAGGTACACGGGTCCGGTATCGAGGCCGGCATCCATGCGCATGATGGATACCCCGGTGACGGTGTCACCCGCCAGAATGGCCCGTTCGATGGGCGCCGCGCCGCGCCACCGCGGCAGCAGCGAGGCGTGCACGTTGATGCAGCCCAGGCGCGGAATGGCGAGTATCGGCGGCGGCAGGATCAGCCCGTAGGCGGCGACCACGAACACGTCGGGTCGATAGCTGGAGAAGCGCTCGATCGCCTGCGCCGAGCGCAGGCTCGCGGGCTGCTCGATGGGCACGCCGAGGGTCGCAGCGTGCCGCTTCACGGCGCTGGGCGTCAGCCGCCGGCCGCGCCCGGCGGGCCGATCGGGCTGGGTGTAGACCGCGACCAGCTCGACGCCGGCGTCGACCAGGGCGTCCAGGATGGTCGCGGCGAACGGCGGTGAGCCGGCGAAAGCCACCCGCAGGTCGTGCTGGCCGGATTCCAGGGACGTCATTGCAAACGCGATCTGCCTGGCGCCCCCGGGGCCGCGTCAGGCACGCACCTTGTGCTGCTTCTCGAGCTTCTTGCGGATGCGGTTGCGCTTGAGGCTGGAAAGATAGTCGACGAACAGCTTGCCTTCCAGATGGTCGCATTCGTGCTGAATGCAGACGGCCAGGATTCCCTCCGCCTCGAGCGTCTGCGGCGTGCCGGTGCGGTCGAGATAGCGCACCCGGATGCGCTCGGCGCGGGTCACAGGCTCATAGAAGCCGGGCACCGAAAGGCAGCCCTCTTCGGTTTCCACGCTGCCGTCGAGCACCTCGAACGCCGGGTTGATGAAAGCGTGCGGCGCATCGCGGTTCTCGGATACGTCGACGACGATGATGCGTTCATGGACGTTCACCTGGGTCGCCGCGAGCCCGATGCCGGGGGCGGCGTACATGGTCTCCAGCATGTCGTCGATCAGGCGGCGGGTAGCGTCCGTGACGGTGACGACGGGTTGTGCCCGGGTGCGCAGTCGCGGATCTGGATATTCGAGGATTTCGAGGATCGCCATGGCTGTTCGGATGTTCTGCGGACCGCCCGCCTGGCGGGACTGTCCGGGTCTGTGATAGGTCTCTAGTATTGGTCTAAATCAGACTGCTAAGATGGTGAAGAGTTTAAGATTTTCAAGCCTTTCACGGCGTGCCTGCACGTTCGGGCGCCCAGCAGGGTGGGCAGAATAACGTGATTGTAGAAGCGGTGGTATGGGCTTGTCCCCCGAATTCCCTGGAAGCATCTATTCTTGTAGCTAACGAGAGCCGAGGATGAAGCCGCCTGCTCGACTTGAAACCGCGCGCTGCGAAGCCGCCCGGCCGGCAATCCGGGGGGGCGACCCTCAGGCTGGCTGGCCCGCCGGAGCAGACGCTGCACGGCCGGTTGCGAGCAGGTCAAGAACATGAAAAGGATCATCACCATGCGCATAGTCCGCCAAGCCCTGCTGACGCTGGTCATCGGCGTCGGCATCGCCGCCGCTGCCGCATCGGGCGATCTCGCTCAGTATTTGCGGGACGATCACCCGGATGTCTACGAGGTCGTCAAGGGCGACACGCTCTGGGACATCAGCGGCAAGTTCCTCGAGCGGCCGTGGCTCTGGCCGGAAATCTGGCGCATCAACCCGCAGATCGAAAACCCGCATCTGATTTATCCCGGTGACAAGATCCGCCTCGTCTGGGTAGACGGGCAGCCACGCCTCGACCTCGAACGCGGCGCCGCCGGCCGTACCTACCGGATGACGCCGTCCGACACCGTCACCATGCAGCCTGAGGTTCGTGCCACGCCGCTGGAATCACCGATTCCGGCGATCCGCCTGGACGCGATTCAGGGCTTTCTGGTGCAGAACCGGGTAGTCGAGCCCGGAATGCTGGACGACGCGCCGTACGTGGTGCAGGGAGAAAGCGAGCGGTTGGTGCTGGGCGCCGGCGACCGGGTCTACGTGCGCGGTGATCTGCCCGACAGCGAGAGTTTCAGCATCGTTCGCAAAGGCCCGCTGTACATCGACCCGGAAACCAACGAGGTGCTCGGCCGGGAGGCGACTTATATCGGCCTCGGCCAGGCCGTCGCGCAGGACGACATCATCGCCACCGTGTCGCTCACCAGCTCGCGGGAGGAAGTTCAGATCGGTGATCGTGTGCTGCCCACGGAAGAGCGGCGCCTCGAATCGACCTTTTTCCCCAGCGCCCCCAAGGGCCAGGTGGACGGCCAGATCATCTCCGTGTTCGGCGGCGTGACCCAGGTGGGCGCGTACGACGTAGTGGTGCTCAATCGCGGCGAACGTGAGGGCATGGAGGTGGGCAACGTGCTCGCCATCTACAAGCGCGGCGCGCTGGCCCGCGACCGGATCGCCAAGGAAACCATCCGCCTGCCCAGCGAGCGTGCCGGGCTGCTGATGGTGTTCCGCACCTTCGAAAAGCTCTCCTATGGTCTGGTGCTGGCAACCGAGCGCCCGCTCGCAGTCGGCGACGAAGTCCGCAATCCCTGACTTGCAGTCTGCCGCGTCCGTCGCCTTCGGGGTGACGGGCGCTTTGCTCACCCGATACCGCAGGCGACCCCGTTAGTCTGACGCTTGCGCGCTCCGGCGAGACCGCGCCAGCGGGTCGCCATCGAGTTTGCGCCAGAAACCCTCCTAGCGGGCAGGTGGGGTGGCGTGCGGCTGCGGGTGGCAGCGCATCCGCCCCCGGCCGCAACGGACAGCAACCCCTGGGATGCGCATGGCGAACGCGAAGACGGGCCCCGAGGCTGATACCGAGGCAATACCGGTACCCGCGCCTGGGCCGGAGGAGCGCTGGTATGTCGCCGCGCTGGCGGCTCTGCTCGGGCGCCGCGAAGCCCGCCGTCGACTCGCGCACGGGTCCCCCGCCGAGGTTTTGGCACAGGCTTCTGGCGGTGTCGCCATGGGTGCCCGCCTGGCGCGGACCTGCCGGCGCGCCGGCGTGGTTCTGCTCACGCCAGCCGACGCGGCGTTTCCTGAGCCGCTGCGCCAGATTCCGGATCCACCGCTCGCGTTGTACTGGCGTGGGCCTCCGCTGCCTGGCGAGCGCCCCGGCAAGCATGATGGCCTCGGCCCGGTCGTCGCCATCATCGGCGCGCGCCGCTGCAGCGCCTACGGGGCGCGCCTTGCGGAAACCCTCGCGGCCGATCTTGCGGCGCTGGGTTGCGTGATCGTCAGCGGCCTGGCCCTGGGCATCGACAGCGCGGCCCATCGGGGCGCTCTCGCTGAAGGCGGACGCAGCCTGGCCGTGCTCGGCAACGGTCTCGGCCACGTGTATCCGGTCGCCAACCGCGGTCTGGCGCACGAGCTGGTTGCCGCCGGAGGTGCTCTGATCAGTGAGTACGTGCCCTGGCTGCGGCCACGTCGCCATCATTTCCCGGAGCGTAACCGCCTGATCAGCGGCCTGGCCGAAGCGGTACTGGTGGTCGAGGCGGGCGAGCGCAGCGGGACCCTCATCACCGCGCGCATGGCGCTGGAACAGGGTCGCGAGGTAATGGCCGTGCCCGGTCCGGCGTGCAGTCCCGACAGCGCCGGCTGCCATCGGTTGCTGCGCGAAGGCGCGGCGCTGGTCGAGCGTGCCGACGATGTGCTCGTGGTACTCGGGCGCCCGCTGGAGCCGACGCGGCTCCCCGGGCAGGACTCCGCGGGCCGCCGTGCAGCCCGTGCGGCGCCCGTGCCCCCGGCGCACCTGCTGCGTCTCCACTCAGCCGTCGCCACCGTTCCCACCACGCTGGATGCGATCGTTGCCGCAAGCGGCGCCAATGGCGCTCACGCCATGGCCGGTCTGCTGGAGCTCGAGCTCGGCGGATTTGTCGAGCAGGTGCCGGGCGGGTATATTCGGCGCCCCCCGCCATCCTGACTGCTCCGGAGATTCGACTATGGGTTTCGTCGCCATCCTCATGGGCTCTGAATCCGACTGGCCGATCATGCAGAACGCGGCTGAAACGCTGGCCGGGCTCGGGCTCGAGCACGAGGTGCGGATCACCTCCGCGCACCGGACCCCGCAAGCCACCATGAGCTACGTCGCCGACGCCGAGTCACGCGGCTGCGTCGCGTTTATCTGCGGTGCAGGCATGGCGGCGCATCTGGCTGGCGCCGTGGCGGCGCACACCGTGCGCCCGGTGATCGGCGTGCCCATCGACAGCGGTCCTCTGTCCGGCTTCGACGCCCTGCTTTCCACCGTGCAGATGCCCGGAGGCATCCCGGTTGCGACGGTAGCCGTAGGTAAGGCGGGCGCTCGAAATGCCGCCTACCTGGCGGCGCAGATAATCGCCGTCGGCGACCCGGCTCTCACCCAGCGCCTGCAGACCGACCGGGAAGAAAACCGCGCCAACGTGCAACGCCAGAACGAACGCCTGCAGGCCGAGCTCGGCGGCTGACCGGCTCGGGGCCGAGGCGTGGATCGTTACGCGGTCGTCGGCAATCCCGTGGCGCACTCGCTGTCGCCGCGCATCCATCAGCTGTTTGCACAACAGCTCGGTCACGAGCTGCGCTACGAGCGCCTGCTGTCGCCGCTGGACGGGTTCGCCGCTACGGTCGAGGCGTTCTTTGCCGAGGGCGGCTGCGGCGTCAACGTGACGGTGCCGTTCAAGGAACAGGCGGCCGCATGGGTTGACGAACTGGAGCCCGGTGCTGCTGCGGCGCGGGCTGTGAACACCATCGCGCCCGTGGCGGTCACGGCTGCTGCCCAGACTGTGGCGCCGACCTTGACGCCGACAGGAGACAGGGCACTCGCGCCGCGCCGGTTTCGCGGCTACAACACCGACGGACCCGGGTTGGTGCGCGACCTGGAAGCCAATCACGCCGTTGCGCTCACCGGCGCCCGCGTGCTGTTGCTGGGTGCCGGCGGCGCGGCGCGCGGGGTCCTGCGGCCATTGCTCGAGCGCGCACCCGCCGCGCTGGTGATTGCCAATCGCACCCCGGAGCGCGCGCGTCATCTGGCAGCCGAAGTTTTGCAGGGGTCTCCCGCGCGCCATGGCGCTCAGGCGTCTTCTGCACGTGACAGCGTGCAGGCGTCTTCTGCGCCCGTCGTGCGCGCCACCGCGTTCGACGATCCGCACCTGGTAGCGGCGCCGGGCTTCGACGTGGTGATCAACGCCACCTCAGCCGGTCTTGCCGGTGAGGTGCCGGCACTGCCGGCCGCTGTGGTACGCGGCGCGTTCTGCTACGACATGGTCTACGGCGCGGCCACGCCGTTCTGCACCTGGAGCCTGGCTGCCGGGGCGCGCGCCGCCGTGGACGGCATCGGGATGCTGGTGGAGCAGGCGGCGCTGGCGTTCACAATCTGGCGCGGGGTGCGGCCTGACTCCCTGGCGGTGCTCGAGCGCCTGCGCGCCGAACGGAGCGCATCCGGATGAGGCGGTTCATTGCCGGTGCCATCTGCCCGAACTGCCGTGCGCAGGACCGCATCGTGGTGGAGCAGGGCGCGGCAGGCGCGCAGCGTCGCTGTGTCAGCTGCGGCTACGTGGATACGCTGGTGACCGCGCCGAGTGCCCCGACCAGCCGTCTCGAGCGTCCTCGCGCGGGTGCCGAAACCGAGCAGAAGCCGGTGCCGGTGCGACTGCTCGACCCCTCGAAGCCTGAGCGGTAGCCGAGGCGAACGCTCGTCAATCCGTACTTTTACGGGGTGTTCCTGGAGGCCATGCGGGCACAATCGACGGGCTCGTGAGGGGTTTCAGAGCGGTTTTGGCATTGCCAGGATAACGTGTTGAAAACTGAGTAGATTCGTTGTCCATAGTGCACTGCAACAGTTGTCATCCGGGTGCGCGCTGATATAATCGCGCGACACCAGGGCCGGCGCTCAGCCGCTCTGCTTAGGGGTTCAAGCAACAGGTATCTTGTTCTCGCGTAAAGCCCTGCCACATGGGGCTGGTATGCGTGCGTCCTTTTGCCACACGGTCGAAGGGGCCGTGCTTCGTGTGCGGGAACCAATCTAGAAAACGCGTAAAACGTGCAAGCAGATCAAGGTGTAAAGGTGAAAAGAAGCTGGATTAAGGGATCCGCCCTGGCGGGACTGACGCTGCTGGCCGGCACCGCGACCGCGGAGGAGCTCAGCAAGTACAACATGCGGCCGGGGGTCACCGAGATCAGCCACTCGGTCTACGATCTGCACATGCTGCTGTTCTGGATCTGCGTCGCCATCGGCGTGGTGGTGTTCGGCGCGATCTTCTGGTCGATCATTCACCATCGCAAATCCGCGGGTCATCAGGCGGCTCAGTTCCACGAGAGCACCAGGCTGGAAATCGGCTGGACCCTGATCCCCACCCTGATCCTCATCACCATGGCCTACCCCGCCACCAAGACCCTGATCGCCATGTACGACACCGGCGGTGAGGACATGTCCATCGAGGTGCGCGGCTATCAGTGGAAGTGGCAGTACAAATACCTGGACGAGGACCTGAACGGCACGTTCGGTTTTTTCAGCTCCCTGGCCACGCCACAGGACGAGATTCATAACAAATCGGCGAAAGGTGAGCACTACCTGCTCGAGGTGGACAAGCCGCTGCGCATTCCCGCCAACCGCAAGGTGCGCTTTCTGCTGACCGCCGAGGACGTCATTCACTCCTGGTGGGTGCCGGACTTCGGCATGAAGCGTGATGCCATTCCCGGCATCATCAACGACATGTGGGCCATCGTGCCCGAGCCGGGCGTGTATCGCGGCCAGTGCACCGAGCTGTGCGGCAAAGACCATGGCTTCATGCCGGTGGTGGTCGAAGTTCTACCCGAGGCAGAGTTCGACGCCTGGTACGCAGAGCAGCTGCAGGCCGAGGAAGTCCGCAAGGAAGCGCTTTCGAAGACCTTCACCACGGATGAGCTCATGGCTCAGGGCGAGCAGGTGTACGGAACCTTCTGTGCCGCCTGCCACCAGCCCAACGGTCAGGGCATGCCGCCGGTGTTCCCGGCGCTGGCCGGAAGCGCCATCGCCACCGGCCCGCTGGACGCGCACCTGGACATCGTCCTGAACGGAAAGGCCGGCACCGCCATGCAGGCGTTCGGCAAGCAGCTCGACGCCGCGCAGATTGCCGCGGTGGTCTATTACGAGCGTCACTCCTGGGGCAACAACACCGGCGATATCGTGCAGCCGAGCGATGTGATCGCGCACACGAGCGGTCAGTAAAAGGGACTGTGAGAGGTACTAAGCGATGAGTGAAGTAGTAGTCAGCCACCACGACGAACACCACGACCACGGTCCCGACAAAGGGCTGGCGCGCTGGCTGTTCACCACCAACCACAAGGACATCGGCACGCTGTACCTCTGGTTCAGCTTCACCATGTTCATGATCGGCGGTGTGATGGCGCTGATCATCCGCACCGAGCTGTTCCAGCCCGGGCTGCAGTTCGTCGATCCGGCGTTCTTCAACCAGATGACGACCAATCACGGCCTGATCATGGTGTTCGGGGCGATCATGCCCGCCTTCGTCGGCCTTGCGAACTGGCTGGTGCCGATGATGGTCGGTGCCCCGGACATGGCGCTGCCGCGCATGAACAACCTGTCCTTCTGGATCCTGCCGTTCGCGTTCGCCATGCTGATTTCCACCCTGTTCATGGAAGGTGGCGGCCCGAACTTCGGCTGGACGTTCTACGCGCCGCTCTCCACGACCTACGCACCGGACACGGTGACCTTCTTCATCTTCGGCGTGCACATGATGGGCGCGTCTTCGATCATGGGTTCGATCAACATCATCGCGACGATCCTGAACATGCGGGCGCCGGGCATGACCCTCATGAAGATGCCGCTGTTCGTCTGGACCTGGCTGATCACCGCCTACCTCCTGCTGGCAGTGATGCCCGTGCTGGCCGGCGCCGTGACCATGATGCTGTTCGACATCCACTTCGGCACCAGCTTCTTCAATGCCGCGGGTGGTGGCGACCCGGTGATGTTCCAGCACATCTTCTGGTTCTTCGGTCACCCCGAGGTCTACATCATGATCCTGCCGGCATTCGGCATCGTCTCGCAGATCATTCCGACGTTTGCCCGCAAGCCGCTGTTCGGCTACGACTCCATGGTGTACGCAACGGCCAGCATCGCGTTTCTGTCGTTCATCGTCTGGGCGCACCACATGTTCACGGTCGGCATGCCGCTGGCGGGGCAGCTGTTCTTCATGTACGCCACCATGCTGATCGCCGTGCCCACGGGGGTGAAGGTCTTCAACTGGGCCGCCACCATGTGGCAGGGGTCCATGACCTTCGAAACGCCGATGCTGTTCGCGATCGCGTTCGTGGTGCTGTTCACCATCGGTGGCTTCTCCGGCCTGATGCTCGCCATTACCCCGGCCGACTATCAGTACCACGACACCTACTTCGTCGTGGCGCACTTCCACTACGTGCTGGTACCGGGTGCTCTGTTCTCCATCATCGCCGCCGTCTATTACTGGCTGCCCAAGTGGTGCGGGCGCATGTATGACGAGTCCCTCGGCAAGCTGCACTTCTGGTTGTCGTTCATCGGCGTGAACGTCACGTTCTTCCCGCAGCATTTCTCCGGCCTGGCCGGCATGCCACGGCGCATTCCCGATTACGCGCTGCAATTCGCCGACTTCAACATGCTGTCGAGCATCGGGGCGTACATTTTCGGCTTCTCGCAGCTGATTTTCCTGTACCTGATCATCAAGACGATACGCAGCGGCGAGCCGGCGACCGATCGGGTCTGGGAAGGCGCGCACGGCCTGGAGTGGACGCTGCCGTCACCGGCGCCATATCACAGCTTTACGCATCCGCCGAAAGTGACGGATGCCGAAGCGCACTCATAGGACGGGACGATGACGCAGCCCGCAAAACCGAAAATGGGCAAGACCGTCGCCAAGCTCTGCCTCATCGTGGTGGGCATGTTCGGCTTCGGCTTCGCCCTGGTGCCGCTGTACGACATGTTCTGCGAGGCCACCGGTCTCGGTGGCCGCACGGGCGGTCAGTACACGTATGACCCGGCCACCATGCAGCGCGACGCCAGCCGTCTGGTGAAGGTGAATTTCCTCACCAACACCAACGACGGCATGTCGTGGGATTTCTGGTCGGAAAAGGGCGGCGTGCGGGTGCACCCGGGCGAGGTCAAAGAGGTCAAGTTCTTCGTGCACAACCCCACCAAGCGACGCATGGTGGGCCAGGCCATTCCGTCCATCGTGCCGTACAGCGCGGCCGACTTTTTTCACAAGACGGAATGCTTCTGCTTCTCCAGCCAGGTGCTGGAGCCGGGCGAAACGCTGGAGATGCCCATGCGTTTCATCATAGATCCGGATCTGCCGAACAACGTGCCGACGATCTCGCTGAGCTACTCGTTGTTCGACGTGACTGACATGGCTGCCGGCAAGGCAGCGACCGATCAGGGCTGAGGGATATAAGGAATCACGGTTTGCGCGCGTGATCGCGCCGGGCCGAAAAAAGGAGCGGAGAAAAACAGGTCATGGCAAATCCATCTGACGAATCGGTCTATTACGTACCGCATAACGGCTGGTATCCCATCGCGATGGCGATCGGGGCGATCTGCCTCATGGCCGGCCTCGGCATCTGGCTGAACGATCTGAAAGCCGGCGACGAACCCAGCCGGGTGCTCTTCTACATCGGCATCGCGACGTTCGCGGTAGTGCTGTTCTTCTGGTTTGCCAAGGTCATCGACGAGAACCAGGCGGGGCTCGCCAACGCGCAGCTCAAGCGTTCCTACGTGTGGGGAATGGGCTGGTTCATTTTCTCGGAAGTGATGTTCTTCGCCGCATTCTTCGGTGCGTTGTTCTACGCCCGGGTGCTGGTGGTGCCGTGGCTCGGTGGCGAAGGTGCCAAGGGTCTGACGGGCGAGTACCTGTGGCCGGAGTTCAAGCCGGAATGGCCGGTGATGCAGAACCCGAACCCCGAGCTGTTCCGGGCGCCGCATGAGAGCATGGCCGCCCCTGGACTCACCAGCTGGATCTCCTACCTGCCGTTCTGGAACACGGTGATTCTGCTGTCGTCCAGCTTCACGGTGCACTTCGCCCACACGGCCATCAAGAATCAGCAACGCAGCGGGCTGATCATGTGGCTGGGTCTCACCGTGCTGCTAGGCATCAGCTTCCTGGTGCTGCAGGGCGAAGAGTACGTGCACGCCTACAACGAGCTCGGTCTGACGCTGCACAGCGGCATCTACGGATCGACCTTTTTCATTCTCACGGGCTTCCACGGTTTCCACGTGACCATGGGTACCCTGATTCTGATCGTGCAGCTGCTGCGTGCATTCAAAGGTCACTTTGCACCGGACGACTGCTTCGGCTTCGAGGCCGCTTCCTGGTACTGGCACTTCGTGGACGTGGTCTGGGTGTGCCTGTTCATCTTCGTCTACGTGCTGTGAGACAGGCGTGCTGTAAGGCACGCGTGCTCTGAGGCACGCGTGCTCTGAGGCACGGGGCGGATTAGCGCGCGGTCGAGTCCCTGGAGGGCTCTGACCGCGCGGGTCGCTGCGGGAATACCGAACCAACCGCATTTCGCCGGGTCATAGAACGAGCGGCGCGGTTTACAGGCGGCGCGCAGTTTGGTCGGAACGTCGGTGGCGACTCCGACACGGGCCGAACTCGGAGGTTACTCCTCCAGGATCGTGGTGGCGCGATCGTGCCAGGGGGCGTTGGTGCCGAGGCGCAGCTCACCGGTGTAGAACCCGTAGCCAATCGTGAGCAGCAGCATCGCCGCGAGCGAGATTCGTACGCCCAGGGCGTACAGGGTGCGTTTGGAATCCGTGCGGTCGCTGTCTCGGAACAGGAATACCAGCCCGCTGAACAGGCTGATCACGACGCCGATCAACAACAGGACGATGACTACTTTCAGCACGGTGCGGGCTCTGGTGCGAGGGCGCTAACTGTACCGCAATCGTCGGGCGCTTTCAGTTCCGACAATGGACGGTAGATGCAGGCACACCCGGTGAATGCCAGGTGAAACGATTGAACGGCTGGAACCCCGGGTGGCGGATGTCCGTCTTCGTGGCAGTCATGCTGCCGACGGTGATCGCTCTGGGCTTCTGGCAGCTGGATCGGGCAGCGGAAAAGCGCGGTTATCAGGCGCGCTATTTCGACAACGTGGGCATGCTGGCCGTCGTACCGGGCGATCCCGTGCCGGAACCCGCGTTCCAGCGCGTCAGACTGACCGGCACGTACGTTCCGTCGCAGTCGTTCCTGGTGGACAACCGCGTGCACGAGGGCGTACCCGGCTACTGGGTGGTGTCGCGATTCGATGCCGAAGACGGGCGCACCTGGCTGGTCAACCGGGGCTGGGTGGCGGCGCCCGCGACGCGGGAATCACTTCCGGCGGTGTCGGCGCCACCGGGAAAGGTTCGAATCGAAGGTCTGCTGTGGCCGGACATGGGGCTGCCGCCGCTCCTCGCCCAGGACCCGTGGGCAGACGGCTGGCCCAAGCGGGTGCAGCGCTTGAACGTCGCGCGCATGGCCGCGTACTTCGATGCCGCGCAGGCGGTGGAGGTTCGGCTCGAATCCGGGCAACCGGGCGCGCTGGTGGCCGCAGGCCTCGGCGTGGAGTTCACGCCCGAGCGGCATGTGGGCTACGCGGTGCAATGGTTCGCGCTGTCGGTGGTGCTGGCGATCGCCTTTGTCGTGTTTGGCTACAGAAAGCGGAGCAGGGATGACTGACGACATATCGGTGCGGCGTCGCAACCGCGTCCAGCTGATCATCATCGTGCTGATTGCGGCCGTATCGCTGGGCGGCTCGTATGCGCTGTTCTACATGAGCCGCGGCGGCGAACCGTGGGGCACCACGAATCGCGGCGAGTTCGTCAGCCCGCCACTCAGCCTTGCCGATCTCAACGTCCGTGACGGGTCCGGACAGCCCATGACCGAAGGCGAGACCTGGTGGCTCTGGGTCGTTGCCGGCGCCCCACAGCCGTCCGGGAGCGCCTGCGGCGCGGATTGCGCGCAGGCGGTATACATGGTGCGCCAGCTGCACGTGCTGCTGAACAAGGACGCCGATCGCGTGCAACGGGCACTCGTTACCCTCGATGGCGCCCCGGATCCTGCTCTGAGCGAGCAGTTTCCGAAGCTCAGGTACCTGGCTGCAGACACCGGTCGGCTGCGCCCGGGCATCTACATCGTCGATCCCATCGGCAACCTGGTGCTGCGCTACGAGTACGCGGCAGCCGGCAAGCCGGTACTGGAAGACCTGAAAAAACTTCTGAAGGTGTCGCAGATTGGCTAAGCAGAGATTTCTTCGACTGGCGCTGTTCGCCACGGCGCTGGCGCTGGTAGTGGTGATTCTGGGCGCATACACACGGCTCGCCGACGCGGGCCTCGGGTGCCCCGACTGGCCGGGTTGCTACGGATTTCTGACCGTTCCGGATGCGGATCACGAAATCGCCCACGCGGAGTCACGGTTTCCGCACGCGCCGGTGGAGCCGCACAAGGCCTGGTGGGAAATGATCCACCGGTACTTCGCCGGGTCGCTGGGCCTGACCATCCTGGCCATCGCCGGCGTGGCGGTTGCCCGTCGCCGACGCGATGCCCGCACGCCCGGTGCAGAGCGGCTGCCGCTCAAGCTCCCCCTGTTTCTCGTGCTGATTGTGATCTGCCAGGCAGCATTCGGTGCCTGGACCGTGACCCTCAAGCTCTGGCCCCAGGTCGTCACCGCACACCTGCTGGGCGGATTCACGACGCTGTCGTTGCTCTGGCTGCTGAGCCTGCGCCTGGGCCTGTTCAGCCGGGTGACTGTCCCTCGCGCTCTGGGTGGCCACGCCGCGCTGGCGCTGGCAGTGGTTATCGTACAGATCGCCCTGGGCGGATGGGTGTCGTCGAACTACGCGGCGCTCGCCTGTCACGATTTTCCCACCTGTCATGGCGAGCTGCTGCCGCCCATGGACATGGCCGAAGGCTTCAACATCGCGCAGTCGGTGGGGCCGAACTACCTCGGCGGGCAGATGGAAAGCGACGCGCGGGTAGCCATTCAGGTGACGCATCGGATCGGTGCCCTGGTGGTGCTGCTGGTGGTCGGCAGCCTGGCCTGGCGCATGTATCGGGCGCGGTCCGCACTGGCGCTGCCGGTCGCGGGTATCCTGGGGCTGCAGCTGCTGCTCGGGATTCTCAACATCGTGCTGGTGCTGCCGTTGCCGGTCGCGACGGCCCACAACGCCGTGGGCGCGCTGTTATTGCTCTCCATGGTTACAGTAAACTATCGCGCCTTCCGGGCAGGACGGTCACATGACTGAGATGAGCATTGCGCCCGCGACCGGGCGGGCCAGCCAACGGGCCGGCTGGCGCGACTATCTGGAACTGACCAAACCGCGGGTGGTCCTGCTGATGCTGCTCTGCGCCCTGGTCGGCATGTTTCTGGCCGTGCCCGGCATGGTGCCCTGGGACGCGCTGGTGTTCGGGTTGCTGGGCATCGCCCTGGTGGCGGGGTCGGCGGCGGTGGTCAATCATCTGGCCGATGCCGAGATCGATGCGCGCATGGCGCGCACCATGCAGCGACCGGTCGCCACCGGACGGGTGGGCCTGCGACAGGGCCTGGTGTTTTCGGCCATCACCGGCATATCCGGCATGGCTGTGCTCTACTTCCTGGTGAATCCCCTGACCGCCTGGCTGAATCTGGCCAGCTGGGTCGGCTACGGGTTGATCTATACCCTGTTTCTCAAGCGCGCGACGCCGCAGAACATCGTCATCGGCGGTCTGTTCGGAGCGGCGCCGCCGCTGTTCGGCTGGGCCGCCGTCAGCAACAGCATCGAGCCCGGCGCGCTGCTGCTGGTGCTGATCATCTTCGCCTGGACACCGCCGCACTTCTGGGCGCTGGCATTGGACCGCAAGGAAGAGTATGCGTCCGTTGACGTGCCCATGCTGCCGGTGACCCATGGAGAATCGTTCACCAGGCTGCACATCTTTCTGTATACGCTGGTGCTGTTCGCCTGCAGCCTGCTGCCTTTCGCAACCGGCATGAGCGGGCTGATCTACCTCAGCGGTGCCGTGGCGCTGGGTGCGGTGTTCCTGTACTGGGCGGTGGTGCTGCTGCGCAACCGCAATCCACGGGCTCCCATGGAAATGTTCAAGTATTCGATTCTCTATCTCATGGTGCTGTTCGCGGTGCTGCTCGTAGACCACTACTTTCTGATCACCCTGGTACCTGCGGGCAGCAGCCCGCAGGCGCTCGAGTTCATCCGCCTGTGACGGCCGTTCAACGCACGGTCGCCCTCTGCGTAGGCTTCGCTGCGGTCGTGGTGGGTATGTTCGTCTACAGCGTGACCAGGACGCCGACCCTCACCAACGACCAGCTGCGTGAGAAGGGCGTGTTCGTGCTGCCGACACCGCGCGAGCTGGCACCGTTCGAGCTCACCACCGCGGACGGTGAACCGTTCGATCTCAGCAGCCTCGAGGGCCACTGGTCGTTCGTGTTCTTCGGCTTCACCAACTGCCCGGACGTCTGCCCGACGACCATGGCCGTGCTGGCGCAGGCAGAGAAGCGTCTGCGCGAAGAGGATCCGGAGCTCGCCGGGCAGTTCCAGGGCATTCTCGTCAGCGTCGATCCCGAACGCGATGATGCCGCGACTCTCGGTCAGTACGTGCATGCGTTCTCGCCGCGGTTCATCGGGGTGCGCGGGGATCTTGCCGCTACGGCCGGGTTTGCCACTCAGGTGAATGTCGCGTTCGCCAAGGTACCGAGCGACGACGGCGGCTACCAGGTGGATCACACGGCCAACATCGTCATCATCAACCCGCGCGGCCACTACCACGCGTTCGCGAAAATGCCACATCAAGCTGATACCATCGTGGCTGCATTTCGCTCGCTCGCTTTGAACTTCTGAACGGCACCCAGGGCTGCCCCGCGGGTGTCCAGAAAGCCGGACGCGCGCGGTGCAGCAACATCCAGGACGGAGCGGAACGATTCCGGCTGATCGCTACGCCAGCATCAGACAGGCCACCGAAAAGCTATGCGCTGGGCTGGCCACAGAGGACTACGGCGTCCAGCCCATGGACGATGCCAGCCCGCCCAAATGGCACCTGGCTCACACCACCTGGTTCTTCGAAACGTTTCTGCTCAAGCCATACCTGCCGGGCTACCGCGCGGTCGACGGCCACTACGAATATCTCTTCAATTCCTACTACAACAGTGTCGGTCAGCCGTTCCCGCGGGCCCGCCGCGGCACGCTGTCGCGTCCCACCGTCGCCGAGATCTACGACTACCGGCGCCGTGTCGACGAGGCCATGGCGCGGCTTCTGGGAGCCGAACTGGGCGCAGACATCCTGCAGCGGGTGGAGCTGGGGCTGCAGCATGAACAGCAGCATCAGGAGCTGATCCTCACCGACGTCAAGTTCGCGTTCGGACATAACCCCCTGTACCCCGCGTACCGGGACCGCGGGCCGGCGCCGCCGACGACCGCGCCGCCTGCGGGAGACCTCGGCTTCGTCCGCTATGCCGGTGGTCGGGTGGCGGTGGGAGCGGACCCCGCCGCAGGGGGCTTCTGCTTCGACAACGAGGCGCCGCGGCACGAGGTTCTGCTGGCGCCCTTTGCGCTGGGCGACCGCCTGGTGAGCAACGCGGAGTTCCAGGAATTCGTCGCCGATGGCGGCTATCAGCAGCCGGCGCTCTGGTTGAGCGAGGCCTGGACCCGACTTGGTGCCGGAACCCTGGCCCAGGCGCCCCTGTACTGGCGGTGCCGCGACGGCGCGTGGTACGAATACCGGCTGGACGGCCTGCAGCCGCTGGATCCCGGCGCGCCGGTGAGTCACGTCAGCTTCTTCGAAGCCGACGCCTATGCGCGCTGGCGTGGTTGTCGCCTGCCCACCGAGCAGGAGTGGGAGCACGCCGCCAGCGCGACCACGGTGACGGGCAACTTCGCCGACGCCGGCGTGCTGCACCCACTCGCGGCGGTCGCGACCGGCCCGGCGCCGCGACAGCTGTTCGGTGATCTGTGGGAATGGACGGCCAGCCCGTACGTCGCGTACCCCGGCTACCGTCCGCTGCCCGGCGCGCTGGGCGAGTACAACGGCAAGTTCATGAGCAGTCAGATGGTGCTGCGCGGCGGATCCTGCGCGACGCCGGCTGGCCATGTGCGCGCCAGTTACCGAAACTTCTTCTATCCGCCGGACAAGTGGCAGTTCTCCGGCATAAGGCTTGCCCGTGACGAATGAATCCACCGCTCGCGCCGCGCCCGGCGCCGCGCCCCGCTACCGCTTCTACGACCTGAAACCGCCGCCCGGGGACATGCACGCGGAGGTGCACGCGGGCCTCACCGGGCCCACCAAGCGCCTGCCGCCCAAGTACTTCTACGATGCGACCGGGTCGAAGCTGTTCGAGGCCATCACCCGATTGCCGGAGTACTACCTGACCCGCACGGAGCTGGGACTGTTCGACAGATACCAGGACGAGCTTGCCGCGGCCCTGGGCGACGGGGTCTGCCTGGTGGAGTACGGCAGCGGCTCCAGCCGCAAGATCCGCAAGGTGCTGGAGCGCGCGCGGCCGCTGGCTTACGTGCCGGTGGACATCTCCGGGGACCATCTCGCAGCGCAGGCACGCACGCTGGTGGCGGACTTTCCCTGGCTGCAGGTATACCCGACGTGCGCCGACTACTCGCAGCCCTTTGCGCTGCCGGAGCCGGTGGCCCGCCTGACCAAGGTCGGGTTCTTTCCCGGCTCGAGCATCGGCAATTTCGAGCCTGCCGCGGCCGAGGCCTTCCTGCGCAACGCGCGCCGGACCCTGGGCGCGCGGTCGCGGTTGCTCATCGGTGTGGACCGCAAGAAAGACGTCAGGGTGCTGGAGGCGGCGTACGACGATGCCGAAGGCGTTACGGCGGCGTTCAACCTGAACATGCTGAGTCATCTCAACGCAGCCCTCGGCTGCGACTTCGATCTTTCCGGCTTCCGCCACGAGGCAAACTACAATCACGCCCTGGGTTGCGTGCAGATGCACCTGCGCAGCCTGCGCCAGCAGCGGGTGCGGATCGGCGATGCCGTGGTGACATTCGCCGCCGGGGAGCGGATCCACACAGAGAACTCCTTCAAATATCACCCCGAGGAATTCACGGCCCTCGCGGGACGGGCCGGGTTCGACGTCAAGGACTGGTGGACCGACGAGCGGGGCTGGTTCGCGACCTTTCTGCTGGAGGCGTCAGTCCAGTAGGCGCTCGTCCAGATACAGGAAGTGGGCATTGTGGTGGGCCACGATGCGGCGCAGCTCGTCCGGATTGTTCGCCCGCACGGCCGCACCGCGGCGCTGGGCCAGTGTCACCACCAGCCGTGACAGCCAGAACGCGAGCGCCGCATAGAGCAGCATCAGGGGCAGGCTCCACAGCTCCACGCGCACGAGCGGCCGGATGCCGTGATAGGCGCGCAGCAGCGCAAGCACCCGCTCCGGATCCAGCGCACCCTGACCATCCGTGCACCAGTCGTTGGCCGCCACGGCCAGGTCGTAGATCAGATAGCCGTCGGCGGCATGGTGGAAGTCCAGCACGCCGGTCAGACCCTGCTCATTGAACAGCAGGTTGTCCCGGAACAGATCGCCATGGATGGGCCCGCGCGGCAACGCGGCAACATCGGCGCGACTCAGGTATCGGGTGATCCGGTCGACGACGTCGGCCATGAGCACGCGGTGCGCGTAGCCGAGGTGCTGGCTGCACACGTCCGCCTGTGAACGCAGCCAGGCGGCGTTGCGCGGATAGTCCGGCAGCCGGAAGTCCAGGTGTGCCGTGGCGAGGTGAAGGCGTCCGAGAAACCGGCCAACGGCCTCGATCTGGCGCGTGGTGGGGTTGTACACGTGGCGCCCCGGCAGGCGCTGGCATAGAAGCGCGGGCTTCCTGCTGAGCTCCGTGTAGGCTTCCTGGCGGCGGGTGCGCATGACCGCCGGCACCGGCAGGCCGGCGGCGACGCAGGCGTCGAGCAGCGGCACCAGCGCGCGGCCGGCGTTGGAAGGGCGTTCCAGCAACGTCAGCACGAAGTGGCGTTCGCGGCCGCGCTGAGCGGTCGTGATGAAGTAGTTGCTGTTTTCGATGCCGGTCACGGCGGCCTGATAGCGCACCAGCTCGCCGACGTCGTAATGCTCGATCAGGCTTTCGAGGTCCAGTACGTCGAGCTGGGTAACGGCGTTCATGGCGCGCGCCGCGGGCTCAGAATTCCATGATGACCCAGGACGGCAGCAGCATGTCTGCCCGCTCCAGGTCGCCGTATCCCCGGGTCTGATCTCTGGGCACCAGGTAGTAGGGTTTGCCCACCTTCGGCTGGATGCGCACCATGCGCAGCTGGCCGTTCTGACGGAATTCCTGAATGGTCCGGTCCTGCTCTGCGATGATGGTGATGTCGGGTCCGCGCAGACCCTCTTCCGGGTCGCCGGAGGCGGCACTCGCCGCCGCCGCGGCCGCACACAGCAGCAGTGTCAGCAGGCTCTGCGCGAGCCGGTTCGAAGCGAATGCGAAGGCGGTTACCATAGGAGCGAATGTTGACGCAAAGCGGCGGCTTAAGCAAAGCAACCGCGTCGAGGAGCCCGCAAATGCCCGAAGCTGACAAGACCGGCAAGCCGCTGGTGCTGGTGGACGGTTCGTCGTATCTGTTCCGGGCCTACCACGCGTTGCCGGAGCTGACCACGTCGGACGGCTTTCCCACCGGCGCCGTGCGCGGCGTGATCGGCATGCTGCGGCGTCTGGCCAAGGACTTCGAAGGCAGCCCGATAGCGGTGGTGTTCGATGCCAAGGGCAAGACGTTCCGAAACGACCTGTACCCCGAGTACAAAGCTCACCGCCCTCCCATGCCCGATGATCTGCGCCAGCAGATCGAGCCGATTCACGAGATCATCCGGGCCATGGGGCTGCCGCTGCTGATCGTGCCCGACGTGGAAGCGGACGACGTGATCGGCACGCTGGCGGATCAGGCCACCGATCAGCAGCGCGATACCGTGGTCTCCACCAGCGACAAGGACATGGCCCAGCTGGTCAGCGACCACGTCACTCTGGTGAACACCATGACCGATACCCGGCTCGATCGTGACGGTGTGTTGGAGAAGTTCGGCGTTCCGCCGGAGCTGATCGTCGACTACCTGGCGCTCATGGGTGACAGCGTCGACAACATCCCGGGCGTGCCGAAGGTGGGACCAAAGACCGCCGCCAAGTGGCTGGCCGAATACGGCAGCCTGGACGCGGTGATGGCCAACGCCGATCAGATCAAGGGCAAGGTGGGCGAGAACCTGCGCGAGGCGCTCGGGCAGCTGCCGCTGTCACGCGAGCTCACGCGCATCAAGCGTGACGTGACGCTGGAGCTCGGGATCGCCGATCTCGTTCCCGCGGAGCCGGATGCGGAGCGGTTGCGCGAGCTGTTCGAGCAGCTGGAATTCAAGACGTGGAGCGCCGAGCTGGCGGAATCGGGTGCAAACGCCCATGCGGATGCGGCAACCGCCGCGCCTGCACCCTTGGATCCCTCTGACCGGGATTACCAGACCGTCACGACCCAGGCTGCGCTGGATGCCTGGATCGACGCGCTGCAGGGCAGCGAGCTGTTCGCGTTCGATACCGAGACCACGAGCCTCAACTACATGGATGCCGAGCTGGTGGGATTTTCGTTCGCCACCCGGGCCGGGCAGGCGGCCTACGTGCCGGTGGGCCATGACTACCCGGGCGTGCCTGCCCAGCTGTCGCTCACGGCGGTGCTCGCACGGCTGCGGCCGTTGCTCGAGGACCCGGGACGCGCGAAAGTCGGCCAGAACCTGAAATACGACATGAGCGTGCTCGGCCGCTATGGTGTCGAGATGGCCGGAATCCGGCACGACACCATGCTCGAGTCCTACGTGCTGAACAGCGTCGCCGGGCGCCACAACATGGACGACCTGGCGCTGCGCGTTCTCGACCGCAAGACCATTCACTACGAGGACGTCGCCGGCAAAGGTGCCAAGCAGATCACCTTCGATCAGGTGCCCCTGGAACAGGCCAGCGAGTACGCGGCCGAAGACGCCGACGTCACCCTGCAGCTGCATCAGGCGCTGTGGCCGCAGCTGCAGGCACAGGCATCGCTGCGCAAGGTCTATGAAGACATCGAGCTGCCGCTGGTGCCGGTGCTGTCACGCATCGAGCGCAATGGCGCGCTGGTGGACGGCGCGCTGCTCGAAGAGTACAGCCGCGAATTTGCCGACCGGCTCATCGAGCTGTCGGAGCAGGCCTGGACGCTGGCTGGCGAGGAGTTCAATCTCGATTCACCCAAGCAGCTGCAGGCGATCCTGTACGACAAGCTGGCCCTGCCGGTGCTGAAGAAGACGCCAAAGGGCCAGCCGTCAACGGCCGAACCGGTACTGCAGGACCTGGCGCAGGACTACGAGCTGCCGCGGGTGATCATGGACTACCGCACGCTCGCCAAGCTGAAGTCCACCTACACCGACAAGCTGCCGCTGCAGATCAACCAGAAGTCGGGACGTATCCATACCTCCTACCACCAGGCCGTGACGGCGACCGGCCGGTTGTCGTCTTCGGATCCGAACCTGCAGAACATTCCGGTGCGTCACGCCGAGGGGCGCCGCATCCGTCAGGCGTTCGTGGCGCCGTCGGGCCGGCGCATCGTGGCCGCCGACTACTCGCAGATCGAGCTCAGGATCATGGCGCACCTTTCCGGCGACGAGGGGCTGCTCGCCGCCTTTGCCGACAATCAGGACATCCATCGGGCCACGGCGGCGGAAGTCTTCGGCATCGCGCTGGATGATGTGAGCGCGGATCAGCGGCGCAGCGCCAAAGCCATCAATTTCGGCCTGATCTACGGCATGTCGGCATTCGGCCTGGCGCGGCAGCTGGGGGTTTCACGCACGCTGGCCCAGGACTACATCGATCGCTATTTCGAGCGCTACCCGGGGGTGCGCGCGTACATGGATCAGACGCGGATGCTGGCGCACGAGCAGGGCTACGTGGAGACCGTGTTCGGCCGCCGCCTGTATCTGCCCGACATCAATGCGCGCCAGAACCAGCGCCGTCAGGCAGCCGAGCGTACCGCCATCAACGCGCCCATGCAGGGCACGGCGGCCGACATCATCAAGCGCGCCATGATCGCCGTGGACCGTTGGCTCAGGGAGTCCGCGATCGATGCGCTGATGATCATGCAGGTTCACGACGAGCTGGTGTTCGAGGTGCCGGCGGAGCGGGTCGACGGCCTGCGCGCCAGGGTCACCGAGATCATGCAGGGCGCGGCCGCGCTGCGGGTGCCGCTGCTGGTGGACGTCGGCGTGGGCAGCAACTGGGACGAAGCCCACTGAGGAGTCGAGTCAGGACGCCCCGTCAGGGTCTGCGGGCGTCTCCGGGACCGGGACCGCCGCGGCGGTATCCTCCGCCCCGGTCAACCACAGCTCCAGCACCTCGAGCAGCGCGCCCTGATTGAGCCCCGTGTGCGCCGAGAAGGTCATGACCAGCGTGTTGGGCTGCCCGGACAGCGCCTTGCGCACGTCCGCGAGCACCCGTTGCTGGGCACCGTACTTGAGCTTGTCGGCTTTGTTCAGCAGCACCAGCAGCGGCAGCTGCGAAGCTGCCGCCCAGCTGCAGAGCTCCTGGTCGAAGGGTTGCATGGGATGGCGGATGTCCATGACCAGGATCACGCCCACGAGACTGTCGCGCCTGGTGAGATATTCGTTCACCGAGCTCTGCCAGCGTGCCTGCGCGTCCTTGCCTGCCTTGGCGAAGCCGTAGCCGGGCAGGTCGACGAGGCGCCCGCCGGCGGCGCCGGACAGGTGCCGCTCCACCTCGAAGAAATTCAGCAGCTGGGTGCGCCCCGGCGTCTTGCTCACCCGCGCCGTCTGGCGGTTGCCCGTGATCCGGTTGAGCACGCTGGATTTGCCTGCGTTGGAGCGCCCGGCGATGGCGACCTCGGGCTGGTCCGGCGGCGGGCACCGGGCCAGGTTCGGGGCGCTGGTGAGAAAGCGCAGCGAGATGCGCGGCTCCTCGCGGCCCGACGCCCCGGCGCGCGAGGCGCCGGAGGCGGAGCCACGGCCGGAGTCGGGTGCACGACGGGATGTCGCCAAGGTCTGTGCCTCGTGCTCAGTTGGTATATAATTTCGCGCCCTGATCGGCGCCGAGGCGCCGGAGTCGAACAGGCGAAGCAATCGCCGGTAGTGTAAAGGATTCAAGAAGATGCAGATGCGTTTGATGTCGGCGGTGATGCTGTTGGCATGGACCGGAATGTACGCCGCGCCCGCGCTGGCGGCCGGTGATCCGGCAGCGGGAAAGGCCCAGGTCGCCGCCTGTGGGGCCTGTCACGGGCAGGACGGCGCAACCCCGCTGGATCCTACCTACCCGGTGCTGGCCGGTCAGAACGAGAAGTACCTGCTGCATCAGCTCAAGATGATCCAGTCCAATGACCGCGCGATTCCGCTGATGACCGGACAACTCAATGGCAAGTCGGAGCAGGATCTGGCGGACATCGCCGCCTACTACGCTTCGTTGCCGGGGCGCGTGGCCCAGGCCCAGGGCGACGACGAGACGCTGGCGCGCGCAGAGCGGATCTACCGCGGTGGCCTTCTCGACAAGGGCGTGGCGGCCTGCACCTCGTGCCATGCGCCCACGGGGCACGGCAACGGTCCGGCGGGCTTCCCGCGAATCGGTGGTCAGTCGGCCGGTTACACCATCGCGCAGCTGACGGCTTACCGCGAAGGGCAGCGCAAGACCGACGAAAATCTGGGCGGCATGATGCGCGGCGTCGCCTCGCGGCTCACCGATGGCGAGATCGCTGCGCTGGCCGACTACGTGCAGGGGCTGCACTGAGCGGGATCCAGGGCACTTCGACGGCCGCGCGCTGTCAAAAAATGGATTGCGCGGCTGTCACGGCCTTTTGACGCAGCCGGTCTAGAATGGACTCATGGCGCGTGTGCAGGCGGAACGCCTCCCGCCCCCCGCCGCGCGGCGGTGACACGACTGCGCGACGGGTTTCCGACCGCATTCCTTTGAAGGTGCCCTGATGATCGAAAAACTCTACTCCTGGTTGCTCCCGGTTGCCCGGCGGACGCTCGGCGCCCCGGCAGCGCTGTTCACCCTGCTGCTGGTCGCCGCGGCACCTGGCGTGGCCCTGGGCGAGGAAAGCGCGCCGGTGTGGGAGGAAGGGGTCAACTACGAGCGCCTGCCGATCCCGGTGGCGACCTCCAGCCCGGACAAGGTGGAAGTGGTGGAGGTGTTCTCCTATGCCTGCATTCACTGCATGCACTTCGAGCCCACGGTGGCGGCCTGGGAGGAAACCCTGCCCAGCTACGTCGCCTTCGTGCGCATGCCGGCCACATTCAACGCCAGCTGGGCGACCCTCGCCCAGGGCTACTACACGGCCGAAGCGCTGGGGGTGGTGGACAAGGTGCACGAGCCCATGTTCGAAGCCATCCACAATCAGCGCATAAACCTCACGGACCCGAAGCTCATGGCCGAGCTGTTCGAGCGTGAAGCCGGTGTCAGCGAGGCTCAGTTCAATCAGGTGTTCAACTCGTTCAGCGTACGCAGCCGGGTTCAGCAGGCGGATGCGCGCGGGCGCGCGTATCGCATCACCGGCACGCCGACCATGGTCGTAGACGGCACCTTCAGAGTGGACGGACGCATGGCCGGCAGCAATGCGGACATGATGCGCGTCGTCGACTATCTGGTGGAACAGCAGCGTGCCCTGCGCGGCATTTCGGCGGACGCGACCGTGCCGGCCATCGATCCGCCCGCCGCCGCGGCCGCTTCTGGCACGGAAGAAGCCCATTGAGGCGGACGCAGAAAATGGAAGATGTGCCTCAGTTCCGTCCCGGCGTCGCAGCTAAGCTACGGCGTAGAACGATGGAGCAGAGGGATATGCTGTCCCTGATCACCCGGGCCCGGCGCAACGAACTGCGGGCCCTGCCGGCCGTCGCGGCGACGACGCGACACACCTGTCCACTCAGCGTTCACGATGGCGTGGCGCCGCTGCGCTTCCTGTCGTTCAACATTCAGGTAGGTATCGGCACTTCCCGCTACCGCCACTACTTCACCAAAGGCTGGAAGCACGTGCTGCCGCACGAAGGCGGCCAGCTCAATCTCGCGCGCATCGCCGACGTGGTGGCCGGTTACGACATCGTGGCGCTGCAGGAGGTGGACAGCGGAAGCATGCGCTCGAGCTACGTCAACCAGGTGCAGTACATCGCCGAGCGCGCCAGGTTTCCGTACTGGTACACACAGCTGAACCGCGACCTGGGCCCGCTCGCTCAGCATGGCAACGGCCTGCTGTCGCGCCTGGCGCCGCAGGCCATCGAAGACCACAAGCTGCCCGGCGCGATCCCGGGGCGCGGCGCCATCGTGGCGCGGGTGCCGTACGGAGAAGCCGATGTGCTGGTAGTGCTGCTGCATCTGTCGCTCGGCGAACGGTCACGGCGGTTGCAGCTCGAGTACGTGCGCCGTCTGATCGATGGCGAGCCGCACGTGGTGCTCATGGGCGACATGAACAGCCACCTCACCGATCTGCTGTTCAACTCGCCGCTGGCGGACACCACGCTGATGCCCGCCGCTCAGGTGCAACCCACCTACCCCGCCTGGCGCCCGCAGCGCGCGCTCGATCACGTGCTGGTTTCGCCGACGCTGGCGATCACCGAGTACGAAGTGCTGGATTGCCGCCTGTCAGACCACCGGCCCATCGCGGTGACGGTAGAGCTGGCAGAGCAGACGGCCCTGGCCATTCAATAGCTGATCGCACCCGGCCCCCGGCTGGTCGCCAGAAGCTTCAGCCCGATTCCGGACTCCAGGGACCCACGGCCGTTGCAGTCGGGCTCGGCTGAAGAGCCGCGCCACCGAATCGAGACAGCGTCGAGGCCCCCGGGGCCCCGACGCTCACCCGGCGCTATTGCGCCTGTACGGTGACCACCGGCTTGGTGCAGGCGGTGTCCAGAAGCTCCGGATAGTCCTTGCGATACTGGCTCTCGCAGAACGCGATGGTGCCACGCGTCTGTTCCACCACGTAGGCATGCACCGCCGCGGCGTCCTCGGCGCTCAAGGTGCTCGCGAAGCTCGGCATGCCTTTGCCTACGTAGGCACCCCCAAGCACGATGGCGTCCCAGGCCGCGTGCACGTCCGCACTGCTGTAGCGCAGGTCGGGAATGCCTCCGGTACCCTGGGTTACGCCGGGTCCGTGACACACCGCGCAGGTCTCGTGATACAGGCCTTCGCCGCGGGCAACCTGCTCGGGTGTAGTGTCCATGGCGGGCGGCTCGGGGATCTCCAGGTAGGTCACCTCGGCCTTGGGCAGCTGCGCCTGGCCGCCGAGCTTGAAGGCCAGGATGCGTCCCTCCGCCAGCGCGTTGTCACGGTGCCGCGGTACGCCGCCTGCCAGCGCGAACGCGCCGCCCCAGCCGGCCACCACCGCCACGTACTGCTCACCGTCGATGCTGTAGGTCACCGGCGGTGCGATGATGCCCACCTCCACCGGGTACTCCCAGACCTGCTCGCCGTTGTCGGCCCGGTAGGCAGCGAACTTGCCGTCGGAAAGGCCCTGAAAGACCAGATTTCCGGCTGTGCTCAGCAACCCGCCGTTCCAGCTGGTTTCGTGATCGACACGCCACACTTCGGTCTGGGTGACCGGATCCCAGGCGGCGAGGTGACCTTTCACGTCCTTGAGATCGGCGATCAGCTGATCGGGATCCTTGGTGGGCGTCGTGGCCTTGAAGTCCACGCCCGTGTTCCAGGCGTCAGGGTTGTACTTGAATGCGTTGTCCTGGGCGAATTTGAACGACAGCCCCAGCGCCGGAATGTAGACCAGGTGCGTCTGCGGGCTGTAGGTCATGGGGTGCCAGTTGTGACCGCCGAGGGGCCCGGGGCGCACCTTCTTCAGCTCGTTGGCGTAGTGGGCGTCCGGGTTCTCCACCGGCCTGCCCGTTTCCTGGTCGACGTGGGTCGCCCAGGTGACCGGCACGTAGGCCTCGGCGGAAAGAAACTGGCCGTTGGTCCGGTCGAGCACGTAGAAAAAGCCGTTTTTGGGCGCCTGCATGATGACCTTGCGCTTGGCGCCGTCGATTTCCAGATCCGCCAGGATCATGTGCTGAGTGGCGGTGAAGTCCCAGGCGTCGCCGGGCGTCGTCTGGTAGTGCCAGACCATGGAGCCGTCGTCGGGGTTGATGGCGACGATGGAGGACAGATACAGGTTGTCGCCGCCGCCGGGGGAGCGGATGTAGCGGTTCCAGGGCGCGCCGTTGCCCACGCCGATGTAGAGCAGGTTCAGCTCGGGATCGAAGGCCATGGAATCCCAGACGGTGCCGCCCCCGCCGACCTCCCACCACTTGCCGCCGCGCCAGGTGCCGGCGGCCTTTTCCAGGTGCGGGCCTTCGAAAGGTTTGGACGGGTCGCCGGGGACGGTCCAGAAGCGCCACTTCTGCTCGCCGGTCGCCGCGTCGTAGGCGGTGATGTAACCGCGCACACCGTACTCGGCGCCGCCGTTGCCGATGATGACCATGTCCTTCACCACACGCGGCGCGCCGGTGATGGTATAGGCCCGCTCCGGGTCCGTGGTCTGCACTTCCCAGTCGAGCTTGCCGGTGGCGGCGTCGAGCGCGATCAGGCGACCATCGATGGTCCCGGCGTAGATCCGACCCTTCCACGCGGCGGCACCGCGGTTGACCACGTCGCAGCAGGCGAACTTGCCCTTCTCCCGCGGCACCATGGGATCGTATTCCCACAACAGCTTGCCGGTGCGCGCGTCGTGGGCCCAGACCATAGACCAGGAGCCGGTGCTGTACATGACGCCGTCCACCACGATGGGCGTGGCTTCCAGGCCGCGCTTGGTGCCCGTGTCCCAGTACCAGGCCAGGCCCAGATCCTTGACGGTACCGTCATTGATCTGGGTCAGCGGGCTGAACCGCTGCTCGTCGTAGGTACGGCCGTGGGCCATCCAGTTTTCCGGCTCTGAATCGGCGTTGATGATGCGCTCGCCGTCGACGGCTGCTGCTGCGGGTGCCGCGTTCGCTGCGGCGGCTTCCGGCTGTTTGGCTGCGTTCGCTTGCTCGGTGCCGGCGGGCTCCTGCGAGCAGCCGTAGATGGCGCACAGCAGGCAAGACAGTATCAGGCGTCGGTACATGACCTCGCTCCCCTCCTCGTCGGAAACTGGAATTCAGGCGGAAAGTTTACAGTGTGTGATCTCGGCGGCGCCATACGCTAGGCTTTTGCGGCAGCGTGACCGCAGGCACGACGCGCCGGCACGCGCGCGAATTCAAACTCGGAGTGTCAGCTATGAGCGAGCCGCAGACGATTGCCCCGGGCACGGCAACCGCGGACGGAGCGGACTGGGTTGCGGAGCAGCAGGAATGGCTCGACGCCATCGACGACGTGCTCAAGCACCGTGGCGCCGATGGGGCGCGCGCCCTGCTCACGCGCCTGCAGGCGCATCTGAGCCGGCGCGGTCTGGTGCTGACCGAAGCCGCGCTCAACACGCCCTACAAGAACACCATCGACGTCCGCGACGAGCCGCAATATCCGGGCGACATCGAGCTGGAGACGCGCATCGGCAACATCATCCGCTGGAATGCGGTCGCCATGGTGCAGCAGGCGTTCGACAGCGGCTCCGGAGTGGGCGGGCACATCGCCACCTACCTGTCTGCCGCGACCATGATGGAAGTGGGCTTCAACCATGTGTTTCGAGCCGCCGGTAGCGGCTACGGCGGCGATCAGGTGCACTTCCAGGCGCACACCGCGCCGGGTGTGTATGCGCGCGCGTTCCTCGAAGGCCGGCTCACGGCGACGCAGCTCGGCAACTTCCGGCGCGAGCTCGCGCCGGGCGGCGGGCTGCCATCCTATCCCCATCCACGGCGTCTGCCCGGGTTCTGGCAGATGCCCACGGCCAGCATGGGGCTGTCGACGCCGAGCGCCATCTACCAGGCGCGCTTTGCCAAGTATCTGGAGAGCCGTGGCCTGAAATCGCGGGACGGCGGCAAGATCTGGACGTTCATCGGCGATGGCGAGTCCGACGAGCCGGAAGTGCTGGGCACCATCAACATCGCCAGCCGGGAACGCCTGGACAATCTGGTGCTGGTGATCAACTGCAATCTGCAGCGTCTCGATGGCCCCGTGCGCGGTAACGGCAAGATCATCCAGGAGCTGGAGCGTTCTTTCCGTGGCGCCGACTGGCACGTCATCAAGGTGATCTGGGGTGGCGGCTGGGATCCCATCCTCGCGCGCGACGAGCACGGCTTCCTGCAGAAACGCATGGAGCAGGCGGTAGACGGCGACTACCAGATGTACACCGTATCCTCCGGTGATGTGGTGCGTGAGCACTGGGTGGAGAAAACGCCCGAGCTGCGTGAGCTAATGAAGACGCTCACCGACGAGGAGATTCGTTCCATCAAGCGCGGCGGGCAGGATCACAAGAAGATCTACGCGGCGTTTCAGCACGCGGCCGGAGTCCAGGGCAAACCCTGCGTGATCCTGCTGAAGACCGTCAAAGGCGATGGACTTGGCCCCGGCACCGAAGGCAGCAACACGGTGCACCAGAAGAAGTATCTCAACCCGGACGAGCGCCGCGAGCTGGCCCGGCGGTTGAACATACCGCTCAGCGACGACGCCGTGCTGCGGGCCGACTTCTATCGACCCGCAGACGACAGCCCGGAACTCGGCTACCTGCAGGCACGCCGCGCGGCGCTGGGTGGCTACCTGCCCGAGCGGCGCGTGCGCTGCGAGCGCCTGCAGCCGCCTTCCCTGGATCTCTTCTCCGACATGCTCAGGGGTGCGAAGCGCGAGGTCTCCACCACCATGCTGGTGGTGCGCATGCTGTCGAAGCTGCTGCGCGACAAGCAGCTCGGCCGCTACGTGGTGCCCATCGTTCCCGACGAGGCGCGCACGTTCGGCATGGACGGGTTGTTCCCGCAGGCCGGCATCTACTCGCCGGCGGGCCAGCGCTATCAGCCGGTGGATGCCGGCACCATCGCGCCCTACCGGGAAGCGGAGGACGGGCAGATTCTGCAGGAAGGAATCTGCGAGACGGGGGCCATGGCATCGTTCATGGCGGCAGGCACCGCATACGCCAATCACGGTCTGCCGATGATCCCCTTCTACATCTTCTACTCCATGTTCGGGCTGCAGCGCGTCGGTGACATGATCTGGGCCTGCGGCGACATGATGTGCAAAGGCTTTCTGCTCGGCGGCACGTCCGGGCGCACGACGCTGAACGGCGAAGGCGTGCAGCATCAGGATGGTCACTCGCACCTGCTCGCATCCACCATCCCCAATCTCCGGAGCTACGATCCGGCCTTCGGCTACGAGATCGCGCTCATCGTCCGCGACGGCATCCGCCGCATGTATGCAGAGCAGGAAGACGTTTTCTACTACCTCACCGTCACCAATCAGAACCAGCCCATGCCGGCCATGCCCGAGGGCGTGGAAGACGGCGTGCTGAGCGGCATGTACTGCTTCGCGCGCAGTGCCGGTGCCCGCGTGAACCTGCTCGGCAGCGGCGCGATAATGGCCGAAGTGCTGCGTGCGCGCGAGCTGCTGGCGGCGGAAGGCGTCAGCGCCAACGTCTGGAGCGTGACCAGCTACAACGAGCTCGCCCGGCAGGCGCTGGCTGCCGAGCGCCGCGGGCTGCTCGGCGGCATCGACGCGCACGAGCAGCCCTACGTGGCGTCGCTGCTGGCGGCAGAGGAAGGCGTGTTCGTTGCAGCGTCGGACTACATGAAGAGTCTGCCGATGAGCATTGCATCCTGGATGCCGGGCCCGTACACGGTGCTGGGCACTGACGGCTTCGGCCTGTCGGAGGGGCGTCCGGAGCTGCGGGACTATTTCGAAGTTTCAGCCGAATGGATCGCGTTCGCCGCCTTGTCGACGCTGGCACGGCATGAAGGGCGCGGCCGCGAACGGGCGCTGGCGTTTGCTTCCGGGCACGGCCTCGATCTCGAAAAGGCGGATCCGGCCAGGTGCTGACGCGTCGCCTGCACGTCGTCGGCTGCCACCGCAGCGGCACGACGCTGATGATGGAGCTGCTCTGGTACGCCTTCGAATTCAGCGGCCGCGCGGCTCACGAGGTGTCGCTGTTCGAACCGATACCACCGGGTCAGAGCCTCTATCTCAGCAAGAAGCCGCCGGACACCACGCGCATCGAGCAGGCCTTCCGCTCCGATCCCGAGCTGTTCGTGATTGCCATGCTGCGCGATCCGCGCGCGGTGATCTGCAGCCGGCACCCGAACCGGCCGGACGTCTACTTCTCCGGCTTCCGGCGCTGGCGCGAGTGTGCCCTGGCCATCGAGCGTCTGCGCGGACACCCGCGCTTTCTGCTGGTGCGCTACGAGGATCTCGTCACGGCGCCGGATCAGGTGCAGGATGCCATCGCCGCGCGCTTCGCCTTTCTGCGTGCGAAGGCGCGCTTCGCGCAGTTTCCCGAAGGCGCTGAGGTGCCTGAGAATGCCCGCGCCTCGCTGCTCGGCGTGCGACCGTTCGATGTCTCCCGCATCGACGGCTGGCGCGGGCATCTGCCCAGGGTCAAGGGTCAGCTGCAAGCGCACCCGGACCTGCCTGGCCATCTCGTGCGGCTCGGCTACGAGGCAGACGACGCCTGGGTTTCCGACCTCGACCGGATCCGTGCCTATACTCAGAAGTACAAGGACGAGGCGCCGCATCCGCTGAAGCGCGCCGAGGCCGAATTGCGTTACTGGCTGAAGACGCGCCGCTACCTGCGGCAGCGGTCCGGCACGGCGTCGGCTGCATCCGAAACGGGAAGCAGTTAACACATCTGCCGGATCCGCGCGGACATACTTCTGGGAGCGCCTGGTCGAGCTTGGCGATGGATTTCCGCTTTTCTCAGTTCGAGATAGTCACCGGCACGGGTTCGCTGTTCCTGTGTCTGCTCTTCGTGTGTCTGTTTCTCGAAGCACCTGCCATTCAGAACGAGATAGGCAGCGCCGCCGCCGAGGCCGTGCGCCAGCAGGATCTGTTCTGGGCGAGCTCCGAAGCCCACGGCCAGCGACTCGTGCTGACGGGCGCCGCACCCGACTATCTGGCAAAACAGAAGGCTGGTCAGATCGCTGCTGCCATCCGTGGCGTGACGGCGGTGGACAACCAGATCGCCATCATCGGCGAGGCCGGTACCTGCCAGCTCAAGCTCGACGAGCTGCTCAAGGATCGTGCGGTGACCTTCCGGGCCGGGCGCGCGGAGCTCAGTGAAGGCAGCTTTCCGGTTCTCGGCATGGTCGCCAGCGTCGCGCGCAATTGCGGTGCTGCGTTCGAGGTGGCCGGACACACGGATGCACGGGGCGATTCGGCGATGAACCAGAAGCTGAGCCAGCGCCGGGCGGAAGTGGTGGTGCGCTACCTGGTGCAGAGCGGCGTCGCGCCGGACAAGTTGCGGGCGCAGGGGTATGGCGAAACCCAGCCGATTGCGGACAACGCCACGCCCGAGGGACGAGCGGCGAACAGTCGGGTGGAGTTCCGGGTGCTGGGAGCGAGCGCGTGATATTCCTGATCCTGAAGATCTTCGTCTACCTCCTCCTTGCGCTGCTGCTGGGTGCTGGCGGCGGCTGGCTGCTGCGCAATCTGAACGCGGCCGCCCGCGAAGAGGAACTGCAGCGTCAGGTGATGGACGCCAGGGGCCGTCTGCCGCCGCTCGAGACCCGGCTGCGCAGCCAGGAGCAGCGCATCGGCTCGCTGCAGGGTGAGATCAAAGCCGGCGAGGCGCGGCTTGCCGAGCTGGTCGGCACGCTGCGCGAGCGCGAAGCGACCCTGGTCGAACGGGAGCGCGCGCTCGAGCAGCTCAAGCAGCGCCTGGGCAGCGGCGCCGGAACGCGGGCCGCCGACACGTCCGCAACCTCCGCCGACGAGGGCAGCCTGGAGCTGGTCGACGCCATGGATCAGGAGGTGGCGCGGGCTACGTCGGCGGATCCCGACGACGTGCTGGCGGTCACCGGCACCGGCGCGTCCCAGCCGGGGGCCGAGCTGACCGCCGCCAATGCCGACCTGGCAGCTCAGGTGACGGCGCTGGAACGGTCGCTGCAGGCGGCCCGTACGGAAATCACGCAGCTGCGCGATCAGGAAGCGGCGCTGCGCGCCGAGCTCGCGGCAACCAGCCCGGCAGCCTCGGCGCCCGCCGCGGAGGCGGCGACACCGGCCGCTGCAGGCTCTGGCGAGCGCCAGCGCCTGGCGGCGCTGGAAACGGAAGTGGCGGATCTGCGCAGCGCCCTCGCCCGCGCCGAGCAGGCCGTGGGGCGGGAGCAGCGGCGGGTGCAGGAACTCGAGCGCGAACGCGAGCTGCAGACGCGCTCACTGCAGGTTCTGCACCAGCAGCTCGAGCTGGCCCGGGAGCAGCGCGCCGCACTGGTTAGAGCCGACCCAGCGCCTCTGCTTCCTGAAGTGATCTCCTCGACCAGTGCCCGGGCGGCCCGCTCCGGCTGCCGCCGGGTCGCCGAGTTGCCGCGATTTTGAGTTGATCCCGGGATGCGGGCGATCAGCGTCTGCCCGGATACCGAGTACACCGCCGAGTAGCGGCGCCCTTTGAACTGCAGCGGCAGTTGCGTGGTTGCCGTGGCCATGGCACCTGTTTCTCCCTTTTCTGATGCGCTCTCAGAAGAACCGGCGCAGCAGCTGCGCCAGCAGGGAAACTACCACAGAGACCACCAGCATGGAGGTCAGCGGAAAGTAGAAAGACCCCCCCGGACGCTCGATGCGGATGTCCCCCGGCAGGCGCCCGAACCAGCTCAGCAGTCCGAAGTGCACGAGCAGGCCGAGCAGCATGATGGCGGCGCCCGCCACCAGCAGCCACTTACCGGGATCCGGCATGGCCGCCCGCCGGGGCGCTGCCTGCATCGGCATGGGCCGGAACCGCCGCCGCGCCGCTCGGCGGGTCCGCCGGCGCCGCGGAAGGTTGCAGCGCGCCCGGGTGCTCTCCAGTGCCGACGCCGCGTCCATCGAGGTTGCGGATCAGCGGCTGAGTGACGGCCAGCATTGCGATGCACGCCAGATGCACCGCGCACGCAAGCCAGACGGCGCTGGTGGGTGTCAGCTGCTCGGCCAGGGCGCCGAGAATCAGCCCCCCGAGCGGCATCAGGCTGAACCCCATGGAGTGGATGCCCATAACCCGGCCGCGCAGCCGGTCCGGCACAGACAGCTGCAGCACCGTCATAGAGCTGATCATGAACACCGACGCACAGGCGGATGCGCAGAAAACCACCACCAGCGCAGGATAGAACCAGCCCGCACCGGACAGCGCCGCGAACAGCATGATGGCCGCCGACGACAGCGCTGAGCCGCTCAACATCATCACACCCAGGCGCGGATAGTCGTGCACGCTGCCGAGCAGCAGCGTGCCCACCACGGAGCCGACGCCGCCGGCCGACAGGAGGTAACCGTAGCCGGTCTCCCCGGCGTTCATCATGGCCGAGAACACCGGCATGATCTGCACGTAGGACTGGGCGAACAACATGCTGACGAACGTCAGCAGAATCAGGTAGCGGAACAGCTGCTGGTGCCAGATGTAGCCGATGCCTTCGCGCACCTGCTGCCAGGCCGAGCCGCTGGCCGGTTCCGAGGGCCGCACCGGAATGCTGGTGATCACCGAGAACATGGTGAAAAAACCCAGCGATCCCAGGGCGAACAGCACCCAGGTATCGGTCACCGCGATGAGCAGGCCGCCCAGCGCCGGTATCGCCATCCGGGTGGCCTGCCAGATGAACGAGTTGAGCGCCACGGCGCTCATGAACGCCTCGCGCTCCACCAGCTGCGGGTACACGGATACGCGAACCGGCCAGTCGAGGCCGGTGATCAGCGACACCAGCGCCGCCACCGTGAGCACGTGCCACACCGCCACCTGCCCGGTGCCGTCCAGCCAGGCCAGCAACCCCAGCAGCAGGGTGATCGACAGCGACGTGGACATCAGGATGCGTCGCTTGTCGAAACGGTCGGCGATGACCCCACCGGCCAGGGTCATCAGAATGTTCGGCAGCGCCGCGGCGGCGCCGAGCACGCCCAGCAGCACGGCGGATCCCGACAGCTTGTAGATCAGCCAGCCCTGCGCCAGGGTAATGAGCTGGGTGGCGCCTACCGAGGCGAAGGAAGCCAGCCAGTATCTGCGGTAAAGTCTGGATCCCAGCGCCGGATACCGGTGCAGTACGAGTGTTGCGAAGCCAGTCATGTCGTGTCTCAGGGAGGGCCGCTAGTATGCCCCGCAAGTCGGGACCCGGGCCAGCACGGTGCGCGCCGGGCGCTGCAGCCGACATTGCCGGTCTCAGGTTCGCGAGCAAGGAGCAGGCCCGCCAGTGGGCCTGGGATCGACTCCAATCGGAGGGCCTGGCACGGTTTCCGTTCCCGCCCCATGGCAGGATTCCCAACTTCGCCGGTGCCGAGGTCGCGGCGGCGCGTCTGTTCGAGCAACCACCCTGGTGCGATGCCAGGGCGATCAAGGTCAATCCGGACTCGCCTCAGCTGCACGTGCGGCGCCTGGCACTGGAGCGCGGCGTGCGGGTGTACGTACCGACACCGAAGCTCGCCGGCGGCTTCAACCTGCTCGATCCGGCACGCATTCCGTCCGACTGCTACGCTGCTGCCTCGGCGCTGAACACCATGGCCCGGTGGGCGCAGCCCGTCGCGCTCGATCGGATCGAGGCGCTCGATGCCATCGTCACCGGCTGCGCTGCCGTGACGCCCGGCGGCAAGCGCTGCGGCAAGGGCGCCGGCTACAGCGATCTGGAGTACGCGATTCTGCGCGAGCTGGGCCATCCACCCGTTCCGGTGGCGACCACGGTGCACGACGTACAGGTGGTGGCCGACTTTCCGGTGGACAGCAACGACCTGCCGCTCGCGCTGATCTGCACACCCACTCGAACGCTCCGGGTCGCAGATCCGCTGCCGGCACCGGAAGGCGTGGAATGGCATCGTCTCAACGCGGCTGACCTGGCGGCAATGCCGGTGCTCGGCGAGCTGCGTGCGCTGCGCGGCGGCGCCGGAGGTGCATCATGAGCGCCGGAACCCGGTTTGCCGACCCGCGTGTGCTGCTGCTCGCGTTGCTCGGCTGGGCGTTTGCGGTATCCACGGCCGCCGCCGAGGTCCCAGCCCCGATGCAGGCCGGCGACCCGGCTCCGGTTGCGGGGCAGCCGCAACCGGTGGTGATCCTGCTGTCGTGGGACGGTCTGCGCCACGATTTCCCGGATCTGGGTGATTACCCGGCGCTGCGTCGGATCGAGCAGCAGGGCGCGCGCGCCGAGCGCCTCACGCCGGTGTTCCCGGCCAATACCTTTCCCGGTCACGTGTCGCTGGCTACCGGTACCTATCCGGATCGTCACGGCATCGTCGACAACGACTTCCTGGATCGGGACGCCGGTGCCTACCACATGAGCGGCGATGCCAACTGGCTGCAGGCGGAACCGTTGTGGATCGCTGCCGAGCGCCAGGGCGTGAAAACCGCGACCTATTTCTGGGTGGGTTCCGAGAACGACTGGCGTGGCCAGGGCACCAGCTACCGCATCGCGCCGTTCGACGGCAGCCGTCCGGAGGCGGAGAAGGTCGATCAGATTCTGGCGTGGCTGGCGCTGCCGCAGGCCCAGCGCCCGCGCCTGATCATGAGCTACTGGGCCGGCGCCGACAATCCGGGGCACCGCTACGGACCCGACAGCGACGAGGTGAAGCAGCGTATCGGGCAGCAGGACGCGCAGCTCGGGCGTCTGCTGGACGGGCTCGACCGGCTCGCAGCCTGGCCCTACACCACGCTGCTGCTGGTGAGCGACCACGGCATGGCGCCTGCCGGCCGTTACCTCGACCTCAGCGGCGCGCTGGAAGATGCGGGAATCCGGGCGACGGTCATGGGCGGCGGCGTGGCCAATGTGTACCTGGAGGATCCCGCTCAGCTGCCCGAGGCGCTTACGGTGGCGCGTTCGGTGGTCGCAGGCCTCGAAGACGCCCGCGTGTACGCGCGTGGTGCGATCCCGGCGGAGCTGCGCGTCGCTCATCCGACGCGCATCGGCGATCTCGTGGTGCTGGCGCAGTCGCCCTATGCGTTCTCGCGCCCGGGGGGTTGGCGCGGGCCGCTGATGAACCTCATGGCCTGGCTGGGCTTCGGCTTCGGCGGGCACGGCTATGATCCCGCGTCCCCCGACATGGGGGCGACGTTCATGGCCATGGGTCGCGGCGTACCCGCCGGGCTGCATCTGCCGGCGCTCCATCAGATCGACGTGGCGCCCACCGCGGCGCGGCTGCTGGGTATCCAGGCACCGCGCGATTCCGAGGGTCGACCCATCGCCGGCATCGACGCGGCGGCGCTCTCGGAGCAGCGCCCATGAAACGTCTGGGCCTCATCCTGTTGCTGGTGATCGGTGTGCCCGCGGTGGTCGCGGCTGCAGAGCCTTTCAATCCGCTGGAGGCCTCGATTCCCGAGCTGCAGGCCGCCATGGGCGCCGGCCGCACCAGCGCTGCGGCGCTGGTGGACTACTACTTCGCGCGCATGGATGCGTTCGACGAAGGTGACACCGGCCTCAACGCCATCGCGGTGCGCAATCCGCGCGCCCGGCAGACGGCGGAGCTGCTCGATCGCGAGCGCGCCGAACGCGGTCCGCGGGGTCCGCTGCACGGCATTCCGGTGCTGGTGAAAGACAACTTCGAAACCCGCGGCATGCCCACCTCGGTGGGCTCGGTGCTGTTCCGGAACTTCGCCCCCGACCGCGACGCGCTGCTGGTGCAGCGCCTGCGCGCAGCGGGTGCGGTGATACTGGGCAAGACCAACATGCACGAGTTCGCCTACGGCATCACCACCGTGGGCTCAGCCTTCGGTGCTACCCGCAACCCCTACGACCCGTCCCGCAACCCCGGCGGCTCCAGCGGCGGCACCGGGGCGGCGGTGGCCGCCAACATGGCCGTGTTCGGGCTTGGCTCCGATACCTGCGGCTCGATCCGGATCCCGGCAGCGCACAACGCGCTGGTGGGCCTGCGGGGCACGCAGGGATTGCTCAGCCGACGCGGCATCGTGCCGCTTTCGCATACTCAGGACATCGGCGGCCCGCTGACCCGGTCGGTGCTCGACCTGGCGCTGGCGCTGGATGCGCTGGTGGGTTACGACCCGCAGGATCCTCAGACAGCCGACAGCGTTGGTCAGACGCCGCCCGCGTACAGCCGCGCTCTGGATCCGCGCGCGCTTGAAGGCGCGCGCATCGGCCTGCTCGAAGACCTGCTGCTGCAGGAGCCGGCCGACGCGGCCGTGGCCGACGTGATCGGCCGCGCCGCACATGACATGGAATCTCTGGGTGCCACCATAGTGCGGGTCAGCATGCCCGGGCTGGTGGCCATGCTGAGTGCGCGCCAGCAGGGCTTCTTCGTGCTGGTGCACGACTTCAAGACCGACATCAACGCCTACCTCGAAGCCAATCCGGACGCGCCGGTGCACTCGCTGGCGGAGCTGATCGCGGCGGATGCCCACCATCCGCAGATCGACGCGTCGCTGCGCGCATCCGAAGCCATGACCGACGACAGCCGTTTCGAGTACCTGGAAGCGCTGCAGGAGCGCGCCGGGGTGCGGCGCATGGTGCTGGGGATGATGGCCGAGCAGAAGCTCGATGCCATCGCCTACCCGAGCATCCGGCGCGTGGCCGCGCCCATCGGCGAAGAGCAGCCGGGCGGCAACTGCCTGCTGAGTGCCAACACCGGGTTGCCGGCGCTCACCCTGCCGGCCGGTTTCACGGCCAGCGGCATGCCGGTGGGTATCGAGCTCGTGGCCGAGCCCTGGAGCGAGCCGAAGCTGCTGTCGCTGGGATTTGCTTTCGAGCAGGGTGGCCCGCGCCGGCGACCACCGCCACTCGGGGTCGAGCCGGGCGCGGCCGCGGCGACAGGCGATGCGGAGGCTACGCCACCGGCACCTCCCCGCGCCGTGCCGGATCTGGACTGAGCCGGTCGGCCGACCGGAGGAGCGAAGAACATGGCGGTGTGGCAGCAGCCCAGGAGTTTCTGGACCTGGGGAACGCGGGCAGAAGAACCCAGTGAGGCGATGCGCCGGGAAGCGGCGGTGCGCGTCGGCCGGCGGCTCGGCCGCGAGGTGAAGCCACCGCCGGTGCCGGCAATCGAGGACATTGCGCTGCGCCCCGCCCGTGTGCGGGTTCCGGAGCGGCTGGCGGGCTGGGTTAGCGCAGACCATGAAGAGCGGCTGCTGCACACCTACGGCGGTCACCCCGTCGAGCTGCTGCAGGCGTTGCGCGGGCAGTTCGACAACCCGCCGGATGCCGTTGCGCATCCGCGCAACGAGTCCGAGCTGGAAGCGACGCTGGAATGGTGCGACGCCGGCGGCTATCTGGTGATCCCCTATGGCGGTGGCACCTCGGTGGTGTGGGGCGTAACGGTGCCTGCCGGCGACCGGGTGGTGGTCAGCATCGACATGGACCGTTTCAACCGGGTGCTGGAAATAGACGAAACCTCGCGCGCCGCGCGAATTCAGGCCGGCGTGTTCGGCCCGGACCTGGAGGAATCCCTGCGTCCCCACGGCCTCACGCTGCGGCATTTTCCGCAGAGCTTTCCCTGGTCTACCGTGGGCGGCTGGGTAGCGACCCGCTCGGGCGGACACTACGCGACCAATCACACCCACATAGACGATTTCGTGGAGAGCGTGCGCAGCCTGTCACCGGCCGGATGGTGGGAGTCACGGCGCCTGCCCGGCAGCGGTGCGGGTCCTAGCCCCGACCGCCTGCTGATCGGCTCCGAGGGCATTCTCGGGGTCATCACAGAGTGCTGGCTGCGTCTGCAGAAGCGCCCCCGATTCCGCGCCAGCGCCGGCGTCATCTTTGCCGACTGGGCCGCGGGGGCGGAAGCGGCCCGGCAGATCGTGCAGGCCAAGCTGTGGCCTGCCAACCTGCGCCTGCTCGACCCGGTGGAAGCGGCGCAGAGCGCGGGTCTGGATGGTCGCCAGGCGCTGCTCATCATCGGCTTCGAATCCGCGGACGTGCCGCAGGGCTTCAACATGAACGCGGCCGTGGCCATCGCTCGCGAAGCCGGTGGCCGCGTCGATGATGCGGACATACGCATCGATGATGGCAGCGGCAGGGCCACCGGCCGGGAAGGCGCGGTGGGCGCCTGGCGGCAGGCGTTCATCGGCGTCAACGCGGGCGTGAGCAACGGGCTGGGTCTGCTGAATGACACCTTCGAAACCGCCATCACCTGGGATCGCTGGCCCGAGTTCGATGCCAGCGTGCGTGGCCGCATGCAGGCGGTGCTCGCCGAGGTGCTCGGCCCCGGGGTGCATCTGTCCTGCCGGTTCACGCACGTCTACCCCGACGGCCCGGCGCCCTACTACACCTTTGCCGGCCCGGCGCGGCTGGGTGCGGAGGCCGAGCAGTGGCAGGTGATCAAAGACGAAGCCGTGGCGGCGGTCGTGGAGGCCGGCGGTACCGTCACGCACCACCACGCGGTCGGCCGCATGCATCGAAACGGCTGGGCACGCCAGCGGCCGGAGCTGTTCGAGCAGTCACTGCGGGCCGTCAAGCGGACCCTCGATCCCAAAGGCATCCTGAATCCCGGCGTGCTGTTCGAGCCCTGATCGTGCGGGCCACGCGGCCGCGTCGGTTCCGCCGGACGGTGCCGTGACGGGCGGCTGGCTCAGGCGGTAGCGCAGCGTACCGCCGTCGCGCTGCACCTCGAGCTGCAGCCAATGGCCGTCGTTGGCGTCGTACCACAGTTGGATGGGACTCCCGCCCGCGCTCTCCAGGCGGTAGCGCAGCGCCGGCTGCCCGCGCACCCGATCCTCGCCCGCAAAGCTGAGGCGCACCTGTACGGTCGCGCCGGTCTGGGCGTTCACCAGCACGTCGCGCTGCAGCAGGGTCAGATCCCAGTAGGCGTAGCTCGCCGCGCAGTCCGCGCCCAGATCGGGTCCGTTCAGCTGGACCTCGTAGCTGCGCCCGTTGTCGTTGGTGCTCGACTGCAGGCCGGTGAGGCAGCCCTGCTGCCAGCGCTCGAGCGCCTCGTGGCGGTACCGGTACAGCGGGATCCTCAGGATCCGGTATTCGAACTCGGCGTTGGAGCGCACCAGCGTCTCGTCGCCGTGACGCTGTACCTCGAAGACGTGCTCGCCGATGCGGCGGTCGTCGTAGTACACCTCGAACTGGTACAGCATCTTGAAGGTGAGCGCCTGCGCTGCGCCGGCGCAGGCGATCAGCAGCAGGGCAACCGCGGCTACCGAACCTGGTGCGCGCAACAGCTCAGGGCGCATCGGTCTGAAACCGTCCGGCGATCATTCCGATCAGGTTGCGCAATACCGGCAGCCGGCCGTAGAAACCCGCGGTGCTGTCCCAGAAGTCCTGCTGCAGCACGATCCGCCCGTCCGCATCGAAGCGCAGATGGCTGATGCCGATCGTTGCACTGTGCACCGGCGCGCGCAGCGGCTGGAACTCCGCGTTCATCAGCCACACGAGGTACACGTCGCCGGCGTCGATCTGCTCGTCGAGCAGGCGTACCTCGAGGCTGCTGGCGGCGCTGCGCATGCGCTGCAGATGTGTGACGACCTCGTCGTGATTCTCGCTGGTCAGTAGCGTATCGCTGAAGTACAGCGCAGGCGCGTACAGATCCCCGGCATCGTCGGTAGCCGCGCCCGCGTCGCTGTGCGTGAAGAAGGCGATGAATCGCTGGATGGCCTCGGCCTGCACCGCATCGCTTCCGGGGTAGCGAGCCAGGGCTGCCTGATAGCGCTCGGCGTAGTCCAGGTGGGCGCTACCGCCCGCGCAGCCGCCGCACAGCAGCAGGCCGGCGCACAGGGCAAACCGGGCGTTCGTCCATCGTGCGGGAACGGGTCGAGCCGTCGTGCTGGCGAGAGTTGTGCTGACAGTCATGGCGCGCAGCCTAGGCCCGGCGTCGTCAAGCCGCCGTGAAAACTTCGCTGATGCGCTGTTGACGTGGCTTTCACGACTGCGTGGGCACAGTGACAGCCCGGTCAACCGAGGCTCCCAGGACATGCTCAGCGCGCTGCGTCGCTGGTTCGACACCGAATCGCTGGAGGCGGAAGCTGCCGGCGCGGTGCAACGCGCAGCCGTGCCGGCCGAATCCGTCGCTGCGGCGCGTGCCATCGACTGGTGGCGAATCGTACCGTTCGTCGCGTTGCACGTCGCCTGCTTCGGCGTGTTGTGGGTGGGTATCAGCCCCGTCGCGGTGGCGGTCGCGGCCCTGTCCTACTTCGTGCGTATGTTTGCCATCACCGCGTTCTACCACCGCTATTTCGCGCACAAGGCGTTTCGTACCAGCCGGAGCCTGCAGTTTCTGTTCGCCGTACTCGGCGCGGCGGCCACCCAGCGTGGACCGCTGTGGTGGGCGGCACATCACCGCGAGCATCACCGCCACGCGGATCAACCGGGGGATCCGCATCGTCCGGCAGAGGGCTTCATCTGGTCGCACATGGGGTGGTTTCTGTCCGGGAAGAATTTCGCCACCAACCGCGCGCGTGTGCGGGACTGGGTTGGCTTTCCCGAGCTCGTGTGGCTGAACCGCTTCGACACCCTCGTACCCATCGCCTACGCAGCGTCGATGTTTGCGCTTGGTGAGCTGCTGGCGAACCGGGCGCCCGCGCTTGGTACCGACGGCTGGCAGATGCTGGTGTGGGGCTATTTCGTCTCGACGGTGCTGCTCACCCACGCCACGCTGCTGGTCAACTCGCTGGCACACGTACGCGGGCAGCGGCCTTTCGCCACCCGCGACGACAGCCGCAACAACGCGCTGATCGCGCTGCTCACCCTCGGCGAGGGCTGGCACAACAATCACCATCGCTACGCGGGCTCTGCGCGACAGGGATTCTTGTGGTGGCAGGTGGATATGTCGTACTACCTGCTGCGGCTGATGGCAGCGTTGGGCCTGGTCTGGGACCTGAAGCCGGTACCGTCCGCGGTGCTCCAGGAAGCGCCTGGCGGCCGCAGCGGGGCCCGGGCATGAAGGTTGCAGTAATCGGCAGCGGCGTATCGGGCATTTCTGCGGCGTGGCAGCTCGACCGCAGCGGTGTGGACGTCACGCTCTACGAAGCTCAAAGGCGCATCGGCGGTCACACCGATACCCATTCCATACTGGCGGGTGGCCGCACGTACTCGGTGGATTCCGGGTTCATCGTGTTCAACGAGCACAACTATCCCCTATTCAGCGCCTGGTTGAGTGAGCTCGGCGTTGGCTCGCAGCCTTCGGACATGTCCTTCGGCGTGAGCAACCGTCTCAGCGGGCTGGAGTACTCCAGCCGCGGCTTGCGTGGGCTTTTCTGTCAGCGGCGCAACCTGGTCGCCCCGGGGTTTCTGTCCATGCTGCGGGATCTGCGACACTTCTACCGGGAGGCTCCGCAGCTCGATGCCGACGACCAGCGTACCCTTGGGCGCTTTCTGTCCGACGGCGGCTATGGCGATCGCTTCGTGCACGACCACCTGGCGCCCATGTGCGCGGCGCTGTGGTCTCTGCCCCAGGACGCAGCGCTGGAGCTCCCCGTGCAGCACGTGCTGGCGTTCATGAGCAACCACCGGATGCTGCAGATCGACGGCCGGCCGCAATGGCGCGTGGTGCAGGGTGGGTCGAGCACCTACCTCGAGGCGTTTGCCGCCCGCTTCCGCGGCACCGTGGCGGCCGACGATCCCGTGCAGGCGGTGGTCCGGCAGCCGCAGCAGGTGGTGATCACCAGTCGGCGGGGCCGTGCAACCTTCGACGCCGTGGTGATGGCCTGTCACAGCGACCAGGCGCTGGCGCTGCTGCACGACGCCTCGCAGGCGGAGCGGGAGGTGCTCGGCGCCATCGGCTACGAGCGTAACCGCGTGGTGGTGCACTCGGATGTCTCGGTCATGCCTCGCAACCGCAATGCCTGGGCCAGCTGGAACGCGCAGATCAACGACGCCAGTGCCGGCCGCTGCCAGGTCACGTACTGGATGAACCTGCTGCAGGATCTGGGCAGGCAGCAGCAGTTTTTCGTCACGCTCAACCCCGGGCAGCCGCTGCGCGACGTCTGGTGCGAGCGTGACTACGCCCACCCGGTATTCACGGCTGAAGCGCTTCGTGCCCAGGCACGGCGGGCGGAAATCAGCGGGCGGCGCAATACCTTCTTTTGCGGTGCGTACTGGGGTTGGGGCTTTCATGAAGACGGCTTCGTCAGTGGCGTCGCGGCGGCGCGCGAAGTCGGTCAGGTACAGGCCCATGCTGCCTGACCTCACCTGTGAAGGCTGGGTGGTGCATCGGCGGCGGTCGCCGCGGCCCCACGAGTTCCGCTACCCGGTCTGGATGCTGTGCGTCGACGCGGAACGCGTTGCGCGGCGGCGTTCGCGCTGGCTGTCGGTGACGTCCCGCTTCGCCCCGTTGGCGCTGCGAGCCGGTGACTACGATGCGTCCCAGGGCGTGCTGGCCAAGGTCAACGCGCAGCTTGCGGCCCGCGGCCTGCCCGCTGCGCAACGGGTGAGCCTGCTGACGCAGCCGCGCTCGTGGGGTCTGCACTTCAACCCGGTGAGCTTCTACTTCTGCTATCGCGACGAGGCGCTGTGCTTCGTGCTGGCGGAGATCAACAACACGCCCTGGGATGAATGGCACACTTACGTGCTCGACGCCCGCGGACAGCAGTGTGACTGGGCTTTCCGCTTTCCCAAGACGTTTCATGTGTCGCCGTTCATGCCCATGGCGCTCGAGTACCACTGGCGGCTGCGGCTTTCCGGCGAATCCATCGAGATCGGCATGCGGCTCGAGCGCGACGGGGAGGAGCAGTTCTTCGCCGGTCTGTATCTGCGAGCTGAGCCGTTGTCGGAAGCCGGCCTGCGGCGCGGTGCCCTGCGGTACCCGTGGCAGGGCGCGCGCACGCTGCTGCGCATCTACTGGCAGGCGTTGCGTCTGTATCTGAAGCGCACGCCGTTCTTCACCCACCCGGACAGGCTGCGGGAGGCAGAGACTCAATGACGACCGAAATTCTCGGCGCCGATCGCTCCGGCAGCGCGCCGCACGGACTGTTCCCGCGGGCGTTGCACCGGGTGCTCGGCCGGCTGCAGCAGGGCACGCTTACGCTGCAGGACGGCAGCGCGCGCTACCGGTTTGGCGATGGCTCGGAGCCGCGTGCCACCGTGCAGGTGCGGCGATCGGAGTTCTACCGTCGCCTGGTGCTGGGCGGCTCCGTGGGTGCCGGCGAGGCCTACATGGACGGCGACTGGACCTGCGACGATCTGGTGAGCCTGGTTCGGCTTCTGGCCCGCAATGCGTCCGTTCTGGAGCAGATGGACGGCATCGGCAGCATCGCGGTTCAGGCGGCCAACCTGCTGCAGCACCTTACTCGGCGCAACAGCCGGGCCGGCAGCCGCCGCAACATCCAGGCCCACTACGATCTGTCGAACGCGTTCTTCGCAACCTTCCTCGATGGGCACATGATGTATTCGGCCGCGGTGTACGAGCGCCCCGGGGCCTCGCTGGAGGAAGCGAGTGAAGCCAAGCTCGAGCGCGTCTGCCGCAAGCTGGAGCTCGGTCCCGACGATCATCTCCTCGAGATCGGCACCGGCTGGGGCGGGCTCGCGGTCTATGCGGCGCGCCGATTCGGCTGTCGGGTCACCACAGCGACCATATCACCGGCTCAGCACGCCGCGGCGCAGGAGCGCGTGCGTGCGGCAGGGCTCGAGCATCGCGTCGAGGTTCTGTTGCGCGACTACCGTGACCTCCAAGGACGCTACGACAAGCTGGTGTCCGTGGAGATGGTCGAGGCGGTAGGGCACCAGTACCTCGATCAGTATTTCGCCACGCTCGACCGGCTGGTACGCCCCGGCGGTCTGATCGTGCTGCAGGCCATCACCATCGAGGACCGGCGCTATCGGCAGGCGTTGCGTTCGGTGGACTTCATCAAGAAGCACATCTTCCCGGGCAGCTTCATTCCCAGCGTGTCGGCGCTGGTCGCAAGTGCCGCGGCCCACACCGACGCGGTGCTGGTGAATCTGGAAGACATCGGCCTCGACTATGCGCGGACGCTGCGCGAGTGGCGGATGCGGGCGGACGCGCGGCGCGAGGCGATCCTCGCGCTCGGCTTCGACGAGCGCTTCCTGCGCATGTGGCGGTTCTATCTCGCGTACTGCGAAGGCGGCTTTCTCGAACGCGCCATCAGCGACGTGCAGCTGGTGTTCGCCAAGCCCGGTTACCGGTCGCAGCCGTGGCGGGCCGCCCTGTGAGTCGCGCCAATCTGATCAATGCGGCGCTGTTCCAGACCACCTGGTTCGCCTGCGTGCTGGGAGGCGCAGCGGGCTCCAGCCTGTGGGGCGCCGCCGCGCTGCTCGGCCTGCTGACATTCTCGGCACGCAGCCCGCATCTGCGAGCCGATCTGCGCCTGGCAGCGGCGGCCGCCGTGATCGGCTTCGCTCTGGACACGCTGTGGATCCACCTCGGCGTGCTCGACTATCACGGCATCGCCTTCGCGCCAGCCTGGATCGTGCTGCTCTGGGTTGCGGTCGGGCTCACGCTCAACCACAGCCTGTCGCTGTTTGCGGGGCGGCCGTGGCTCGGCGGCGTGCTGGCTGGTGCCTGCGCGCCGCTCAGCTACCTGGGCGGCGAGCGTCTGGGTGCTGTGGCCGTGCCCGACCCGTGGCTGCTGGCGCTGGTGGCGGCGGCCTGGTTCTTCACTTTTGCACTGGCGTTCGCGCTGGCCGGCGACGGTGCCATTGCGCTTCGGAGGCAACCTTATGAGCGTGCTCATTGAGCTGGCGGAAAGCCGCTACATTCCCGACCCCCTGCTGCGCGTCGGCATCCGCCGGCTGGTGGGCCAGCGCCTGCGCGACGAGCGCCAGGACGACCCCGAGGCGCAGGCCGAGCGTTACCAGCGTCTGCTCATGGAGCTGCGCGACAGCGCCATCGCCCTGGATACCGATGTCGCCAACGAGCAGCACTACGAGGTCCCGGCCGGGTTCTACCGTGCCGTGCTGGGTGAACACCTGAAGTACAGCTGCTGCTACTGGGAGAAAGGGGCACACGACCTCAGTGAAGCCGAGCGGCACATGCTGGAACTCTACGCAGAACGGGCCGAGCTTGCCGATGGTCAGCGCGTGCTGGATCTCGGCTGCGGCTGGGGATCGCTCACGCTGTTCATGGCCGAGCGTTACCCCGCCAGCCGCTTCACCGCCGTGTCCAACTCCGCCAGCCAGCGCCAGTACATCGAAGCTCAGGCGCAGGCACGCGGGCTGGGCAACGTGCGGGTGATCACGTCGGACGTGAATGCGCTCGAACTCGACGAGCGGTTCGACCGCGTGGTGTCCATCGAGATGTTCGAGCACGTGCGCAACTACGCACTGCTCATGAATCGGATCGCCGGCTGGCTCGACAGTGACGGTAAGCTGTTCGTGCACATTTTCTGTCACCGCAATCTGCTGTATCCCTACGAGAGCGAAGGCGACGACAACTGGATGGGCCGATACTTCTTCACCAGCGGGCTGATGCCGGCTGCGGACACGCTCCTGCACTTTCAGGACGACCTTCGTCTGGAGCGGCGCTGGAACGTTTCCGGTGCCAATTACCAGAAGACGGCACGGGCATGGCTCGAAAATCTCGACTGCAACCGGGAGCGGGTGGCCGCTGAGCTCGAACCCGTTTACGGCAAGGCGGGCGTTGCGCGCTGGGTGCAGCGCTGGCGCATGTTCTTCATGGCCTGTGAGGAGCTGTTCGGCTATCGTGGCGGCCGCGAGTGGCTGGTCTGCCATTATCGTTTCAGCCGCAGGGCGACGCGCTGACGGCGGCGCGCCGCCCCCGGGGACAGGAAGGGCGTGGTGAAGAGAACCGGGCTTCGGGCCAAGCTGGTTCGCGTGTTCGCGATCCAGGTAGGAATCGTCAGCATCGCCACCCTGGTGGGCATCTACGTTGCCAACACGCTCATCGTCGATCTGATCCTGCGCGAGGGTCTGGAGACCGAAGCCCAATACTACTGGGACCGCTACGCCGCGAACCCGGACGCCAGCCTGCCCGATACCTCCAACATGCGCAGCTACATGGCCGTGGGTGGCGACCTCCACACGGTGCCGGATTATCTCCGCGACATGCCTGCCGACGGCCAGGTACGTTCCGTGGAGGACGATACCAAGCTGGTGCATGTCTCCGCCCGAGGCGACCACGTGCTCTACCTGGTATGGGCCAAGGCGCAGATCTACAACATCGCGTTCTTCTTCGGCATCGTGCCGCTCACGGTGGTGCTGCTGGTGATCTACGGGCTGGCTTTCCTCGCCTACCGGCTTTCGCAACGTGCCATCTCGCCGATAATCCGGCTGGCCCGCTACCTCGACGAGTTCGATTTCGAGCAGAGCCGGGAGCGCAGCATCGATGTGGATCTCGGTGGCCTGCGCGAGATCGCGGACGCCGAGGTGGCGGCCATGATCGAAGCGCTCGATGCCTTCAACCAGCGACTCAATGCCTTCGTAGAGCGGGAGCGCGAATTCACCCGTGACGCCGGCCACGAGCTGCGCACGCCGGTGTCGGTGTTCAAGGGCTCGCTGGATCTGCTGGAGCAGAACTCCGATCGGCCGCGCGCCGAGCAGAACGCCCTGCGCCGTATGCGCCGTACGGTGGAGGACATGGAAGCGCTGCTCGAGACGCTGCTGCTGCTTGCCCGGGGCAACGAGGTCGAGACCCCGAAGGAGGACATCGTGGTCAACGACCTGGTGGCGGCGCAGGTGGATCTTCTGCAGCCGCTGGCTGAGCGAGCGGGCAATTCAGTGACCCTGCACGAGAATGCGGAGCTGCGGGTGCGTGCGCCCGCCAAGGTGGTGGAGATCGTGATCGGAAACCTGGTACGCAATGCCATCAACTATACCCAGGGAGGCAAGGTCGACATCACCATCACCGCAACTGGCGTGCGCGTCGAGGACACCGGCGTGGGCATGTCCCGGGAACAGCTGGCGAACGCGTTCGAACCGTTCTACCGGGCCGACGAAAGCCGTGGGCTGACCCGTGGCCACGGCCTGGGGCTTTCCATCGTCAAACGGCTGGTGCGGCAGTTCGGCTGGGGGATTTCCGCGCACAGCCGTCCCGGCGAGGGGACGGCCATGGAAGTGAGGTTTGTGCCGGTAACCTGAAACGCCGGGCGAGATCAGGGAATCGGCAGGTAGCCGCCGTCGACGCCCTTGGTGACGATGCTCACTGCGTTGTGCGCGTGCAGGCTCTCGTGATGCTCGATGCGCACCCAGAAGTCGGCGAAGCGCGCGTCGCCGTTCAATGCGCTCTGCAGCTTGCGTCCCGCGTCCTCGCAGAACATCAGGTTCTGCCCGTTGCGCAGCGCGAATTCCTGCTCGTCTTCCCGCTTCACCGCGGTCTGCACCGGCGTTCCCAGAGCGTCCTCCAGGCGCCGGATGAGGGCGCGAATGGGCAGTTCGGTCACGTCGTCCGCCAGGCGGGTCTTCACCTTCGCGTAGCTGCGCTGGCTGTGCGGCGTGGCGACGATGCCCTCCTCGCTGCCCAGGAAGGCTTTGACGCGCTCGAGGGTCAGGTCCTCGTCGGTTCGGAACTGTTCGCTGAAGGCGCGCTGAATCAGCTGCCGGGCGAGCGCCGCGGAGCAGGGGCAGGTGCTCGAGTAGGTCACCTCGACGCCGAGCTCGAGATGGACCTCGCCATCGATCAGCTGACCGGTGAGGGTCACCGGATAGCTGCTCCAGCCTTCATTGTCGGAGAGCAGCGCCGGCTGGCGGATGTCGTGGGTGAACTGGAACTGCACCAGCGCGCGGGTGCTGAGATCGGCGTGCGAGCTGTGCAGGGCGCCCAGCAGCATCTTCATGCCAGGCACCGACAACGGCCGCGTCCTCGCGTGCTCATCGAGCAGCAGGTACAGGCGTGACATGTGAATGCCCTTGGCCAGCGGATCGTTCAGATCCACGTAGACCTGCACCGTCGCCTGCACCCGGTGGGTTTCACCGCCGTCGCGTACGAGCACCGGTTGGTGAATGTCGCTCATGCCTACCCAGTCGAGAGTGCCCTGGGGTTTCAGGTGCGGGCGCCCGGCAATGTCGGGCATGTCGTGCAGGTCGGCTGGCAGGGGGGTGCTCATCGCTGTCGTTCCAATCCGTTGTTCGGATCGAGAGTAGATGCCGGCCGTCGTGAAGCACGTGTGAAATGCCGGTGAACATGCGGTGACCGCGTGCCGAACTGCGTCAGCCCGCCTGACCAAGCTGCCCGAGCCAATGGTGGCCCGGGTGTATCAGCGTGAGCGCGGCGGCCAGCCAGGCGCGCGCGGCAGCACCCAGCGCCGGCAGGCTGACGGCAAAGTCGGCTTCGTCCTTGGGGCGGGGCGACCTGGCTTTGAACAGCAGCACCGCTTCGGGTTTCAGATAGGGGATACCGTCGCGCCGTTGCGTGATCTCGCCGCGCGGCGCCTGAATGCGGTGGTCGCGTCGGAAGATCCAGGTGTGCGCGTCGCCAGGATCCAGCATGAGGTCCAGACGCCAGCTGCCGGCCGCGGGGTCGAGCACCCAGCACTGGTGGCGGTCCGCAGGCGGCAACCGGCCGGGGGCCAGCCGGCGCACTTCGCCCTGGCCGACCGTTCGCAGCTCGAAGCCGGCGAGATGGCCGCGCATGGCCGAAAAGCCGCTGCGCGGGAGCGTCAGCTCGATGTCGGCATGCGATCGGGTCTGCCGGCCGAACCAGACGTCGATGGCCCAGCCGCCCACGAGGCACCAGGGTGTCGCGACACCGGCGAGGCGCTTCGTCACCTCTTCGGGCGTCCAGGGCATCCAGGCCTCGAGCCCGGGACCGTCCCAGCGCGGCGCGGCGTCCGCAGCCCGTGCGCCACCTTGTGATTCGGGTTTCACGTCTCCCGTTCCGCTGGCTCGAGCCAGGCCCGAGCAGCTTCGATGGTCGTGAAGAAGCGGATGCTCGGGTGCCTGCGGTGATCGCGCACGAGCTCCGTGACGCGCTCGCCGTAGCCGTGGTCGTCGCTGATCACGATGGCGATCGGAAAGCCGTAGTTGATCAGCTTCTGAAACACCTCCCCGGCGATGCGGTTGCGCAGGTCGAAGAACTCTGGATGCAGCTCGTCAGGCGTGAAGATGCAGCCCGGCAGCCCCGAGGCAATCACGTCCAGTGCATCGCGCTCGGAATGCAGCTTCAGGTTCGAATCTTTTGCCAGCAGCGATGACACCGGTCGGCCTCCCAGTCGATCCATTCCCAGTTGCTCATTGGTACGTTGTTCCCTGGTGTTTCAGCCAGCCGGCAACGTGTCGGCCCTGCGGGTCGTCGTGCGTCCAGTGAATCACGCCGCCGCGTGCGTTCCACTCGTACTCGCCGGAGAACTCTACCGTGTCGCCTTCGCGCAGCGACGCGATGCGCGGTGCCAGATCGATATTATGGGCGACGAGCAGGCTCTGACCCGAGTTCAGCCGCAGAATGAACCGCTGATGGCGACTGCCGTCGCGGTCGTCGGGCAGTATCCGCTCGACGGTGCCGCGCCCGGCCACCTGCAGGTCGCTGGTGTGATTGCGGTAGGCCGTCGCAATGGTCGAATCGCCCGCGCCGGTGACATTCAGGACAGCGCGGCCGCCGAGCTGGGTCCAGCCCGTGTAGACCAGAAACGCGACGAGCGCGATCGATGCGACTCTTCTCATGGTTCTGCTCCCCGCGCCGTCGAGCGGTCCGGCGCTGCGAACGCCGGGCATCCCAGCCCCCTCGTCACCGCCAGGCGCTGGACTCGGCGAGGACCTCGGCAATCACCTGCCTGGAATTGTCGACGATCGCCGGGTTGCTGTCGCGGTAGTAAGGAAGCGCGATCAGCGCGATGGACAGCGCCCAGCCGCGGCCCCTGGCCCAGGTTGCGTCGTCCGCCGCCAGGGTAGTGCGGAAGAGCTCGCGGCTGCTGCCGGCGAGCAGATTCCAGGCGACGATCGTGTCACACGCCGGGTCACCCACGGCGAGGCCGCCGAAGTCGATGACCGCGCTCAGCTGCCCGTTGACTGCCAGCAGGTTGCCGGCATGAATGTCGCCATGCACCCAGACGGGTGGGCGCGACCATGGCGGGACGTCGAGCGCCGCCTGCCATGCCGATGTAACTGCGGCGGCGTTCACCTCGCCCCGGAGCGCTTCGATGGCCCTGCGAACCAGCCGATCTCGCTCGGCCAGGGCGTTGCCGCGGTAAAAGTTGTGGACCCCGGGCGGCGGTCCGTCGCTGCCGTCGAGCGCCTGCAGCGCGCGGACGAATCGCGCAAGCTGCAGCGCAGCGCCGGACAGATCGGCAACGGGCTGCGCCGTGAGGCTCTCGCCATCGAGCCAGGCGTACACCGACCAGTGCCAGGGGTAGCCGTCGGCGGGGCGCCCCATGGCCACGGGCCTGGGGATCTCGAGCGGAAGCGTGGGTGCCAGCAGCGGCAGCCAGCGCTGTTCCTTGGCTACCTGGGCTGCGGCCCACTCGACGCGGGGCAGACGGATGACCAGCTCCGTTCCCAGGCGGAACAGCGCGTTGTCCGTCCCAGCGGACGCTACGCGGCTGAGGGGCAGGTGCGCCCACTGGGGAAACTGTCCGGACACCAGCCGGTGGGCCAGAGTCCTGTCGATTTCCGCTTCGCCCGGGTGCATCTGCGCGCCTCAGATCGGACCTGTCGGTGAAGCGGCGATGGGCGTGCCCTGGCGGAACCTGACGCGCCAGGTGCCCTCCTGCTGCTGCCAGGTGGCGCAGCGCCGCGAGCGGACTCCCCCATCTGAAACCGTGGTGACGGTCGTCAGCGCCACGCCCGGTGCCAGCAGACGTCGCTCCAGTAGTTCCAACAGCGCATTGTCCATTCGGGCTCCTCTGCCGCAGGGCTCCGTGCGCCGGTCAGCGCGGGTTCAGGAAGTGCCGGCGATGATCGACGGGCGACAGTTTAGGCACGCTGCGGGTGCGGTGCGACACAACTGCCCCATGTTGCTTGCGGTATGATCCGCGCACGCTGATCAATCGTACCCGGCGCAGTTGCCCCGAAGGAGTGGGCTGCAATGAGCACCCTGTACAAGATTCTCGTCGGCATCGTTGCCGCAGCGCTGCTGATTTTCACTGTTCTCGCGGTGGCGGTCGCGGTTCTGTTCGAGCCGGACGACTACCGTCCCTACCTCGTGAGCGCCGTCGAACGGGCGACCGGTCGCGACTTTGCGCTCTCCGGCGACCTGGGCTTGAAGCTGTTTCCCTGCTGCGGTGTCAGCGTCGGCACGGCAACGCTCGGCAACCCGGAGGGATTTCCCGAAGGAGCGTTTGCCAGCATCGAATCTGCGACTCTGAGCCTCAAGATCTGGCCGCTGATCGCCCGTCGTGAGGTTCAGATCGGCACCGTGACGCTCGATGGTCTGGACGTGCGTCTGCTGCGTCTGGCCGATGGTCGCGGCAACTGGGAATTCGCGGAAGGCGCCGCAGAGCAGGCGCCAGCACCCGAGGCCGGCTCGTCGGTTGCCTCGCTCACCATCGATGGCCTCGTCGCGCGCAACGGCAAGGTCGTATTCACGGATCAGGCGGCCGGCACCAGCTATACGGCGAGCGACATCCGAGTCGACGCTGGCGCGCTCGGTACCGACGCGCCGGTGCCGGTGAGCCTGTCTCTGAGCGCGACCGATGCAGGTGGTATGACGGCAACGCTGGCGCTGGATACGGTTGCGCAGGTCGTCGGCTCGGCGATCCGCCTGCAGGCGCCGCGGCTGAGCGTGGACGTTGCCGGCGATGCGATTCCAGGAGGCCAGGCGCGGGCGGAGGTGAACGCCGCCGACATCGGATACGACACCGAGAGCTCTGTTGCTACCATGTCGGCGCTGACGGCGGATCTCATGCTGACTGGCACGTGCGTGCACCTCACGGGCGAGGCTCGCGCGGGTGCCGACTCGACGACTGCCAGCGGTACGTTCGAGGTCAAGGAAGGCTCGCCACGGCAGCTGCTGGAAGCGATGCCCGATCCGGGATACCTGCCCGCGGACGCGAAAGCACTCGATCGGCTGAGCGGCACGGGTAACTGGGCGCTGACGGCAACCAGTCTGAGCCTGCGCGACCTGCGCCTGCAGCTGGACGATACGGCCATCACGGGGTCTGGGGCCGTAACGGACTTCGAGCGCGGCGCGCTCAGCTTCGATCTCGGCTTTGATCTCGGCTTGGATCGGCTCGACGTGGATCGGTATCTGCCGGCAGGCGGGGGCCAACCTGCCGCCGCCAGCGTTGCGGCTGCGGAACCCACGGTGGTCCCGTTCGCTACGCTGCGAGCCCTGCCGGTCAAAGGAAACCTCAAGGTGCAGCAGCTGCGCGTTTCCGGCATCGACGTGACGGCGCTGCAGGCTGATCTCACCAATGACGCTGCCGCGACCAAGCTGAACGTGACCGGCCAGCTCCTGGGGGGGCGATTGACCCTCAACGGGGCCGGCAATCCGTCTGCCGAGGAGCCAGCGCTGTCCGGCCGTCTGGAGCTGCAGGGCGTTTCTCCCAGGGCCGCGTTGAGCGCGCTCGGAGAAGCTCCCGCGACCGCGGATCCTGCCGCGCTGAGCAGCCTCTCCGGATCGACGCGCTGGCGTCTCGGCAGCCGCAGCCTCGATCTCGAGCAGATGAGCTGGCAGCTCGATTCGACTCGGCTGACCGGCAAGCTGGGCATCAACGACTTCGATGAGCCGGCCGCTCGCTTCGAGCTGGCGCTGGACAGCATGGATCTCGACGGCTATCTGGCTCCGGATCAGGGTGACGCCGGGTCTGCGGCGACCACGGATACCGAGATTCCTGTGGAGCTGATCCGCGGGCTCGACCTCGCCGGTCACCTCACGGCTGGTGCCCTGAGCGTGGCCGGATTACGGCTGCAGAATCTGGACGCCGGCGTGACCGCCAGCAATGGCGTGCTGCGTCTGGAACCACTGCGTGCAGACCTCTACGGGGGCACCTATCAGGGCAGCATCCGCATCGACGCGACCGGTCCCAGGGCGCAGCTGAGTCTCGATCAGCAGATAAGCGCGGTGCAGGTGGGCGATCTGCTGAACAGCCTGGTCGGCGCGCAGAATCTGGTGGGTTCGGTTTCGATGCAGCTCAAAGGCAACGGATCAGGAAACACCCAGTCCGAGCTGCTCAAGGCGCTGGGCGGCGATTTCTCGTTCAAGCTGAGCGATGGGGTCTACCGCGGCATGGACATCGCCTATGAGATTCAGAATGCGCAGTCGATGCTGAAGCGCGAACCGCCACCAGATCGACCGAACCTGAAGGAGACGCCTATAAAGGCCTTGGCATTCAGCGGCTCCATAGTCGACGGCGTGTTCGGCAGCGACAACCTCACGGCCGAAATCCCCTACCTCCGGCTCGCGGGCAAGGGCGGCGTCAATCTGATCGAGCGCACCCTCGACTACAAGCTCGATGCCCGGGTCGTGAAGGCTGCGGACGCAGCGGGCGCCGCGTCGCGGCTGCAGGAGCTGGCCAACTCGGTGATTCCGCTCACCATCAAAGGTCCGCTGACGGAGCCCAAGGTGCGCGTGGACCTGCAGGGCCTGATCACGGAGACCGTGAAGGAAAAGGCCCGCGACGTGCTGCTGAAGAAGCTGCTGGGCGCGCCCGAGGCACCGGCAGCGCCCACCCCGTCGGCGACCGAAGCGGCTCCGGCGGCGGCGCAGGACAACCGGACGGCGCCGGACGCTGGGTCTGCATCGGCCGCGGCCCGCGCGCAAACCGAGCAGACGCCGCCTGCGTCAGCGCAGACGCCGGCCGCGCCCGCGCCTGCGGCGGAAACCGAACAGACGCCGACGACGGAGCCCGAGCAGAAACAGGAGGAACCATCGCCCAAGGATCTGCTGAAGCGCAGTCTGCGCGATCTGCTGAAGAAACCGGAGTAACGGCCCGCGTGCTCCAGAGCTGTCGATGAGCGAACTGGAAGCGCTTGCGCGCGCCCTCGCCAGCGACGAAACCATTGACATCGTCACCACCGGTGCGAAGACGGGTCGGCGCCGCACGACGGAGATCTGGTTCCGCAACCTGGCTGGCAGAATCATCATCTGCGGAACACCGTCCGCGAACGGCGGAGCAGGACCCAGAAGCAGAAGGGATTGGCTCGCCAACCTGATCGCACACCCGGAGTTCGAATTCTGTCTCAAGGAATCCGTCTGCAAATGCCTGCCCGCCCGGGCGACGGTGATTCGAGACGTCGCAGATCGGCGTGCGATCATGAGCGCGCCCCAGACCGCCTGGTACCGCAATCAGGGATTCTCGCTGGACGATCTGGTGACGGGCTCTCCCATCGTCGAGGTGCGATTCATCGGTGGCTATGCGGCGCTCAACCGTTGAGCGGGTGTCGCCTGCCTCGTCGGACACCGTCGCGACACACTCGTGCCGCGGGTCAAGCAGATCGGCCGGCTCACCATCATCCGTCCGGCGGCTGCCACAGCTCGATGCGGTTGCCCTCCGGATCCATTACCCAGCCGAACTTGCCGTACTCCGATTCCTCCACCTTCGCATCCACGTCGCAGCCCTCCTTCCTGAGCTGGGCGAGCAACGCGTGCAGATCCTCGACGCGGTAGTTGATCATGAAGCTCGCAGTGCTCGGGGCGAAGTAGTCGGTGTTCTCATCGAACGGGCTCCAGATCGTGCTGCCAGAAGCGGCAGGATCCTCGGCCTGCTGCCACTTGAACACCGCCCCGCCCCAGTCCTGCACATCCAGCCCCAGATGGGTCCGGTACCACTCGCCGAGACGCTTGGGGTCTCTGGACTTGAAGAAGATCCCGCCGATGCCCGTGACTCGTTTCATTGGTTCCACTCCTGTCCGGCGCCGCGCATATGCGGCAGTTTACGGGCGCTCGCGCAGCAGCTTGGCGATCTCGTCGAGCCGGGCGTAAATGGATTTGAGCACGATGAGCTGCTCGCCGACGGCTGGAGCCGTCTCCGAATCCGCATGCCGGTTCGAATATTCGCGTTTCGCCGCTTCCCGACGCTCGAGAATGCTTCTGCGGAAATCGTGCGCGTCGAGAATGCCGATCAGCCGCATGTCGTTGGCCTGACGCTGGCTCTGGCCGGCGGTCTCGAACTTCAGAATGCTCAGGTCGAAGCGCTTGAGCAGCGGCCCTTCGATGAACGTCACGTCCTGAATGTTCTCCAGAGGAATGGTTTTTTCCACCTGAAACAGGATGCCTTTGCGGAAGCGCAACGCAGTGGCCGAGAGCTCGCACTCGAGCCGGTCGAAGTAGTGGCGTGCCCACCACTGGCCCAGGCCGCAGAACCAGACGACGGCCAGGGGCAGGAACACCACCGTGATGGCCAGCACCAGCCCGACGTACAACACCAGGTAAGGACGGATCAGCGGGTTGAAACTGGCGAACGTCGGTCTGGAGGACAGGTTCTGATTGGCCAAGTGGTTGCCTCAGTCTGGTGAAAGCAGCAGTACGGGAACCTGTTCGGCAAGGCGCTGATATTGTTCGGCGCTGCCGGTGAAAGCCTCGCCGATCATGAGCTTCGTGAGTTTCGTCAGCGCGCGTCTGTGTCGCCGCCCGTAGTCGCGCAGCTCCTGCTCCGCCCGGTCCTGCGGCAGCGGCTGCGCCGTGCCCGCGCGTCGGTGGACGCCTATCGTATAACTGACCTGCGGGTTGGCCGTAACGTTTCTGAACCATTGCGAGCGTCGGCCCCATCCGGATGCGACGTAGCAGCGATGGCTGGATGCATCGTAGCGCATCACCTCGAGTACCGTCGCGCGGGTGATGCCCGTAGTACGGCCCGTGTGATTGAGCAGCACGAAGCGCCGTCCCAGCAGCCAGCCGAGTTTCAAGCGATACAGCGCGATCGGCAGCCGCAGCAGCAATCGCAGCCAGCCCCTGGGTGGTGGCTGGTTGACCGTACCCTTCCCTGGCCTGCTGCCCGCGGCTCGGGCCACGTCCTGTGCTTCTGCGTTCGAGTTTTCCGGTCTCGTTTCCATGTATCCGTCCAGTTTTCAGCTGGATTTTCCGGTGGGCCCTCGCGGACGGCGGCAACGAGCACTTCGGACGCGATGTCCCAGGCGACCACGATGCTCCGGTGCATGATCTGCCACTGGTCGGCGACGAGGTACCCGCTCGCGCGGATGGGCGGAAAGCCCCAACCAGGGCAGGAATTGCTGAAAATACGCCCTTCCACAGAGTCATGGCAACGCGCGACCGGAGAGGAGAGCCGCGATCCGTCACTGCCTCACATCGGGGGTCCCTCCTCGTACGCGGTAATGCCTTCCGGCAGAACCTCCCAGGGTGCCTTGGAGCCGACGAAGATGTGCTGCGCAATCGACACGCCGGGATCACCATTGATGCAGCCGAGCGTGACTCCGTGAATCCGGCCCTGAAAGGTGCCGCAAAGCGTGGAGCCGCAGACGCTGCAGAACTGCAGCCCGAACCCGTGACCGGTGGCGTACGTCGTCAGCTGCTCCTGGCCCGAGAGCCAGCGGAAGCGCGCCGGGTCCACCTCGGCGTACGCAGATGCCTGAGCGCTGAAGGCTTTGCGACAGCGCGAACAGTGGCAGGACCTGGCGGCTCGAAGCCCACCGTCGATCTCGTAGCGCACGCTGCCACAGAAACACTCACCGGTTATCGTCATTTGCGGGCTCCCTGTTAGGGTGGGGTTCGGCGTCTTGTCGTCCGGCCAGAGAATCTGCCGATGCTGGAGGCTGCGTGCGCGCACCGGCGTGCCTGTGCTCGCCACACTGCAGAAAGGCTTCCGCGACGGTTGCTGCCTCGGGCGTCAGTACCGCCTCGAGCCGAGGGTAGTTCAGCAGATATCGGCGGCCCGCACGGTCGCGTTTCAGGAATCCGAGGTCCACCAGGTAGCGCCGGCAGGTGACGTGATCCAGGGTTGCCGGCCAGCGCTCGAGCCGGGTTCTGAGGTAGTTATTGAGCTCGATCTCTGTGTATGGATGGCGCCGGCGCAAGCGGAGGCACAGCGTGGCGAGGATCAGGTCGCGTCGTCCGGGGTGCCTTGGAATGCGCGTGAGCTGGCCCTTGACGAGCGCCCTGCGCAGCGTGCGGTCGATATCCGCCCGGTCTCCAGGGGTCGACGTGGCGCCGCCAGCGCCGGACGCAGAGATCCGTTCGAGCTTGTCAGGGTGAACCCATTCGGCCATTTGCCTGGTCGTCCGCGATCCTATCCGTCATAGTGCCTGCGTTGCGAGATAGGCCGCAAGATCGATCATGTCGCCTACCGACAGGCTCGCGACGACTGGCAGCATCTGTCCGGACATGGCGCCGCGGCGAAAGCCCGCCTTGAATTCGAACAGCTGACGGACGACGTAGGTGGGCGAGCGGCCGGCAATGGGTGGGATGTCGCTGGTGCCCTTCAATTTCGCGCCGTGGCAGACCGCACAGGGTAGTGTCTTTCCCGCGCCGGTGCGCGCCAGCGATTCGCCCCTGGCGATGCTTCCGGGTGGCACGTAGGCGACGAACCGCGCGTGTGGATCCCGGGCTTCGAACTGCTCCAGATCTTCGGGAATTTCGACGATGCGCAGGCCAAGGGGCTCGGTCTCATCTCCCGGCGCGACGGCCCAGATCCAGTTCGTAACGAACAGGCGCGGCGCGGTGGCGGACTCTTCGACGCGGATTCGAACCACGGGCGCCAGCGCGGAGAAGTACGCAGCGGCAGCGTCGATCTCGGCGTCGGTTGCAGCGCGCGCGCCCGCGATCATCAACGTGGTGGGACCCCGGCCCGGCACTGCCGTGGTGCGTGTACCGCTGCGATATTCCCGCAGCTGGCGCACGATGTATGCGTAGGGCAGGCCGGCAATGTTCGCATTCTCGGGGCCGCCGGTGCCGGTTGCCCGGTGGCAGTATCCGCAGGCGGCCACGTCGGGCGGGCGGCCACCACGTACCACGTCCGGCATCGGCCTGTGCTCCTGCGGGTGCCAGTCGGGTGCAAGAAACCGATCCCGCAGTTGCGTCATGGTGTAGGTCGCGCTGCTGTCGGGAACCCGGCGCGGTATTCCGTCATCAGGCGGTTGTGTAGCTCCCGGTATGTTGCTCGGATACGCCCACATCGGTACGTCATCTGCAGCCTGCGCAAGAGCCGGTGGTGCAAGTGCGATTCCCGCGACGGCCAGAGCACCTGCAACGACCAAAACAAGGCTCCGGATGCTCAGCGCCTCGACGGATCGGATCGGGTGGGCCTGCGCGCCTCGATGCATCAGTCCGCGCTGTCGAAAGAGAAATACGACCAGGGACGGTCCCGAACGCTCAAGATCCGCTCCACGAATCGACCGTCGGTGTACGCGGAAACCGTTGCCCGCCAGAACGGCAGCGCCGGCAGATTGCGCTGGTAGACGCGAACCACCCACGGCCCTCGATACAGATCCCAGAGGTGGTTTGCGAACGCGCGGCCGACGCCTTCCCGGCGATAGCGGCGGACGACGAAAAACTCCTCCAGATCCCTGGCGCCCGGCACGTCGGAATACTCGGCTGCCGACGCCACCAGGCCGAAACCGACGGGTATCCGGCCGTTGTATGCAATGTGCACGCCCACGCCGGATTCCCAGAGCGGCTCGGTTGCGTACGTGTACCTGCCGTCCTCCTCGGAGTCGAACAGGAACCATTCGGCCATGTCGTGCATGTACAGGTTCAGCAGGTTACGGAGTACCGGGTCCTGCGATTCATCTACCTGACGGAACTCGATGTCTTCGGCCATCTTCAGCGTCTCGAGGTGCCAGCCGCGCGGGTGGGGCGATCGTCGTCCAGCTCGCCCATCAGAACCAGTAGTCGACCACGCATCGACCGTCCCGAGGCAGGTCTTCGAATCGTTCGAGACCGTCGAAATGGTCGATGGGCACCTGCGCCACGGCGTCGGGCTCGGTAAGGCGCAGATTGACCGCGATGCGCCTGCGCCCGGCATCGCCGGGTTCGAGCGATCGCCAGTAGGCGACGCAACCGCAGGTGGGGCAGAAGTGAAATCCGATCGATGCGCCCGGGACATAGGCTTCGGTCGGGCCCGAGACCCGAATGCCTTCCCCTTCGAAGCCATAGGCCCAGAGCACCCCGTAGCGCCGACAGACCGTGCAGTTACATGCCGTCGCGGACTCTGGAACCCCCTGAAACTGCCAGCGAACGGCACCGCAGTGGCAGGAACCTTCGAGCATGTCGGTACTCCTGTGTATGGGGTGCGCGCGCTGGCCAGTACGGGTCGCGAATGCGCCGGGGATCGGGATGATACACCGATCGGCCGACTAGGCTCTCGCAATGCCGCGCGCGAGCGTCGACAGCTCGGCAACGTGCCGGAGAATGACCTCGGCGCCGGCTTCCACGAGCTCAGGCTCGCTGCCGTGCCCCCAGAGCACCCCTACGGACGACAGGCCGTTGCCGCGTGCCGCGACTATGTCCACCGACCGATCACCAATCATGGTGGAGGCGGGGCTCACGACGCCTTCGGCGAGAAGCCGCTCGAGCTGCTGGTGCTTGCTGATGCCGATGTCCCCGCCGCTGACGAAGGCGAAAAGCTCGCGGAGCTCGAACAGCTGCAGGATCTGCTCTGCAAAATCGCCGCGCTTCGATGTGCAGACACCGAGCACGCAGCCACGATTGGACAGATCGTGCAGTGCCTCCGCTATGCCCGGATAAAGCGCATTTTCCGCATAGCCAACCTCTGCGTAGCGCTCGCGGTACCTGTCGACGAGGCTGCGGATGAGCGCCGGTGAATCGAGCCCAGTGATCGTGCGGAAGGTTTCATCGAGCGGAGGGCCGATGAACCGCGAAACCGTGGTCTCGTCGATAGGCTCGAACCGGTGAGCAGCCAGGGCGAAGTTGATGGAGCGCCCGATGCCTTGCGCGGGCTCGCTCAGGGTACCGTCGAGATCGAATATGAGGGTAGCGGGCGGTGTCATGAGACCTGTATGTCGCCACGAGCGTTGGTTCGAAACGAGGCCAATTGTGCCATGGCTGGCGGAACTCAGAACCCGCAGTCGCGGCGACGCATTCGGGTTGCGAACTGATTGTCGGAGGGTCGGCTATCCGGCTTCGTAGTGAAACTCGACCAGATAGACCTGTTCTCCGGAACCATGCCGAGCCGTTTTCAGCAGATCGGCGACCCCGGCAAAGCCGGATTCCCGGGCCAGCCGCGGCGTGATGTCGGCGAACTCGATTCTGCTCAGCCGGTCCACCACGACATGGCCTTCGCCAAGCGCGTACCTGCCGCCGACCTTTACCCGCGGACTCTTCCAGATGCGTATGCTGGTTGTGATTTCGCCGTTTCTGATGGGCTCGCGCAGGCGTCTCGTGAACTGCATCGCGTACCCTACACCGCACGCGACAGGCTGCAGGGGCTGCTCGCGCTGGCCCTATGCACTGCCGCGCGCTCCGGGTGTGTCGCCGGTCTGCGCATCAGCCGGCCAGCCGCGCCAACACCGAATTGCACAGCTGAGCAAGCGGCTGGCCGGAGTCGAGTCGAACCACCGGGCAGCTCAGCTCGGACATCCAGCGCTCGTGAAGATCCAGACTGCGCATCGGTGCCCTGGAATGATCGTAGCTTGCCGCCCAGCGCATGAACTCGAGATGCTGCGCGCACATGTCGCCTCCGGGATCGATTCGGCTGCCGTAGTGCGCCCGTTCACGATCCGCCAGACGCTGCATGCGGACTGCCGGATCGAGAAACAGAAACACGGCGAGCGTGAAGTGATGCAGCAACGGTTCGCCCCAGCTGCACAGTGAGCCGGACAGAACCCAGTGCTCCTGGTCCCGTAAATCCCGCTCGATCAGCGAAACACGCTCTGTCGGCTCGCGTTTGTGCGTGAACGGCGGCTCTGTCGGCTGCCAGTAGTAGGCGTCGGTATCCAGATGGGCGCCGTCGATCGCCCGGGCGAGGTGCGCGCCCAGCGTGCTGGTGCCCGAGCCGGACGCGCCGAAGATGTGCAGATGATGGGCCATCCGGCGATCAACCCTCTCCGATTCCGTACTGGCTGAGCAGCTCCTCGATCCGACCACGCCCTTCAGACACGTGAAAGGCTTCGGCATGCAGCCCGCATTGCCGGGCCGCGGCAACATTGGCTTCGTGATCGTCTATGAACAGCGCCTCGGCGGGATCGATCATCATCCTCGCAAGCGCAGATGCGAAGTACCCCGACTCGGGTTTGCAGTGGCCCAGCTCGCAGGAATACAGCAGGTAGTCAAAGTGCTCCCTGTAACCCAGGGTCGTGCTCATGAAGCCGGCTCGGTAGGCCTGCTGGTTTGTTGCCAGCGCGGCAATCAGGCCGAACGACCGAAGGTCGCACACGAGCTCGAGCATTTCCGGCGCTGGCTCGATCTGAGTCCATACCTGCAGAGCGTCCTGAAGTGGAACCTCCGATCGCCAGCGGTTGAGCACCTGCGCGAGAGCGCTTGGGAAGTCGGCGGCGCCCGTCAGGCAGGGCTTCTCCGCCGCGAACAGGTCGCCGATGAATGATTCGACCCGTTCCGGGTCTGCGCAGAGTGCCTCGAGGCTTGCCCGCCAGGCGGGTCCGGGAAGTTGAATCACCCCATCGGCGTCGAGCAGAACCGCACGGATGGATGACATGGCTACCGCGCTCCGCAGTCAGTCGAAGAGTTCGGTGTGCGTCAGGTGAACCTGCCGCAGATTGGCTGGCCCGGAAGCGCCACCACGCGCGAGCGGTGCTCTACGGTGCTGCCCGTATGGGCGCCGCTCAAAACTCGTCATGCTGTGGCAGGCCATCGGTTATCTCGAACCAGGGAGCCTTCGAGGCGACGAAAATGTGCGCGCCGGCCAGGGTTCTGTTCATGGGGATATCTGCATCGACGGTTGTCAGGGATAAGGCGAGCCATCCTTGTGTACGAACCGGCCATCGGAATTTGCGCTCATCATGTCGATGTCGGAACAGGTGGTGAGGTCGTCTGGATTGCGGGAGCCGACCTCGAGATAAATCGCCACGGCTTGAGAATGGTTGATCAGGTGATGGCCGTTGCCGGTGCCTTTGGGAAACGCCGCGCAGTCTCCTGCTTTCAGCAACGTCTCGCCGTCGTCTTCCACCAGTTTCAGTTCGCCTTCGAGCACGTACACGAACTCGTCCTCGTCGCTGTGCCAGTGGCGTTGACTCGACCAGGCGCCTGGCGGCAGGGTCATCAGGTTGACGCCGAAGTCGGCGATCCCACCGGCGTCCCCCAGGCGCCGGCGGACGCGCGCCGCGCATGGTCCATCGAACGGCGCGGGGTAACCCGATCCGGAACGCGGAGGCACCTTTGCAACGTCAATACGGGGCATGGGATGCTCTTTGATTGTCGGCCCATTTTGCGTACGTGCAGCTTATGGTACGGAGTTCTCCGTTCGTGTCGACGACAGGACGAAAAAATGCTGCCGATACAGGCAGCGAACTGAATCAGCGGATTCGCGTATGCGGTCGCCGAGCCCAGGGCGCCTGACATCACTCTGGCGATGTCGGCGAGGCGGCCCGCGTCGCCAAGCTTTCGGTTCGCCATCGCTCGCATAGGCCGTGAAGAGGCCCAGCAGCTCGTAGTTTGTCAGTTGATCCACGCTCATTTTCCTCAACACATGGTGCGGCTCTGTCCGCACGACCCGGATCGTGCTGTCGCCGCGGCCGCCGGTCCGAATGGCGGCTGCTGCTCCCTTGCCGGGCTCGAGGTCAGCGCAGCGGTCGATGATCCCCGTTGGGCCCGGGCGTAACATGCAGCAGCTGCGTCTCCTCCAGGATGGAAACTTTGTGCCACTCGCCCCTGGGCACGATGCATGCCTGGCCCGGCCCGAGAACGAGTTCCCCGTTCGGATCCGAGTCGCAGGTGATGCGCACCTTGCCGGATATGACGTAGAGAATCTCGTCACCGTCCGGGTGTACCTCGCCGTCGTGGGGAGCATCCTCGGTCATCGTCACGATACCGACGGTCATGCCGTCGATGCGCTCGGGCGGCCCGGGATTGCGCTTGCGGGGGCGGATCGAAAGGTCCCGATGGATGTCGAGTGCAAACTCCGCCGGATCAATACGATCTATCGCGGGCACAGTTTTCTCCTCTCTGCTGTCAGTCGAGCAGCGTGCTGCTGCGCTGCTCGACCACGGATTACTCTTCCCCTACGTCCGTTCCCGGCCCGAGCAGCAGGAGCAGGAACATGGAGAAGCCGTTGGCGATCAGAGCGAGTACACCGATCATATAGGGCCAGGCTGATCCGCCACCGAACAGATTGTAGATCTGCAGCAGCGATGCGACGACCGCAAACGCCAGCATCGGGCGCGGTATGGGCAGGTCGACCGCTGCGGCTCTACTCTGCGCAACCCGGAATGCCGTCGCGAAAACGAACCATCCGACCAGCAGCACCCCACAGATGCTCCAGACACGTTGCCCCGTGAAACCCGCCTCCAGGAGCACCGCCGGAAGCAGGCTGAAGACGATGGCGGCAGCCGACGCGAAGAACAGAATCTGGAACATGATCCTCTGGGCGTGCGGCCAACTCGAGACGTCTCTCTGGCGGATCGCGGCGACGATCCCGGAAAAGCCGGCGATGCCGATTGCAACCTCAACGATCGAGGATAGGAACGATTCTGCTTCCATCGCTCGAGCCTATCGGCGCGCCTGCTTCGTTCCAACGTGATAGGTGAGAGCGAGCTCGAGGCATCTGCGCACAGGTTCGTCGGGTGCGTGCTGATCTTCGTCGAACGTCAGGGCACGATTGCCTTCGAATTCGAGATCGGGGAACAGCGTTCGGAAGGTGTCGACCAGGGTCGTCTGGCAGTTGAAGTAGATTCTGTAGCGTGAGGGGGTTGCTGCTTTCCAGCCCAGACGAATCGTGCTTCCGGATCTGCTGTGCTCGGTCAGGTAGGCTGGTTCGCCCCACTTCAGGGTCTCGGTGATCGGGCCGACGGTCTCGATTGAGGATGCGGTTTCAAAGATGAGCGCACGCAGGTGATAGAGCCGGTGTCGGATGCCCTCGGGATAGGAGAGAAACACCCGCTCCACGTCGCTGCACGGTTGAGGATCCATACGCGGCGCAGTCCGCCTACTTCACCAGGAGCTTTGCCCAGAACGAAAGCTCCAGTACTGCGCCTAGACCGACGAACAGCCAGACGCCGGCGATCCAGCCGACAGCGTAGCTGGCCACCGCCCCAAGGAGCAGCAGGAAGATGGTCGTGGATCGTTTGATTCTGCTGGTCATCACCCTCGCTCCATTGGGGGTCGAGCCGTCGCTCGCGGAACAGTCGCTCCATTCGCGTGCTCCGAGGCAGCCGGCACTGGAACCATAACCATCCCGTGCCCCGGCGTCGAGGCTGGCGGGATTCAAGGTCTATCTAGTCGGATGGATGGATCACTCTGAGTCGATACTGCTGGGGCTCCAGCGTATCGACAAAGGCAGCGAAGCTCTTGGTAAAGACATGCCGGCGGAGCGCCCACATCTCGCGACCCCAATGCATACCCAGAACCTGCAGGTTCTGCGCAACGATCGATTCCCAGATCTCGGGATCCAGCCGGTTGCCCTTGTAATAGTGAAAGGCTTCCTCCCACACCCGGAACATCGGTATCACGAGATTGATAGCACGTAGCAACTCCTCATCGTCCAGCGAATCCAGGCTCTCCTCACGCATCACGCGCGCGGCCAGCTGCGCGGCCTGAGGATGGCCGAATACCGCCTGCGCGTCGCGAAATCCCCAGAGAATTTCGTGTACCGACTTGGCGCGGGACTCGAGATTCTGCTGCCGAACCTGAATCGCCAGATACACCAGCGTCACCACCACCGCGATTGCGCCGATGAATTCCCCGTAGTTGCCGAGCATCTGCGCGAAGGCCTGATGATCCATACCCGTATCCTCCGTTGGCTGATCGAGGGTTAAGTCGTTGTTTCGTAACGAAGCGCGACCATACCGCTCGTGTAGGCCTTTACTTCCGTGAGATGCAGCGCGATATCGCGGTCGAGCCCTGCAAAGAAGGGGATTCCTTCGCCGATCGCCACTGGCATGATCGAGTAGCGCACCTCGTCGGCGAGTCCGAGCCGCAGGCACTCGCCGCACACGGCGCCCCCGCCGACGAACCAGATCCCATGAAAGTTCGGCCGCAGCCGCTCGTTCACCAGTTGCGCGAGGTCGCCGGAGTAGAACTCGATGGAATCCCGAGCTGCGGGAAACTTGCGGCTGGTGAGTACGAACGTCGGCTTGTCCCCGTACGCCCAGCCCAGGCCCTGTGTCTCGAAATTCAGTGCAGTCTCATAAGTGCCAGAGCCCATGACGTAGCAGTCGATTGTCTTCAGCAACTCGTCGACGAAATCTGCGTCCATGGTTTCCCCGTCGGCAAATTCGTCGGTGGTCTCGAGCCAGTCGACGCTTCCGTCCTTGCGGGCGATGAAGCCGTCCAGGCTCGCCACCATATGAATCGTTACCCGGGAGTTGATGTCCGGCATAGAGGCCCCTCGACGTGGATGATTCAAGCGACAGCGCCAAATGTAGCAAACCCCGGACCCGGCCGGTCAGCATCAGCGCAATGGAGCGATCGGGGCCGCTCGCGAGTTCGTGACTGCATCGGGTAGGTTCAGAATGCTTTGCAGCCGATCAGCCTGGGGCACCGGTTCCCGTGCGTTGGGATCGATCAGCACGGCCCGCATGCCGATCCGCCGGGGACCGATGTAGTCCGGCAGCACCGAGTCGCCAACGAAGCGCGCGTTTTCGGGCTGCCCCCCGGTAGCTGCGAGTGGATGCGTATTCGAAACCACGGCCAGACGGAAGTCTGGCCGCGGGCCAGGCGAGCCAGGCGTCAACGTGCGGGATGACGGTAACGCCCTGTGAACGTTCAAGGAGATACGCATCTCTGAAAGCGTGGGCGCTCGTCCTCGGGAGGTCGAGACACAGTTCATCCATCGAAAACGCGTGCAGAGACGGGCTCGCTCTGCCACGAAGTGGTCGAAGCTTCTTTGCCAATCGAGAACGTACGAATTGGTGGGCGTTCTCTCCGCCGCGGACCGCGGCTCCCTTTGCTGCTGCAGAGAAGGTTGGCCCTCCGGGCCATCTACGACACATCGAGCAATGGCATATGTGCAATCCCGATTCAACATCGTCGGCAACAAACGTCACCGCACCACACAGGCATCATCGACTCGTCAGGCGTCAGCCTCGACTTCATGCAGCCACACCTCAACTCTGATCATCGCGTCTGCTGGAATCAGATTTCCGAGGCTGGTTTTTCCATATGCAAGATGCGGTGGGATGATGGCTTCTCTATAGCTGCCGGCGCTGAGTCCGACAAGCATTCTTTCTATTCCGGCAATCGTCCGCCGCTTCCCCAAAACCGTCGAGTGCTCAATGAGCCGTACTCCCTCTACCTCTCGTGTAGGTATTCCATCACCGTACCTCTCTATCGAATCGAAGTCTGGGGTCACCTCGTCACCGCGCCGAAGATACAAGCGTGCGCTGAACTTGACGGTGGATCCTTTGAACGCAGTGGGTCCGTCAGCAATCGACTCGGAAAGCACTTCGATGTCGCTTGAACGTGACAATGACGCCTAACACCAGGATACGTGGCGTGGACGTTCTGGCGGACGAATGGCAACCCCATCGGGTGCGACAGGTTGCCACGCCCTCTCCACCTTCAACTCATGCGCCGGCCACGAGCGGACCATAAACTCGACGGTTTCAGCAGTGGATCGGGTTCTGAAGTCCAGTTGCAACTCGAGGCCCGGCCCTTGTGCAAGTGGCGGCGAGCCCAGGGAATCGCGCCAAGAACGGCCGTTACAACCATGCTTGCAGAGGATAGGGATCTTGCGCCGTGCGAGCTGGCGCAAGAGTTCGGCTCCGTTTCGAGGCTCTGGACGAGCGGCTATGAGTCTGGCCTACATCTCCGTCTCGATCATGGAGTTTCCTCGCCGCATCATGTTGCCGTATCTTCATCATCCGCGTCCGTTTGCGAGAACCTAGGAATCATCGGGATAGGCTGCATCCAGGCGTGACGGCACGAGTCGTAAATTGACACGGTTGGCGGCGGAAACCCCGGATCGGCGAAACATCCAACTGCAACTCCGATCATTTCATCGTCCGACGTCCAATAGACGTTCGAGCCGCATTTCGGGCAGAAGTGGAAGTGTGTTTCTATGCCTAGGTCCCCTTTGCGCTTGTAGACACGGGCTTTGCCGTCGATTCGGACATTGGTGATCTGAAACCATGCCGCGAGATTGAATGCGCTGCCAGTTCGGCGTTGGCACAATCGGCAGTGGCACTGCACGACCTCCAACGGTTCCCCGTTACACGAGACGCAAAGCGCACCGCAATGGCACGTCGCTATTCGGACCATGGAACCACCTCTAGCGATTGAACGGATCGAGAAAGCGAAAGTGTCGGCATGGCTTGATGATGTGCGTGCCGCCTGGCCGATGCGTCACCTATCCCCTGCAATCGCGTTCCCGAGGGCTTGCCGAACATACAGAAGGACCCGTTCTTCATCCGCCGGCTCGATGCGTCGACGCGCTCAAGTCTGCCTCGACCAGCTGCCGAAACTGACTACGCACCTTTACATCGGAAATGTGTGCCACGAGGTCCGCCTCAAAACGTTGGGCGAAGACCTCCGAGGCATGTCCCGCTGCAACAATGAACGCCCGTTGTCGCAGATCGTCGATTGTGCGCCAGGCGGCATCTGAAGCATGGACGTCCCGGGCCGCTGACCTCGATAGACCATCGATGTCTCCGTCGAATCGACGGTAGAGGGCGATGTCAGCAGAGGAAATCGCGGTGGTGGTCATGCTGTAACCTGGCAGCAGGACAAGCGGCCGACGCCCGTTGGCCGCTTCTTTGCGCAAGCAAAGAGGATGACAGTTAGGGAGGCCTGCTCAATCGACTCGTGAGGCGTCATTGGTACGGCCTACAGGCTGCCTCAATTCGAATCCGTTGCCCTCCGTATCAACAAACGTTGCTACGCGATCTGGCACGCGAGCATTTGCCTCGCGTAGTTCAGTGATCCTACCTCCGCGCTGCTCAATCCGCGTTTGTAGATCTTCAATTTGATCTACTTCGAGATTCAGCCCAGCATGGGGGATTGGTGCTTCTGCATTCCCGCCGGAGAGGATGTGTAACGCAAGTTCGAATGAACCGAAATTCAAAGTGGTCCATCCGCCTGAAGCGAACGATGGGGATACTTCAAACACCGACTCGTAGAAACGACGAGCTCGATTCATATCGTGCACATAGTGGATGAAGATAGGTTTCCGTCCTTTCATACTGGCCTCCCGTAGCGGAGCAATGTCGCTGTTTGACGCCTATCACCTTGCGGGAAGGTTCAATTGCCACGAAACACCAAAGCGGTCGTTGAGCCAGCCAAAGCGTTGACTGAAACCGTAGTCGCCCAATGGCATCAGCACCTGGCCCCCTTCCGAGAGAACACCGAATGTGCGATCAAGCTCAGCCTCAGACTCGAAGTCGACGAATGTTGAGTTCGAGGGTGTGAAGGTGAAACCATGCTTGATCGGACTGTCCGAGCACATGAACTCGCTGCCGCACAGCGTGAATACGGCGACCTTGATAGTGCCTTCCGCCCCGGGCTCGCCTGGAGCATAGCGCTCTACTCGCACCATGCGCGAATCCGGGAAGATGTCGAAATACAGATCGAGTGCAGCTTGTGCGTTTGCGTCCTGGAACATGAGGAATGGCCGAGCCGTCGTCATCGTTACTCCAACTCTTCAAATTGAAACCCCGCCACCCCGGGAAGGGAAAGCGCCTGATTTCGCCGGCTAGCAACAAGTTAAGTGGTGCACATGCGGAAGGACCGTTTGCGATAGAATGGCGGAGCCATTCGCAAATGGGTCTGGAGTGTGTGCGTCCGAGCACTGGGGCCGAAGGCGGAATTGCGGCTTAAACTTCATCTTCTATGACGCCCCTCTAATGCGTGCAATATGGACAATGCTTGTCCGAGTTGTCCGATGAAGTCATGACCAGACATATCAATGTAGGAATAGCCAAGTTCCTTGGCCTCACTTTCAATCCAAGAACTCCAGAGTGGGACATCCGCAACAATCTGTCGGCATGTATCTTCCGAAAGTGCCGAGTAACCGGGAGACTTGCCGTGAAATTTGCGGATTGTTTCCAGCGTCATTTCGGAACGCCCAAGAAACACACCGTTTACGGAAACTCGATCTTCAAGAGCAGTTAGATGTCGAGGAAGAAAGTCGACTCCTTCAATAACATAGTCGTTGGTCATGGAGTTAGCGCCCACGACAAATCTCTCAAGAAAAGGAAAGAACTTCTCACACCGCTCCGAGATACTCTCCGGTCGTGCATCCCAAGCATCAGGCATCTTTGTACCAGCTTCGCGAAGAAGTTCGGATATCAGGTCCGTCGAAATCCATCCGAATCCTTTTGAAGCCGCAAATCGCTGACATAAGGTGCTCTTGCCTGTTCTAGCCGCTCCACCGATGAAGTAGATCATCAGATCCTAAGCCTGCTCGGGTTAGATCCGGACTCAGGAGCCACATAACGCCGGCGATCAGCCGCCGGGCAAGCCGACGCGGCGGTTGCGAAGCGTTTGGGTGACCGGTTGGACGGCCTGCTGCATCGCCATTGTCAGGCGTCTCTTCGCTCTCTGCTCGTCTGCATTCCGTCGCCCCGTGGGACTTTCCGTAGCTCAAAGTGCTCATGGAATTTGTCGATGAGCTGGAGAAGCTTCTGCATCGAAAGCTTTCGGATTGAAGTCTGGACGCTGCCGTTTGATGCGTTGAGCCCGCGAGCGACGCCCGGAGTCCAGCCATCGGCATCTCCATACTCATCGGCAGCAGACTTTAGCATCTCAATCAGCCTCCGCACTTCGTTGGAGGGCTCGTCTGTTCTGGGCTGGCTGGTGGTTGAGACCTCTTGAGACCCAGAGGTAACGAGTAGAGATGTGACGATGAAGTCATCGCATGCGTTGCGAAATGCGACCGGCGTCTTCTCCTCCCCGAAGCCAAAGACATGCTTGCCACCGCGTCGCAAGCGAGAGGCAAGCCCAGCGAAATCCGCATCGCTGCTTACCAGTGCGAATGCGTCAAAGCCCTCGGAGTGGAACATGTCCATCGCGTCGATGACCATAGCGATGTCGGTGGCGTTCTTGCCAGACGTACGCGCAAACTGATGATGCGGGCGAATTGCAAGTCGCTCGAGAACCCCCGGCCAGGAATTTAGCGAAGGGGAGCTCCAGTCGCCATACGCGTTCTTTGCGACAACGTGACCGTGCTTTGAAAGCTCGTCGAGAATCGGCCCGATAGTTCCATGCTGAGCGTTCTCGGCATCAATCAGTACGGCAATGGTCTTGGTCGTGTCTAAGTCTTTCATCGTAGGACAGACTCCTAACGCGCAGTTAAGCTGCCAAGCGGTTCTGGCGCGGCGATTGCGCGAGCAATCGACGTGACAGGTTCCTTGGTCAGCTTCAGCTTCATGTTATGTGCCGCGTCGTACCATCGGGAGGACGACTTGAACCAACTCCACGACGCCTAGTTCATCGAGTGAGTCCAAGCGGTGCCACTCGCACATGTCAGTGGTTCCATCAATCTCGTAGCAAAGTACTCCATCCAGAACGTTCGCGTGATAGATGATTCGAAGGCCATGGAATGACCGCTCAGGCGCGTCATGTGTGAAGGAATTGACGACCGCAACGCCAGCCGATGACACGAGCAGGCCGGTTTCTTCTCTGACCTCCCTTATCATCGCCGCTTCAGGATCCTCACCGAATTCGATGCCGCCGCCAGGTAGCGTCCACTTCCCGGCCTCGGTCATCTGATCGGACAATCGGCAAAGCAGCAAACGATCTTCTTGACGCAGGAGGCCGTAGGCTGAAATTCGGGTAACTTGAACCTTGGACATGGTCCTAAGTCACATAACGCCTGAGCTCACCAGCAGCTCGCATCGCGGACCACCGCGCTGCGGCAGCAGCGCGAGGACCGGGTCAAGTGTCCTCCGGTGCAGCGATTTGTTAGACGGAGAACTACTCACGCTGCGGGCCGAACAGAAATCTCCAGACCAAGCGCCTTCGTAACCTTCAGAATAGTGCTCAATTGCGGGTTACCATCAGCTGAGAGAGCCTTGTACAAACTCTCGCGACCCAGTCCCGTCTCACGCGCCAAGGCTGACATACCCTTCGCTCGCGCAATGTTTCCGAGTGCCTGCGCCACAAATGAGGGATCGCCGTCGCATGCGGCCAGGCATGCCTCTAGATAAGCAGCCATCTCCTCGGGCGTACGAAGGTGCTCTGCAACATCGTAATCTCTGACTTTCGTTGCCACTTCAAAACTCCAAATCTTTGACCAATTCGTGAGCCAGCTGAACATCTCTCGCCTGGCTCGATTTGTCGCCACCGCACAGCAGAATCACAACGACGTCATGGCGCTTCACGTAGTACACCCGATAACCGGGCCACACATCGATTTTCAGTTCCGATACGCCATGCTTGAGCTGGCGATGCTGACCAGGATTGCCGCGGGCGAGACGATCAATCCTCGCCTGAATACGAGCGCGACCGGCGATGTCCTTCAGTCGGTCGAGCCAGTCAGTGAAGCGCTTTGTCGCCTTGATCTGCGTCACTCAAGCGAGTGTATCCTATGCGATACACCTGTCAAGGATCTCGTTCACGTCGGATGGAGCCGTATAACACAGAGATAAGCGGTCGACCGCTGCTGGCAGCTTCTTTGCGCAAGCAAAGAAGATGACAGTTAGGGAGGTCCGCTTCATCGATACGCTAGGCGTTACGGAAGATCGCGTTCAAGGCGTCCTCAAGTCGGTCGATCGCCACCGTGTAGCATGTAGCGTTGTGTTCCGGCCATGGTAAGGAGCGTCTTAGCCAGATGGTCTTTAGTCCAACGCTACTGGCCCCAGCGATATCGGCGTCCGGATTGTCTCCTACAAACCAGCTTTGGCGAGCAGCTGCGTTGAGGCGTTGTAACGCTCCAAGGAAGATCTCGGGTTGAGGCTTCCGTACTCCAAGTTCCTCCGAGATGAAAATCCCGTCAACAAGCCTATCGAGCCCCGAGTTCGTGATCTTCTTGCGCTGATTTAGTGAGCCGCCGTTTGTGATTATTCCAATCGGAAAGCCCGCAGTTCGGAGTCGTTCTAGGACATCCTGAGCTCCATCCATCAGGACTGTTTTCGTCCAGGCATACTCGGAAAAGTGGTTTGCAATTTGGTAAGCATCTGGACCTGCGGGCCCGATGTTTTCAGACAATGCCTGGAAAAATTCGCCTCTTGGGACGTAGCCATTTCCATCCAAACGCATAAATGATTCCAAGAACGCTTCCGGTAGCGCAGAAATCGACTCATTGAAATCAGAATAAAACTGCATGCCGTAGATCTTGGACGAGGCAGCCCGGTCTATCAGCGTCTCATCGAGGTCGAACAAAACGGCGCCGTCCACGTTGAGTGACGCCTAACGTCAGCGATCAGCGGCCGGGCGAACCGGCGCGCGGTTTGCGAATGCAAACCAAGTGACGGTTTGGGCGGTCCGCTGCATCGCCATTGTTGGACGGCACTATGCTGCAGTCTCGAGGTTCTCTCTAATGATCCTTGGATGGCGCGCCGCAATTTTTAACAGCGCAAGAGCCGGCCCGTCCGGCTTCCGCCGACCTTGTTCCCAATTCCGCAATGTATGAACACTGATCTCCATGGCGCGGGCGAACTCCGCCTGGCTCAGCCCGACAAATCGTCTGAGTGCGGCGATGTCATCCCCAGAGGCCACGCCTTCCCGTGCAAGCCGAGCCCTGAGCTTTGCAGGGATAGCATTCCGAAACTGCTCGTCTGAAATTTCTGGGATGTCGTTCATCTGTAGTGATCCATTTGTTCCCGATACCGGTCGCGCTCTCGATTCGTCGCCATGCGAGCGCCGATGATCCGGACAGTATCTTCATCTCGCTCTGTGTAAATCACCACCGCGACTCCGCGATGAATCTCACCGATTGCGATGAATCGATCTTCATCTTGCGAGTGAGCGGCGTCGAAGATCTCTAGATAGTCCTGCCCGCTTTGAAAAAGTTGTATAGCCTCAGAGAACGAAAGGCCGTGCTTCTGCTGATTGCTACGATCCTTGGCGTCGTCCCACTCGAATCTCACGGAGTGAAGTATAAGTCAATGACGTAGTGCGTCAATGGCGTATAAGAGGTATGGTTGGCGGGCTACGAAGGAGGCGCAGGATGGAGGCTGTGCCGCCTAACACCAAGATAAGCGGCCGACCGCCGCTGGCAGCTTCTTTGCGCAAGCAAAGAAGATGACAGTTAGGGAGGGGGACTTCCTACAGAAAAGTGGACACCCGGTAGTTAGCTGCATTGGTGCTCGAACTCCACTGGTGTTCGGTATCCCAGCGCCGAATGTAGCCGCTGATGGTTGTAGAAGTCCACGTATGAACGGATCGCCGCACGCAGAGTGTGGTCGGACTCGAATGATCGTCGGTGGTAAAACTCCGACTTCATCGATTTGTGCCACGACTCGATGTGAGCGTTGTCGTTCATGCGCCGAGGTCGATTCACGCTGGCTTGCATCCCCGTACTCGAGAGCAATCGTCGATACGAGCTCGCCAGATACTCCACACCCCGATCGCTGTGGAAGATGGTGTCGTCGGCTGGGCGACGGGTTTTCATCGCCCGTCGCAGCGCTCGGGTGGTCAGGTGCGCCGTCTTCTCGCGGCCGTACGACCAGCCCAGAATCCGGCGGCTGTGGCGATCCATGACGGTGGCCAGATAGCGCCAGTCTCCATCCACTTTCAGGTACGTGACATCGCCAACCCACACCTGGTCCGGTCGCTCGATCGCCAATCCTTGGAGTCGGTTGACCCCCTGCGCGTAGAAACGACCCAAGCCCGGCAGCCGCCGGTACAACCGGTGACTACAGGCCTGGATGCCGTTCTCCCGCATCAAACGCTCGACCCGGCGTCGCCCGGACAGGTTCGCCCTCTTCCTCCGTAGTGCGGCATGGACCCGAGGACTGCCGTGTAGATTTGCCGGCTCTCCCGGAAGATTTCATCGATCCGTTCGAGCAGGACCGCATCTTCCTGATCCCGCCGGCTGCGCGGACGGCCCCGCCAGGCGTAGTAGCCGCTCGGACTGACGTCATAGAGTCGGCACATGATCCTCACCGGGACTTCTTCTTTTTGGTGGTCGATGAGGGCGAAGACATCGCCTAGCGTGCGGAAGTGAACGCGATGGCTTTTTTTAAAAGGTCGTGCTCGACTTTGAGTCGCTCGTAATCCTTCTTCAGCTTGCGCAGCGCCTTGAGCTCCGCGGCGACTTCCGGATCCAGCTTCGCACCCTTGGCCATGATCTTTCCTTCGCGGGCCTCTTTGCGCCAACGAGACAACATGAAGGGGTGGATGTAAAGAGAGGCAGCAACGTCCTGCACTTCAACACCCGGCAGTTCGCTTAGGCGAACTGCCGTCGCTTTGAATTCGTCGCTGTATCTATAAGTCGTTCTCGGTCCTGCTTTCGGCATCTCGACACTCCTGACTCGTTAGATCAGGGTGTCCACTAAACCGTAGGAAGCATCCGGTCCGCTTCATCGATTCGTTAGGCGTCATCTCGGAGCTTCCCTTCGAGATCGTCTGCCATTGAATCTACCGAGACCGTGCTTGTATCGAAAGTCGTAAAATCAGCCGATCTCGCTTCTTCCAGAAGAATGGATGCCCAGGCATCAATCCGATCAAAGTCTTGGCAGTTCCATCCACGTTCGATCAGCCGTTGCTCTCGAATATCTCTAGGGCAATCTAGAAGCACCATTTCACAGGATTCCACGGAACACGATCTCGCTATAGCATCTATAGCGCTTGGGCGGATCTGGCAATCTATAACTATCACTGAGCTGGGATGGTGCTTTCTGGCATGAGCGAGGCTCTCTTTGAGGATGTCCTCCGCCGTCATGTTCGGCGTATCCATCAATTCATCGGGATGAACCCATGAGACACTCGACAGACGATCATCCAACGCTTTGGCAAGGGTAGTCTTACCTGACCCCGATGCTCCATTGATCAGCAAGACTTTCAAACTCGGAGAGACCTCTCGGAATGACGCCTAACGCCGAGATAAGCGGCCGACCGCCGCTGGCAGCTTCTTTGCGAAAGCAAAGAAGATGACAGTTAGGGAGGTCCGCTTCATCGATTCGTTAGGCGCACGGCACCCAGCTTGGCGCATGGCTACTCCTTCACGTTCGATTCAATCGAGCCTTCATAGTGCATGGCACCGTCCTGAAAGCGCCCGTCGATCTTGAGATCACCCTCCAGTTCGCCTGCGAACGTAAGATCTCCAGATACCTCCCCGCCTGCGGATACAACTGCGACATACGCGAGGCTACCTTGCCCAGACGTCTGTCGAGAATTCTCAAAATGATAGTGCCCATGCGCGATCCAATGTTCTTCATACGTACCCGGTGGAGCCCCACAAGGTCCTTCAACGAAGATGCGGAAGTCGATCGTCATCGATCCAGCAAGAGTTCCCTCAACGTCATATGACTGCTCCAGGTCAACGATGCAAATATCGCCGATCTCATACCTGGACGGGTGATCAGGCGGTCCAGACGGCTTGAACGTGCCCTGCTCTATCGCAGGCGTCGGATGCTCAATAGCAGCAATCGGCATAGCTATTGAGAAGGCAATGGCTACAGCGGGCATCATCGGAATTTTCAACACGGTGGCCCTCTAGATTGCGGAACGATCCAAGTGCGCCTAACGTCAGCGATCAGCGGCCGGGCGAACCGGCGCGCGGTTTGCGAATGCAAACCAAGTGACGGTTTGGGCGGTCCGCTGCATCGCCCTTGTTAGGCGACCATGCCTCATGGCATCTGCCATTTGTCCATGGTACCTCCAAACTCAAACTCCGCCTGCGCCTTAGCATCAGAGACACTCGGGTGCCACGTGTCGGCGATCACTGCCCAGTTGTCGTCGCAATAGAATAGAAAGCAAGCATTCCTGGTGTCGGGATCAGGTGAAATCGCCAGCCCTGCGGGCGATGGCAACGTTCCTTCAACATCAAGATGTCGAGTGCGATCGGTACGGGCATGTGAGCCGTCGAGTATGCAGTAAGCGAGGATGCGCTGTTGGTCAATTGTGCGGCCTGGATGTTTCATTGGCGCATAGAGCGGGCAGTCGCCTAACGCCAAGCCTGAGCGGCGGTCGCAGCGCGAAGCGCTGTGAACGTCCGGCGCCCGAAGGGCGCGAACTCTAGGCAATTGTTAGGCGACCACGGGATCGTCATATCGAAGTAGTTCAACCTTTGGCCAATTGAGATCAAAGCTCGATACAGACGCCGCTGAGCCGCTGAAGATCCTCTCGCCACCGTGCGGCGAAATGCCAGTGGCCGCTCGGTAGAGAAAGTCGATTGTTCCACCATGCGTTATGGCCAGGACTCGTCGAATGCCAGCAATCTCGCGCACCCACTCAATCGTGCGTGCTAGGTGCTGTGCACGACTTTCGCCTCCGGGAATGCAGTAGTTGGCGTCGAAGCGCTGAAAGGCTGCGAACTCACTCTGATACCGGCTCGCGCACTCTGATGCGCTGAGGCCTTCGAAGATTCCGAAATCCCGCTCGGAGATCCGGGTGTCGGAGATCCATGCCCTGATACCCAGCGCGTGCGCAGTGTCTCGACACCGCCCCAACGGGCTGCAGTAGACGGCGTCATATCCCGAGACGTCGAAACGCACAGTGGCCAGCGACAGAACCTGATGCTCTGTCAGAACGCCGTCGGAACGACCTTCGTAGATCCCTTTGGTGTTCCCGATGGTGAGTCCATGCCTCAGGCAGTCGAGTCGCATGGCCGCCTAACGCCGGCGATCAGCGGCCGGGCAAGCCGGCGGCCAAATTGCGAAAGCAATTTGGGTGACGGTTTGGACGGTCCGCTGCATCGCCATGGTTAGGCGTCACCTCGCCGAGCTTCCAAGATTGGCTCGAAGTCCAGCAGCGTCTGCGACTTAACGACGAACCCAAGATTGTTTGGGATTCTGGAGATTGCCCGTGGAACGTGAGCCAGTTCTGGCACTTCAACCACGCTAATGCTGCCTTCAGCAACGTGTTGAGGGCCTGCGAATAGTGCCCCTAAGAAAATGAGCCTCTCCGCGCCCATCTTGATGCTGCCCGATCTAGTTTTGTATCCAGATGGGTTGTAGACAAAGACCGGTGAGCCGCTTGACCCTGGGAAACAGGCACAGTCTATGAGGAAGTATGGCATTCCCTCATAGTCGTACTTCGGATGCGTTGCTGTGCATCCGGCTCTAAATATTGGCAGATTGTTCTTTGAATCCCATAGGCCGTTTGGATACCCGACCATCACTATGTCGTCCAAGCCCGACAGGTCCTCGGTAGCCGTTTCGTCAGGAATAAGGTTTGGTGCCAAGGTAATGTAGAAATAGTTGAGATCCGCCTTGGACGCCTGATTGATTACGGACGCAACAGGGAAAACTGTTAGGTCTACGTGTTCGCTGGGGTGGGGTATCCACAGATTCTGAAAATTGTCGAACTCGACTCGGTGGTGGTCACCAAGTAACGGATCTCCATTCGGACCTTTGCGCGTGAGATGAAAAGCGCCCCTCGTCGCGCCGGCGATCACATGCTTGTTCGTCACTATCACCGGGACATGATTGACACCATCGTCGAGGAACCTGAAGAAGAATCCCGTACCGGTTGATGTTCCGCCTGCATCGAGTGAGCACTCAATTCGAACGGTCGCGTGCATGAGCTGTTCTGGAACCGTTAACATATGGTTTCCCAACGTGACGCCTAACACCAAGTTAAGTGGCGTGGTCGTTCTGGCGCGGCCGTTGCGCCAGCAATGGACGTGACAGGTTGCCACGTCCACTTCAACTTCATGTTAGGCGTCGACTCACCCAAGCTTTCTTTCTTCCATTAACGCTAGCGTATGCCCATCCGGGTCGCGGAAGAAAGCCATCCACAACTCGTGGTCTGGCATCGTGACGATCAGATGTGGAGCTTCGTAAAACTCTGCCCCGTTCTCCAGAAGTTCAGCGTAGGTGGCATCTATATTCTGCGTACGAAAGTAATGGCAGACGCCTGATGAGACTTCCACAGCATCTTCTCCCTCCAGCATCAGTCGAACGCCAGCGCAGTCGAAGAACACCAGATTGTCGAATCGAAACAGCTTACGTAGGCCCAGCACCTGGCCATAGAACACTTCAGCCCGATCCACATCAACTACTGGAAGTGCAAACTGTCCTAGGCTCGAGAGAGACATGCTAGACGCCTAACGTCAGCGATCAGCGGCCGAGCGAACCGGCGCGCGGTTTGCGAATGCAAACCAAGTGACGGTTTGGACGGTCCGCTGCATCGCCCTTGTTAGGCGGCGGACAGCTTCCTAACGCGAATGCCGCCGGCTGACTGCTTGGCGACCCACAGGTCGTACTGCATCTGCTGATTCAACCAGCTTTCGGCAGAGGTACCAAAGGCCTTCGAAAGCCGGATCGCCATCTCGGGGCTGATGCCAGCCCGCCCGTTGAGAATGGCGGATAGGGTCTTGCGACTAACGCCGAGAGCCTCGGCGGCATCGGTGACGGTCAGCCCCAAGGGGTCCAGGCACAGCTCACGCAACACCTCTCCGGGATGTGGGGGATTGTGCATACGCATCAGTGGTAGTCCTCTAAGTCGACTTCGTAAGCATCTGGGCCGTCGAACCGGAAAGTGATTCGCCAGTTGCCGGATACCCGCACGGACCAAGTGCCCTTTCTCTGCCCAGTGAGTTCGTGCAGATGCAGGCCGGGCAGGTTCATGTCCTGGGGTGCCTGTGAGGCATTCAACCGCGCCAGTATCAAGCGAATACGACTTGCCTGCTGAGCCTGGATGCCGCGAGTCGTTCCCTCCTCGAAGAAACGCTTCAGCCCGCGGTGCTTGAACCCAGCGATCACGAGGGCCACCGTAACCTATAACGTTTCGGGTTGCAACGACCCTGACCCACGGTGGCTTCAGGCTGGGAGGGTTGGTTGTACCCGCCGCCTAACAGAAAAATCGACGACGACGCGTCGTGATAAAACGCGTCGCCCGTTCGCATGAACTAGGGCTTTTTTCGCACTTCGGTGAAGCAAGACCGTACCAGCGATCCCGCATGTCGCTGATCTGTGGTTGATTTCTCACGCCGGCACCCCTCTTTGTCGGATAGCCAACTCCTCCCCTTTCGGCAAACTACGACATTTGCGCGCGCTTCTGCAATATGGCCAATCGCTTGCTCGAGGAGGTTCGGCGCCGGATCCGTCTGCGCCAGATGTCACTTCGTACCGAGAAGACTTATCTCTACTGGATGCGCAAATACATCCGCTTCAACGGTCTGCGCCACCCGCGCGATCTGGGCGGTTTGGAGGTGCGCGCGTTTCTCACGCATCTCGCGGCGGATCAGAACGTTGCTCCCAATACCCAGAAGGTGGCTTTACACGCGCTCTTGTTTCTCTACCGGGAAGTGCTCGGTCGATCGGACATCGATTTCTCTGGCTATGCGCCCGCGAGCAAGGAGCGGAAGCTCCCTGTGGTGCTTACCTGGCCGGAGGTGAGCAGCATCCTCGAGCGCCTGCAGGGTGAGCACAGGCTCTGCGCGGGGATCATGTATGGCTCTGGATTGAGGCTGATGGAAGCTCTGCGTCTGCGTGTGCACGACGTCGATCCTGTGAAGCTCTGCATTCTGGTGCGCGAAGGCAAGGGTGCGAAGCAACGCATCGTAACGTTGGCTGAGGCGCTGTTGCCCCTCATCGATCATCAGCTGGATAGGGTTCGGTGGCTGTATGAGGAAGATCGGGGCGTTCCTGAGTGGCCGGGCGTGTCGCTGCCGTTCGCCCTTGCCCGCAAGTATCCGAACGCGCCGCGCGAACTCGGCTGGCAGTTTCTGTTTCCTGCGCGGGATCGGTCGTGCGATCCGAGAACGGGGCTCGTGCGCAGGCACCACCTCGGGCCGCGGGCCATGCAACGCGCGTTCGCGAAGGCGGTTCGGGGTGCGGGAATCACCAAGCCTGCATCGTGCCACTCGCTGCGCCATTCGTTCGCCACTCATCTGCTGGAGCGCGGCGCCGACATACGAACGGTCCAGGAGCAACTCGGTCATTCGGACGTGCGCACGACCGAAATCTACACGCATGTGCTCGGACGTGGCGGGAGAGCGGTGTTGAGCCCGTTGGAACGCTTGTAATGGTGCGCATGTTCCGAATTCGTCGTTGGGTATACGTCGAGAGCGAACAGAAGTACTTTAGGGTCGTGCTGCTCGAAGACGGAATCAACGTGCACAACGCGTATTTCGACAGGAGGTATCGCGGATGAAGATCAAGTACTTCAAAGACACCGACACCGCTTTCATCGAATTCGCGTCGGTGCAGGTCGCGGAAATCCGTGAACTGAACGAGAACGTCTACATGGACCTCGATGCCTCGGGCAACCTGGTCAGTATGACCATCGAGCATGCGCGTGCGTGCGCGCGGCTGCCCGAGATCGAGTTTTCGGAATACGATCGCGCCGCGGGCTGATCTGTCCGAAGGCTACTTCCCCGCCGCCTGGAACGACTTGAACGTCTCGATCGCCCGCTCGCGCGCCATCTTGTGGTCCACGATCGGTTCGGGGTAGCCGTCTATCCTCTCCCCTTCCCGCTTCACTATGATCTTCACCGGCACGTGCCGCAGCTCGGGCACCCAGTGGCGGATGAACTCCGCGTTATGATCGAATCGCTCCGCCTGGGTGAACGGGTTGAAGATGCGGAAGTACGGCGCCGCATCCGTGCCGGTGGACGCACTCCACTGCCAGCCGCCGTTGTTGGCGGCGAAGTCGCCGTCTACCAGCTGCTGCATGAAGTAGCGCTCGCCGTGGCGCCAGTCGAGCAGCAGATGCTTGCTCAGGAACATGGCGGTCAGCATGCGCAGGCGGTTGTGCATCCAGCCGGTCTCGGCGAGCTGGCGCATGGCGGCGTCCACCAGCGGGTAGCCGGTCTGGCCCGACTTCCAGGCGGCCAGCTCTGCGGGAGCGTGCCGCCAGGGTAGTGCGTCGAGCTCCGGCCGGAATGATTGGCCGCGGCTCACGTGGGGGAACAGCGCGATCACGTGGCGATAGAAGTCGCGCCACACCAGCTCGCTGATCCAGCTGCTGATGCCCACGCTGCCACCGTCCAGTCGGCCCTCATTCAGCGCCGCGGCCGCCGTCAGGCACTGGCGCCCGGAGACCGCGCCCACCGAGAGGTAGGGAGACAGCTGACTGGTACCGGGCAGCGCGGGAATGTCGCGGTCGCGCTTGTACTGCGCGATGCGCATTTCGCAGAATCGCTCGAGACGTCGAGCCGCCTCGCCCTGCCCGCCTGGCCACAGCTCGGATACGCGGTCACGCGGCACGCCGTCCAGCTTCGTGGGCACCGGGTCAGAGGTAACGTCGCAGGCGCGCTGACGCCTGGGCGCGGCGAGCGGTTCCAGCGCCTCGGGGCCGATGCTGGCCAGCCACTTGCGCTTGAATGGCGAAAACACGGTGTATGGCTCGCCACGGCCGGTCAGCACCGCGCCGGGCGGGACGATGGCCCCGGCGTGCCAGGTGTCCACTTTGAGGTTCTCCGACTCGAACGCCAGACGCACCTTGGAATCGCGTTTGCGCTCGTTCAGCGGGTACTCCTCGTTGAACGCGATGGCGTTGACGCTCAGGGATCGCGCGAGCTTCAGCAGAGCCGCGGGGGCATCGTCGAAGCGCGGAGCATCCAGCAGCTTCAGCGGAATCCCCAGGCGATCGAGCTCTGCCTTCAACTCATGCAGGTTGTCCAGCAGGAACGCGAAGCGGTTGTCGCCGACGTCGTGCTCGCGCCACTGCGTGGCGGCTACCAGGAAAACGGCCACCACTTCGCCTTGCTCGCGGGCGTGGTACAGGGCGGGATTGTCCGTCGTCCGCAGATCGTTGCGGAACCAGACCAGCGTGCGCACCGGGCTGTCAGTCCGTGCCGGCAGCGCTTTCGGTGGCGCGGATGCGATAGCCGCGTCCGGCCAGGGTTTCGATCAGGGGCTGATCGAAAGGCCGGTCGACGGCGCGGCGCAGGTTGTACAGGTGGCTGCGCAGCGTATCGCTGTCCGGCAGGTCGTCGCCCCACAGCTCGCGCTCGATGGTCTCGCGCGGTACCACCTTCGGCGCTTCGCGCATCAGAATGCGCAGGATGTCGAACAGCGTGCGCGACAGCCGGATCTCGGTGTCCCCGCGATGCACTTCCATGGTGTCGAGATTCATGGTCAGGCTGCCGACGCTGTACACCGAGGAGACCCCGCGCCCGCGCCGGATCAACGCCTCGATGCGGGCCACCAGCTCGGGCAGATCGAAAGGTTTCACCAGGTAGTCGTCGGCGCCGACGTCGAAGCCTTTGAGCTTGTCGTCGAGCTGATCGCGCGCGGTGAGCATGATGATCGGGGTGGTCAGCTGGGCATCTTTGCGCAGGCGCCGGCACACTTCGATGCCGTTCAGCCCGGGCAGCATCACGTCCAGCACGATGGCATCGAACGGCTGGGTGACGGCCAGGTGCATGGCCATGAGCCCGTCGCCGGCGAAGTCTACGGCGTAACCCTTGGCTTCCAGGAAGTCGCCTACGGTCTCGGCGAGATCGGGGTGATCCTCCACGAGCAGGATGCTGGCTTTCTGACCGGATGGCATGGGCGGAGTCTAGCGCCTGCGGTCGCCCGCACCAAAGGGGCGTCGTAGACACTTGTCTTGCGGTGCGGCGGAGCCTGCGGGGGCCGGCTGGTGGCGTTTCATAGGCGCAGCTTATGCCTCGACGGGTCAATGCAGTGTGAAAGCCCGGGCGGGAAGTTGCAGAATCTCTGCATGAACGTCGTCGCCCATCAGGGTTTCATCCTCCAGGCCAGCTACCGGATCGCGGACGGCATGCCCGTGGTGCACCTCTATGGGCGGCTGGCTGACGGGCGGCCGTTTCTGGTGCGCGATCATCGTCAGAGGCCCCACTTCTATATACGCGCCGGCGATGTAGAAGCGGCGTCACGCCTGGGCGCGCGCTGTGTGGCGGATCACCGGCGCACCATGGCCGGTGAGCCCGTCAGCCGGGTCGAGGTCGGCGTGCCGTCGGACGCGCCCGTGCTGCGCGACCGGCTGCACGCCCAGCAGATCGACACCTTCGAGGCGGACGTGCGCTTCGCGCAGCGCTATCTGATCGACCGCAACGTGAAAGGCAGTTGCCGCATCATCGGGGTGCCGCGGCTGCTGGGCGACCAGGTGATGTTCGACGGCCCGGAGCTCGAGCCGTATGCCGACGGGGCGCTGCCGAGCCCCCGGGTGCTGTCCTTCGACATCGAAACCGACGGTCGTGCCGAGCGCCTTCTGGCTATCTCGCTCTACGGGCTGGGCGCCGACGAGGTGATCATCGTCGATTCCGCGGGGCGGCCCATGCCTGAGCGCGCGGTGGCGGCGCGCTCCGAGGCGGAGGCCCTGGAACTGTTCTGCCGGCACGTGGCGGCGCTGGACCCGGATGTCCTCACCGGCTGGAACGTGATCGACTTCGACCTGACGGTGCTGGCAAAGATTGCGGCCCGGGTGCGTCATCCGTTCCGTCTCGGCCGCGATGACGGGGCGCTGCGCATCCGTTCCGCAGAGGGCTACTTCGGCAGCGGTCAGGCCAGCATCCCGGGCCGCCTGGTGCTGGATGGGGTGGATCTCCTGCGCGGCGCCTTCGTCCGCATGGAGGACTACAGCCTCGACGCGGTGGCGCGGGAGGTGCTGGGCGAGGGCAAGGCGCTGGCGGGCGATGCCGGTGATCGGGTGGCCGAGATTCAGCACAACTACCGCCACGACCTGCCGGCGTTCGCTCGCTACGCGCGCACCGACGCGCGGCTGGTGCTGGAGATCCTGGAAACGCTGGACCTGGTGACCCTGGCGTTTGCGCGCAGCCGGCTTACCGGCATGACCCCGGACCGGGTCGCGGCCAGCATCGCCTCGTTCGACTTTCTTTACCTGTCGGCGCTGGGGCGGCGCGGCATCGTCGCGCCGTCGGTGCGCTCGGATGACTCGCGGGTGCACGTGGCCCAGGCCGGCGGTCATGTGCTGGAACCGCTCATCGGCGTGCATGGCAATGTCTGGGTGTTCGACTTCAAAAGCCTGTACCCCAGCATCATGCGCACCTTCAACATCGACCCTCTCGGTTTCGTGGGCGAGCCTGCGGACGCGGACGACGCCATCGTGCTGGTCAACGGCGCCGGCTTCCGGCGCGACCCGGCGATCCTGCCGCAGATGCTCGATGAGCTGTTTCCCCGTCGCGAGGCGGCCAAGCGGGCCGGCGATGCGGTGGCCTCTCAGGCCATCAAGATTCTCATGAACTCGTTCTACGGCGTGCTCGGTACGCCGGCGTGCCGCTTCAGCAACCCGGCCATTGCCAACGCCATCACCGGGCAGGGGCGGTTCTTCCTGCAGTGGTCGCGCGACTGGTTTCAGGCGCGCGGCTACACCGTGCTCTATGGCGACACCGACAGCCTGTTCGTGGCCTCGGGCCTGCACGATGCGGATGCCGCCTGTACGCTGGCCGCTGAGCTGACGGCTGCCATCAATGCGGATCTCGAGACGGAGATCCGGCAGCGCTGGCGCGTCACCAGCCGCCTGGAGCTGGAGTTCGAGAAGCTCTATCGCAAGCTGTTTCTACCCTCGGTGCGCCACGGCGCCGGCGGCGCCCGCAAGCGCTACGCGGGGCTGCGGCACACGGGCGGCGAGCCGGCGGTGGAGTTCGTCGGCATGGAGGTGGTGCGCCGCGACTGGACGGAGCTGGCCAAGCAGGTGCAACGTGAGCTGTACGGGCGGCTGTTTACCGCCGAGCCGGTGGACGACTATCTGCGCGGCATCGTGGCCGCGCTGCGCCGCGGCGAGCTCGACCATCTGCTGGTGTATCGCAAGGGGCTGCGAAAACCGCTGGAAACCTACACGGCCAGCACGCCGCCGCACGTGGCGGCGGCGCGCAAATCCAGAGAGCCGCCGGGCCGGATCATCTCCTACGTGATGACGCTCGCCGGGCCCGAGCCGCTGGATGCGCTGACCCAGCCGCCGGACCGCGAGCACTATGTCGAGCGGCAGATCCGTCCGGTGGCGGAGCCGGTGCTGCAGACGCTGGGGCTGGAATTCGAGCGGGTGATCGGCGACGACCGGCAGCTGGGCCTGTTCTGACCCGATTGCTGCTGCGCCGGCCCCCGCTCGAGTGTCGCCGTTACAGACGCAGCGCGCCGGAGCGCAGCAGCATCGCCAGCTCCTGACGCTGATCGGCGTCGAGCACGGCGCTGATTTCCTGCACTGCGCGGGCGATGGCCAGCTGCAGGTTTTCGGTGCTGGTCACGCGGGGCGCGAGCGCCGTGCGCAACGCGTCCACGGACACCTGCTCGTCCACCACCAGATCGGCCAGCGCGTCCACGGTGCGACGGCTGTCGAGCTCCGCCTGCTCGCGCTCCATCTTCAATCGGTTGAGGCTCGCCGCCACCTGGCGGCGTTGCGCATCGTCCAGGTTCAGATGGTAGGCGAGCTGGCGCAACGGCCGGCGCATGCCGAAGTGGCCGCCGCCGTGGCGCCACCCGCCTCGGCCACCGCCATCGTCATCGGCGTCGCGGCTGGCGTAGAAAGGGGATTGCTGGGCGGTCTTGCTGGCCGCTGCGTAGCCACTCGCAAAGGCTGCGCGCCGGGCCCACCGGTTGCAGTAGTGATACATCGGTTCCTCCTGGTCCGCAGGCATGGGCCTCAACGGACTTCATCGGGGTTGTTCGCCGGGGCACCCGCCTCCGGCGTCTAGTCCGCGGGCTTGAGCCGCGCGGTCTGCGCCGGCGTTTCGCCTGGCGCGGAGTCGAGATTAGCAGAGGGCTTCGCTGCTGCCCAGAGCGTCAAGGGCAGGCTGAGCAGGGCGTAGGCCGTGAGGCCGGTGGCGAATTCGGCGCCCCAGGCGCTGCTGCCGTACCAGGCCAGCGCGGTCACCGCAGCCAATCGCGCGATCTCCAGCTGCGTGGCATAGCGCCGGCCCTCCAACGCCGCGCCCTGAACGTAGAAGCTGAACGCCAGCAGCGCGGCGCTCGCGAGCACCAGCGTGCGCGGCAGGTCGGCGAACAGGAGCGTCAGGCTCGCCGCCGTCACCAGCCAGTATTGGGCAAAGCAGTAGCCGCCGATGGCCGCGGATACCTTCGGGTCGTACTTTGCTGCGCGCCAGTCGGGCTTGGGCTCGTTGCGCAGGTCGCGCGGCCGCCAACCCGGGCCCTCGACCCACAGACGCAGCTTGTCGCCCCAGTGGCGCGTGCGCACCATGTCCTGCAGGCCTTCCCAGTACACGTGCGCGTTGGCCCACAGCGGGTTGAAGCTGCCGAGCTGGCGGGTGATGCCGTACACGCAGGGGCGCGTCGGATCCTCGTCCTTGAAGGTGCCGAACAGGCGGTCCCAAAGGATGAACACGCCGCCGTAGTTGCGATCGATGTACTCCGGGTTCCTGGCGTGATGCACGCGGTGGTTCGAGGGCGTCACCAGCACCCATTCCAGCGGCCCCAGCCGGCGGATGTGCTCCGTGTGCACCCAGAACTGGTAGATCAGGTTCAGGCTGCCCACCGACACCAGCAGCTCGGCGGGAAAACCCAGCACGTACAGCGGAATGTAGAAGACAAAGGAAAGGTAGCCCGTGCTGGTCTGGCGCAGCGCCGTCGAAAGATTGAACTCCTCGCTCTGGTGGTGGGCAACATGGGATGCCCAGAGCAGCCGCCACTGATGGCCGTAGCGGTGCGCCCAGTAGTAGCAGAAGTCGTAGCCGACGAAGGCAGCGATCCAGACCGCGACGGCGTCGCCGTCCAGCCGGAACAACGTGTAGCCATTTGTTAAGGCTCCGTAAACCAGACCGCCGATGCCGATCTTCAGCACGCCGGCGAGGCGGCTCAGAGTGCCGAGCTGCAGGCTGTTGAGCGTGTGGTGGTGCCGGTAGGTGTCGTTGCCGCGCGCGCGGCCGTACAGATACTCCGCCGCCATGGCGGCGATGAAGAACGGAATGGCGTACATCACGTAGTTCACGGACGAACCTGCCTGATCATATGATCTGGAATGCGCGCAGATCGCGCAGCAGCCAGGGGGTGAACGCCTCCGGCTCGCGGGCAACCCAGTCGCGCAATGCTTCGATGGTCACCCAGCGGACCTCGGCGACCTCGCCGCCGTCCGGCGTCAACGGCCCATCGTAGCAGCCGCGGAACGCCTGCTGCAGCTCCCGGTCGAGGAACGCGCGCCCATGGCTGCTGTTGTCCGGCGCGCCTTCGGTGCGCGAGCGGATCAGCGCGCCCAGCGGCTGCAGGTCGACGCCGGTGACGTTCAGCTCTTCGAGCAGACCGCGCTCGGCGCCGTCGCGATAGGATTCGCCGGGCTTGAGGTGCTCGCCGACACTGTAGTCCCAGCGGTTCGGGTACAGATCCTTGCCCGGGGCGCGCAGCTGAATCAGCAGCGCACCGGCGCTGTCGAACAGGAAAATGTGCGCGGACCGGTGCCACAGGCCGCGGGCATGCACCTCGTCGCGCGCGACGAGCCCGGCCGGCTCGCCGGCTTCGTCGAAGGTTTCGAACAGTTCTGACATGGCGCCGCCCTGTCATCCGGGGCGGCGATTATAGCGGTCGGCGCAGGCGCGGGCCGGATCAGCTGCGATAGCAGCCGTCCACGGGCTGGTTGTCGCCGAACGGGCGCACCCCGTCGGCGTGATTCTGCGAGATGGTGTAGGTGGTGTAGCTGATGGTGGTGACGTCCCAGGCTTTCTGCACCCATCGGGGCGCGCCCTGCTCCTCCAGCACGCGTCCGATCCAGGCGTGGGCGACGGCGGTGCCCACACCCCAGGCCAGCACCTCGGCGTCGCTGGGCTGGTTGCCGATCAGCCGGCTGGTGAGCCAGGCGGTCTCTTCGTAGCAGGGGTCGCTCGCCGCGTTCAGCGTCTGCGCAACGTCCATGCTGTGCAGCGCGAGCCAGGTCGCCTCGTCGCGGTCCATGCTGGCGCAGCCGCCGGACAGCAGGCCCACGACCACCACCGCTGCCCCCCGGGCCACCATCCCGCGTACTCTGCCCAGTCCACCCATGTTGTTTTTCCCGAGCGCTTGCACCGGGTACTTTTTACGCGAAAGCGGCCGGGCGCCTGTGCGGGTGTTGCAAGGGATAGGTGTGCAAACGTTCGGAGAATGTGGGCAGCCGCCGGGCCGGTCAGCAGGATTCAGTCGCGGGCAGGTGCCAGTACGGCGCGAGCCAGACGACCACGCGATCGCGCTTCGAATAGATTGCCGTCACCGGCACGCGCAGGGGTATCGCGTAGCGCTGATCGGCACCGCGCCGCTCGCGCAGCAGCCGTGGCCAGGACAGGGCCAGCCGGCCGAGCTCCAGCGTGCCGAGGCTTTCCAGCCGCAGGCCTGTGGCGGGGGGCCGGCGAATATCGCGCGTTGTCGGTGAGCGGTTCGTGGGCTTAGGCTGTCTAAAGCAGCAAGCTAGCCTGGAGATCGTCAAGGATGCGTGAAACCGCGGCTGAATCGCGGCGCGACGCGCGGCGCATGAACGGGGCCGTCAAATGAGCGGCGGGCGCCGATGGCCGCTTGCGCGGGTTTTGAGCCTTGCCGCCACCCTGTGGCTCGCGGCCGGCGCCGCGCTTGCCATCGAGGAGCCCGAGTACCGGGTCGTCGAGAAGCTGGACGGCTTCGAGCTGCGCGAGTATCCGCCGCTGTGGGTCGCCACCGTCACGGTCGAAGGAGATCGCGCAGCCGCCGGCAACCGCGGCTTCCGACCGCTGCTGCGATACATCAGTGGCGACAACGTGAAACGCGACCGGATCGCCATGACCGCGCCGGTGATCCAGCAGCCCGGCGCCGACGATGGCGAGTCCATCGCCATGACCGCGCCGGTTCTGCAGCAGGGCAGCGGCGATGCCTGGCAGCTCATGTTCGTCATGCCGGCGGGGCGCAGTGGCGAGGATCTGCCGCAGCCGGAGGATCCCGCCGTCTCGATTCAGGTTCTGCCGGCCCGGCTCGTCGCCGCGCTGCGTTACTCGGGCGGTTGGGGCGAAGCGCGCTACCAGCGGTTCGAGACTGAGCTGCGCGCGGCGGTTGCGCAGGCCGGCCTCAGCGTCTGCGGCCCGGCACAATGGGCGCGCTACGATCCGCCGTTCATGCCGTGGTTTCTGCGTCGCAACGAAGTGCTGCTGCCGGTTGCCAGGGGCGGGTGCGACTGAGCGCAACGCGCCTTGCCGACGAGAGGCCTCGAAAAAGACCCGCCCGGCGGGGAGGGGAAGGGGATGCCGGGCGGGGGAGTGGGCGGCGTCAACCACGAGGCGCTGGCCGCCCGCTGCACGGGACGGGGTCTACTGTGCTGCAAATTGGACGTGGCGTGCTTCATCCGCCAGCGCGTAGCGGCCTTCGGCACTGGACACACTCAGCAGCTCACGGCCGTCGGTGGACGTCGCGCAGGCGATCCGGAGCGCCACCCGGTTACCGTTCTCCCAGGCGCTGGCGTTGATGTAGTAGGTGCGGTTGTCGCCCGATTGGGCGGTGTAGTAGAAGCGTTTGGCGACCAGACCGCTGTGGCTGTCGGCGGCAGCGTCCAGGCAGGCATGATAGCCCGCCAGCTCTTTGCTGGTGCTCACGCGGGCATCTGCGGGCGCGGCCAGGCCGGCCAGCAGAACGGCGGCGCCCAGGGCGCCGGCTAGTATGGTCATCGGTTGGCTCATGATGCTGTCCTCGATCGGGGTTGGCGAAAAGTTCTGCCGGTGTGGCCGTCAGAGTGTTACTTAAAGTAACGAAACGCGATTGACGTGGGAACCGAAGTAACGTAGAAGCTGTTTCTCACGGATGTGCAACCTGCCGCGCGCCGTGACAGCGCCAGCCGCGGGTCGGAGCGGTGACGACTCTCGCGCGGCAACGGCGAGAGGTGCCATGTCGACACGCGGCTCCAGCAACACTTCCTGGCCCGCCTATCACCTGGACTGGAATCTGGTTCGGACTTTCATTGCGGTTGTGGAATCGGGCAGCCTGGCGGCGGCGGGGCGGCGCCTGACGCTGGCCCATCCCACCGTCGCCCGGCACGTGCAGACGCTGGAGGAGCAACTCGGCCTGCAGCTGTTCGATCGCACAGGCAGCGGCTTGAAGCTGAACAGTCACGGCGAGCAGCTTGCCGAGGTGGCCAACCGCATGCGTCAGGATGCGCTGGCATTCGAGGCCGCCAGCGATACGCTGAAAAATGCCGAGACCGGCACGGTTCGCGTCACCATTGCCGAGCTCATGGCCGAGTGCGTGCCGGCATTGCTGGCGGGATTGCCCGCGTGCGCCGGCCCTACACCCTGTCACGTCGAGCTGATGCTCACCGGTGAGCAGCTGAATCTGCTGCAGAGCGAGGCGGATTTCGCGGTGCGGCACGTGCGCCCGCAGCAGGCGGACCTGGTGTGCAGACGGGTGGGGGCGCTGCGCCTGGGCGCATGGGCGAGCAGCACCTACCTCGAACGCTGGGGCACTCCGGCGATCGACACGCTGTCCAGGCACTGGTTCATCGACGGCGTTTCCAACCGGCGTTTCTGCCGTGCGGCGCAGCGGCTGGGGATCGAGATACCGGCGGAGCGAGTGGTGTTCCGCAGCGATTCGATGCTCACGCAGCGCAACGCCGCGCTGGCAGGGCGCGGGATTGTCGGGCTGCCACTTTATATGGGCGATCCCGAGCCGCAACTGGCTCGCGTTCTCACCGGCGGTGGACCCGACCCGGTCGCCGAGGTCTGGCTGGTGGCGCGGCCGGGCGCGCTGCAGATGCGTCTGCTGCGCGATCTGTTCGAACAGCTTGGTGAGGCGTTGGTCCGCTTTCTCGAATGCCAGCCCGGCACCGGGCGCGGCGTTCCGGTGGCAGCCGTCGGACGCTGACCTTCCGCCCCGAGACGGTGCGCAGGATCCGCCGAGCCCCTACAATCCGCGCCATGAACGTCACGCTCTACGACCTGCCGCTCACTGCGGCCGATGCCGGCGGCGCGCAGCAGCTCGAGCGCGCCATGGAAAGCTATCTCGGGGCGCGCGCCGACACGCCGCAGATTCTGCAGCAGACGCTTGCTGCGGACCCTGGTCATCTGATGGCGCGCTGCATGATGGGCTATCTGTCGCGTCTGGCCGGAGATCCGCGCAACAGCGCGAACGCTCGCGCGCTGCATGCCGCGCTTGCGGATACGGTCGCCGATGGCGTGTGCAGCGACTGGGAGCGCGGCCACGTCGAAGCGCTCGGCCTGTGGCTGGCGGATGACCTCGAACACCTGATGCGCCACTTCGAGGCGCTGCTAGGACGTTACCCGACTGATCCGCTCGCGTTGCGCATGCTCCATTACCTGTATTTCTACGCGGGTGACGGCCGCCGCATGCGCGATTCGGTGGCGCGCAAGCTCAGCTACTACCCCGAGGATCATCCATTTGCCGGCTACGTGCGCGGCATGCTGGCCTTCGGTCTCGAGGAGGCGGGCGAGTACGACAAGGCCGAGCGCTACGCGCGCGAGGCGGTGGACCTGAATTCGCGTGACCTCTGGGCTGCCCACGCCATGGCCCACGTCCTGCAGATGCAGGGCCGAACAGAGGAAGGCATCGAGTGGATCGATGCCCTGCGGCCGAACTGGCTGGATGCCAACAACTTCCGCAATCACCTGTACTGGCACCAGTCCCTGTACTTTCTCAGCCGCGACGAGTTCGAGCGGGTGCTCGACATCTACGATCGCGAAGTCGGGCCGGCGGTGGCCGATGACTTCTATCTGGACATGTGCAACGCGACCTCGCTGCTGCTGCGCCTGCAGGCCCGGGGCCAGGACGTCGGCGAGCGCTGGACGGCACTGGCTGCGGTTGCCGAGCGGCATGTCGAGGATCGTGAGCTGGTGTTTGCGAGCCTGCATCACCTGATGCCGCTGCTGGTCACGGGCAATCCGGCGGCGGCTGAGCTGCTCGCGGCCCTGGAGGGCTGGGCAGGTGAGGCGGGTGATCAGGCTTCGGTGGTGCGCGAGGTCGCGCTCGACGTCGCCGGCTTTCTGGTGGCAGTTCAGCAGGGCGATCATCAGCGGGCGTTGCAGCTGTTCGATGCGTTCCGCTATCGCCTGTACCGGATCGGCGGCAGCCACGCGCAGCGCGAGCTGTTCGACGTGGTCGCGCTGCACACGGCGGAGCGCGGCGGCGCGGCGCGCTGGGCCGAAGAATTCCGCGCCGAGCGCCGCATCGCGCAGGCCCGAGCAGCTGCCATTCGAAACGTCTGACGACAGATCCGAGGGAAACCACATGAGTTACCGGAACGTGCGCATTGACAAGCAGGGCAACGTGGCCCTGGTTACCTTCGACCGCGGCGGCAGCCTCAATGCGTTCAACCAGGAGACGATCCTGGAACTCACCGACGTCGCGCGCGCGTTCCAGGATGATCTGGAGACGCAGGCGGTGGTGCTTGCCGGCACGCCCGATGCGTTCTCCGCGGGCATCGATCTGAAGGACGCCGCCACCTGGGAAGCGCTCGACAGCGACGTGGCACTGCGCGAACGCTTCTATCGCGGGGTACGCCTGTGTCAGGCGTGGGAGGACATGCCGCAGGTGACCATCGCCGCCATGGAGAAGCTCGCGGTGGGCGCTGGCTGCGCCATCGCGCTCGCCTGCGACTGGCGGGTGCTGGCGAGCGATGCCTACCTTTATGTTCCTGAGGTCAAGATCGGCCTCAATCTGCAGTGGGGCGCATTGCCCCGCCTGATCACGCTGGTGGGCCCGGCGCGCGCCAAGCGCATCGTCCTGCTGTGCGAAAAGATGGCCGCCGACCAGGCTCTGGACTGGGGGCTGGTGGACGAGGTGGCCGAGCCGGGCCAGGCGTCCGAGCGGGCGCTTGCGCTGGCGCGCACGGCCGCATCCATGCCCGCTGCCACCACGCGCATGGTCAAGCAGGCGATCAACGCCACCGCCAACGCGCTGCACCGCGCCAGCGCATTCGCAGACGCCGATCAGAGCGCGCTGACCAGAACCTACCGGGACGCGGTAGCCGCGCGCGCCGCTTTCTCCTCGGGCGGCAAGGGCTGAAGCTGCACTGAGACTCCGGTTGCTCGATTGCCACGGGGCGCCCTGAAACAGGGCGCCGGGGCGAATATTGGAGAAATTCTGGAGAAAAATGAGATCTAGACTGGAGAAATAGGTGGACTATGCTGGATAATGCGCGTTGGTTTGCTGGCCCTGGAGCCTCCTACCAATTGCGCGGAAATGGATCCAGGACGGATTTTTTTGCACTTAGGGATTGAATTCGGCCCTTGATGGCAAATAAAATTCTTGCGAATCAGGTGTTTAACTGGGTTTCCTCGGAGAGTATGGTGATGTCCCCAGTAAGGCGCCGTTCATGCCACGGATCTCGGTAAGGGGTGGGTCGGTGGTCGACAACAAAAAATTACAAATACAAAGACACAAGGTTTGGAGAATTCTAGCTTGCAACGCACTGGAATTAATGGGTCTTTGGACTTTAAAACCTCCGGGTTCCGTTCTCTCGTCGAGGCGCTCGAATATGCCGCGACGGGCGAAACGGGGATCAACTTTTACGACGGACGGGGTGAGCTCGAAAGCGTTCTGACTTATCGGACGCTCAAAGACGAAGCTCAACTGCTCGCGAAAAAGCTGCTGGGTCTCGGGTGCCCCCGAGGTTCGCGGGTAGCTATTGTCGCGGAAACCGACCCGATGTTTCACAAGCTGTTCTTCGCGTGTCAGTACGCGGGGATGCTGCCTGTGGCATTGCCGGCCGGCGTCCAACTCGGCGCGCACGACGCTTACGTCACGCAGCTGCGGCAGATGCTGCAGAGCTGCGGCGCGGCCGTTGCCGTGGCACCGCCGTCGCACGTGGGCTTTCTGCAGGAAGCCGCGGCGCCGCTGTCCGGCGTGCGCGCCGGACTGCTCGACGAGCTCGATGCGCTCGAGCCGAGCGAGCGTCCGCTCGAGCCGCTGACGGAGCAGGAACCCGCCTATCTGCAGTACACGTCCGGCAGTACGCGTTTTCCCCGCGGCGTCGAGATCTCTCAGATTTCCGTGCTGAACAACCTGCAGGAGATCGCCGAGTTCGGCCTCATGCTGGACAGCAACGACCGCTTCGTCTCCTGGCTGCCGCTCTACCACGACATGGGTCTGGTGGGTTTCGTGCTGCTGCCGCTGGCCACGCAGTTGTCGGTCGACCTCATGTCGCCGCGCACGTTCGCCATGCGCCCGCGGCTCTGGCTCAAGGTTATCTCCGAAAATCGCGGCACCATCGCTTCGAGCCCGCCGTTCGGCTACGCGCTGTGCGCGAAGCGGCTGCGGCCCTCGGACGTAGAAAAGTACGACCTCAGCAGCTGGCGGGCGGCCTGCGTGGGCGCGGAACGTACCCATCCCAAGCCGCTGAACGATTTTGCCGAGGCGCTGGCGGGTACCGGATTCGATCCGCGCTCGTTCGTGGCCTGCTACGGCATGGCCGAGTGCGCGCTGGCGGTCAGCTTTGCGCCGCTCAACAGCGGCGTGTCCATGGACATCGTGGACAAGGGCCGCATGGCCGACGATCTGGTGGCCGAGCCCCTGGACGTCAACGACTGGCGCGATTCGTCGTCGCTAGTGTTCGTCGACTGCGGTGCCGTGATGCCGAGCTACGAGTTCGCCATTCGCGATCGAGCCGGTAACGATCTGCCGGAACGTCATTGCGGCCACATCTGCCTGCGTGGTCCGAGCGTGATGCGCGGCTACTTCCAGAATCCCGAGGCGACCGCCGAGGTGCTCAGCGAAGACGGCTGGCTCGATACCGGTGACATCGGCTACCGGGTAGGCAATCACGTCTACATCACGGCCCGCAGCAAGGACGTGATCATCGTCAACGGCCGCAACATCTGGCCGCAGGACCTCGAGCACCTGGCGGATGGCATGCCCGGCGTTCGCCAGGGCAACGTGTCCGCGTTCGCGGCGCCGACACCTACGGGCGAGGACGTCGCGGTGCTGGTGGTCGAGTCGCGCGAATCCGATCCGGACAAGCGCCGCGCCCTGGTTGCGGTGCTGGAAGCCGAGGTCCGGGTGCACTTCGGCATTACCGCCTACGTCGATCTGGTGGACCCGGGCACCCTGCCGCGCACCTCGTCGGGCAAGCTGGCGCGTGCCAAGACCAAGCAGGACTTCATGGCCCGCGCGGCGGACGTGGACGCTCGCTGGCGCCCCGAGGCGCTCGCGTGCGGCGCCAAGTATCCGAGGACGGCGCGCGCGGTTGGCAAAGCAGAAGCCTTCGGCTGATTCGCTGCCCATCCTGCTGAGCGGCGCCACCGGCTTCATCGGTGGCCACATCCAGGCTGTCATGCGCGACGCGGGCGTGCCGGTGCGCGCGCTCGTGCGGTCCGGCTCGGCAAACCGCAGCCGTCTGCTGGCCGGCACCGAAGCGATAGTCGCGGAACTCGATGACAGTTCCGCTCTGGCGCGGGCCCTCGAGGGTACCCGTGCGGTGGTCTACGCTGCCGGAACGGTGCGCGGACGCGATCTCGATGCGTTTCTGGGCGCCAACGTGCGTGGCGTCGAGGCGCTTGTCAAAGCCCTGGACACCCTGACCGAGCCGCCCCCGGTGCTGCTGATCTCGTCGCTCGCCGCCAGCGAGCCAGCGCTGTCCCATTACGCCTGCAGCAAAGCGCAGGGCGAGCAGGTGCTGATGGCGGCAACGGCTCTGAACTGGACGATTCTGCGGCCGCCGGCGGTGTACGGCCCCGGCGACGTCGAGATGCGGCCGTTGCTGGCGGCCATCCGGCGCGGCCTGGCCCCGCGACCCGGTCCTGCGTCTCAGCGCATTGCGCTGATTCACGGTCGCGACGTTGCGCTGGCGGTGCTGGCCTGGCTCGGTGAAACACAGGCATGCCGTCACGGGCTGTTTGCCATTGACGATGGTCATGGCGGCTACGGCTGGACGGAGCTGGCGACCCTGGCACGGAGCGGCCGGGCCAGGATCGTGCCTGTGCCGCCCTGGCTGCTGGGGTTGCTCGGCACGATCAATCTCGCGCTCGCCCGGGTACTGCGCTATGCGCCCATGCTGACACCGGGCAAGGCGCGTGAGCTTCAGCACGAACGGTGGCTATGTGATAATTCGGCGTTCACCCGGCTCACCGGGTGGCGTCCGCAGGTGAGCCTTGCAGAAGGTGTCAGCGCGCTGTTCGATCGAGATGCGGCGCAAACCCGATAACAACAAGCGGCGACGGAGTAACCAACAGTGAGCGTCGAAAGCGTTGCCATCGAGCAGACCATCGAGACGATTCTGCGTCAGTTCCTGACGGATTCACCGGCGTTGTCGCGGGACACCAAGCTGGTGGAAGATCTCGACCTGGAATCGGTGCAGATCATGGAGTTCGTGGTGGAGGTGGAAGATCACTTCGACATCGCCATAGACCTGGAGAGCCTTTCCAACGTGCACACCATCGGCGAGTTGGCCGATGTCGTCGCCCGGGTACTCGGCTAGGCCCGACAGATGAACCTCCTGAGCAAATTCGACGCCGTCGCCCAGACCCAGCACCAGCTCAGGTCCAGCGAGCAGGATCCCACCGACGTGGTCGTCGACGAGATGCTGTCCGCCACCGAAGGCCTGATCCGCGGCCAGCGCACGATCCTCGCCGGGACCAACAACTATCTGGGTCTGACCTTCGATCCCGAATGCATCGCTGCCGGTCAGGCGGCACTCGAGCGCGAAGGCACCGGCACCACCGGTTCGCGCATGGCCAACGGCAACTTCGCCAGCCACAAGGCGCTGGAGCGGGAGCTCGCCGAGTTCTACGGCGTGCCCTACGCCATGGTGTTCTCCACCGGCTATGGCGCCAATCTCGGTACCCTGATGGCGCTGCTCGAACCCGGCGACTGCGTCATGCTGGACGCGGATGCCCATGCGAGCCTCTACGACGGCTGCCGGATGAGCGGCGCAGACATCTTCCGGTTCAAGCACAACGACGTCGAGAGCCTGGAAAAACGCCTGCGTCGGCTGGAGGAGCGGGCGAGCCGCACGCTGATCATCACCGAGGGTCTGTACAGCATTCTCGGCGATACGGCGCCGCTGGCGGAGATCGTCGAGCTCAAGCGCCGCTACGGCGCGTACCTGTTCATCGACGAAGCGCATTCGCTCGGCATCTACGGCGACAATGGCCGCGGCCTGGCGGAAGCCGCGGGTGTCGAGGAAGACGTGGACTTCATCGTCGGCACCTTCAGCAAGAGCCTCGGCTCCACCGGCGGCTACTGCGCGAGCCGCCACGAAGCGCTTTCCGTGCTGCGCTACGCCAGCCGGCCGTACATATTCACGGCGTCACCCTGCCCCTCGGTGATCGCCACCACGCGTACCGCGCTGCGGCTGCTGCGCGAGCGCCCCGGGTTGCGCGAGCAGCTCTGGCGCAACGCCCGCCGTCTGTACGAAGGCCTGGCCCAGCTTGGTCTGCACGTCGGGCCCGAGGTGAGCCCGGTGGTCGGCGTGCGCATGCCTGACCGGGAAAGCGCGCTGGCCGGCTGGCGCGGCCTGCTGAAAGCGGGTGTTTACACCAACCTGATCGTGCCTCCGGCTTCCCCGGACGGCTCCAGCCTGCTGCGTTGCTCCACCAGCGCGGCCCACACCACGGAACAGATCGACGCGATTCTGGCGGCGTTCCGCGGCGCCGTCCGCCCGCTCGCCGGAGCCTGAGCGTTCAGCGGAACGCGCCGCGCCGGTACAGACGCCACAGCAGCGGCCAGGCGAACAGCAGCGGGTAGCGGCGCTGGCGTTCGCTCGGAGCGATGTAGATGCCGCTGTGGCGTTCGATCTTCCAGAGCAGGTAATCCAGCGCGTCATTGAACGTACCGGCCGCCTTGACCAGGCGCAGCACCGACAGCCATTTGCCCTGCCAGCGTCTGATCACCCAGCCGATCGCGGCACGCCGGCGCCGCGCGCGGGTGACCGGGGCGCGGCTGGCGAACTGCCCGGGGCCGCGCTCGGTCAGCGCGCTCTCGCCTTCCGCCGCGAGCAGATGGGTGAGCGCATCGAGATGCGCCGCGTTGCTGTCGTAGAGTGCGGCGATGTTGTCGCCGCGCTCCGAGCGCAGCTCCGCGGCGTAGGTCAGCGCGAACCCCGTGCGCCAGAGATCGGGTGCGTCGAAACGCGCCGGCAGCATCGGCACCACCCGGCGCGCGAACGTGCGTGCCGCCGCGCCGATGGCCGCCACCACGCGCCCGCGCACGGCCGCGTCGCGGCAGTACACCAGCCGGCACGGCTGGGTGAAGCGGGCCCAGAAGTAGCAGTGGAAATCCTCGGCGTTGGCGTGCTCGAACTGATCCAGGCGCAGCGTTGCGTACTTGGCGCGCAGGTCGCCATTGTCCAGGTGCAGGTAGTAGACGTTGGGCGGCAGCAGGCGGTTTGCGGCGGCCTGCCAGGCGCTCGGCAATGCCGGGCGCAGCTCGTCGAACAGCACGTAGAAGTCGAGCACCGTATCGCGCTTGCCGCGCAGATAGGAGCCGTACATCAGCACGGCCTGCACGGCATCGCCGTGACGCGCATGGATCGCGTCCAGCAGGCGCGCCACGTTCGCATCCGCCGCCAGGTCCCCCGGCGCGATGCTGGCGTCGATCAGCTGTTCAATGTCGGCCATCGTGCTCCTTCGCCGCTCGATCCGGGCGCCGGCTTCGGGCACCGGCCTCCGACGCTGGCGTCGTCGCCGACTGCGGGGGTACGAACGCTCGTGCTATAGTCCGGGCCGCGACGACCGGACAGGCGGGCGCGATTATAGACAGCGACCGGGGGCCGGCAAACCGCGCGCCGGGACCCGAAGACAGGCTGACAGACAGACGCCACCGCACGAGCTGGAGCATGCGCCTCGTCCATCTCACCGATCCACACCTCACCAGCCTGTCCGGGCAGTCCTTCATCGGGCTCGCGGGAAAGCGCTGGACCGGCTACCTGTCCTGGCGGCGCAAGCGCCGCTTCGTGCACCGTCCCGAGGTGCTCGAGCAGCTGACCCGGGCCGTGCGCGACGAGGCGGCTCAGCAGATCGTGCTCACCGGTGATCTGGCCCACATCGGGCTCCCGCAGGAAATCGCGCAGGCGGTCGGCTGGCTGGAATCGCTGGGCTCGCCCGCGCAGGTGCGGCTGGTGCCGGGCAATCACGATGTCTACGCGCGCGACTCCTGGCCGGCAGTGGCGCAGCTGTGGGCGGACTACATCGGCCTCACCGGTGCTGCGGCCGACGCTGCCGCAGGTGATCCTGCGGCGCCCTATCCCGTGCTGCGCGAGATCGAGTGTGATGGCGGGCGGGTGCGTATCGTCGGCCTGTCCTCGGCCTGCCGGACGCCGCTGTTCATGGCCAGCGGTCGGCTCGGCGCGGGTCAGCTGGCTCGCTTCGAGGCCATGCTGGATGCGGCGAACGCGTTCACCTGCGTGCTGATCCACCATCCGCCGCTGCCCGGGATGGAATCCTGGCGCAAGGGTCTGCACGATGCCGCTGCGCTGGCGCGGCTGCTGGATCGGCACCCGCCGATGCTGGTGCTGCATGGCCACGGACATCACAACGTCACAGCGACCACGCCCGGCGGCAGCGTGGTGCTGGGCACGGCGTCGGCTTCCAGCGCCAGCGCCGCGGCGCCGGCCTGCTATCGCGTGCTGGACGTCACCCGCAACGGTGACGGCTGGCACATAGACATGTGCCTGAAACAGGTGGGCGGCGAAGGGCCGCCGCAGGTCATCGACCAGCGCAGCTGGCGCCTGCCGGCAGCCTGACCGGAGCGCGGCGGCTGACCGTTACTCGCGGGCGCGGTGCCCGGCGTTCCAGGCGGCCAGATTCTTCAGCGGATCCTTGACGTAGGCGCTGGCGCGGATGAACGCCACCACCAGACGGTTGAACACCCGTCCTACGGCGTCCATGGGGCGGTCGAAGTCGAGGAACAGCACCACGCGGATCTCGTCGGTGTTGTTGAACACCTCGTGGTCGTACGTGTCGTCGAACACCAGCACCTCGCCCTCGCCCCAGTGACGGATCTGATCGTCCACGCGCAGCCAGCAGTTCTCGCGGTCGGTCGGGACGCGCAGCCCCAGATGGCAGCGCACCACCGCCCGCGTGGGGCCCTTGTGCGGCGGAATGTGGTAGCGCGGCGCCAGAATCGAGAACCAGGCGTTCTGCAGCTTCGGCAGCCCGTCCAGCAGGCGCGCCGTCTCCGGGCAGCGGGCGCAGTTGTCGTCGACCCGGTGACCGAACACGTAGAAAGCGAACGTCTTCCAGTTGTCGCCTTTGGAGATGCGCTCCTGGTCGGGCGAGAGCTGATGAAACGACGGGATGTCTTCGGGATGCACCATCACGCCGTCGAGCTCGGCGCGGATCTGCCGCCAGTGCGATTCGAGCTCGGCGACGAACGGGAACTCGGCGTTGTCCAGTACCGGGCCGGTACCCACCAGGGAATGCCGCGCCTGAAAGTCGCCCACCTTGCGCAGCGTGCGCTTGCCGGTGCGCATCATGAACCGGCGCAGGCCGGGGAACGTGCTGGAAAGGCTCATCGGATGACGCTCATAAAGACAGTATGCGAAGCGCCGGCGAGCGGCGCACGGCGATGGTATCACCTCTGCAGGCGAACAGCTCACCGTCCAGGGTGAAGGGGCCGTCGAACCGCAGGCGCAGCTCGCATACCGCGCTGCTGTGATACCCCTGCTGCGCGCTCATGAGGGCGTCCGGCCGGCCCCGCAGCAGGCGCGGCATGGAGCGCAGAAAGCGCGGTGCCCGCGCCTCGATCAGCGTCGCGCGCAGGGCGTCGGGCGAGTCGTGCCAGTACGGCCGCAGGCCGAGGAACAGACGCTCCAGGCCGGTCACCAGAAACAGCCGCACCGCCAGCGCGCAGTCGGGCGCTGCCGCCGTGCCAAGGCCCCGGGCCGCATCGCGCAGCGTCGGTGCGTCGAGCGACAGGCTCAGGGCATCGGCGAATGGTGGCTGGCGCCGCGAGATGCCCCACAGCGTGCGCAGCAGCGCGATGCCGGCGCCGAGCTCGTGGCCGCCGCCGGCAGGGTTGACCCGGGCGTGGAAGTACTCGATGCCCTGCACGATGGTGCCGGTGCCGAAGAACAGACCGCTCAGGCGCTGCCCGGGCAGCTCCACCGTCACCAGGTGGCGTTGCCGCTGCGGCGCGCTGCGCGGTTCCCGGAGTGCGGCGCCGAGCGCCTCGAGACAGCGCCGGAAGCCGCGATGGCCGTTGAAATCGAACGCGGTCATGTTGGTGGTGCCGCTCGGCAGCACCGCCACCCGGGGCCAGCGCTGCGCCTCGCAGCGGTTCGCCAGCTCCGTGAGCGCCCGCTGGGTGGTGCCGTCGCCACCGTTGATCACCAGCACGTCGTCAGGCTGCCAGCGCCGGGCAGAAAAGATCGCGCCCAGCTCGGCACTGTCCCGGGTCACGATGTGCTGCAGGTCGGGCGACTCGGGCAGTGCCGCGAGCAGTGCCGGCAGGCGGCCGCCGGCTTTGCGGCTGCGGGGGTTGGTGATCGTGAGGACGGTCACAGGTCCGCGTCGCCGGCACTCGCCCGGGACCGCGCCGCGTCGACCTGGTCGGCGGCCAGCAGCCGGCTCGCCAGCTCCCAGTCGGCCACGCTGTCCACGTCCACCGCGGCGCGCGGGTCGTGAACTGCCACCCAGCCGACCCGGCATCCGGCGCGCTCGGACAGCTGCGCCATGGCCTGGTCCACCGACAGCCGCCTCAGCAGATAGCGCAGCAGCGTGGCGGTGCCGAGCTCGGCGGCGATCTTCCACGGCTGTTTGCGCAGCGCCTCCACCCGCCGCCAGAATTCGAGCGCCAGTCGCGCCCGGTCGCTGAGCAGCGCGAACAGGTTGCTGCCGCAGAACGCGCCGTCGGCGAACCGCAGCAGCGTGCGCTTCGATTCCGGGAATGCGGCCTGCACCTCGCGGTGCGGCACCAGGCCGATCAGCAGGTCTGCGTTGGAGTGCGCGCGCTGTTCCAGCGCGTCGCGCAGAAACTGGTCCACCGTTTCCGGACGCAGCAGCGCGTGATCGCCGCTGGTGAGCAGCACCGGCATGGTGCCGATGGCACTGGCCGCGGCCAGGGCGCTGGCGGCCGGGCCGCTGGCCGGCGCAAGCCACTGAAAGCCCGCGTCGGCGAACACCGCGGTCAGCGCGTCGTGGCGGGCCAGCACGCCTTCCGCCGGACCGCAGACGATCCCTCCGCGTACCGCCGCGGCGGCGTCCAGACAGCGCAGTACCCGCACCAGGCAGCTGCTTCCCGCCACGTCGGCCAGCACGCCGGCGTCGATACCGAGCGCTCTGGCCAGGGCGTTACCGCCCGGCCGCTCGCCCGCCAGCACGACCGCCGGGATCGTCGAATGCGCGGCGTTCGATGTCACGCCAGGGGCTTGTCGTACATGCGGTAGCGTTTCGTCACCTGGCCGCCGATGCTTTCGATGATGTTGCGCATGCCCATGTTGTCATCGAGGATCCAGGACAGCTCCACGTCGCCTATGCCCATCCGCACTGCCGCGTCCTGGGCGGCCTTGATCACCGTGAACGCGAGTCCCGGGCCGAACCGCGTGTGATGAAAGCGGCGCCGTACCCCCATGAGCGGTACGCGCGCGGTGGACGGGTAGCGCACCTTCAGGCGCCACAGCAGCTTCGCCCAGCCGAACGGCAGCAGGCGGCCGTTGAGGTCGGCGATGGCCTCGTTGAGATTCGGCAGCAATACGATGAACGCCGCCGGCTCGCCGTCCACTTCGGCAATGGTGATGAAGTCGTCCGGGATGATCAGCATCATTTCCTTGCCGATGGCGTTGAACTCCTCGGCGGTGAAGGGCACGAACCCCCAGTTGTGCGACCAGGCGTCGTTGAAGATGTCGCGCAGCGTTTCCAGCTCCGCGTCCACCGCCTTGCGGTTCAGCCGGCGCAGATGCACGTGCCCCTGCAGGCGCCGCGTCAGAGCGGCCATGACCTCGGGAACCTGGAAACCTGCCGGCACCACGTAGGCCAGCAGGTCCTGGGCCTTTGCATAGCCGGCGCCGGTGATGAGCGCGGGATAGTAGGGCCTGCCGTGCGGCATCATGAAGTACGGTGGCGTCTCGAAGCCTTCCACCAGCGTGCCCAGCTCCTGGTTGATGCCCAGATTGAACGGCCCGATTGCGCGTGTCCGGCCGCGCTCGCGCAGCCAGGCCTCCGCCTGCGCCAGCAACTGTGTGGCCAGGCGCTGATCGTCCGGGCATTCGAACATGCCGAAGTAGCCGGCGGCGTCGCCGTGCTGCTGTTCGTACAGGTGATCGATCTGCGCGCTGATGCGTGCCACCGGCTCGCCGTTGCGATATGCCACCCAGCCCTGCCACTCGGCGTGCTTGAAGAACGGCGCCTTCGGCGACAACGCGTCGCGCCGCTCGAAATTCAAGGGTGCGACCCAGTTCGGGTCGTCGGCATAGAGCGGGAACGGTACCCGCAGAAAGTCGTCGAGGCCCCTGCGATCGCTCACGGGCCTGAGTTCGGCGTGCGTGCCGTCGCTGCTTTGTGTCATCGTGCTGCTTCCCAAATCATTTGCTGCTCCGTGCAGAACGCGTCGGCGGATCCGTTCCGGCTCACGAGTGACCGCTGCTTAGCGCGGCCGCCGGCGCTGCCGGTTCCGGCGCGATCCGTCCGGCTTCGACGCGATAGACGCGATCGGCGAGCTCGCGCATGGCGGACTGGTGCGTCACCGTGAGAATCGTCACCCGCCCTTTCAGTGCTTCCAGGGTGCTACAGATAGCGGCTTCCGTCGCCGGGTCCAGCGCGCTGGTGGCCTCGTCCAGTATCAGCAGCCAGGGCTCGTGAGCCAGCGCGCGCGCGATCATGATCCGCTGGCGCTGACCGCCTGAAAGCCGTGCCCCGCGCTCGCCCACCGGCGTGTCCAGCCCCTCGGGCAGCCCGGCAACGAACTCCGCCGCGCCCGCGGCGGTGAGCGCGGCCATGACCTGCGACTCGGAGATCGCCGGGTCACCCAGGGTGACGTTCATCAGCACGCTGTCGTGCAGCAGCAGGTTGTCCTGGGGCACGTAGCCGATGCGCCGGCGCCACGCGGTGAGGTCGAGCTGCGCCAGCGGCACCCCGTCCACCAGCAGCCTGCCCGTATCGGGGCGGATCAGGCCGATCACCAGATCCGCGACCGTGGACTTGCCGGTGCCGGAGCCGCCCACCAGACAGGTGATCTCCCCGCGGCGGATCTCAATGGAGACGTCGTCGAGCACCCTGGCCTCGCCATAGCCGAAGCCGACGTGCTCGAGACGGATGCAGTCGCGGAACTTCGGCGGCAGCGTACCGCCAGTCTGCTCGGCGTGGCGTTCGGCCTCGGCTACGGTGTCCAGCAGCGCCCAGTAGGCGCTTTCGCTGGCCGTCATGCGCTGGTACTCCTTCTGCACTTTGCTGCCGAGCTTCAGCAGGCGTGCGAGCACCAGGGTCATGAAGGTCACGGTGGCGAGCTCGACCGAAAAGTACACCAGTGCCAGATAGACACCCGCCACGATCACCAGGGTGTACAGCGGCTCCTGGGCGGCGTCGAGACCGGCGTTGCCCAGCACCTCGCGGCGCAGCTCGCCCTTCAGCGCCAGCGTTTCGCGGGCCACGAGTGCCTCGGCGGAGCGCTCCCGGCCCATAGCCTTGAGCGACTTGATGGATTGCAGCAGGTCCGTGAGCAGGCCGAGCAGTGAACGGTACCAGCCGGTCTGGCCGGAGCCCGCCTGGCGCGAGATGGCGACGAACCGATGTGAGATCCGCCAGACCGCCGCACCGGCGAGCAGGCACGCCAGCGTTGCCTGCCAGGACACCAGCAGCGCCAGCACGAAATACACGAGCGTTTCGATGAACGCCACCGACATGCGTACGCCGTAGACGTAGGCGTTGGATGCGCGCCAGGCTTCCGTGGCCATCGCGTTGGACAGGCGGCCCACCGACTGGCTGACGTAGAACTGCCAGCTCGATGCCGTGATGGCGCGCAGCAGCTGTGCGCGCAGGCGGGTGGCCACGTCGGCCGAGAGATAGCCGATGCGCTGCTCGGCCACGAAGATCAGCGCGCTCTTGACGCCTATGCCGATGACGATGACCGACAGCAACGTGCCGATGCTCGGCGTCAGCCCGACTGCCGTCACCAGGCGCACGATCATGCCGGCCAGGCCCTCCTCGTCGCCGCCTGCCGTGGCTTCACCGCCGGCGTCGAACGCCAGGCTCAGCATGGGCAGCATCGCCGAGATGCCGACGCCGTCGGCGAGCCCTGCGACCAGCAGCAGTACCACCAGCAGCGAGCTGTTCCACGGGTGGCTGACGATGAAATCGACGATCAGCTTCATGGGAATAGTCGGGCCGGTGCCGGGACGCGCGCGCGATACTCGGGCCTCGGACGGAACCTCGCCTGCGCTGTGCTGCCAGATTGGGGCGGATTGTACGCGCCGCGGGCGCCGCACAGGAACCGGGCCGGGCGGTACCTCACCGTATGGGCCTGCCGTTCACGCGCCGCACCAGCCAGGCGGCCAGACCCGCAACGGCCAGCAAGGGCGTCAGCACGGCGAGCAGCGGTGTGCCGAACGCCAGGAATATGCTGTTGGTGAGCAGCTGCTGAGCCAGGAACAGCAGCAGCGCGTTGGCGACGCCGATGGTCACCGCGCCGCCCATGCTGGCGCGCGGCCCCACGCCCAGCACGAATGGGGCGGCGAACAGCGTGAACACCAGCGCGGCGACGGGCAGCAGGCTGCGGTGCCAGAACTCCAGCGCGAACGCGCCGCTCGGTTTGCCCGCCTGTTCCAGATAGTCGACGTGGCCGTGGATCTCTTGGAGCGACAGGGTTTCCAGCGGCAGCTCGTAGGACACCGCGCTGCCGCGCAGCGCCGGTTGCCAGGCGCGCTCGCGCTGGCGCCGAGTGCGCACGGTCTCCGGTCCCGGGCTCGGGCTGCCTTCGGGCGTATCTGCCGGCGTGACCGGATAGCGCTTTTCCAGTACCCGTTCCAGCAACCAGGTGCCGTCCGCATCGATGCTGGCCCGCTGGGCCTGCAGGTAGGTGTCGAGCTGCCCGTCCGCGGTGAAGCGGTAGGCGCGCACGCCGCTGGGCTCGCCTCCCTGCGCAAGCGAATCCAGATGCAGCACGAAATCGTCCTGCTCGATCCAGATGCCGCCGGCGGTGAAGATGGCGCCGTTGGGTGAGGTGGCGGTCATGAACTGCAGCTCCGATTGCTGAGCCAGAGGCCGTGCGCCGATCTCTGCGAGCGCGATCACGGCCATGAACGCGAGCGCGGCGGCGCCGCACAATCCGCTGAGGTTCAACGGCGACATGCCCGCGGCGCGCATGGCCACCAGCTCGTGGGTGCGCACGAACGCGCTGAGTCCGTACACCACGCCGAGCAGCGCAATGAATGGCGACAGATCGATCACGCGCGCCGGCATGGCGAGCGCGGTCACCAGCACGGCGTCCCAGGCGGTGAAGCTGGCCTCGCCGATCTCGTCGGAACGCGCCATGAAGTCGAACAGCCCGAACAGCGCCATGAGCGACGCGGTCACCAGCACGAAGCCGCGCGCCAGCGACACCATGAGGTAGCGGTGAATGAGCTTCATGGCGGGGTCTTCAAGGTCAGAGCTGGAACCCGCCGCAGGCCCAGATAGACCACCAGCATGAGCAGCACGGCGCTGAACATGCCCGGCACGCGCGGCAGCAGTCCGGTCTCGACGGCCGACAGCGAGAGGTTTGCCAGGTTGAACACGGCTACGTACAGCAGGATCGCGACGGCGAACCGGGGGTAGGGCGACTGCTTGGGCTTCAGGCGGGCGAGCTCTATGCCGATGAGCGCGAGCATCAGAGCAACCAGCGGCAGGCAGAACCGCCACTGCAGCTCGGCGATGTCCTTGCGGGCCTCGGCGGAAAACAGGTCGCCGGTGGTGCGGGCCCGGCGTTTGGTCTGCGCGTCCGTGGCCGGGCGCTGGGCGTAATAGATCAGGCGTGAAAACCGGGTAATGCGATCCGGATTGGTGGCATTGCCGATCTGGTAGCTGGTGCCGTCGCGGAACTCGATCCGCTGCACCCGGTTCTCGTCGAGCTCGCTGATCTGCGCGCTGGCCGCGCGCACCACCAGGGTCTGGCCGGTGCGTCGGGTTTCGGCGAACACGCCGACGAGGTTGGGCTCCTCGCGCCGCACCTGCTGCGCCTGGATCACGAAGTCCCGGTCCCAGTCGTAGAAGCGCTGACTTTCCATGTTTGCCGAGGTGAAGTTGGCGGCACGCTCGCTGATGTCGTAACGCAGCTGGTAGGAGTAAGGGCGCCCGTAGACGGTGAGCAGCAGCACGCACAGCGCAACGCCGCCGGCCAGCAGCCACACCGGGCGGCTCAGCCGGTCCGGGCGCGCGCCGCTGGCATAGAGTGCGTACGGTTCACCGTCGCGATGCCAGGTGCTCATGACCATGACTACCGCGGCGAAGAACGCCGACGGCAACAGCACTTCCAGCGCGCTGAGATCGTGAGCGACCACCAGCGCCAGCACGTCGCGCGCCGGCAGGTTGCCGAGCGCCGCCGACCGCAGCAGCCCGACGCTGGTGAACGCTGTGAACAGGAGCAGCAGCAGCGCCAGCCCCACCACGGTGGGCAGGAGCACCTGACGGGTGATGTAACGGTCGATGATCAGCACGGATGAGCCGGGTGCTCAGGCGCCCTGGGCCGGAAGCATGGCGCTCTTCGGCCAGCGCCGCTTGGTGCACAGCCATTCGTCGGGCCGCTCGCGGATCCAGCTTTCCAGCAGCGCGTTGTACTGCAGCGTGAGGTCGATGGCAGCGGCTTTGCCGGCGCCGGCCTCGCGTGCGTGCAGCGGCGCCAGAAGCTCGAGCTCGAAGCGCGCAGGACCCAGGCGTTTGGCGCGCGCGGGCACCAGCGGGTAGTCGAGTCGCAGCGCCATGCGCGCCGGGCTGATGGTGGTGGGCGTTGCTACGTCGAACAGCGGCAGCGACACGCCGGTGTCCACGCGCACGTCGAGCAGCAGGCCGACCGAACCGCCGGCCAGGCTCTTGCGGGTGAACTCGCGAAGAGCGTCCTGTTTGGGTACGTAGCGGCACCTGGAGGCGCGCCGGAAGCGCTGCAGCAGCGCGTCGAGATACGGATTGCGCTGCGGGCCGTAGACGCCGTTCATGTTGCGCGTGGTGTGGCCCAGGTAGCAGCCCAGCAGCTCCCAGTTGGCCAGGTGCGCGGCCGCTACCACGATGGGCGTGCCGGCATCGAGCAGAGCCTGAGTTTCCGGCGCAATCTTCACCTCCAGGCCGTCGCGGTAAATGCGCCCGAGATGCGGGTACTCGAACAGCACCGCACCGAAATTTCGCCAGACGCCGCGCGCGAGCGACTGGATCTCGGCCTCGTCGGCACCGGCGCAGGCGACCCTCAGGTTGCCGACGACCTGACGCTGCTTGCGCACCTTCGGTCCCAGAAAGCCGAACAGCGCGGCACCGGTTCGCGATGCCCATGCGGGGGGCAGCAGCGCTGCCAGGCCCCACATCAGGCAGGCGCCGGCGGCTTGGACGAGGTATGCGAGCTGGCGGACGATATCGAGGCTCCTGTCGATGCAGACTGCCGTGCAGGCGGCAGTTCGGGTGCGGCCGCAACCGGAACGGCGGGCAATTATAGATCACCTGGTCCCCGGACCGCCGCACGCGGTCCAGCCGGCTGACAGTTGGTGTACGCTTGGTGACCCGCCGCGCAGCCTGACGCCCCTCGATGCCTGAGGGCCTGTCGTGCGCCGGCACCTGACGGAGGCGGCTGACCCGTGAACGGACAACTCGATTTCCAGGTGCGCAGAGACGACCTGCACACCACCCGGTGGCACGAATCGGCCCTGCCGCAGGCGCTGGCAGAGCAGCAGGTGCTGCTGCGCGTGGACGCCTTTGCGTTCACGGCCAACAACGTCACCTACGCCGTGGCGGGCGACAGCATGCACTACTGGCAGTTCTTCCCCGCGGAATCCGGTTGGGGTCGTATCCCTGTCTGGGGCTTCGGCGACGTGCTCGAGTCGGCGCACCCGGAGATTTCTGCCGGTGAGCGTCTGTATGGCTACTTTCCCATGTCCAGCCACCTGGTGATCGCCGCGGGACGGGTCAGCGCGCGCGGGTTGCAGGACGTCAGTGCGCACCGGGCCGGCCTCGCCGCCGTGTACAACCAGTACGCGCGGACAGCCGCAGATCCTGGCTACCGCGCCGATGCCGAAGCGGCGCAGATGCTCTATCGGCCGCTGTTCACGACCTCGTTCCTGCTAGACGACTTTCTGGCCGACAATGACTTCTTCGGGGCCGAACGGGTGATGCTCACCAGCGCCTCGTCCAAGACGTCGCTGGGGCTCGCCTGGCTGCTGCACGCCCGGCGCGCTGATCGAGTGCGCGTGGTCGGCCTGACTTCGGCGACAAACCGCGATTTCGTCACGGGGCTCGGCTGCTATGACGAGGTGGTGACCTACGAGTCCATCGGCGATCTGCCGCGTCGCGGCTCGGTGATCGTGGACATGGCCGGCAACGGCGCAGTGCTGGCCGCGGTGCACGATCATCTGGGCGACGCACTACGCTACAGCTGCCTGGTGGGCGCGACCCACTGGGACGCCCGTGCGGGTGCGCGCGACATGGCGGGGCCCAGGCCGCAGCTGTTCTTTGCACCCGCGCACATCGAGCGGCGCCGTGCCGACTGGGGGCCGGCCGGTCTGGAGCAGCGCATCGCCGAGGCCTGGGACGGCTTCGTCGCCGCGGCCGCGCGCTGGATCCATGTCGAGCACGGCCGCGGTCCGGCTGACGTGGAACGCATCTACCGGCGCGTGCTTGACGGTGCAGCGTCGCCGGCTGTCGGCTATGTGCTCTCCGTGCACGCGGATGCCGGCTGACCCGGCGGCAGGCGATGGTACGATGCCGGGCGGTGCGATCGGTGGGGGCCGTTCGCAGGGTTTCGGTACAGGTGGGGGAGAAACAGAATGAGAACGATTGCGGGCGCGCTTTGCGCCATTGTGCTGACCGGCTGGGCGCACGCCGGTGAGGTGGAACGCTTCGTGCGCTTCGCCACCGACACCGGCGCGCGCTACGGCCAGGTGCTCGGTGATCAGGTGCAGCCGCTCAGCGCGGCACCCTGGCTCGACGGCAGGGCCGCGGGGGCCCCGGTGGCGCTGGCCGGGCTGGAGCTGCTGGCGCCGGCAGAGCCGTCGAAGGTGATTGCGGTAGGCTTCAACTACATCAGCCATCGTGGCGAGCGTGAGCCGGACCCCTACCCAGGCTTGTTCGCCAAATTTCCCACGTCCATCAGCGGGCCGACCGCCGACATCGTCTACCCCGCGGACGCCACGGTGCTGCACTACGAAGGCGAGATGGTGGTGGTCATCGGCCGTACGGCCCGCGCCGTGCCGCAGGCGCAGGCGGCTCAGTACGTGTTCGGCGTCATGGCCGGCGACGACGTCAGCGAGCGTGCCTGGCAGCGCGACGACCTGCAGTGGCTGCGGGCCAAGGCATCCGACGGCTTCGGTCCGATCGGCCCGATGGTGGTGCGCGGCATCGACTACGGCGATCTGCTGCTCGAAACCCGGGTCAACGGCGAGGTGAAGCAGAGTCAGCGCACCAGCGACCTGATCTTCGACGTCCCCTACATCGTCAGCTACGTGAGCCGGTACGTGACCCTGTTGCCGGGCGATCTGATCTTCACCGGCACACCCGGCGCCACCTCGGCCATCGAACCGGGCGACCTGGTGGAAGTGACGCTCGAGGGCGTGGGCAGCATCCGCAACCGCGTCGTCGCCGCGCCGCGCTGACTGCCAGCTTGAGGGCCCCTTATCCGAGCTACGAGAGACCCTGCGGCTGGCAGGCACTGCTGCCTGCGGCCCCGCCGCGGCCGCGTCTCGCCGGCAGCGAACGCGCCGACCTGGTGGTGGTGGGCGCGGGCTTCACCGGCCTCGCGGCCGCGCGCACCTGGGCGGAGCAGCGACCCGCGGATCGCGTGCTGGTGCTCGATGCAGCGGCCGTGGGCGACGGCAGCCCGGGCCGGAACTCGGGTTTCATGCTCGAGATCACCCTGGCCGACGACGCCGACCCGGCGGCGGTATCGCGGCTGGCGCGCTGCAACGAGCTCATCGGCGACACCATGACCTGGCTGCGCGAGCTGGTGCAGGATCACGGCATCGACTGTCAGCTGGCGCGCTCGGGTACCTACCGGGGCGCCGCCACGACCGTGGGTGAACGCAATCTGGCCCGGTACCGGGCGTTTCTGGAAGCGGCGGGTCTGCCGTTCGAGAGCCTCGACCGCGACGCCCTCGCGGCCCGCATCGGCACGCGTTTCTATCGCGCGGGCCTGTACTCGCCCGACTGCTCTCTGGTGCAGCCGGCGGCGTTGATCCGCGGCCTGGCGGCGGCGCTGCCCGCGTCGGTGGAGATCCTCGAGCACAGCCCCGTGGTGGAGCTTTCGCCCCCGGGCAGGCCCGCCGGTGGCTGGCGCGTCCGTGGCCAGCAAGGGGTGGTTGAGACCCCGCGTGTGATACTGGCCAACAATGGCTTTGCCCGCGGTCTTGGGGTGGGTGCGTCGCGCCTCGCGGTGATCTACACCTATGCGGGACTCACCGGGCCCCTGGAGCCGGGCGAGCTCGAGAGCCTCGGCAGCGACCCCGGCTGGGGACTGCTGCCGGCGCACCGGCTCGGCACCACGCTGCGCCGGACGGCGGATGGGCGCCTGCTGGCGCGGTCTTTGTACGGCTACGAACGCGAGTCGGACAATGCGCACGTCGCCGTGCAGCTGGCGGCGTCGCTGCGCCGGCGCTTCCCGCAGCTCGACCGGCTCGCCGGGCCGCAGCCGTTCGCCGAGGTCTGGGGCGGCACCACCGGCCTCACCTATAACGGCGCGCCCCTGTGGGGGGAACCGCGCCCGGGCCTGTACGTGTCGGCCGGCTGCAACGGTGGCGGCGTGGTGAAAGGATCGCTGTTCGGGCGCTTGCTGGCGCGCCGCGCTCTGGGCGAGGCCGTACCTGACGTCGGCGCGCTGTTCGGTGCTGCCAGCTGGATGCCGCCGGAACCGCTGCGGCGCCTGGGCTTCGTGCTGCAGTCGAGCTGGGAGCGCCTGAGCGCGCGCGCTGAAGCCTGATCGGGGCGCCCGCGGGCGAGGAGGATTTCATGGAACAGGCTGCGGCCGAGACCATCACGCACTACGGCGCGCTGTCGCTGCTGCCGGCCAGCGTCGCCATCGTGCTCGCCTTCGTCACGCGCAACACCGTGTTCTCCCTCGCCGTTGCGTGCCTGGTGGGGGTGCTGGCCATGGGTCAGGGGCTGCTCGGGTTTCCGAACCTGCTGAAGAACGCGCTCGGCACCACCAGCTTCTCCTGGATCCTGCTGCTGGAGCTGTTCATCGGCGCGCTCATCGCGTTTTTCCAGCGCACCGGCGCCGTGCGCAATTTCAGCGCCTGGGTGGAGCGGCGGCGCCTGACACGGGTGCGCGTGCAGCTCATGGCCTGGTTTCTGGGCATGTTCGTGTTCTTCAGCGACTATTTCAGCCCGCTGTTCGTCGGCAGCACCATGCGCGGGCTGTGCGACCGCTACCGGGTCTCGCGGGAGAAGCTCGCCTACATCGCCGACTCGACCTCTGCGCCGGTGAGCGTGCTGGTGCCGATCACCGGCTGGGCCGTGTTCATCGCCGGGCTGCTCATCGGCATGGGCCCCATTCATGATGCCGAGAGCGCCATGCTCGCGTTCACCTATTCCATCCCCTACAACTTTTATGCCTGGCTCGCGGTGCTCAGCGTCGGCGTGCTGTGCCTGAAGTCGGTACCGCAGTTCGGCCCCATGGCGCGGGCCGAGCGGCGTGCGGAGCAGGAAGGCAAGGTGCTGCGCGATGGCGCCGAGCCGCTGATGGGCGAGGAGCTGACCGACATCCAGCCCTACGAAGGCGTGCCGACGCACCTGTTCTGGAACTTCTTTCTGCCGGTGCTGATCGTCATCGGCGTGGGTGTCGGCTCCTTCGTGGTGATCAAATCGGCGCTGACCATGGAAGCGTTTCTGACCGCCGTGGTGGTAGCCGGCATCGTCATGCGCCTGCAGGGCATTCCGTTTCCCGACATCATGCGCACCGCCACCGCCGGCATGAAGGGCGTGATGCCGGCGATCATCATTCTGGCGTTCGCCTACGCACTCAATGACCTCTCCAAGGCGCTCGGCACCGCGCAGTACATCGTCGAGATCACCCGCGCCTGGTTGACCCCGGGGCTGCTGCCCGCGCTGACGTTTCTGATCGCCGGCACCATCGCCTTCTCCACGGGCACCTCCTGGGGCACGTTCGCGATCATGATGCCAATCGCGGTGCCGCTGGCGTTCAGCTTCAGCGGCGGCGAGCTTGACCCGTTGGTCTACGCCACGGTCTCAGCGGTGGCGGGCGGCGGTGTGTTCGGCGACCACTGCTCGCCCCTGTCCGATACGTCGATTCTTGCCTCCACCGGTGCGGCGTCTGATCATATCGATCACATCAAGACGCAGATTCCCTACGCGCTGGTGGTGGCCGTGGTAACGCTGGTGCTCTATGTGCTGCTGGGCCAGATCGGTTGAGGGCGTCAGGGAACGGTGGAGAGCTCATGTCCGACGTGCCGGTGATCAGTCTCAGGAATCTGGAAGACAGCGCACAGGCGCTGGCGCAGCTCGATGCGGCCTGCCGCCAATGGGGGTTCTTCCAGATCGTCGACCATGGGCTCGATACCGGGCGGATCGAGGCCCTGGAGCGGGCTGCCCACCAGTTCTTCGCGCTGCCCCGGGCGCGCAAGCTCGAGATCGAACGCAGCGCGGACAACGTCTGGGGCTACTTCGATCGCGAGCTGACCAAGAACCGTCAGGACTGGAAGCAGATTTTCGACTTTGGCCCCACGGACGCCGGCGGACCGCTGGCGCAGAGCACCGCTCAGTGGCCGCGTGAGCTGCCTGGCTTCCGTGCAGCCGTCGAAGCGCACTTTCAGGATTGCGAGCGGATCGCGCTGCGCCTGCTCGACGCGCTGGCCAGCAATCTCGGCGTGCCGCCCGGCACGTTGCGGCAGGCGTTCCTGCCGGCGCATACCAGCTTCCTGCGCTTGAACTACTACCCCGTCTGCAGGCAACCGGCAGCGCCGGATGCGCCCACGGTGGGGGTGCAGGGCGAGCTGGGAATCCACCATCACACGGATGCCGGCGCGCTGACGGTGCTGCTGCAGGATTCTCAGCCCGGATTGCAGGTGTTGCACGACGGCGCCTGGCGCCTGGTGCAGCCGCTTGCCGGTGCGTTGACGATCAACATCGGCGACGTGGTGCAGGTGTGGTCCAACGATCGCTACCGCGCGCCGCTGCACCGGGTGCTGGCCAGTGCCCGGGCCGAACGCTACAGCGCGGCGTTTTTCTTCAACCCCAGCTACGCGCACGACTATGCGCCGGTCCCCGGCTGCTGTGACGCCGACCACCCGCCGCGCTACCGACCGATAAACTGGGGTGAGTTTCGTGCCGGCCGCGCGGCCGGCGACTACGCCGATTACGGCGAGGAAATTCAGATCGAGCATTTTCAGGTGGCCTGAAAAGTCGCCTGAAAGCGCGGCCGAAACGGCGCCCGGGTACAGTCGGGCCGGGTACGCAGGGAGCGGGTAACCATGCACAGCCGAGCAGCGGGACCCCTGGAGCGCTACCAGGCGTTCATCAGCTACGCCCATGCGGACGAGCGGTTCGCCGCCTGGCTGCACTCCGGTCTGGAACGCTTCCGCGTGCCCCGGCAGCTGCTGGCCCGTCTTGGCCGCAGCGGCAATCGCCTGACGCCCGTGTTCCGCGACCGCGACGAGCTGGCGTCGTCCGCCAGCCTGTCCGCTGCGATCGAAGCGGCGCTGAGCGCGTCCGCCTACCTCATCGTCGTCTGCTCCCCGGCCGCCGCGGCATCGCGCTGGGTCGATGCCGAGGTTTCGCGCTTCCGCGAGCTGGTTGGCGGCGACCGGATCGTGACCGTGATTGCGCCCGGCGCCGGCGATGTGCCGCTGAGCGGGTGTCTGCCCGAGGCGCTGCGAGAGCGCGCAGAAGAGCCCCTGGCAGCGGATGCGCGCCCCGGCGCGGATGGGCGTCGGCGTGCGCTGGCAAAGGTCGCGGCGGCATTGCTCGGTGTTGGTTTCGATGAGCTCTGGCGCCGTGAGGCGCAGCGCCGCAGGCGCCGGGCAGCGCTCGCACTCGTCGCCGGTCTGGGCGCGGCGGTGGTTGCGGGCGGCCTGCTGCTGCAGACGCGCGATGCAGCGCTGCGCCTCGAGCAGCAGCGCGCGCAGGCGTCCGCGCTGGTGGGCTTCATGGTGGACGACCTGGCGCGGCGGCTCGCCGAGTTCGAGCGGGTGGGCGAGCTGGATGCGGGCCTGGCCCAGGCGCTCACCTACTTCGACAGCCAGGACATCGAATCGCTCGACGACGACCTGCTGCGCAAGTATCGGATCGCGCTGCGCGGCGTCGGTATCGTGCGCATCCGTCAGGGCCAGCCGGGTGCTGCGCTCGAGCGCTTCCGACGGGCTGCCGACGTGGATGCGCTGCTGGTCGCGCGCAACGGCGACAGCGCGGAAAACTGGTTCGAGCTGTCAAAGAGCGCCTATTACATCGGCGAAGCCCACTGGGAGCTGCAGGACGTGGCCACCGCCGCGGCGCAGATCCGCGAGGCGCTCGGGCTCGCGGAGAAGGCCGCGGCGCTGGCGCCAGAGAACTTCGCCATGCAGCTGGAGGTCGTCTTCGACCACAACAACATGGGCGCGGTCAGCACCCGGCTGGGTGATTACACCGCCGCTGTGAAGTATCTCGAGGGCGCGCTCGCGATGATCGAGACGTTGCGTAGTCATCCCGACGCGTTAGCCGACGAGCTCACGGACCAGGAAGTCGAGGCGGTGTCCTGGCTCACTGAAATCACGCCCGCCCTCGGCCGCTTCGACGAGGCGTTCCGCTGGCACGAGCGGGAGCTGGCGCTGCGGCGCACGTTGCTCGAGCGCACCGGCAACGTCGAGCACTCGGCGCGCCTGGCGGACGCGCTCAGCTTCTACGCAAAAACCCTTGCGGCGGTGGGTGACGTCGCGGGCGCCCGCACGGCGCTGCAGGAAAACGTGGCGATATCGGACAAGCTCGTCCGCGCCGACCCCGGCAACGCGTTCTGGCGCGAGCGCTACGTCATGGGCAAGGCCATGCTCGCCGAGCAGATGTTTCTCGGCGGCGACCGGGTGCTCGCGGAACAGACGCTGGACGAAGCCGCGGCAGGGATGGACGGGCTGCTGGCGGAGCAACCGGACACCGGTGCCTTCCATCTCGACCGGGCCTATGCCGACGAGCTGCGTGCGCTCATGCTGCTCGACCGGTCGCCGGCGCAGGCGCGCGCGCATGCCGGCGCGGCCGTCAGGGTGCTGCAGGAACGTCTGGCGGCACAGCCGGAAAACCGCATCGCCGCCGGCCAGCTCGCCTCGAGCCTGCTGCTGGCGCATCTCGCCGAGCTCGGTGCCGGCTTGCGGCCGGCCCCGGTCCGGCTGGAGCAGGCGCTGGCCGCCCTCGGCCCGGATCGCGGTGCTGATGCGTCGCCGGGGGTGGCGTCGCTGCGGGTACTGATTCTCATGGCGCAGGGCCGGGCGGCCGAGGCTGGGGTTGCGCGTCAGCGCCTGACCGATACCGGGTTTGCCAGCGCGCGCTTTCGTTATCTGCTGGGCCAGCTCGACGGGCGCGATGATTCCGGATCGAGTAGGCTGGCCAGCGGAGCTTCAGTGGGAGAGACGTGATGCTCGGAATGCCCGCGGCCCTTCGGGCGCTGACTGCTGCGGTGGTGCTGGTCTCGGTTGGCGTGGCTCGGGCAGAGGAGCCACCGGGTGACACGGCGCAGGCACCTGATCGACCGCCCGCCGGCGCAGAAGCCGCCGTCGGCTCCGGGCACCTCGACCGGGACGACCTCGCGGCGTTCATCGACGGGTTCGTGACCGCACGCATGGAGGGGCGGCACGTGGCCGGCGTCACCGTCTCGGTGGTGCAGGGCGGCGCGCTGATCTTTGCGCGCGGCTACGGCTTCGACGATGTCGCCGCGGGCCGGCCGGTGCAGGCAGACCGCTCCATGTTCCGGCCCGGTTCCATCTCCAAGACCTTCACCTGGACGGCGGTGATGCAGCTCGTGGAGCAGGGCAAGCTGGATCTCGACGCGGACGTGCGCAGCTACCTGTCTGACCTGGACCTGAAGCTCGCGTTCGATGATCCGCTCACCCTGGCGGACCTCATGGCCCAGGCGCCTGGTTTCGAAGATTCCGCCATGGGCCACCTGTTCGAGAACGACCCCGACCGGGTGCAGAGCCTGCGCGACTACCTGCGCACCCACCAGCCGGCGCAGGTTCGCCCGCCCGGGGTCGAGCCGGCGTATTCCAACTACGGCACCGCGCTCGCCGGCTACATCGTCGCCAGGGTGTCGGGACTGGCCTGGGAAGACTACGCCGAACAACGTCTGCTGCGTCCGCTGGGAATGAACCACAGCACTTTCCGCGAGCCGTGGGGACCACAGCGTGACGGGCCCATGGCGGCGGATCTGGCCGGCAACGTCAGCAAGGGCTACAGCTACCGCGACGGCGAGTTCAAACCGGGCACGTTCGAGTTCATCGGCGCCGTGGGTCCCGCGGGAGCGCTCTCTACGACTGCCAGCGACATGGCCCGCTGGATGCTCGTGCACCTGCAGGGCGGAACGCTGGATGGCGTGCAGATACTGGCTCCGGAAACCGCTGCGCTCATGCACCGGCAGCACTTCAGTCTGAACCCGCTGGTCAACGGCATGGCCCACGGGTTCATCGAGAGTCGGGTGCACGGCTACCGCGCCATCGGGCATGGCGGTGGCACCGTCTACTTTCTCTCGGACATGCAGCTCATCCCCGAGCTGGATCTGGGCGTGTTCATCTCCACCAATACCAGTGCAGGTGGCGGCGAGCTGATCTCGGAATTCGTGCGTGCCCTGGTCGAGCGCTACTTTCCAGAGGGACCGGATCTCAGGGTGACCGAGCGGACGCCAGCGCCGCAGATCGATCTCGCCCCCTACGCGGGCGCCTACCTGTCCACCCGGCGTTCGTACACGACCGTGGAGCGGGCGTTCAACACGCCGGTCGCCACGATTTCCGTGGCCGACGGCGGCCAGCTGCTGCTGAGCGCGCTCGGCAATCAGACGCGGCTCACCCCGGTGGCTGCGGATACCTTCATCGGTGACAGCGCTGACGAGGTGTTCGTGTTCCGCCGGGATGCGGCCGGCAACCTGCGCGATCTGCTGCTGCCGATTCCGGTCATGGTGATGGAGCGCGTCGGGCCCCTGGAAAATCCTCAGGTCCTGCAGGCCCTGCTCATCGGCGCTGCCGTCGTGCTGCTGTTCGTGCCGGTGGGCGCGTGGCTGCGGCGCAGGCATCCGCTGGTGCAGAGCGTCAGCGAGCGCTGGGCGGCGGCGACGGCCGTGATCACGGCGCTGGTGTGGTTCGCGTTCTATACGCTCGTTGCGGTATCGACGGCGCCAATGGCAGAAGATTTCAGCGCGGTGTTCTTCGCCTTCCCGAGCCCCCTGTTCGTTGCCGGGTTGTGGGTGGGTCTCGCCGGCGCCGTGCTGACGGTACTGTCGACGCTGCTGCTCTACGCCGTGTGGACCGAGCGCAGCTGGCCATTCTGGCGGCGCGTGCGGCACACGGGGGTGGTGGCGGCGGCGCTGGTGACGCTGCTGGTGCTGCGTGACCTGAATGCCATCGGCTTCAACTACTTCTCCTGATATCGTTGCGCCATCGAGGCCACGAGAACGAGAGATGTCTGCCGAGTCCGGCGAGCCCGTAGCATCAGAAGGCGCCGTCACCAGTCTCGTCTGGGACTGGCCGCTGCGGATCTGGCACTGGAGCCTGGTGCTGACCATCGGCGGCTCGCTGTATACGGGTCTCGGCGACGACGTCGCGCTGATGGATTGGCACATGCGTCTGGGCTACGTGGCGCTGGGGCTGATCCTGTTCCGTCTGCTGTGGGCCTGCTGGGGCGGAGCCTACGCCCGCTTCGGCCGCTACCGCACCTCGCCGAGGCGCGTTTTGGCTTACTTTCGTGGTCGTCTGCCACCGGATCCGCATACGGCCCCCGGCGCGGCGCTGGCGGTAGTGCTGGTGCTGCTGGTGGCGCTGCAGGCCACCTCGGGCCTGTTCACTTCCGATGAGATCTTCACGGAAGGGCCGCTGGTGCGGCACGCATCGGGCAGCGTGGTGGACTGGATGAGCTGGCTGCACCACCAGGGGTTCGTGCTGATTCTGGTGGCGGTGGCGGTGCATCTCAGTGCGCACCTGGTGTATGCAGCCCGCGGCGATCTCACCCCGCTGTCCATGTTCTCGGGGCGCAAACCGGTGCTGGTGGCGGCGACGCGGCACCATCCCGTGCGCGCGCTGCTGACGGCGGCGGCGGTGATCGCCGCCGTGTACCTGGGAATCGAAGCGGCCTGACGGTCAGTGAGCGGGCGGGGTGGCCCCGCCCTGGCGGATGGGCTTACTCGGCCCGGTACTCCTCGTGGCACGCCTTGCATGCCTTGGCCAGGTTCTGAAACGCCGGCCCGACGCCTTCGCCGCTGGCCGTGGCGGCCTTCAGCGCTTGCGCGGCTTCCCCGAACGCGGTCATTTTCGCATTGAAGTCGTCCGGGTTTTCCCAGATTGCGGGAAGCGCGTCGCCGCCTTCGGAACCGGCGGGGAACAGCGTGGGTGCGATCTCGGAGAGATCGGCGATGGCGCGGGCGTGAGGGGCAAGATGATCCGTGTGTGCGACTTTCTGGCGCAGGATGTCGGCCATGGACTGCATGTGCCCGCCCAGGGCTTCGTAGACGTGGTGGCGGTACTCTGCCGCGCCTTCGTCAGCGAGTGCCGACGCCGTGGTCAGCGTGAGGGCCAGCGCGAGCGCGTGCCTGGTGATCGTTCCCTTCATCGTGTCTCCTCTGAGCAAAGTGGCATACCCTCCCTTCTCTCCGCGGCCAACGATATGCAAACTGGGCCGGGTGGGCAATGGCGCTGCGTCGACGTACGCGTTGCCTGACGTTGCGCCGGCGAGCGGCGCGGTGGTGGTGGACGCCGATGACCCGGGCCGGATGGTTGGTCTAGACTGGCGTTCCTGGGAAGCCTTTCCAGCGAAGCTCGGTTGAGCCAACGCATTTGCGAACAGCACGGGAGAACCATGATGAGTGCATTCCACGATCTGGAGATGAAATCCATCACCGGCGAGATGGTCCGCTTCGATCGCTATGACGGACAGGTCTGCCTGATCGTCAACGTAGCCAGTCGCTGAGGGCTCACGCCCCAGTACGCAGGTCTGCGTACCCTATACGAAACCTATCGCGATCGCGGCTTCACGGTGCTCGCGTTTCCCTGTAATCAGTTCGGTGCCCAGGAGCCCGGCACGGATGCGGAGATTCTCGAGTTCGCTACCAGCAAGTACGCCGTGAGCTTCCCCATGTTCTCGAAGATCGAAGTGAACGGCAGCGGCGCCTGCCCGCTGTACAAGATGCTGAAGGCCGCCCGCCCGGACGAGGAGGGCAAGGCCGACATCCCATGGAACTTCACCAAGTTCCTGGTGGACGGCGGCGGCAACGTCGTGGCCCGGTTCGCACCGACGGTGACGCCGGAGGAGATCGGCGAACGCCTCGGTGAGCTGCTTTGACTGCGGACGCCTCCGATGCGGGCGCTGAGGGTTCGCCCGCAGGCGGCGGCCGCTCGCGATTGAGCCCGGCGCCGGGCGCACAGGCCGCGAGCCTCAGCCGGCGGCGTTTTCTCGCCGGCGTTCCGGCCGGCGTGGCACTGCCTGCCGTCGCCCTGGCGGCGAGCGGGGCGACGGCGGCCTCGCCGGGCGAGCCGGGCAGCTGGGTTGCCGGTCTGCCCGGCGCGGCGCTGCCGCAACGGCTCGATCCGGTGAGCGTGCGCGGCCTGTTCGAATTCAGCGAGCGGCACGTGCCGATGAATGCGGCCAATCTGTGTCCCACGTCGCGGCCGGCGGCGCAGGCGCTCGCCGCTGCCGATGCAGCCATCGACCTCGACTGCTCGTTTCAGAATCGGGCGCCGTTCGGGACGCTCCTCGAGCACTGCCGCGCGCGCATCGCGGCGCAGCTGTCGGTGAGCCCGGACGAGGTGGCGCTGGTGCGCAACACCAGCGAAGCCAACAACATCGTCAATGCCGGCCTCGCCCTGGAACCTGGCGACGAGGTGGTGCTGTGGGATCAGAATCACCCCACCAACAACGTGGCCTGGGCGGTGCGCGCCGCCCGCTACGGCATCGTGGTGCGCACGGTCACGCTGCCTGCGCAGCCGCGCGATGCCGGCGAGCTGATCGAGCCATTCGTGCGTGCCTTCACGCCGAAGACCCGCGTACTCGCGGTCTCGCACGTTTCCAACGTGAGCGGGCTGGCGTTGCCGGTGCGGGAGCTGTGCGACCTGGCCCACGCCCGCGGCATCCACGTGCATGTCGACGGTGCTCAGAGCTGGGGTGTGCTGCACGTGGACCTGCCCGAGCTCGGCTGCGACTCCTACGCCGCCAGCGCACACAAGTGGTACATGGGGCCCCGCGAGGTCGGGTTGCTGTACGTGCGCAGCGATGCCATCGGGCGCATCTGGCCGGCGGTGGTGGCACCCGGGTGGGGCGACGACGTCGATCCCGATCCGGTTGGCGCGCGCAAGTTCGAATCGCTCGGCCAGCGCGACGATGCCGCGCTGACGGGCCTCGGCGTTGCCGCGGGGCTGCATGACGCACTGGCCGACGCTGATGTTCGCAGCGGTGAACGCTATACCCGCGCGCTGGCCCAGCACCTGAAGAACGGGCTCGTGGAAGCCGGTGCCACGCTGGTGACGCCCATGGCAGAGCGGTTCAGCGCCGGCGTGTGCGTGGTATCGGTACCGTCTGCGAATCGCGCCGAGCTGTTCCGGCGGTTATACGCGGAGCACGGAATCGCGGCGGCACCCACGGGTGGGCTGCGTCTGTGTCCGCACGTCTACAACACCTCCGAGCACGTCGACCGTGTCCTGGCGGGCATGGTCGCCTTGCGCAGCCTGCTGGCCTGAGCGAACCCCGCGCCGGTCGTCTGCCGTCCCGGCTGCGCGTCCGGCGCATTCCCTGTCGCTTATCTACACTCAATTGAGTCACCGCAGGTGAGTGCGCTATGGGTTCGCTGGCAGCCTGGGCGGAGCGATTTCAGGAATCGCCCGCGCTTCAGTATCGGGTATTCGGCCTGGTGGCTGGCGTTGCGTTCTGCCTGATCACCCTGGTAGAGCAGACGTACAGCACGCGCAGCGGCATCGACTGGGCGCTGCTCGCCGCTCTGCTGGGCGGCTTCTTCACTGTCTCAGCAGCGACCTTCCGGCCCGGCATACGCGTCAGCACTCTGGAACGGCTCTGGCTCGGCGCGCTGCTCATCGGCGTCGTCTGGCAGACGCGCCACAACATCCAGCAGAATCTGAGTCTCGAGGTGGCGCTGCAGAACTTCGTGCACATGGCTGCTGCGGCCACCACGTTGCGGCGCCGCGAGCACCTGGCCCTGTTTCTCGTCGCCAGCTGTCTCGATGCGGTACTGGTGGCGCTGCTGCTGCCCGCGCCGGAGCTTGCTGCCGGCATGTTCGTGGTGCAGATCGTGGGTTTCGGCGTCTTCATCTACTTTGCCATCGCCTCGAGCATATCCGCGCGCGAGCAGCGCGACCGGACCGAGCAGCGCCTGCGGCGCAGCGAGCGTCTGCTGCAGCGCGCCCAGCAGGTGGCGGGAATGGGCGGGTGGGAGCTCGATCTCAAGAAGCTCAGCCTGCGCTGCACCGATTCGCTCTGGGAGATACTGGATCTCGACAAGAACAACCCGCTCACCATGGACGGGGTGTTGGGACTGTATCCGAAGCAGGACAGTCGGCGCCTCGCGCAGCTCATCGCCGACCTCGGCAAGGGGGCGATCCAGGACTTCGAGCTGGAGACCGTGGCCACCACGGGTACCGGTCGACGCATCGACGTGCGCGTACTCGGTCAGCGCGGCTCCCAGTCCGGCATCGTGTACGGCACGGTGCAGGACATTTCCCGTCAGGTGGAGCAGACACGGCTGCTGACCGAGGCTCGTGAGGCGGCGGAAGCGGCAGCTGCGGCGCGCACCCAGTTTCTGGCCAACATGTCCCACGAGATCCGCACGCCCATGAACGGCGTCATCGGCATGACCGCGCTGCTGCAGGACACGCCGCTCAGCGAGACTCAGCGCAACTTCGTCGAAACCATTCGCGCCAGCAGCGAGGCGCTGTTGTCGATCATCAACGGCATCCTCGATTTCTCCAAGATCGACTCCGGGCTGGTGCAGCTGGAATCGCACCCGTTCAACCTGGAAGCCACGCTCGCCGACGCGCTGGAAGTGGTGTTGCCCGGCGCTGACGAGAAAGGGATCGAGCTGGTTTATGACTGGGATCTGGATCTGCCCGTGAGCTACATCGGCGACAGCGCGCGCGTTCGCCAGGTGGTGATCAACCTGCTCGCGAACGCGCTGAAGTTCACCGAGCGCGGCGAGATCCGCCTCAGCGTGCGCGCATCGGCCGGCCCGGGGCTGCAGCTGGCGGACCATCGACTGGTGCTGGCATTCGCAGTCAGCGACACGGGCATCGGCATCCCCGCAAAGCGGCTGTCGAGCATTTTCGATGCCTTCACCCAGGCGGACGCATCGACCACGCGCCGATTCGGAGGCACCGGCCTCGGCCTCAGCATCTCGCGTGAGCTGGTGCAGCTGATGGGTGGCCGCATCTGGGCTGAGAGCGCCCCCGGCGAGGGCTCGACGTTTCACTTCACGCTGCCGTTGAAGCCCCTGGTAGCCGTTACCGATGCCGACTACGCGGCGCTGTCCGGACGCCGAGTGCTGGCGGTGGACGACAACGCGACCAACCGCCAGGTGCTCGAGGGCATGCTGCAGCGGCTGGGTATGAGCGCCGAGATCTGCACCACACCGCGCGCGCTGCTGGAGCGGTACCGCACGGGTGCGCAGTACGACGTGCTGATCCTGGACATGCACATGCCTGACATGGATGGCGCGATGCTGGCGCGCACGCTGCGCGCCGAGCTCGTGGCGCCGCCACCGCTCCTGCTGCTGTCGTCCCTGGGAGATCTGGAAGGCTCCGAGCGCCTGTTCGACATGTCGTTCACCAAGCCGGTGCGGCCCAGGCAGCTGGCCGATGGCCTGGTGCACCTGTTTCAGGGCGCGGCGCGGTCCACCACCGCGGCCGAGCCGGCAACGCCCGCCGTCGATACGGGTGAACGGCAGCGCTTCGATCTGAAGGTGCTGGTGGCCGAGGACAACCCGGTCAATCAGCAGGTGGCGGTAGGCCTGCTGAGCAAGCTCGGGGTGGCGGCGGAGGTGGCCGAGAACGGCCGCGAAGCCGTGCGCATGCTCAGCGAGTCGACCTACGACGTGGTGTTCATGGACGTGCAGATGCCGGAAATCGACGGCCTCGAAGCCACGCGTCTGATCCGCGACGCGGAGCTGCCGCAACCCTACATCATCGCCATGACCGCCAATGCCATGGTGCAGGACCGCGAGCGCTGCCTGGACGTCGGCATGAACGACTTCATTCCGAAGCCGATCCGGCTGGACGGACTGGTAGAGGTGCTGTCCAAAATCGCCTCGGGACCGAGTCCGGGACCGAGTCCGGAACCGAGTCCGGGACCACGTGCGGGAGCAGGTCCCGGCCCGGAACCCGCTGCGCGCTGAAACCGCGGCGCGACCGGCGGCGGTTCAGGGGCGCTCGACGCGGACGATGCGCCCGCCGGGACCGTCGGTCACCAGATAGAGCAATCCGTCCGGTCCCAGGCGCACGTCACGGATCCGCTCGCCGAGCTCGCTGAACAGCGCCTCCTCTCCCTGCACCTCCCCCGGTACCTCGCCGTCGACGAGATCGAGTCGACGAACCTCCCGATCCACCAGGGCGCCGACGAACAGATCGCCCTCCCATTCCGGGAACAGGTCGCCGCGGTACAGGGCCAGACCGGATGGCGCGATGGAGGGTACCCAGAAGTGACTGGGTTGTTCCATGCCGGGCCACTCGGTATAGGGCGATACATGGGCGCCGGTATAGTCCATGCCCCAGGTGATGGCCGGCCAGCCGTAGTTCGCACCGGGCCGGATCACGTTGACCTCGTCGCCGCCGCGCGGGCCGTGCTCGTGCTCGTAGACCGTGCCCGTCGCCGGGTCCACCGTCAGGCCCTGAGGGTTCCGGTGCCCGTAGCTGTAGACCGCGTTGCCGGGCGCCGGCGCGTCGGCGAACGGATTGTCCGCCGGGATGCTGCCGTCGCGGTTGATGCGTATGACCTTGCCCAGCGTGGTGTCGCGGCGCTGCGCGAGCTCGCGGTAGTCGAAGCCGTCGCCGGTGGTCAGCAGCAGGGTGCCGTCTGCCATGAATGCGAGCCGTCCGCCGTAATGCTGGGGGGTGTCTTTGGCCGGTTGCGCTGTGAACAGCACCTGCCCGTCGGTGAGGGTCGAGCCAGCCAGGCGCGCACGATACACCCGTGTCGCGTTGGCACTGGCGTTGCCCCAGGCGTAGGAGAGATAGATCAGGCCGTTGCGGGCGAATTCGGGGTCGAGCGCTACGTCCAGCAGCCCGCCCTGGCCGGCAAAGTAGCTGTCGGGTACGCCCGCGATGGCGTCGCCCACCTTGCCGTCAGCCCCGATCCGTCGCAGCGTTCCGGTGCGCTCGGTGATCAGCAGGTCGCCGTCCGGCAGGAACGCGAGGCACCACGGATGGTCGAGACCGTCGGCGACGGTCACCAGACGGTAGTCGACGGCCTGCACCGTCGCTGCAATGGAGATCAGCAATGCTGTCGCGAGGAGGTTGCGCATGCTCTGGAGCCTCGGTGTTCCGGTTGGCCGCGGACCGCGCGCCGGGTTGGCGATCGTTCTGCCCGACCCGGTATGCTAGGGCATCTGCCGCCACAGAGTAACAGAGGATGTCGAGAGCGTTGCTAGCCTTCACCGCCGGCGTGCTGACGGCCTACGTACTGGCCGCTGTCGCGGCGACCCAGGCGGTCATGGCGCGGCTGGCGGAGATGGGCATCGACGTGACGCCGGGCGATCGGCTGCGCACGACCCTGCAGGATCTGGTGGGCATGGCGGAGCTGTTTCTGCCGATCATCGCCGTGGCGTTTCTCATCGCCTTTCCGGTGGCCGCGCTGATCTCCCGCTATGTGCCGAAGCTGCGTGCAATCGGCTACCCGCTCGCGGGCGGTGTTGCCCTGCTCGCGATTCATCTGATACTGCACGCCACCTTCGGCACCACGCCGGTCGCGGCGGCGCGCACGGCCGGCGGCCTTGGCTGGCAGGTCATGGCGGGCGCCCTGGGCGGGCTCGTGTTTCTGCGCGTGCTGCCGCGACCGTCTGCCTGACCCTCAGCGAACGCTCGGCCAGGAGGCACAAATGACCCGGCAGGTTCAGACCGCGCCCAGCAACGGCCGCCTGGCACCGCTGCTCGACGCCGTGGAGCGTCTGGGCAACAGGCTGCCGGATCCGGCGCTGCTGTTTTTCCTTCTGCTGCTTGCGGTCTGGGTGCTGTCGGCGGTGATGGCGCAGTTCAGCTACGGTCACATCGATCCCCGTTCGGGACAGCCGGTCCAGGTGCACAACCTGCTGACCGGCGCGTCGCTCACGGCCTTTCTTTCCGGCATGGTCGGCACCTTCGTCAGCTTTCACCCGCTTGGCGTCGTGCTCATCGCCATGCTCGGTATCGGTGTGGCCGATCATTCGGGCTTCATTCGCGCGGGCCTGCGCGCGCTGTTGTCGGTGACCTCGCGCAAGCTGCTCACCCCCATGCTTCTGCTCATCGCCATCATCAGCCACAGTGCCGTGGATGCCGGCTACGTGCTGGTGATACCGCTTGGCGCGGTGATCTTTCAGGCTGCGGGACGTCACCCCCTGGTGGGAATAGGCGTGGCGTTCGCCGGGGTTTCGGGCGGGTTCAGTGCCAATCCGATCCCTTCGGCGCTGGATCCCATGCTGCAGGGCATCAGTCAGGCGGGTGCTCAACTGATCGACACGGACATCGTGCTGAACCCCCTGAACAACTGGTTTTTCACCTCGGCCTCCACGCTGCTCATCGTGCTGCTCGGCTGGTACCTCACCGATCGCATCGTCGAGCCGCGGCTATCCGGCGTTGCGGTGGACGGCGACCTGGGAGATGCGCCACGACTCGAACCGCTCGCGCCCGAAGAGCGGCGCGGCCTGAGCGCCGCGCTCATCGCCATGGTGGCGGGCATCGCCGCGCTGACGCTCACGGCGCTGCCCGAAACCTCGGCCTGGCGGGGACCGGGCGGCGAGCTGGCCACGTCCGCGGCGCCGCTCATGCGCAGCATCGTGCCGCTGATCTTCCTGTTGTTCCTGCTGCCGGGCGTCGTGTACGGCTACGTGTCCGGAACGGTGAGGACGCACCGCGACATCGTCGCCGGCATGACCCAGGCCATGTCCGGGATGGGTTACTACGTGGTGATGGCGTTCTTCGCAGCGCTGTTCATCGCCGAGTTCGGCCGCTCCAATCTGGGCGCGCTGTTCGCGCTGCAGGGCGCTGCCTGGCTCGAGGCGGCCGCGCTGCCCGCTGGCCTGACGATCGTATTCGTGGTGCTGATCACTGCGGCGGTGAATCTGTTCGTGGGCTCCGCGTCCGCGAAGTGGGCGCTGCTGGCGCCGATCCTGGTGCCCATGCTCATGCAGTTGGGTATCTCTCCGGACCTCACCCAGGCCGCTTACCGGGTCGGCGACTCGTCGACCAACATCATCACCCCGCTGATGCCTTACTTTCCGCTGGTGGTGGTGTTCTGTCAGCGCTACGTCACCGGCACGGGCATCGGCACGGTGCTGGCGATGATGCTCCCATACGCGGTGGGGTTCCTGCTGGTGTGGACGGTTTTTCTGCTGCTCTTCTGGATGGCCGGCATTCCGCTCGGCCTGCAGTCGAGCTATCTGTACCCCACCTGATCGCCGAGCTCGAGCTCTGGGCCTGCCGGACGATCGCCCGCGCAGGCTCAGCGACTGGCCGGCTTGTCCAGATCCTCGAGCGTCAGCTCTGTCCACTTCGGCAGGGGTTGTGGTCTGCCCCGGCTCGTGCGTTCGAAGAACTGCTGCTCGTCGACGTAACGCGAGAGCTCGCGCTCGGCATCCCGGCGCGTGCGGAACGGCCCGTGGTCCGACTCGCGGGTCTGGAAGAACCACTCTCCGTTCAGGCAGAACGTGCGCTCGCCCGAGCGGAAGAATGTGCGCTTTTCGGCGTCGTCCTTTCTCATGCAGTTCATTGTGGCCGGCTGCGAGGATGCGGGCGTGCGCTGGGTCACAGTCTCGCGCATCGGGATTTACGTATGGGACGCTGCCGGGCGGCGGCGCACCATGGCTGCGCACAACGACAACAAAGGAGCCGTTAGGTGTTGAAGGAAGTCAGCGGTGACATTCTCTTGAGCGAGGCGGACGCCATTGCCCACGGCATAGCGCCCGGGGATCACTTCAATCAGGGGCTGGCGCTGTCGCTGCGCGAGCGCTATCCGGCCATGGCCAAGGATTTCCGTCACTACTGTCAGATCTCCCATCCGAAACCAGGCGACATCTGGACCTGGGCCAGCGCGGACGGCAGGCGCATCGTCAACCTGCTGACGCAGGAAGAAGCGCCGAGCAAAAACGCAAAGCCCGGCAAGGCCAGCACTCACAACGTCAATGTGGCGCTGCGCCATCTCAAGCAGCTCTGCCGGGACGAGGGCTGGAAGAGTCTCGCACTGCCGCGCCTGGCGACGGGCGTCGGCGGTCTGGACTGGACGGAGGTGCGCGAGCTGATCGGGAACCAGCTGGGGGATCTCGACATTCCCGTCTACCTGTACACTAACTATCAGGCCGGCGTGAAAGCCGAGGAGTAGCAGGGCTTGCGCGCGAAGTCGCGCAGAGGGAGGGGAGCATGAGCAGCGCGCTCGACACGTTCCGGGGCGAGACCCGGGCCTGGCTTGAAAAGAACTGCCCGCCGGGCGCCCGGGGGCCGGGACCGGTATCCAACGGCAGCACCAAGATCAGAATCGATGATCGGGATACCCTGATCTGGCTCGAGCGCATGATCGAGAAAGGCTGGACCGTCCCCAACTGGCCCAAGGCCTACGGCGGTGGCGGCCTGAGTAAGGACGAGTACGTGATCCTGCTCGAGGAGATGCGCCGCATCAACGCGCGGCCGGCGCTGTCCAGCTTCGGCACGTCCATGATCGGCCCCACGCTGCTCGAGTTCGGCACCGAGGAGCAGAAGCAGCGGCACCTGCCGAGAATTGCCCGCGCCGAGGTGGAGTGGTGCCAGGGCTACAGCGAGCCCGGTTCCGGTTCGGATCTGGCGAGCCTGCGTACGCGCGCCGAGGATCGCGGCGACCACTACGTCATCAATGGCCAGAAGATCTGGACCTCCGGTGCCCACAACGCGGACTGGATGTTCATCCTGGTGCGCACGGATCCGGACGCGCCGAAGCATGACGGCATCAGCTTCATGCTGCTGCCGATGGATCAGCCGGGCGTCACCGTCAAGCCGATCCGCCTGATCAGCGGCGAGTCGCCGTTCAACGAGACGTTCTTCGACAACGCCATCGCCAAGAGAGAGGATCTGGTAGGCGAGCTCAACAAGGGCTGGACGGTGGGCAAGCGCCTGCTGCAGCACGAACGCTCGGGCATGGAATCTCTGGTGGCCGGCAGCGCGACCACCGAATCCGGCGTGGTGGAAGAAGCCCGCCGCCTCGCCGGCAGCCAGTCCGGCCGCATCGCCGACGCCCAGCTGCGTGGCGACGTGCTCAGCTACGAAATGAACAACCTGGCCTTTCGCCTGACCCAGCGCCGTGCGGTGCAGGAATCCGATGGCGGCACGCCCGGCCCGGTCACCTCCATCTTCAAGGTCTACGGCAGCGAGCTGCAGCAGCACTACTACGACCTGGTGACGCGCATGCGCGGGTTCCGGGGTTTCGGCGTCGACGGCGACAGCTTCAGCGACGCGGAGCTGGAGACCACCCGACGCTGGCTGTACTACCGCGCGGCCTCGATCTACAGCGGCAGCAACGAGATTCAGCGCAACATCATTGCCAAGCGGGTGCTGGGGCTGCCGGACTGAGCCTACGGGCCGCCGTCCGAATCGCCGAGGTTGCGAATCGCTGGAGAGTGCGGCCTGGCGGGGGTGGGAAGGCTATCCGGCTGGCCCCGCTCCGGCGCTCCGCGCTACCCTCGATCCCCGATCTGCCCGCTCTGCGCGCGGTCAGATCGGCTCACTCGGCGTCGCTCAGAGGGCCACTCGGATGGCCTTCCCACCCCTGCCAGGCCGCTCGTGCCGAGCGGCTCGCTCATTTCGGTGATCGGGCGGCGAGTCAGGATTGAGCCGACCGGCAGCACCATGCGATAGTTTCGCGTCGGAGCTTGGGGCGGGTGTTGCTGTGAGGATTCTGCTGGCGCTGGTAATGCTGCTGGGTGTGGCGCCCTCTGTGTCTGCGCATGAGGATCATGCGCCGATCCTCGAGGAGCTGGTCGTCTACGGCCGCAGCGAGCAGTCGATCGGTGTGACCCAGGCCGCGTCGGAGGGGCTCGTGGGTTATGCCGACATCCGTCTGCCGCCGCTGTTGCGGGTCGGCGAGCTGGTGGAGGTCGTGCCCGGCATGGTGGCGACTCAGCATTCGGGGACCGGCAAAGCCAATCAGTACTTCCTGCGTGGTTTCAACCTCGATCACGGTACCGACTTCTCCGCTTCGGCCGATGGCGTGCCGCTCAACATGCGTACGCACGGGCATGGTCAGGGCTATCTGGACCTGAACTTCCTCATTCCCGAGCTGGTGGCCACCACCCACTATCGCAAGGGCCCGTACAGTGCGGAGACGGGCGACTTCTCCTCGGCAGGCAGTGTCGAGTTCAGCTTCTACGAACGCCTGCCGGAAAACCTCGTTGCCCTGACCTATGGCGAGAACGCCTACCGCAGAGGTCTGGCGGCAGGCAGTGCGCAACTCGGTGAAGTGGAGCTCACCAGTGCGCTCGACGTGACGCGATACGACGGCCCCTGGCGACTCGATGAAAACCTCGAGCAGCTCAAGGGCTACCTGTCGCTGGCGTTCGATCTGGCCGGCGGCCGTGCGCGGATCAGCCTGCAGGGCTACGACGGCCAGTGGGACGCCACCGACCAGATCCCCCTGCGCGCCGTACGCAGCGGCCTCATCAGCGAACTCGGCTTCGTGGATCCCGATCTCGGCGGCGACACCCACCGCTATGCGCTCACGGCGGCGCTGGAGTTTGCCGCCTGGCGCGCGACCGCATATGTCATCGATTATGACTTCACCCTGTTCTCGGATTTCACCTACCTGCTCGAAGATCCGCTGGCGGGTGACGAGTTCGAACAGCGCGACGCGCGGACGATCTACGGCGCGTCGGTGGCGGGCGCCCTCGATCGACCGCTTGGCGCCAGCCAGCTGACGCTGCGCTGGGGCGGCGACCTCCGTTTTGACGATATCGATCGGGTGGGGCTGTATGCCACGGCGGCACGCCAGCGGCTGAACCTCATCCGCGATGACAGCGTCGGCGAGTTCTCGGCAAGCGCGTACAGCGAAGCGGAGCTGGCCGTCACACAGAGGCTGCGCGGCTTCGTGGGGCTGCGGGCAGACCTGTACGACTGGGACGTGGACGCGTTTCGCGACGTCAACAGCGGCTCGGGCAACGACAGCCTCGTGACGCCGAAGCTGGGCGCGGCCTATCGCTTTGGCGACGGTCTCGAAGCCTATCTCAACTGGGGCCGGGGGTTTCACTCCAACGACGTACGGGGTTCCACGATCCGCGTGGATCCCGTCTCTGGAGATCCTGCGGAGCGGGTCGACGCGCTGGTGAAATCCGAAGGTGCCGAGTTGGGCTTGCGCATGGAACGGGGCCGGCGCTTCAACGCGACGCTGGTGGGTTTCTGGCTGGACCTCGATTCGGAGCTGGTATTCGTCGGCGACGGCGGCTCGACGGAGCCGAACGACGCCAGCGAGCGCCGGGGCGTGGAGTTCTCGACCTTCTGGCAGGCGACAGACTGGCTTGCTCTGAACGCCGCCTATACCTACACCCACGCGCAGTTCAAGCGGGATCAGGGCGGCGGGCGCGAGATCCCCGGGGCCGTGCAATCGACCTTCACCCTGGGTCTCAACGCCGTCTGGGACAATGGCTTCAGTGCCAGCGCCCGCCTGCGTTATCTGGGTGAGGCGCCCCTCATCGAAGACGGTTCGGTGACTGCGGACGACTCGATGCTGGTGAACGCCGGCGTGGCTTATCGCCGCGGTCGTGTGGAAACCCGTCTGGACGTGTTCAACCTGCTCGACTCGAACGACCACGACATCAGCTACTTCTACGCCTCGCGCCTGGACGGCGAGCCGGCGCAGGGCGTCGAGGACATTCACTTCCACCCGCTGGAACCGCGGACCGTGCGGGCCTCGGTGGCGTTGAAGTTCTAGCGAGCTGCAGCCGACGTTCCCCATCGCCCGATGAGCGGCACGGCCTTGGACCTTGGTGGAGCGGCCTGACGGGGCGGGGAGGCCATCCGAGTGGCCCTCTGAGCGACGCCGAGTGAGCCGATCTGACCGCGCGCAGCGCGGGCAGATCGGGGATCGAGGGTAGCGCGGAGCGCCGGAGCGGGGCCAGCCGGATGGCCTCCCCGCCCCCTCAGGCCGCCCTCGCGATGATCCGAAACCCGCCACTCACTCCGCAATGGCAAACGTTGCCTGCACCTCGCGCCGTACCGTCATCTCCCCCGGGCTGAAGCTGTCGTCCGCCGCCGCCGCGCGCATCATCATGGCTTCCTTGTAGACCGGTACCGGCTGCTGCGCGCTCGACGAGGCGCTCTGCAGGCGGCCCAGCTCGACGCCGAAGCGCTCCGCGATCTGCGCCGCTTCGCGCCTGGCGTCGTCGATGGCGAGATTCAGGGCTTCGCGTTCCAGATCGGTGCGCTTCGACAGGTCGAGCTGCACGTTGCCGATACCGTTGGCGCCGGCGGCGAGCGCGCCGTTGATCACCTCGGCGATCCTGTCGAGGTCACGCACGGTCACCTGTACGCTGCGGCTGGCGATGACGCCGTCCACCACGTTCTCGTCGTCTTGACGCCGGTAGCGGGGATAGATGCTCACGGCGGCGGCGGTGACGTCGCGCTTGTCGATCTTCAGTGACCGCGTGAGCGCCAGGATTGCGGCGGTGACCTGGTCGAGCTCGGTTTTCAGGGCTGCGGCGTCGGCGCCCTCGCGGCGCACGTCGATGTTCACGTAACCCATGTCGGGCACCGCGCGGATCTCGCCGCTGCCGGTCACGTGCAGGCCGCCGTCATCGGCGCCCGCGAGCGCAGCGGCGGGAATCAGTATCAGGCTCGACAGAAACAGTTGCAGGACGCGCATGAGCGCACCTCCGTAGCGGTGATTGCGCCACTATAATCGGATCCCATGGCGAAGAAAGAACTGCGGCTTGCGGTGGTGATCTACGGCGGCGCTTCGCTGGCGGTGTACATGCACGGGGTCAGCAAGGAGCTGGTCAAGCTCGTCAGGGCCTCCAAGGTGCTGCACGAGGTCGGCGCTGAGCGCGCGGCCACCCTCGACTACCGCGATGGTCCGGACCGGCGCGAGTCGGATACGGAAGCCGTCTACTTCGACCTGCTGAAGCTGCTCAACGAACGTGACAATTTTCGCGTCTGTGTCGATGTGATCGCCGGCGCATCGGCCGGCGCGATCAACGGCGTGATGCTCGCGCAGGCGCTGGTGGACGATTCGCAGCTCGACGCGCAGACGCCGCTTTGGCTCACGGACGCCGACATCGAGCATCTGGGCGAGCCGCAGAGCCCCTGGAGCAAGTGGTATCTGTATCCATTTCTGCGCGCGCTGTCGTTCTGGCTGCCGCGCGACATCGGCCGCAATCAGGAAACCCGGGAGAAGCTGGCGCGCCTGGTGCGTTCGTCGTGGTTTCAGCCGCCATTTTCCGGTGAGCGGGTTTCCCATCATTTTCTCGATGCGCTGGAGAGTATGGCCAAGACCCGGCGCGCCGGCAGCACGCTGCTGCCGCCGGGCCAGCGCCTCGACGTCTATGCCAGCATCACCGACCTGGTGGGTTACCCGCGCGCAATCCAGCTGCACGAACAGCTCGTTGCGCGCGAGAATGAGCACGCCGCGTACTGTCGCCTGTCCCACGTGGCGAGCGCTGCCGGGCAGGGGGTGAGCGACTTTCTCGAGGAGAACGCACCCGGGCTGGTATGGGCCGCGCGCGCGAGCTCGTCCTATGCGGGTGCGTTCCCGCCATTCCAGCACGCTGAGATGATGCGGGTGCTGGCGGAGCGCAAACTGCCGTGGCCGCGCGAGCAGAACTTCCTGCGCGGCAGTCTGTTTGCCCGCGACGGCACGCCGGCGTTCCGCCACTTCGACCCATCGCAACGCCTGTTCGTGGATGGCGGTATCGTCAACAACAAGCCGTTCGGCGCGGCGCTCGATGCGCTCAGCCATCGGGCGGCGGACCGGCAGGTCGACCGGTGCCTGGTCTACATCGAGCCGACGCCGAACGTGGAGGGCCTCGAACGTCCCGACCGCAATCTCGGCTATCTGAGCACCGTGCGCGCGGCGCTGTCGTCGATACCCCGCAACCAGCCGATCCTCGACGATCTCAACGCCATCGTCGCGCAGGATGCACGCGTTCAGGTGAACCAGCGCGTCATTCAAGCCAATCGGTCGGACATCTCGCGCATGGTGGCTGAGGTGCAGGCGGCGAACGCGCTGCAGCGTCCTACACCGGACCTCATGACCTACCTGCGCAACCAGCTGGTGCAGCGTGCCGAGGAAGAGATGGGCATCGCCTACCATGCCTATGTGCAGCGGCGCGTGTGGCGGCTGGTGGAAGCGCTGGTGGAGCAGTGGACGGAGCTGGCCGACCGGGCCGGCGATCCCAGAGTGGTGCGGGCGATGGAACTGTCGCTGGCGCACTGGTGGCAGGCGCTGGCCGGCACCGACGATACGCGCGAGAACCGGCAGGAAGACTTTCTCGATCAGTTCGACGTCTCCTTCCGCATTCGCCGCCTGCAGTTCGTGATCCGCCGGGTCAATGAGCACGAGTCCGATGCCGCCGTGAGCGAGGCGACCACCGAGGCGCTCGATGAGTTCAAGAGCCTGGCCTATCACTTCATGGAACGCTGCTACGCGCTGCGCCGTTACGAGCCCCTGGACGACGCGCTGGTGGTGGCGCTCGCGGAGGCCGCGGAACGGGTCCCGCTGTTTCCCGAAGAGGCCCGGCAGCTGCTGCACGCGCTCGCCCGCGCGCTCGGGCTGAAAGCGCTCGACCGCGAGTTCGATGCCGCGTTTCACGAGCTGTGCCAGCGTCTCGTGGACGACGGCGTGCGTCAGGCGTTGATTGCCGACTATCTCGGCTTTCCGATCTACGACGTGCTGCTGTTGAGCCCTGACACGGGGGTCGGCAGCCCGGATCCGCTCACGCCCATCCGCGTGGAGCGGGTCAGCCCGGCGGATGCGGGCACGCTGAATGCGGTGTTCGGCGGGCTGCGTTGCCGCGATTTCATGGGCTTCGTCGGCTTCTTCAACCGTGCCTATCGCGAGCACGACTATCTGTGGGGGCGGCTGAACGGCGCCGAGCGGCTGGTGGATCTGCTGGTGACGTCATCGGGTGGCGCCATCGAGGATGCGCTCGCGTTCAAGAAACGCCTGTTCACGGCGATCATCGAACGCGAGAGGCGGCGCCTGTACCGTTGCGATTCCCAGCTCAAACGCATCGGCGAAGAGATTCAGACCCTCTGAGCAGCGCTTGGACGCCAGGGCAGACCCGGCTGCGAGCGGGGCGTCGGGCGCTGGCCCGCAGGCTGCGGGCCATTACCCTCGGCGCGACGGTCAGGTGGCCGGCGCGGGCTCTGCGACCTCGAACACTACCTGGGTGGCTTCCAGACAGCCGTCACCATTGAGGGTGCCGTAGGCCTGCACCTGGATTTCACTGCCTTGCGCCAGGTCGCCCAGCTGGATGGGCGTACCGCCATACGCCTGGTCATCATCCGATGGCGCAACCTTGAAGAAGCTCGTGTCCGTGTCGTAGAGCACGCACAGCGGATTGAGGTCGGTGTCTTCCAGCTCCAGCCGTCGCTCGTCGAAGAAGATGGCCACCAGGCGGCCCGCGAGCGAATCCTCACTGACTGCAGCATCGTCCAGATGCACCAGCAGCGTGCGGAACACGGAGCCGCCCATGCCGTCGTCGACGTTCAGCCCCAGCAGCTCGGCGCGCAGGCTGTCGAGGATCGCATCGGGCCCAAGCAGATTCTGCGCGTTGTCCAGGATGATCGCGCCGTCCACCAGCTGCGCCTCGACTTCCGCGCCGCCGTCGGGCACGAAGCCGAACGCGCCGTTTTCGTCGGCGCTGCGCGACACGGTACCGAACAGCTGCTCGAAGGTGTCCTGCATGCCCTTTGCCACGAGAATGGTGTCGAACACGAGGCCTTCGAGCACGTAGCGGGGCCGCGCCAGCACGGTCACGTAGTCGTCAAAGGCGAGCAGAGCAGGGTCGATGGGTTCGCCATTCTCGTCCACCACCAGCGCGTTCTCGTTCAGGTCCAGCGGCAGGCAGTCGCCGCCAGCTACCGAGTCGCCGCTGGAGAGCCGCTCGACATTGCACAGATCGAAGTCCGTACCGTCCGTGGTGGCGGGCGCCAGCTGGCCGAACAGGCGCACGTAACGGCCGTCTGTGCCGTCGAGCACCTTGACGAACACCACCGGGCGGAATCGGATCTTGCCGTTGCCCGTCTGCACGATGTGGATTGCCCGGTCGAGGTCTACGTCCACCTCGACCACCACATCCTCGCCCGGACTGATGACGAAATCGCCCTGCGGGTTCAGGTCCACCTTGCCGTTGGCCACCAGGTCGACGTCGATGAACTCGTCGTCGGCGGGTGTGTCCGGGTCGTTGAGCCGCACCAGGGTCAGGCTCGAGACCAGAAGGCGGATCTTGCTGTAGCTGCCGGCAGGCACCTCGGCGTCCACCACCAGCTCCGAGACGTTGCGCAGCTGCAGCAGGTCAATGGTGGTCGGTTCGTCGACTACCAGCACCTGCTGCCCGTCGTCGCTGAGCAACCGGATTTCGCTGATCTCCATCAGCACCTGATCGACGCCGTCCAGGGGGCCGTCGCCAAAGGCGATCTTGAGCACGCCGGGGGCATCCGGGGCGCTCTGCACGGGGGTCTGGGTGATGCCGCCGCCACCGCTGCCACCACCGCCGCCGCAGGCGGCGAGTGCCAGGCAGCCGGCCATCAGGCAGGCCTGCAACAGATGTTTCATGACTCGACTCCTAATGCTCAATCAGTGATCTACTGCAGGAGCGACGTCCGTTTCCTCGCTGCGTCCCGCACAATGCGTGGGCGGGCGCTTGGTTTTCTTGTTCCCGTCGTGTTGCTGCACTTGCTACTGCGGCGATTATTCCGCTTTATGGTCGTAACGCGCAAACCACGCCAGCACGTGCAGGATCTTGCTGATCATGTGGCTGGGCCGCGATGCAATGCCGTGCGATGCCTCGGGGATACGCACCAGGGCGGTATCCACGCCGTTCAGCTTGAGCGCCTGATAGAACTGCTCGGCCTCGGAGATGGGGGTACGGAAGTCGTTTTCGCCGGTGATCAGCATGGTCGGCGTGGTGGCGCGGTCGACGAACTGCAGCGGTGAACGGTTCAGGTACGGCATCGGGTCCTGCCACGGTGGGTTCGCGAACCAGTACGGGAACATGATGGTGTAGATGTCCGTGGTGTAGGCCAGTGAGTACCAGTTGATCACCGGTTTCTGCGCCACCGCGGCTCGGAACCGGTCGCTGTGGGTCACGATCCAGGCCGAAAGGATGCCGCCGCCGCTGCCGCCCGTGACGTACAGGCGTTCGGGGTCCGCCCAGCCGGCGTCGATGGCGTAGTCCACGGCGCTCATCAGGTCATCGAAGTCTCCGCCCGGGTAGGCGTGCTGAATGAGGTTGGCGAACTCGTCGCCGTAGCTGGTGCTGCCACGCGGATTGACGTAGAGCACCAGGTAGCCGGCGGCTGCGTAGAGCTGCACTTCGGGCGCGAAGTGCGGGCCGTAGGCCGCATACGGCCCGCCATGGATCTCGAGTATCAGCGGGTAGCGTCGCCCGGGCTCGTAGCCTGGCGGTCTGGCAACCCAGGCTTGGATCTGGCGGCCGTCGAGACTCGACGGGAAATGCACGCTTTCGACGGCTGCCAGGGTCTTGTGATCCAGCGCATCACCGTTCAGGTCCGTCAGCAGGCGCGGACCAGCGCGCCCGGCCACAGCAAGCTCCGCGGGCCGGCTTGGCGTCGAAAAGGTATAGGCGAGCGTACCGGCGGCGGCGTGCAGGGCGCCGCCGCTGTAGGGCCGCGACATGGAGGTGCCGCCCAGACCGTCGACCACGGCACGGCGTTGGCCGTGCAGCGGCGCGTAGGCGATCCTGCCTTCGCCCTGGTCCGTGTAGCTGAAGTACAGGCCCCGGGACGCATCGTCCCACACGACATCGTCGACGCTGCGGTCCAGGTCGGCCGTCAGGACCCGGCTCCCGCCGCGCTCGAGATCGAGAACCGACAGCTGCGTGACGTGGTAGCCCAGGCCCCGGTCGTCGTAGCCCGTGTAGGCCAGGAAGCGGCCGTCGGGGGACAGAAGGGGGGCGTTGTCGGGCCCGTAGCGGTTGGTCAGCTGGGTCAGCTCGCCGCTGTCGAGATCGAGCCGGTATAGCTCCGTGTCGTTGCCCTTGAGCTCCCAGTCGTCACGCCGGTTGGCGCTCAGGTACAGTGCCGAGCCGTCGCGTGACCAGGCAATGCCGCGGTCGTGATTGAAGTTGCCGCTGGTCACCTGGCGCGGCGTGCCGCCTTCGGCGGGCATCACGTAGACGTGGGTGAACCCCTCGCGCAGATAGCCGCGGCCGTCCGCCCGGTAGTGCAGCGATTCGATGACCTTGGCGGCGGGCGCCCATCTGGCGCCTTCCGGTGCTTTGGGCATCTTGACCATGGGCGCGGCCTGCGCCGGCGTGAACAGGGTCATGGCCAGCCACCTGCCGTCCGGCGACCAGGTGAGCCGGCCGGGGCTTTCCGGGAGCTGGCTGATGCGCGCGGTGCGGTTGTCCGCCAGCCAGTGCATGTAGATTTCCGTACCCTCGTCCGTGCCCGACAGAAACGCGATGCGCTTGCCGTCCGGCGACCAGCGCGGCGACGTACCCTGGCGGTCCGTCAGCGGCTTGTGATTGCCGCCGTCGGGGTCGATCAGCCAGATCCGGCCGACCCGGCGGTCGTTCATGACGTCGAAGCCCTGGCGGACGTAGGCGATGCGCTTGCCGTCCGGCGCCACCTGCGGATCGTTGGCCCATTCCAGGTTGAAGACGTCCAGGTCGGTGAACCGCGCGCCGGTCGACGTCGTCTCCGGCACGTTCCCTGGTGCGTTCCCGGCCGCGGCGGCCGGATGCGCGCACAGCAGCCCGGCGAGTGCGGTGGCGAGTGCAGCGGAGACGCCTTTGCGGTGCATGAGCGGATCCTGATCGGGGCGAGGGAAAAGGGTAGCGCACCGCGGTGGTACGGCGCGACCGCTGCGCGTCAGCGACGCAGCATGGCTTCGATGCGGTCGCAAGCCCGCGCCAGCACCGGCAGCGGCTGGGTCAGGCTCAGGCGAACGTAGCTCGAGGCGCTGTCGCCGAAGGCGCGCCCGGGCAGGGTGGAAACCCCCGCCTGCGCCAGCAGGCGGGCGGCGAACGCATCGCCGTCGTCGGCGACGCGATGAGCATCGAGCATGATGAACATGCCGCCCTGCGGCCTGCAGTACCCGAGCTCGGGCATGCGGTCGAGGCGCTGGATCACAAAGTCGCGGCGCGTGCGGTATTCGCGCCGCATGGCGGCGACGTCGGGCGCATCGTGCATGAGCGCATAGGCGGCTGCGTCCTGCACGAACTGGCTGCAGCCGAAGAACGCGGCGCTGGCCAGTCGCGTCAGCGCCGCGGCCAGATCCGCCGGCGCTACCGCCCAGCCGACCCGCCAGCCACTCATGGCGTGAGACTTGGACAGGCCGTCCACGACCACCACGTTGTCCAGCGCTTCGGTGCTCCTGAGCAGCGACACGTGGGGCGCATCGAAGGTGATCAGCGAGTACACCTCGTCGCAGACCAGCCAGATGTCACGGGCGCGGCAGACGTCGGCGAGCAGCCGCAGGCTGGCGCCCGGGATGATGTTGCCGCAGGGGTTTCCGGGCGTGTTCACCAGCAGGGCGCGGGTCTTCGGGGTGATGGCCGCGAACAGGATTTCCGGGTCCAGCGCGAAGTCCGGCGCCACCAGCGGCACGCTGCGAATCCGGGCGCCGATGGCATCCAGCAGGGGCCGGTAGGCGGCGTACATGGGCTCGGCGATCACCACCTCGTCACGGGGATCGAGCAGGCAGGCGAACACGGCGTACAAGGTCGCCGTGGCACCGGGAAAGACCACGAACTGCGCCGGGTCGAAGCGGCGCCCGGTGGCCCGGGTCTCCACCTCGGCGAGTGCCGCCCGCAGCACGGGCTCGCCGGCCACCGGCGAGTAGTGGGTCCTGCCCTCGCGTATGCGTGCCATGGCGTGGTCTGTGATGTAAGGCGGCGTGGGAAAATCCGGGTCCCCCACCGACAGCAGGATCACGTCCTCGCCGCGCGCCTGGCGCGACACGGCTTCGTCGTGCACCCGCCAGACGTCCGACTGCGGCGTTGCCAGCCGGCCGGTGAGGCTGCTGAAGGGCAGAGTCACTGGTACCAGCCGCCGCTGGGCGAGGCGAGGAAGTCGCTCTGGCGCACCTCGATCAGCGTCGGCGCGTCGCGTCCGAGCGCGCTGCGCAGAGCCGACTGCAGCTCGCCGAGCGTTGCTGCGCGCTCATAGTGGCAGTGCTGCGACGCGGCCGTCTGCTGCAGGTCGGGCGTGGCCACCCGGGTGCTGTCGACGGGTATGCCGCTGGCCGTCATGCTGTTGGCGATCTCCTGGTAGCCGTCGTTGCACCACACGATCACCGCCACCGGCAGGTGCGCCTCGGCGCCGGTGAGCAGCTCCGGCAGGGTGAATTGCAGGCCGCCGTCGCCGATCAGCGCCAGCACCGGGCGCGGGCTGGCGAGTTTGGCGCCGAGCGCCGCCGGCAGCGCGTAGCCGAGGGTGCCGAACCCCGATGCGGAGTGGAAGTAACTGCGCGGCGATTCGCATTCGTACTGCCAGGCGGCGTAGTAGGTGGGGCGCGTCGAATCGCCCACCAACACGGCGTCGGGTGCGGCGTGCGCGAGCGCAGCGAAGAATGCGGCCATTTCCGGGTGCCAATGGCGTTCCCGGGTGATCGCCCGCTCGAGCTCCGCCGCGCGGGCGGTCCCGGCAGCACGACCGCCGTGCAGCGCCGTGCCGTGCAGCGCGTCGAGCAGCGCCGCGACGCCGGCGCGGGCATCGCACACCAGGGCCAGTTCCGCCGGCGCGTTGCGGGTCAGCTGCTCTGGGTCGATGTCCATGCGGATCAGCCCGGCGCCGATGTTCGGCAGCGGCTGCATCAGCAGGTCGTAGTCGGTCTCGCCGAGCTCCGTGCCGATGGCCAGCACGCAGTCGGAATCCGCCAGGGCGCGGGCCAGCACCGGCAGCGACGGGCTGCCGCCCACGGCGAGAGGGTGCCCGCAGGGGCACACGCCCTTGCCGTTCACGGTGTTGAGCACGGGCGCGTCGAGCCGCTCGGCCAGCAGGGGCAGGAGATCCGCCGCGCCGATGGCGCCGCCGCCCACGAGCAGCAGCGGTCGCTGGGCACTGGCGAGGCGCGCGGCAGCGGCTCGCAACGCTTCGGCTGCCGGTGCGGGCGGCGCGGGCAGCGGCCGGGCGCTGCAGCTCGGCAAGGGTGCCGTCATGAGATCCAGCGGAATCTCGATGTGCACGGGTCCGGGTCGGCTGCAGGCGAAGCTGCTGAACGCCCGGTGCAGAAGCTCCTCGAGATTGTCCGGATGCAGCAGCGTGTGGCTCCAGCGGCAGAACGACGCGGCGGCCGCACGCTGGTCCGGCAGCTCGTGCAGCGTGCCGTGGCCCATGCCCAGTCGGCGACGAGGCGCCACCGCCGAGATGGCCAGCACCGGCACCGAGTCGGCGCGCGCCTGGGCCAGCGCCGTTGCCGCGTTGAGCAGGCCCGGGCCGCTGATCAGCAGGCAGACGCCGGGCCGGCCGCTGGCGCGGGCGTAGCCGTCAGCCATGAACGCGGCACCCTGCTCGTGGCGGCTGGTGATGTGCCGTATGCCGGCCTGCTCGAGCCCCCGGTAGAGCTCGATGGTGTGGTTGCCCGGGATTCCGAAGACGGTATCCACGCCGTAGTCGCGCAGCGCGCCGAGCAGCGCCTGGGCCAGCGTGCTCATGGGAATCCGCGCGTCATCTGGTGGCGAAGCGCTCCACCAGCTCGATCGTGAAGGCGGTGCCGGCGCGCATGTTTTCGACGGAGATCCGCTCGTTGTTGCCGTGTACGGAGCGGCCGTCCTCCGGGGGCACGACGAATGCCCCGAAGCCGTAGCTGGCAATGCCCAGGTCGCGGAAGAAGTGGCTGTCGGTGAACCCGGTGGATACCCCGGGGATCACCTGCGCGCCCGGCATGCGCTCGTGTATCAGCGCCTCGATCAGCTGATACAGCGGGCTGTCGGTACTGCTCATGGCTGGTGTGAAGCCCATGATCTGCTCGATGCCGACGTTCGGGTCGTTGACGATGGTGGCCAGCTCAGCGATGAACTGGTCCGGGTTCTGGTCCGGCAGCAGTCGGCAATCCAGCTCCATGCTCGCTTCCGTGGGGACCACGTTGATCTTGTCGCTTCCGGCGAGGCGCGTGATCGAGCAGGTGTTGCGCAGCAGCGCGTGCATTCTGGGCTCGGTGAGCTGCAGATAGCGTAGAAATTCGTCGTCCTGAACGGCGTTCCCGATGTTCGCGAAGCGCGGCCCCAGCTCGTCGCCCGCGTATGGCGCCATGCCTTCGAACATGCTCTGCACCGGCGGGATCAGCCGGGCCGCGAAGGACGTGTTGGCGAGGCGGTCGCCGGCGCGCAGGATGCGCGTCACGGCGGTGGCTGCCTGGGGCGTCGAGCCGTGACCGGGCCGGCCGTGCGCCGTGAGGCGCAGCCACAGCGGCACCTTCTGCGTGACCTCGACCGTGAACACGGTATCGCCGCCGAGAATGGTGCCGCTGCCGCCCTCGTTGAGCAGAAAGCCGGCGCCGGCAAAGATCTCGGGATGGTTCTCCACCAGCCAGCCCGCGCCGTAGGCGCCGCCCGCTTCCTCATCGGCAGTGGCGACGAACACGACGTCCCGCGCCAGGCGCTTTCCGGACGCGTGCAGTGCAAGGAACGCCTGCAGCTGCGCAATCCCGGTGCCTTTCATGTCCAGCGCGCCGCGGCCCCACACGTAGCCGTCGCGGATCGTGCCTGCGAACGGATCGACGCTCCAGTAGCGCGGGTCTGCCCCAACCACGTCGATGTGGCTGAGCAGCACCAGTGCGGGCGCGTTGCCGCGGCCCTCGAGACGGGCCCAGATGTTGCCGCGGCCGGGGGCGGATTCGGCAGTCTGGTAGGCGATGCCGGCCTCATCGAAGATCCGCGCGAAGAACTCGACCCCCGCGCTCTCGTTGCCGGGCGGGTGGGTGGTGTTGATGTGGATGTACTCGGCCAGCCGCTCCGGCGCCGCGTCCGCGAAGGCGCCCCGGGCAGAGCCAGCGGCCGCTGCGGCGGGTGTCGCGGCAAGGGTCAGGGCGCTGCTGAAGGCGGTGCAGGCGAGCACTGCCAGGGTCCCGGCCAGCAGTCGCTTCGATCTGGTGTGGGTCATGGCTTTCTCCCTGCTGGGGCGTGGGGCCGCGTGCGGTTCGGCCCCGGCGCGGTTCATGGATTGCGGGCTTTGACGATCCAGCAGGCCCCGTCCAGACGGACCCCCTGCGTGCCGGCATGGGGAGCGAGCGCCTCGGCGATGGCGGCCATGGCCTGGTCGCGGCGCGCGGGTTCGAGCTCGCTGAGGGCACGGCTCATGGGGCCGGTCTGCAGCAGAAAACGGATCGCCTCGTCCAGGTCGCGGCCCAGGTGCATCGGGCGCCGGCAGTCCTCGAGCATCACGTCACGGAATCCCGCGCCGTCGAGCAGCTCCGACACGTACGCCAGATCGGCGAACGCGAACGGGCCGGGCGCGCGCGGATCCGGCCGTTCGGCGGGTTCCGGCAGAAAGGGTCGGGCGGCGCGGCCGGGCAGCGACATCCAGGGGTTCTCCGCGGGGGCCTGCCAGCAGATGAAGTTGAGCCGTCCACCAGGCGTCAGCGCCGAGCGGATGTTGGCGAACGCGGCGACGGGATCGGCAAAGAACATGACGCCGAAGCGTGAGAACGCGAGATCGAACAGACCACGCGCGCCGGTGGTGAGCGCCTGAGTGGCGGCGTCGGCCTCCAGGAACTGCACCGCTGCCGCGGCGGCAGCGGCGCGCTGTCGCGCCCGGTCGAGCATCGGCGCCGAGATGTCCACGCCCACCACTTCGGCACCGCTGGCAGCAAGTGCGAGGCTGGTGTCGCCGCAGCCGCAGCCGACGTCGAGCACGCGCTCGCCGGGTTGCACCTCGGCGGCGCTCAGAACTGCAGCGGACAGATCGCCCAGCAGCGCATCCATGCGTTCCTGCGCCGCCACCCAGGCGTCGCCGCCGGGGCCGTTCCAGAATCTGATCTGCTCTTCGTTGGCCATCATGGCTCCTGTGTTCCGTGCGCCACGGGCGCGTCCGGCTGCCGTCAGACGTGCAGCGCGGGGTCGCAGCGCCGATGCTTTAGTCGTGTCCCGGGCCCGTCGCCTGCTGTGGCGGCCTACACTAGCAGCTGGCTCAGGTCCTCACCATCCCGTCGCCGGCAGGTGGCGCGGGTGAGTCGGCGGGGTCCTCGGCAGGCGCGAGCGTGTGCAGCCGCTCCGCCACCTTGGTGAGCTGCTCGGCCATCTTCAGACAGCCGCGCAGTCCGTCCAGGGCCGAGTTCAGGTGCGCCATGGGCAGCTCGTGGCGGGCCGCCGCATTGAGCAGCTGCGTCTTGAGGTCGTGCCAGGTGCGCTGCAGCACGGCGTAGCGCGCCTGCAGGTCCGCGGTGTCGAAATCTTCGCGCGCGGGATCGGCGCTGTCGATCTGCTGCACCACGGCGGCCTGGAAGTCCGCCACGTTCTGGTACACCGCCGGGCGCATCACCGCGTCGATGTCGTCGCGGTGCTCGTCGAGCTCGCGGGCGAGCTGGTTGACTTCCTCCAGGTAGTTGGTGACCCGCAGCGCCACCGGAATGCTCGCCACCACATCCTGGGTCATGCGTGACGTTTCCAGCTGGGTGATGAAGGACTCGATGTTCTCGATCAGTCCCAGGGCGGCGCTGCGCTGGCTCGCCACCGAGCGTCCCGGCGGGCCTTCCACGTTGATGGCGGTACGCACCACCGTGCGCGTCAGCTCGGCGCAGCGCGCGAGTTCCCTCGACAGCGCGTCGATGGCGAGCGCCGGCGTGCTCATGACGTTGCGGTCGAGGTAGCGCGGCAGCGCCAGCGCCTCCGCCTCGGTGGTGAAGCGGGCACTCAGAAAGCTGGCCAGACGACCGGTCAGGGGCCACATCAGCAGCAGGCCGAGCACGTTGAAGGTGGTATGAAACAGCGCCAGCGTCGGCGCCGGCGATTCAGCGACGCCCAGCCACGTGCCGCCGACACGCACCAGCCACAGCAGGCCCGGCAGCAGCAGCAGCGCGACGCTGCCGGTGAGCACGTTGAACACGACGTGCGCAGCTGCGACGCGGCGGGCGTTGGCGGTCGCCCCGATCACGGCGAAGGCCGCGGTCGAGGTCGTGCCGACGTTGGCTCCGATCACCATGGCTGCGGCCGCTTCGATACCCAGCACCCCGCCATTCGCGGCCGTGAGCGTTATCGCGATGGCGGCGCTGGACGACTGCGTCAGCAGCGTCATCAGGAAGCCGACACCGACGTACAGGGGCACTCCGAGTATTCCGGCGGGGGCGAATCCGCCTACGTCGACGTCTGCGGCCAGGCCCTCGAACGCCTCACGCAGCACGTCGACGCCAATGAAGAACAGGCCGAAACCGGCCAGCGCCTCACCCATGGCGCCAAAGCGACGCTGCGCGCCGAGCAGCCGCGCCAGCATGCCCACACCGATCAGCGGCAGCGCCAGCGCCTCGAGATTCACCGAGAAGCCCACTGCCGCCACCAGCCACCCCGTCATGGTGGTGCCGATGTTGGCCCCGTACACCACACCCAGTGACTGCGCCAGGGTCATCAGGCCCGCATTGACGAAGCCGATGGTCGCCACCGTGACGGCGCTCGAGGACTGCACGATGCCGGTAACGGCGATGCCCGAGAGCACGCCGCGCAGGGGCGTGCTGGTGAACCGGGCGAGCAGATCCCGCAGCGCGCCGCCGGCCGCGATCTTCAGCCCGTCCGAAATCATGGACACGGCCAGCAGGAACAGCCCGAGCCCGCCGAGAAACGTACCAGCCATCAGCAGCAGATGGATCTTGCGCCTCCTTTCCCGGTTGCCGGGTTCCCGCTACAGCCTCTGATGTCGCATACTGCGCGCCCTGCCCATCTTAGCCCGTAGCCATTTCCCCGACGAAGCGATGACCAGTACGCTCCTCCGTGTCAGTACTCTTTTGGCCGCCGTGGGCATCCTGCTCTGCGGCCATGGCCTGCAGCTCACGCTGCTGCCGATTCGCGCCGACGCGCTGGGCTGGACGACTAATGCCATCGGCGCGACCGCGTCGACCTATTTTCTCGGCTTCGTCGTGGGCTGCATGACGGTCCCCGGCCTGGTGGCCGGCGTCGGGCACATCCGCTCGTTCATGGTGTTTGCGGCGCTGGCGACCCTGGCCCTGCTGGGCGCCGGACTGTTCGATGACTTCGTCGCCTGGCTGGTGCTGCGCTTCGTCACCGGATTCGCGTTTTCCGGGTTGTACATGGTGATCGAGAGCTGGCTCAGCGAGGCTTCGACGAAAGAGAGCCGCGGCTCGGTGCTGGCGGTCTACACCACCATCAGCCTGCTGGGCATGGTCGTCGGTCAGGCGTTCCTGGGCCTGGCGCCGGCCACGGGCCTGGAACTGTTCATGGTGGGCGCGGCGCTGCTGTGCCTGGCCATCGTGCCCATCGGTCTCACGCGCATGCACGCCCCTCTGCCGGTGCCACGCACCCGCTTCAATCCGCGCGTGCTGCTGCGCGCCTCGCGGGTGGCGGTGGTGTGCGCCTTCATGGGTGGTCTGGTCACGGGCTCGGTGTGGGCGGTCGGCCCCCTGGTGGGCCGGGCCTTCGGACTCGAAGGCTCGGAGCTGGGTCTGCTGATGAGTGCTGCCATCGTCGGCGGCGCGGCCGCCCAGGTGCCCGTGGGCCGTCTGTCGGACCTCACCGACCGGCGCATCGTCATCGCCGGCCTGCTGTTCGCGGGCGCGCTTGTGGCCGGATTCGGCTGGCTGTTCGCCGCGGCGGGGCCGGTGTACCTGTACC
>JAWKZP010000007.1:0-236616 GCA_041395905.1 Pseudomonadales bacterium
TGTGCGGCTCTCGTCGACGCGCTTCGGCGGCCCCGGTCGTCGCGTCTGCATTTTCGTCAGGGATTACAGACAGCCCGGTGAGGCGGGCAGAGGAAAAACCATGTCGGTTTCCAGATTTCGCCGCCTGGCGACCATCGCGGGCCTGGTCTTCGCACTGGGATACCCGCCTGGCGGCGTTGCCCAGACCGGATCCTGGCTGACCGCCGAAGCGTCCGACCCGAGGGTAATGGGCTGGATGGAGGGCTTCCCGCCTCCGCCCGATAAGCTGATCACGCAGCCGGACTCGAACTACTTCAGCTTTCCCAAGCTGCGCTGGACGGTCTGCCATCTGCGCGAGTTCCTGCCAACCGGGCAGGTCAGCCGCGGCATCGGCGCACCTGCACCCCTCGAATACGCGCTCGACGAGCCGGCCATCGATGCGCTCACGTTCAATGTGCTCGGCAGCGACGAAGAGATGACATGGAAAGCATCGCTCTCAGCCAATTACACCGATGGCATCCTGATCATGCATCAGGGCAAGATCGTCTATGAGCGCTACTCCGGCTGTCTCGACGAGACCGGCCAGCACGGCGCGATGTCGATGACCAAGTCGCTCACCGGGCTGCTCGCCGAGATCCTGGTGGTGGAGGGCGCGCTGGACGATACGGCGCTGGTGTCTTCGATCGTCCCCGAGCTTCGCCCCAGCGCCTTCGGCAATGCAACGGTCCGCCAGGTCATGGACATGACTACCGGGCTTTCCTACAGCGAGGACTACGCAGATCCCGATGCCGACATCTGGAAGTATTCCATGGCCGCAAGCCCGCTTCCCAAGCCGTCGGGCTACAGCGGACCGGAGGGGTACTTCGAGTATCTGCAGACCGTGCAGCCCGAAGGGGAGCATGGCGAGTCGTTCCATTACAAGACCATCAACACGGATGCGCTGGGATGGATCATCTCGCGAGTGAGCGGTGAGAAAGTCACCGACCTGCTGTCCGAAAGACTCTGGCGCCGAATGGGCGCAGAGCAGGACGGCTACATGACCGTGGACGGCAAGGGTACGCCGTTCGCCGGCGGTGGGCTGAGCGCCGGCCTGCGTGACCTCGGGCGCGTCGGCCTGCTCATGCTCAATGAGGGTGAAATCAACGGCCAACGGCTGTTTCCAGCACAGGTCGTCGCGAACATCCGTTCCGGCGGCAGCAGGTCGGCTTTCGCCAGGGCGGGATACGCGACGATGGAAGGCGGCAGCTACCGCAGCATGTGGTGGCTGTTTCACGACGAAGACCAGGCGTTTGCCGCGCGCGGAGTGCATGGTCAGACGGTCTACGTCGACCCGACTGCCCGGATGGTCATCGTGCGGCTCGCCTCTTTCCCGTCGGCGGCGAATGCGAACATCGACCCGACGTCGCTGCCCGCCTACCGGGCGGTGGCGGCGTATCTGAAGTCAAAAGCGACGCAAGATGCGGGCTGACCTGCTGGGGCGACCCGGCCCTCGTGATCATGATGCGGTGAACTCCGCAGCAAGCGCATGGGCAACGTTTTGAGCCATCGTCCCAGGAAGCGCTTCGGCCAGCATTTTCTCACTGACGCGGGGGTGCTGCAGCGCATGACCGACTGCATCCGGCCGCGGGTGCAGGACCGGATGCTGGAGATCGGCCCCGGTGACGGCGCGCTCACCGAGTACCTCTACGGACAGGTAGGCCGGTACGTGGCGGTGGAGATCGATCGCGACCTGGTGCCATTCCTGCGCGCCCGGTTCGCCGGTCTGGAAGTGGTCAACGCCGATGTGCTGCGCGTTGACCTGGATGACTTGCTCGGGGACGGCGGCTGGCGCGTGGTGGGCAATCTGCCCTACAACATCTCCACGCCGCTGCTGGTGCGGCTGCTTGGTTGCCTCGACCGAATCGAGGACATGCACTTCATGCTGCAGCGCGAGGTCACCGCGCGACTCGCGGCGGCGCCCAACAGCAAGGCCTGGGGCCGGATTACCGTGCTCATGCAGTATCACTGCGAGGTGGAGCAGCTGTTCGAGGTGGCGCCGGAAAGCTTTGAGCCGCCGCCGCGCGTGTACTCCGCGGTGGTGCGGCTGCGACCGCGCAAGCAGCGGCTGCCGCTGGAGCGTGCCGAAGCGCTGGACCTGGTGCTCCGGCACGCCTTCTCGCAGCGCCGCAAACGGCTGAGCAATGCCCTACAATCTCTGACCATCGACTGGCAGCGTGCGGGGGTGGACCCCGGGGCGCGGGCGGATCAGATCGACGTGGCGGGCTACGTTGCGCTCGCCAACGCGCTACAGGAGGACAGGTGAGCGGTTTCGAGGTGACGGTAGAAGTGCGCTATGTCGAGAGCGAATCGGATCCAGCTGCCGAGCGTTATCTGTTCGCCTACACCATCACCATCCGTAACAACGGCGACGAGCCGGGGACCCTGATCAATCGCCACTGGCAGATCACCGATGGCGAAGGCAAGGTCGAAGAGGTCCGCGGGCCCGGGGTGGTGGGCCGGCAGCCGCGCATACCGCCGGCGCAGGCATTCCGCTACACCAGCGGCGCCGTGCTCACCACGCCGGTAGGCGTCATGCAGGGCGAGTACGAGTTCGAGCGCGAGTCCGGCGAGCGCTTCGAGGTGCCCATTCCCGCGTTCGCACTGCGTGTGCCCACCATGGTGCACTGAGCCGTCGTGGCGACCTGGGCCATCGGCGACGTGCAGGGCTGTCGGGCCGAGTTCGAGGCGCTGCTGGGGCGCATCGGGTTCGATGCGGCGCGGGATCGGCTCTGGCTGGTGGGCGATCTCGTCAACAGAGGGCCGGATTCGCTCGGTGTGCTGCGCCTGGTGCGCGGGCTCGGCGACGCCGCCGTCAGCGTGCTCGGCAATCACGATCTGCACCTGCTCGCCATCTACTATGGCGGGCACAGCATCAACAGGGGCGACACCTTCGGCGACGTGCTGGCAGCCGACGACCTGGACGAGCTCGCCCAATGGCTGTGCACCTGGCCGCTCATGGTGCGCGACGATCGGCTGGGCTACGCCATGTCGCATGCCGGCATCCCGCATCTGTGGACGCTCGACGATGCCGAGGCCAGGGCGCGCGAGGTGGAGCAGGTGATCCGCGGCAGCGGCAGGCGTGATTACTTCGCCGCCATGTACGGCAACGCGCCGCCGTGCTGGCGCGACGATCTCGTCGGCATGGCGCGCTGGCGTGCAATAACAAACTACTTCACGCGCATGCGGCTGGTGGACGCCGCCGGCTGTCTCGACTTCAGCCACAAGGGCGCGCTGAGCGAAGCGCCGCCTGGGCTCGTGCCCTGGTACGAGCCGCGCGCGGCAACGCCCCTGGGTCTGCGTCTGGTGTTCGGCCACTGGGCCGCGCTCGAAGGCCACACGGGGCAGCCCGAGATCATCGCGCTCGATACCGGGTGCGTGTGGGGACGCTCGCTCACCGCGCTGTGTCTCGATACCGGTGAGTTGGTGCAGGAACCGGCCCACCGCGCCGCCGGCTGATCCGCGCTCAGCACCTGAGTCGCCGCTTACCGCCGAACCCTTTTTCCTGGCAGATTGTTGAACCCGGACTACGCTTCAGTCAGGAGCGGCAGAAGCCCGCCGAGAGCCGACGGGAATCGCCGCGCCCCGTGCGCCGGACGGACCCGTTCGTGTGGCGCCCCGGGGGACCTCCCCGATGATCGGGGAACCAGCACAGGAGGCTGACCATGGGTGTCTTCGAGCACTATCAGCAGCGCTTCGACGCAGCTCAGGAAGAGGAGCTGTCGCTCCACGAATATCTCGATCTCTGCCGATCCGAACCCAGCACCTACGCCACCGCCGCCGAGCGCCTGCTGCTGGCCATCGGCGAGCCCGAGTTCGTCGACACGTCGAAGGATCCGCGGCTGTCGCGCATCTTCTCCAACAAGATCATCAAGCGCTATCCCGAGTTCGCCGAGTTCTACGGCATGGAAGAGGCGATCGAGCAGATCGTGTCGTTCTTCCGTCACGCTGCCCAGGGGCTCGAGGAGCGCAAGCAGATTCTGTATCTGCTCGGCCCGGTCGGCGGCGGCAAGAGCTCGCTGGCCGAGAAGCTCAAGGCCCTGATGCAGCGCATGCCGTTCTACGCGCTGAAAGACTCGCCGGTGAACGAATCGCCGCTGGGTCTGTTCGACCCGGCCGAGGACGCGGCCATACTCGAAGAGGAGTACGGCATTCCGCGCCGCTACCTGCGCGGCGTCATGTCGCCCTGGGCAGCCAAACGGCTCAAGGAGTTCGGCGGCGACATCACCCGTTTCCGCGTCGTCAAGAAGTACCCGTCGATCCTGGACCAGATGGCCGTCGCAAAGACCGAGCCGGGCGACGAGAACAACCAGGACATCTCCGCCCTGGTAGGCAAGGTGGACATCCGCAAGCTCGAGGACTTCGCGCAGAACGATCCGGACGCCTACTCGTTCTCCGGCGCGCTGTGCAAGGCCAATCAGGGCCTGATGGAATTCGTCGAGATGTTCAAAGCACCCATCAAGGTGCTGCACCCGCTGCTGACCGCCACGCAGGAAGGCAACTACAACGGCACCGAGGCGATCGGTGCCATACCGTTCGACGGCGTCGTGCTGGCGCACTCGAACGAATCCGAATGGCAGGCGTTCCGCAACAACCGCAACAACGAAGCGTTCATCGACCGGGTCTACATCGTCAAGGTGCCCTACTGCCTCAGGGTGTCCGAGGAGGTGAAGATCTATGACAAGCTGATCCGCGAAAGCTCGCTCCGAAACACGCCCTGCGCGCCGGATACGCTGCACATGCTGGCTCAGTTCTCGGTGCTTTCAAGGCTCAAGGAGCCGGAGAACTCGTCCGTGTACTCGAAGATGCGCGTCTACGACGGCGAGAACCTGAAGGATACCGATCCCAAGGCCAAGAGCATTCAGGAATATCACGACATGGCCGGGGTCGACGAGGGCATGGAAGGCCAGTCCACGCGATTCGCGTTCAAGATCCTGTCGAAGGTGTTCAATTTCGACACCACCGAGGTCGCCGCCAACCCGGTGCACCTGATGTACGTGCTCGAGCAGCAGATCGAGCGCGAGGCCTACCCGCAGGAGCAGCACGACCGCTATCTGCGCTTCATCAAGGAGTTCCTGGCGCCGAAGTACGTGGAGTTCATCGGCAAGGAGATTCAGACCGCCTATCTGGAGTCCTACTCCGAGTACGGTCAGAACATCTTCGACCGCTACGTGACCTACGCCGACTTCTGGATTCAGGATCAGGAGTATCGGGATCCCGAGACCGGCGACATCCTGAACCGCGCCTCGCTCAACGAGGAGCTCGAGAAGGTCGAGAAACCTGCCGGCATCAGCAACCCGAAGGACTTCCGTCACGAGATCGTCAACTTCGTGCTGCGCGCGCGTGCCGGAAACAACGGCAACAACCCGTCCTGGCAGAGCTACGAAAAGCTGCGCAGCGTGATCGAGAAGAAGATGTTCTCGAACACCGAAGATCTGCTGCCGGTGATCTCGTTCAATGCCAAGTCCTCCAGCGACGAGCAGCGCAAGCACGATGATTTCGTGGCGCGCATGGTGGAGCGCGGCTATACGGAAAAGCAGGTGCGGCTGCTGGCAGAGTGGTACATCCGCGTGCGCAAGTCCCAGTAGGGAAGCCTTGGAGCCTATGCCTGCCAGGGGGGTCACGGCATGAACTACATCATCGACCGGCGCCTGAACGCGAAGAACAAGAGCGCGGTCAACCGGCAGCGCTTTCTCGACCGGTACCGCGGTCATGTGAAGCGCGCCGTCGCCGACGCCATCCGCGAGCGCAGCATCACGGACATGGAGCGCGGCGAGGAAGTCAGCATTCCCGCGCGCGACATCTCGGAGCCGACCTTCCGTCACGGCCGCGGCGGCCAGCGCTCGGTGGTGCACCCGGGCAACCGGGAGTTCGTGGCCGGCGATCGCATTCCGCGTCCTGAAGGCGGTGGCGGTGGTGGTGGGGGCGACGCGTCGAACGACGGGGAGGGCGAGGACGACTTCGTCTTTCAGCTGACGCAGGAGGAATTCCTGGAGTATCTGTTCGACGATCTGGCCCTGCCGAACCTCACCAAGCGGCACCTCAAGGGCACCAGCGCGTTCAAGTACGAGCACGGCGGCTACACGACCGACGGCGCGCCGAACAAGCTCGCGGTGGTGCGCTCCCTGAAGGCGGCCAAGGCCCGACGCATCGCGTTGGGCGGCGAGTCGCGCAAGGTATTGCGCGTGCTGCGCGAGCAGTTCGCTGAAGCCGACCGCCAGGGCGACGAGTTCAACCGCTATCGGCTCGGCGAGGAGATTGGCAGGCTGGAAGCGCGTCTCAGGCGGATTCCGTTCCTCGACACCACCGACCTGCGTTACAAGCTCACCCAGAAACGGCCGGTTCCCACCTCCCAGGCCGTGATGTTCTGCCTGATGGACGTTTCGGGCTCCATGGATCAGGCGACCAAGGACGTCGCCAAACGCTTCTACCTGCTGCTGTACCTGTTCCTCAAGCGTCACTACGAGCGCACCGACATCGTGTTCATCCGCCACCACACCACCGCCAAGGAGGTGGACGAGCAGGAGTTCTTCTACTCGCGTGAGACCGGCGGCACGGTGGTGTCGAGCGCGCTCAAGCTCATGGCAGAGGTGATCGAGGCGCGCTATCCGGCAGACGCCTGGAACATCTACGGTGCGCAGGCGTCCGACGGTGACAACTGGTCCGATGATTCGCCCATCTGTCGCAGGCTGCTCGAAGAGCAGCTGCTGCCTCTGACTCAGTTCTTCGCCTATGTGGAGATCACCAGGCGCGACCATCAGGCACTCTGGCGCGAGTACGAAAAGGTGGCGGACGCCCATCCGCAGCAGTTCGCGATGCGCCGGATCGAGGCCGCGGACGAGATCTTCCCTGTGTTCCACGAGCTGTTCCGCAAGCGGGAGGCGGCGTGACCGCGGCCGCCCGTGATCCCGGCGCGCTCATCGCTGAGGGCAGCGACTGGACCTTCGAGTTGATCGAGCGCTTCGATCGTGAGATCGGGGCGCTGGCCGCCGAGTACGGACTGGATACCTACCCCAATCAGATCGAGATCATCCGTTCCGATCAGATGATGGATGCCTACGCCTCGGTGGGCATGCCGGTGGGGTATCACCACTGGTCGTTCGGTAAGCACTTCGTCGACGTCGAGCGGCAGTATCAGGGTGGCCGCATGGGTCTCGCTTACGAGATCGTCATCAATTCGAACCCCTGCATCGCCTATCTGATGGAAGAGAACACCCTCACCATGCAGGCGCTGGTGATCGCCCATGCCTGCTATGGGCACAACTCGTTCTTCAAGGGCAACTATCTGTTCCGGACCTGGACCGATGCCAGCGCGATCATCGACTACCTGGTGTTTGCCAGAAACTACATCAGCCATTGCGAGGAGCGCTACGGCGTTGCGGCGGTGGAGGAGGTGCTCGACGCGGCGCACGCGCTGATGAATCTGGGCGTCGATCGCTACAAGCGGCCGTACCCGATCTCCGCCGAGGAAGAAGCCCGGCGCCAGGCGGAGCGCGCGGAGTACGTGCAGCGCAACCTCAACGATCTGTGGCGCACGCTGCCCAACGCCAAGCGCATGGACTCGGAAGAACCCGTCTGCTTCCCCCGCGAGCCTCAGGAGAACCTGCTCTACTTCATCGAGAAGCATGCGCCGCTGCTCGAGCCCTGGCAGCGCGAGGTGGTGCGCATCGTGCGCAAGATGGCGCAGTACTTCTATCCGCAGCGGCAGACCCAGGTGATGAACGAGGGCTGGGCCACGTTCTGGCACTACACGCTGCTCAACACCCTGTATGACCGGGGCCAGGTAAACGACGGCTTCATGCTGGAGTTCCTGAGCTCGCACACCTCGGTGCTGTTCCAGCCGAGCTTCGATCATCCGGGCTATTCGGGACTGAATCCCTACGCGCTGGGATTCGCCATGTACTCCGACCTCAAGCGCATCTGCGAGGCGCCCACCGAGGAGGACCGCGAGTGGTTTCCCGACATTGCCGGCGGCAACTGGCTCGAGGTGGTCACGCACGCCATGAGGAACTTCAAGGACGAGAGTTTCATTCTGCAGTTCCTCTCCCCCAAGGTGATGCGGGACCTGCGCCTGTTCGCCATCGTCGACGACGATGCGGATAAGGAGATCGAGGTGGCTGCCATTCACGACGGGGGCGGCTACCGCCGGGTGCGCGAGCTGCTGGCCAGCCAGTACAACCTGGGCGACCGCGAACCCAACATCCAGGCCGTCAAGGTCGACCTGCGGGGCGATCGCAGCCTGACCTTGCGGCACAGCCAGCACAATCGCCGGCCGCTGGGCGACGATGCGGCGGAGGTTCTGAAGCACCTGCACCGGCTCTGGGGTTTTCCTGTGCATCTGGAAGCCGTGCGCGGCGAAGAGACCGTGGCCCGTTTCAGCTGCCCCGAGGCGGAGGCCGCGAGCCGCTGAAACAGCCCTGGTTCCAGCATCGGCAGACATCGTCGCCGGGAGTTGCTAATTTGCCGGCATGGAGATCTATCTGGTAGGCGGCGCCGTGCGCGACGAGCTGCTCGGGCGTCCGGTGAAGGAGCGCGACTGGGTGGTCGTGGGCAGCACCCCCGAGGAGATGCGCGCGCTCGGCTACCGCCAGGTGGGTCGAGACTTTCCCGTGTTTCTCCATCCCGAGACCGGCGAGGAGTACGCGCTCGCCCGCACCGAGCGCAAGACCGGTCCGGGGCACACGGGGTTCGTCTGTCACGCCGGGCCGGAAGTCACCCTCGAGGAGGATCTGGCACGCCGCGACCTGACCGTGAACGCCATGGCCAGGGATACCGCAGGCGGGCTCATCGATCCCTATGGCGGTGCAGCCGATCTGCGCGCTGGCGTGCTCCGGCACGTGTCCGCTGCCTTCGCCGAGGACCCGTTGCGGGTGTTCCGGGTGGCGCGATTCCGCGCGCAGCTGCCGGGGTTCGAGGTGGCGCCGGAGACGCTGGCGCTGATGCGGGCCATGTGCGAGGCCGACGCCCTGGCGGAACTGTCGGCGGAGCGCGTCTGGCAGGAACTGGTGAAAGCGCTCGGCGCCGCGCAGCCGCTGCGGTTCTTCGCCACCTTGACCGCCGCCGGCGCGCTCGAGCCCTGGCTGGCGGAGTTCGCCGGCGTGCCGCTCGAGCTGCCCGCAGGCCTCGAGCAGCCGGAAGCGCGCTTCGCCGCGCTGTGCTGGGACCTCACTGATGAGCAGGTTCAGAGCCTGTGCGAACGTCTGCGCGCACCGCGCCGCGTTCTGCGGGCAGCCCGGCACGCCGTGCTCTACGGACGGACCTTTGCCGCCTGGCGCGTCGCGCCTGCCCGCCTCGTGCTGGAGGGCCTGAGCGCCATCGGCGTGTTTGCGCAGAATCGCGACCCGGATCTGGTGCTCGCGGTCAGTGCGGCCTGCGCCCGCGTCGACCTGGACGATCTCGAGGCGCTGCTGCCGGCGCTGCGGGCGGTTTCGGCGGCGCGGTTTGCCGCCGAGCAGGTTTCGGGTCCGGCGCTGGGCGCCGCCATCGACGACGCCCGCTGCGAGCTCATTCGCGCGGCCGCAGACCCGGTGTGAGCCGAAGTCGGCGCTGGACCGCGGCCCTTCCGTTGCCCGTGCCGATACGCTCGAGGGTCGGCAGGAAGCGCGGTTCCGCTCGTGCCGCGGCGGCCTGCTCGAAGGCATAGGCGGTCTGAATCAGCGACGGCTCGCTGAACGCCGGGCCGATGAAGGAAATGCCGATGGGCAGCCCCTCGATGTCCCCGGCCGGCACGGCGATGCTGGGATAGCCCGACATGGCGGCCAGATACGCGCCGCCCATCTGATACCAGTCGCCGGACACCCAGTCGGTTTTCCAGGCAGGCCCCGTGGTCAGCGAGATCAGCGCGTCGAGCTGCTGGCCGTCGAGCAGCGCCTGCAGGTCGGCGCGCACCCGCTGTGGGCCGGTCTCCAGCGCCTGCAGATACTCCGGGTCGTCGAGACCGCCGCGGGCGTCGGCTTCGACGAACACTTCCTGCCCGAATATAGGCATCACCTGCTGCGCGTTGGCCTGATTCCACGCGATCAGCTCTGCCAGCGTGTCGCGGTCGGCTGCCACTTCATGAGCCGCCAGATAGGCGTTCAACCCGGCTTTGAACTCGTAGAGCATCACGTTGTACTCCGCCGCACGGGTTTCTGGCGCCGGCAGATACTCGATGGGGTCGATGATTTCTGCGCCCAGGCTGCGCAGCGTTTCGATGGCGCGCGTGTAGACGGCTTCTGCGCGCGGAAACTGGCCGGCGCCGAAGTAGCTGCGGAACACGCCGATACGTATCCCGTCCAGGCGGGTGCCCTGAGGGTCCGGCAGCAGATCCGGGTCGCCCTGCGGGTAGCGGCGCGGTGCCGGATCGTTTTCGTCATAACCGATCATGGACTGAAGCAGCAGGGCGGCGTCGGTGACGCTGCGCGCCATAGGCCCGGCCGTGTCCTGAGTATGTGATATGGGGATGATGCCCTGGCGGCTCACCGTGCCCACGGTGGGCTTGATGCCGACCACGCCGTTGACGCTCGACGGGCAGACGATGGAGCCGTCGGTTTCGGTGCCGACCGTGAGCGGCGCCAGCGCCGCCGCCGCGGCGGCCCCCGAGCCGCTGGAAGAACCGCAGGGGTTGCGGTCGAGCACATAGGGGTTGCGGGTCTGGCCGCCGATGCTGCTCCAGCCGCTCGATGAGCTCGAGGAGCGGAAGTTGGCCCACTCGCTGAGGTTGGTCTTGCCGAGAATGATCGCGCCGGCCCCGCGGAGCCGGGCCACCAGGTAGGCGTCCAGCCGTGCGTGATTGTCCGCCAGCGCCAGCGAGCCCGCGCTGGTGGCCATGCGGTCGCCGGTGTCGATGTTGGCTTTCAGCAGCACCGGCACGCCATGCAGCGGCCCGGTGGGCACGCCCAGCGCCTGGCTGCGATCCAGCGCATCGGCGATGGCCAGCGCCTCGGGGTTCAGCTCGATGACGGCGTTGAGCCCGGGTCCGGCATCGTCGACGGCGGCGATCCGGGCCAGAAAGGCCTCGGTCACCGCCCGCGCGGTCAGCTCCCGGCGGGCGATGCGGTCGCGCAACGCCAGCGCGCTGAGCCCGGTGATCCCGTTCATCTCGTTGGCGGGCGCCGCGTCGTTCAACCTGCCCGCAGCCCGTCCTTTGGCCGCGGTATCCTCTGCAGCCACGGCGCTGCGGCTCGCGCTCGGGTCTTTGGCGGCCGGTGCGCGGCTTGCACAGCCAGGCAGGCACAGCAGCGCCGCGCAGGCCGCGGCCGCGATCAGGGCAACGGACCGGCTCGCAGTATCGGGTGCCTTCAATCGCATGAGATCTTCCCTGTCGTGATGGTCATGGTTGTCGGTCCCGGAGTTGCCGGGTCAGCGGGGCTCGGGCTGACGGCGGCGCTCGATGCTCACGCCGACGCTGTCCGCGGCACTCAGGGCTTCGGGTTTTTCCACTTCGACCCGAACCCGCTGCACGGGAAACTCGCGCAGGAGCAGCTGGGCGATGTGTTCGGCCAGGGTCTCCGCCAGCTGGAAGCGGCCCTCGCGCGTGAGCGCGGCCACCCGCTCGGCAGCAGCGGCATAGTCGAGCGCCTGGTCGATGCTGTCGCTGCCGGCAGCAGCCCGGGTGTCCGTGGCCATGGCGAAGCTCACCCGCACCGGCTGTTCGGCCTGGCGCTCGTGGGGGTGAATGCCGAGGATCGCGTCGATGGTGAGCCCGCGTACGAATACGGTGTCGATGTCAGCCTCCTGGCGCCATGCCGCCTGGAACGTCGGGCGGCTGCAGCTCGGTCATGGGCCAGCGGGCCCGGGGTTCTATGCGGAGGGGCGTGCGCTCGCCGCGCAGCAGGCGCTCACACCCCGCGTAGGCGATCATGGCGCCGTTGTCTGTGCAAAGGCGCGGTGCCGCGTAGTAGACGCGCGCATCGAGCCTGGCTGCGAGGCGTTCGCGCAGGCGCGCATTCGCGCTCACGCCGCCGGCGATCACCAGATGTGCCACGCCGGTCTGCTGCACCGCACGGCGGCACTTGATCACCAGGGTGTCGACCACCGCCTCCTCGAATGCGCGCGCGATGTCGGCCCGGTCCTGATCGCTGAGTGGCTCGTGCTGGCGCACCGTGTTGAGCGTGAAGGTCTTCAGGCCGCTGAAGCTGAACGCCAGACCCGGGCGGTCGGTCATGGGGCGGGGAAACTGAAAGCGGTCGGGATCTCCGGCTTCGGCGCAGCGCGCCAGCTGCGGCCCGCCCGGGTAGCCGAGGCCGAGCATCTTGGCAGCCTTGTCGAACGCTTCACCGGCGGCATCGTCCAGCGACTCGCCGAGCAGCTCATAGCGGCCGATGTCATTGACCTGCACGAGCTGGGTGTGGCCGCCGGACACCAGCAGCGCGATGAACGGCAGCGGCGGGCGCTGGGCTTCCAGCAGGGGCGCGAGCAGGTGGGCCTCCATGTGGTGCACCGCGATGGCCGGAATGTCCAGGCTCCAGGCCAGGCTGCGGCCGAAGGTGGCGCCCACGAGCAGCGCCCCCACCAGCCCCGGACCGGCCGTGTAGGCAATGCCGTCGAGATCGTCGAGGGTGCGCCCGGCCCGTGCGAGCACTTCCTCGCACAGGGGCAGCAGCTTGCGGATGTGGTCGCGCGATGCCAGCTCCGGCACCACGCCCCCGTAGTCGGCGTGCAGTTCCACCTGACTGTGCAGCGCGTCCGCCAGCAGACCCGTGGCGGAGTCGTACAGCGCCACGCCGGTTTCGTCGCAGGAGGTTTCGATGCCCAGCACCAGCATGGGGGGCATGTTACCCGCCCCGGGGGGCGGCTGGAAACGGTCCCGGAAAGCGAGTAGAATTCGCGACCTTTTTCGTTTCAGCAGGATTGTTCAAGTTTCAACATGCCCAGCGTCAAAGTAAAAGAAAACGAGCCCTTCGACGTCGCCCTGCGCCGTTTCAAGCGCTCGTGCGAGAAGGCCGGCGTGCTCTCGGAAGTGCGTCGCCGCGAGTTCTACGAGAAGCCGACGTCCGTGCGCAAGCGCAAGGCAGCTGCGGCGGTGAAGCGGCACCTGAAGAAGCTGCAGCGGGAAACCCGCCGGTTCGAAAAGAACTTCTGATCGGGCCCGCGCCGGCTCATCCGGCCGCCGCGTCCGCCCGGCGGCCCGCTCCGAATCCCGTCAGCCAGCGTTCCCGGCCCGCTTCCCGGAGCGTCGCCGGGTTTGTGCCGTGGAGGAACGGATCCATGACCGAAGCAGCCTCTGAGCTGAAATCCCGCATCTCGGATGCCACCAAGGTGGCGATGAAGGCACGCGACAAGGCGCGCGTGGCGACCCTGCGCATGGTCAACTCGGAGATCAAGCGCGTCGAGGTGGACGAGCGCCGTGAGCTCAGCGACGACGACGTGCTGACCATCCTCAATCGAATGCTCAAGCAGCGTCAGGACGCCCTGACCCAGTTCGAGCAGGCGGGTCGGAACGACCTGGCTGACCAGGAGCGCTTCGAGATGGCGCTGATCCGCGAGTTTCTGCCGGAACCGCTTGCACAAGCCGAAATTGCGGCGCTGATCGAAGCCGCGGTCGCTGCGAGCGGTGCCGCTTCCATGAAAGACATGGGCAAGGTCATGGCGGAGCTCCGGCCGCGCATCCACGGTCGCGCCGACATGGGTGCCGTGAGCGCGCTGGTCAAGGCCAGGCTCGCAGGCTGAGTCGCGCTGCGCTCGCGCTGCGCCCGCGCTGCACCCGCGCTGCACCCGCGCTGCACGTCGCCCCATCGGCGCGGCTACACTTCACATATCCATGCTTGTCGCCCGGTATCCGTCTGCTAGGGTGGCGGGCAGCAACGAGCCGAAAGGATCTTTCCGAGCATGTCAGAGAAGCCCGTCGTCCCCGTGGTGCTCGCCGGCGGCACCGGCAGCCGGCTTTGGCCGCTGTCGCGGCAGCTGTTTCCCAAGCAGTTCCACGCCTTGTTCGGTGACGACTCGCTGCTGCAGGGCACGCTGCGCCGTGCCCGCGCCGTCTCCAAGCAACCGCCCGTCATCGTGTGCAACGAGGAGCACCGCTTTCTGGTTGCCGAGCAGTGCCGCGAGATCAAGCAGGGCTGGCAGCGCATTCTGCTCGAGCCCGAGGGCCGCAACACGGCGCCCGCCATCGCGCTGGCTGCGCTGGAGGTGTGCGCGGCCATGGACGATGCGCTGCTGCTGGTGCTGCCTTCCGACCACCTGATTCAGGACCACGTCGCCTTTGCCGAAGCGGTGAATCTGGCCGCGGCGGCCGCGCAGCAGGGCGGGTTCGTGACCTTCGGCGTGCGGCCGATGGCCCCTGAGACCGGCTACGGCTACATCGAAGCACCGGGTGCCGCGCCCGGCGACGCGGCGGTGCCGGTGCGCTCGTTCGTGGAGAAACCCGATGCCGCCACGGCAGAAGGGTATCTGCGTTCGGGCGGGTATTTCTGGAACAGCGGCATGTTCGTGTTCGGTGCCCGGGCCTATCTCGAGGAGCTCGGCAGGCTCAACCCGACCATGCTGGAGAGGGTGCAGGCTGCGTTCGCCTCCGGCGCGGCGGATCTCGACTTCTTCCGCCCGGGGCCCGAGTTTCTCGACAGCCCGTCCGACTCGGTGGACTACGCCGTGATGGAAAAGACGGCGCGGGCGATGGTGGTGCCGGTAGGCTTCGACTGGAGCGACGTCGGCTCCTGGTCGGCCATCTGGCAGGCCTCGCCCCAGGACGCCGACGGCAACCACTTCTCCGGCGACGTGCTGAGCGTCGACACGCGCGATTCCTACGTGCTGGCCCAGAACCGTCTGGTGGGGACCATCGGCGTCGACAATCTGGTGGTGATCGAAACGGCGGATGCCGTGCTGGTGGCCGACAAGGGCCGCGTGCAGGACGTCAAGAAGATCGTCGAGCGCCTGCAGGGCTGCTCGCGCAACGAGTACCTGACCCATCGCGAGGTGTTCCGGCCGTGGGGCAGCTACGAGGGCGTGCAGCAGGGCGAGCGCTACCAGGTCAAGCGCATCGAGGTCAAACCGGGCGAGCGTCTGTCGCTGCAGATGCACCACCATCGCTCGGAGCACTGGATCGTGGTGCGCGGCACGGCGGAGGTGACCCGCGGCAACGACGTGTTCACGCTGTCAGAGAACGAGAGCACGTACATTCCGCTGGGTGTGCGGCACCGTCTGGCCAATCCGGGCAAGCTGACGCTCGAGCTGATCGAAGTGCAGGTGGGGCCCTACCTGGGCGAGGACGACATCGTCCGTTTCGAGGACCAGTACGGCCGCTGAGTGAGCCCCGCCAGCGCGGGCGGCCGCCGCGCCCTCGACGCCGGCCATGGCGCGCCGCGACTGCGCTCGCGACTGTGCTAGAGTGGTCGAGCCATGGCCGGGCGCATCCCTCAATCGTTCATCAATGACCTGCTCGATCGGGTCGACATCGTCGACGTCATCGACGCGCGCCTGACGCTGCGCAAGGCCGGCAAGAACTACCAGGCGCTCTGCCCCTTCCACAACGAAAAAACGCCGTCGTTCTCGGTGAGCCCGGACAAGCAGTTCTACCACTGCTTCGGATGCGGCGTCAGCGGCACCGCGCTGACATTTCTCATGGAATTCGACCGCATGGAGTTCGTGGAAGCGGTGGAGACCCTGGCGCGCGTCGTCGGGGTGGAGGTGCCGCGGGAGCAGGGCGCCCGGCCCCAGCGCGACGACAGTGACCTTTACGAGGTGCTCGGACGCGCCGAGAAGTATTTCCGACAGGCGCTGCGTGCGGCGCCCGAGGCCATCGAGTACCTGAAACGCCGGGGTCTGTCGGGCGAGATCGCCCGTGATTTCGGCATCGGCTACGCACCGGAAGGCTGGGACGGTTTGAAAAACGCCCTGGCCGGGGTGGCCGAGGCGAAGCTGCTCGACGCCGGACTGCTGACCAAGAACGACCGCGGGCGGGTCTACGACCGCTTCCGCGGCCGGGTGATGTTTCCGATCCGCGACACCCGGGGACGGGTGATCGGCTTTGGCGGCCGGGTGATCGGCGACGGCGACGGCCCCAAGTACCTCAACTCGCCGGAAACGCCGGTGTTCCACAAGGGGCGCGAGCTGTACGGGCTGTACGAGGCGCGTCGCGCGCTGCGGAGAATTGAGCGCCTGATCGTTGTCGAAGGCTACATGGACGTCGTCGCGCTTGCCCAGGCGGGCATTGCCAACGCGGTCGCGACTCTGGGTACGGCCGCCACGCCCGAGCACTTCCAGAAGCTGTATCGCTACAGCGAGGAGGTGGTGTGCTGCTTCGACGGCGATGCCGCGGGGCGGCAGGCGGCCTGGCGGGCGCTGGAAAGCGCGCTGCCGGTGCTCGGTGAGGGCCGGCAGTTGAAATTCATGTTTCTGCCCGACGGCGAGGATCCGGACAGCCTGGTGCGCGCCAGGGGCAAGGCGGCTTTTCTGGCGCTGGCGGGCAACGCGCAGCCCGCCATCGAATATCTGTTCGCGCGGCTCGCGGACGGTCTGGACCTGGGCAACATCGACGATCAGGCACGTCTGGCGAGCCTGGCGCTGCCGCACATCGAGCGGGTGCCACCGGGGATCCTCAAGCAGCTCATGCAGCGGCGTCTGCAGGAGCTCACGGGGTTCAGCAGCGCGGCGCCGTCGAGTGCGCCGCGGCCGACCCGCGGTCCCGTGCCGAGCGGCGCCGACGCCGCCGGCGCCCGGCGGGTTTCCGCCCTGGCCCGGCGTCTGCTCGGCCAGCTGCTGCACCGTCCCCGTCTGCTGCTGGCGCTGCCATCGGCCCAGCGTCAGGCGCTGGTGGGCACGCTCACGCCGGATCTGTTCGTCGAGGTGGCCCGCTACGTCGACGAGCATCCGGAGACGGACGCCGCGGAGATTCTCGGCCGCTGGTCCGGCACGGCAGACCATGGCGTGCTGCTGGCGCTCTCCGGCAGCCCCCTGACGCTGGAGGCCGGGCCGCTGCAGGCCGAGTTCACCGATGGCGTTCAGCGCTATCTGGATTTGCGGGAGCGTGCCCGCCGACGGCGTTTGCTCGACGAGTTAAGACAAGATTCTTCACATGAAAAGCTGGAGGAGTACTGGAATCTCCGCCGTGGCGGCGGTGAGGAGCAGTTGAAATAGGGGTTACCGGCCCTCAGATAGGCGCGTATAATCGCCCGGTTTATCTGGGGGCATTGCGCACCGACGCGGTAACGGGTCGGGGCGTTCGTACGCATTCACGATCGAGGTGACATGAGCACGGAAATCGAACAGCAACAGTCGCGGCTGAAAGAACTCATCGCCAAAGCAAAAGAGCAGGGCTTCATCACCTATTCCGAGGTGAACGACCACCTGCCTGACGACATCTCCGATCCGGATCAGATCGAAGACATCATCCGCATGATCAACGACATGGGCATCACGGTCTACGAGACCGCGCCCGATGCCGATGAGCTGATGACCACCGAGGAGAACACCGCCGACGAGCTCGCTGCGGAAGAAGCCGCGGCCGCACTGGCGGCGGTGGAGACCGAGGCCGGGCGCACCACCGACCCGGTGCGTATGTACATGCGCGAGATGGGCACGGTGGAGCTGCTCACCCGCGAGGGCGAGATCGCCATCGCCAAGCGCATCGAGGAAGGCATCCGCGACATGCTGTCCGCGGCCTCCTACTTTCCGGGCACGGTGGAATATCTGCTGGAAACTTACAACGAGGTCAGCAAGGAAGAACGCCTGAGCGATCTGCTCGTGGGCTACCTGGACCCGACCGACGACGTGCCGGAAGCGGCCCAGGTGCAGCCGGGTGCAAAGGCCGACGAGGAAGAGGACTCGGACGACGACGACGAAGAGGAAGCGCCGACCGGTCCCGATCCGGTCGAAGCCAAGCGTCGCTTCAACGCGCTCAAGCGTCAGCACACCAAGACGCTCAAGATCGTCAAGGAGAAGGGCCGCGGCCACAAGGAAGCCAAGGCTCAGCTGGAAAAGCTGGCCGAGCTGTTCTCGCCGTTCAAGCTGGTGCCGCGGCATTTCGACGAGATCATGAGCATGCCGCGCAACGCGCTGGATGCCGTGCGCCGTCAGGAGCGCGCCATCCTGCTCGCCTGTGTGCGCCGCGCCAACATGCCGCGCGACGTGTTCCGCAAGGAGTACGTGGGATCGGAAACCAGCATCGCCTGGGTGAACAAGCACATCAAGGCGAAGAAGGACTACTCCGCTGCGCTGGAAGCGCAGAAGGAAGAGATCGCCCGGGCCCAGAGGCGCCTGAAGCAGCTGACTACCGATACCGGCCTGACCGTGTCGGACATCAAGGAGATCAATCGCAACATCTCCCTGGGTGAAGCCAAGGCCCGCCGCGCCAAGAAGGACATGGTGGAAGCCAACCTGCGGCTGGTGATCTCCATTGCCAAGAAGTACACGAACCGCGGCCTGCAGTTCCTGGATCTCATTCAGGAGGGCAACATCGGCCTGATGAAGGCGGTGGACAAGTTCGAGTACCGGCGCGGCTACAAGTTCTCCACCTATGCCACCTGGTGGATTCGTCAGGCCATCACCCGCTCGATTGCGGATCAGGCCCGCACGATCCGCATTCCGGTGCACATGATCGAGACCATCAACAAGCTCAACCGCGTATCGCGGCAGATGCTGCAGGAGATGGGCCGCGAGCCGACGCCGGAAGAACTGGGCGCGCGTATGGACATGCCCGAGGACAAGGTGCGCCGGGTGCTCAAGATCGCCAAAGAGCCGATCTCCATGGAGACGCCCATCGGCGACGACGAGGACTCGCATCTGGGCGACTTCATCGAAGACTCGACCATCGGCTCGCCGGTGGACCTGGCCACGGGTGAGAACCTGCGTGAAGCCACCCGCGAAGTGCTGGCCGGCCTCACCGCCCGCGAAGCCAAGGTGCTGCGCATGCGCTTCGGCATCGACATGAACACCGACCACACCCTGGAAGAGGTGGGCAAGCAGTTCGACGTCACCCGCGAGCGCATCCGGCAGATCGAAGCCAAGGCGTTGCGCAAGCTCCGGCACCCGAGCCGGTCGGAGCATCTGCGCAGCTTCCTGGACGAGTGGTTGGATAACACGGGGCGTTGAAGCGACCTGTCGCTCCCGCCCTGCAGGGCCCCCGGAAGGGGGCCTTTTGCTTTGTGGTGACTCCCACTCCTGGCGAAAGCCGGTAGAATCTGCCGCTTCGGGCCTATAGCTCAGTTGGTTAGAGCAGTGGACTCATAATCCATTGGTCCCAGGTTCGAGTCCTGGTGGGCCCACCAATTCTCCGCCCTTCGGGTCACCCGGCAGACACGGGAGCGCACCGTATTGAGCAGACTGACCGGGTTCATCGGCGATCGCATCGAGGTGAACTCGGTGCTGATCGTGCTGTGCTTCGTGGCGGTTCTGATCCTCGCCTCTCAGAGCGCTGCGAGCTATCCCAGCTACTTCCTGGCGCTGTCGATGCTGCTTTCGGTGCGCGCGTGGAACGACGTGTTCCGTGTCGGGGTGTTCTGGCTGATCGCGACGCTGCTGGGTTACCTGGCCCTCTCCAGCCTCTGGTCGTCGCCTTTCGTCTGGCGCGACGTGTTCTCGACGTTTGCCCGGGCGCTGCTCGTCTGGTCATTCGTGGTGGCGTTCGCAGAGTGTCAGCAGCGCGGTCAGCTGCGTCAGTGGCTGGCGCGGGCGCTGGCCGTGGTGGGAGTACTCGCGACCGTGGCCGCGATTGTGAATTTTCTGATCACTCAGCCGGCGGACGGCCGCCTCAACGGTCTCGGTCAGCTGCACACCCAGGTGATCGCGGCGCTGGTGTACGGGGTCGTGCTGATCTTCGCTCTCGAGATCGTCGCGTCGGACCGGTCCCGTGCCTGGCGCTCGATCGCCGTGATCGGCGTGCTCGTCATTGCGGTGGCCGTTATGTTGTCGGATTCGCGCAACGCCTGGGTCAGCGTGACCTGCGGCGTCGCCGTGTTTGCGCTTGCGCATCAGGTGCAGGACCGGCAACGGTTCGTTGCCGCTGTGGCCACCACCCTCGTGTGTTTGGCCGTGGTCCTGCTGTTGCTCGGCAGCAACGAGTCCACGCGAGAGCTGGTGCTGCCGCGCGGCGACAGCTTCCGCCTCGCGATCTGGAGCAGCGTCACCGAGCGGGTGCTGGCGCACGGCGCGGTGTTCGGTCTCGGGATAAACTCCCCCGATGAAACCATCGTCGACGACATGACCTTTCTGCACCCGCACAGCATGTATCTCTCAGCCCTGTATCAGGGCGGCCTCGTCGCCCTGATCGGGTTGCTCGCGCTCATCGGCTGGGTGCTGGCGATACTCCTCGGCAACTACCACGAGCGGGATGCAAAGCTTGCGCTGGGCATCCTCGGGATCGCGCTGCCTGCGTACCTGCTGGACGGTCACGAGCTGATCGACAAGGTGGGCTCCACCTGGTTCCTGTTCTGGGTGCCGGTGGCGATCAGCGTCGGGCTGCGCTGGCGGCAACCGAGGATGGATCTGTGAGCGGTCGCGATGGCGCTAGAACGGGGCGGGGCTTCCCTGAATCGAACGCACCGGGGCAGCCATGAGCGACCCTCGCTGGGAGCGCCTGCAGCAGATCTTCCACGAGGCGGCAGCGCTTCCGGAAGCAGAGCGCTCGGCGTTCGTCAGCGCCCAGTGTGGCGCGGATCTGGAGATGCGCGATGAGCTGCTGCGCCTGCTGCAGGCGGAGGTGGATCCGGAGCGCGTGGTCAGTGCCGAACTCGACCAGATCGACTCCGCTGCAGAACTGGCTCTGGAAGGCACCGAAATCGGAGCGTACCGACTGCTGCGCCGGATCGGCAGCGGCGGCATGGGCAGCGTCTATCTCGCGGAGCGCGCGGACGGGACGTTCGAGCGGCAGGTGGCGCTCAAGGTCGTCAAGCGGGGCATGGACAGCGAGCGGGTCGTGCAGCGCTTCAGGGTCGAGCGGCAGATTCTCGCCCGCCTGAATCATCCGAACATCGCCCGCCTTCTGGACGGCGGCATCACCGACGACGGCCGACCCTATTTCGTCATGGAGTACGTCGAGGGGCTGCCGATCACCGAATACTGCGACCGGCACCATGTGAGTGTTGCCGCCCGGCTGCGGCTGTTCCAGAAGGTGTGCTCGGCCGTTCAGTACGCTCATCAGAGCCTGGTGGTGCACCGCGACCTCAAGCCGTCGAACATCCTCGTCACCGGAGACGGCGAGGTGCGCCTGCTCGACTTCGGCATTGCCAAACTGCTGGATGCGTCGGAGGATGAGGCCCTCACGGGTACTGGTGCGCAGCTGCTCACGCCCGCCTATGCCGCGCCGGAGCAGTTGCTGAGCGAGTCGGTCACCACCATGACCGACGTCTACTCGCTCGGCGTGATTCTCTACGAGCTGCTCGCCGGGCGGCGTCCTTACGAAACCCGAAAAAGTGCGGCCGAGTACCGTCGTGAGGTTTTGAGCAGCGACCCCGTAAGGCCCAGCACCGCCCTTTCACAGCTCCCTGCCACGGACGACGGCAGGCCCGATCTCAGCGCGGCGCAAGCCATCGCCGACTCCCGGGGCGTGCAGATCACGCGGCTGCGCGCGCTGCTGCGCGGCGATCTGGACACCATCTGCCTCATGGCGCTGCGTCGTGAGCCGGACAAGCGGTATGCCTCGGCGGAGCAGCTGGCCGCCGACGTGCAGCGCTTCATCGATGGCCGGCCGGTGCTGGCGCGCAGGGACACCCTGAGCTACCGGCTGGGCAAGTACCTGCGCCGGCACAGGGTCGGGGTCACCGCCAGCGTGCTCGGGGTCGTGCTGTTTCTGGCGACGATCGGCTACTACACCAGCGAACTTGCCCGCGAGCGCGACCTGGCCCTGGACGAGCAGCGAAAGTCGTCTGAGGTGGTGAAGTTCGTGCTCGGACTGTTCGAGGTTGCCGACCCCGCCGTCTCGCGTGGTGAGGAGATCACCGCGCGCGAGCTGCTCGATGCCGGCGCACAACGGGTTCGCACCCAGCTTACCGACCGGCCGGGCGTGCAGGCGACGATGATGCGCGTGCTGGGGGACGTGTACCACGAGCTGAATCTCACCGATGAGGCGCTGGGGCTGCTGCAGACGGCGCTCGACGAGCAGCGCGCGCTCTACGGTGAGGTCAGCGCCGAGGTCGCCACCACCGAGCTGTCGCTCGGTATCGTGCATCAGACCCGCGGCGAGTTCGACGACGCGGAACGGCTGATCTACGCAGCCGTCGACACGCGCAGCCGGCTTGCCGGGGGCGACAGCTACGAACTGCTGGAGGCCGTCAGCGCCGCAGCGTTCCTGCAGGAGAGCATCGGCAACTACGAGGAAGCCGAAAGGCTCCACCTCCAGGCGCTGGACCAGGCTCGGCGCCTTGCCGGCGGCCGCGACGACGAATACCTGGCCCAGGCGATGGCACGCCTGGCCAGCATCTACCGCCTGCAGGATCGCCCCGCGGAGGCAGAACCGCTGCTGCGCCAGGCGCTGGCCATGCAGAATCGCGTATACGGCGGCCCGCATCCGGAATCGGATGAAACCAGACGCCAGCTTGCCGAGCTGCTGGCCAATCAGCGCCAGTACGATGAGGCGGAAGCCCTGTACAAGGAGCTGATCGCGTCGCGCGAGAAGATGATGGGCCCGGATCACTACGAGCTGGGCAGCGTGTGGAACAGCTACGGCCATCTGCTGGCCGCCCGCGGCGAGACGGAAAAGGCCATCGCCGCCTATGAGAAGATGATCGACATCACCCGGCGATCCTATGGCGATGTCCACCCTTCGCTGGCTGCGGGCTACAACAACCTCGCCGTGCTCTATCGTAACCGCGAGGAGTTCGACAAGGCGCTGGAGAACTACCAGCTGTGCATCGACATGCAGGATGCCGCCGAGCTCGATCCGGCACATCCCAACCGGTCGTTCCCCATTGCCGGTCTCGGCAGCGTCTATCTGCGCTTGCGGCAGTTCGACAAAGCCGAAGCGTATCTCCAGCAGGCACTGGCACTGCGCCGCGCCGCGTTCGATGAGGAACACACGCTGATCTCCGAGGTGAAGAGCGATCTCGGCGCAACCTGGCTCGGGCTCGGCCGCATCGATGAGGCCGAGCAGATACTCCTCGAGGTCTACCAGCTCTTCATGCGCGACTGGGGCCCGGACGACATGCGCACGCGCAGGGCCGCAGGGCGCCTGGTGCAGCTCTACGAGCAGCGCGGCGAGCAGGCTGTCGCGGATCAGTATCGAGCGGTGGCGTTCACGCCGGAAGAGGACGTGATGCTGCGCTGAGCGCGCAGCCGCCGGTCATTCCGGCAACGCGGGGCGTTCGCCCTGAAGCCTGGCTCCGAGCCAGGCCTTGGAAAACCGGATCTCCCGGTCCAGCGTCGAGGTGGACAGGCCGGTGACTTCGCTCAGCTCCTCGTAGCTCAAGCCCGCAAACAGCCGCATCTCCATTACCTCGGCCTTGCGCGCGTCGAGCTCGGTGAGCTCGGTCAGCGCCCGTTCGAGATCGAGCAATCCCAGATCCACGAACTCTCCGCCCGGCGTGTCGTCGCTCAGGGTGACCAGCATCTCGTTGCCGCCGCGTTTCTGCGCATTGCGCGCGTTGGCGTGGTCGATGAGCACGCGGCGCATCATGCGTGCGGCGAGCGCAAAAAAGTGCGCGCGGTCCTGCCAGGCGACCCGGGCGTCCGCCAGGCGCAGAAAGGCCTCGTTGATGACGGCAGTGGGCTGCAGCGTGTGATCGGGCCGTTCGCCCTGAAACAGGCGTACCGCGAGCCGATGCAGCTCGTCGTAGACCAGCGGCGTGAGCTCGTTGAGCGCGCGCTGCTCGCCGCTGCGCCAGCGAGCGAGGAGCTCTGTGACCGGATTGTCCGACTGCATTTCTGGCGTTCCTGGGTTTCGCGCCCGCGACCGGTCCCGTAAGGTGTCACGAGGGGGTAGGCAAACTTTCGCACATTTTCCGCTGCGTTTTGTAGCGGGACTGCATGGATCGCATCGCCAGCTGCCATCTGCAGCGGCAGCACGCACTGCACGAAACGGAATTCGATCGGCGTGGGCAAAATCCCGCCGGCTTGCCGCTTTACATATCAGAGGATCATGGACGGGGAGGGTAGTACCCCATGCAGCTACTGAAGAGCCGCGGCAGTCGGGCCGGGTGTTTTTGTAACCCATTGACTGCAATGGTTTTTTTGACTTTGACCCTGGCCGGTTCCAACGTCCGGGCGTCGGAGGAGTCGGAAGCTGTGGCCATCGGCGCGCTCGGCGGGGCCAATCTGTCGGCCACGATCGGCGCCCTGGTGCCGGAACCGCTCACGGCTCTGGTGGCGGAAGGGGTTTCGTTCACTTCAAACCTGGCACTCAAAGGCCTCAATGCGGCCATGATCCAGCCGGGAGACCGCACGCGCACCCCCAACTCGAGCGATCAGTGCACGTTCGATTTCGATCTGCCCCAGAGCCACACCCTCTATTCCAACATCTACGGCATTCCCACCTCTCCGATTCCCGGCAACTGGGGCGAGCTGGGCGCTCCCGATGTGGTGCACTGGAGCACCGAAGTGATCGTCAGCGCCAATAACCGGTACATACCGGAGGGTCAGAACGTTCGCGTCAGGCTGCCGGCAGGACAGCACACCATCGACTGGCGGGCGGAAACCCTGATCGATCCGGGATTCGACGTCGCGCTGCCGGCTGCCATGCTGGCCATGAGCTACAGCAAGTTCAAAGCGGCGAAGACGGCTCCGGCAGCCGTCGCCGGCAACGCCGACGCGGTGGCCAAGGAGGCCAACATCTTCAAGCGGGCGGGCAAGTGGATGGTCGCCAAGCTCAAGCTCGGCGTGCAGAAGTGCAAGGAGAAGTGCGCCAGCGTCGTCGGTAAGAAGGCGCTGATCTACATTGGCGATCAGCTGACTGGGTGGGAGACCGTGAGCCGCACCAAGGTCAAGGAGCAGAAATTCACCGTCTATGACGTGCTCGATCCGGTGATCAGATATCAGGGCGCGAATCAGGTCCCGGGGGCGGTCATGCCGATGCTCACCCTCGAGGCCACCGACATCGGCGGGGTGCTGCTCTCGCGCGTTCGCAACCAGCTGAACAGCACGGTATCCGCGTTCGATCCCTGTGGCAGGACGGCCTACCTCGGCAGCGACCTGCCGGATCTGATCCCCATCGGATCGAACCTGATCACCTGGACGGCCAGGGATGCGGGCCCCACGGTCTCCGGCAACCCGAACTCCGTGCAGGCATTTCAGACCATCCTGGTCGAGGACACGCAGGCGCCGATCATGGTGACACCGCCGGGACGTGTGATCGAAGTAGATCCGGCGGGCCCCAACGGCACCGGTCTCAGCGACGCGGACATCGTGCTCGGAACGCCCCGCGTGGTGGATCTCGCGGATCCCGCGCCGAGCGTGTTCAGCGACGCGCCCGCATTCTTTCCCGTGGACAGCCGCACGCCGGTGCTCTGGACGGCACAGGACCACAGTGACAACGCCAGCACCGGTACCCAGCTGATTACGGTGAAGACACTCGGCACCAATACGGCGCCCGTGGTGCAGGACATATTCGCGACCACGCTCACGTCGGACCCCGTGGACATCGTGCTCAGGGGCGTAGACAACGACGAGCTCGACGGCGTGTTCGATCCGCTGTCGTTCCGCATACCGAACCGGCCGGCCAACGGCGACTTCGTTGCTCCCCTGCTGCCGTTCTTCATCGAGGATTTCCGTACCGCGGTGGCGGGCCCTTACGGTACCGATTTCGCCAACGCCGGCAACAAGCCGAACTGGCTGTACGACAACGTCTGCCAGGGCTCGAGCCTGCCTTACAACGAGCGGATCCCGCTGGACTGGGTGTACGCGCCCAGGTTCGTCTACGTGGAGGACGACGGCACCTATCTCCTGATCGACTCCTACTGGCGCTGCGGGGCCAGCAGCGCGTCCACCTATCCGCGCATCTCGAAGTGGGACAAGGACAATAACTATCTGGGGCAGGTGGACTACGGCGGCACGACGGATGCCTTCGTGGTGGACCAGGATGGCTACATCTACGTGGTGAGCCGCACCGGCAGCGGTTCCAGCTCGACGCTGCGACTCGTCCAGGTGCGCCCCAACCTCGAGGATCCGACAGTCACCGACCGGTTCGGCGACTCCTGGCGTTTCGACTACGCCTCCACCGATAACCGCAACACGGGCGTTCAGGACCCTGTGGCTCCCGAGTCGCTGTCCTACGCGCGGGTCGACAGCAGCGCCGGGCTGCTCTACGTCACCGACCGGCGTCGCGTGTTCGTGTTTGATGTGCGCGATCAGCTCAGCAACGGGGTAGACGATTCGGACAACAGCATGGGCGATCGTTATCTGGGTGCGCTGGAGGGCGGCCAGCAGTTCCTCTGCACGCGCGGAAGCAGCTACGGCAACTCGTGGACGGGTTTCACCATGGAAGTGGATTCCACCGGCGCGCTCTACGTCACCGATTCCTGCGACAACCGCATCCACAAATTCGAGCCGTCGGGATTCGATGCGGAAGGAACCTTCCACATGGGGGAACACGTGGGCTGGCTGGGACGCTGCGAGTCGAGCACCAACAACGCCTGCGATGTGGTGAATCAGCGCAGCCGGGGCTACACCTGCACGGACGCCACCTGCCAGGTTTCCGACTACTACCAGAACGACGCCGGTCTCAACGTCAACGGCTCGCAAGGAACGGATCCGGGCCAGTTCGCGACGCCGCGCTACATCGATCTCGATCCCAACGACGTGCTCTATGTGGCTGACGCCGGCCGCGTGCAGCGCTTCACACCGGACGGGACCTTCGGCGGCGAGGCCCGCTCGACGGGCACCGGCATCAACCAGGGCGAGCGCCCCGGGTTCATTCTGGGTAACCTCGGTACGGTCAAAGCGGTCACCGTGAACTCGACGAACTTTTTCGTGGTCGATCAGCAGGAATCGTTCATCCACGTGTTCCAGACCACGCCGCTCAAGGACATCACCGACAGTTCCGCTACGGTCAGCTACGTGTCCAACTTCAACTTCCACGGCGGGGTCGACACCTTCACGTATCGCGCCAGCGACGGCCTGGCCGACAGCAACCTGGGTACCGTGAGCATCCAGGTCAACCGCAACTACCGCCCGCCGGAGGCCTTCCCGCAGTCGCTCGCGCTGGATGAGGACACGACGCTGGCAATCGAACTCACCGGCGACGACCCGGATGGCGTGATCGGCACGGACGATGTCTATCCGCTGGACACGCTGTCGTTCCTGATCGTCGGGCAACCTCAGCACGGTTCGCTGAGCGGCAGCGGCGCCAACAGAACCTACACGCCGAACCCCGACTTCAACGGCGAAGATGCGTTCACCTTCGTCGCCAACGATGGGCGCTTCAACTCGCCCCCGGCGACGGTGAGCATCACGGTGAATCCAGTAGACGACGCGCCGCGTATGCGCAGCGTGAAGATGCCCACCCGTGTGGGTGCCGGCTTCCCGTTCACTCTGACGGCCGACTACTCGGACGACGGCTCGGCCGTGCCGACGGACGCGGTCGTGGACTGGGGTGATTCCCAGGACGGGGTGGGTGACTTCGTCGACCCGGATGGCGAAGCCGGGCCGCAGCCCGCGACGCTGGTGGGGGTAAAGGTCATCGAGCCGCCGTTGCGCGACGGCCAGGGCAATCTTTTCAGCAAGCATGCGTACACGCAGACCGGCATCCAGGACGTGGTGGTCTGTGTCAGCGACGACCAGGATTCCGACTGCTCGACCCAGAGTGTGGCGGTGGATCGGGTGGTGAACCTGGACGTGCAGGTGTCCGACGACCCAGTGGAAACCACGGGCTCGTACCTGGACATGTCGGTGACCGTGGAGAACATGGTGCCACAGGGCATTGCCGGACTCACGGCGTCCAACGTGTCGCTGACGCAGCCGGACGTGCCTGAGATCAGGATCGCGTCCATCGTCTCGCAATCGGGAGCGTGCTCCCTGAGCGCCGGCAAGCTCATCTGCGCGGACGCGAGCATGGCGCCGGGGGAAACCTTCAACGCGACCGTGCGCCTCGTGCGGTCGGAAACGGCACCGCTCATCTACGACCTGGGTGCGCCGTTCGCTGTGGACGTGAGCACGACCTCCGACGCGCTGCAGGACACCTACCCGGTGGCGCGTTGGGTTACGTTCCTGGCCGATCCTACGGACACTGACGGGGATGGGATGCCGGATGTGTTCGAGCAGACCTATGGATTCAATGTTGCCTCACCGGCAGATGCGGCGCAGGATCGGGATGGGGATGGATTGACCAATCTTGAGGAATTCGAGCGTAGAAGCAATCCGCTGCTTGTGGATACGGACGGCGACGGTGTCTGGGATGCGAATGATTTCTGTCCGGAGGATCCGGGCGGGTCGGTGGAAGGGACGGACGGGGTGTGTGAGGCGGAGATCCGGAGAAGCCCGGTACTCCGAATCATCGAGATCATGGGACACAGCGGTGCAGGTTGAAGATCGAATCGCTCGCGGCCAGGTTTTGATCCGGGTGGCGTTGCCGCGGTGTGCTGTGCTCTGCGGCGGTTGTTGTAACGGGATGACCCGTTGGCCGGCTTCCTGTTCGGTGGATGACTTGGAACTACTGTCAATGGCGGGAGAAGTTAGATGAAAGCAGGAACGAAGGTTCTCTCTGTAGCGTTTGCAATCACTGCATTGGTGGCATCGAGCGCGTACGCACAGAAGGTGCCCATCGATTCACGTGTGAACCAGATTCTGGTAACTGAGTCGCCGTTCGGCGGATGCATGATCGCCCTGGCGAACAATCCGCAGGAATTGTTACCGTCGTGCAAAGCATGGTTCGTTACCCTGAGCTGCGATGGAAGCCACCTGAGCAAAGACGTGGCCGGCCGGCTCATGGAGCAGGCTCAACTCGCCTATGCCCTCGACAAGCGGGTGAAGGTATGGGTCGATGACCTGCGTCAGAGCAATGGCTACTGCCTGGCTTATCGAATCGACATCGCACGATAGTGACGAGCGAATCCAGAAGGCTCATAGGGATTGGGGCTGTCCTCACCCTTGGGTTCTGCGTCGCACTGGCGCCGACGCAGAGCGACAAGCGGACTGGTCCACAGCAGCCGCTGCTGGCTGAGCCCCAGTACGCGCAGCCCGAACAGCCAGCACAGCCAATTCAGGACACTGGCTACGAACCCCGGCCGCGCGTAGCGGGGCTTGCCGGTACGCGCCTGTTTCCCCTGTCTGAAGACACCGCCGGCACCAGTCCGGACGTTGAAGGCCAAGCGCGCGAAGGCGACGTAGTAAACATTGGCGATAGAAGCATCGATGTAGACGCGGACATCTACTCTCCAGGTAACCCGGATGGTCGTGTGGTGAAGATCGGCGCCGACATCGATGTTGACGAAGTTCCCGCGCCAGATTCCCGTCAGGGGCTGGTCAGCTTCGGCGAGCCGATGGAAGTATCCGACGTCATCGCGGGAACCCAGTCCGCGCGTCGCGACTTCGGCTCGGACATAGACGTTGCCGCGATCCCGCGCGACGAAGCAACCACCCTACGTGCGCTCGGCGATCCGAGGCGCGACCCAGAGCCCCATCGATGGGACTGCTTAGAAATCAGAAAGCACCGGAACCATGCGACAGTGCACCGCCCTCAGGAAGTGCGCCGCCCTCAGGATATGAGGCAGTCTTCCGCCGTTCGTTCACGGACATATTTCGAGTTAGAATTCCCGCTTCCGACGAATGGACGCGGGCCCGGGAGGGGCCGTGTTTACGCTGGCGTAGCTGGTGTGTTCGAAGCCGGAGCGGCATCGCTTCAGTCTTCCCCCGGATAGATGCCTGGTGCGCGGCAGCGACATGCGCGGCCCGCCCGTGATGCTCTGTCCGTCGGGTCGGGAATCGACATGATCGAACTGATGTCGCGACCGTAATCTTTGCGCCGCCACCACGCGCTTCGAGTTCGCGGACCATGACCGCGCATGAGCGCGATGAAAAGGAGCGAAGAGCTTGCAATCTCCGGTAGGCAGAAGCCCGGGCGTCGCGCGGCGGGTGCTGATCGACCTTGCTGTGCGCGACTATCAGCGCCAGTACCAGGGCACCTATCTCGGCTTCGTCTGGATGTTTCTGCAGCCCCTGTTGTTCATCGCTGTGCTGTACATGATATTCACTGTAGGGTTCAGAGCGCAGCGTACCGTCGACATGCCGTTCGGATTGTATCTGGTATGCGGCATGATCAGTTGGAACTATATTTCCGGAAATCTCGGGGCAATCACCGGAATCGTCCGGGCGCATGCGTACCTGGTCAAAAAAGTGGACGTCGATCTCAGCGTGCTCCCCGCGGTCAAGCTTCTGAGCTCGCTGCTGCCTCATCTGTTCCTCATCGGGTTCGCGATTGGCGTCGCGTGGTGGCAGGGATACGAGCCCGCGTGGTACACCCTTCAGGTCTTCTACTACCTTGGAGCTTCTATGGTGCTCCTGACTGGGCTTGGCTGGATAAGCTGCTCGACAAGTCTGTTCGTGCGCGATGTAAGCAACATCGTCACCGTCGTGACTCAGTTCGGATTCTGGCTTACGCCGGTCTTCTGGAACATCCGGATGATTCCCGATCAGTATCACTGGCTGATCAAGCTCAATCCGGCGGTCTACGTGGTAACGGGATACCGTGATTCGATCGTTGCTGGCATACCGTTGTGGGACCGATGGGCGGAGGGAGCATATTTCTGGAGCTTGGCTCTGGCCATCTGCTTCATCGGGCATCGTGTGTTCAAGCGATTGCGCCCGCACTTCGCGGAGGTCGTGTGACGGAACCCGCCATTCGAATCACGAACGTTTCCAAGAGCTACAAGCTCTACCCGCGCAATCAGGATCGGCTGAAGGAGGCGCTGCATCCATTCGGAAAGAAGTATCACCAGCTGTTTTTCGCTCTGCGGGAGCTGAATCTTGAGATCGCTAAGGGAGAAATCGTCGGCGTTGTCGGGCGGAACGGCAGTGGCAAGTCCACGCTGCTAAAGCTGATCAGCAGTGTGCTCACCCCGAGTTCTGGAGACGTCACCGTGAACGGAAACGTGTCCGCACTGCTCGAGTTGGGATCCGGCTTCAATCCGGAGTTTACGGGAATCCAGAACATACATTTCTACGCAACGATTCTCGGTCTGACCAGGCGGGAAATTGCGGATCGATTCGACGCGATCGTGGCATTCGCGGACCTCGGGGAGTTCATTCATCAGCCGTTGAAAACCTACTCGAGCGGCATGAAATCGCGACTCGGATTCGCCGTGGCGGCGCACATCGACCCGGAGATACTGATTCTCGACGAGGTGCTTGCCGTTGGGGATCTCGTCTTCAAGCGCAAGTGCTATGCCAAGATGGAGGAACTGTTCCGGAGCGGCAAGACCATCGTTTACGTGTCTCATGATGCGAACTCCATCAATCAGCTGTGTACGCGTGCCATCCTGCTGGATGCGGGTCAGATCATCATGGATGGCCCGCCCAAGCAGGTAACCGCCTACTACCAGAAGTTCATGTTTGCCTCACCCGCCGGCGCCGATGCCGTCCGACGGGAAATCGAAGCGATCGCCGCGGGTGGTGCTGTCGGGAATGCCGCGGATCCGGACGACAGTCCCAGGTATCTGGAAGGGTTGCGCTCCGATGCCCGGATCGAATACAGGAACAAGGACGTCGAAATCTCGGGGGAGAAAATAGTCGATACCAGGGGGCGTCGGGTCAACGTGCTGAGTTTTGGTGAGACGTACGCATTCGAGGTGGAAGTCCGATTCGGGATTCCGGCTACAGATGTTTCGTTCGGATTCGAGCTCAAGGACATCAAGGGCGTGCTGCTCACGTCGGTGGAGTCTGCTCAGCTGTATCGTCTGGGTAAGAGCTACGCGGAGGTTTCTGCGTCCGCGCGCTTCCGCCTCCGCTACGAGTTCGTATGCAGGCTGACCGCGGGTACCTACCTGGCCAACTTCGGGGTCAGTTCCTACTCGGGCAAGCAGGAAGTCCTGAACAGGGTCGTGGACGTCTACATGTTCAAAGTGGAAAACCACGCTCAATATTCTGCCGGATACGTTCAACTGGTCGAGAACGTGGAGGTTGCGTCCCGTGAGGAGACCGGATTCGTTCCGGTCATTAGAAGCTACCGGCCGGTGGGAGATGCGTAGCCGCCATGGCCGCACGGGTTCACACGTTCGAAAACGGGCTCAGGGTCTACGATGAACACCTGATTGACGTGCAGCGGGAGCGCTACCGGCTTCACAATGTGCACGAAGCCGAAGAGGAAGCGTTGTTTCTTGAGCTCCTGTCCGAGCTGGAACCGGGCGGGACCTTCGTGAATATCGGGGCCGCCATCGGGTATTACATGATTCTCGCGGCGTTGAAGCGCCCTGACATTCAGATCATCGGGTATGAGCCGCTGCGAAGGCATCGTGCGCGAATTCGACAGAACGCGAAGCTCAACGGAATCTCTCGCGGGCGCTTCCGCATCTATCCCGAGGGCGTGGATGCGCGCGCCGGTGTCGCGGATTTCGCTGTCCTCGACTTCAGCTCGATGATCACGCGTCCCAGGCGCCACGGGCGGCTGAGCAGGCTCAGGGGATGGTTGGAGAACACGCGCATTCGGACGGTGACTCTCGAGGAGGTTCTGGATCGAGCCGGAGGGCAGGCCGACCTGGTTCAGATGGACATCCAGGGGCTGGAACGGCCGGTGCTCGAGTCCAGCGAGCGACTGCTGGCGAAGGGTAGTATCCGACGTCTGCTTGTCGGGACGCACTCTGTAGAGATACATCAGGCAGTGCGCCGGGCCGCCGAACGGGCCGGCTACCACATTCGCCACGATCTGGCACAACCTGAGTCGCAACCGGACGGGATTCTACTGGCCGTTCGCCTCGATTAGGAGCCGCCCTCCAGCAGCTTCTGCTTCTCGCTCCATCCCTTGAACAGCCGGTCGCTCAGCGGGTACCAGTTCTCGCCGCTGAACTTGAATCCTTCGGCCTCGAACGGTCGCAGCTCGGGTCGGGCTCGAACAATCGACTGGCTGACGAAAACAAGGTCTGCCTGCCAGAGGATTCCGTCGTAGTAGGCAAGGTCGACGATGTCCATCAGGTAGAACCCGTGCGACATCAGGAAGGCGGATCGCTCGAAGAAGTGCGGTAGCTCGACGCGGTTGAGCGGGGCCTCAATGACCACCACCGAGCATTTTTCCAGGCTGCGCTCCGCACCTCGGAGGACGTTCATCTCATGGCCATCTACGTCGATCTTCAACAGGTAGGGAACGGGTGGCGATTCCCGCTCCATGACGGTGTCGAGTCTGAGGCGCGGAATCTCGAGGCAATCGACGAGATCCGGTACTTCCGAACGGGATACCGGCGTTTCGACGACCTCGGAGTGCGTTATCCTGCCGTCACGATGAATGGCTCGTCGGGCGAGGTAGGTGGTTCCGTCCGAATCGGACAGCGCCACGTGGTGAAGGTGAAAATCGATGTTGCGGTAATTCTTCTGTATCTGACCAAAATGAAGATCAACCGGTTCGAACAGATGGTGTGGCCGATCAGGGAACGTTTCGATCAGCGGCTGAGTACCGGTCAGTATTCCTACGTCGAGTACCGTCGCTACCTCCACACCTTTGTCGAGGAGTGATCGAAGCGAGTTTCTCATCGTCGGGATACGTTTCTCTGAAACCATGTGATTTCTCCACCATTCGAGCCAGCGCCGATGGATCATCGTGTCGCGGTTCCGGCGTGGCGACTGTATCGGGGCCGTCCTGGCAGCTCGCGGCGCCGCGAGCCTGCTGCGATGTGCGCGATCTCAGCCATTGCGCGAACGTGCACCGTGGGACAGCAATGGCTTCCAGCGCGTATTGTCGCAATAGCGGGGTTTCCCGGGGATCAGATCGTTCGCGACCTGCATACCGGGCTTTCGAGTTCCTGCACGAACTGTTCCGAACTGTGGTTCCGGATGTACCACTCCCGCCTTTCGCACGCCCGCTCATAATAGTGTCGGCGGTCAGCGATGATGGTTAGTAGCGCGGGCGCGAGTGGCGCGCCGGGCTTGACTGCCACCCCGGCATCACCTGCCAGATAGGCCGGGAAGGTACCTTCAGTCGAAATCAGGTTCGCACCCGCTATCACGCCTTCAACCGCGATGCCGGAGCCGCGAACGCGGTAGCGATCCAGCTGATATGGCACCAGGAGCACATCTGTCCACTCGAGTATCGACTGATACTCGGCCTGGGACAACGGGGCGGTGACCAGTGTCAGCCGCTCGTCGTCGATAGCGCGTAGCCGGTCGATCGCGTCGCGTACATCGTCGGTGTATCCGAGCATCTGCGGCGTCGCCTGGATGTGGAACCTGACTTCCGCCGCGGCTCCATCGCGGAGGATTTCGCTGATCATGTCCGGCAGCTGATTGAATCCTTTTTCTGTTCGAGCAGCCCCCAGGTAGGCGACGTTGACGCACGAGTCGAGGGTTTCGGCGGATCGGCGGCGTTGAACGCTCGCTGGGGGGATGTGGAGGGTAGTGACCTTCAATCGAAGGAGTTTCTCCAGGTGTTCGGTCAGCAGGTCGTTCTCGGAATGGAGGATGACACGTGAACCGACCAGACCGAGGTTGTTCAGCCGACGAACCGACAACATGAAGTCGGGATAGTCGCGATTGTGCGGCATCACGGTTTCGTCATACGGCGTCGACAGGTGGAAGACCGGAAATCCGTTCCATTCGGAAACGTGCGCCAGACCGGAGAAAAAGTTGTAGATGTCGCGGTAAGTATGGGCATCGGACGTGTGAAACAGCACGATGTCGTCAGTCGTGCAGTTGAACCGCTTCAGCGCGCGATAGATTTCCTGCTCGGGCCGCAGTTGCACGGCGTTGCGTTTTGTATTGCCACTGCCCGGATTCGAGGGTGCGTGGCTCGGCGCTGCGGTCGGCCGCCGAAGCTCGCGAATTTTCCTGAGCAGTCTGTGGGCGGTTGGCGTGAGAACTTCCCGGTAGCGCTGTGGAATACGGCGGTACAGCCTCAGCGCGATTGCGGAGGGAGAGTTCGATACTGTCTCGACATGCTTGTCGGATGCGGCCCCCGCGGCTTTCGCCTGCCGCTTCCGCAGATGCGCGTCGTAGGTGTCTGCGCTGAAGCAGGGATGTATGACGGCACGTTCGCCGTCCTCGAGCGTTCGTGAGAACGCCTTGTTGACCAGCCAGACCGTTTCCAGGCCGAATTCCTCGCAGGTCTTAGAGATACATCTGGTGAGGTTGTAGTGATGTCCGCGATGGTCTTTCAGGGCCGGATCTGCAATGAAAACGCGCGTCATCAGAAGACCTCCCAAACGCGCTCGTGGGGGATGATGTTGAAAGGCGGGTTCAGATACTTCTGGTCCTCCCCGAAGTGAGCAGAACCGTCCCCCATGCCGCAATTGAAGATCACGCGTTCTCGCGTGACCTTGTGTCTCTTCGCGTCCATGGCGGTTAGGAGTGCCAGTGTCTCGTCCCACGCGAAGAACGTTTTCAGCGTGTAACTCGGTTGCCGTGGTGGTGTCACATCGAGGCGCTGAAGGATCTCCGGTGTAAGCGCTGCCCTTGTGAAGTCCAGGTAGTCCTGTTCGGACATCGAGTAGCATTCCACCAGACGATCCACGTATGGAGCCAGCTTGTCAGCCGTGGTCGCCCACCCCCAGCCCTGGAATCGGGTACAGTAGCCGGAATCCTCCGCCATCAGGAATGGGTGACCGTAGACGGAAAAGGTTTCCGGGTCGTTTTCGATCGACGACAGCTCTTCTCTGAATATTGATACTGCGTTTCGCGTTGGAAAGCAGTCGTCCTCGAGAAACAGAATGTGCTCGTAGTTGCTCACTGCAGATTGCATGGCCTGCAGCATGAGCTTGCGGAAGCCCAACTGTCCGTGATGATATCTACGCACTCCGACGTCGTAGTTGTTGCCCACTTTCTGGGCGATGTGAACCCGATTCTTGAGTTCGGTCTTGCCCTGATACCCGTCTATCCATAGATCGACGCTGGAAATCGCACCTTGGCGATCGATGCTTTCCAGCAGATCGCCGAGCAGTGTGGCGCGCGTGTGCCCGAACACCAGAATTCCGAAATCTTTCACGGCGGCATGTTCTCCAGATACAGGTTTTTCGATCAGTTCGAAGTTCAGGTTGCAGGGTCTTGTGCGGCCGGCGTCGCTCTGTTGCGCAGCGTGGTGTAGTCGCGCGCCCAATGCACCACCAGCTTTGCGCCGCCCGTTATCGCCTGCGTCAGAACGCGAACGACGGACTCGGAAGGCTCGTGAAGCTGGATCAGCCGGTACTGCTCTTCGGAATCCCGCGCAGGTACGGGTTGCCCGAGGTCGACGGGCGGGTTGCCTGGCGTCGCTTGCTCGGAAATCACCGCGACGATATTGCTGAACGATTGCGTATCGAACACATCCGGACGCGTCGTGCCGCTGATAATGATGGCGTTTGTATAGTGCTTTTCCCGGCCTTCCAGCAGCGCGGCAACGAGGCGACTCGGGCTCTGCACATCCACAACGTACGTGCGGTTGTACGTGCCGCCGTCAAGCTGTTCACGTGCCTCGCGCAGGCAGGCTTCGTCGCTGCTGATCACATACAGGTCATGACCCTGGCGCTCGGCCGCCGATTGCAGATGGAAAATCGACTCCCGAAGATGTTCCGGTGTCAATCCCCCGGGGTACACGGCTAGGATTCTGGTGCCTTTCTCGCTGATGATCTGCGGCGCCGGCCGATATCCCCGTCGCAGCGCCGAGGCTTCGCAATGAGCAATACCGAAGTAGTGCCCAGCGCCGTGTCGTACGGACTCGCGCCAGTGGCGTTTGATGGCCTCCTGGGCGCGATCCGTCTGCGTTTCGGCAGCGTAGTATGACAACTCTTTGAGTTCAGGCTCGTGGTGAATGATCTGGCAATCCAGGCACGGGTTGAAGACCTCGAATCCGTGCGATATGAGATCGAAATTGAAGAACTGGTCGCAGAACATCTGGCCAAGGCTGTAGAACGGCGCTTGTTTCAGCTCGAGCGGCTGAGCAAAGAACCACGCATCGGCGGACATGCTGTTGGGCAGATCCAGCTGGGTTCGCAACGTGATCTTCGGTTCGCCTCTGACCAGGTCGTGACGGGTCAGACAGAGCGCGACGGATCTGGTGCCCGCCTCGAGTTCGGTGGAAAGTGCGATGAGGCGTTCGGCGTCTGCTTCCGTGCGAAACGATATATCCGCGTTCATGATTGCCCCGAGCGGGACTGTTTTCGTGGAAAGAGCCTGAGAAAGTGCGTCTGCAAGGTGACCGAACGTGGGGCGGGTCTCCGAGTGGCGTATGCTGACTTTCGGATGCGACAGTTCCGGCGCCGCCGCAAGCAGCACGTCCGGTGCTGTCTCGCTTACGATGATCAGCTGGGATACCCTGCGGTTGCGCAGGTTCTCGGCTAGTGCCGAGCGGATGTGGGCCCCGAGCCCCTTTTCCTGCACGGCGAAGCTGGTGACCATACAAAGGGACACGTCGGATTGCACGCCATGCGTGTCAGTCATGCGTATCCTCGTTCATGGGGCCCAGTCTTGCGCTCAGCGTACGGTAGGCCTCGAGCTTTCTGATCGGGGAGGAGATGGTTCTGATGGATAACGCAGCCTGGTACATGCCGGAGATTTCGGTGAGCAATTCAGTCGCGTTTTCGAGCCGCTCGCGTGTTTCGGAATGGGCCAGTTCGGTTTCTGCCAGGCGCTCCTGAATCCGATTGAATTCCGTGCGAAGCTGCTCAGCGTGTTGGTCCGCGTCTGAGAGACGCTGTGTCAGGCGACTAACCTCGTCTCTGAGCTGGGTTCGTTCCCTGCGAACCTTCTCGATAGTCTCCTCGAGTTGGGTCTTTTCGTCCTGCAGTTCGTTGCGTCGCTTTCGCAGCTGCTCGAGCGTTTCCTGGGTTTTCAGATCCTGAGCGCGGTGGCGTTTGATCTGCTGTTTGAGATCCTGGATCGAATCATCCCGCTGCAGGAGTCTCTGTGAAAACTCTTCGACGAGCGCGAGTTTTTCCAGCTGCTCGGTTCGAGCCTGCTTCTCCAGTCGTGTTGCGAGCGAACTTTTCTCGGTTTGCAATTGCGCGAGCCGGGCCCAGAGGATCTCTTCTGAATCGGCCAGTTTGCGCACGAGCGATTGATGCGAGACCCGCGCGAGTTCGGGCGGCGGTGCCGCGGCGTACTCGAATTCCAGTAACTGGTCACCGTTCTTGAGCCAGAACAGAATCTGCAGTTCGTCAGACAGCTCCGATCTCCAGGAATCCACGTTGCCTTTGCGGAAGAACCGCCGATTCACGCCCTGCAGATCGGTGAACGTCGGCAGCGTCTCGGTGTTGGGGGTACGCCCCAGAAAATCGGCGATCTGCTCGACGTGCGACTGAGGATCTGCAATCAGCGCTTCGAAGCGAAGCAGGAGCGTATTTGCTCTCGATCCAGGTGACCATGCGGTCACGTGTTGCCCCCAGGATCCGAATGGCACTCTACCGAGCACCACGTCCTCGAGCGTGTTCTGCAGATCCGCCAGGTCGTTGTAGTCCTGCCGGTAATGGGCGTAAGAGACCGCGCACTCGCGACCGTCACGGATGACGTAGATGGCGGGATCATCGTTGTCAGGTGGATGGTCGTGCGTCTTCACTACGCAGACTTCTGGTCTGCTGCGCAGTGATTCCACGCTCGCGCCTTCGGGGAGCATTCGATGGCCAACCAGATTCGAGGTGCCCGCGTCGGCCGCGATGTCGACCGGGTCGTTGTAGATTGAGTACGTGTCCAGGCCGAACGCGTGATGAAGCAGCACGCGCACGAACGTGTTGCCGCTACGAGGATAGGATGCCAGCCACACGAGCACGATGCTATCCGCGTGTCGTCATGCCGGCCGGGGTGGCTTGGATATGGCGGCGCGTGCTATCGGCAGGTGCGAGTCTTCGGGTAGCCCGAGGATCTGCCGGTAGAGGGCGGCATATCGGACACCCATGCGGCGGCCGGTAAACAGTTGTTCGAAACGCCGCCTGGCTTTCACGCCCATGATGCGGGCAACGTCCGGCCGCGTGTGAAGCTGATCGAGGGCGTGTCGCAGCGATCTGCTCGAGCCCGGGGAGACCACGTAACCCGTTTCCTTGTCGATGTTCACGTGGCTCGTGCCGGATCCGACCTCGGTGGATACCAGAGGGCGGCCGAACATCGCCCCTTCGAGCAACGTGATCCCGAATGCCTCGGAGCGGAGATAGGAAGGAAACACGATTCCCGCGCATAGGTGAAGAAGTGCGACCTTCTCCGCGTCGCTCACCTGGCCTGCGAAAATCACGTTGTCCAGTCCGAGGGTTGCAGCCTGTGCGCGCAGACTGGCTTCGGTCGGGCCCGAGCCCGCGATGACGACGCGGTACGGGGCATCTTTCATCGCCTCGAGCAGGATGTGCAACCCCTTGTAGTATCGGAAGACGCCGATGAAAAGGAAAAACCCGCTGCCGAAAGAGCGCTCTGTCGCCGAGATCTCAGCGTCCGTCACCGAGGGATAGGTCGTCTCGTCGATGCCGATTGGTATGACCTCTACCTTGTGTTGGAACCGGCTGAGCGTATCGCTCGTAGCAAAGTAATTTGGTGACGTGCAAACGACCCGATCGATACTGCTCAGAAATCGGTTCATCAGGGGTCTGTACGCATGCCCGAGCAGTCGTTGCCGGACGATGTCCGAATGATAAGTCACGATGCTCGGTTTGCGTGGGCCGGTCGTCAGATGAAGCAGGTCGCCGAACGGCCACGGGAAGTGGTAATGAATCAGATCGGCCCAGGCATACGCGTCCTGAAACACCCTGCGGCACCGGAAGGAAATACCGCACGAGGCCACCTCCAGATCCAGATGCGCCTGATAGACGGGGATGCCTGAAACAGTCACTGGATTGGGCTGCGGGTCGCGGCTCAGAGCGAACACGCGGCACTCTACGCCTTCAGACTGAGTAGCCAGGCAGATCTGGCGGATCGTCTCCTCCAGCCCGCCTTGAGAGTCTGGAAAGAACGTTCGATAAACGTGGAGGACGCGCAACTCGGTGTTCCGGGTGAAGGATTTGCTCGTGCGCGTATTCTACCTCAGATTGGGTGTGGCGATTAACCAGCGACCTCCTGAAATGCCCTGTGGGTAAGGCGAGCAGTCTCCTGCCAGGTGAGCGAAACGCCCAGTGCGAGTGCGCGTCCGCTCAGCTCCCGGTAGAGCGCCGGTGACGCCTGCATTCGTTCGATCGCAGCGGCGATCTCGTCCGGGCTCATCGGGTCGACCTGCAGGCAGGCGGGGCCGGCGAGATCGGAAAGCGCGCTGTTGCGGGTGACGATCGCGGGCTTTCCGAACTGGGCGGCTTCCGCGATCGGCAGGCCGAATCCCTCGTAGAGATAAGGCGCGACTACGAACCTGCAGTTCCTGTACGCGGACTGCAGGTCGGAATCGCTGAGCGCGCCGCGAAATTCGACGCGCGCACCTGGCGCGGTCGAGTCCGCGGCGACGAGTTGGGTCAACTCGCGTCGTGATACCTCGCCGACGACCACCAGCCTGAGGCAGGGCACGCCTCGTGTTTTCAGGAGTTTCACCGCGGCGAGCAAGGTTCGAAGATTTTTGCGGGGCTGATCGCCGCCGATGAACAGCATGTAGGGGTCCGATGACGGGTCGATTTCCGAATGATCCTGCGCGGCCGACTCGTGCCACGCATCCCCGCCGAGCGGGATCACCCGCACACGATTGGCGACTTCGGGGTAGTAGTGGACGAGATCCGTGCGGGAGCGGTCGCTCGGTACGAGAATCAGCGATGCCGCCCTCACGCTTGCGGGAAACAGCAGGCGTTCGGCAATCCGGTTTGCTGCGGGCATGGTACCCGGCGCCCGACGCCACACGAGATCGTGCACGGTGAGAACGGATGGCATTCCGCGGATACCCAAGGGGAGATGGTGGCGGGGAGACCAGAACAGTTCGGCCCCATCCTGGACAGCCCAACGGCCAATGAGTACCAGGCTCTGAGCGCCCGCCAGCCATCGCATGGTGGATGTTCTGCGGGCACGGGCGACATGACTTCGGATTTCCATTGGTGCCTGGTCGCCGCCGTAAAGCAGAAACTCAACGTCCAGATGGCTTAGATGTCGGAGTAGATTTAGCGTATATTTCCCGATGCCGGTCCTCGGATGTCGGAGGGGTCTGGCATCTACAGCTATCAACATTGGCGAGACTCAGGGCGCGGGCGATGGGGCACCTGCACGGAGAATTTCCTGCTCGGGATGAGCGGAAATGTCGAGGTGTCCTGCGCGAAACTGGGGTCCGGACCTTACGAGGGAACAGAGAATGCAGCAAGGCTCCACGGATAACAACCGAATCATCGTGCTGGGGGGTGACGGCTTCTGCGGGTGGCCTTCCGCGCTGCATCTGTCGGATCAGGGTTACGACGTCCTGATCGTCGATAATCTTTCTCGGCGGAACATCGACAATGAGCTCGAAGCGTCTAGCCTGACTCCCATTCGCCCGATGGGAGTGCGAATTGCTACGTGGGAGAAGCTGACCAATCGGAAGATCGAATTCGAACGGCTGGACGTCGCGGACGATTTTGATCGGCTTGTCCGGCTGCTGTCCGAATATCGCCCTGGAACCATCGTTCACTTCGCGGAGCAGCGTGCGGCCCCGTATTCCATGAAGTCGGCAGCACACAAACGATACACGGTCAACAACAACGTCAACGCAACACATAATGTGCTTGCCGCCGTGGTAGAGGCCGGGCTGGATACGCACATCGTTCATCTCGGAACGATGGGGGTGTACGGCTACGGTACCGCAGGCATGAAGTTGCCTGAGGGGTATCTGCAGGTCGAAGTGGTGGGCGAGAACGGGTTTCGGGTTGAGCAGGAGATTCTGTACCCCACGAATCCGGGCAGCGTGTATCACATGACCAAGACGCTGGATCAGTTGCTCTTCGCCTACTACAACAAGAACGACAAGGTGCGCGTGACGGACCTGCACCAGGGTATTGTCTGGGGGACGCAAACGAAGCAGACGAGGTTGAGCGAAGACCTCATCAATCGATTCGACTATGACGGCGACTACGGTACGGTGCTCAACCGATTTCTAATGCAGGCGGCCGTTGGCTATCCTCTCACCGTACACGGGACGGGCGGACAGACGCGGGCCTTCATTCACATACAGGATACGGTCCGCTGCGTCGAGCTTGCTATTGCGAATCCGCCGGATTCTGCACGGGTACGTATCATCAATCAGATGACGGAGACCCACCGAGTCCGGGAACTGGCGGAGATGGTTGCGAAGCTCACCGGGGCACAGATCGAAAATGTATCCAATCCCCGCAACGAGGCACCCGAAAACGAACTGCTGGTCTCCAACGAAACGTTCCTGTCCATGGGTCTGAATCCGACAACGCTTGCGGAAGGCTTGCTGCTCGAAGTTCGGGAGATCGCGGAGAAATATGCAGACCGCTGTGATTTTTCCAAGATTCCCTGCACGTCGACCTGGACTCGAGCGCAATCACCCGGAGTGCCGGCTGCTGCGAGCCAGGCCTGAACGCCCGAGCGTGGACACGAGGCGCCCCAGGTACGGCAATCGAAGAACGGTTTTGCCGGCGCGTACGGTCAGGTAGGTCAGCCAGGCCCGGCATGGTCCCGCCAGCCTGTGGAGGATCACGGATCGGCGGTATTCCCGGAGCGCGTCCACGTAGTTCCTGTCACTCTGCCCACCGAGCGCCATGCACGCCAATGGCTCGCCGACGTCGTGAAAGCGCGCTCCGCTCCGTATTGCCCGGTGACACCACTCGGAATCCATTGCATACCTGTAGGACGTGTCATAACCACCGAGTCGTTCGTAGCATTTGTGACTGACGAACATCGTCGGATGAAACACCCACATGCGTCTCGGGAGTCGGGCGACGTTTGGAGCCACGAGGTGACGCCTACCGTCGGATGCAGCATATTCGATGGTTCCGTGCAGAACATCGGCCGTAGGATTTTCGGCTGCCTCCCTCATCACCAGGTCCAGCGTTCTGTCGAGCCATACGTCTCCGGCGTTGAGGATTGCGACGTAATCGCCCTCTGCACGGGCAACGCCCCTGTTCATGGCGTCGGCAATACCGGTATCCAATCCTGATTCCCAGTATCTGATTCTGTCGGCCTGTGCACTGATGACGTCCAGCGTCCCGTCCGATGAACCGCCGTCGATGATGATGACCTCCAGCGCGTCGCGGACCGGCAGGCTGCCGAGAGTCTTGCGTAGCCCATCGGCGTCGTTCTTGACGGGAATGACTACGGAGACAAATATGCTCATGCGCACCTGTACGGAGTGATTTTGCACTTTCACATCGTCACAGCCAGCCTCGACACGGGGCCCGCATTGCAACGAACGATCGATTCCGTCCGGCGCCAGTCGATACTTTCCGGTGCTGACCATCGCGTCAGCTACGTGATTCAGCTCAAGGCGCCGCTGACGAATTCTGGCATTGATCTGTCCGAATTGCCGCGTTTGCGTATCACTTCCGTTTCCGAGGCCGACGACGGGCTCTATGATGCGGTTTGCCGGGGCTTCGGCAGAGAAGGTGGCGCCGACGTGTATGCGTACCTGGGGGCTGGCGACTATCTTTCGCCGAATGCGCTGGAGATCTGTGCCGAGGTGATGAGCCAGGGTCCCCAATGGATAACGGGGCTCATCTGCGGGTACAACGAGCGCGGGCACCTGATCGAGGCTCAGGTACCGTTCCGGTATCGACGATCTTTGATTTCGGCGGGAGCCTACGGACGCATACTGCCGTTCATTCAACAGGAGTCCACGTTCTGGAGCGGCGAACTGCACACCCATATCGATTGGGGAATGGTCCGCCGCGCGCGTCTGTGCGGCGACGCAGTGCTCTGGCGTCAGCTGTCAGAGCTGTCGGAGTTGACGGTGGTGGAGGCCTGGCTTGGAGGCTTCGAACGCCGCCCAGGCCAGCTCAGCCAGCAGTTTGCGCACGAGTATAGACGGGAGATGCGGGCTGCGATGAAGCCGCTGACGCTGCCCCTGCGAATGCTTGCATTCCTCGATTACCTGGCCTGGAAGGCACCGAGGTCGGTCAAGCGTCTGCTCGATCCCGGCAGATTCGTGTACGACGCGGAGCGTGCGCACTATGCACGGATCGCCCAGTCAGTGACGCACGTTGCCAGCCTGGTTCAGATACCAGTTGTAGGTTTCGTGCAACCCATCGCTGAGCGATATCCGTGGCGACCATCCCAGGCTAGTGATCTTGGTGATATCAGCAGTTTTCTGGGTGTACCGTCCGGCTTGCTCGGGTCGAACATGAGCTCCGCCTCCAGACCTACGGCTCCTCTAACCAGTTCCGCTAGTTGCGCGATGGTCACGTCGGTCCCGGTGCCGACATTCAGATGTGAGCATCTCGGGTCGACGGCTGCGTCGTAGTCTGCCTTCGCCAGCTGAAGAATATGTACGGCCGCAGATGCCAGATCGTCCACGTGCAGAAACTCGCGGCGCGGACGCCCGGAGCCCCAGACCTCGATCTGCTTTGTCCCCGAAAGCTTTGCGCGGTGGAAGCGGTCGATCAGTGCGGGAATCACATGCGAATCTTCCGGATGAAAGTTATCGCCTGGTCCGTAGAGGTTGGTGGGCATCAGGCTTCGGTAGTCGGTTCCGAACTGGCGGTTGTAGGATTCGCAGAGTTTGATACCGGCGATCTTCGCGATGGCGTACGGCTCGTTCGTAGGCTCGAGTGCCCCGGTAAGCAGGGCCTCCTCCGTCATGGGCTGATCGGCGGCCTTCGGATAGATACACGAGCTGCCCAGAAACAGCACGCGCTCGATGCCGTTTCGGTACGCGGAATCAATCAGATTGGCTTCGATCATCAGATTGTCGTACAGAAACTCCGCCGGGTAGGTGTCGTTTGCATGAATGCCTCCGACCTTCGCTGCTGCAATCACCATACTGTCGATGGTCTTTCCATGGAACAGGCGATCCACCTCATGCCTGTCGGTAAGATCCGCGTCTCGGCGGGTGGCAGGGGTAAAAGGGATTCCGACCCGTTCCAGTCGTCTGCAGATGGCTGCCCCGACCATTCCGGCAGCACCTGTCACGAGCACGTGTCGTAGCGCCATGTCTTCAGCTACTCATGAAAATCGTAGGTTCGAAATCCCGCTTTGCTGACGAGCGAGTCGCGCCTGGCGAGTTCGAGATCGGATTGGGTCATCTCCTTGATCAGCGCATCGAAGGTCGTCTTGGGCTGCCAGCCGAGCTCGCGTTTCGCGAGCGACGGATCGCCCAGGAGCGTATCGACTTCCGTAGGACGGTAGTACCTGGGATCTACCCGTATCACAGTGCTTCCGACCTTTACATTGGGATTCCCGCTTGCGGCTGCGATTCCCACTTCGTTTTCGTTGGCGCCCTGCCACTCGATCGAAATATCCAGGTTGCTGGCACTGACTTCGATTGCCTGGCGAACTGAGAACTGCTGTCCGGTCGCGATCACGTAGTCTTTTGGCTGGCTCTGCTGCAGCATCAGCCACTGCATTTCGACATAGTCACGGGCGTGGCCCCAATCACGCAGGCTATCCAGGTTTCCCATGTAGAGGCAATCTTGAAGTCCGAGAGATATTCGAGCCAGTCCGCGCGTGATCTTTCTGGTTACGAACGTCTCGCCGCGCACGGGAGACTCGTGATTGAAGAGGATCCCATTGCACGCATACAGGCCATAGGCTTCCCGATAGTTCACCGTGATCCAGTAGGCGTAGAGTTTTGCGACCGCGTAGGGTGAACGGGGATAGAACGGAGTGGTCTCCGTCTGCGGAATCTCCTGCACCTTGCCGTATAGTTCCGAAGTCGATGCCTGGTAGAAACGCGTTTTACGCTCCAGTCCGAGAATCCGTATGGCTTCCAGCAGCCTCAGCGAGCCGAGCGCGTCGACCTGCGCGGTGTACTCCGGCGATTCGAAGGAGACGGCGACGTGGCTCTGGGCGCCTAGGTTGTATATCTCATCCGGCTGGGATTCCTGGACGATGCGGACCAGATTGCTCCCGTCGGTAAGGTCGCCATAGTGCAGCACGAGTCTCGGATCGGGGTCGTGCGGATCCTGATAGAGGTGATCGATTCGATCCGTGTTGAACAGACTCGAGCGACGCTTGATTCCATGAACCGTGTAGCCTTTGTTCAGCAGCAGTTCCGCGAGGTAGGCGCCATCCTGGCCCGTAATGCCTGTTATCAAAGCGGTTTTCGACATCGATCGATCCGTGTGGTCTAGATCCGAGGAGTTGGCCTTGCGGGCTGCGTCTGCCTGCCGCGAGCGCGTGCATGTTGAGCGCGCATGGTATCTATGTCAACAAACTGCCGGATCCAACTTCTGTTCGGAACTGGCTCTGCTAGTATTGCGGCTCGGAATGAGTGCACGCGTGCCGGCGTTCACGGGATCGGTCCATTCAGTGACGGGGACCCGGGGTTCCGGGACGCCGAGGGTCTCTACTGCAGACCAGACAATTGGACAAATGGTGATGCGTTCAGGATGCTGATTCTCGTATATGGGCTCCCTAAATCAGCAAGCACATTTGCGGCGGAGCTGTGTCGCGACCTGGCACGAGCGGCGGGCCACGACCAGGAGGCATTGCGCGAGAAATATCTAGGGCCGGACAGCGGAGGGGGATACGTCAGCAATCTGCCCTCACTCGTCGAACTGGCCGGGCGGATGGCAAGAGACGACCTGCTGGTTCTGAAGACGCACAGCCCACGGATGCCTGAACTGGCGGCGCTGGAGGCTGACGGCGTGCTGCGCACGCTGGTTACCTATAGAGATCCAAGAGATGCGGCGCTGTCTGCATTCGAGGCGGGGAAGAAAGCTCGTGAGTCGGGCGATCAGAGCCAGGGCTTCTACCGATTGGAGACGCTCGACGACGCCATCGGATTCATCGCGCGGCACATCAACAAAGTGACGCGATCCTGGTTGCTGGCTCCTCACGCCCTCAAGCTGCAGTATGGATACCTCACACGTTCGCCGCTGCACGCGGCGGCGGACATAGCACGGTTCATCGGACTCGACGACCCGGCAATCGTGGATGCCGCCAAGGAACTCGCCAATGGTGAAAAACGGGTCTACAACTTTAACGTGGGCCAGATTGGCCGCTACAAGGACGTGTTCAGCCCTGCGCAGCTCGCGATGGTAACTGAGAGCCTTGCCGACTACCTGGCGTTCTGCGCCGGTCGCAAGGATGAACTCAAGGACTGCGTGGTCCCGGATGCGGAGCAAGCTTCGAACCCGCTTTCGAAGAACACAGAACCGCTCTGAAAATCGCATGCGGCCCTGGCTTTCCCGCCAATCCCGCCGTATCGGGTTGCGCCGCGGCCGCCCCGGATTTCGTCATGTGGCGTGAGCAGCATCACGTTGCGGATAGGCCGGCAGGCGCGCCTCGGATGTTGCTTCTGATAAGATTTGCGCGGTGCGAAGACGCAACGACCCATCCAGATACTTAGAGGTTTCGTTATGAGACTTACTACGCGAAGTGCAGTATTCGCCGTGATTGGTGCGCTGACCCTTGGTGCCTGCACCACCAACCCCTACACCGGCGAACGTGAAGCCACCAACGCCGCCAAGGGCGCCGGCATCGGCGCCGCGGTCGGCGCCGTCATCGGTGTTCTCACCGGAGACGACGCGGACGAACGCCGCAAGCGTGCCCTGATCGGCGCGGGCGTCGGCGCTCTGGCTGGCGCAGGCGTCGGCGCCTACATGGATCAGCAGGAGAACAAGCTGCGCCAGGAGCTCGCTGGCACGGGCGTGAGCGTCACCCGCATCGGCGATGACATCGTTCTGAACATGCCGGGCAACATCACGTTTGACGTGAATCAGGCGGCCATCAATTCCAACTTCTACCCGGTGTTGAACTCTGTGGCCAAGGTGGTCAAGGAGTACGACAAGACCTTGATCGACGTGGCCGGCCACACCGACAGCACGGGTACGGTGGCGTACAACATGGATCTGTCGCAGCGCCGGGCCGCGAGCGTATCCGACTACCTGCGCAGCCAGGGTGTCGATCCCATGCGCGTCTACGCTCAGGGGTACGGGCCGCACTATCCGGTGGCAGACAACAGCACCGTAGAAGGCAGAGCCCAGAACCGTCGGGTCGAGCTGGCGCTCAAGCCCCTCGTTCAGGGGTAGCAACCGCCGGGATCAGCCACCATCACCGGCCCATGGTCGGCGCAGACGCCGGCCGGGCCGGGTAGTCAGGCTTCAGGCCGCGACCAGCTCCCCGTCCAGATCCCGAGCATCGCAGTAGTCTTCGAATTCGTCGCGCAGGCGGCCGATTCGCGTGCCTGCGGGGACTTCCACGGTCATGGTCAGGTTGAAAATCGGTGTGCCCGTGTGCGCGGCCCGTTCGGTATCGGTGGTGAGATCCCGGATGTTGATCTGCCGCGCCGAGAAGAAGCTGGCGATGCCCTGCACGATCCCCGGGTGATCCATCGCCACTACCCGTACCCGATAGGGCAGCGCCTGAGCGGCGGCCCGCTCTTCGGTGCGACGGAACAGAAATGCCGTGTCCTTGGCTCGGCAGAGCTCAGCCAGCACCGCTTCGAGCTTGGCAAGCGCCGCAGCCTCGCCGGCGACAGACATCAGCACGGCGAACTCGCCGCCGAGCACCGTCATGCGGCTGTCTTCTATGTTCAGTCCCAGGTTGGTCACCGCCTCGCTCAGCTCGTTGACGATGCCGGGCCGGTCGCGGCCGATGGTTGAGACGACAGCACGGGCCATCAGCGCATGTACCCCTTCACAAAATCCCCCAGATCCGCCACCGCGATCCGCTGCTGCGCCATGGTATCCCTGTCGCGCACGGTCACCGTGTCGTCCTCTTCGATGGTCTGAAAATCCACCGTCACGCACAGGGGCGTGCCCACCTCGTCGTGGCGCCGGTAGGCCTTGCCGATGTTACCGGTGTGTTCGTAAAGAATCCGTCCGAGGCCCAGCGCCTGCAGCTGCTGCTTGATGGCCCGGCACTTCTCGACGATGCCGTCGTGATTGCGCTTGAGCGGCACCACGGCCACTTTGATGGGGGCCAGATGGGGCTTGAATCCGAGTACGGTGCGCTCGCTGCCGTTGTCCAGCGTCTCTACCCGGTAGGCTTCGTTCAGCACGGCCAGTACCCCGCGGTCGACGCCGGCGGAAGGCTCGATCACGTAGGGCACCACCCACTGCTTGCTGTCCGGGTCCTGCACCGCGAGCTTGGTGTTGGAATCGCGGTTCGGCATCACCCGGGCGTGGATGTCGAACTCATCCTGTGCCTTGGTGTGCGAACCCAGATCGAAGTCCGTTCGGTTGGCGATGCCTTCCAGTTCCTCCACGCCGTGGGGGAAGTGGTACATCAGGTCCACCGTCGCTTTGGAATAGTGGGCGAGCTCGTCTTTCGGCACGTGGTAGAGCTGAATGCGGTTGCGGTTGACGCCCTGGGCTTCCCACCACTCCAGGCGATTCTCCACCCACTGCGCGTGCCAGTCTTCGTCGGTGCCGGGCTCGACGAAGAACTCCAGCTCCATCTGCTCGAATTCGCGCACCCGGAAGATGAAGTTGCGCGGCGTGATCTCGTTGCGGAAGGCCTTCCCAATCTGGGCGATGCCGAACGGCGGGCGGCGCGCCGTGGCATCCACCACATGCCGGAAGTTTGTGAAGATGGCCTGGGCCGTCTCCGGGCGCAGATAGGCGAAGTTGTCGTCGTCCGACACCGGGCCGACGTTGGTCTTGAACATCAGATTGAACGGCCGCGGGTCCGTCAGGTCGCTGGAACCGCACGCCGGGCACTTGGGCTCCTTGAGGTGATCGGCGCGATGCCGGGCCTTGCAGTTGCGGCAGTCCACCAGCGGATCGGTGAAGGTATCCTCGTGGCCCGAGTACTTCAGCGTCAGCCGGTTGGTCAGAATGGCCGCGTCCAGACCCTCGACGTCGTCGCGTTCGTAGACCATGGCCCGCCACCAGGCGGCCTTGAGGTTGTTCTTGAGCTCCACGCCCAGGGGGCCGTAGTCGTACACGCCCTGCAGACCACCGTAGATGTCGCTGGATTGAAAGATGAACCCGCGGCGCTTGCACAGCGAGACCAGTTCCTCCATGGACGTTGCGGGCACGGATCGCTCCTTTCGTTGGGCTTGTTTCGGCGGGGCGAACTATACCGGAACTGGCGCGCTGGGTGTTGCTCGGGCGTGCCGCGGGACGACGCGAACGGGCCCACCGACGTCGCGGCCGGTGGAATGTAAACCATTGATTTACATGCCTCACAACCTCGCCGCACGCCAGCACACTCTGCTGGCAGTCGTGACTTTGGCGATCTGCTGCAATGGCAACCTGCCTGAAGCCGCGCCCGCGGACTGCGGCACCGGATATGGAGGCTGGCCAGACATGCGTCGCGACGATCCCGAAGAGGGCAAGCTGCGTTTCTTCCGCACCCCCGAGCGGTTCTTCAGCGTGAACGGCAAATGGTATTTCTCTGCTCGGGAAGGTGATCAGGGTCCGTTCCACGACCGTCGTGCCGCCGAGTCGGCAGCCATCCGCTTCATCGCCAGCCGCGCTTCCATGGTGGAGTACGTCGGTGGCGCCAAGGGCAAAGCAGGGCGGCCTCGGCAGCCGCTGTACCGGTCGATTCTGCCAATGGCAGAACGCGAGACGCACGTGCTGCGCATCATCGAGGACTGATCCCGCGCCGGGTTCTGGAGTCCACTCCGCCTGCTGGTTATAGTCGCTCGCTCAGAGTCTGATCATGCGGGGGGAACCATCATGGCGGAACGCGCGGGCGTGCGTATGCTGCTGACGCCGGAAGATGACTACATGCATCCGGTCGAGGATGCGCAGAACTTCAACGAGAGCATGTATTTCAACGTCTTCGACCGGGCGAGCAACATCGGCGGCTGGTTCCGGCTGGCGAACCGGCCCAACGAAGGCAAGGGCGAGATGTCCTGCTGCGTCTACCTGCCGGACGGGCGCATCGGCTTCATGTTTGCCCGCCCCGAGCGCCACGATAACGAGGCGCTGGACGGTGGCGGAATGAAGTTCACCGTGGTGGAGCCGCACCGGCGCCTGGACGTCGACTACAAGGGTAAGCTCTGTGTGCTGGCGAACCCTCAGGAAATGGCGGACCCGGCCACGGCATTCAAGAACAACCCGATCATCGAGTCGGAGATCCATCTCGAGTTCGAAGGCGTCTCGCCCATGTTCGGCGGCGAGCCCGTCAACGCGGACGGCAGCCGCATCGAGATGAAGGCCGAGGAGTCGTTTGCGCGCGGGCACACCGAGCAACACACCCGCGGAAACGGCTTCATCCGTGTCGGCGACGAGCGCTTCGAGGTCAACGGCCTCGGGCTGCGCGATCACTCCTGGGGCCCGCGCTACTGGCAGGCGATCTACTGGTATCGCTGGCTGCCCATGAACTTCAGCGAGGACTTCGCAATGATGGTGTCCATCACCTGCCGGCCGGGGGAGGCGCCCCGGGCCGGCGGCATGGTGCTGCGCGGCAACGAGTACGTGATGATCCGCGATGCCCGGATTGACACCGACTACGATGCCAACGACTGTCAGGATACGTTCCGGGTGTGGGCGAAGACCGACGAGCGCGAGTACCAGGTCACCGGCAAAGTGATGTCGCTGATCCCGCTGCGCAACCGGCGCCGCACGCCGGATGGCGAGGACCTCATGACCCGCATTACCGAGGGCATGACCGAGTACCGCTGCGACGACCACGTCGGCTACGGACTCTCGGAGTATCTCGATCAGATCGTCGACGGCGAGCCCGTCGGCAAGCAGGCAGGGCACTGAACGCGATGGGCTGGAACTACGGAGACATTCTCGACGGCGTGGCGAAAGTGGTGCCGGCGGACAAGCCGGCGCTCATTCACGGCGAGCAGGTGATCACCTGGCCGGAGTTCGACCGGCGCAGCAACAACCTGGCGCGGCGCTTCCTGAACCGCGGTGTGCAGGCGGGCGACAAGGTGGCGTTCTACATGCGCAACTGCCCGGCGTACTGCGAAACTCTGGCCGCCTGCTTCAAGGCGCGGCTGACCCACGTCAACGTCAACTACCGTTACGTCGACGACGAGCTGTGGTACATCCTGGACAACTCCGACTCGAAGATCGTGGTATACGGCGCTGAGTTCGCCGGCCACGTGGAGAAGCTGCGCCAGCGGCTGCCCGGGGTGGGGTTGTGGGTCGAGGTCACGGACGAGGAGCAGCCGGCGGCGGAGTTCGCCGTCAGCTTCGAGGCGCTCGCCGAGATCGGCGACGGTGAGCCGCTCAGGCTGCACCGTTCCGGCGACGACCTCCTGTTTCTCTACACCGGCGGAACCACGGGCATGCCGAAAGGCGTCATGTGGGCCCACGACGATCACTGGCATGCCGGGGCGGCGGGCGCTACGCCGGCGACCAACATGGTCCCGCCCAAAGACGTCGCCGAGCACTGTGCCAACGTGCAGAAAGCCGGGGGCGGCGGCGCGCTGGTGCCCTGCTGCCCGCTGATGCACGGCACGGGACTCTTCACGGCCATCGGCACGCTGGCTCAGGGGGGTACGGTGGTGACCCTCACCGGCCACAGCTTCGATCCGGTGGAGCTGTTCGAGACCATCGAGCGCCGCAAGGTGAACTCTCTGGCCATTGTCGGCGATGCGTTCGCCAAACCGATGCTCCGGGTGCTCGACGAGCACCCTGGCCGCTACGACCTGAGCTCGCTCGTGGGCATGATCTCGAGCGGCGTCATGTGGAGCCCCGAGGTGAAGCTCGGACTGCTGCGGCACCATCCCGGCATGGTGCTCACCGATTCCTTCGGGGCCTCGGAAGCGGTGGGCTTCGGACGCTCGGACACCACCGCCGACGGTACCACCGAGGTCGCCCGCTTCACCCTGGGCGAGCACTGCAAGGTGTTCACCGAGGACTTCCGCGAAGTCACGCCCGGCAGTGACGAGGTGGGCTTCGTGGCCCGTTCCGGCGCCATTCCGCGCGGCTACTACAAGGACGAGGCCAAGACCGCCAAGACCTTCCCCGTGATCAACGGCGTGCGCTACTCCATCCCCGGCGACTACTGCAAGGTGGCCGCCGACGGCACGCTGATCCTTCTCGGCCGTGGCAGCGTGTGCATCAACACCGCAGGCGAGAAGGTGTATCCGGAGGAGGTGGAGGAGGTGCTCAAAACCTATCCCGGCGTGGTGGACGCGCTGGTGGTGGGCGTGCCCGATGAGAAGTGGGGCCAGATGGTCACCGCCGTGGTGCAGCCGGATTCCGGCGCAGCGCTGGACGAGTCGGCGGTGCAGGCGCACGTGCGCGCGCACCTGGCTGGCTACAAGACGCCGAAGCGCGTGCTGGTCAAGGACAATCTGGGCCGCGCAAGCAACGGCAAGGCGGACTACAAGGGCATCACCGAGTACGCCAAGGCCACGCTCGGCATCGCCTGAGCGCCATCAGTCGCCGGCGCCCTGTCCGTTCGGACACGGTGCCGCGCGTTGTTTCAGCCCAAAGACGACGGATGTTTTGATGACCAGCAAGCTATTCGACATGACCGGCAAGGTCGCTCTGATCACGGGTTCCAGCAAGGGCATCGGCAAGGCCATCGCTGAAGAAATGGCCCGCCACGGCGCGCAGGTGGTGATTTCCAGCCGCAAAGGCGACGTCTGCCAGCAGGTGGCGGACGCCATCAACGCGGAGCTCGAAGGCCAGCCGGGGGGAGCCGTGGCGATCCCCGCGCACGTGGGCCACAAAGAGGAACTGGAACGGCTGGTGGCAGAAACGCGGGCGCAGCTCGGCTCCATCGACGTGCTCGTGTGCAACGCGGCGGTAAACCCGTTCTACGGGCCCATGAGCGAGCTGCCCGATTCGGCGTTCGAGAAGATCCTCAACATCAACATCATGGCCAATCACTGGCTGGCGCAGCTGGTGCTGCCCGAGATGGTGGCCCGCAGGGACGGCGCCATCATCATCGTCTCGTCGGTGGGCGGGCTGCGCGGCTCCCGGGACCTCGGCGCCTACTGCATCTCCAAAGCCGCCGACGTGCAGCTGGTGCGCAATCTGGCGGTGGAAAACGGCCGCCACAACATCCGCGTCAACGCCATCTCGCCGGGCCTGATCCGCACCGACTTCGCGCGCGCGCTGTGGGAGAATCCGGACATTCTCGAGCGCCGGACGGCCGGCGATCCGCTGCGCCGCATCGGCGAGCCGGAGGAGGTTGCCGGCATCGCCGTGTATCTGGCATCGAAGGCGGGAACGTTCACCACCGGGCAGAACTTCGTCATCGACGGCGGCAGCACCATTACCTGATCTCGTCCCGGCGCAGAGTGTCGCCGATGTCCGGTGGCCTCTGCGCGCAGACCGTCAGCGTTCTTGCAAGCCCTACGATGGGGCGCGTATTCTCGTTGGCCTGTCTCGCGGGGGAGCATTGCCAGGTGTCCGAGCAACAGGCTTCGATTGACGCGTCGTCCGACGCATCGGCAGATTCCCGAACCTGGTGGTCGCGCGCCATTCTGGTGGGGTCCGTAGTAGCCGTCGTGCTGCTGCCGCTCGGCGCTCTGGGCGCGCGCTTCGGCATCTGGTCGTTTCAGGTGGGCTTTCTGCTGCTGGCGGGCGCCATGGTGCTGGCCGCCATCGGCTTCGTCGTGGGTATCGCGGGGCTCATTGCCGCGGCGCGACGCAATCTCAAGGCCGATCGCTCGGCGGTGCTGCTGGGCACGGCTATCTGCGTGCTGATCCTCGCGGTCATGGGCCTGCAGTTCTACACCGCATCCACCGTGCCGCCGATCCACGACATCACCACCGACGTCAACGACCCCCCGGCCTTCGACAAGGTGGTGGCGCTGCGCGGAGAAGGCAGCAACCCGCTCGACTACGATCCGGCGAAGCTCGCCGATCTGCAGCAGACTGCCTATCCCTGGGTGAAGCCCCTGGCCACCCAGCTGAGCCCCGGCGATGCGCTCAATCGCGCCATCATGGTCCTGGAGCACATGGGCCTGGAAGTCGTGAACGTCGATCGCGCCGCCGGCATCGTCGAGGCTACCGCCACCACCTTCTGGTTCGGCTTCAAGGACGACGTCGTCGTGCGCGTCCGCCCGCAGGGCGCCGGTGCGCTCATCGACGTACGCAGCGTCTCTCGCGTCGGCGTCAGCGACCTCGGCACCAACGCGCGCCGCATCGGCACCTTCATAGACCGCTTCGGCGCCGCCTGAGTGCGAAACCCTCAGCGCCGAGCGGCTGAAGAGCGCCCCGCCTCGACTCGTCGGCTGCGAATGCCGCGGCGACGTCGGACAGGTTTGATCCAAGGGATGTAGCACGTCGGGAGGGGTTTGCCGGCTCTCGCGCCGCGCCTCCGGCGTGCCCGCGTCAGGCGAAGTTGCCACCCGTCCTGCGGACGGGAGTCAATTCGCCCTCCTTGGCGGCGCTCAGAGACGCCGGCAAACCCCTCCCGACGCGCTCCTCTCAGGGTTGAATCTGAAGGACGTCGCCGCGGCATTCGCAGCCGACGGCAGAAGACGATTAGAACTTCAGCAGCTCGGCGCTGAGGGTTTCGAGATCGAGCATGCCGACGGCGTTGTAGCCGGACATGTGGCCGGCGCATTCGCCCGGGTTGAACCAGAGCTGGCCGTCGCGGGTTTCGTAACGGTGCAGGTGCGTGTGGCCGTGCAGGGCGATGTGGTGGTGGCTGTGCAGCGCGCCGTGGAACTCCAGCGGATCGTGCACCACGACGATGCGGCGTTCGTGCCACACGAGTTCCAGCGGCGGTTCGTAGAAGCTGAAGCCGTGGCCTTCGATGGCGGCCATGAGCGATTCCCGCTCCTGGTCGTTGTTGCCGTAGACGCCCCACATGGGCATTTCCAGGCCCGCGAACACGTCCAGGGTCTTGGCCTGGGTGATGTCGCCGGTGTGGATCACGCGATCCACGCCCGCGGCATTGAACAGCTCGACGATGCGGCCGACGTTGCGCAGGTTGTTGTGGGTGTCGCTGACGACGCCGATCTTCATTGCTCAGAACCGTGGGAACCGGGTGGCTGAAAGCACGGCGGGAGCAGATCTGCTCCCGCCGCTCGCGGACCCCGAAGGGTCGGCGCCGCGCGCGTTCCAGCCCCGGTTGCGCCCGGGTCGAAGTCTCGCGCGGCGCGTCCGCTTACGCCTTCTCGAGGATGTGGATGCCGCAGGCGCTGCCCAGGCCGATCACATGGGTCATGCCGATGCGGGCACCTTCCACCTGACGCTTGCCGGCCTCGCCACGCAGGTGCGTCGACACCTCGTAGATGTTGGCGATGCCGGTGGCGCCCAGCGGGTGGCCCTTGGACAGCAGCCCGCCGGAGACGTTGACCGGAATGCGGCCGCCCAGCGCGACCTGACCTTCGTCGATCATGCGCCCGGCTTCACCTTCGCCGCACAGGCCCAGGTTTTCGTAGTGCAGGATTTCGGCGGTGGCGAAGCAGTCGTGCAGCTCAACCAGGTCGATGTCGTCGGCGCCGAGACCGGCCATCTCGTAGGCCTGCTTGGCAGCCAGGCGCGTGCACGAGTTGACGTCGGGCATCACCAGGTCGCGCTCCTGCCAGGGATCGGAGGTGAGTATCGAGGCGCGCACGCGGATGGCGCGCTTCATCAGCCCGAGCTCCTTGGCTTTCTTCTCGGAGCAGATCACCGCGGCCGCGGAGCCGTCCACGTTCACCGAGCACATCAGCTTGGTGTTGGGGTAGGAGATCATCTCGGCGTTCATCACCGTGTCGAGCGGCGTCTCGATCTGGTACATGGCCTTCGGATTCAGCGTCGAGTGGTGGTGGTTCTTCACCGACACCTTGGCGAACTGCTCGAAGGTGGTGCCGTACTTGCGCGAGTGCTCGAGCCCGGCCTCCGCGAACACGGCGGGCATGGTCCCGGACCCCAGCAGGCCCTCCTTGGGAATGCCGGTGCCGCCACCGGCGCCGCCCAGGAGGCCGCGGCCCATCTGCTCGACGCCAACCGCCAGCACGCAGTCGTACAGGCCCGCTTTCACGGACGCCCAGGCTTCGCGGAACGCGGTGGCGCCGGTGGCGCAGGCGTTGGCGACGTTCACCACGGGGATACCGGTCTGGCCGATCTGCTGCAGAATGCGCTGGCCGACCATGCCGCTGGCTTGACCCAGGTTGCCGCAGTACAGGGCCTGCATGTCCTGAATGGTCAGGCCGCAATCGTCGAGCGCCAGCAGGGCTGCCTCGGCGCCGATTTCAGGGACGGTTCTGTCGGGAAACCGTCCGAATTTGATCATGTCTACACCGACTACATATGCGTCACTCATCTTGCGCCTCCAGGCTCAGGATCTGGGTTTGAAGAAGTAGGAGAGATAGGAGTTACCGTCGCGGTCCTTGCGACCGAGCGCATCCTTGAAGACCACCTCAACCGGCATGTCGAACTCGATGTTCTTCGGATCCGGCTCCACGTCGATCAGATTGCCTTTGATGGCCACGCCGTCCTCGAGGTCGACCACGGCGCTGATGTAGGGCACTTCGATGCCCGGAAACGAGCGGTAGACGATGGAGTACGAGTACAGCTTGCCTTTGTTCGACAGTTTGACCGCCGTCATCTGGTCGCGGGCGCCGCACTTCGAGCAGACCTTGCGATCGCCCAGAAAGATGGTGCCACAGGCGCCGCATTTGTGGCCTTCCAGATAAGGATCACCCTTCTCCGGAATCTTCAGATAGTCGACCACAGGTAATGGTTTGTTGCTCAAAGTGTCCCCCTTTCAATGAGTTACGGGCCCCGCAACGGGAAACCCGGGTTCGTTGCTGCGTCAAACGACCAAGGATACTACCTCCCCTGCAGCAGGTTAAGCCCGCTATCGCCGGGGCGTTGCGCTATAAATGGCGCTCGAGGGGGGAAGCCGCCCGAGCGCGACAGCTGGGGTGACCGACGCAGTCTGCGCAAAGGGGCTGCGCTCGCCGCAGACAGGGGACAACGATATGAGATCCGTCAAGGTTGCCGACTACATGGCCACGCGCCTGGTGACGTTCACGCCGCAGACCAGCGTGGTGGAGGCCATGACCACGCTGATCGAGCGCGGAATCTCCGGCGCGCCGGTGGTAGACGCTGCTGGCGCGCTGGTGGGGATGCTGTCCGAAGTGGACGTCATGCAGGTGGTGGTGCAGGACAGCTACTACAACGAGTCCACGGGCATCGTTGCGGACTTCATGAAGTCGCCGGTGGAGACGGTGGACGCCGACGCCGACATCTACGGCCTTGCCGAGCGCTTTCACCGGGAGCATCGGCGCCGCTATCCGGTGCTGCGGGATGGCCGCCTGGTGGGTCAGATCAGCCGGCGCGACGTTCTGCGTGCCGCCAGGGACTTTCTCGTCAACCGCAAGACCTGAGCCGTCCGCGTCAGTCGCGTGCCAGGGCCTCGCGCAGCAGCTCGTTGATCTGCTTCGGGTTCGCTTTGCCCGACGTCGCTTTCATGATCTGACCGACGAAGAAGCCGAGCACCTTGTCCTTGCCGGCGCGGAACTGGGCCACCTGCTCGGGGTTGTCGGCGACGACCTGCGCCACCAGGGCAGCCAGCTCCGAGCTGTCGCTCATCTGCCGCAGGCCGCCCGCTTCGATGATCGCGTCCACCTCGCCACCGTCACGCCAGAGCGTCTCGAACACCGACTTCGCGATCTTCGAGGAGATGGTGTCGTCCGCGATCCGGCGGATCAGCGTGCCGAGCTGCTCCGGGCTGACCGGGCTCGCGCCGATTTCGAGCTCGGCGCGGTTGAGCGCGGCGGAAATCTCGCCCATCACCCAGTTGGCTGCGAGCTTGGGCGCATCGGACGCGGCCGCGGCGGCTTCGAAGTACTCGGCCACGTCCGGATCCTGGGTGAGCCAGGCGGCATCGTAGTCCGGCAGCTTCAGGGTCTCGACGTAGCGCGCGCGCTTCTGCGCCGGCAGCTCCGGCATGGATGCGCGCGCCGCGTCGATGAAGGCGTCGCTCAGCTCCAGCGGCAGCAGATCCGGGTCCGGGAAGTAGCGGTAGTCGTCCGACAGCTCCTTGCTGCGCATGGCCCGGGTTTCGTGCCGCTCCGGATCGTACAGTCGGGTCTCGCGGCGGATCGTGGCGCCGGATTCGAGCACCTCGATGTGGCGCTCGATCTCGTACTCGATGGCGCGCTCGAGAAATCGGAACGAGTTGACGTTCTTGATCTCGGTGCGCTCGCCCAGGGTCTGCTGACCCAGCGGCCGCACCGACACGTTGGCGTCACAGCGCATGCTGCCTTCGGCCAGGTTGCCGTCGCAGATCTTGAGGTAGCGCACCAGACTGTGCAGCTGCCGGAAGTAGGCGGCGGCCTCGGCGGGCGTGCGCAGATCGGGCTCGGATACCACCTCCAGCAGCGGCGTGCCGGTGCGGTTCAGGTCGATGCCGGTAAGGCCCGGAAAGGCATCGTGCACCGACTTGCCCGCATCCTCCTCCAGGTGTGCCCGGGTGATGCCCACCCGCCGCTCGCTGCCGTCCTCCAGGCGTACCAGGATTTCGCCGCAGCCGACGATGGGCTGCTCGAACTGGCTGATCTGGTAGCCTTTGGGCAGATCCGGGTAGAAGTAGTTCTTGCGATCGAATACCGAGTGCCGGTTGATCCGGGCGCCGATCGCCAGGCCGAACACCACCGCCATGCGCACCGCGCCTTCGTTGAGCACGGGCAGCACGCCGGGCAGCCCCAGATCCACCGCGCAGGCGTTGCTGTTGGGGGCGGCGCCGAAGGCGGTGGACGCGCCGGAGAAGATCTTGCTGCGCGTCGCCAGCTGCACGTGCACCTCGAGCCCTATCACGGCTTCCCAGCCGGGGTGGCCGCTGACGGGTGTCGCTTCGCGTGGGCCGGTTTCAGTCATCGGCAAAACCCTCGGGCCGGCGCTGATGCCAGTCGCTCTCGCGCTGGAACAGCTCGGCCGTCTCGCACAGCACGCGTTCGCCGAAGTGCGGACCGATCAGCTGCATACCCAGCGGCAGGCCGTCGACCAGGCCGCACGGCACCGACATGGCAGGCAGGCCGGCCAGGCTGACCGGCGTGGTGAAGATGTCCTGCTGGTACATGGCGACCGGGTCGTCGCTCAGCGCGCCGCGCGGGAAGGCGACGTCCGGCGTGGTCGGCGTCAGAATCAGGTCGACCTGCTCGAACGCGCTGAGAAAATCCTGCTGGATCAGCCGCCGCAGCTTCTGCGCCTTCAGGTAGTAGGCATCGAAGTAGCCCACAGAAAGCGCATAGGTGCCGGTGAGAATACGACGCTTCACCTCGGCCCCGAAGCCGGTGCTGCGGGAGCGCCGGTACAGGTCGTCCAGCGATTGGGGATCCGGGCAGCGGTAACCGAAACGCACCCCGTCGTAGCGCGACAGATTGGTGGAAGCTTCGGCACCGGCGATGATGTAGTAGGCGGGGATCGCCATGGCCGTATGCGGCAAAGAGATCTCCCTGAAGCGGCAGCCGGCACGCTCGAGTACCGCGCGCGCGGCATCGATCTCGCGTCCGCCGACGCGCAGGCCGTCGAAGTACTCTCGTGGCAGGCCGATCACGGGCGCGCGTTCGGGAGTGCCGAGGCCCCGTGCGGGCAATTCGGCGAGCCAGGCGTCGGTGTGCTCGCTGGCGGTGGAATCGCTGGGATCGAACCCGGCCATGTGCGCCAGCAGCAGCGCCAGATCGGCGGCGCTGCGGCCAAGCACGCCGCCCTGATCCAGGCTCGAGGCGAACGCCACCATGCCGTAGCGTGAAACCCGCCCGTACGTGGGCTTGAGCCCGCTGATGCCGCAGAACGCGGCCGGCTGGCGGATGGAGCCGCCGGTGTCGGTGCCGGTCGCGATCGGCGTGAGACCCGCCGCCACGGCCGCCGCGGAGCCCCCGGAGGAGCCGCCGGGCACGCGGGTGCTGTCCCAGGGATTGCCCACCGGGCCGAAATGGCTGTTTTCGTTGGAAGAGCCCATGGCGAACTCGTCCATGTTGGTCTTGCCCAGCAGCACGGTACCTGCCGCCCTGAGCCGCGCTACCACGGTGGCATCGTAGGGCGCCACGAAGTTCTCGAGCATGCGCGAGCCGCAGCTGGTGATCACGCCGTCGGTACAGAAGATGTCCTTGTGCGCCAGCGGTATTCCGCTGAGCGGCCCGGCGGAGCCGTCGCGGCGCGCGGCGTCCGCGGCACGCGCCTGCGACAGCGCCAGCTCCTCGGTTACCGTGATGAAGCTGTTGAGCGCCTCATGCGCGTGGATGCGGTCGAGGTAGTACCGGGTCACCTCGACGCTGGACAGCGCGCCGTTGGCGAGCGCCCGGGACAGCTCGGTGACGGAGCTGAACGGATCCACTACTCGACGACCCTCGGCACCAGGTACAGCCCGTCCTCCGTGGCCGGCGCGATCCGTTGAAAGCGCGCGCGGTCCACCGCCTCGGTCACCACGTCGGGGCGCAGCCGCTGACGGCCGTCCAGAGGGTGTGCCAGGGGCTCTACGCCGTCGGTAGCCACCGACTGCATCTGATCGACCATGGCGATGATGCGCGCCAGGTCGGCGCGCGCGGCGTGCTGCTCGGCGTCCGAGAGCGCAAGCTGCGCCAGCTGGCAAAGATGGGCAAGGTCGATGTCGGCCATGGCAGTCTGGTTTCGGTGCTCGCGTATCGGGTTCGGTCGGGTCGCGCGGGCGATGAGCCTACTTCAAAGCGCAAAAAAGCGCCACGGGAAGGGGCGCACCTGAGTACCCTTCATCTATAATTCACCGGTCAGCCGGCAGAAATTGCCGATACGCGGGCGAATCCGCCCGGGTGATGCCGTCATGGCGTGGCCACAGGGCGAACGTTCAGCCCGCGCCGCGCCCGGGATGGACGGCGTTTGCGCCGCACGGGCGCGCATTCAAGGATCGAGTTTTTCGTACATGTTCAAACACATTCGAGGGCTGTTCTCCCGGGATCTCTCCATAGACCTGGGTACGGCCAACACGCTCATCTACGTCCGTGATCAGGGCATCGTCCTCAACGAGCCCTCGGTGGTTGCCATCCGCGTGCAGGGCAACAACAAGACCGTCGCGGCGGTCGGTCTCGACGCCAAGCGCATGCTGGGCCGAACGCCCGGCAACATCACCGCCATCCGGCCCCTGAAGGACGGCGTGATCGCGGACTTTCTCGTTACCGAGAAGATGCTCAAGTACTTCATCGCCAAGGTGCACGAGAACTCGTTCATCCGCCCGAGTCCGCGCGTGCTGGTGTGCGTGCCGTGCAAGTCCACCGAGGTGGAGCGGCGCGCCATCCGCGAGAGCGCGCTGTCCGCGGGTGCGCGCGACGTGCGTCTCATCGAGGAGCCCATGGCTGCGGCCATCGGCGCCGGTCTGCCGGTGCACGAAGCCGTGGGCACCATGGTGGTGGACATCGGCGGCGGTACCACCGAGATCGCGATCATCTCGCTGAACGGCGTGGTGTACTCGGACACCGTGCGCGTTGGCGGTGACCGTTTCGACGAGGCCATCGTGTCCTACGTGCGGCGTACCCAGGGCAGCCTCATCGGCGAGGCGACGGCGGAGCGGATCAAGCAGGAGATCGGCACCGCCTACCCGCAGAAGGAGATCCGAGAGATCGACGTGCGCGGCCGCAACCTGGCCGAGGGTGTGCCGCGCAGCTTCACCCTCAACAGCAACGAGATCCTGGAAGCCCTGCAGGAGCCGCTGTCGATGATCGTGCAGGCGGTCAAGAGCGCGCTGGAGCAGTGTCCGCCGGAGCTCGCCTCGGACATTGCCGAGACCGGTCTGGTGCTCACGGGCGGCGGCGCGCTGCTGCGCGACCTGGACGTCCTGCTGCAGGAGGAGACGGGCCTGCCGGTGATCGTGGCCGAGGACCCGCTCACCTGCGTCGCCCGCGGCGGCGGCAAGGCGCTGGAGCTCATGGACGCAGCCGGCAACGCGGACCTGCTGTCCACGGAGTGATAATGCACACTCGGCGCCGGGCGAAGACCGGGGGGCGGGCTCATTAAGGCGCTGTTCGTGCGCGAGTCCGGCGCGGGCTTTCTGCTCGCCGGGCTGGTCCTGGTTTCCCTGATCTGCATCGTGCTCGAGACCACCACCCGGCTCTTGGAGCCGGTGCGCTCTGCCCTGGGCTCGCTGGTGACGCCCATCGTGATGGTGGCGGAAACTCCCTACCTGCTGGGCGGCGCGCTGGGCGAGCTGCTGTCGAGCCGATCGGACCTGCTCGAAGAGAACGCCGAGCTCAGAGAACGCCTGCTGGAACTCTCGCAGATTTCCCAGCAGTACCTGGCGCTGCGCACGGAGAACGCGCAGCTGCGCGAGCTGCTCGGCAGCCGCGCGCAGCTGCCGGCGCAGGTGCTCATCGCCGAGCTGATCGGGGTGGTGCCGACACCGGTGACGCACCAGGTGATCATCGACAAGGGGCGCAATGCCGGCGTCAGCAACGGTCAGGCGGTCATCGATGCCGAGGGGCTGTTCGGTCAGGTGGTGGAGGTGGACGAATTCAGCAGCCGGGTGCTGCTGATCACGGACGCAGACCACGCCGTGCCGGTTCAGATCAACCGCAACGGCGTGCGCAGCATTGCCGGCGGCACCGGTCAGCTCGATCGCCTGGAGCTCGAGAACGTACCGGTGACGGCCGACATCCGTGAGGGCGACCTCGTCGAGACCTCGGGTCTGGGTGGGCGCTTTCCGCGCGGCTACCCGGTGGGCGTGGTGGATTCCGTGCGCATCGAGCCGACCGCGCCCTTTGCTGCCGTGTCGGTGCGCCCGAGCGCCCGGCTCGACCGGTCGCGTCACGTTCTGCTGGTGTTCTCGAACACCACGCAGGCGCAGGCTGCGGCGGCTGACGCTGCTGCGGCGCAGGAGCCGGCGAGCGACGCATCCCAGTCGCAGGGTCCGACGAGCGACGCTGCGGCCGCGGAGGCCCCCGCGGGCTCCGGGGACGGGGAGCCCACGCCATGAATCCCACCAACGGCGGCTGGCTGATCCTGCTCACGCTGGCGCTCGCCATGGTGCTCTGCGTCGTGCACCTGCCGGAAACCTGGCCGCAATGGCTCGGCTGGCTGCGCCCAGCGTGGGTGCCGCTGGTGGTGTTCTACTGGGTCATGGAGCTGCCCCACCGCATGGGCCTGATCGCCGCCTGGTGCGTGGGCGCGTTCCTGGACGTGCTGCAGGCGGATCCTCTCGGCACCAACGGCCTGCTGCTGGCAGGCATCACCTATGTCGCCTGGCGTTTCTACGAGCGTCTGCGCATGTACTCACTGCTGCAGCAGGCCGGCGTGCTGTTCCTGCTGGTGCTGGCCAGCGAGACGCTGCGCATGGTGGTGCAGCACGTCAGCGCCGATCGGGGGCTCGGCTGGGGACCCCTGGGACCGGCACTGATCAGCATGCTGGTCTGGCCGCTGGTCGCACTGGTGCTTGGCAGGCTGCGCGACCGGATCTACGTGGGTTAGCCCCGTGCGTCTGGTGCTTGCCTCGGGGTCACCGCGCCGTGCCGAGCTGCTGCGGCAGATGTGCCTGCCGTTCGAGGTGGCGGTGCCTGACGTCGACGAGCGTCTGCATGCGGGTGAGGGTGCCGCCGAATACGTGCAGCGACTGGCGCGTGCCAAGGCGGCGGCCGTGGCGGGTGCGAGCCGCGCCGGCGAAACCCTGGTGATCGGCGCCGACACCACGGTGGTGCTGGGCCGGCAGGTGCTCGGCAAACCGCGCGATGCCGCGGACGCGGCGGCCATGGTGCTGCGGCTTTCAGGGCGTACGCACCGGGTCATGACCGGCGTCGCGGTGAGTGACGGCGCGCGCACCCGTGCCGCCCTCAGCATCAGCCGGGTGCGCTTTCGCGCCATCGAGCCGGCGGAGGCGGAGGCCTACGCGGCCACCGGTGAAGGTCTCGACAAGGCGGGTGGTTACGGCATTCAGGGGATTGGCGGTATATTTGTCGAAACCCTGCGAGGGAGCTACAGCGCCGTGGTGGGGCTGCCGCTGATGGAGACAGAGCGGCTGCTGACCGGATTCGGTCTCGACACCTGGCGCCTGCGCCGCGATGGCTGACGAGCTGCTGATCAACGTCAACTCGTTCGAGACCCGGGTGGCTCTGCTGTCCGGCGGTGCGCTGCAGGAGGTACATCTGGCGCGCGCCGACGGCTACAGCCTCACCGGCAACATCTATCTCGGCAAAGTGGAACGGATCGTGCCCGGCATGCAGGCGGCGTTCGTCAACGTCGGTCTGGCGCGCCCCGGATTTCTGCATCTGCGCGACATCGAGGGCCCCCGGCTCATGCTGGCCGACGAGGCGGAGGAGCGCCACGACATCCGCGACCTGCTGCGCGAAGGCCAGGAGATCATGGTGCAGGTGGCCAAGGACCCCATCTCCGGCAAGGGTGCCCGCCTGACCACGCAGCTGGCCATCGCGTCCCGGTACATGGTGCTGATGCCGTTCACCGACCATATCGGCATCTCGCAACGCATCGAGGAGGAAACCGAACGCGAACGGCTGCGCAGCGTGATCGACGCCTGTCGAACCGCCCAGGGCGTCGGCATGGGTTTCATCGCGCGCACCGCCGCGGAAGGCGTCGGTGAGGCGCTCATCGATACGGACGTGCGCGTGCTGGCGCGGATCTGGGATCGGATCCGAGCCAAGAAAGTGGGCGCCGCCGCTCCGGCCCTGCTCTACGAAGAGATCCCCCTGCACATCCGCGTGGTGCGCGATCTGGCGGGCGCCGGCGTTTCGGCCATCGTCATCGACGAGCGCGGCACCTTCGAGCGGGTACGGACCTTCGTGGACGAGTTCCTGCCGGAATTCTCCGAGCGTCTGCAGTTCTATCAGGACGGCCGGCCGCTGTTCGACCGGTTCGGCGTCGACGACGAGCTGGCGCGCGCGCTGGCGCGAAGGGTGCCGCTCAGATCCGGCGGTCACCTGGTGATCGAGCAGACCGAGGCGATGATCACCATCGACGTGAACACCGGCGGCTATCTCGGCTCGAGCAATCTGGAGGACACGGTGTTCCGCACCAATCTGGAAGCGGCGCAGGTCATCCCCAGACAGCTGCGCCTGCGCAACCTGGGCGGCATCATCGTCATCGACTTCATAGACATGGAGGACGAGGAGCATCAGCGTCAGGTGCTGCGCGCGCTGGAGAAGGCCTTCGAGTCGGATCCCGCGCGGATCCGCCTGGAGGGCTTCTCGTCGCTCGGCCTGGTGCAGGTGAGCCGCAAGCGCACTCGGGAGAGCCTGACGCAGCAGATCTGCGAGGTGTGCGCGCAGTGCGCCGGGCATGGCGTCGTCAAGACCGCCGAGACCACCGCCATCGAGGCGTTCCGCGCCATCCTGGAAGACGCCCGCGCGCGCTGTGAGAATCCGGGGTCGAACAGCGACGGCGAGTATCTGATCCGGGCGACCGAAAGCGTGGTCGACCGTCTGCTCGATCAGGATGCGGAGCAGCTAGCCGCGCTCTCCCAGCAGATCGGCCGCGAGATCAGAATTCAGGTGGAGCCAAGCTACGGCCCCGGCCAATTCGACATCGTTCTGGTGCAGGATATGCGCAGGCCCCGCTGATCGTGGCCGATGACGGCGGGATTTGTCAGCGCGCCCCGCGGTCTTATACCGTAGCTGACCCTGTCGTCGAGACCCGTCGTTGCCGCATCTGATCTTCAGACCGTTGCTGGTGCTCCTCACGCTGAGCCTGCTGGTGATTGCCCTGATGCAGTCGCTCGGGCGCGTGGGCGCGGCGCTGCTCGACGATCTGGAGCCGGCGGTCAATCAGCTGCTCAGCCCCGCGCGGATTCGGGTGCACGGGCTGCACGGCGACTGGCGCCTGCTCAATCCGATCATCCGCATCGACCGCGTGGAGATGCCCGCCGGCGAGCTGCAGGGCGTCGTGTTCGAGCTTGCGGCAGCAGAAAGCGCGCTGCGCAGCGACCTGGTCGCGCACCGGGTGCAGGTTCGCGACGGCCGGCTGAATCTCGAGCGCGCTGCGGACGGCAGCTGGCACCTGGCGGGCAGCCGCGGCGGCACCTCGTTCGACCCGCTGCCGCTGCTGCTGCAGAGCGACCAGCTGGAGCTGGAGCTGACCCTCGCCCTTGCGGACGGCAGAGGCGAGGACGAAGCGCTGCGTCTGAGCTATCTGGGCGGCAATCAGGGTGGTGAGCATCGTCACCGCGTACGCCTGCGCAACCTGCAGCCGGATTGTGCCGGCTGTGCCCTGCAGCTCGACTACCATGGCCGCGATGGCCTGTGGCCGCTGCGCGCCGTCGAGCAGCGGGTGCGTCTGAGCGCGGACGGATTCCGGGTCCCGCGGCCGCTCCTGGGACCGAGTGCGCTTACCCTCGATCATCTGAATTTCAGCTGGCAGCGCGGCGAAGCACGCTCTCAGGGCGCCTGGTCGATACGCGCCGACGGCTTTCAGCTGCCGGGCGGGGGCGCCCTGGCGACGACGCTGACCGGTGAGATTGGTGGCACCGCCGAGCGCCAGCTGGGCAGTATTCGCGACTGGCAGCTGACCGAGGCGGACCAGACCTGGACCCTGCCCGACGTGCACGTGGAAGTAACACCGGAGCTCGTGCTGGGGTGGATCGAAACGCTCGATCTCGGCACTGCGGCACGCTTCGCCGAGGGCGCGCTTGCCGGCGTGGAACCCGCGGCGAGCTGGGTGCGGGCACTGGCGATCGAGGGCCGCGCCCACAACCTGCGCGGCTACTACCGTCCGGGCAGCAAGGACTTCGGCTATGCAGCGACGCTCGATGGTCTGAATCTGGAGGGTTACAAGGGGATCCCCTGGGTCCGCGGTGTGGCCGGTGAGCTGATCGGATACGCGCACGGCATGCAGCTCAACGTGAACGCCGAGGCGCTGGATCTGCAGTTTCCCGACATGTTCACGAAGCGGTGGCGCGTCAGTCATGTGCAGGGCCCGTTGCAGGCCTGGTTCGGCCAGGGCTACTTCGGCGTTCGTGGCTACAATCTGCGTGCAGATCTCGCGGACCCTGCGGGCGCCTCCACACGGGCATCCGGCGGCTTCGCCATCACCCGCCCTGATGCGCACATCGATCAGCGCCTGACGCTGCTGCTGCACGCCGATGAGGTCAGCGTGGACGCGGCCAAGCGGTTCGTGCCTTACACCTTGCCCGCCGAGCTCACCGACTGGATCGAGCTGCGCCCCCACGCCGGCCTTCTGCGCAACGGGCGCCTGGCGCTGCATGGCCAGTTCAAGGTGGCCCCGGGCGAGCCCGGACGGCGCATCGAGGTGGCGGCCGATCTCCGCGGCGCGGCCGTGCGCTATCTCGACGAATGGCCCGAAGTCACCGATCTGGATGGCAGTCTGCACGTGGCAGGCACGCAGGTGCGCGTGCATGTCGACAGCGCCCGCAGCGCCGGTGCCCGGTTGGTCAACTCCAGCGTGACCGTGCAGGACCGGGGCAGCGCGGTGGACGTGCAGCTCGATGCTGCCCTGGACGGAGGCGCGGCCCTGGACCTGGTGCGCGACACGCCTCTGCGCCACTGGTTGCGTTTCGTGCGACCGGAATGGCAGGCATCGGGCCCGCTGCGGCTGGAGGGTTCGCTGCACGTGCCGCTGCGCCTGCTCGACGGCGGGTCGGCGTTGGAGGACGGCCTTTCCGTGCGCCTGCGCGGAGATCTGGATGGTGTCGACCTGACCCTGCCGGATTACCGGCTCGAACTGAGCAGCCTCTCGGGCACGCTGCGTTATCGCTATCCGTACACCGTCGAGGGCAGCGGCTTGAGCGCGACGCTGTTCGGCCAGCCGGTCGCCATCAGCGCAACGACGGCGGAGGATCAGGTGCGGCTGCAGTTCGCTGGCAGAGCGGCGCCGGCGGATGCCTGGACGCTGGCCGGCGTGGAAGATCCGGGGTTCGCGCAGGGACTGCTGGACTACGATGCACAGCTTGCCATCGGTGTGCGCGAAGGTGCGGGTACCGAGCTCAGCGTGCGCTCAGACCTGCAGGGTGTCGCCGTGGCGCTGCCCGGTCCCCTGGCGAAGCCGGCCGACAGCGCGGTGCCGCTGCTGTTGCGCGTGGCGTTCAGCGACGCTGGCACGCGACTGGAGGGCAGCTACGCAGACACCCGCGGCTGGCTCGAGCTCGCCGACCGACCGCTGCGCGGCGCGCTCGGCTTCGGTGGTGCCGCGCCGGCGGCGGCAAGCGACGAAGAGGTGCTGACTGTGGGCGGGCACGTGGTGCAGTTCGCGCTGGAAGACGTGCTGCCCGGGGGCGGCGTCGCCTCTGGTGCGGCCGGTGCCGCTGCCGAGGGTCCGTTGCCGTTGCCGGTGCGTCTGCAGGACCTGACTGTCGATCGGATCGACGTGGGTGACTACGCGATTCACGGCGCCCGGTTGGCAGGCACGGTGCGCAACGACGGCTTCGACCTGGACGTGCGCAGCGACGACCTCAGCGGCACCTTCACGCGGGCCGCGGACACGCCGCTCGACGTGCAGCTGGCACTGGTCCGGGTACCGTCCGCCGATACCATGGACGTTGGACCCACCACCGTGGAGGAGGCTCTGGCGGCGGCGGGTGAGCCGTTCGTCAAGCAGCCGGAGGCGCGCGATCCGTTGCGCCCCGACCTCATCGCGCAGCTGCCTGAGGCGGAGGTGTCGGTGGCTCGGCTGCAGATCGGCGACGAGGATTTCGGCAGCTGGTCATTCAGGCTGAAGCCCGTGGCCGGTGCCGCCGAGATCCGGGATCTCGCGGCCCAGGTCAAGGGCGTCGCAATCACGGCGCCGGAAGGTCTGACCTGGCGCGCCGCGCCTCACGAAACCTCGTTCACCGGCCAGCTCACCGCGCAGAACCTGGCCGACGTGCTGCCGCAGTGGGGTTACGCGCCGCAGGTGGAGACGCAGAGCGCGTCGCTCGAAGGCTCGTTCACCTGGCAGGGTTCGCCGGCTGCCGTCGATCTGCGCAAGCTCGTGGGCGAGGCGACCATGCGTGCGGACACGGGCCGCTTCCGCGACATCGATACCGGAACGGGCACGCTGCGCATCTTCAGCCTGCTGAACTTCACCGCCATCGCCAAACGCATCAGCTTCGATTTCTCCGACGTGCGCGGCAAGGGGGTCAGCTTCGAGCGCCTGCGCGCGAAGTTCAGCCTGGACCACGGTCTCCTGCAGCTGCTGGAGCCCATGGAGGTCAACGGCACCGGCAGCAGCTTCCAGGTGGCCGGCACGGTGGATCTGAACACCGGCAGGCTCGACAACGAGATGATCGTCACCCTGCCGGTGAGCAAGAGCCTGCCGTGGTACGCGGCTTACGTCGCGCTCGCAAACCCCATTGCCGGGCTCGGCGTGCTCGTCGGCGAGCGCGTGCTGCGCAAGCCGCTCGAGCAGTTTTCCAGCGCCAAGTACCGCATCGGTGGTACCTTAGACGAGCCCGAGGTGACCTTCGTCGACATCTTCAATACCGCGATGGACAAACCTGCGGCAACCGCAGACGGGCAACCGCAAACTCCCGAAGGGACGACGACCGACAATGAGTGATCTTCTGCACCAGGCGCAGTCACAGCTGCTGGTGCCCGCTGGCATAGAGCAGGGCGACCTCGACCGCCTGATGGGCAGGCTGTGCAGCAGTGCCATCGACATGGGCGAGCTGTTTTTCCAGCATCATCGCAACGAGTCCTGGGCGCTCGAAGACGGTATCGTCAAGGACGGCAGCTTCAACGTGGATCGTGGTGTCGGCGTGCGCGCCACCAGCGGCGAGCGCACCGGGTTCGCCTATGCCGAGGACATCGTGCTGGATGCGCTCAGCGACGCGACCGAAGCCGCGCGCTCGATCGCACGTCTCGGGCAGGACAAGCGCGTGCGCGCATCCCAGGCCGTGAAGGCTCCGGCGCGCTATCCGGCAACCGACCCCATCGGCAGTCTGAGCGAGGCCGAGAAGGTGGCGCTGCTGGTCCGCGTCGACGCCGAGGCGCGGCGATTGGACAGCCGGGTCAAGGAGGTCAACGTGCGCCTCGGGGCCAGCCACGAGTCGATGCTGGTCGTCGCCTCGGACGGTACCCTGGCCGCTGACGTGCGCCCGCTGGTACGGCTCGACGTGTCGGTGATCGTCGAGCAGAACGGCCGCCGCGAGCGCGGCTCCGCCGGCGGCGGCGGCCGCGGCGATCTGGCGCTGGTGGCCACGGACGAGTTTGCGCTGGGTCTCGCGCGCGAGGCGGTACGCATGGCGCTGGTCAACCTCGAGGCAGACGACGCGCCTGCCGGACCCATGGTGGTCGTGCTGGGTCCGGGCTGGCCGGGCGTGCTGCTGCACGAAGCGGTGGGCCATGGTCTCGAAGGCGACTTCAACCGCAAAGGCAGCTCCACCTATGCCAACCGCATCGGTGAGCAGGTGGCATCGAGCCTGTGCACCATCGTCGACGATGGCAGCATAGACGGCCGCCGCGGCTCGCTGACCGTGGACGACGAAGGCACGCCCACCGGCGCGACGGTGCTGATCGAGAACGGCATACTGCGGGGCTACATGCAGGACAAGCTCAATGCCCGCCTGATGAACGTGCCCTGCACCGGCAACGGCCGCAGGCAAAGCTATGCGCACATGCCCATGCCGCGCATGACCAACACCTTCATGCGTGCAGGCACGCATGAGCACGACGAGATCATCGCCAGCGTCCGGCGCGGTATCTACGCGGCCAATTTCGGCGGCGGTCAGGTGGACATCACGTCCGGGCGCTTCGTGTTCTCCGCCACCGAAGCCTATCTGATCGAGAACGGTCGAGTCGGCCGGCCGATCCGTGGCGCGACCCTGATCGGCAACGGGCCGGACGTGATGAACCGGGTGTCGATGGTCGGCAACGATCTGGCGCTGGATGCCGGCGTCGGCGTCTGTGGCAAGGACGGCCAGAGCGTGCCGGTGGGCGTAGGTCAGCCGACGCTCAAGATCGACGAGGTCACCGTTGGCGGCACTCAGACGGCCTGAGTGGCATCCCGCAGGTAGCGGAACAGCGCCCTGCCGGCGATGCGGCGCTCCTCATCAGTGCGCGACCGCTGCACTCGCTGCAGCAGGGTTCGCAGCTGCTGCCGATCGACGGTCGGATGCTCTGAGATGAATTCTGTGAGCGCCTCGGCCTCGTCGATCAGGCGCTCGCGCCAGCGCTCGAGCTGGTGCAGCTCGTGCAGCGCCTGGGCGCTGGTACCGCGCAGGGCGTCGAGCGCGGTGACGATGGGTTCCACGTCGATGTCGCGCATGAGCCGGCCGATGAACTGCAGCTGCCGGCGTCTGGCTTCGTGAGACGGAAATCGCTGGTAGTCGGCGATGGCGTTCGCGAGCCGCTCGGGCAGCTCGAGCCCTTGCAGGTCGGCGGCTTTCAGCCGGGTCAGCTCGCGCCCCAGGTCCTGCAGGCGCGTGGCCTGACGCTTGCGCTCGGATTTGCTGACCGGTTCGGTTTCCGGGGGCAGCCTGGAATCCGGCTCCTGGTTGCGGCTCATGGGCAGATGCCTGCTCGGGGTTGGCGCGGATTGTACAACAGTGAACGGACGGGACATGGCTAACGACATCGCCGCAGCAGGTCATCACGACGACGCGCGCCGGCAGGAAGACGCGTTGAAGAATCTGGTGGCCGACATCCTCGCGGAAGCGCGCCGGCAGGGTGCGAGCGCCGCGGAGGTCTCGGTGAGCGCCGACGCCGGTCTGGCGGTATCCGTACGCCGGGGCGAGCTCGAGAACGTCGAGTTCAACCAGGATCGGGGCTTCGGCATTACGCTCTATTTCGGCGCGCGCAAAGGCTCCGCCAGCACATCGGATTCCAGTCGCGGCGCCATCGAAGAGACGGTGCGGGCGGCAGCGAACATAGCCCGCTACACGCAGGAAGATCCCTGCAACGGGCTCGCGGATGCGGATCTCATGCCGACCCTGCTGCCGGATCTCGATCTGTACCACCCCTGGGACATGGACCCGGCGCGAGCCGAAGCGCTGGCGCGCGAATGTGAGGCCGTGGGTCTCGGCTACGACCTGCGGGTCGTCAACTCCGAAGGGGCGCAGGTGGCTACCCAGCGTTCCAGTCGTGTCTACGGCAACAGTCACGGCTTCATCGGCAGCTTTTCCGCCACCCGGCACAGCCTGAGCTGCGTACTCATCGGCAAGGACGACCGCGGTATGCAGCGCGACTACTGGTACACGGTGGCACGTGATGCGGGGCGGCTGCTGTCCGCGCAGGCGGTGGGCGAGGAGGCTGCGCGCCGGACCGTGGCGCGCCTGTCGCCGCGCAAGGTGCGAACCGGCGTGTTCCCGGTGCTGTTCGCACCCACCGCTTCGGCCGGCCTGGTGAGCCACCTGCTCGGCGCCATCAGCGGTGGCGCCCAGTATCGCAAAGCGAGCTTTCTGCTCGACTCGCTCGGGCGCAGCGTTGCCAGCGGGCACCTGAGCCTCGTCGAGAAGCCGCACCTGCGCGCCGGTCTCGGCAGCGCCGCGTTCGATGGCGACGGCGTGGCGACGCGCGAGAAAGCCTTCATCGACCATGGCAGCGTGGCCAGCTACGTGCTCTCCGCCTATTCCGCGCGCCGACTCGGCATGACCACCACCGGCAACGCCGGTGGGGTCTTCAATCTCTGCGTCACCGGCGAGGCCCGTCCGGTGCCCGAGCTGCTGCGCGCCATGGGCACCGGGTTGATGGTCACCGAGCTCATGGGCCAGGGCGTCAACGGCGTGACCGGCGACTACTCGCGCGGTGCGTCCGGGTTCTGGATCGAGAACGGTGAGATCGCCTATCCAGTGGACGAGATCACCATCGCCGGCCGTCTCCAGGACATGTATCGGGACATTCAGCTGATCGGTGACGACCCCGATGAGCGCGGCAATATCCGCGCGCCGAGCATTCTGGTCGGACACATGACCCTGGGCGGGGACTGACCGGCTGCCGCTGCGGCGCCCTGCTCAGGCGTAGGCCCAGGCCGCCAGCCCGAGAAACACGAAGAATCCGGTGACGTCGGTGATGGTGGTGAGGACCACCCCGCCGGCGATGGCCGGGTCGATCTTCAACGCGCGCAGGAACGATGGCAGCAGGCTGCCGCTGATGCCCGCGACCACCAGATTCACCACCATCGCCGCGGCGATGATCGCGCCGAGGCGCAGATCGTCGAAGACCAGAGCCGCTGCCGCGGCGACCACGCCCGCCAGCAGCAGGCCGTTGAGCGCGGCGACCAGGAACTCGCGGTTGAGCAGGTAGAGCAGATTGGCGCGCCCGATCTGGCCGAGCGCAATGCCGCGGATCACCAGCGTCAGCGTCTGGGTTCCGGCAATACCACCCATGCTCGCGACGATCGGCATCAGCACCGCGAGGGCCACCACCTTGGCGATGGTTTCGTCGAACAGATTGATGACCGCGGATGCCAGGAACGCCGTGAGCAGGTTGATGCCGAGCCACAAAGCGCGGCTGCGCACGGAACGCAGAATCGGCGCAAAGGTATCTTCCTCGAGATCGAGGCCGGCAGGTGCCAGCACGGCTTCTTCGGCGTCGTAGCGGATCACGTCCACCACGTCGTCGATGGTGATCCGGCCGAGCAGGCGTCCGCTGCCGTCCACCACCGGTGCCGACACCAGGTCCTGCTCGGTGAATATGAACGCCACGTCGGTATCCGGCAGGTCTGCCGGGATCGGATCCACCGAGGTGTCCATGATCTCCCGTACGGTGACCGAGGGGTCCGCCGTGAGCAGCCGGGCTATGGGCAGCATGCCCACGTACTCGTCCTGGTCGTTCACCACGATCAGCGCATCGGTGGTGTCCGGCAGGTCCTTGCGCAGACGCAGGTAGCGCATCACCAGCTCGACATCATGGCGCGGTCGCACCGTGATGGCGTCGGTGTTCATCAGACCACCGGCGGTATCCTCCGGCCACGACAGCATCGCCTCGACCCGGGCGCGGTCGCTGGCGTCCATGGCGGCGAGCACGCGGGCCGACAGGGTGTCCGGCAGCTGCTGCAGGATGTCGACGAAGTCGTCGGTATCCATGCCGCCGGCGACCGCAACGAGGCGCTCGGGGTCCATGGACTGCAGGAAGTCCGCGCGCACGTCGTCGGTGAGGTACTGCAGCGCCTGGGTGGTCTGCTCGTCGTCCAGCAGCTCCCACAGCACCCAGCGTACCTTGGGCGGCGTGGAGGTCAGCAGCGTGGCGACTTCCTGCGGGCGCAGTGATTCCAGCAGGTAGCGGGTTTCCTCGAGGGAACCCTCGTCGAAGGAGTCTATGACCTCGTTGAGCCGGTCCTGCAGCTGCATGGGGCGTCCGTGCGCGGCTGAATCAGCCGAGCTCGCCGAAGCCGTCGTCGATCAGGGCCCGCACCGCGTCGAACGCGGCGTCCTCGTCGGTGCCCGCTACCTGCAGAGCCACCTCGCTGCCCACGGGAGCGGCCAGCAGCATGACCTTCATGATGCTCTTGCCGTCGGCACGCTGCCCGTCCTTCTCGAGCACGATCTCGGACTCGAAGGTCTTTGCCAGCGCCACGAGCTTGCTTGCCGCGCGGGCATGCAATCCCAGAGGATTGACGATGGTGAGGGTCGTCTGCTGCAAGTGAGCCGTCCCGCTGCGCCCAGGATCAGGATTCGAGCTCCCGGTGGCGCACCAGCACGTCGGCGAACCTGCCGGCGAAGTGCGCACCCAGGCGCTCGACCATGTATACGCTGCGATGCTGCCCCCCCGTGCAGCCGATGGCAACCGTCATGTACGCGCGGTGGTTCTCCTCGAAGCGCGGCAGCCAGCGCTCGAGATAGCCGCTCAGGTCCTGGAACATGGCTTCGACCATGGGATCCGATTCCAGGTAGCGCTCCACCGGCGCATCGAGCCCCGACAGCGGCCGCAGGTCGGGTACCCAGTAGGGGTTGGGCAGGCAGCGGATGTCGAAGACCAGGTCGGCGTCCACGGGCACGCCGAACTTGAACCCGAAGGAACGGAACATCAGCGACAATCCGTGCTGAGTGGCACCGCCCACCCTGGCCTTGATCAGCTCCGAGAGCTGGTGGCCGCGCATCTGCGTGGTATCGATGGTCAGGTCGGCCAGATCCGAAATGCCTTCGAGCACCTCCCGTTCCGCTTCGATGGCCTGCAGCAGATCGGTTTCGGCATTGCTCAGGGGATGACGGCGGCGGGTCTCGCTGAATCGCTTCACCAGGGTGGCGGACAGCGCGTCGAGATAGATCACCTGGCAGTCCACGTCCATGCGGTCGAGCGCCAGCAGGATCTCGGGGAACTTGTCCAGGTCGCGGCTGCGTGCATCGATACACACGGCGATCCGCGCGTCGCTGCGACGCGTGTCCCTCAGGGCGTTGTGTATCAGCGACTGCAGCAGGTTGACCGGGAAGTTGTCGATGCAGTCGTAGCCTGCGTCCTCGAGCGCCCGCAGCGCGGTGGTCTTGCCGGACCCGGAGCGACCGCTGATGACGGTCAGCTTCATGCTGCCTGGGCGCGGATCAGGCCCGTGAGGGTGTCGTAGAGGGCGCCGTCCGTGGGCTGTGACCGCAGCGCGCGCCGGTTGTCGGAATCGTCGAACAGCCGCGCCAGCATCGCCAGCACCTCCAGGTGCGCGCTGGTCTCCTCCGGAGGCACCACCAGCACGAACAGCAGGTCCACCGGCTCGCCGTCGATGGCGTCGTAGTCGACCGGCGCATCCAGCTTCAGAAATGCCGCCATGATTGTGGTGCAGGGCATGCGGCAATGCGGTATGGCGACGCCGCCGCCGAGGCCCGTGCTGCCCAGGCGCTCACGGTTCATCAGCTCGTCGAACAGCGAGCGGGCCGACAGCGACGGGTGCTGTGCGGCCAGCACCTCGCTGGCGGCTTCGAGGGCGCGCTTGCGGGACTGGGCGTCCACGTTGGTGCGCGTGCATTGGCGGTCCAGGATGGTCGTGATGTCGAGCATGGTCAGTTCAGGCGGGGCTCGGGTTGATGGGTTGCCGGGGTCCGATCGGCATCGGGCTACACCAGGCGTTTGCGTTCGTTTGATGGCGGAATCGACATGGACTCACGGTACTTGGCGACCGTGCGCCTGGCGACGTTGATGTTCTGCTTGGCAAGTATTGCTGCGATCTTGTTGTCGCTCAATGGTTTTCTCGGATTCTCCTCGACCGTCAGCTTCTTTATGAGGGCCCGGATCGCGGTACTCGATACCTCGCCGCCGGTATGCGTGGAAACATGGCTCGAGAAAAAGTACTTGAGCTCGAAGATGCCCCTCGGCGTGTGCATGTACTTGCGGTTGGTCACACGCGAGATCGTGGACTCGTGCATTCCGACCGCTTCCGCGATGTCGTGCAGCACCAGCGGCTTCATCGCCTCCTCGCCGTACTCGAGAAACCCGCGCTGGTGCTCGACGATTTTGGTGGCGACTTTGAGCAGGGTTTCGTTGCGGCTCTGCAGGCTCTTCAGAAACCAGCGCGCCTCCTGCAGATTGTCTTTGAGGTAGGTGTTGTCGGCGCTGTTGTCCGCGCGCTTGACCATGCCCGCATAGAGGGGATTGATGCGCAGCCGCGGGAGCGCTTCCTCGTTGAGCTCGACGACCCAGCGGCCCTTGCTCTTGCTGACCAGCACGTCGGGTACGACGTACTCCGAGGCTTCCTCGGCGACGCTCGTTCCGGGCCTCGGGTTCAGCGTCTGAATCAGGCCGATCACCTCGGCGAGGTCCTCTTCGGAGAGTCGCGTCCGGCGTTTCAGCGTCGCGAAGTCGCGGGCGCCGAGCAGTTCCAGGTGTTCGCTGACCACCGCAAGGGCCTCGCTGCGCCAGGGGGTGGCGGCGGGCAGCTGACGCAGCTGCAGCGCCAGGCATTCGCCCAGGTCCCGCGCGCCGACGCCCACCGGGTCGAACTGCTGGATCAGCTTCAGCACCGCCAGCACCTCGTCCGCCTCGATCGGGGTCTCGTCGGCCTCGTACGGTCCGAGGCTCTCGACGATCTCGTCGATGCTGACGCACAGCATGCCGTTGGCGTCGATGGCATCGATGAGGGTTGCGCCGATGGTCCGATCGATGTCGCTCAGCGGCACCAGATTGAGCTGCCAGAGCAGATGGTCCTGCAGCGACTCCGGCGTTTCGTTGCGCGCGTCCGGGTCCCAGTCGTCATCCGGGGCAGGGCCGCTGGTGGCGGCTGCGCCCTGGTAGATGTCATCCCACTGAGTGTCCACCGGCAGATCTTCCGGGATGGGCTCGTCCCATGACTGATCGACGCTGCTGTCGTCGTCGGGATCGTCGAAACCGCTCTGGGTCGTTGCGCCGGTATCCGTGCCCGCGAGGCCCGGGTCGGTATTGTCCGGCTCGAACAGGTCTTCCTCCTGCTCGCCATCCTCCATCTCGAGCATGGGGTTACTCTCGAGCGCGGTCTGAATCTCCTGCTGCAGATCCAGGCTCGACAGCTGCAGCAGGCGGATGGCCTGCTGCAGTTGCGGCGTCATGGTCAGCTGCTGACCAAGCCTGAGCGAGAGGGTCTGCTTCATATCAGATGACGATTGCCGCCCGCCGACGGGCAGCTAAAGGGTGAATCCTTCTCCCGGATGGACATTCCGCGCGGTCGCTTTCACAGGGTGAATCCTTCTCCCAGATAGACGCTCCGTACCGTCTCGTTAGCAAGTATGGCGCCAGGATGGCCTTCTGCAATGATGTGGCCTTCGTTCACGATGTAGGCCCGGTCACAAATGTCGAGCGTGTCACGAACGTTGTGGTCGGTGATCAGCACACCGATGCCGCGGCCGGCCAGGGCGCGGATTTCGCGTTTGATGTCGCTCACCGAGATGGGGTCCACGCCGGCGAACGGCTCGTCGAGCAGCATGAACGACGGCTCGCTGGCCAGGGCGCGGGCGATCTCCAGGCGTCTCCGCTCGCCGCCGGACAACCGTTCGCCCATGGTGTTGCGCACGCCCTGGAGGTGGAACTCATCGAGCAGCTGCTCGAGCAGGCCGTCCCTGCCGTCGCGGTCGAGGTCGTCGCGCAACTCGAGCACCGCGCGCAGGTTGTTCTCGGTGCTGAGCTTGCGGAACACGCTGGCTTCCTGGGGCAGATAGCCGATGCCCGCCCGGGCCCGCACGTGCATGGGGCTCCTGGTGAGTTTGGTCTGATCCAGCAGGATCTCGCCGGCGTCGGCCTTGAGCAGCCCGACGATCATGTAGAAGGTGGTGGTTTTGCCGGCGCCGTTCGGTCCCAGCAGGCCCACGATCTCGCCGCTGTGCACTGCCAGGCTCACGTCCCGCACGGCCAGCTTGGTGCCGTACTCCTTGCGCAGTGACTGAGCGGAAAGGGCCGACACTGATTACTTCGGCCGGCTGGCCGGCTGCAGGACCATCTCCACCTGACTGGCGGCACCCCCCTCGGCGTCGACCTTGCCGGCGACGATATCGTACTTGATCAGCTCGCCGCTGATCTCATTGCCTTCCTGGACCAGCACGGCGTCGCCCTGCAGGTCGAGGCGCTCGTCGCGGGTGTGATAGATGATCGTGCTGGCATCGGCGCGCACCTCGCCCTGGTCAGCCTCGAGCTGCTGCTGATACTTTGCCGGCGCGCCTTCCGCGGTGATGCGAACCACCTGCTGATCCTGGTAATCGACGGTCATGACGTCAGCGGTGACGCGCAGGGTGCCCTGATCGACCTGCACCGAGCCGGAGTAGATGATGCGGGCGGCGTTCTGATCTATCTCGGCCTTCTCGGCGCGGATATGAATCGGTTGATCCGCGTCTTCGGGCAGCGCCATCGCCACACCCGGCGCCGTGGCGCACAAACCCGCGAGTGCTGCGCGCGCGGTCAGACGGGCCCATCGGGGACGCATTGCGGATGGCATCATGTCAGTCGTCCAGGCCACCCGATTTGAACTGATCGGGCAGCAGAATCGTGTGAACGGGGCGGTCGGGCACGGACAACAGCTTCAGCAGGCCGCGCTGCAGGTCACCCTCCAGGCCGACCGCGAGCGTGCGGCCGACGTCGGCGTCGATGATAACATCATGCTCGGTTTCGGCGTATTCACGGTCCGGGTACAGGTACAGCGACGCGGTGGTCAGGCGGACCAGCTCGCCGCCGACCGTGCGCTGCTCGAGGACCACGTTTTCGCGCAGGAACACCACTTCCTGCTCCGCACCCTCGATGGTCTGGCGGCGCAGGTAGCCGCTGCTTGCCTGGACCTCCCAGGGCGGCCGGTCCGGGCTCAGCAGGGTCAAGCGCGGCTCTGTCAGCCGTGTCAGCTGGTCGCGTTCGTAGTGGCGGATCTCCGCGGCCGACAGCCGATAGGTCAGCGATCCGTCGTCGCGGAACTGGCGGATGACGGCGTTTTCCATGTAGAGATCCGGCTGGTCATCCGGCTCAGGGGCTGTTTCGATGTCGTCCCGGGGCGCCTCGCCCGGTGCCAGCAGCAGCGCCGCCGCAGTGATGCAGACGACCAGACAGGCGAGCAGCCACCAGCGGCCGGCGCTGGCGCGCATCAGTCCAGAGCCCAGGCCCCGCGCGCGCGCAGGATCAGCTCACAGACCTCCCGGGCAACACCGGTGCCTCCCGCCAGCTGGGTGACGTAGTGGGCTCGCGCGAGTGCAGCGGGGTGGCCGCTGGGCACGGCGATGGCCAGTCCGACGTGGGCGAACAGGGCCAGATCGGGCAGGTCGTCGCCGACGTGGGCCACCTCGGACGGGCGCAACGCCAGCCGCTCGCATAGGGTATCCAGCGCCTGTGCCTTGTCGTCGACATTCTGGAACAGATGCGGGATGCCGAGCTCAGCGGCGCGGCGGCTGACCATGGGGGAGTCGCGCCCGGTGATGATGGCGACCTCGACCCCGTGCCCCAGCAACAGCTTGATGGCGCTGCCGTCCTGGACGTTGAACGCCTTGATCTCCTCGCCAGCGCTGGTGTAGTAGAGCTTGCCGTCGGTCAGCACACCGTCGACGTCAAAGCTGACCAGACGGACGCCTGCGGCGCGACGCAGGATCGGTTCGGGAAAAGTCATGAGCCGAGCTGCACCTCCTGCACCAGCACCATGTTGTAACCGATCCAGCCCAGCAGGATGACGGCGCCTTCGAAGCGGGTGATGACGGGCCGCGAGCCGATCGCATAGGCGAACAATGCCAGCGCCATGGTCAACGCCAGCATCATGCCGCAGTCGCGCCAGAGCGCGACCGTTTCGATATGAGTGGTGGCCACCAGCCCGGGCACCGGCAGCACGGCCAGCACGTTCAGGATGTTCGAGCCCACCACGTTGCCTATGGCGATGTCGGAATGGCCCTTGATCGCCGCGCCGACGGTCGCCGCCAGCTCCGGCAGGCTGGTGCCCACGGCCACCACGGTCAGGCCGATCACCATCTCGCTGACGCCCAGCAGCGTCGCGATTTCCGTGGCCGCCCAGACCAGCATCTGGGCGCTCACCAGCAGTATCAGCAGGCCTGCCACCAGCCAGAATGAGGCCTGGCGCAGCGACAGCTGGGGCAGCTCGTCGAGCTCCTCCTCGATGCTGCCAGCCACGTCGCCGCCCGCAGTCTGCTGGGTGGTGACCAGACGGTAGAGAATGAAGCCGAGAGCGCCGAGCAGCAGCAGCGAGTCCAGGAACGAAAGCTCCAGGTCGAACAGGAGCACCAGGGTCAGCAGCGTGGCCCCCAGCAGCCAGGGCAGCTCGGTGCGCAGCACCCCCTTGGAGAACGGCAGGGGGGCGATCATCGCGGTGATGCCGAGCACCAGCCCGATGTTGGCGATGTTGGATCCGATGGCGTTGCCCACGGCCAGCAGCGGATTGCCCTGAATCGCTGCCGTCAGCGACACCAGAATCTCCGGCGCGGAGGTGCCGAGCGAGACGACGGTCAGCCCGATGAGCATCTTGGACACGCCCAGGTGCGTGGCGGTGCTGGCGGCGCCGGACAGGAACTTGTCGGCGCTCCAGACCAGGGCCACGAAGCCGAGAATCATCGCTAGCAGGGGAACCCACATGGCTGACGTCTGGTCCTACTTCCGGGACGTCGCTGGCTGGAAGCGTCCCCGTATACGGTTGAGGTTGCTCACTTTAGTCGTAACGAGGCGCGCAGCCAACAAGCAACCCTGATGGTATAGTTGCGCCCGCTCCGGCAGCACCCCCGGGGCCCACGAAGCGGTATGACAGAAAAAACGACTCAGCACAGGTCGCCGGAAGCGGCCGGGACCAGCTATATCGAGATCAGGGACCTGCACTTCGCGCGCGGGCCCCGCAAGATCTTCGATGGCCTGAACATGTCCATACCGCGGGGCCGCATTACCGGAATCATGGGGCCCAGCGGCACCGGCAAAACCACGCTGCTGCGGATCATCGGCGGTCAGGTCAAACCGGACGCCGGCGAGGTGCTGGTGGACGGCCAGGACGTGTGCCGCATGTCGCGGGACGAGCTTTTCGAAATGCGTCGCGGCATAGGGATGCTGTTTCAGTCGTCGGCGCTGTTCACGGACCTGTCGGTGTATGAAAACGTGGCCTTCCCCCTGCGGGTGCACACCGATCTGCCGGAGGACAGCATCCGGGATCTGGTGCTCATGAAGCTCAACGCGGTGGGGCTGCGCGGCGCCCGTGATCTGCAGCCCAGCCAGCTTTCCGGAGGGATGTCGCGTCGGGTGGCGCTGGCTCGCGCCATCGCCCTGGACCCGAATCTGGTGATGTACGACGAACCGTTCACGGGGCAGGATCCCATCGCCATGGGGGTGCTGGTCAGTCTGATCAAGAATCTCAACGCGGCCCTGCAGACCACGGCGGTGGTGGTATCCCACGACATTCACGAAACCTCGAGCATTGCCGACAAGCTCTACGTGATCTCGGATGGCCGGGTCATCGGCGAAGGCACGCCCGCGGCCCTGCGCGAGGACGACTCGGCGCGGGTACAGCAGTTCATGCACGGTTATCCGGATGGACCCGTGCCGTTCCACTATCCTGCAGATGAATTCGTCTACGACGTGCTGGGGGAATCGGTCGCGTGATCCAGTTGCTGCGTATCGTCGGCGCGAGGTTTCTCGAGCGGCTCGGCGGGCTCGGGCGCGCATCCGTGCTCTGGGGCACCGCCATGTTCGGTCTGCCGCGGCGGGACGATCTGCGGCTGCTGGTGCGCCAGATGTACAACGTCGGCGTGCTGTCGCTGGCCATCATCGTTCTATCGGCGTTTTCCATCGGAGCGGTGATCGCCCTGCAGTTCTATACCCAGCTGGCGCGCTTCGGTGCGGAGGACGCCGTGGGTCTGGGTCTGGCACTGGTGCTGCTGCGCGAGCTCGGCCCGGTGGTCACGGGCCTGCTGTTCGCGGGGCGCGCAGGATCGGCGATCACGGCCGAGATCGGACTGATGAAGAGTACCGAGCAGCTCTCCAGCATGGAGATGATGGGCGTCGATCCGCTGCATCGGATCGTGGCGCCGCGTCTGTGGGCGGGCATCATCTGCATGCCGCTGCTGACGGCGATCTTCAACGTGGTGGCCATCTACGGCGGCATGGTGGTGGCGGTGGAATGGCTGGGCAGCGACCGGGGCGGATTCTGGTCGGGCATGCAGGACGTCGTGGAGCTGTGGGATGATGTCGGCAAAGGCATGCTGAAGGCGGTCGCGTTCGCCATCGTCGTGACGTGGATCGCAGTGTTCCAGGGCTACGACGCCGAGCCCACGGCCGAAGGTATCGGCCTCGCCACCACCCGAACGGTCGTTACCGGATCGGTGGTGGTACTCGCCATGGACTTCTTCCTCACGCTGGGAATGTACGGAGATTTCGGCTGATGCAGATGCGGACTGTAGAGATCAGCGTCGGTGCTTTCGTGCTGGCGGGGATCCTGGCCCTGATTGTTCTGGTGGTGCGGGTGAGCGGCATCACCCTCGGTCCGGCGGAGGGCAGCTACACGCTCTACGCCGAGTTCAACGACGTGGCCGGCCTGCGCAAGCGCGGCAAGGTGAGCATGGCCGGGGTCACGGTGGGCCGTGTCGAGGACATCAGCGTCGATCCCAGCCATGGCCTTGCGATCGTGAAGCTGGAAATCGATGGCAACGTCGGGAGTCTGCCGGCGGACACCGGAGCGCGCATTCTCACCGAGGGGCTTCTCGGCGCGCGCTACATCGGCCTGATGCCCGGCGCCGACGAGGAGAAGCTGGCCGACGGTGACTACATCACCGATACCCAGGGCGCCCTGGTGCTGGAGAATCTCATCGGCGATCTGGTAACCAGATTGGGAGCAAAGTGACATGAAGCGTCAGAGATTATCGCTGCGATCGGTTTCGAAAAGCAGCTGGATGGTGGCGGCGCTGGTGCTGCTGATGACGGGCTTTGCGCACGCTGCTGACAGTGCCAGCCCCGCGGTTGCGGAGCAGACGCCGGAGCAGCTGATCAGGCACACGGCGGACTCCGTGCTGGCGCTGATCGATTCCTCGCAGTCCTACGCCAAGGAGGACACCGAGCGCTTTTATCGTGAGGTCGAAGCGCTGCTGGATCCGGTGGTGGACTTCACCGGTTTCGCGCGCAGCGTCATGTCGGTGCACTATCAGGACGCCACGCCGGAGCAGCGCGAGCGGTTCGCCGAGACCTTCAAGTGGGGATTGGTGCGGACCTACGCGCTGGCGCTCACCGAGTTCCGCGATGGTGAGGTAGTGGTGTTGCCGCCGGATCGGCCGCCCCGCAATCCCAAGCGTCAGACCGTGACGATGGAGATCCACACCAAGGCCGGAGAGGTCTATCCGGTGCTGTACTCCATGGGCCAGAGCAGCGACGGCAGCTGGCGCCTGCGCAACATCATCATCAATGGCGTGAACATGGGGCTCACGTACCGAAGCCAGTTCAACAGCGCGGTCAACGATCCCAAGTACGGCGGCAATCTCGACAAGGTGATCGATGCCTGGGCCGACATGCTTGCGGCCGATACCCCCGGAACCGGCTCGGCGGCGCAGCCTGCGGGCGCCGCTGATCCGGGGCAGGAAGCTTGATTCAGGCCAGTTCACAGTCACCGTCGGCGTCACCCGGCGCAGCTTCGGGGGGCGGCTTCGTTGCTCCGGCCCGGATCGGGTTCGACAACTTCGCCGCGGTGCGCCGCGACGGTGAGACGGCGCTGCAGTCCGCTGGCACGGAGTTCGTGGTCGACCTGTCGGATCTGCAGGAAACCAACAGCGTCACGGTGGCGCTGCTCATGGCGTGGTTCCGGCTCGCGCATGCCGAGGGCAAGACCGTGCGCTTCGTCGGCGTGCCCGCGGGCCTCATGAATATCATCGAATTTTCCGGTCTGTCGAACGTGCTGCCAGTAACTGCGCGCGCGGCGGCCGGGGACGGAGTCGAGCAGGAATGAACGAGCAGATTTCACAAGCGATCCGCGCGCGGCTTGCCGATGCCGAGGTGGATGTGCAGCTCGAAGGCAACCGCGCGCTCATTACCGTCACCAGCAGCGCGTTTGCCGGGCTCAGTCGGGTGCGGCAGCAGCAGGCCGTGTACGCCTGCATCGACGAGTTCATCCGCGACGGGCGCCTGCACGCAGTGACCATCCGCGCCCTGCTTCCGGAAGGGCAGTAGGCGGCTGTGGACAAACTGCTGATCACCGGGGGGCGGCGACTTTCCGGCTCGCTGCGCATCTCCGGGGCGAAGAACTCGGCGCTGCCGATTCTTGCGGGAACCCTGCTCAGCGAAGGCCCCGTGGTTCTGGGCAACCTGCCGCACCTGCATGACGTCACCACCATGCTGGAGCTGCTCGGCTGCCTCGGCGCCGAGGTGGTGGTAGATGAGAAGATGCGTGTCGAGGTGGCTGCGCGTGAGCTCAGATCGCTGCGGGCGCCCTACGATCTGGTCAAGACCATGCGGGCCTCGTTCGTGGTTCTGGGGCCGCTGCTGGCGCGCTTCGGCGAGGCGGAGGTGTCCCTGCCCGGCGGTTGCGCCATCGGCGCACGACCGGTGGATCAGCACCTGAAGGGCCTGGCCGCCCTGGGTGCCGAGATCGAGCTGGACCAGGGCTACGTGCGGGCGCGTACCAGTGGCCGCCTGCGCGGCGCTGACTTCGAGTTCGACATCGTGACCGTCGGCGGCACCGAGAACGTGATGATGGCTGCCACGCTGGCCGAAGGCATCACACGGCTCGGCAATGCCGCCTGCGAACCGGAGATCGTCGACCTCGGCAACTTTCTCAATGCCATGGGCGCGCGGGTGCGCGGTCACGGCACGCCCGACATCGAGATCGAGGGTGTGCCGGCGCTGCACGGCTGCCGCTATGACGTCATGCCCGACCGGGTCGAAGCAGGCACCTATCTGATCGCGGCGGCGGCCACGGGCGGACGCATCCGGCTGCGGGACGTGAATCCATGCACGCTCGAAGCCGTGCTGGAAAAGCTCGTGCAGAGCGGTGCAGAGATCGCCAGGGGTCCTGACTGGATCGAGCTGGACATGCATGGCCGGCGGCCGCGGGCTGTCGACATCGAAACGGCGCCCTATCCCGGGTTTCCCACCGATATGCAGGCCCAGTATCTGGCCCTGGACGCTGTGGCGGAAGGCACCAGCAGGATCAGCGAGACGATTTTCGAGAACCGCTTCATGCACGTGCAGGAGCTCAATCGGCTCGGTGCCGACATCGAGCTGCACGGCCCGTCCACCGCCATCGTGCATGGCGTGGAGCACCTCAAGGCGGCGCCGGTCATGGCCACCGACCTGCGCGCCTCCTTCAGCCTGGTGGTGGCGGCGCTGGTAGCGGAAGGCACCACGCTGATCGACCGCATCTACCACATCGATCGAGGCTACGAGACCATCGAAGAGAAGCTTGGTCAGATCGGTGCCGACGTGCAGCGCGTCAGTCGCTGGGAGCGCTGACATGGGACTGACCATTGCGCTCAACCGGGGTCGGATTCTCAAGGAGTTTCTGCCGCTTCTCCAGGCCGCCGGCATCGAGCCGGCCGAACCCCTGGAAGGCAGCCGGAAACTCGTGTTTGACAGCGTCAGCGGCGGACACAAGCTGATCGTGATGCGCGGTTCCGATGTGCCCACCTACGTTGAGTACGGCGCCGCAGACATCGGCGTGGTCGGCAAGGACACGCTGCTCGAACACGGCAGCAGCGGATTCTACGAGCTGCTCGACCTGGGTATCGGTCGTTGCCGCATCATGACGGCGGCACCTGTCGGGGCCGATCTCGGCACCGGCCCGTTGCGGGTGGCGACCAAATTCGTGCGCGTGGCGCGCCGCCACTTCGAGTCTCAGGGGCGGCAGGTAGCCATCATTCCGCTCTCCGGGGCCATGGAGATCGCGCCGCTCATGAATCTGGCCGATTGCATCGTCGACATCGTCGACACAGGCAACACGCTCAAGGCGAACGGTCTCGAGGCGCGCGAAACCATCACCCACATCAGCTCGCGGGTGATCGTCAACCGGGCCGCCATGAAAACCCGCTTCGACGAGGTGCAGGCCCTGATGGACAGGCTGCGCGAGGTGCTTGGGTGAGCCGCGTGATCCGGCGCCTCGACAGCACGGCAGCGGATTTCCAGCAGGCACTGGCCGCGCTGCTGCACTGGGACGTGGACGAAGACGATCAGGTCAATCAGATCGCCCGTGAGGTGATTGCCGACGTGCGCCGCCGCGGCGACGCTGCGCTGCTCGATCTGACCGCCAGATACGACCGCTGGCAGCCAGCCAGTGCTGCCGCGCTGTCGCTTGGTGCGGACGATTTCGCCGCCGCATTCGACAGCATCGGGGGTGCGGAGCGCGAGGCGCTCATTCTGGCAGCCGAGCGCATCGAAACCTATCACCAGCACCAGCTGGGTGGTGACTGGGAGTACCAGGACGCGCAAGGCAACCGGCTGGGGCAGAAGGTGACGCCGCTGGACCGGGTAGGGCTGTACGTACCCGGCGGTCAGGCGGCGTACCCTTCCACGGTGCTCATGACCGCGATCCCGGCGCGCGTGGCCGGCGTCGGCGAGCTGATCATGACCGTGCCCACGCCGGACGGTCGTCGCAACCCGCTGGTGCTCGCCGCGGCCCATCTGGCCGGGGTGCAGCGCGGCTTCGCGGTGGGCGGCGCCCAGGCGATCGCCGCGCTCGCATTCGGTACCGCCACGGTGCCCCGGGTGGACAAGATCGTCGGCCCGGGTGGCGCGTTCGTCGCGGCTGCCAAGCGCCTGGTGTTCGGGGTCGTCGGCATCGACGTGATCGCCGGGCCCAGCGAGGTGCTGATCATCGCGGACGACTCGGCGCCGCTCGAGTGGATGGCGCTGGATCTCTTCTCTCAGGCAGAGCACGACGCCGCTGCCCAGGCCATTCTGATCAGCTGTGACGCCGGCTATCTGGACCGTCTGGAGCAGGTCATGACAGGCCTGCTGGAAGGCCAACCACGGGCAGACACGATTCGTGCGGCGCTGCGGGACCGCGGGGCGTTGATCCGCGTGCGTGATCTCGACGAAGCGCTTGCCGTGGCCAACCGGGTAGCGCCGGAGCACCTGGAGCTGGCAGTGCGTGACCCGGAAGCGCTGGTTGCCGGGGTGCGCCATGCCGGCGCCATCTTCGTCGGCGCGCACTCGCCGGAGGTCATGGGTGATTACACGGCAGGGCCGAGCCACGTGCTGCCGACCTTCGGCACTGCCCGCTTCTCGTCACCGCTCGGTGTTTACGATTTTCAGAAGCGCAGCAGCCTGATCCGGCTCAGCCCGGACGGTGTGGAGGCACTCGGGCGCAGCGCCGCGGTGCTCGCCCACGGCGAAGGCCTCGAAGCCCACGCACGCGCTGCCGAGCTGCGCCTGCGTGGCGTCGACCACAACGACTGAACGAGTCCGCCGATTCACAGACCGCTGGAGGGCCGCTCGCCGCTGCGCGCGGTCAGGGTCACGGACTGGCCGCCACGCAGCAGGTCGATGCCGATCTCCGTGCCCGGCTCCGCGTGCGCGATCTGACGGCTGACGCCGGTGGAGCTCACGGCCGGCTGTCCGTCCACGGCGACGATCAGATCTCCCGGCTGCACGCCCGCCTGAGCGGCCGGGCCGCCGGCCTCAACGGAAATCACCTCGAGTCCCACGCCGGCGCCGGGCGGCGGCGTGGCCGCCAGCACGACGCCGAGCCAGCCGCGGGTCACGCGCCCCGTTTCCACGATCTCGTCGAGCACGCTGAGCGCCAGGCGCGCCGGAATGGCGAAGCCGATGCCCTCGGAGCCACCCGAGCGGGAAAAGATCAGGGTATTGAGCCCGATGAAGAAGCCGTCGGCGTCGATCAGAGCGCCGCCCGAGTTGCCCGGGTTGATGGCCGCATCGGTCTGAATGAAGTCGTTGTAGGGGCTGTTGCTGATACCGGTGCGGCCGGTGGCGGAAACGATTCCCAGCGATACCGTCTGGCCGATGCCGAACGGGTTGCCGATGGCCAGCGCCACGTCGCCGACCTGTACCCCCTCGGGCTCGCCGATGGGGATCGCGGTCAATCCGCTGGCATTGACGCGGATCACTGCCAGGTCGGTTTCGGGATCGCTGCCCACGACCTGCGCGGTCGTCGCCTCGCCGTTGCTGAACGCCACCAGAATCTCGTCGGCGCCGGCGATCACGTGATTGTTGGTCAGCACGTAGCCGTCCTCGCGGACGATGACGCCGGAACCGAGCGAGCTCTGGATGTGATCATCCGGACCTGAGATACGGTCACACCACTGCCGGAACTGAGGCAGCTGGCAGATGGGCGGGGTGACCACCTTGGTCGAGTAGATGTTCACCACGGCAGGTGCCGCGCGTTTCACCGCGGCGGCGTAGCCGGGCCGGTCTCCGGTTGAGCCGGAGTCGCCGTTGAAATACATGACCGCGAGCCCGACCAGGCCGCCGACCAGCGCGGGCACGAGCACGTAACGGATGAGTTCTCGCATGGGCGCGACGTTAGCAGAAATCCCCCATGCTGTGGTGGTGTGCGGCCGTTGCAGCGGCTAAAGTCGCGGCCATGCTGAGCGGAAGCAAACTGCCCTCTGTCGATCCCGGCACCCCGGCCACTGCCGGCGCCCTGCACGGCGTGACCGGCAGTTCGCCCGCGCAGCGTTATCGTGCGCTGCTTGAACTCGACGGCTTCGAGGTGGATCCGGCGCAGCAGCAGGTGGCGGACCTGCTCGAGGACCTCTATCAGCGGCTCGCGGCGCGCCGCGAGCAGCGGGTGTCGCTGCTGCAGCGCCTGCTGCGCCGCGCCCCGGTGGCGACGGCTCCCGAACGCGGCCTGTACCTCTGGGGTGGTGTAGGGCGCGGCAAGACCATGCTCATGGACCTGTTCTGCGAGTGCCTGCCGGAACGCCAGCGTCTGCGTATGCACTTTCATCGCTTCATGCAGCGGGTTCATCGGGAACTGCGCGACCTGGCAGGCACGCCCAATCCGCTGCAGCGGGTCGCGGAGCGCCTGGCGGCGGAGGGCAGCGTGCTGTGCTTCGACGAGTTCTTCGTCTCCGACATCGGTGACGCCATGATTCTCGCGGAGCTGCTCGAGGCGCTGTTCGCGCTCGGCGTCACCCTGGTGGCCACGTCGAACGTCGCCCCCGACCGGCTCTACGAGAACGGTCTGCAGCGGCGCCGTTTTCTGCCCGCCATCGAGCTCATTCGCGAGCACACGCTGATCCACAACGTCGATGGTCCCGTCGACTACCGGCTGCGCGTTCTCGAGCGTGCCGAGATCTACCACAGCCCGCTGGATCAGGGCGCGGAGCGCAGCCTGCAGCGCAGCTTCGATGCGCTGGCCGGCGAGACGCCGGCGGACGCTGCGGTGCTGGAGATAGAAGGGCGGCCCATTCGTGCCCGGCGCGTCGCCGACGACGTGGCCTGGTTCGAGTTCTCCGAGCTCTGTGAAGGCCCTCGCAGCCAGAACGACTACATCGAGCTGGCACGGATATTCCACGCGGTGCTGATCGCCAACGTGCCGCGGTTCACGATCCGCAGCGAGGACGCGGCGCGCCGGTTCATCAGCCTGGTGGACGAGTTCTACGATCACAACGTGAAGCTCATCGTCTCGGCCGAGGCTCCGGTCACGGAATTGTACGGGGGCGAGCGGCTGCGCTTCGAGTTCGAGCGCACGCAGAGCCGGCTGCTGGAGATGCAGTCGCACGAGTACCTCGCTCGGACTCATCGGGCCTGATGCGCGAGCTTCGGAGCAGGTGGTTCCCGGGGGCAGGGTCGCCAGGGTTTCGGGTGCTGCGCGCCAGCCCTCCGGGCTGCCTTCGTTGTTCGACCTGCCCCACGCTTCGCGCAGGTCAGGCCGGCCGCCTCGGTGGCGCTTAGATGCACCCGAAACCCCTGGCGCCCCTGCCCCTGGCAAGATCGTTCCAGGGTCCGGAGTCGAGGCGTAGTGGTGGCAACACGCAGCTGCCCCGCCGCGCGCCGCTGAGCGTTTTCGGCGGACTAGGCATCCGGCGGGCGCCGGCAGCTCCAACAGCGAGGTCCGGACGTCCGCTGAGCCTTGGTTCACGCAGCGGTAACGGGGTCGGTGGGGCATATCAGGGCCGTGTAGCGACGCCGAGCGAGCCGATCTGACCCTTCGGGGCAGATCGGTGATCGAGGGGAGCGCGGAGCGCCGGAGCGAGGCCCGGATACCCTTCACCGGCCCCGTCACCGCGGGGTTCTCGTCCTAATACACCCAAGGACGCCCCACCGAGCCCCCAGGTTGTAAATGCCCAACCCCTCCGCTAACATTCGCGCTCCCAAAATTCGGGCCCGCGCTGCGGCCCCGTGAACAGACGCCCGTAAGAGACGCGGTTAGAAATCATGAAAACGATCAGCATGCGCGCGGAAGACGTTCAGCGCTCCTGGTACGTGGTGGATGCCGAAGGCAAGACCCTCGGCCGGCTCGCCACGGAGGTAGCGCGACGGCTGCGCGGCAAGCACAAGGCGGAGTACACGCCGCACGTGGATACCGGCGATTACATCGTGGTGATCAACGCCGAGAAGGTCCGCGTCACCGGCAACAAGACCACCGATAAGATGTACTACAGCCACAGCGGCTATCCGGGCGGCATCAAGGAGATCAGCTTCGAGCACCTGCGCGATTCGCACCCTGAGCGGATCATCGAGGGTGCCGTGAAAGGCATGCTGCCGCGCAACCCGCTCGGCCGCGCCATGCTCCGCAAGCTCAAGGTCTATCCCGGCAGCGAGCATCCGCACAGCGCGCAACAACCCGAACTTCTGGAAATTTAAGCCCATGGCAGCCAACCACACCTACGGCACGGGTCGCCGCAAGACCTCCGCGGCACGCGTATTCGTCTCGGCCGGTTCCGGCAACATCTTCGTCAACAACAAGCCGCTCGATGAGTATTTCGGGCGGGAGACGGCGCGCATGGTGGTGCGTCAGGCGCTCGAGACCGCCGGCGTGGCCGACCGCGTCGACGTCAGAGTGACGGTCTGCGGTGGTGGCAACAGCGGGCAGGCGGGCGCGATCCGTCACGGCATCGCCCGTGCACTGGTGGAGCAGGACGAGACGCTGCGGGTGCCGTTGCGCCGGGCAGGGTTTCTGACCCGGGACGCGCGCGCGGTAGAACGCAAGAAGGTGGGTCTGCGGAAAGCGCGCAAGCGGCCACAATACTCCAAACGATAGGCGTATAATCTGCGCCGAGCGGTTGCCGTCTGCGGGAAGGGCGGGCGACCGCGGGGGTTCGATAGCGGGCGGCTGCAACGGCTGCCCTGCACAATCGGTCAGATGGTTTCGAGCCATGTCGGTCAGGCCTTGGAGTCGCAAGGCGCCTAGCCGGCTGTGGTAACATTTCGGTTTATTCGAGTCGGGAGCAGGGCGTTGAGCCAGGGCGATCAGGGCGACAGGCCGACCGCGGAAGAACTCGCGTCGAGCATAGAAACTTCCAGCATCAACAAACAGCGCAGGTACTTCCTGATCGGGGCCACCGCAGTAGTCGGCGGGGCGGGCGTGGTAGGCGCCGCGGTACCCTTCGTCGCTTCATGGGTGCCGAGCGCCAAAGCCAGGGCGCTGGGCGCTCCGGTGACGGTGGACATCAGCAAGCTGCAACCCGGCGAGATGATGGGGCCGGTGCCGGCGTGGCGCGGTCAGCCGATCTTCGTGCTCGATCGTACCCCGGCCATGATCGACCGGCTCGAAGCCGACAATCCCAATCTGGCCGACCCGGACTCGACCAACCTCGAACAGCAGCCCGACTACGCGCGCAACCCGACACGATCCATCCGTCCTGAGATCGGCATCTACGTCGGCATCTGCACGCACCTGGGGTGCTCGCCGAAGTATTACGGCGAGGTGCAGCCCGAGCCCTTCGACGCCAACTGGCAGGGCGGTTTCTTCTGCCCCTGCCACGGCTCCCGCTTCGACCTCGCGGGGCGGGTGGTCAAAGGCGTTCCCGCTCCTGACAACCTGCAGGTACCCCCGTACCGTTTCGTCAGCGATACCGTGGTGATCATCGGCGAAGACCAGGAGACCGCGTAATGGCCGAAGTACCTCACAATCAAGGTGGCAGCAAGGTTGCAGCGGCCTGGACAAGCTTCATCGGCTGGGTCGATGAGCGCTTCCCCCTGACCGAAACCTACGAGTACCACCTGTCGCGCTACTGGGCGCCGAAGAACTTCAACTTCTGGTACTTCTTCGGCGTGCTGTCGGTGGTGGTGCTGGTCAATCAGCTGCTCACCGGCATCTGGCTGACCATGAGCTACATCCCGAGCGGCGACGGTGCGTTCGCGTCGGTCGAGTACATCATGCGCGACGTGGAGTTCGGCTGGCTGCTGCGCTACCTGCATTCCACGGGAGCCTCCGCGTTCTTCATCGTGGTCTACCTGCACATGTTCCGCGGGCTCATTTACGGCTCGTACCGTAAGCCGCGCGAGCTGCTGTGGCTCATCGGCATGGCCATCTTCGTGGTGCTCATGGCGGAAGGTTTCTTCGGCTACCTGCTGCCCTGGGGCAACATGTCCTACTGGGGTGCTCAGGTGATCGTGTCGCTGGTGGGCGCCATCCCGCTGATCGGGCCGGACCTCATGGAGTGGGTGCGCGGCGACTTTCTCATGTCCGAGATCACCCTCAACCGGTTCTTCGCGCTGCACGTCATTGCGCTGCCTCTGGTGCTGGTGATGCTGGTATTCGTGCACATCGTCGCGCTGCACCACGTCGGCTCCAACAATCCGGACGGGGTGGAGATCAAGAAGCACAAGGACGCCAACGGCGTGCCGCTGGACGGCATCCCGTTCCATCCGTACTACACCATCGGCCACGACCTGCCGGCCATCGTGGCCTTCCTGTTCGTATTCTGCGCGGTCGTGTTCTTCGCGCCCGAGATGGGCGGCTACTTCCTCGAGAAGCCGAACTTCGAGCAGGCAAACCCCCTCAAGACGCCGCTGCACATCGCGCCCGTCTGGTATTACACACCCTACTACGCGATGCTGCGCGCTTCCACGTTCCCGCTGTTCGGGCTCACCGCCAAGTTCTGGGGCTTCGTCGTCATGGCGGGGGCCATCGTCCTGCCCGCGGCACTGCCGTGGCTCGATCGCAGCCCGGTCAAGTCGATCCGCTACAAGGGCATGTTCTCCAAAGTCATGCTGGGTCTGTTCGTCATCAGCTTCTTCGTGCTCGGCTATCTGGGCACCATTCCGCCTTCGAAGCTGGCGACGGCAGTCGCGCAGTTCAGCACGGTCGTCTACTTTGCCTACTTCGTGCTGATGCCCTGGTACACCAGAGTAGAGAAGACCAAACCCGTACCGGAAAGGGTGACGATGCGATGAGATTCAAGTTTCTGCTGCTGCTGCTGCTGACGGCGCCGTCCGTGACACTGGCGGCCAGCGAGGAAAGCGACTGGCCCATGGAGCCGTTCGAGGCGAACCTGCAGGATATGCCGTCGCTGCAGAACGGTTACCGGCTGTTCGTGAACTACTGCCTCGGTTGTCATTCGCTGCAGTACCAGCGCTACGAGCGCACGGCGGACGATCTGCAGATACCGCATGACGTCGCGCTGGATGAGCTCGTGTTCACCGGTCAGAAGATCGGTGAGCAGATGAAGTCGGCGATGGATCGGGAGCTGGCGAAGAACTGGTTCGGCGCGCCGCCGCCGGATCTCACGATGGTTACCCGGGTACGCGGCCCCGAGTGGGTGTACAACTACCTCAAGACCTTCTATCTCGACAGCAGCCGGCCGCTCGGCGTCAACAACAAGGTGTTCCCCAACGTCGGCATGCCGCACGCCTTGCTGGAACTGCAGGGCATTCAGCGCTCCGATTGCGTGCAGGTTCCCAAGATCGCCCCGAATGGCGGCGAGATGCGTGATCCGCTGGTGCCTGGCAAGGCGATCACGGAAGAGAAGTGCGGCGAACTGGTGCTCGAAGAAGGCACGGGTCTGTACACGCCTGAGGAGTACGATCAGGCGGTGCACGACATCACCAACTTCCTGTTTTACGTGGGCGACCCGAGTCGACTCGAGCGGCACAGGATCGGCATTTACGTGCTGCTGTTCCTGGTGATTCTGTACGTGTTTACCTGGCTGCTCGGACGCGAGTACAACAAAGCCGTCCGCTGACGGCCGGATAACCGCACATGAGCCTAGTTACCAAGCGTTCGTCCATGACGTTGTTCTCTGATGCCCGGGATCACTACTCGCACCGAGTGAGAATGGTGCTGGCGGAAAAAGGCGTCACCTGCGACGTGGTGGATGTCGATCCGAACAACAAGCCGGAAGATCTCGCCGAGATCAATCCGTACAACAGCCTGCCGACGCTGCTGGATCGCGACCTGGTGCTCTACGAGGCCAACGTGATCATGGAGTATCTCGACGAGCGCTTTCCGCACCCGCCGCTGCTGCCCGTGTATCCCGTTCAGCGCGCGCTGTCGCGCCTGTGGATCACCCGCATCGAGCGCGAGTGGAGCGGGCGGCTCGACCTGCTCATGGCCGGCAAAGGGCGTGAGACGGTGCTCACCAAGGCCCGCAAGGAGCTGCGCGAGAGCATCATCGCGGTTGCGCCGATCTTCGCTGAGAAGCCCTTCTTCATGAACGAAGAGTTCACCCTGGTCGACTGCTGCGTCGCGCCCATTCTGTGGCGTCTCAAGGTGGTGGGCATCGCGCTGCCGGAGCGCAGCACCCGACCGCTGCAGAAGTACATGAGCGTGATGTTCGAGCGGGAATCGTTCCGCGCCAGCCTGACGGAAGCCGAGCTGGAGATGCAGGACTAGTCGCAGCCCGAGGGGGGGCGATGCAACTCAAGAAGCCCAAACGCCCCTACCTGCTGCGCGCCCTTTACGACTGGATCATCGACAGCAACCTCACCCCCTATGTGCTGGTGGACGCCACGAGCGACGCCGTTGCCGTGCCGCGCGAGTACGTCGACGACGGCAAGATCGTGCTCAACCTGTCACCGACCGCAGTGCACGGGCTGGCTCTGGGTGACGAGGCTGTCACCTGTAATGGCCGCTTCGGCGGGCGCCCGTTCGATATCTATCTGCCCATGGCGAACATCAGGGCGATCTACGCCAAGGAAACCGGCGAAGGCATGATGTTCGATGCGGAAACCTTTCCGGACCCGCAGCCGCCTGGACCCGGGCAACCGGGTGGCCCGGAGGCGGATGGCGGTCAGCGTGGCGGCGGCCACCTCAAGGTGGTGAAGTAGGCGCTCGGAGTCGGGAGCCGCCGGCCCGGCGCGCGCCTCAGAGGTACTCGAACACCTTGACGATCTTCTGCACGCCGAACACCGAGCGCGCGACTTCCGTGGCGCGATCGGCTTCCGCCCGCGTGATCATGCCCATCAGATAGACGATGCCGTTCTCGGTCACCACTTTCACGTGCCCTGCGACCACTTCGTCGTCAGCCAGCAGCTGGGTCTTTACCTTGGCGGTGAGCCAGCTGTCGGCGGTGCGGGTCGGCAGCGAGATCGGGCCGCCGATGGTGAGCTCGTTGTGGACCCGGCGTACCGCGCGCATCTGCCTGGCCACGTCTTCGGCCTGTGCCCGCAGCCGCTCGTTCTCCACCTGCCCGGCCAGCAGCACCACGCCGTTGTAGCTCACCACCACCAGGTGGGCGGAGCGGAAGCCGTCGTCGGACTTGCGGATGTCGCGCTTGACCTGCATCTCGATGAACTGATCGTCGAGCACCGCGCCAGTGGTGCGCTGGGTCGGGTCGCGGGAGTAGCCGGCGCAGCCGCTGAACACGCTGCCGCACAGCAGGAGCAGCATCGCGCCGAGTACAGCACGGGTCGAACGGGCCATCTTAGCTGAATGCATCCCTGATCCAGTTGCAATGCGGCGCGTAGTTTCGCTGGGTCACGGACACCACGTCAAATCGGCAGGCCCGGTGCGCAAGCTGCGGGTAGCGTGCGCGAAACAGCTCGGCGGCTGCGTGCAGGCGTCGCTGTTTTGCGCGGGTAACCGTCTCGTGGGCCGCCCCGTAGCTGGTGCTGGCGCGATAGCGCACCTCGACGAACACGAGCAACGGCCCATCGAGCATGACCAGGTCGAGCTCTCCGAGGCGCACGCGAAAGTTTCTCGCGACGAGCTGCAGGCCTTCGCCGTTCAGGTAGGCGAGGGCGCAGGATTCCGCCCAGCGGCCACGCTCGAGGTGTGCCGCGCGCGGCACCGGCGACGCCGTCAGCGCCCCAGGGCCGGGGCGGTTGCCGCGCTGAGACGACCATCGCGCACGACGGCCCAGGTGAGCTCCCGGCGCAGCTGTCCGTCGCCCGCGACGCTCAGCACACCGGTGCTGCCGAGGAGCTGATCGACGTTGCCGGCGAGCAGCAGCGGCAGCTGATTGCCCACCCGCAGCGCGTCTACACCGAGCGCGTACAGGGACGCCAGCGGATTGCCGTCAAGCGAGAATGCAGCGGCAAGGCTCGCGTAGCTGCCGTCTCCTATGACGAAACCGGGGATCTCGCAGATCTGAAAACCCGATAGCGCGCTGAGCGCACTGGGTGCCGCGCCTCGCACCGATTGCGAGCTGGCGTAAACCGGCAGCTGATCGGCGAAGTGATATCGCAGTGCGGGCACCAGAGCATTGGCTTCGACGTTGGAAACCAGCGCGACGATGGCGTCGATGTCGCCGCGGGCGCGCGGCAGAAACTCGAGGGTTTCGCCCAGCACCCGTTCCAGTTCGCTCCGCCGCTCCTCGCTTTTGCTGACCAGCATTGCGTTGCCCACGCTTTCGGTCACCGTGCGCACGTCCAGCAGCAGCTGATCGGTGACGCGCAGATCGTCGGCGTCGCGCCAGCTGGCGTACAGCTGCCGCAGCGCGCGTCCGGCCCATTCCTCGGGATCGTGCAGCACCAGAACGTTGCGGCGACCGTCCGCACTCAGACGTTCGGCAATGGTGCGCGCCTCGTCTTCGATGGCCAGCCCCAGCTGACGCAGCCCCGGCGCGGCCGGGACGCCGGGTTCCAGGTAGTTGAGCGCCAGCACCGGCACGTCGGGCTGCAGACCGTTGAGCTCCGCCACGGCTTCCTTGCGCAGTGGACCTACCAGCAGATCCATGCCGTCGGTCAGGGTGCGCTCGTAGAGCTCGGGCAGTGGTTGCTGGGTGGTATCGTAAACGTGCACTTCGAACGGCAGATCCCGGGCGTGCTCGAGGTAGGTGGCTAGGAAGCCGTCGCGCACTGCCCGACCGGCGCGGCCGAGCGGACCGTTGAGCGGCAGCAGCAGCCCCAGTCGGCGCGGCTGCGCAGGCAGGGTGGCCGGACCGGTCGACCCTGCCAGCAACGTCTGCAGAGGGCGCGGTGGCAGTTGATTCGCAGGGTGATCAGGCCAGCGGGCCTGCCAGTCGGCGAGCCGTCTGGTCTGTTCCGCTATGGTGAGACTCTGCAGCGTCTGCACCTTGAGCTCTATCCAGCCGAGCTCGTCGCCGCGTACCGAGGTACGGAGCGCGAGCAGTCTGAGCGCCGGCACCCTGGCCAGCGACAGCCAGATGAGATCGTTTACGCGCTGCGCGGCTGCCGGGTCCGGCCTCAGAGCCATCAGCGCCTCGGCGTCGACGAGCGGGTCATTACCACTGCCGATGAGGGTGCTCGTCAGCAGCCAGCGCGTGGGATCGTGCAGCAGAGCCGGATCCACCTCGGCGAGCGCCGCGTTGGCTGCGCGACGGTCACCCAGGCGGTACAGCACCTCCGCGCGCGCGAGCTCATAGTCGGCCTGCTGCAGCTCGTCGAGCAGCTCCGGCCGCACGCTCTCGAGGGTGGCGCTGGCGGCCCGCCAGTCGCCGCTGTCGAGCTCGCGCTGAGCAACCTGTACCAGCAGCCAGGCACCGCGGGCAGGACCGGCCGCGAGCGCCCGCGCCCGCAGCGCTTGGATGCTGTCGCCGCTGCCGGCTTCGACGCCGGCGCTGCTGCCCGCGCGAGGCTGGGTCGGCGTGCTTTGGCAGCCGCAGACTGCGAGAATCAGCAGCCCCGTTGCAATCAGTCGTGCAAACATGCCTGGTGTGCTCTACGTCGTCGCGACGCCGATTGGAAACCTCGAGGACATCAGTCGTCGAGCGGCCGATGTCCTGCGTTCGGTGGCGATTGTCGCCGCGGAGGATACCAGACGAACGCGGGTGCTGTTAGACGCGCTCGGCGCCGACAGCGCCCGGATGGTGGCCCTGCACAGCCACAACGAAGGTGCCGCGAGCGTGCGCGTTCTGCAATCGCTGCGCGATGGTTCGACCGTTGCGCTGGTGTCGGACGCCGGTACGCCGTTGCTTTCGGATCCGGGGTTCGAGCTGGTGCGGGCGTGCTGGGCCGAGCAGATCGCAGTGCTGCCCGTGCCCGGCCCGAGCGCGGTGCTCGCGGCGCTGTCCGTTTGCCCGTTGCCGGCGGGCCGCTTCCACTTCGAGGGGTATCTGCCGGCACGCGCCGGGCAGCGCCGCGCGCGCCTGCGGGAACTGGCGGCCCGCGACGAGGCCTGCGTGTTCTTCGAGGCGCCGCACCGAATCGCCGGGTGCCTGGAGGACATTGCCGCCCTGGATCCGGCGCGCCGCCTGCTGCTGGGCCGCGAGATGACCAAGCTGCATGAGCAGTACCTGTGTGCCACCGCGAGCGAGCTGCTGGCGCAGCTGAGCGCGGCAGGTCAGTTGCGCGGTGAGTTCGTGGGTGTGCTCGAGGCCGGCAGCAGCGACGCGGACACCCGCGCCGCGCATCGGACCATGGCCGTGCTGTGCGCCGAGCTCGCGCCGGCTCAGGCGGCGCGGCTGGGGTCGCAACTGCTCGGCCTGCCGCGCCGCGAGCTCTACGACCTGGCGCTGAAGCTGGCAGCATCGCCGGATGGCGCGTGATATCCTGCAGCGCGAGTCGGCCAGGCAGCCGCCGGCCGCCGGCTTCGGCAGGTGGCGGGAGGAAAGTCCGGGCTCCGCAGGACAGAGTGCCAGGTAACCCCTGGGGGGCGTGAGCCCACGGAAAGTGCAGCAGAAAGCAAACCGCCCAAGGCGGGGTCGCCGCTCATGCGGCGGCCTCGAACTGGTAAGGGTGAAAGGGTGCGGTAAGAGCGCACCGCGCGGGTGGCAACACGCCGCGGCTAGGTAAACCCCGCTCGGAGCAAGGCCAAATAGGAATCCTACGGTGTGGTCCGCACCGGATTCGGGTAGGCTGCTTGAGGTCGTCGGTGACGGCGATCCTAGAGGAATGGCTGCCTCGGTGACGGAAACGTCATCCAGACAGAACCCGGCTTACCGGCCGACTCGCTTCTTATACCTCACCCCGATCTTTCCCGGAACGTTTATCGCTAAACGTTCTAGAACTTAATGTAGTTTCGAGAAAGCCGAACTACCGGTCCGATCTGGCTCGTCAATTCGGTTCCGAGACCCCTGCCGACACCCGCTCGCGTCAGAAAAATCTTTTAAATTCCGAAGGTTATGGTACTTGGCCCGGCTTGACAGGCTATGACCCGGGCTATAGTGTCGCGCGATGGATTTTTGTGGGAAAAAGTGGGTGAAGCTGGCGATCAAGGTGGCACCGGTGGGATTACGAGGCCGCAGAGGGCCAGTTTCCGCCAGGTCTTGCCCACACGCCGGTCTCAGCTAGCGCAGGGGGCGGGTTCGGTCGGCGGCCTTCGGTCCGTCGGTCCAGGCGAAAGCATGTTCAGGGGTATCAACAGCGCCACGCTGGATAGCAAGGGGCGTATGGCTCTGCCGGCTCGATTCCGGGAGATCGTCATGGCCGCATCCGCAGGCAAGGTGGTGGTCACCATCGACATCGCCGAGCGCTGTCTGCTGCTCTATCCCCTGGGCGAGTGGGAAACGCTCGAGAGCAAGGTCGAAGCGCTCTCGAACGTGGCCAATCGGGCCCGGCATCTGCAGCGTCTGCTGATTGGCCATGCGACGGATCTCGAGCTCGACGCCAACGGACGGATTCTGCTGCCTCAGGCTCTGCGCAGCTACGCAGGGCTGGACAAGAAGCTGACCCTGGTCGGGCAGGGGCGCAAGGTCGAGATCTGGAACGAGGAGCGCTGGGGTGAGAGCGTTCAGGACTGGCTGGATCAGGACATGAGCGCGCTGCTGGCGGACGCTGACGAGTTCAACGGGCTGTCGCTTTGAGCGGCAGCCATGCCCCGGTTCTGTGCCGGGAGCTGGTGAGTCTGGTAACGGGGATGGCTCCCCCGGCGGGAACGGCGGGCGGGGCTTCGGTTGCGGGGATTCGCGAAGGCGTGTACGTCGACGCCACTTTCGGCAGGGGCGGCCACAGCCGCGCGCTGCTCGATGTGCTGGGGCCGGACAGCCGGGTGATCGCGTTCGATCGGGACCCGGAGGCGGTTGCCGAAGGTCGCGCCCTGGCGCTGGCGGAGCCCCGGTTCGACATACGTCAGGGCAACTTTTCGCAGCTGGGTGATTTGCTGGAGCAAATGGACGTGGGGCTCGTGCAGGGCGTAATCATGGATCTCGGCGTCTCGTCGCCACAGCTGGACGATCCGCAACGCGGTTTCAGCTTCCGCTTCGACGCGCCGCTGGACATGCGCATGAATCCCGACCAGGGGCCCAGCGCGGCTGACTGGCTCAATGCCGCTGCCGAGACCGAGATCTCCCGGGTGCTCCGGGAGTACGGCGAGGAGCGCTACGCGCGCCGTATCGCCGCCGCCATCGTGGCGGCGCGGCCGTTGCGCACGACGGCCCAGCTCGCTGCCGTCGTCAGTCAGGCACAGCCGCGGCGGACCCCGGGCAAGCACGACGCCACACGCGTGTTTCAGGCAATCCGTATGCAGATCAACGACGAGCTCGGCGAGCTGCGTGCGGGCCTTGCCCAGGCGTTTGCGGTGCTGCGCGCAGGCGGCAGGCTCGCGGTGATCAGTTTCCATTCCCTGGAAGACCGGCTGGTGAAGCGCTTTTTTCGCGAGCTTTCGCAACCGCCGCAGCTGCCGCGGCGGCTGCCCGTGCGGGATGCAGCGGCGCGACCGGCTGCGCTCAGCATTGCCGGGCCGATTCGGGCCGGGGCCGACGAGCTGGCGGCGAATCCACGCGCCCGCAGCGCAGTGCTGCGCGTGCTGGAGAAAGCCGCATGATCCGGCGGCCGCTGGCAACCTTCCTGCTGCTGCTGCTGCTGGTCGTGGCCTCGAGCATCCAGGTGGTGTGGATGAGTCAGGCCGTGCGCCAGCTGCACGTGGAGCTGCAGAGCGCCCAGCGCGATCAGGATCAGCACGTGGCCGAGCAGAGCCGGCTGCTGCTGGAACGCAGCGCCCTGACCGCGTTCCAGAACGTCGAGCGCATTGCCGAAGGTGAGCTGGCCATGCACTTTCCGGAATCCGTGGAGCGCATCGAGCGGTGAAAGCCTGGCGCCACTACGCAGTCGTGATTCTGTTTCTGCTCGGGTGCAGCGGCGTGGCCGCGCGGGTGGTCTACCTGAACATCACCGAGCGGGCGTTCCTGCAGGAACAGGGTGACGCGCGCGCGGTGCGTGCCCAGACGCTGCCTGCATATCGCGGCGTGATCTACGATCGCAACGGCGAGCCGCTGGCCATCAGCACGCCCACCATGGCGGTGTGGACCGATCCCAGCCTGGTGCGTCTCGATGGCGAATCGGTGGCCGCGCTTGCCGGCGTGCTCGGTGTGCCGGCGCGTGAGCTGCAGCAACAGCTGGATGCCGCGGGGCGACGCGAGTTTCTTTACCTGGCGCGGCGCCTGCCGTGGGAGCAGGCGCAACGGGTGAAGGCGCTCGAGCTGAAGGGTGTGTACCTGCAGCGTGAGTACCGGCGTTATTACCCTGCCGCCGAGATTGCCGCGCACGTGGTGGGCGTCACCGACGTCGACGAAGCCGGCATCGAGGGCGTGGAGCTCGCGTTCGACGATCGCCTGCGCGGGCAGCACGGGCGCAAGGTGGTCCTTCAGGACCGCCGCGGCGAGGTGATCAAGGACCTCGAGTTCGTGCGCGCGCCGCGCTTCGGCAGCGACATGCACCTCAGCCTGGACCTGCGGCTGCAGTATCTGGCCTACCGCGAAATCAAGGCCGCGGTCCTTGCCAACGGCGCCCGTTCCGGCTCGCTGGTGATGCTCGACGCGCACACCGGTGAGGTGCTCGCCATGGTCAACGAGCCATCCTACAACCCCAACGATCTGTCGTCGGGCACGCGCGAGGGCATGCGCAACCGCGCCGTGACCGACACCTACGAGCCGGGCTCGACCATGAAGCCGTTCACGGCGCTCGCGGCGCTGGAAAGCGGTGCCTACAGCCCGACGACCGAGATCGATACCTCGCCGGGGTATTTCAGCGTCGGCAGAAAGCTGATCCAGGACACCGGCAATCTCGGCACCGTCAGCCTGACCCGGGCGCTGCAGAAGTCGAGTCAGGTTGCCTTTGCCAAGGTAGCGCTGACGCTGCCGGACCGGGCCGTGTTCGACGTAATGAATCGCGCCGGTCTGGGCCAGTTCGTCGGCACCGGGCTGCCGGGCGAGGCCGCGGGCTCGCTGTCCGAATGGGGTCTCGACAAACCCATCGTGCGCGCGACGCTCGCCTATGGCTACGGCCTGGCCGTGTCGCCGCTGCAGCTGGCCCGGGCCTACGTGACACTGGCGAACGACGGCGTGCCCCTGCCCGTGTCGATTCTCAAGCACGATCCGGATGCGCCGGTCACCGGCACGCCGGTGTTTGCCGCGGAGCAGACCAGGGCGGTGCTGCACATGATGGAGGCCGTGACCGAGAAGAACGGCACCGCGCCGCGGGCCAGCGTCGCCGGTTACCGGGTGGCCGGAAAGACCGGCACCGCCCGCAAGGTGGGCGCGGCCGGTTATGACGATGAGCGTCACGTCACGCTGTTCGCGGGGATCGCGCCCGTGAGCAATCCGCGCCTGGTGATGGTGGTGGTGATCAACGAGCCCGCCGGCGCCGCCCAGGGCGGCGGCGGCGTGGCGGCACCGGTGTTCGGTCGCGTGGCGGCACGCGCGCTGCGGGTGCTGGGCGAGCCGCCGGACGACCTGCTGCTGGCGGAAGGAGCGGGACGGTGAGCGGCGCGGGAGTAAATCTGCGCGCTCTGCTCGGTGAGCACGCGCCGAACCTGGAAGCGCGCCACATGGTAGAGGATTCGCGCACGGTCGAGCGCGGCGATCTGTTCGTCGCCTGCCGCGGCGCGGTGCATGATGGCCACGACCATGCTGGGGACGCCGTGGCGCGCGGCGCCGTCGCGGTGCTCGCGGAGCGCGATCTGCCAGGGCTGAGCGTCCCCGTGATCGTGCTGCCGGAACTGCGCAGCCGTCGCGGGACCATTGCCGCAGCGTTCTACGGCCAGCCCAGCACGACGTTGCATTGTGTCGGCGTTACCGGCACCAACGGCAAGACCTCGATCGCCTGGTACGTTGCCGACCTGGCCAGCAGGCTGGGCCATCGTTGCGGTTATCTGGGGACTCTGGGCTGGGGTGCGCCGCTGTCTAGCCATTCCGGCGAGCCGCTGTCTATCCATTCCGGCAAGCCGCTGTCTATCCATTCCGGCAAGCCGCTGGCGCTGCACCCGGCGCGTCTGACGACCGAGGATGCGATCACGGTGCAGCGGCGTCTGGCGGCGCTGCGTGACCAGGGCTGCACCTGGGTGGCGCTGGAGGCGTCGTCCCACGCGCTGGCCCAGGGGCGCGTCGACGAGGTTGCCTTCGACGTGGCCGCCTTCACCAACCTCACGCGGGATCACCTGGACTATCACGAAAGCTTCGAGGCGTACGGCGCGGCCAAGGCTCGGCTGTTTGCCTGGCCGACCCTGAAAGCGGCAGCCATCAACGTCGACGATCCGTTCGGCGCGCAGCTGGCGGGCCGTCTCGACCCAGCCGTTGCCGGTCTGCGCATCGGGGTGTCCACGCCCGGCGCGGATGTGCGCTGGTCGGGGCTGGCGTTCGACGATCAGGGTGCCATGGGACGGTGGCATACCCCCTGGGGCGAGGCGGACTTCCGTCTGCCCGTTCACAGCGAGTTTTCCGTGACCAACGTCGCCACGGCCGTGGCGGTGCTTGGTCAGGCGGGCGTGGCTCTGGCAGACATCGTGGCTGCAGGCGCGACCCTCGCGCAGGTGCCGGGGCGCATGGAGTTCTTCCGCGCGCCCGGCCGGCCGGCAGTGGTCGTCGATTTCGCGCACACGCCCGATGCGCTGGACAAGGTGCTCGGCAGTCTGCGCCGGCACACGCGCGGTGCACTGATCTGTGTGTTCGGCTGTGGCGGTGACCGCGATGCCGGCAAGCGGCCGCTGATGGCAGCTGCCGCCGAGAATCACGCCGACGTGCTGTGGCTGACCAGCGACAACCCCCGTTCGGAGGATCCGGAGCGGATCATCGCCGACATGCGCGCTGGTCTCAGCGGGCGCCGCTGCGTGCACGCGTCCGCAGATCGCCGCGATGCCATCGTCCGGGCGATAGCGGGCGCGGGCGAGCAGGACGTGGTCCTGGTGGCCGGCAAGGGTCACGAAGAGTACCAGGAGGCAGGCGGTCGCCGCGTGCCGTTCAGCGACCGCGCGCTGGTCGCGGAGCTCATGGAGGGTGCTGCCTGATGCTGCTCTGGCTGACCGAGTATCTGCAGCACTACGTCAGTGGTTTCGGCGTGTTTCAGTACCTGACCTTTCGCACCATGGTCAGCGTGATGACCGCGCTCGCCACGTCGCTGCTGATCGGGCCAATGGTGATCGAGAAGCTCACCCACTATCAGATTGGTCAGACCGTGCGCAGCGACGGGCCGCAGTCGCACCTGTCCAAGGCGGGCACGCCGACCATGGGGGGCGCGCTGATCCTGATCGTGATTCTGGTGACGACACTGCTGTGGGGCGATCTCAGCAACCGCTACGTGTGGACCGTGCTGCTCGTGACCCTGGCATTCGGGGTGATCGGCTGGGCCGACGATTACCTCAAGATCAGCCGCCGCAACAGTCGCGGCCTGGCCGCGCGCTGGAAGTATTTCTGGCAGTCGCTGGTCGGGCTGGCGGCGGCATGGTTCCTGTACTCGAGCGCCCAGTCCCCGGCGGAAACGGAACTCATCGTGCCGTTCTTCAAGGACGTGGCCATTCCCATGGGGCTCAGCTACGTCGTGCTCGCCTATTTCGTGATCGTCGGTACCAGCAACGCGGTGAACCTCACCGACGGACTCGACGGATTGGCGATACTACCCACCGTGATGGTCGGTGCCGCGCTCGGTCTGATCGCCTATCTCGTAGGAAACGTCGAGTTCTCGCACTATCTGCAGATTCCCTACATCGCCGATGCGGGGGAGCTCGCCATCTTCTGCGGCGCGCTGATCGGAGCCGGGCTGGGATTTCTGTGGTTCAACACCTATCCGGCGCAGGTGTTCATGGGCGACGTGGGCGCCCTGGCGCTGGGTGCGGCGCTCGGCGTGGTCGCCATCGTCGTGCGGCACGAGATCGTGCTGTTCATCATGGGCGGTCTGTTCGTGCTGGAGGCCGTGTCGGTGATGCTCCAGGTCGCGTCGTTCCGGCTCACCGGCAAGCGCATCTTTCGAATGGCGCCCATCCACCACCACTTCGAGCTCAAGGGCTGGCCCGAGCCGCGCGTGATCGTCCGTTTCTGGATCATCACGCTGGTGCTGGTGCTGGTGGGGCTGTCGACGTTGAAGCTGAGGTAGCGGCGGATGCGCACGGCGATCATAGGATTGGGCGTAACCGGCAGATCCTGTCTGCGCTTCCTCAGCGGCCGCGACGATCTGCTGGTGGTAGATACGCGCCCGCCACCGGCCGATGCCGAGGCGCTGCGCGCCGCCTATCCGCAGGCACGCTTCGTGTTCGCGGAGCCTGACGCTGTCGGCACCGTCCCGAGCCTGGATTTCAGCGGGGTCGATCGGTTCATCCTGAGCCCTGGCCTGCCGCTCGATCATTGCCTCGCCCGCCAGGCGCGCGAAGCCGGCGCGGACCTCGTGAGCGATATTGATCTGTTCTGCGCGGCCGTCTCCGAGGGGCCGGTACCGGCACCGGTGTACGGGATCACCGGCACCAACGGCAAGAGCACCGTGACGGAGCTGGTGGGCCATCTGCTGGCCGCCTGTGGCCGCCGGCCCGGGGTCGGCGGCAATCTCGGTGACGCCGCGCTCGATCTGCTGCAGCCCGAGCGCGATTGTTACGTGCTGGAGCTGTCGAGCTTCCAGCTGGAGCGGATGGCTGCGGAGGGTTTCGCGGCAGCAACGATTCTCAACGTGACCGATGATCATCTCGACCGGCACGGCTCCATGGCTGCCTATGCTGCCGCCAAGCAGCGCATCTATGCCGACGCCGACCGCGCCGTCGCGAACCGTGAAGATCCGCTCACTCTGCCCGCGGCCGAATCCGGTGTACGCGAATGCGTGACTTTCGGGCTCGATGTCCCCGCCCGCGGACATTGGGGATTGCGCGAGGTCGATGGCGCGCTCTGGCTCTCACACGGCGAGCAGACGCTGCTGGCCGTTGCCGAGCTGCCCCTGGCCGGCCTGCACAATGCCGCCAACGTTCTGGCCGCGCTGGCGCTGATCTGGCGCGCCGACATCGACGCGACCGCGGTCATCGCGGCGCTGCGCACCTTTTCTGGGCTGCCGCATCGCTGTCAGCGCGTCGCCGTGATCGGGGGCGTGAGCTACGTCAATGATTCCAAGGCCACCAACGTCGGCGCCACCCTGGCCGCTCTGCGCGGTCTCGCGGAGCCGGGACGCCGGCATCTGGTGCTGGTTGCCGGGGGCGACGGCAAGGGAGCGGACTTCTCGCCCCTGGTCGCACCGGTCTCCGCGCACGTCAAGGCGGTGGTGCTGCTCGGCCGGGACGCGCCGCGGCTGCAGCAGACGCTCGAAGGGCACACGCGCGTCGTCCGCGTCGACAGCATCGAAGGCGCGGTGCGTGCCGCACGCGAGCTCGCGCTGCCCGGTGACGTGGTGCTCCTTTCGCCGGCCTGCGCGAGCCTCGACATGTTCGCCAACTTCGCTGCGAGGGGCGACGCGTTCGCCGCCGCGGTCAGGAGCCTGGCGTGATCGCCTTCGACCGGACACTGGTGCTCTGCTGGCTGCTGGTGCTGGCCTTCGGCACGGTAATGGTCGCCTCCGCGTCGGTGCCTATCGGCCACGGGCAGCTGCTCAAGCATGCGGTGTTCCTCGGGGTCGCGCTGGTGGCTCTGGCGGGGGTGCTGTGCGTGCCCCTGGACTGGCTGCGGCGCGCGCACCGGCTCGCATGGCTGGGTGCGTTTGCCCTGTGCGCGCTGGTGCTGGTGCCGGGCGTCGGCGTCGAGGTCAACGGGGCGCGCCGCTGGATCGGATTCGGAGCCTTTTCCCTGCAGGCAGCGGAAGCAGCCAAGCTGCTGATGCCGATCTATCTGGCCGGCTACCTGGCTCGATTCCACGGACAGATCGCGGACGATCCGATCGTCATGGTTCGGCCCCTGCTGATGCTGGGCCTGGTGGCGCTGCTGCTGCTCATGCAGCCGGACTTCGGCAGCGTGGTCGTGCTCTCTGCCACGACCCTTGGACTGCTGTTCCTGGCGGGCGCGCGGCTGCGTCACTTTCTGCTGGTGACGGTCATCGGGCTGACGCTGCTGGGGGCACTGGCCGTGCTGCAGCCGTACCGCATGCAGCGCCTCATTTCCTTCATCGATCCCTGGGCGACCCCGTTCGGCAGCGGTTATCAGCTCACCCAGGCACTCATCGCGTTCGGCCGGGGCGAGCTCACGGGGCTGGGTCTCGGCGAGGGGATCCAGAAGCTCTTCTACCTGCCTGAAGCGCACAACGACTTCATCTTTGCCGTCATCGCGGAAGAGCTGGGGCTCGTCGGGGCGCTGGCGCTGCTGGTGCTGTTCGGCGTTCTGGTGGTGCGGATCTTCCGCGTCGCCCATCGCGCGCTCGAGCGCGGCGACGCGTTCGGCGGCTATCTGGCGTATGCGATCGCGCTGCTGCTTGGTGCCCAGTGTCTGATCAATCTGGGTGTCAATACGGGCGTGCTGCCCACCAAGGGCCTGACGCTGCCGTTCGTCAGCTACGGCGGCAACAGTCTGGTGGTCTGCTGCGCGATGTTCGGGCTGGTGCTGCGAGTTCAGCTGGAGGGGGAGGCCCGTGGCTGAAGTCAACGCCTATCAGGTACCGGAAATGCGTCGCGTGCGGCGCATCCACTTCGTCGGTGTCGGCGGGGCCGGGATGTCCGGCATAGCCGAAGTCCTGCTCAACCAGGGCTATGTCGTTTCCGGCTCGGACCTGCGTGGCTCCGACACGACCCGGCGGCTGACGTCTCTGGGTGCGGACATCCGCATCGGCCATGACGAGCACAGAGTGCGTGATTGCGACGTGGTGGTGGTCTCGAGCGCGGTGGGTGCCGACAATCCCGAGGTGCGCGCGGCGCACGAGCACCGCATTCCTGTGGTGGCCCGGGCCGAAATGCTCGGTGAGCTCATGCGCTATCGGCATGGCATAGCCATCGCCGGCACCCATGGCAAGACCACCACCACCAGTCTCGTGACGGCCATTTTCCAGGCGGCCAAGCTGGATCCGACGTTCGTGATCGGCGGTCTGCTGAACAGCGCCGGCAGCAACGCGCGCCTGGGCGCGGGCCGCTATCTGATAGCGGAAGCCGACGAGAGCGATGCTTCGTTTCTGTTCCTGCAGCCGATGCTGGCAGTGGTCACCAACATCGATCGCGATCACATGGCCACCTATGGTCAGGACTTCGACGAGCTCAAGCGCACGTTCGTCGCGTTCCTGCACCGCCTGCCGTTTTACGGGTCGGCTGTGTTGTGTCTGGAGGATCCGGAGATCCGCAGCATCCTCGCGGACGTGGCCCGGCCGATGCTGACGTACGGATTCGGTGACGATTGCGACTACCGGGCGCTGGACATCGAGGCCGCGGGTCGCGTCTGGCGGTTTCGCGCGCGACGCCCGCACGGCCATGCGGATCTGGACGTGCGGCTCAATCTGCCCGGCATGCACAACGTGCTCAACGCGCTGGCCGCGATCGCGGTCGCGACTGACGAGGGCCTGCCGGACGAGGCCATCGTCGCGGGTCTGGCCGAATTCTCCGGCGTCGGCAGGCGCTTCCAGGTCAGCGAGGCCGTGCCTGTGGGTGACGCCACGGTAACCGTCGTGGACGACTATGGTCACCACCCGACCGAACTCGCATCGGTGATCGACACCGTGCGCAGGGTCTGGCCCGGGCGGCGTCTGGTGATGGTGTTTCAGCCGCACCGCTACAGCCGCACGCGCGATCTGTTCGACGACTTCGTGCGCGTGCTGGCGGGTGTGGATCTGCTGGTGCTGCTGGAGGTGTACGCCGCCGGCGAGGCGCCGATTCCCGGTGCCGATGGCAAGGCGCTGAGTCAGGGGGTGCGTCAGCGCGGCCTCAACAGCGCCCTGGTCTTCGCGCAGTCGCCGGAGGAAGCGCTGGCGCTGCTGCCCGGGCTGGTGCGCGAGGGCGACGTGGTGCTGGTACAGGGGGCGGGGAACGTCAATCAGGTGTCTATCGCACTGGCGGCCGGACAGGGGGGCGGTGATGCTGCGTGAGCTGCTTGCCACGCTGACCCTGCTGATCGTGCTGGTCAGCATCTGGCTGGTCTGGCAGCGGCTGGACCAACCCGTGACCCACGTTCGGGTCGAAGGCCAGCTGTCGGCTGCGGAGCAGCAGGCCGTGCGCAACGTTCTGCAGAGCGAGATCACCAGTCCGCTGCAGAGCCTGGATCTCGAGGCGCTGCGCCAGGCCGTGGCGGAACTCTCCTGGCCGCGTGCGGTGATGCTGCGGCGCGTCTGGCCGGACAGCCTGGTGGTTCGCGTCGAGAAGGAATCGGTGGTGGCGCGCTGGGGTGCCGGCGGCTACCTCACGAGCGATGGCAAGGTGGTGCAGGTGCCCGATCCCGTGGCAGACATGCCGCTGCTGGCGGGGACCCTGGCGACGCCGCGCGAGGCCATGGAGACCTACCAGCTGCTGCAGGCGCAGGTGCGGCCGCTGGATCTGCGAATCGATGCGCTCACCCAGAACGCGCTGGGGGAGTGGCAGATGACGCTCGAGAACGGCGTCTCGGTGGCACTGGGACGCGACGAGCTCAATCCTCGTGTGCAGCGGTTTCTGCTGGCCTATCGCCGGCTGCTGGTTCGCGACCCTGACAGGGTTGCGCACGTGGATGCGCGCTACGACAACGGTGTTGCGGTCAGCTGGGGCGAGCCGCTGCTGGCGCTCGGCCGCAGCGTCGGCGCGCCCTCTCACTCAACGGATTAGGACATATGGCCTCGGACAACGATCTGAAGAAAGTCGTCGGCCTCGACATCGGCACCAGCAAGGTGGCCGCCATCGTCGGCGAGATCGGACCGGACGGCGAGCTGGAAATCATCGGCATAGGCACGCACCCGTCGCGTGGCCTGAAGAAAGGCGTTGTGGTCAACATCGAGTCCACGGTGCAGTCCATTCAACGGGCCGTGGAAGAGGCCGAGCTGATGGCGGGCTGCGAGATCGATTCGGTTTACGCCGGCATCGCGGGCAGCCATATACGCAGTCTCAATTCTCACGGCATCGTGGCCATCCGCGATCGCGAGGTGTATCCCCAGGACGTCGAGCGGGTCATCGACGCCGCGCAGGCAATGGCGATTCCGGCGGATCAGAAGATCCTGCACATCCTGCCGCAGGAATACATCATCGACAATCAGGAAGGCGTGCGCGAACCGCTGGGCATGTCGGGCGTGCGCCTCGAAGCGAAGGTGCACCTGGTGACCTGTGCCATGAACGCCGCGCAGAACATAGAAAAGTGCATCGAGCGCTGCGGGCTGACGGTGAAGGACGTGATCCTCGAGCAGCTGGCGTCGAGCTACTCGGTATTGAGCGAAGACGAGCGTGAGCTCGGCGTCTGCCTGGTGGACATCGGCGGCGGCACGACCGACATCGCGATCTTCACCAACGGTGCCATCCGGCACACGGCCGTGATCCCCATCGCCGGCGATCAGGTCACCAACGACATCGCCATGGCGCTGCGCACGCCGACGCAGAATGCCGAAGAGATCAAGATCAAATATGCCTGCGCGCTGACGCAGCTCGCGCGTCCGGACGAGACCATCCAGGTCCCCGGTGTGGGCGACAAACCGTCGCGCGAGCTGTCGCGTCAGGCGCTCGCGGAGGTGGTGGAGCCGCGCTATGACGAGCTCTTCACCCTGATACAGGCGGAATTGCGCCGCAGCGGTTACGAGGACCTGATCGCTGCGGGCATCGTGCTCACTGGTGGAGCATCGAAGATCGAGGGCGTGATCGAGCTTGCGGAAGAGATCTTCCACATGCCGGTCAGCCAGGGGGCGCCACGTAACGTGGCGGGACTGAAGGACATCGTAAGAAACCCGGTCTATGCAACCGGGGTCGGCCTGCTGATGTACGGCAAGCAGCGGGAAGCAGAAACGGCGAGTCGCGGCAGGGTCAATGGCGGTGGTTTCCGCCGCCTGAAGAAGTGGCTCAGCGAAAATTTTTGACGAGGAGTTGTCACATGTTCGAAATCGTAGACAGTGCGCCGCAGAGTGCGGTGATCAAAGTCATCGGAGTTGGCGGCGGCGGCGGCAACGCCGTGCAGCACATGGTGGTCAACAACGTCGAAGGCGTTGACTTCGTGGCGGCCAATACCGATGCCCAGGCCCTCAAGGCGCTGCAGGCAAAGACCCTGCTGCAGCTCGGCAGCGGCATCACCCGCGGGCTGGGCGCGGGAGCCAATCCCGAGGTCGGTCGCGCAGCAGCGCTCGAAGACCGCGACCGCATCGCGGAAGTGCTCGAAGGTGCCGACATGGTGTTCATCACCGCCGGCATGGGTGGCGGTACGGGAACCGGGGCAGCGCCCGTGGTGGCGGAAGTCGCCAAGGACATGGGCATTCTCACGGTGGCTGTGGTGACCCGGCCGTTCAAGTTCGAGAAGCGCAACGACGCGGCGGAACGCGGTATCCGCGAGCTCCAGGAGCACGTCGACTCGCTGATCACGATCCCCAACGACAAGCTGCTCGGGGTGCTGGGCGAGCGGGCCAGCATTCTCGAGGCGTTCGGCGCTGCGAACGACGTGTTGCTGGGCGCCGTGCAGGGCATTGCCGACCTGATCATCCGCCACGGGTTGATCAACGTCGACTTCGCCGACGTGCGCACCGTGATGTCCGAGATGGGTATGGCCATGATGGGTACGGGCATCGCGTCCGGTGAGCACCGCGCCCGCGAAGCGGCCGAGGCGGCGATCCGCAGCCCGCTGCTCGAAGATGTGGATCTGCACGGCGCGCGCGGGATTCTCGTGAACGTGACCGCGGGTCCGGATCTGTCGATGGGCGATTTCATCGACGTCGGCAACGTGGTGGACGAGTACGCGTCGGATTCGGCGACGGTCGTGATCGGCACGGTGATCGACCCGAACATGGGCGAGGATCTCAAGGTGACCGTGGTGGCTACCGGTCTGGGCGAGGCTTCCCGGCCTGCCGTGGTCGTGAGCAACGAGCCGCAGATCAAGCCGGAGGAGCGAATCCCGGAAGCGCAGCCCGACTACGGCAGCAGCTATGACAAGCCGGCCATCTTCCGCCAGCGGGATGCGGTCGCGGCTCAGAGCAGCCTTGCTCTGGATCAGGATGCGGACGACATGAACTGGGTGGACATCCCGGCATTTCTGCGCCGTCAGGCGGACTGAGATGACGGCGCTGACAGGGTCCGGGGAGCACGAACGCGCCCCGGCGATGCGGTTGCGTTGCGAGGATACAAAATGTAACAAAATCGTAATTCGGGACCATACTTGAGCTACAGGTGCTCTGATACCATCCGCGACCTTCGGCACATGGGTAGCCTGCGGGGTAGTGGGTCTGGGCTTCTGCGTGCAACCCTCGGAACTTCGGACTGGGGCTGATCCATGGCCAGAGCGATCGCGCAGAGAACGCTGAAGAACGTCATACGGGCAACCGGTGTCGGTCTGCACACGGGCGAGAAGGTCTATCTCACCCTGCGCCCGGCGCCGCCGGATACGGGCATCGTGTTCGTGCGCAGCGACCTCGACGAGCCGGTAGCGCTCAAGGCGCACGTGGACAACGTGGGCGATACCACCATGGCGACGACCCTGAGCGACGGCCGTCACAGCATCTCCACTGTGGAGCATCTGCTGTCGGCAATGGCCGGACTCGGCGTCGACAATGCCTACGTGGACGTGAGCGCCTCGGAGCTGCCGATCATGGACGGCAGCGCCGCGCCGTTCGTGTTCCTGTTGCAGTCCGCCGGCATGGAAGAGCAGGACGCGCCGAAGAAGTTCATCCGCATCAAGCGCAGCGTCAGCTACGTGCAGGGAGATGTGCGCGCCGAGCTGCGTCCCTACGACGGCTTTCGCATCGAGTACACCTTGATCTACGACCATCCTGTGTTCCGCAGGCATCGCAAGACCGCGGCGGTGGAGTTTTCGAGCATGGCGTTCGTCAAGGAAGTGAGCCGGGCGCGCACCTTCGGGTTTCTCGCCGACTACGACAAGCTGCGCGCCATGAACCTGGCCCGCGGCGGCAGTCTGGACAACGCGGTGGTGGTGGACGATTACCGCATCCTGAACGATGAAGGCCTGCGGCTGGAAGACGAGTTCGTCAAACACAAGATTCTGGACGCCATTGGCGATCTGTACCTGCTCGGTTGCAGCGTGATTGGTGAGTTCATTGGTCACAAGTCGGGCCACGGGCCGAACAACGCATTGCTGCGCAAGCTGCTGGCCGACCGCGAGGCCTGGGAAATCATCACGTTCGACGACGAGTCAGATGTGCCGGTGGCATACAGCCGTCCGCTGCTGGCAGCTCAGAGCGCCTGATTCGGGCCGCTCGCCGGACGTCCTAACGTGGCCGGACTGCTGCACAGTTCGCAGTTCCCGGCGCGACTGAGCGTCATAATCGCCGGGTAGCAGCACCGCCAGCCGGCGACGCTGCCGGTGGCCTCAGTGGCCCGCCACGCGAATGTGGATCTCCTGGGCGGTACGGAAGTCGCCCAGCTGAGTGAGCTCACTCAGCAGGTCCTGCGCCATGAAACGCAGCCGGGTCGCGCTGGCCGCGTTGCTGCACAGGATCACCACGACCGGGCCGTTGATCTCGGTCACCACGCAGTCGCGGCACAGCGGCTCGGGCAGCAGCGCGCGCAGCTGCGCAGTCCACGACTGCTGAGCGGACGCGCGATGCAGAAGACGTTGAAGAGGAGAAAATCGCCGGTGGCGCTCGCTCAACAGTTCGTTTATTTTCGCCCTGGACACTTGATCGGCTCTGCTCTGCCTGTTGCTGCAGGAGTTGCTGCAGGAAGTGCTGCAGGCCGGTGCGAACAGCCGGCAGGCGGATTCTGCGCCAGGGACTGCCGCAGAATCAAAACTAGAATAAAAGCATGAAGATCGTATTACTGAAGGACTCAGGTCAAAGCCGCACCTGGCGGTTGTCCGGATGGCAGCTGGCGGGTTCGGGTGTGGGGCTCATTGCTGCCGCCGTTCTGGCAAGCTTCCTTGCAATGACCGCGGTGCTCCCCGATTCGCATGACGAGCAGCTGGTGGCCGAGTGGCAGCAGCGGCTGTCGGATCAGCGTGCCGAGCTTGCGAGCCTGCGCGAGCAGGCGCAGGCGCAATCGCAGGCAGTGGGCCGGCGTCTTGCGGACATGCAGGCGCGGCTGCTGCGGATGGAAGCGCTGGGCTCGCGCGTCACCGAGGTCGCAGATCTGGACGAGGGGGAGTTCTCATTCAGCGATCCGGCGCCCATGGGCGGCCCGCTTGCTGCGCAGGAGCCGCTGGCCTGGACCGATCTGCAGAGCAGCCTGGACGAGCTGTCGGCGAATCTCAAGGCGCGCGAGACCGAGCTCGAAGTGCTCGATTCGCTGCTGCGCGATCGTGAGTATCGACAGGCTACCGTGGTCTCCGGCCGGCCGGTCACATGGGGCTGGATGTCCTCGGCGTACGGCAAGCGTGTGGACCCGTTCAGCGGCCAGCAGGCATGGCACTCGGGCGTGGATTTCGCCGGTCGCGCCGGCTCGGACGTGGTGGCGGTCGCCAGCGGGGTGGTGACGTTTGCGGGCAAGCGCTACGGCTACGGGCTCATGGTGGAAATCAATCACGGTGACGGCTATGTCACCCGCTACGGCCATCACGCGGCGCTCAAGGTGGCCACCGGCGACATCGTCAAGAAAGGCCAGGCCATCGGCACCATGGGCTCATCGGGCCGGTCTACCGGTCCGCACGTGCACTTCGAGGTGCTCAAGAACGGTCGCCACGTCGATCCCTCGCGCTACGTCGCGCGACGTTCCTGAACGACCGGACCGCCCTGCCCGCGCCGCCCGGCGAGCCTGAGGCGGCGAACTCGCGTTTCGGCAGCCTGTCCAACGCGTTAAAATCCCGCTTTTGCTCTGAACCGGAGCCCTGACAGTGTTGCGAAAGATATTCGGCACCAAGAACAGCCGCGAGCTGAAGCGCATGGGGCGCGTGGTCAAAGCGATCAACGCCCTGGAGCCGGACTTTCAGGCGCTGTCCGACGATGAGCTGCGCGCGAGGACCGTTGCTTTCCGCGAACGGCTCGACGGCGGCGCCACGCTCGACGATCTGCTGCCCGAGGCCTTCGCGGCGGTGCGCGAGGCAGCGCGCCGTACCAAGGAGATGCGCCACTTCGACGTGCAGCTCATCGGCGGCATAACCCTGCACGAGGGACGGATCGCCGAGATGCGCACCGGCGAAGGCAAGACCCTGGTCGCGACGCTGCCTGCCTACCTCAATGCCCTCACCCGCAAGGGTGTGCACGTGGTCACGGTGAACGACTACCTGGCCCGTCGCGACTCGCAGTGGATGGCGCCGATCTACGAGGCCCTGGGGCTCAGCTGCGGCGTGATTCAATCCGGGCAGCATCCCGAGGAGAAGCGTGCCGCCTACCGGGCCGACATCACCTACGGTACCAACAACGAGTTCGGCTTCGACTATCTGCGCGACAACATGGCGTTCACGCTGGAAGATCAGTACCAGCGTGGACTCAACTTCGCCATCGTCGACGAGGTGGACTCGATCCTCATCGACGAGGCGCGTACGCCCCTGATCATTTCGGGTCCGGCGGAAGAGAGCACCGAGCTGTACCGCAAGATCAACCTGATCGCGCCGAAGCTCAAGCAGGCGCCGTTCGTCGAGAACCGTGAGCCCGGCGTCGAGCCCGACGGCGACTTCGTGGTGGACGAGAAGAACCGTCAGGTGGAGCTCACGGAGGCCGGTCACCAGAAGATCGAGGAAGAGCTCGTCCGTGCCGGCCTGCTGGAGGAAGGTGACAGCCTGTATGCGGCCAGCAATCTGGGCCTGCTGCACCACGTGCATGCGGCGCTCAAGGCGCACGCGCTGTTCAAGCGCGACGTGCACTACATGGTGCGCAACGGCGAGGTAGTGATCGTCGACGAGCACACGGGCCGGGCCATGGCAGGTCGGCGCTGGTCGGAAGGCATTCACCAGGCAGTGGAAGCCAAAGAGGGCGTGCCGATTCAGAACGAGACGCAGACGCTGGCCTCCACCACGTTCCAGAACTACTTCCGCCTGTACGACAAGCTCGCCGGCATGACCGGCACCGCGGATACCGAGGCTTTCGAGTTCCGCCAGATCTACAACCTCGACGTGGTGGTGATCCCGACCCACAGGCCCATGATCCGCGACGACCAGAACGATCTGGTGTACCTGACCACCGGGGAAAAGTACGACGCCATCATCGACGACATCGCGGGCTGCATCGAGCGCGGTCAGCCCGTGCTGGTGGGCACGGTGTCCATCGAGTCATCGGAACACCTTTCCGAGGAGCTGACGCGGCGCAAGATCGCGCACAACGTGCTCAACGCGAAGCAGCATGAGCGCGAGGCGGAGATCGTGGCGCAGGCAGGACGCCCGGGCACCGTGACCATCGCCACCAACATGGCCGGCCGGGGCACCGACATCGTGCTCGGCGGCAACTGGGAGGCCGAGGTCGCGCAGCTCGAGAACGCGACGCCGGAGCAGATCGCAGAGATCCGCACGGCCTGGCAGAAGTCCCACGACGCGGTGATCGCCAGCGGCGGCCTGCACATCATCGGCACCGAGCGCCACGAATCGCGGCGCATCGACAACCAGCTGCGCGGCCGTGCCGGCCGGCAGGGCGATCCGGGCTCGACACGGTTCTATCTGTCGATGGAAGACAATCTGATGCGCATCTTCGCATCGGACAGAATCCGCGGAATCATGCAGTCCATCGGGCTCGAGAAGGGCGAGGCGATCGAGCATCGCATGGTCAACAATGCCATCGAGCGTGCCCAGCGCAAGGTCGAGGGCCACAACTTCGACATCCGCAAGAACCTGCTCGAGTACGACGACGTCGCCAACGATCAGCGCCAGGTCATCTATCAGCAGCGCCGCGAGCTGATGCTGGCCGACGACATTTCCGACACCATTGCCGCGCTGCGCGAGGAAGTGGTGATGGAACTCGTCAGCGACTACATCGCGCCCCAGACCCTCGAGGAGCAGTGGGATCTGGAAGGTCTGGAGCAGGCGCTGCTCACCGATTTCGCCAGCCGCCAGCCCGTCGCCGCGTGGCTGCGCGAGGATGATGACCTCACCGAGGAGCGGCTGCGCGAGAAGATCCTCAAGCAGATCGATGATGAGTATGCCGCCAAGGAGCGCGACTGGGCCGAGCATGGCCTGGACATGCGCCTGGTGGAAAAGCAGATCATGCTGCAGATTCTCGACCAGCGCTGGAAAGAACACCTGGCGATGATGGATCACCTGCGTCAGGGCATTCATCTGCGCGCGTACGCGCAGAAGCAGCCCAAGCAGGAGTACAAGCGCGAGAGCTTCGAGCTGTTTCAGGAGCTGCTGGCCAACATCAAGCGCGACGTGGTGCGGCTGCTTTCGCGGGTACAGATCGAACGGCCGGAAGCGGTGGAGGAAGCCGAGCGCCGGCGGCGTGAGGAAGCCGAAGCGCGCATGCGCTTCAGTCACGCCAGCGCCTCCGCTCTGGCGGGCGAACCGGAGCCGCCGCCGCCGGATGATGGCGAGCGTCCCGAGACGTTCGTCCGCAGCGAGCGCAAGATCGGCCGCAACGAGCAGTGCCCCTGCGGATCGGGAAAGAAATACAAACACTGTCACGGAAAGGCTGCATAAATGGCCGTTAATCTGCCTGAGCTTGGGTCGCTGCTGCCCGTGCGCGGTGTGCGTCTCGGCGTGGGGCAGGCGGCCATCAAACGCCCCGGGCGCGATGATCTGGTGGTGCTGCTGCTCGATGCCGGCAGCACCGCCGGCGCGGTGTTCACCCGCAGCGCGTTCCGGGCGGCTCCGGTACAGATCGCTGAAGCGGTGACCGGACGTGGTGGTGTGCGGGCGCTGGTGATCAACAGCGGCAACGCCAACGCGGCGACCGGCGATCCCGGTCTCGAGGACGCGCAGCGCATCTGCGCCGCCGTCGGTTCCGCGGCGAAGATCGACGCGGCGGCCGTCATGCCCTTCTCCACGGGCGTGATCGGCCAGCGCCTGCCGGTGGAGCGCATGGCGGCGGCGGTTCCTGCGGCTGTGGCTGCAGCGGAGTCGAGCGGTGTGGCCTGGGAACGGGCGGCGCGGGCGATCATGACCACCGACACGGCGCCCAAGGCGTTGAGCCGCCAGGTCGAGCTGGACGGAACCACCGTGACCATCACCGGCATGGCCAAGGGCGCCGGAATGATCAAGCCCGACATGGCGACCATGCTCGCCTATGTCTGCACGGACGCCTGCGTGGACGCGGCCTGTCTGCGGGCGCTCACGCGTGAGGTGGCCGATGCGAGCTTCAACCGCATCACCATCGATGGCGACACGTCCACCAACGACTCGTTCGTCGTGATCGCAACGGGTCGGGCCGGGCATGCGCCGATACGGTCCGCGGACGACGCCGCGTACCCGGTGCTGGCGCGGGCGCTGACGGAGGTGGCTCAGGAGCTGGCACAGCGGATCGTGCGTGATGGCGAGGGCGCGACGAAGTTCGTCACCGTGCGCGTCAGCGGCGGGGCCAGCGAATCGGAGTGCCTGTCCGTCGCCTATACGGTGGCGGAATCACCGCTGGTCAAGACGGCGGTGTTTGCCGGCGATCCGAACTGGGGGCGTTTCTGCATGGCCATCGGCAGGGCAGGTCTGGATGCGCTCGATACCGCAGGGGTATCGCTGCGGCTGGACGAGGTGCAGGTGGCCCGCGGCGGCATGATCGCACCGGAATATCGGGAGGAAGACGGCGCCGCCGTCATGGCCCGCGACGAGTTCGAGGTGCACATCGAACTGGGTCGCGGCGATGCCGAAGCCGTGGTGTGGACCTCGGATCTTTCTTACGAGTACGTGCGCATCAACGCCGAGTACCGCACCTGACCGGAGGTTCCTGCGCGGCGGCAGCTAGTCCGGCTGGGGCGGGTCTTCCAGCGAGCCCGAAAGCACGTCGTCATCGATGCTGTTGCCGGCAATGCGATGCTGCTCGCCGGCCCAGGCGCCCAGATCGATGAGCTTGCAGCGTTCCGAGCAGAACGGCCGATGCTCGTTGCCCGGGGTCCATTTCACGCGGGCCCGGCAGGTAGGGCAGATGACGATTCTCGGCGTCGAGTTGCTCATGCGCCGCTGAGCTCCAGGTATTTTTCATGCAGCGTTCTGACGGCCTGGTCCAGGTGGGCGAGGTCGCTGTCGTTCACGATCACGTCGTCCGCTTGCGCCAGGCGCTCCGTGCGGGTTGCCTGAGCGGACATGATCGCCTGCACCTGTGCCGGCGTGTTGCCGTCGCGCGCCACGGTACGTTCGAGCTGCACATCCTCGGGCGCGTCCACTACGAGTATCCGCCGGCAGCCGTGGGCGTTGCCGGATTCTATCAGCAGCGGGTTGACCAGCAGGCAGTAGGGCGAACGCGCGGCGGCCAGTTGCGCGCGCAGCCAGGCGCCTATCAACGGATGGGTCAGGCGCTCGAGCCAGCGCCGCTCGGCCGCATCCGCGAACACCCGCGCCCTCAGAGCTGCCCGATCGAGCGTGCCGTCGTCATTCATGACGGTGCAGCCGAAGTGCTCCGCGATGGCCGCCAGAGCCGGCTGGCCCGGTTGCAGGATGGCGCGCGAGGCGAGGTCAGCGTCGATCACGTCGATGCCAAGGGCGGCAAAGCGCTCGGCCACGGCGCTCTTGCCGCTGCCGATGCCGCCGGTGACCCCGACGACGAAACTGCTCATGGGAACGGGCTCAGCTCAGAAACAGGGCCAGAACCGTATCACGCTCCGTCAGCGAAACCCACCCGGCGATGGCCAGGAACGGGCCGAACGGAATCGGCTGCTGGGCGACGCGCTTGCCCAGGATCGACGTTGCCAGGGCGTAGAGCAGCCCGACACAGGCAGCGATGAGAATGGTGGCAGGCAGAACCTGCCAGCCGAGCCAGGCGCCAACGGCGGCGAACAGCTTGAAGTCGCCGTAGCCCATGCCTTCCTTGCCCGTGATCAGCTTGAATGCCCAGTAGGTGCTCCAGAGGAACAGGTACCCGGCGATGGCGCCCACCACCGCCGAATCGAGGCTGGTGAAGCCGTTGCCCAGATTCACCACCAGCCCCAGCCAGACCAGGGGCAGGGTGAGCTGGTCGGGCAGCAGTTGGGTGTCGTAGTCGATGAACGTCAGCGCGATCAGCACCCAGGTGTAGACCAGGGCCGCGCCGCCCGCCCAGGTGAATCCGAACAGGCCGATCACGGCCAGCGTGGCGACGCCGGTGAGCAGCTCGACCAGCGGATAGCGCGGAGAGATCCTCGCGCGGCAGCCCGCGCAGCGCCCCCGCAGGGCCAGCCAGCTGATTACCGGGATGTTTTCCCAGGCACGGATCTGATGGCCGCATTGCGGGCAGCGCGACCGCGGTACGAGCAGATTGAACGGCTCCGCCGGCCGCGCCACGCTGACACCGTTCGCCGGTGCCTCGCACTCGCGTTCCTCGGCGGCGGCCAGCACCGCGTGCGCTTCCACTTCCCACTGACGCTGGAGCATCAGCGGAATGCGGTAGATGACGACGTTGAGAAAGCTGCCGACACACAGGCCGAGCCAGCCAAGCAGCAGAGCGCCGGCCCAGCCGTAGGTCATGAGCTGGCTGGCCAGCTGCCCGTCCGTGAGCATGCCAGTCGGGAGGGGCGGCGATCAGCCGCCGCCGACCACCGCGCCGAGTTGGAAGATCGGCAGGTACATGGCGATGATCAGACCGCCCACGAGCACGCCCAGAACGGCCATGATCATGGGTTCCATGAGCGCCGTCAGGTTGTCGACGGCGTTGTCGACCTGCTCCTCGTAGTAGCTGGCGGCCTTGTCGAGCATGTCGTCAAGTGCCCCTGCTTCTTCACCGATGGCCACCATCTGCACCACCATGTTGGGGAACACGCCGGTGGCCCGCATGGAGAAGTTGAGCTGCTGACCCGTGGACACGTCGTCGCGGATCTGATGCACGGCCTTGGTATAGACGCTGTTGCCGGTAGCGCCGGCGACGGAATTGAGTGCGTCGACCAGGGGTACGCCGGCCGCGAAGGTCGTGGACAACGTTCGCGCATAGCGGGCGACGGCCGATTTTTCGATGATCGAGCCTGCGACCGGCGCTTTCAGGGCCAGCCGGTCGAGCGATTCACGCAGACGCTTCGAGCGTTTTCGAACGGCGATGAAGCCGGCGATGGCGCCGACCATGACGAGCACGATCATCAGCCACCACTGCTGGGTGAACTGAGAAATGTTGATGACGAACTGAGTGAATGCGGGCAGCTCTGCACCGAAGCCTTTGAAGACGACCTCGAACTGCGGCACCACCTTGATCAACAGAATACCGGACACGATGATGGCGACCACGATCACCGCGGCAGGGTAGGTCATGGCTTTGCGGATCTTTGCCTTGAGCGATTCGGTCTTCTCTTTGTAGGTGGCGATGCGATCGAGCATGGTCTCGAGCGAACCGGATTGCTCACCGGCGTCGACCAGGTTGCAGAACAGATCGTCGAAGTAGGCCGGGTGCTTGCGCAACGCCGCCGCGAAGTTGCTGCCCCCCGACACGTCGTTGCGAATTGCGCGGATCAGATCGGCGAGCTTGGGTTTGTCCAGCCCGTCGGCGACGATCTCGAAGGCCTGCACCAGGGGCACCCCGGCACGCATCATGGTGGCCATCTGCCGCGTGAACAACGCGATGTCCACCGGCTTGATGGAGCCGCCGCCGCCCAGGGACAGACCACGACCCTTCTTCTTCAGCCGGGTGGCGTTGATACCCTGACGACGCAGCTCGGCCTTGGCGATGGCCGGATTGGTGCTGGTGATCTCGCCCTTGGTCTTGCGGCCCTGCTTGTCGGTGCCTTCCCAGACGAATATTGCGCTTTCGGCCATTTACTCAGTGTCCCGTGGTTACCCGGTTGACTTCGGCCAGACTCGTCATGCCCAGCACCACCTTCTCCAGCCCGGACATTCGCAGGTCGTTGAAGCCGAGCTCGCGAGCCTGCCGGGCCAGCTGAATGCTGTTGCCGTCCTCCATGATAATCTGGGACATCTCCTTGGTAATTTTAACTACTTCATAAATACCGACTCTGCCCTTGTAACCGTCCTTGCACTTGCCGCAGCCGGTTACGTTGGGCTCGAACACCTCGAATCCGCTCTCGATCTGCTGTTCCGTAAAGCCTTCTGCCAACAGCGTTTCCCGCGGCACCTCGATGGGCTTCTTGCACGCGGGGCACAGGCGCCGCGCCAGGCGCTGCGCGATGATCAGATTGACGCTGGTGGCCAGGTTGAATGCCGGCACGCCCATGTTGCGCAGACGGGTCAGCGTCTCTGCAGCGGAGTTCGTATGAAGTGTAGACAACACCATGTGACCCGTCTGCGCGGCCTTGATGGCGATCTCGGCCGTTTCCAGGTCACGGATCTCACCGACCATCACCACGTCCGGGTCCTGGCGCAGGAACGAGCGCAGGGCCATGGCGAAATCGAAGCCCACCCGGTGGTTGACGTTGACCTGGTTGATGCCTTCGAGGTTGATTTCCACCGGGTCCTCGGCGGTGGCGATGTTGCGCTCCGAGGTGTTGAGGATGTTCAGACCCGTGTACAGCGTCACGGTCTTACCGCTGCCGGTGGGGCCGGTGACCAGAATCATGCCCTGCGGCTGGTGCAGCGCATCCATGAACAGCTTCTGCTGCTTTTCTTCGAAGCCCAGTTGCTCGATGCCCATCTTGGCGCTGGACGGGTCCAGGATCCGCAGCACGATCTTTTCGCCCCAGAGCGTGGGCAGGGTGTTCACCCGGAAGTCGATGGCGCGGGTCTTGGACAGCTTCATCTTGATGCGGCCGTCCTGCGGCACGCGGCGCTCCGAGATGTCGAGTTCGGACATGACCTTCAGACGGGCCGCCAGCCGGGTGCCCAGATTCGAGGGCGGATTGGAAACCACGTGCAGAATGCCGTCCGTACGGAAGCGCACCCGATAGCTCTTCTCGTACGGCTCGAAGTGGATGTCCGAGGCGCCCGTTTTGATGGCGTCCAGCAGCATCTTGTTGACGAAGCGGACGATGGGCGTGTCGTCGGTGGCGTTGCTTATGCCGACGTCGTCGTCGTCCTGATCCTCCTCGAAGGCATCCATGTCGATGTCGAGGTCGTCGTCGCCCAGATCGCCCAGGCCGTTGTCTTCCTGGGCGTTGAGGAACTGATCGATGAGCGCCCGCAGCTTGTCCTCTTCGACCAGCACCGCTTCGGTGTTCACCCCGGTCTGGAACTTGATCTCGTCCAGGGCCTGCAGGTTGGTGGGATCGGAAACGGCCACGAACAGGCGCATACCGCGGCGCACCAGCGGCAGCGCGTTGTGCTGGCGGATCAGATTTTCCTTGACCAGATCCTTGGGGATCGCCTCGATGTCGAAGGCGGTCAGATCCATCAGCGGCACCCCGAATTCCTCGGAGGCGCTGACGGCGATGGTACGGGCTTCGGCGACGCCGTGACGCACCAGGTACGAAACGAACGGCGTACCTTCCTTGCGCGCAGCCTCGGTCGATTTGAGCGCCGAGTTGGCGTCTATGATGCTCTCTTCAACGAGGCGTCGTGCCAAGCCGCTGAGCGGGATCGGTTCAGATGCCATGGGGCAATGCAATCCTTGTCCTGTCGAGCGTTACCTTAGCCGCCGGCAGACGGCGAAGTCTAATCCTGGGTCACTGGAGTGTCGATAAACGGGTCACAGTTCGGCAAGCCGTGTTCGTTCAGTATTAACGGCCGTCAGAGCGGGTTCTTGAGGCGGCCCCGGGGGCCGTCGCCGGGAAGCCGGGATCCGGCCCTGCTGCAGCAAACGCTTGCCGCGTCTGGGCCGGAACCGGGTGACCGGAAACGTCACTAGCTGACGTGCCAAGATACCCACCGCGGTTCGGGCTGTGGTCGCTCGGCGACCCGGGCGGATCCCGGGCAGACGAGCTAAGTCTCTGACTTTAAAGTGAAAGAAAGGCAAGCGCGGGTCAGGGACGGGACCTGATTGCGAAACTGGCACGGCGGTTGCACTTCTTCAGACGACATTCGCGGCGCAAGTGCTGTGCATGAGCTGCCACGTGTTGACACCTTGAACTAAATGGAGTGACTCCAAGATGAAAAACGCGATGCAAAAGGGTTTTACCCTGATCGAATTGATGATCGTGGTGGCTATCATCGGTATTCTCGCCGCTGTGGCGCTGCCCGCTTATCAGGACTACATCCGTAACGCCAACATGGCGAAAGTGACGGCGCACTACGACGAGGCCGTCCGCTACGTTGCCAACGAGATGCGCCGTGTGCAGGCGGGCATGGCCATGGGCACGCTGACGGCAGCGAACGCTGACGCTGAGCTTGCAGAAGCTGCGGTGATCGGCCGTCTGCTGGGCGAAGGCGCGCTGGCTCCGGGAGGCGTGAACGCCTATGCCAACGCTGCCAACGCGGCTGCGGGCGTGGTGCAGGTCAACCAGACGAGCGGCGACCCGAGCACGGCGGACCTGGTGTACACCATCATCCGCCCGGCCTACCTGGACGTGACCACCGATACGGCGGTGATCAACTGGGCCGACATCTGATCGGACTCCAACGCGAGTTGGAATCAAAGAGGGGCCCATGGCCCCTCTTTTTTTCTTAGGTAAGGTAGTTCCTGTCTATCGTTACACAGACACGTGACGGAAAGCTGAATCATGACGAACCAATTCGCATCACGCCGGGCCCACGCCCGCGGTTTCACCCTGATCGAGCTGATGATCGCGGTGGCCATCATCGCCATCATCTCGGCGGTGGCCTTGCCGCTTTACAGCAATTACATCCAGACTTCCCGGGAAGGCGTGCTGGTCACCAACATCGCCACGATGGAAATCTTCCAGGAAGACTTCCGGCTGCGCACCGGCAGCTACCTGCTGGCAGCGGCCAACACCGCAGCCATCGAGGCGGCCATCGGCTGGACTCCCCAGGACGGTGCGGGATTCACCTACAGCATCGCGGACGGCGGTGGTGGCAGCTACGAGGTCACGGCCACCGACCCGTCGGGCACCTCGGTGTGCATGCGCTACCCGCAGAAGGTACGCTGCTGAGCCCCGGGCAGCGGCGCCGCGCCGCTGCTTGCAGCACATTTCAAACCGGGTATCCTTCGCTCCCGGCGCCGGAATAGCTCAGTCGGTAGAGCGACTGATTCGTAATCAGTAGGTCCGCGGTTCGATTCCGCGTTCCGGCACCAGATTCAGTCGGGTCCTGCCCTCGTCAGCGTGGCGGTTCCGCGTCCAGCAGCCCCTCGATCCCTCCGCTGCGCCGGTCGATGCCCAGATAGGCGTAGCGATAGCGGCTGTCGAAGGGGAAGAACGCGTAGTCTTCGACCGTCCCGCCGTGACGTTGCAGCCAGGCCGCGAGCGCCGGTTCGGCACCTTCTTGCGCCTTCAGCTTGTCCGGGTCGGCGGCGTCGCGTGCTGCCACGGAGGCAAAATCGAAAGGCTGGTAAAGCTCGGTGAGCGCAGCCAGCGGCCGACCGGTCTGCAGGGCCGTGCCGCGTACCTCGCTCTGCGCGGCGAAGTCTGCCGGCAGCGCAACCTCAATGCGTTTCGGCGATCTGCCCGGAATGGCGGAAAAGTCCGGAATGGCCAGCCCCAGTTCCACGTACGAGTCCGCCGTCATGCTGTAAAACCGGCCGTCCGCGTACACCAGCGCCAGCGGTCGCTGATCGTAGACCACCCAGGTGCCGGCGCTCAGGCAGGAAAGCTGGATGACGGCGATGATCGCCAGATCCCGCTTCAGCTCCGGCTTGCGCAGGTCGTAGACGATCAGGGTGAGCATCGGCCCCAGCACCAGATCCACCCCGGCGATCAGGCGCATGCCCTGCCAGCCGCCGTCGGCAAGGAAGAAGAAATCCGGGTACCAGACGAAGCGCAGAATGGCCGCGAGGACGAGAAAGATCCCGACGCTGATGGACAGGTGGACGAGAAATGCCCCGAGCCGCGTTGCCGGCATGAGTTACTCCACGAAACGCATGGACAGGTCCAGGGGCCTGACCTCCTTGGTCAGCGCGCCACTGGAAATATAGTCCACACCGGTCCCGGCGATCGTGGCGATGGTCTGCTCGTTGATGCCGCCGGAGGCTTCGAGGCGGATACGGCCGCTGGCCATGGCGACGGCGCGGCGGCTGTCCTCCAGCGAGAAATCGTCGATCAGCGCGGTCTCGGCGCCGGCGGCGATGGCCTCCTCGAGCTCGGCCAGGGTCTCGACCTCCACCTCCACGGCGCGCTCCGGGTACAGCGCACGGGCGCGCGAAACCGCGGCGCTGATGCTGCCCGCCGCGGCGATATGGTTTTCCTTGATCAGAAAGGCGTCGTACAGGCCCAGGCGGTGGTTGTGCCCGCCGCCGCAGCGCACGGCGTATTTCTGCGCCAGACGCAAACCCGGGATGGTTTTGCGGGTGTCCAGCAGGCGTGTGGTGGTGCCGGCGATCAGGTCGACATAGCGTCGGGTGAGGGTCGCCGTGCCCGACAGCAGCTGCACGAAGTTGAGCATGGTGCGCTCGGCGGTAAGCAGGTCGCGGGCGGGGCCTTCGAGGGTGAACAGGACCTGGTTGGCGCTGACGGCGTCACCGTCGCGCACTTCGAACGTCACCACGATGGTGTCACCCAGCTGGCGGCAGACTTCCTGCACCCAGGGCTCACCGCAGAACACGCCCGGCTCGCGGCTGATGACGCGGGCCTGGGCGCGGGTCGCGGGGTCGATGAGCTCGGCGGAGATGTCGCCGCTGCCGACGTCCTCGGCAAGCGCCGCGCGCACGTTTTCGGTCACCGCGGCGCGCAGCGCCTGCTCGGCATTGGGAAAGTCCATGGTTGCTCTCGCGGGCTGATGTCCGCTTGAGAGCATACCTCAATCATGCGACGATGCCGGCCGTCAGAGAGCCGCGAGCCGACCCTTTGCGCGTCAACTCGGAGCACTGGCTGACCCGCGTCCGCCGTCGAATTTCCCCGAACCAGGATTCCCGCCCCGGGCACAGCGTTCCGGAACTGGTAGTCGTGCATTGCATCAGCCTGCCGCCCGGCCGCTATGGCAGCGGCGACGTGGAGCGTCTGTTCGGCAACGCGCTCGACGCGGATTCGCACCCGGCTTACGCGGACCTTCGAGGCGTGCGCGTGTCGGCGCACCTGTTCATCGACCGCCGCGGCCGCGTGACCCAATTTGTGGCCTTCGACCGGCGCGCCTGGCATGCGGGCGCATCCAGCTGGCGCGGCCGGCCGCGCTGCAACGACTTCTCCATCGGCGTCGAGCTCGAGGGCTGCGACGACCGTGCCTACACGGCCGCGCAATACCGCCGGCTGCGCCTCGTGCTGCAGGCACTGTTTGCGCGCTATCCGCACCTTGCCCCGGACGCGGTGGTGGGGCATCAGGAAGTGGCGCCGGGGCGCAAGACCGATCCCGGCCCCGGCTTCGACTGGCGGCGCCTGCTGCTGGAGTTCGGGCCGTGAGCCGTGCCGGAATTCGGCTGGGTATCGACCTCGGCGGCAGCAAGATCTCCGGCGTGGCACTGGACGCGGCAGGTGTCGTCGTCGCGCACGAGCGCATGCCGAGCCCGCGCGACGACTACCAGGCTTCGCTCGACGCGGTGGCCGGCATGGTGGACGTGCTCTGCCGGGCTGCGGGCGCCGATCCGCGCACGGTGCGGATCGGGCTCGGCACGCCGGGCAGCTGGCTGCCCGAAGCAGGGATCATGCAGAACTGCAACTCAACCTGGCTGAACGGGCGTCCGCTGCTCGCGGATCTGCAGCGCCGCTTCGGCGCGAGTGGGAGCGGCCGCTCCCGGGTACGCATCGCCAATGATGCAGACTGCTTCGCCCTGTCGGAAGCGCGTGATGGCGCCGGTGCCGATTCGCGGGCTGCCGCCGTGCCGGCCGGTGCGTCCGATGTCCCGCTCGACGCGGCGGGCTCCGCGATCTCGCCCGACCCGGCCGGGCAACGCCGGCGTCGGGGCGTGTTCGGCGTAATCCTCGGCACCGGGGTAGGTGGTGGCTTGGTGCTGGACGGCGCGCTGCACGGCGGCCCTCAGGGGCTGGCAGGCGAATGGGGACACACGCCACTGCCGTACCTGCGCCGGCCGATCTTCGCGGCCAATGTCCGCGCGCCGGCCCACGAAGCCCGGCGAATTCAGCTAGAATCGAGGCTTGCTGACCGCCCCTGCTATTGCGGGCGGCTAAACTGCGTAGAGACGTTTCTGAGTGGTCCGGGGCTCGCGCAGTCGCACCAGGTGCTGTGGGGCGCGTGCCGGACACCCGAGGCGCTGGCGCGCTGCGACGACGACGAAGCCCGCACGACGCTGGATCTGTACGCGCACATGCTGGCGCGCAGCCTGGCCCAGGTGATCAACGTCATCGACCCGGACGTGATCGTGCTCGGCGGCGGGCTGTCGAACGTCGAGGCGCTGTATCCGCGGGTCTCCGAGCTGCTGCCGGCGTTCGTGTTCGGGGCCGCCGGCGGCTCATCAGCGCCACCGCTGCGCACTCTGCTGCGGCGCGCCCGCTGGGGCGACGACAGCGGCGTTCGAGGTGCGGCCTGGCTGTGGAACGTCGCTTGAGCGAGCTGAACACACCGACGTAGAAGGATCTATGGCATATCCGAGGGATCTCAAGGACGACGACGCCAGCGAAACACGGGAATGGCTCGATGCGCTCGAGGACGTGCTCGAATATGGCGGAGTAGAACGGGCCAACTTCCTGCTCGAGCGCCTTTCGGCGCGCATGACCCTTACGGGTGCGCGGCTGCCTTACACCATCACCACGCCGTACCGGAACACCATCCCTTCCAATCGCGAAGCGTTCATGTCGGGGGATCTGTTCATGGAGCGGCGCATCCGCTCGCTGATCCGCTGGAACGCGCTGGCCATGGTGGTGCGTGCCAATCGCCGACCTGGCGACCTGGGCGGGCACATTTCCTCGTTCGCTTCCTCGGCGACGCTGTACGACGTGGGCTTCAACTACTTCTTTCGCGGGCCGAACGACGGCAATCCGGGAGATCTCATCTACTACCAGGGCCATGCGTCCCCGGGTATCTACGCGCGATCGTTTCTCGAGGGCCGGCTCAGCGAGCAGCAGCTCGACAACTTCCGGCGCGAGGTGAATGGCGAGGGCCTGTCGTCCTACCCCCACCCCTGGCTGATGCCCGACTACTGGCAGTTCCCCACCGTCTCCATGGGACTGGGACCGATCCAGGCCATCTACCAGGCACACATCATGAAGTACCTGGACAGCCGCGGCCTGGTGCCCATGGGCGATCGCAAGGTCTGGGCATTTCTCGGCGACGGTGAGTGCGACGAGCCCGAAGCCCTGGGCGCGCTGTCGCTGGCCGGTCGCGAGCATCTGGACAACCTCATCTTCGTGGTTAACTGCAACCTGCAGCGTCTCGACGGGCCGGTGCGCGGCAACGGCAAGATCATCCAGGAACTCGAAGGCTACTTCCGCGGTGCCGGCTGGAACGTCATCAAGGTCATCTGGGGTCGGCTTTGGGATCCGCTGTTCGCCAACGACGAGTCCGGCATGCTGCTGCAGCGTGCCAACGAGGTGGTGGACGGCGAGTACCAGAACTACAAGGCCAAGGGCGGCGCCTACACGCGCGAGCACTTCTTCGGCCGCTATCCGGAAACCGCCAGGCTGGTGGAGAACCTTTCGGACGCGGACATCATGCGCCTGAATCGCGGCGGGCACGATCCGTTCAAGGTCTACGCGGCCTATCACGCGGCCGTGCATCACAAAGGTGAGCCCACCGTGATCCTGGCCAAGACGGTCAAGGGTTACGGCATGGGCGATGCCGGCGAGGCCGAGAACGACACGCATCAGGTGAAAAAGCTCGATCTCGACGAGCTCAAGCAGTTCCGCGACCGTTTCGACATTCCCCTGAGCGACAGTCAGCTCGAGGATCTGCCGTTCTACCGGCCGCCCGAGGACGCCCCCGAAATGGTCTACCTGCGGCAACGGCGCTCCGCGCTCGGCGGGTCGATCCCGCGCCGCATCGTCACCGAAGAGACGCTGGAGGTACCGCCGCTGTCGGCGTTTTCGCAGCAGCTCGAGGGCAGCGGCAAGCGGGCCAATTCGACCACCATGGCGTTCGTGCGCCTGCTCTCGACGCTGGTGCGCGACAAGCACCTCGGCCAGCGCATCGTGCCCATCGTACCGGACGAGGCGCGCACGTTCGGCATGGAGGGCATGTTCCGACAGCTGGGTATCTACTCGTCGGCGGGTCAGCTCTACGAGCCGGAGGATTCCGGCGAGATCGCAGCCTATCGCGAGTCCCGTGACGGTCAGGTGCTGGAGGAGGGCATCAACGAAGCCGGCGCGTTCTCCGCCTGGCTCGCGGCCGCGACCTCATACAGCACCCATGGCACCACGCTGGTCCCGTTCTACATCTTCTATTCGATGTTCGGCTTTCAACGCGTGGGTGACCTGGCCTGGGCGGCGGGGGACATTCAGGCGCGCGGATTTCTCATCGGCGGCACCTCGGGGCGCACGACGCTCAACGGTGAAGGCCTGCAGCATCAGGACGGTCACAGCCATCTGCTGGCCTCGACCATTCCCAACTGCGTGGCCTACGATCCCTGCTATGCCTACGAGCTGGCGGTGATCGTGCACAGCGGGCTCGAGCGCATGATCCGGCGCAAGGACAACGTGTTCTATTACATCACGGCGATGAACGAGAACTACCCGCAACCGGCCATGCCGGAAGGGGTGGAAGCCGACATCGTCGCCGGCATGTATCGCCTGCGCAGCGTTGGCGAAGACGATGGTCTCAAGGTGCGGCTGCTCGGCAGCGGCACCATTCTGCGCGAGGTGGAGGCAGCCGCAGAGCTCCTGCACGAGCGCTACGGCGTGAGTTCGGAGATCTTCAGCGTCACCAGCTACACGGAGCTCGCCCGCGATGCGCAGGACGTCGCGCGCTGGAATCTGCTGCACCCGGGCGAGCCGCCGCGGCAGAGTCACGCGGCCCGTCTGCTTGCCGGGGATGCGCCGGTGGTGGCAGCCAGTGATTACCTCAAGGCGCTTGCCGAGCCGCTGCGCAGCGAGATTGCGGCGCCGTTCCACGTGCTCGGGACCGATGGCTTCGGGCGCAGCGATACCCGCGAGATGCTGCGTCACTTCTTCGAGGTGGACCGCCGCTTCGTCACTCTGGCGGCGCTCTCGCAGCTCGCCGCGGCACAGAAGCTCTCCTATGAGCAGGTGCGGGCTGCGCAGACGGCGCTCGAGATCGACCCGGACAAACCCAACCCGAGAAAGGTGTAAGGCAGCAGCGTGAGTCAGGACATACGCATACCCGATATCGGCGACGCTGATGCCGTTGAGGTGGTGGAGATCTGTGTGGCGCCCGGCGACCACGTGACGGCGGAGGACGCCATCATCGTGATCGAGTCCGACAAAGCGTCCATGGAGGTACCGGCCGGTGTCAGCGGCGTGATCCGGGAGATCACGGTCGCCGTTGGCGACGAGGTGACCACGGATCAGATCATTGCGCGGCTGGAGTCCGGCACGGCGGCCGCTGGCGGCGAGCCTGATGACGAGGAGCCCACCGCAAGCGCGAGCGCGCCGGCGACCGACGCGGTCGCGGCTGGCGACACGGGGTCACGCGACTCGCGGGATCCTGCGCCCGCCGCCGCTGGCGACGAGGCCAGCAAAGAGGACGTCGAGGTCCGCGTTCCCGACATCGGCGACGCTCAGGGTGTGGTGGTGGTAGAGGTGGCCGTTGCTGCCGGGGATCCGGTCGAGCAGGACGATCTGCTGGTGGTGGTGGAGTCCGACAAAGCCTCCATGGAAATCCCCGCCCCCCATGCCGGAACCGTGAAGACGGTACACGTCGGTGAGGGCGACGAGGTAGAGGAGGGCACGCTGCTGGTGACCCTGGAGACGGCCGCAGGGGTTCGTGAGGCGCCGTCGGGCACGGGCTCCACAGCATCTGCGGCGGCAACCTCGAGTGCCGGGTCCGCAGATGCCGGCGCGGCCGCCAGTGATGCTGCCGACAGGGCCGCCGAGCCGTCGCAGGAAGATCGCGCGGTGCCGGCTGCAAAGCCTTCCCGATCTGAGGCGCGGGCGGTCGAAGCGGACTCTGCCGCCGCCGCGACGCAGCAGGACGAGGGCGTTTATGCGGGCCCCGCCGTTCGCCGTCTGGCGCGCGAGCTCGGCGTCGCGCTCAAGGCAGTGACCGGCAGCGGCCATCGCGGCCGGATCGTCAAGGAAGACGTCAAGGCGTTCGTGAAGAACCGGCTTGCGGCAGCCCCTGCGCAGACGACGGCCGCCGCCTGGCCCCGCCTGCCGGCCCAGGACTTCAGCCGCTTCGGCCCGATCGAGACCGTCGCCCTGTCGCGCATCCGGGCACGTGGGGCAGAGAACCTCCATCGCAGCTGGATCAACGTTCCGCACGTGACCCAGCACGACGAGGTGGATGTCACCGATCTGGAAGACTTCCGCGCGCAGCTGCGCGGCGAGGCGGAGAAGCGTGGGGTCAAGGTGACGCCGCTGGCGTTCATCGTCAAAGCCTGCGTGCACGCGCTGCAGGCGTTTCCCATCTTCAACGCTTCGCTCGACCCGGAAGCGAAGCACATGATCCTCAAGGGCTACTACCATATCGGCATCGCCGTGGACACGCAGGAGGGCCTGGTAGTGCCGGTCATCCGCGACGCGGATCGCAAGGGTATCTGGGAGCTCTCGGCGGAGGTGGTGGAGCTCGCCGAAAAGGCCCGGGCGCAGAAGCTCGGCATGACCGATCTGCAGGGGGCCAGCTTCAGCGTCACCAGTCTCGGCGCGGACGGCGGTACCGGATTCACGCCCATCATCAACGCGCCGGAAGTGGCGATCCTCGGCGTTGCGCGTCTGGCCATGAAACCGCACTGGAACGGCAGCGAGTTCGTACCCCGCAAGATGCTGCCGCTGTCGTTGAGCTACGATCACCGGGCCATCAACGGGGCGGAGGCGGCCCGGTTCGTCGCCTTTCTGGGCGCGTTACTCGGCGATATCCGACGACTGACCCTGTGAGCCGCGCCACTGCGGCTCGTCCTGACCGGCATTGAAACAGCGTGCGAGCACGAAGAACAGGTCGCTGAGCCGGTTGAGATAGCGTGCCGGCTCGCTGCCCGAGTCGCCGGCAGCCCACATGACGCGTTCCGCGCGACGGCACACGGATCGGCACACATGGGCGGCTGCGGCGGCGCGCGTGCCGCCCGGCAGCACGAACTCCCGCAGCGGCGGCAACGTGGCATTGAGCCGGGCGATGTGCGCTTCGAGCGGCGCCGGATCAGGCGCCGGCGTCTGACCCAGGGTAGCCAGGTGGGCGCCCAGATCGAACAGCTGCTGCTGAATGTCCACGCACAGATCGTGCGCCTCGCCGGCATCGTCGAGCTCGATCACCAGAGTGCCGACGAAGCTGTTGAGCTCGTCGACGCTGCCGATGGCTTCGATGATGGGATCGGTTTTTGCGACGTTGGAGCCGTCGGCGAGCGATGTCCTGCCGCTGTCACCGTGGCGGGTCGTAACCCGGGTGATGCGGCGCTTCATTCCTCCGCGCCTCCCGCCCCCACACCCCCCGCGACCCCGTTGCCGCGCGCGGCATCGTAGGTCTGCACGGTGATGAGCCCGGTGTCGAACGAGCGCGTCAGCCCCTGGAATGCGTAGCGCATGAACTGCTTGGGCTGCGGAAAGCCCGTGCCGTTGTCCGCGGCGCAGATGCTCACCCCCACGACGATGGGGATGTAGCCCTCGCTGGTCTTGAATGAGTGCATGTACAGATTGTCGAAGATGCGCCTGAAGCTGTGCGAGGTGCAGTTGTCGATGCTCGGCTGCACGGTGATCACGGCGAACATGCTCGCCTCGGGGCGCGTGACCACGTCCAGCGGCCGCACCAGCTGACGCAGCTTGGCGCCGAGCCCCGACATGAGTTCGTCGGCCACTGCCTGATCGTACTGGGTCTGCACCTGCTTGAGGTTGTTTACGCCTATCAGCAGCAGGCAGGCGGCGCCGCCGCGGGTCTCGGCATGTTTGATGGCGTCGCTGACGCGTTCCAGCGTGAACTTCAGATTGCCGAGCCCCGTGACCGGATCCACCAGATCCGTGGTCTGCAGTTCGCGCAGCTTGCGCCGCAGCAGGCGGTTGGCGCGCAACAGCTCGTTCTGTTTCGATGCGATGCGCTGCGCCGAGATCACCCGCGGCAGCAGCTGCGCGCGCAGATTGGCCTTGTTCAGAAAGTCGTCGACGCCGTCGTCGAAGGCACGCGACATCGCTTCCAGGTCGTCACGCGCGGTGAGCAGCATGACGTAGGTGAAGTGATTGTTGGTCTCGTCGAGCTTCTTGATGCGCCGGGTCAGCTCGAGCCCGTCCATCGACGGCATGATCCAGTCGGCGATCAGGATCTGCGCGGGCCGCTTTTCCAGCGAGCGCAGCGCCTGCAGCGGATTATTGGTGAAGCGCACGTTCTGAAAGCCGCCGCTGCGCAGCGCCTTGGCAATGATGGCGCTCGAGAACTTGGCGTCGTCGACGACCAGGATTGGAATGTCTTCGTGCGCCATGTAAGTTATCGAGCCGATCCGCTGCAAGCGTCGCTCGTAGATATGCGACGCCCGGAGGTTTGTCAAGGAACGCCGGACGAACGGCGCCTGGCGCAGCGTGAGCGGCACAGTGGAGGAACACGGCCATGCCCTCGTTCGATGTGGTATCCGAAGTTGATGTTCAGGAGGTGCGCAATGCCGTCGACCAGGCGTCGCGCGAGCTGAAGACGCGCTTCGATTTCAAAGGCGTGGATGCGGGCTTCGCGCTGGACGGCGAGCAGATTCAGCTGCACGCCGAGGAGGAGTTTCAGCTCGGCCAGATGGTCGACATCCTGCGCGACAAGCTGACCCGTCGCGAAGTCGACGTGCGGGTGCTCGATCCCGGCGACGTCGAAGCGTCGGGCAAGCAGAAGCGGCAGCGCTTCAGCCTCAAGCAGGGCATCGATCGTGACCGGGCCAGAAACATCGTCAAGCTGGTGAAGGATTCCAAGCTCAAGGTGCAGACGCAGATCCAGGGTGAGCAGGTACGGGTCACGGGCAAGAAGCGTGACGACCTGCAGGACGTGATTCAGCTGCTGCGCAAGGCGGAGCTGGACATCCCGCTCAACTTCACCAACTTCCGCGACTGACGTGCCGCCCCCGGCGCCGCTGCGGGCGCTGCTGAACCGGCGCATGCTGATCTGCGCCGGGACGGGGTTCGCGTCCGGGCTGCCGCTGTTTCTGCTGATACAGCTGGTGCCCGCCTGGTTGCGCCTCGAAGGCGTCAGCCTGACGACGATCGGTTTCTTCACCGCCATCCAGTACCCCTACTCGCTGAAGTTTCTCTGGTCGCCGGTGCTGGAGCGCTACTCCGTGCCCGTGCTGGGCAGGCGCCGCGGCTGGATGCTGGTAACCCAGGTCGGCCTGATCGTCTCCATTGCCGCGCTCGGCATCTGGCAGCCCCAGGACCAGTTGCTGCTCATTACCTCGGTGGCGGTGTGCGTTGCGCTGTTCAGTGCGACCCAGGACATCGTGCTCGACGCCTACCGCAGGGAGGTGTTGCCGACGGATGCCGAGCTCGCCATGGGTAATGCCATCCACGTGCAGGTGTACCGGCTTGCCGGGCTGGTGCCCGGGTCGCTGGGCCTGATCCTGGGCGGTTTCATGAGCTGGACGCTGGTGTTTCCCATCATGGCCGCGTTCATGCTGGTGGGCGTGATGCTGACGCTGGCCATTCGCGAGGCCAACCTGGAACCCGAGGTGCCCGCCAGTCTGAAGTCCGCGGTGCTGGAACCGTTCCGCGAGTTCTTTTCCCGGCGCGGCCTGAGACCGGCGCTTGCGGTTCTCGCGTTCATCTTCCTGTACAAGCTGGGAGACAATATGGCCACGGCGCTGGCCACGCCGTTCTACATCGACCTGGGTTTCTCGACCGTGCAGATCGGCCTGATCGCCAAGAACGCAGCGCTATGGCCGTCCATCGTCGGCGGCATCCTGGGTGGGTTGCTGATCGTGCGAATCGGCATCAACCGCGGCCTGTGGCTGTTCGGGCTGGTGCAGCTGGTGACGATCTTCGGCTTCGTCTGGCTTTCGCTGGCAGGCGCCGATCCGTGGCTGCTGGCGCTGGTGATCGGCGCCGAGTACCTGGGCGTGGGGCTCGGCACAGCGGCGTCGGTCGCATTCATCGCCCGGGAGACCTCGCGCCGCGCCGTGGCGACCCAATTCGCGCTGCTGACGGCGCTCGCTGCGTTGCCGCGGGTGCTGGCCTCGGGCGCCAGTGGCCTGATCGTCGATACGCTGGGCTGGACCAGCTTCTTCTATCTTTGTGCGCTGCTGGCGCTGCCGGGCATGGTGCTGCTCATCTGGGTGGCACCATTCAATGCGTCCATCGATGCGGACGCGCCACACGTTCGCCAATGAAGACCACGCCCTCGGCCTCGAGCCGTCGACGCTGGCGCAGCACCGCACCGTCGCCGCGCGCCGAGATCTTCCAGGCTGCGTTCACCACCCGGTGCCAGGGCAGCCGGGAACCGTCCGGCAGCTCGCGCAGCGTGCGACCCACCAGGCGCGCGTGCCGCGGCATGCCGGCCAGGCGCGCCACCTGCCCGTAGCTGGCCACCATGCCTCGGGGAATGGCCGCGACCACCTGCCAGATGCGCTCCGCCGGCTGCAGCGGCTCACCGGGCCGGGTTTGACTTGACCTGGCATTGCCTGCAGATTGCCTTGCCCCGGTTCGCGAGGCGCGCTGAATGGGTTTCTGGCTGCTGATCTTCTTTCTCACACCCATCGTGGAAATGTACCTGCTGATCGAGATCGGCGGCTACATCGGGGCGCTGCCGACCATCGCCCTGGTGATGCTCACCGCCGTGATCGGCGTGCTGCTCCTGCGGGTGCAGGGGCTGGCCACGCTGACGCGCGGCATCGGGCGGCTGCAGGCTGGCCAGGTGCCGATTCAGGAAATGACCGAAGGCATGCTGCTGGCCCTGGCCGGAGCGCTGCTGCTCACGCCGGGGTTCGTGACCGATACCTGCGGCTTCCTGCTGCTGCTGCCGCCCATGCGGCTGCTTGCGGCGCGCTGGCTGCTCAGCCGTGTTCGGGTCAGCGCCGTGCACCGCGGCGAGCCGGACCAGGGCACCACCATCATCGAGGGTGAGTGGCGCAGCACCGACGAGACTGCCACCGCCCGGTCCGGCCAGCTGCCTGACCAGGGCAGGGCCGATGCCCCGTCCGATCGTGCGCCGCCGGCTTCGGGCGACGGCGGCGAGGATCGACCCCGGTCCTGATCCGGGCACCGAATCTGGCCCATGGCTCTTGAATTCCCCCGCGGCGTCCTCACATAGGGGTGCGCGGGCAGTTGCGCCCGACGAACGTCCCCGTGGGTGGTTCGCCTCATCCGGATCCGGTTCGCCCGAGCGCTGAACGGGCTTGAAACTCCCGGAACGGCCACTATCATAGCCGCCCGCGGATTAGCACTCTCCGAAGGAGAGTGCTAACACCCCCAATTGGGATTGAACTGGGAGATAACTAGGCAATGAACATTCGACCCCTACACGATCGCGTCGTCGTGCGTCGGTTGGAAGAAGAGACCAAGACCGCCGGTGGCATCGTGCTGCCCGACTCCGCGACCGAGAAGCCCTCTCAGGGCGAAGTGCTGGCCGTGGGTCCTGGCAAGCTGCTGGATAGCGGTGACGTTCGGGCCCCGGATGTCAAAAAAGGTGACAAAGTTCTGTTCGGTCAGTATGCGGGCAGCACGGTCAAGATCAATGGCGAAGAGCTGCTGATTCTGAGCGAGAGCGAAATTTTCGGCGTGCTGGAAGGCTAACCGACCCAAGGAAAGAGGAATTACTGTAATGAGCGCAAAAGAAGTTCTTTTTGGAGATGATGCGCGTGGCCTGATGCTGGAAGGCGTCAACATTCTGGCCAACGCGGTCAAGGTGACCCTGGGTCCGAAAGGTCGCAACGTCGTGCTGGACAAGTCGTTCGGCGCCCCCACCGTCACCAAGGACGGCGTCTCTGTTGCCAAGGAAATCGAGCTCAAGAACAAGTTCGAGAACATGGGCGCGCAGATGGTGAAGGAAGTCGCCAGCCAGACCTCCGACGAGGCAGGTGACGGCACCACCACCGCGACGGTGCTGGCTCAATCCATTCTGACCGAAGGCCTGAAGTCGGTGGCCGCCGGCATGAACCCCATGGACCTCAAGCGGGGTATCGACAAGGCAGTGGCCGCAGCCGTGGCCGAAGTGCAGAAAATGGCCACCCCGTGCGAAGACTCCAAGTCGATCGCTCAGGTGGGCACCATTTCCGCCAACAGCGACGAGTCCATCGGCCAGATCATTGCCGAGGCGATGGAGAAGGTGGGCAAGGAAGGCGTCATCACCGTCGAGGAAGGCTCCGGTCTCGAGAACGAGCTGGACGTGGTCGAGGGCATGCAGTTCGACCGCGGCTACCTGTCGCCGTACTTCATCAACAATCAGGAGTCGATGTCGGCAGATCTCGAAGAGCCGCTGATCCTGCTCCACGACAAGAAGATCTCCAACATCCGTGACATGCTGCCGGTGCTGGAAGCCGTCGCCAAGTCGGGCCGCCCGCTCATGGTGATCGCCGAGGACATCGAAGGCGAAGCGCTGGCGACCCTCGTGGTCAACAACATGCGCGGCATCGTCAAAGTGGCAGCTGCCAAGGCCCCCGGTTTTGGTGATCGCCGCAAGGCCATGCTGCAGGACATCGCCATCCTCACCGGCGCGACCGTGATCTCCGAGGAAGTGGGCCTGACGCTGGAAGGCGCCACGATCGACGATCTCGGCACCGCCAAGCGCGTGACCTGCACCAAGGAGAACACCACCATCGTCGACGGCGCCGGTGCCAAGGCCGACATCGAAGCCCGCATCAAGCAGATCCGTCAGGAAATCGACGACACCAGCTCCGACTACGACCGTGAGAAGCTGCAGGAGCGCCTGGCGAAGCTCGCCGGTGGCGTTGCGGTGATCAAGGTCGGCGCGCCCACGGAAGTGGAAATGAAGGAGAAGAAAGCACGCGTGGAAGACGCGCTGCACTCCACCCGCGCGGCTGTCGAAGAAGGCGTGGTGCCTGGTGGCGGTGTTGCTCTGGTGCGTGCGCTGCAGGCCGTCGAAGGTCTGAAGGGCGACAACGAAGACCAGAACGTGGGTATCGCCATTGCTCAGCGCGCCATGACCTCGCCGCTGCGCCAGATCGCCGCCAATGCCGGCGTCGAAGGCGCCGTGGTGCTGGACAAGGTTGCCGCGATGAAGGGCAACCATGGCTACAACGCAGCCACCGGCGAGTACGGCGACATGCTGGCAATGGGTATTCTCGATCCGGCCAAGGTCACCCGTACCGCGCTGCAGGCAGCGGCTTCCGTAGCAGGCCTGATGATCACCACCGAAGCGATGATCAGCGAGCTGCCGGAAGACAAGCCCGCAATGCCGGGCGGCGGCATGCCCGACATGGGCGGCATGATGTAAGGCGCGCCGCTGCATCTGCGGTCTGCTTGCAGACCGAATGGAAACCCCGCCTCGTGCGGGGTTTCTTTTTTCTGGGATCTGCACATCGAGGGCGGCTGCAGACGTCGGGTCGCGCAAACGTGCTCGCCTCGCTCGGGATTGGATTCCACTCGGCTGTGCGCGCTTGCCCGACCCGACGTCTGCAGCCACGGCCCAGATTCGAGGTTCCTGCACGATCGACACCGCCTGGCAGGATGTTCGCGATGGGAATGCAGTTCAGAGCGTCAATGCAGCTGGGCGGATGCTGCTGACGCCCGGAACGACCTGCGGCGAACGGCCGGGGTTCGCCCCCGCAGCCGAGTGGAATCCAATCCCGAGCGAGGCGAGGAGGCGAGCCCCGGCCGTTCGCCGCAGGCAATCTGGGAATTTCCGCGGCATGCGCCCGGGTGAATTGCGCGAGGCGTTTGGGGTATAGTCGTGGCCAACAACTAAAACCGTTCAACAGTTGGGGTGAATCTGTATGGATATGGCATTAGTCGACTATCTGGCGCGTTGGGGCCACTTCCTCGCCGGTATCACCTGGATAGGTCTGCTCTACTACTTCAACTTCGTTCAGGGCGAGTACTTCAAGGAAGCCGACGGCTCGGCGCGCACCGACGCGTTCACCAAACTGGTACCACGGGCGTTGTGGTGGTTCCGCTGGGGTGCGATGTTCACGTTCCTCACCGGCCTCGTGATGCTCGGTATCCGCGGCAGCGGCGTCACTCTGGACATCACCCTCGGTGCCACGATGGGCACGCTGATGTTCCTCAACGTGTGGCTCATCATCTGGCCGAACCAGAAGATCGTGATCGCCTCGAATCAGCAGGTGAAGGCTGGCGGCGAAGCGCTGCCGGAAGCAGCGGCGGCAGCCCCCAAGGCCGGTCTGGCATCGCGCACCAACACGCTGTTCTCGATTCCCATGCTGTTCTTCATGGGGTCCAGCGCGCACTTCGCCCATGGTGGCCTGAACGGCAACTCCACCGCGCTGATCGTGGCGCTGGTGATCATCGCGGCGCTGGAGCTGAATGCCATTTTCGGCAAGCAGGGGCCCATGACCAGCGTGCGCGGCGTGATCGTCAGCGGCCTGGTACTCACCGGCGTGCTGTGGGGCGTGGTCGTAATGCTCTGACGGCGTTCGCCGGCGCCCGTTCGCGGGCGCATCGCCAGACAAGCGAGCCTGCCTCTGTGCAGGCTCGCTTTTTTTGTCTCTATAATGCGCGCATTTCGCCACATGCGCTGAGCAGCGGGAGTCACCATGGCCGAACGCCCGGTACGCAGTTCCATCTCCGCCAGTCCCGAAGATTCCTCCGGGCGGCGTCGCACGGGCGGTGCGTCCCGGCGCCGCGCCCCGGGTGAGCCAGGCCCGCGGATGGTGGGCATCAACGCGATACTCGCGGTTCTGGTGACCGGCCTGGTGGTTGCGGGGTGGTTCATCGCCAGCCAGCATCAGCAACTGACTGCGTCGAATCAGGCGCTGGAGGATGCGCGGGCCCGTTTGGCCGTGCTCGAAGACCGCACACGCGTGACCGATGAGGCGCTGACGGAGACCGGTCAGACCACCAGCGAGCAGATCAATTTCTGGGAGTCCGAGATCCGTAAGCTCTGGGCGGTGTCCAACGAGCGCAACAAGAAGTGGATCGAGGACAATCAGAAGGCCATTGCCGGGTTGAAGAAGTCTCTGACTGCCCTCGAGGGCGCGACCGCGGAGATCAAGGGCACTCTGGGCCGCCACGAAAGCGCGTTCGCCCAGCAGCAGACCATAGTCGACCAGATCACTTCCATCGAGCTGCAGATGCAGCAGATGGTACGCAGCCAGCGTGACATGGTCGACAAGGTCAACGCATCGCAGCAGTCCGTGGCCAGCCTGCAATCCGGCCTGGCCAACCGGGTGAAGGAGAACGAGCAGGCGGTGGCGGCGATCGACGCCTACCGGCTGCAGTTGAACAGCCGGCTGGCAGACATCGAGCGACGTCTGAACAGCCTGTCCGGCGCGCCCCTCTGACCGGAGCCCGGTGAGAGGCAGCCGGTGTCGGCATCGTGCTGACGGCAATGCCTTGAGTCTGCTTCGCCGCGGCGGCCGTTGTTCCGTGCTGCCGTGACGCAACTGGCAGCCTGCGGGGCGATTGCGAGCGCTTCCTGTCCTGGGCTGTGAACTGGTTCCGCCCGCCCCTGTGCATGGCAAGCCATACTGCACGGGTTGCAGTACCAACCGGTGCCCCAGGTGAGCCATCAGGAGCAGCTGCCCTGCCTGTACATCGTAGCCGATCCGGGTTCGCACGCCGCTGAGCTTGCGGTGCTCGAGGCGCTGGCGCGCGCGGATGGCTGGCGCGTGGAGCGCACTGCCGTGGTGCCGGAGCTCGACGAGACCGTGGCTCTGGCGGTGCTTGCCGTGGCGCAGCCCCGCCCGGTGCGTCAATGTTTCCCCCATGCCCTGCTGGTCGGCGCCACCGATACGGGACCGGCAGCCGGCGAGATCGATCTGCCCCTGGTCCGGGGGCTGACAGAATCGGCGCTTGGCGCACTGCTGCAGCATGGCCGCAGCAACTGGCGACGCAATCTCAAGCTCTTGGAAGCTCATCGCGAGGTGGATGCGCGGCGGCGGCGCACGCGCCAGCTCGCCGACATCGCGCTGGCGGTGTCGATGCGCATGGAGTTCGGCGAGCTGCTCGAGACCATTCTGCGCGAGGCGCGCCGCCTGGCGGGCTGCGAAGCGGGGTCCCTGTACCTGATCGACGACGAGGGTGACGAGCCCGCGCTGGTGTTCAAGCTCGCGCAGAACGACGTGGTCGAGCTGGAGCTGCATGAATCGCGGCTGCCGCTGACGCCCACTTCCATCGCCGGCTACGTCGCGATCTCCGGGGAGACCCTGGACATCCCAGATGTGTACGACCTGCCGCCCGGGCTGCCGTTCAGCTTCAACCGCAGCTTCGATGAGGAGATGGGTTACCGCACGCGCTCGATGCTGGTGCTGCCCATGCGGGATCACCGCGACCGGATCGTCGGCGTTCTGCAGTTCATCAACCGGGTCGACCCGACCGCAGATCTGCCTGTGGCTTTCGGTGAGGAGATCGGCGAGCTGCTGCGCGCGGTGGCCAGCCAGGCGGCGGTATCGATCCAGAAGAACCTGCTGATCAGCGACATCAACCGGCTGTTCGAGAGCTTCGTGCAGGCGTCCGTGAAGACCATCGAACGGCGTGATCCCAGCACCAGCGGCCACTCGTTCCGCGTCGCCGAATCCACCGTCGCGCTTCTGCAGGCATTGCCGGCCTCCAATCTGGCGCGGTTTCGCCGCCTGGAGCTTCCCGAGGAGCACATTCGTGAGGTGCGCTATGCGGCGCTGCTGCACGACTTCGGCAAGGTCGGCGTGCCCGAGCGCGTGCTGCTCAAAGCCAACAAGCTCACGGACGAGCGGCTGCAGACGCTGCAGTACCGATTCGAGCTGCACAAGGAGCGGCTGCGGCGGCGCGCGGTGGAGCGTGAAATCGAGCTGCTGCACCACGGCTCCCAGGACTTCGAGGTGGCGCGGCGGCGTCTTCACCGGCAGCTCGAGGCCGAGCTCAGCCTGGTCGACGACTACTTCGAGTGCGTGCGCCGCGCCAACCGGCCCAGCGTGCTGCAGCAGGGCGATTTTCAGCACCTGCAGGAGATTCGCGACTACCGGTTTCTCGATGTGGACGGTACCCACACCGGGCTGATCGATCATCCCGACCTGCTGGCGCTGTCCGTGCCCAAGGGCAGCCTCACCCCGGACGAACGCCGCGTCATCGAGGCGCACGTTCAGCACACGCGTGAGTTCCTCGCGGTGCTGCCCTGGCCACCCGAGCTTGCGCGGGTACCCGAGATAGCCGGCGCGCATCACGAGAAGCTCGATGGCAGCGGCTATCCGCTGGGCCTGGCGGGCGATCAGATTCCGCTGGCTGCCCGGGTGATGACCGTCTGCGACATATACGACGCGCTCACCGCGATGGACCGCCCGTACAAATCGGCGCTGCCGGCGGAGGCGGCGCTGAACGTGCTGCACGACGAGGTGAGCCGCGGCTTGCTGGATGCGGATCTGGTGGCCGTGTTCGTCGACAGCGGACTCTACAAGGCGGCGGGCGGCGCCCTGCGAAGCAGCACTGCCCGGGCGGTCTGAGTCGGCTCAGTTCTCATTCCAGAGGCTGACGACAGGGACTTCCACCAGATAGTCCTCGAATTCGAGCACGACTCCCGCTTCCGTGATTTCGCCCACCACCAGACCGGCGATGCGCTCGCCCTCGCTCACCCGGTGTCCGTTCGCCACCACCGCGCGCAGGGACGGATCGTCCGAGTAGATGTGGCTCGAGAATGCGATGCCCGGAAAGCGCGTTCGGGCGCTGGCGGGCAGGTCGGCAAGCGCGATCCGCCGCAGTCGCGGTGCCGGACGCGCCGTTTCCTCAACCGCTGCCGCTGCGGGTTGCGGCGGGGCAGCCGCGGCTGCCGTGGCGGAGCCGACCGGCGCGCCTGTCGACAGCGCCGGTACGGAATTCGCCTGCGGATCGGCCGCGGCTGGACGGGTGGTCGGCGACGGGGGTGGCAGCGCCCCGGCCGCGCCGCTCGGTAGCGGTGCCGCTGCCGGGACGGCACTGGCTCGGGCGGGAGCATCGGCTGCGGGCTGGCTGCCCTGGCTCAGCACGGCCAGGGGCGGCGCGAACAGCCACACCAGCAGCCCTGCGTTCAGCAGCAGACCGGCCGCGATCAGTCCGGCCCAGAGCCGCTGCCGCCGGGTTCTCGCCGCGACCAGCGACAACGCCACCGCAGCGTCGGGGTTCTGCTCCGCCTCGCGTTTCTGCAGTGCCTGCAGCACGTAGGACATCACTAGGGCTCCAGCTGTGGTGCGGGCAGATCCAATCTGTCCGCCAGGCGGATCCAGGTCTCGGGTCCGACGATACCATCGGCGAGCAGCGACTCGTCGCGCTGGAAGGTGACCACGGCTGCCTGCAGATCGGCGTCGAACAGGTCTGCGGCCGTCCCCGGGATGCGGCGGTCGGACAGAGTTTCGAGCTGCTGACGCAGCCAGCGCACCGATGGATGCCGGTCCCCTCGATTGAGATTGCCGTGGTAGTCCGGGGGCATCTGCCAGAGCACCACGTAGCGGCCGAACCAGCGGTCGCGCAGGCGCTCGAGGTCGATCTGCAGCTGCCGAGCCCCCAGGTGCAGCGTAGCCAGGTTCCCTGACAGGGCGGTGACCGCGCCATAGAACGGCGCCTCGCCCGAGTCCCACAGCTCCAGCACCACGGGCAGGTTGAGGGTGCGGATGTCGCTCCACGTGCCCGTTCTGCTCAGACATTGCAGTCCCGCTGAAGGCGCGAAGTTGCAGGGGATGGTGCCGTCGTCGGCATCCGGAAAGTCGACGCCCCAGGCGTTGAAAACCGCTGCGTAGGCGGCGCGTTGCGTCGCATAGGCACTCATGTCTGGGCGCGCAAGCGCGCCGGCCGGCGTAACGGTGGCTGCCGCCGCGCCGGCCGCGGACTCGAGCCCGGATCGCGCGGCGGCGGCAGCGCCGGGCTGCGGGGTGCTGGTCGTGTCTACCGGTGCACGGCACTGGCTCCGGCTCCGTACCGGTTGCACGCCCGCCCGCAGTTGGCGCCGAAGCGGTCGCGGTCGTGTTCGATCGGCCGGGGGCGGCAGTGTCCGCAGCGACCGAAGTGCCTGCGGCGCCCGACGCGTCTGCCTCGACCGCTGCGTCTGCCTCGACCGATGCGTCAGCGTCGACCGATGCGTCAGCGTCGACCGCTGCACCGGCATCGGCCGCTGCCGGCGCGCTGCTGCCCTGTGCGCTGCCCGCATCGGCGCTGTCGCCCGGAAGCGCTACGGTCGCTTCCGGCACCGGTTGCAGCGCGGGCGCCCGCAGCCCCTGAATGCCGGGCTGCCCCGGCAGGCTCAGGTACGCCCAGGCCACCCCGGCGGCAGTAGCCGCGATCACGCCGGCCGCCAGCCAGCGCCGATAGCGGCGGGTCTCGCCCAGCACCTCGGCCGCAGCACGCTGCACCATCCGCGCGCCGACCCGGTTGGCGCCCTCGACGTAGCTGCCCAGCAGCGCGCGGTCGGCTACCAGGTTGACGATGCGCGGCGTGCCCCGCGAGATCGCGTACAGCCTGCGCAGCGCCGCGCGCGTAAACAGATGCGGATTGCCGCCCGCGCGGGTCAGCCGGTGGATGACGTAGGCGTAGGTGTCCTCACGGCTCAGCGGGCGCAGGTGGTAGCGTGCCGTGATCCGCTGCGCCAGCTGGCGCAGTTCCTTGCGGTCGAGCAGCTCGGAGAGCTCCGGCTGGCCCAGCAGAATGATGCGCAGCAGCTTGCGCTTATCGGTTTCCAGATTGGTCAGCAGACGAATCTGCTCGAGCACCGCTGGTGAGAGGTTCTGCGCTTCGTCGATGATCACCACGGTGCTGCGGCCCTGCTGATGGGTGTGCAGCAGGTGCTGATTGAGCGCATCGATGTAGGCCTTGATCGACTGGTTGCCGCTCGGCACGGTCACGCCGAGCTCGTCGCACACCGTCTCCAGCAGCTCGCGCGCGGTGAGCCGCGGGTTGAGGATGAACGCGACCTCGAGGTCGTCCGGGGTCTGTCGAATCAGGTTGCGCAGCAGGGTCGTCTTGCCGGTACCGACCTCGCCGGTGACCAGCACGAAGCCGCCGTGGGAAAACCCGTACATCAGGTGGGCGAGGGCTTCGCGGTGGCCCTCGCTCAGATACAGAAATTCCGGGTCAGGGGCGATGGAAAACGGGGTCTGGCGCAGATGGAAGTGATCTTCGTACATCAGCGGCCGTTCCCCTGCGCTCCGTCGAGCTGACGGAGCTCGCGAAGCCGCGCGTCCTTGTGCGCCCACAGCGACTCCACCCAGGGACGCAGCGCCGCGCGCTGTGTCTCGTCGTCGGGCGCGGCACGCAGCGCGGCCGGCAGCTCGAGACACTGCACGAGCACTTCCACCCGGCGGCAGCGGCCCTGCAGCAGCTGCCAGAACGTGGGTATCCCTTCCGGGTACTGGATGGTGACGTCGATGACCCGATCGAGGTGATCGTTGAGGCCCGTGATCACGTACGCCATGCCGCCGATCTTGGGATTGAGCAGATGCTGGAAGCGGGCAGTCTGGGCGCCGTGCTTGGCCGGAGTGAACCGCGTGCCTTCGAGGAAGATCAGCACGCTGGTCGGGTTGTTCTCGAAGCGCCGGCACGACGCCAGCGCGGCCTCACGATCCCGCCCGGCGAGCTCGGGGTTGGCGGCGAGCTGCTCGCGACTGGCTCTGCGCACGTACGGAAAGCCCAGTATCCACAGCGCCAGGCCGATCAGGGGAACGTAGATGAGCTGCTGCTTGGTGAAGAATTTGAGCGGCGGGACGCGATCCCGGAACAGGTGCTGCAGCACCAGGATATCCGACCAGCTCTGATGGTTGCTGACGATCAGATACCAGCGGTCCCGGGACAGCGCCTCGGCGCCCTCCCAGGTGACGCTGACCTGGGTGAGCCGCAGCAGTCGAAACATCAGCCGGTTGTTGCCGACCCAGAAATCGATGACGTGATCCAGGCGTCGGTTGAGCCTGGCCGTGAGGCCGGCACCGAGCAGCGGCCTCAGCAGGGCCGCCAGGTACAGGGGGATGCAGGCCGCCACGGTGTTCAGGAGCAGCAGCAGCGCCGCGACGATGCCGCGTATCAGGTTCATGCGCGATTTCTTAACATAGCTGCGATGTGCACACCAGCAGGGAGTGGGTCTGTTCGACAGGTCAGGTGCTCAGGCGCCGCGCGCCTGGCGCTGCTGCTTGCGCTGATCGCCCTGGGCGGCTGCCAGACCCTGGGGTACTACGGCCACCTCACGCTTGGGCAGCTGGGCCTGGTGCGCCAGCGCGAACCCGTGGCCGACGTGTTGCGGCGGCTCGACGCCGAGCCAGCACCGAGTCCGCGCGATCTCGAGCTGCGCCAGCGGCTGCGGCTGAGTCAGGACGTTCTGGCGTTCGCGCACGATCGGCTCGCCCTCGACGTGGGCGGCCGCTACCGCACCTACGTTGCGCTGCACGAGCCGTACGTCGTCTGGAATCTGTTTGCGGCGCCGGAGCTGTCGCTCGAGCCCCATCGCTGGTGCTACCCGCTGCTCGGCTGCGCGCCCTATCGGGGTTACTTTTCCCGGGCCCGCGCGGAACGTGCCGGTGCGGCGCTGCGTGAGCGCGGCATGGACGTCTACCTCGGCGGCGTCGCGGCGTACTCGACCCTCGGCTGGTTTGCGGACCCGCTGCTCAGTACCTTCATCTACTGGCCTGAAGACGAACTGGCCGCCCTGCTGCTGCACGAGCTCGCACACGGGGTGGTGTGGGTGCGTGACGACGTGGCGTTCAACGAGTCGTTCGCCACGTTCGTCGCCCGTGAGGGCCTGGCCGAGTGGCGCCGCGACCGGCAGCTGCCGCCGGCGCCACAGGGCGCGGATGGCTCCGCCTGGCCGCGTCTGCGGAACCTTCTGCTCACGCTGCGCGCACGGCTCGATCTGGCATACCGGGAGTCCGCCGACGATGGGGCGCGGCGAGCCGCCAAGAGCCGTCTGATCGCGGCGGCTCGCGAGTGCTACCTGGCGCAGCGTGGGGCGCTGGGCGGAGGCCGCTACGATGCGGTCATGGCGCAGCTCAACAATGCCCTGCTGCTGTCCATCGCCACCTATGAAGATCTGGTGCCGGCGTTTGCGGCGCTGTTCGCTGCCGAAGGCGGCGACTGGCCGGCCTTCTATCGAGCGGTGCAGGCACTCGGGCGAACCGAGGCGGCGCAGCGCCGGCAGCGCCTGGCGGCGTCAGGTAATCAGCAGGTAGCAGACGCCCGTGATGACGAGGGCGCCGATGAGGTTCAGTGCGAAGCCCTCTCGGGCCATGGTTTCGATGCTGAAGCGGCCGGTGCTGTACACGATGACGTTGGGCGCGGTGGCGACCGGGAGCATGAACGCACATGAGGCGCTCATAGCCGCCGGGATCATGAACAGCTTCGGATCCATGCCGGCACCCAGCGCCCCGGCGGCCAGTATCGGCATCAGCAGGGTGGTGGTTGCGGTGTTGCTGGTGGTCTCGGTCAGGAAGGTCACGGCCAGGCAGATCACCAGCATCAGCAGCACCAGGGGCAGCGCTGCAAGGCCCGACAGCACGGCGCCGATGCTGGCGCTCAGGCCCGACGCGGTAAAGGCCTCGGCGATGGCAATGCCGGCACCGAACAGGATCAGCATGCCCCAGGGAATCTGCGTTGCGGTCTCCCAGTCGAGCAGCCGCTCGCCGCGTCCGTCCGGGATCAGGAACAGCGCCGTCACCGCGAGGAACGCCACCATGTAATCGCTGGTTGCGGCGAAGCCGAGCCATTCCTCCCAGCCGCCCCAGGGCGCCTGACGGGTGATCCAGAGCAATGCGGTAGCGGCGAACACCAGCAGCACCCGCACCTCCGCCACCTGCCAGGGCCCGACCTGGGGTACCGCCGGTGCGGTCGTCGAGCCCAGCCGCCGGGTCAGCCACAGACCCATCAGGGGCACCATCAGCAGCACCACGGGTACGGCCCACATCATCCAGCCGGCAAACGAGATGGTCTGGCCGACCTGTTGCTGGTACACGCCCATGAACACCACGTTCGGCGGCGTGCCGATGGGGGTACCGATGCCGCCCACGCTGGCGGCGTAGGCGATGCCCAGCAGCAGCGGCGGGGCCAGCCGTGCGTCGTCCGATTTCTCGAGCACGGCCAGAGCCACCGGCAACAGCATGAGGGTGGTCGCGGTGTTGGATATCCACATGGACAGAAGCGCTGACGCCGCCATGAACCCGAACACCAGGCGCCGCCCGCTGGTGCCGCCGAAGGCGCGCACCATGGCCAGGGCGAGCCGCTTGTGGGCGCCGCTGCGGGCCAGGGCCGTGGACAGGATGAAGCCGCCGAGCAGCAGCAGAATCAGCGTGTTGCCATAGGCGGCGGACACGTCGCGCGGTGTGAGCACGCCGAGCAGGGGCAGCAGCGCCAGCGGCACCAGGGACGTGGCCGGAATCGGGATCGGCTCGAATACCCACCACACCACGCAGAGTACGGTAATCCCGAGCGTGACGGCCGCACTGGAGGCGAATCCGGCCGAAAACATGAGGTATGTGGCCAACAGTGCCAGAATAGGGCCCGCCACCAGGGCGATGCGTTTGGCGGGCGTAGCGGGCGCCGTGGTTGGGCGTGTCTCGGACATGGCGAGCAAGGGTGCCAACGGCACCCGTCGAAAGCAACACGACTGCAGGACCCACTAACAGGATCAACATGGCGCAGAGCATCTACTGGTACGACCTGGAAACGTCCGGCACGGACCCCCGCTGGGACCGGATCGTCCAGTTCGCCGGCCTGCGCACCGATCTGGAACTCAACGAAGTAGGCGACGAGCTCAGTACCTACGTACGCCTCGCCGACGACGTGCTGCCGAATCCCGATGCCAGCCTGGTCACCGGCATCACTCCGCAGCGCACGGCTGCAGAAGGCATCGACGAGTGGCAGGCATTCCGGCACATCAGCGCGCTGTTCGGGTCCCCTCAGACCTGTGTGGCGGGCTACAACAACCTGCGCTTCGACGACGAGTTCGTGCGCTTCGGCCTGTATCGGAATCTCATGGACCCCTACGCCCGCGAGTGGCAGGGCGGCAACTCCCGCTGGGACATCATCGATCTGGTCCGGGCCACCGGTGCGCTGCGCCGCGACGGCATCGAATGGCCGATGGACGCAGACGGGCTGCCCGTCTACCGGCTGGAGCTTTTGAGCGCTGCCAACGGTCTCGACCACGGTCAGGCCCACGATGCGCTGGCCGACGTGCGTGCGACCGTGGCGCTGGCGCGGCTGATCCGCAGCCGGCAGCCGAAGCTGTTCGACTACTACTTCAGTGCCCGCGCCAAGCGCAACGTCAAGGCCCTGCTGGAACCTTACGGCGCGCGTCTGTGCGTGCACGTGTCGGGCATGTACCCGCGCAGCCAGTTCGGCGTCGCCCCGGTGGTGTCGCTGTGCCGGCACCCGACCAACAGCAACGCCGTCGTGGTGGCCGATCTCAGCCGCGACGTCGAGCCGCTGCTGGAATGGCCCGAGCAGCGCATCCGCGAGGAGCTGTTCCGGGAAGGCAACCCGGAGCGCCCGCCGCTCAAGGAGATCCGTATCAACCGTTGCCCGTTCGTAGCCGGTATCGAGGTGCTTACCGACGAGAACTGGGCGCGCCTCGGCTTTGACCGGCGGGTCATCGAGGAACGCCAGCGCCGGCTGCGGCGCCCGGGTCTTGCGCAGAAGCTGCAGCGCGTCTATGCCAAGGCGACGAGAGCCGAGGCAGTGGATGTGGATGCGGCGCTGTACGACGGGTTCGTCGACGATGCCGACAGGTCGCGCTGTCAGCAGCTTCAGGCGGATCTGGCGCGCGGCGTCTGGCAGGACCTCGATTTCGCCGATCGGCGCCTGCCGACCCTTGCGGGTCGGCTCAAAGCGCGCAGCTTTCCCGATCTGCTCGATGACGCGGAACGCGCCGATTGGTACGAGTTCGTGCGCGCCAGGCTGAGTGCCGGCGAGCAGGCGGCCTGGCTGTCGCTGGACGGTTTCCGCAAGCGCCTCGCCGAGCTGGAAGGCCAGCTCGAAGCGCAAGGCAGCCTGGCCAGCGGACCCAACGCCGAGGCCGCGACTGTGCTCGCGGCGCTGCGCGAGCACGAACGCACGCTGGCGGCGGCCTACGGCCTGTGAGCGCGCCGCCACAGCACTGCGTCGAGTTCCGTCGCGTCAGCAAGGCCTTCGGCGGGCCGCCGGTGCTCGACGATGTCAGCCTGCAACTGCCGGCGGGGCTCACCACGGCGGTGGTGGGGGAAAGTGGCAGCGGCAAGACGACGCTGCTGCAGCTGGTCAATGCGGTGCTGCGGCCCGACTCGGGCGACGTGCTGGTGAACGGCGAGCCGATCCCCACCGGCGACCTGGTGGCATTCCGGCGACGCATCGGCTACGCGGTGCAGGGGGCCGGCCTGTTCCCGCATCTGCGCAACTGCGAGAACGTGGAGCTGCTGGCGCGTCTCGACGGCTGGCCGCTTGCCGAGCGGCGTGCGCGGTGCCTGGCGCTGCTGGAACAGATGGGTCTGGACCCGGAGATTGCCGAGCGCTACCCGTTCTCGCTGTCCGGCGGCCAGCAGCAGCGGTTGGGGCTGTGTCGCGCGCTCATGCTGAAACCCGATCTGCTGCTGCTCGATGAGCCCTTCTCCGCCGTCGATCCCATCACCCGGGCGGGTCTCTACGAGACCTTCCGGCGGGTGCAGAACCGCGACGGCGTGAGCACGTTGCTGGTGACCCACGACATGCGCGAGGCCGTGCGGCTTGCCGAGCACCTGGTGATTCTGCGCAATGGCGCCGTGCTGCAGTCGGCAGCCACCGGTGAGGTGCTCGATCGTCCCGCCGACCCCTACGTCCAGACCCTGGTCAAGGAGCAGCTGTGATGGTCGCGAGTGCCAGCCGTCGCCGGGCGTGGCGCTGCACGCGCTTTCCTGCCGCGTTGGCCGCCCTGTGCATGGTTCTGCTGCTCGCCGCGCTCGGTGCCGGCGCGGCGCTCGCCGGAGAACGCCCGGTCCGTATCGGCAGCAAGAACTTCAACGAGTCGTACCTGCTGGCCGAGATGGCCGCACAGCTCCTGGAGGAGTCGGGCATTGCCGTCGAGCGGCGCTTCGGCCTCGGCGGCACGCTGATCTGCTACCAGGCACTCACCGCAGGTGAGATAGACCTGTATATCGAGTACACGGGCACCCTGAGCCAGGCCATTCTCGATCTGCCGCTGGATGCGGACCTGTCTGCACTGCGCGCCGCGGTGGCGCCTGATGGTCTCAGGCTGCTCGAGCCTCTGGGCTTCAACAACACCTACGCCCTGGTAGTGCGTCGGCGTCAGGCGCAGGCGCTGCAGCTCGCCGCCATCGGCGATCTCGCGGCGCACCCCGAGCTCAACATCGTGGTGAGCCACGAATTTCTGCAGCGTGACGACGGCTGGCCGGGCCTCGCGCGCCTGTACGGACTGCCCGCGCAGGTGAGCGGAATCGAGCATGGGCTGGCTTATCAGGCCCTGCAGGACGGTGCCATCGACGTCACGGACGCGTACTCCACCGATGGCGAGGTGAAACGCTATGACCTGGCGGTGCTGGCCGACGATCGTGGCTACTTTCCCAGCTATCTGGCCGTGCCCGTGGTGCGTGCCGACCTGCCGGTAGCGGCGCTGGAGCCGCTTGCGCTGCTGGGCGGGCGTTTCGATGACGCCTCGATGCAGGCGCTCAACGCGCAGGTAGTGTTCGAGCAGCGCAGCTTCGCCGAGGTGGCCAACGCGTTCCTGGTGGATCAGGGTCTGGTCGGCGCCCGGGACCTGGCTGGCGCTGAATGGCAGGCACTGCGTGACAACACGCTACAGCACCTCAAGCTCACCGGCGTTGCGCTGCTGGCCGCGGTGCTGGTGGGGGTGGGTCTCAGCCTGCTGGTGTTCCGACGGCCCGGGTTGTCGCGCTCGCTGCTGTATGCCAGCGGCCTGCTGCAGACGATCCCTTCCATCGCGCTGCTGGCGCTGATGATCCCGCTGTTCGGCATCGGCGTCACGCCGGCGATCGTGGCGCTGTTCCTCTACTCGCTGCTGCCTATCCTGCGCAACACGGTAACGGCGCTGACCAACCTCGACCCGACCCTGCTGCGGGTAGCGGTAGCCATGGGAATGAGCGATGCGCAGCAGCTGCGCTGGGTGTATCTGCCGCTGTCGCTGCCCAGCATGCTCGCCGGCATCCGCACCGCCGCCGTGATCAGCATCGGCACCGCTACTCTGGCCGCGTTCATCGGTGCCGGCGGCCTGGGCGACCCCATCGTCACCGGCCTGGCGCTGAACGACGTGGGCCTGATACTGCAGGGAGCCGTGCCGGCGGCGGTTCTGGCCGTGCTGACGGAGCTCGTGTTCGAGCTGGTGGAACGCCTGCTGCTGCCCGGCCACCTGCGCGCTGCGGGTTCCTGAGGTGCGAGTCAGCGTGAGCGCAGAAAGGTGTCGTAGCTGGAGCGGACGGGATCGAAATCTATGTCCGGTGCGGGATCGCGCTGCAGGCCCAGGTACCAGGTGCGGGCGCCGTTGAGCCGTTCTGCGGCGATCAGATGCTCCTCCCACGGGAATGCCTCGCCGAAGTAATCGGCCGGCGAATCACCCGTGAACGCGCCTACCAGCTCGCCGCGTTCGAGCTGCTGAAGCAATGCCGGCGGTGCGCCGTAGCGTCGCGCCAGAGCCCACTGGTGATCGAGTGCCGGCCGATCCAGGATGATCAGGCGCACCAGGCTGCCATCGCTGCGCAGCAGCAGAAAACCGGGCGGATCGTTGACCAGGTAGTACTCCACGAGACGTTCGCGGGCCATGAGCTCGCGCACCTGGGTGGCGACGTCCGGGTCGATGAGGAACTTCGGCGGATCCAGTGACAGCGCGCTCTGCAGGCGTGCCGTGTACTGGCGGAAGTACTCGGCCTGGAGCTCGTCGATGAATGCCAGCAGCACCTCGATGGCGCCGGCGCGCTGCTTGGCGATGAAGCGGTGGATCAGGCCGGCATTGAATGCCTCCACCGCGAGCTTCTCGTCTGCTACGCCGGTCAGCAGGGCCTTGCGCAGATTCGGATCGCGCAGCTGCGCGCACAGTTCCAGGCCGTTGACCGCGGGCATGGCGTAGTCCACCAGCGCCACCGAGACCCGGCGGAAGCGCTCAGGGTGGTTGATCTCCTGCTCGATCGCGCCGAAGTCGATGTGCATCACCGCCTCGCCGCCGGCGGGCATGTGCAGGCGCGCGCAGCGGTCCGCCAGCGGGGCGAGCCCCACCGGCGTGTTGAGAAATTCGAGCGCCTCGCGCGGATCCGTGAAGCCGCGGAAGGCCAGCGTCGGCGGCAGGTCCAGGCTCAGGCTGCGCAGAAACGCCTCGTTGTCGTCCACTACGCAGACCGTGGTCGGGTGAAAGTAGGGGGCTAGGCTGAGTGCTTGCATGGCAACCGTCCCGGCCTCAGCGCAGCAGATCCAGCAGCGCAAGGCGCTTGCCCGCGCTGAGCTGGCGGTAGCGCAGCACCAGCTGCTCCTCCTCAGCGCTCAGGTCGTGATGGAACATTCGCTGAACGTCATCGTGCAGCATCGGCGCCAGCGCGCGCTGGGCTTCGGCGCTGGGGAGCCCGCTGAACGACTGCTGGAGTCGCGCTACAATGTCCGAGTTTATGCTTCGGCGATAGTACCGCGCGGACTCGGCAAGCTGATCGCGCATGGTCAGCGGCAGGCGTACCAGGTATTTGTAGTTGTTCGTGTTCATGGGTATCCGACTCCCGTCCGGCGATGCCGTGAGTCCTCCCCGTTCGATACAACGCGAACGAATCGGTCAACCTGATTGACTCAATCTAACGGTCTGGGATCGCGCAGACAAGAGATGGCACGGTGATATCGGATTGCTCATGCTGCTGGTGAACGCGGACAACATCCGTCTGGCTGCGACCATTCTGCTGCTGCGGGACAGCTCGGAAGGGCCGGAGGTATTCATGCTGCAGCGTCCGGGCGGCGGCGACTTCCCCGACCTGCACGTGTTCCCAGGCGGCAAGGTAGATACCCAGGATCACGTGCCGGATCAGGTGCGGGGTCTCGACGACCCGGGCGCCAGCGTTCAGCTCGGCCTCGCCGAAGGCGGGTTGCGCTTCTGGGCCGCAGCCATCCGTGAGTGTTTCGAAGAGTGTGGCGTGCTGCTCGCCTACCGCGGCGCCGAACTCGTGCGCTTCGACGACCCCGGTGAAGCTGCCCGTTTCGAGGACTATCGGGAGCAGCTCATCGACGGCTCGCTCAGTCTGGAGACGCTGTGTCGGCTCGAGGGTCTGACCCTGGCCACCGATCAGGTGCACTACTTCAGTCATTGGATCACGCCCGAACAGGCGCCGCGCCGCTTCGATACCCGGTTCTTCATCGCCGCCATGCCTGGAGGCCAGGAAACGCTGGCCCATGCCTGGGAAACCGCAGCGGACGCCTGGGTGCGTCCGGTGCAGGCGCTGGCCGCACACCGGGAAGGGCGCTGGCAGATGATCTCGCCGACGCTCACCACGCTTGCCAGCATCGAATCCTTCAGCCGCGTGAGCGACATTCTGCAGGCCGTGCGCCGGGAGGCCCATCTGCCGATGCTCACCGACGCGCTGCGCAGCCAGGGGATGCACGACCTCCGATGACCCTGGTGCTTTCCGCCGCGGGCCTCGGTAAGCGCTTCGCCGACGGCCGTGGCGACCGCCAGGTACTGGCCGATCTGAATCTGGACGTTCGGCGCGGTGAGATCGTGGCACTCCTGGGACCGAGCGGTTCCGGCAAGACGACCCTGCTGAACCTGGCCGCCGGGCTGCTCGACGCCGACGCGGGGCAACTTTGGCTGCACGACGAGAACGGCCGCCATGAGCTGTCGGCGCTGGACGTTCGGCGGCGCGCGCGCCTGCGCCGTGCGCGCGTCGGTTACGTGTTCCAGTTCTTCAATCTGGTGCCGACGCTCACGGTGCGTGAGAACGTGCTGCTGCCGCTGCAGCTCAATCGGCGTCCCGATCTGGTGGGGCGGGCTCTGGGCCGCCTGCAGGCGCTCGGCATGGCGCCCCATCTCGATGCCTTCCCCGAAGCGCTGTCCGGCGGCGAGCGGCAACGCACCGCCATCGCGCGGGCACTCGCCCACGAACCCCTGCTGGTGCTTGCCGATGAGCCCACGGGCAATCTCGACGCGGACAATGCGGTGCGCGTGGTGACGCTGTTGTGGCAGGAGGTGCGGGCGCTCGACAGCGCGCTGCTGGTGGCGACGCATGACGAGCGGATTGCCAGCCAGGCCGACCGGATCCTGCGGTTCGGTCGATGAACCTGCTGCTGCGCAGTCAGCTGCGCTTTGTCGCGCGTTCGCCCTGGAGTGCGCTGGCGGCGCTGCTCGGAGTCGTGCTCGGCGTGACCTCGGTGGTTGCCGTGCATGAGATCGGCACCCGCGTCGAGCGCAGCCTGGATCGCGTGGTGCCGCCCTACCTGGCCTATGCCTCCCACGTTGCCGAGCGCCCCGGGATGAACGCGGACGACTACTTCGCTCTGCGGCGCGCCTGGCGCGCAGGGGCGGTACCGGGTATCAGCGCCATGGCGCCGCTGGTGGAAGGGCAGGTGCTGGCGTCAGACCCGGATGGGGGGGCCGCCCGGGACGCGGATTCCTCGCGCGTCCTGCGCATAGTGGGCGTGGACTGGCTCAGCCTGCCCGGTGCGCTCGGCAATCGGGCCGGTGCCGGCGTTGCACCCGTAACGACGCCCGGAGCCGCGGGTGCGAATGGGTCGGCCCTGGCCACTGCGACCATCGCTGCGCTCCTGCGATCGGATACCGTGCTCGCGGACCGGTCGCTGGGTCTGCCCCGGGGCGCCCGGATCGCCGTCGACGGAGCGTCTTACGAGGTCGTCGGCGTCGTCGACGGCCAGTCCGGCGTGCTCTACGCGGACATCGGCGTGGCGCAACGGCTGCTCGGGCTTTCGGCGGATGCCGTGAGCATGGTGGTGCTGGCCAGCGAAGATCCGTGGCGTTCTTGGCGCGTGCTGCTCGACCGGCTGATGCCGGGCCTGTCTGCCGGATTGGCAGCGGGCTCCGCGCCCGCGCTGCCTGGCGGCACAGCCGGCTGGCGCGTGCGCGCCCTGGCCCAGGAGCTGCCCAGCGCCGCCTTCGCCCGTTCGGTACTGTTCAATCTGGGCGCCCTCGGCACCTTGAGCCTGCTGGTGGCCTGGTTTCTGATTTATCAGGTGGCGGTGATCTGGCTGCACCGGCAGCGCAGCGTCCTCGAGCGCCTCGATGTGCTCGGCGCGACCACGGCGGAGCTCGCGCTCGGCTTCGTGGCCGTATTCGTCCTGCTCGGACTGGCCGCCACCGCTGTCGGGCTGGCGCTGGGGCTCCGGCTCGCAGCCCTGCTGGCGCAGGCCCAGGGCGCCGCCTTGGCATCTGCGGAGCAGGGCGGCGGCTTCGATGGCGTGGTGCTCGGCAAGGCGCTGGTGTCTGGCCTGGGCGTGTGCCTGCTCGGCGCGTGCGCTGCGTTTCTGCGTGACCGCGACAGGCTCCACGCACCCCGCTGGCTGGCCGGCGCCGTGCGCGTGCTGGCAGCGCTCGGGCTGGTTCTGGGGCTCGGCCTCGAGCGCTCGGGGCTCGCCGGCGGGATGCTCGCGGTGCTGTGCGCCACGGTGCTGGCGCTCTCGCTCGTGAACCCGTTGTTGCGGCTGCTGCGGATCCCGGGCGTGCGCGGTGCCGGTGAGCCCCGGGGGCTGCTGCTCCGGGCCGGGCTGCGCGACCTGCACTGGTACCCGCGGGTGCTCAACGTCGCGCTCGGCGCGCTGGCCCTTGCCATCGCCGTGAGCCTGGGGGTCGCGCTCATGGTCGCGAGCTTCCGCAGCGACTTCACCGGCATGCTGGCGCAGCGGCTGGATGGTGATTTCTATATCCGGGGGGATGTGGCCGGCCTCGCCGCGGCAGCGCAGTGGCTCCAGGGCCGGCCCGAGGTACGGCGCGTGCGCAGCTACGGCAGCGCCGCCCAGCGCGCGGACGGCCTGCCGGTGGATCTGGGGTACGCCCGTTTCGATACCGCGGAGGCGGCTCGCTACGGAGTCGCGGCGGCATTACCGGTTGGCGCCGCGCTGATCAGCGAGCGGCTCGCCAGGACGCTCCACCTCGCTATCGGAGAGACATTGGAGATCGCCGGCCGGCGCCTGACCGTGGCGCAGACCTTTCCCGGTTACGGCGACGCCAGACCCCGAGTGCTGGTGGATGTGGCCACGGCGCGGGAACTGGGCGTGACGCTGCAGTTCGACCGGCTGACCGTCGACCTGTGGCCGGCGCAATCCCAGCAGGCTGCGGCGGGCCTCGCCGCACGGCTGCAGCAGACATTTCCGCAGCTCGATGTGCAGTCGCAGCGCGCTCTGCGCGCCCAGGCGCTGGCGATTTTCGAGCAGACCTTCGCCGTCACCGGGGCCTTGACGCTGCTGGCGCTGGTGGTGGCCCTGTTCGGGATCTACGCGGCGCTGACGGCTCTGCGGCTCATTCAGGCACCGGTGCTGCGGTTGCTCGAGAGCCAGGGAGTGTCCGGGCGCGAGCTGCTCGGCGTCACGCTGATCCGGTCCGCAGCGACCGGCGCCATGGCGTTGCTCATCGCGCTGCCGCTCGGCATTGCCATGGCCTGGATGCTCTGCCACGTCATCAATCCGCGGGCGTTCGGCTGGACGCTCAATCTCAGCATCACGCCGGGTGCCCTGCTGCCGCCGCTGCTCGGCGGGCTGGCGGCCGCCGTGATGGCCGGCGTGCTGCCCGCGCCGCGGGAGCGGGGAGTGCACGATGCGGCGCCCTGAACGGTGCTATGCGCGGGACTCTGAGCGGCAGCGCCAGCGCTGCCGGGAAATGTGGGCAATGCTGCCGGTGGCGCCGGCGCGGGTCGTGGGCGTCCTGCTGGCGCTGCTGGCCGTCGCGCTCTGCTCGAACCTGGGCGCGCAGCCTGGCGGCGACGGATCGGGTCCCGGACAGCTGCGGCTCGGCAGCATACTGGGTGGCGTCGCGGACCCGGGTTTCGCCCGTGCCGAAGGCCCGCGCAGCTTCCGGTTTCCGCAGGATCACGGGCCGCATCCGCGGTTCCGCAGCGAGTGGTGGTACCTGACGGCGAACCTGCGCTCGGCGGCGGATGAGCCGTTCGGCGTCCAGTTCACGGCATTTCGTCAGGCGCTGCATCCGCCCCGGACGGGTATGGGTCCGTGGCTCGACGGGCAGATCTACCTGGCCCATCTGGCGGTTACCGATGTCGCCCGGGCACGTCATCGCGAAGCGGAACGCCTGGTGCGCGGCCATCCGCAGCTGGCTGGTGCGCGCGCGCAGCCGTTTCGCGTGTGGGTGGACGGCTGGTCGCTGGAGTCCGCGGGCAACGCGTTCGCGCCGCTGCGTCTGGCCGCGTCCAGCGACGCCTTTGCCGTGCAGCTCGAACTCGATCCGCTGAAGCCGGTGGTGCTCCAGGGCCAGTCAGGTCTCAGTACCAAAGGTCCCGGACAGGCCTCCTACTACTACTCGCTGCCGCGCCTGGATGCCCGCGGAGAGTTGCGTGTGGACGGGCGCCGCGTCGCGGTTAACGGCAGCGCGTGGCTCGATCGGGAGTGGAGCACGAGCGTGCTCGCGCAGGGTCAGGTCGGCTGGGACTGGTTCGGTCTGCAGCTCGACGGCAACGAAGAGCTGATGCTGTATCGACTGCGTCGCAGCGATGGCAGGCGTGATCCGTTCGATCAGGGGTCCTGGGTGGCTGCGGACGGACGCAGCCTGCTGCTCGGGCGGGATGCGTTTACACTGCGTCCGGAGCGCTGCTGGCGCGACCGACAGGGCGTGTGCTGGCCGGTCGCCTGGCAGCTCAGCGTCGTGCTGCCGAGCGGTCGTCGGGAGCTGCGGGTGGAGGCCATGCTGGACGACCAGCGCATGGACACCCTGTTCACCTACTGGGAGGGCGCGGTGCGCGTGCTCGACGCTGCCGGACACGCGGCCGGCGTCGGCTACATGGAGCTTACCGGCTATGAGTGATGATCTGCTCTGGCAGCGGCTGGGTCACGAGTACGGGCCCGATCTGATTCTGTTCCGCAGCCGCTTCGACAATCTGCGCCACCCGCGCAGCGGCGAGGTGCTGCGCCGGCTGGTGCTCGAGTCGGTGGACTGGGTGAACATGGTAGCGCTCACGGACGATGGCCGTTCGGTGATGGTGCGCCAGTACCGCTTCGGCGTCGGCTACGCCACGCTGGAGACGCCCGGCGGCATGGTCGATCCGGGCGAGGAGCCGCTGGCCGCAGCCAGACGTGAGCTGCTGGAGGAGACCGGCTACAGCGGCGGAACCTGGCAGTACCTCGGTGCCGTGGAGCCCAACCCGGCCTTTCACGATCACCTGTGCCACCATTTTCTCGCTACCGGTGTGCGGCGAACCCACGATCAGCAGCTGTCCGCGGGCGAGGCCATCGAGGTCAGCCTCATGTCCGAAGCCGAGCTCAGCGCGGCGGTGCAGCGCGGCGAGATCCGGCACGCGCTGGCGCTGTCGGCACTGTCCCGGGTGTTCGAGCTCTGGCCGCGGCCCTTCCTGCCGGCTGCGCCCGCCGCGCCCGGCGACTGAGCCTGCCGCGGCGCGCGCAACGGCAGTGGCACTCGGGGTTTTTTGCGTGTGCGGCCTTCCGGTAACCCCGGTGTGCGGCTGTGGGTGTCGAATTTACTGACAGCCACTCGCAGTGCTCGCCTAGGCTGCGGGGAGAAAAACGGTCACAATCGAGTCACCTGGGGGATTCCGCGCGAACTCTGCGCGCAGGGACTATATGGCCGACGGCGGCGCAGCACAGACCATCAACGATCCGGCCTCCGCTCCGCGGACCGGCCTGGAACGTACCAGCGACGGCCAGCGCCGACCGCTGACAGATGCGGCCGTGCTGCTCGTGGACGACAAGCCGGAGCTGCTCAACAGCCTGCATCAGCTGGTTTCCCTGCACGGCTATCAGCCGGACAAAGCCCTGGGCGGTCAGGAAGCGCTCGAGGCCCTTGGGCGCCGCCCCTACGACGTCGTGCTGCTGGATCTGATCATGCCCGGCGTCAGCGGCCACGACGTGCTCGATTTCGCGGCCAGACAAGGTCTCGAAGCCAAGATCATCGTGGTGAGCGGCGACTCGAGCTTCAGCGGCGTCAAGCACGCGCTGCATTGCGGTGCCTTCGACTTCATCAAAAAGCCCTACGAAGCCGGAGAGCTGATCTCCACCATGGAAACGGCGCTGCGCCAGCGCCAGCTGGAGATCGAGAACCGGTCGATGGAAGCACAGCTGCGCGAGTCCGAGGCGCTGCACCGGTTCATCGTCAACAGCTCCCCGGACCTGGTGTACATGCTCGACCGCAACGGCTGTTTCACCTTTCTCAACGATCGCGTGGAACAGCTGCTCGGCTACCGCAAGGACGACCTGATCGGCCGCCACTACTCCGAGATCATCGAGGATGACAGCCTCGAGCAGGCGCGGCAGGTGTTCAACGAGCGGCGGACGGGCAGCCGCGCGGCCAGCAACGTCGAGCTGCGCATGAAGAGCCGCCTGCACCGGCGCGGCCCACGACTGTTCCATTCCCAGGAGGTGTGGATGGAGGTGACCGCGCAGGGCATGTACTCGAATCCGAAGGAGCGCAATCGCCGCACCTTTCTCGGCACCTACGGCACCGCGCGCGACATCAGCGCGCGCAAGGAAGCCGAGCAGGTCATCAACTTTCAGGCGTACCACGATCTGCTCACGCACCTGCCCAACCGGGCGCTGCTCAAAGACCGGTTGTCGCTGGCCATCGTCCAGGCGCGCCGCAACCGGCGCAAGCTGGCGGTGATGTTTCTGGATCTCGACCGCTTCAAGGTGGTCAACGACACCCTGGGTCACTCCATGGGTGATCGCCTGCTCAAGGCGGTGGCCAATCGCCTGCAGAGCTGTCTGCGCAGCGGCGACACGCTGTCGCGCTTCGGCGGCGACGAATTCACCCTGCTGCTGCCGGAAGTGCGCACGCGCGATGACGTGGTGGTGATCGCCACGAAGATCCTCGATCGGCTCAACGCGCCGTTCGTGATCGACGGCCACGAGCTGTTCGTCGGTGCCAGCATCGGCATCGCCATGTACCCCGAGGCGGGCGACAACGGCGAGACGCTGATTCAGAACGCCGACATCGCCATGTACCAGGTGAAGGGCAAGAGCAAGAACAGCTACCAGTTCTTCTCCGACGAGATGAACCACCGTTATTCCACCCGGCTGTCCCTGGAGCGCGAGCTGCGCAACGCGCTGGCGCAGGGCGAGCTGCGCGTGCACTACCAGCCGCAGGTGATGGCCGATGACGGGCGCATCGTCGGTGTGGAAGCGCTGGTCCGCTGGCAGCACCCGCACCAGGGGCTGCTGGAACCCGGGCAGTTTCTCGAGCTGGCGGAGGAAACCGGGCTGGTCCTGCAGCTCGACGAGTTCGTGCAGCGCCAGGCGTTCGCCGACCTGGCGCGCTGGCGCGAGCTTGGTCATTCCGAACTGTCGCTGTCCGTGAACCTGTCCGCCCGGCAGCTCGAGCAGGATCGCTTCGTCGACCGCTTCGTCGGCAGCGTCACGGCCGCCGGCCTGGCACCGCGGGACGTAAAGCTCGAGATCACCGAGAACACGCTCATGCAGGACATGGAGCTGATCATCCCGAAGCTGCGCGAGCTGCGCCGGCAGGGTCTGCAGATTGCAATCGACGATTTCGGTACGGGATACTCCTCGCTCAGCTACCTGCAGCAGTTCCCCATTCACACCCTCAAAGTGGACAGATCCTTCGTCAGTGACATCCGCGGCGACAACGGCGATGCCAGCATCATCGATGCCATCGTGGCCATGGCCCGCGGGCTCAAGCTGCGGGTGATCGCCGAAGGCGTGGAAAACCGCACCCAGCTCCGCTACCTGCGCAGTCATGGCTGCGGCGAGGTGCAGGGCCACTTTTTCAGCGCCGCGGTGCCGGCGGCGGAGATCACGGCGCTGCTGCGCGAAAACCCGTTTGCGGTGCTCCTCGCGGCAGAGCAGGAACAGCCGGTCGGCTGAGGTTGCCGATGAAGGGCTTCACCACCAGGGTCGTGCACAGCGACCGGCAGGACGTCATCGAGCACGGCTCGCTGCACAAGCCGATTCACGCCACCGTTGCCTACGGCTACGAAGATGCCCGTGATCTGGCAGGCGTCTTTCAGGGCACGCGCCCCGGCTACAGCTACGGCAGGCAGGTCAATCCCACCGTCGAGGCGCTGCAGAGCAAGATCAGCCGCATGGAAGACGGGCTGCAGACCGTGTGTTTCGGTACCGGCATGGCGGCCATCGGCACGATGCTGTTCGCGCTGCTGCGCAGCGGCGACCACTTCGTATCCAGCGCGTTTCTGTTCGGCAATAGCAACAGCCTGTTTCAGAGTTTTGCGGCGCACGGCGTCGACGTCAGCTTCGTCGACGCCACCCGCGCCGATGCTGTGGCCGAGGCCATCAACGAGCGCACCCGGCTGGTGTTCGTGGAGACCATTGCCAACCCGCGCACCCAGGTGGCGGCGCTCGCCGAGCTCGGCGAGCTGTGCCGACGGCGCGGTCTCGTCTATGTGGTGGACAACACCATGACGTCGCCCTACCTCTTTCAGCCGAAAGCCGTGGGCGCGAGTCTGGTGATCAACAGCCTGACCAAGTACATCGGCGGCCATGGCAACGCTCTGGGCGGTGCGGTGACCGAAACGGGCAGCTACGACTGGTCGGCGTTCGACAACATCTACGATACCTACCGCAAGGGCTCGCCGCAGAGCTGGGCGATCACCCAGATCAGGAAGAAGGGCCTGCGCGACTTCGGCGCTGCCCTGGCGCCTGAGGCGGCTCATCACATCGCCGTGGGTGCCGAGACGCTGGCACTGCGCATGGAGCGCCAGTGCGCCAACACCCTGGCGATGGCCCGCTACCTCGAGGCGCACCCGCGGGTGCAGAGGGTTTACTATCCGGGGCTCGAGAGCCATCCCGAGCATGCCCGTGCCCGGGCGCTGTTCCGACACCCCGGCGCGCTGCTCAGCTTTGAGCTCGACGACTCACTGGATATCTGGGCGTTCCTCAATGCGCTGGATATCATAGTGAAGTCCAGCAACCTGGGGGACAACCGCACGCTGGCAATTCCGGTGGCGCATACGATCTATTTCGAGATGGGCGCCGAGCGGCGCGCGAGCATGGGCATTGCCGACTCGCTGATCCGCATCTCGGTGGGCATCGAGGAGCCGGAAGACCTCATCGGGGATCTCGAACAGGCGCTGGCCACCTGCAGTTGACGGTGGCGGTCGCTGCGCGGGCAGCGGCCGTCCGAACACAGACTCGGAGACACACATGGATCGATTGAAGGGAAAGGTCGCCGTCATCACCGGCGGCGCCGGGGGCATTGGCCGCGCGGCGGGTGCGCTGTTTGCGGCCGAGGGTGCCGATGTGCTGCTGGTGGACCTCGACGAGGCCCAGCTGCAGGCAGCGGTCAAGGAGATCGGCAGCAATCGCGTCAGCTACTTCGTCGGTGACGTCACCCGCTCCGATGACAACGCGGCCATGTTCGCCTGCGCCAGCGAGCGCTACGGCGGCGTGGACGTGTTCCTTGCCAACGCCGGGATCGAAGGCGACGTCACCCCCATCACCGAATACGACGAGGCGCGCTTCGACCAGGTGATGAACGTCAATGTCAAAGGGGTGTTCCTCGGCCTGAAGCATGCTTTTCCGGCCATGCAGGCGCGGGGGGGCGGCAGCATCGTGATCACTTCGTCGGTGGCGGGCGTCGGCGGCTCCCCCGGCATCTCGGCTTATGTCACCAGCAAGCATGCGGTGATCGGGCTGATGCGGTCTGCGGCGCTGGAAGGCGCTGCGGCCAACATCCGCGTCAACACGGTGAACCCGTCGCCGGTGGAGACCCGGATGATGCGCAGCCTCGAGGAAGGTCTGGCCCCTGGTGCTGCCGGCGATGCCAAGACCATGATCACCTCCCGGATACCGCTGCAGCGCTATGGCACCCCTGAGGAGATCGCCCGGGTGATGCTGTTCCTCGCCAGCGACGACAGCTCCTGGGTGACCGGTTCGGTAAACATGGTGGACGGCGGCAATACCGCCAGCTGATCTGCTCGAACGACGGAAGGACACATGACCGACGCGATTCTGGAAACACACCTCAATCTGCCCAATCGACGCAGCGGCAAGGTGCGCGATCTCTACGACGTCACCCTGGCCAACGGCGAGGAGGCGCTGCTCATCGTTGCCACCGATCGCATCAGCGCGTTCGACGTGGTGATGGCCAACGGTCTGCCGGGCAAGGGCATCGTGCTCACACAGATCTCCAAGTTCTGGTTCGAGTACTTTGCGGGCGTCGTGGAACATCATCTGCTGTCCACCGACCCGGCGGATGTGCCTGGACTCAGCGCGGCCGAACGTGCCCAGCTCGAAGGCCGCATGATGCTGTGCCGCAAGACCCGGGTGGTACCGATCGAGTGCATCGCGCGCGGCTACATCACCGGCAGCGGCTGGAAGGACTATCAGCGCACGGGCGCGGTGTGCGGCATCAAGCTGCCGCAGGGGCTGCGCAACAGCGATCGGCTCGAGCAACCGCTGTTCACGCCATCCACCAAGGCCGAAACGGGCCACGACGAGAACATCAGCTTCGACGAAGGCGTGTCGCTGGTGGGGCTCGAGCTGATGGAGTGGCTGCGTGACACCACGCTGGGCCTGTATCGCAAGGCGCGCGACTACGCGCTCGAGCGCGGCATCATTCTGGCAGACACCAAGTTCGAGTTCGGGCAGCTGCCGGGGCAGACCACCCCGATTCTGATCGACGAGATCTTCACGCCGGACAGCTCGCGCTTCTGGCCCGCGGACGAGTGGCAGCCGGGTGGCGAACAGCCGAGCTTCGACAAGCAGATCGTGCGCAACTATCTCGAAACGCTGGTGACGGCCGGCAGATGGGACAAGACCCCGCCGGGGCCGGCGCTGCCGGACGAAGTGGTGGCCCGCAGCATCGCCCGCTACGTGGAAGCCTACGAGCGGCTCACCGGTCAGGCATTGCATCTGCCTTGACGGCCCGGGTCGTGGGCACGAGGGGAACCGTGCACTGGGATCGCTACAAAGCGCTCTGCGACACGCCCAGCGTGTGCAGCCGGCATCTGCTGGAAACCACGCTGCGACTGTGCTCGGGCAGGCTCGCCCGGGCACCCTTGGCGGATCTGCGCGGCGCGCTGGCGGCGCCGCCGCTGGCCAAGCCGGCGGATCACCGGGGCGGACCGGAGACCGACATGTTTGCTACCCGCTTCGACGCCGCTACCGTGGCGGCCGTGCTGGATGTGCTGCAGACTCCCGGCGATTCCGGGTACGTCCCGGGGCTGGTTGCGGCCTGGCACGAATATGCCGCCTACCTGCGCCCGGCGGGCGGGCCGCGGGGGCCGTGAGCGCGTGTTCCACCGCGTTCTGATCGCCAACAGGGGCGCCATCGCGCGTCGCGTCATTCAGGCCTGCAACGCCCTGGGCGTGGAAAGCGTGGCTCTGTATTCCGAGGCGGACGCTGATGCGCCCTATCTGGCGGAGGCCACCCGGGCGCTCCCGCTGCCAGGCGTGAAAGCGGCCGACAGCTATCTGAACATGCCGGCGTTGCTGGGGCGTCTCGCCGAGAGCGGCGCCGACGCGGTGCATCCGGGCTACGGGTTTCTGAGCGAGAGCGCGGGCTTCGCCCGTGCGGTTGCGGATGCCGGCGCGCACTTCATCGGCCCGGCGCCGCATTGGCTCGAGCGCATGGGTGACAAGGTGGCGGCGCGCGCGCTGATGGCCGAGCGCGGCTTTCCGGTGTTCGCCGGCAGCGGGGCGCTCGAATCGCTGCGCGAGGCCCGGGACTTCGCCGCCGAGGCAGGCTATCCGCTGATGCTCAAGCCGGTTGGCGGCGGCGGCGGCATCGGCATGCAGGTCTTGCGCGACGACGCCGATCTGGCGGCCGCCTTCGAGCGCTGCGCGCGTCTGGCCGACGCGGCGTTCGCAGATCCGCGGCTGTTCCTGGAAACCTTCTGCATGGCGCCCCGACACGTGGAGATCCAGGTGCTCGGCGACGGCGCGGGCGGTGCCGTGCACCTCTACGAGCGGGCATGCTCGCTGCAGCTGCGGCACCCGAAGGTGGTGGAGGAGAGCCCGGCGCCGGGGCTCGAGCGTGATGCCCTGGACGCGCTAGCGATGCAGGCGGAGCGCATCACGGGCGAGCTCGGCTACGACAACGTCGGCACCGTGGAGACGCTGCGTGCCGGAGATGGCCGGTACGGTTTTCTCGAGATGAACACCCGCGTACAGGTGGAGCACGGCGTCACCGAGGCCGTGACGGGCCTGGATCTGGTGGCGACCCAGATCAGCCTGGCGGCCGGCGGCGCGCTGCCCGCGCGACCGCAGCTGCAGGGCCACGCGCTGGAAGTTCGCGTGTACGCAGAGCACCCGCGTACCGCGTTGCCTTCCTGCGGCCGCCTGACGCGATTCCGGCCACCCGTGATGCATGGCGTGCGCGTCGACACGGGCTATGCCGAAGGGCAGACGGTGACGCCCTACTACGATCCGCTGCTGGCCAAGGTGATCGGCTTCGGCGGGTCGCGCGAGCAGGCCATCGGTCGCGTGCTGGTGGCGCTCAAGGGTTTCGAGGTGCTCGGGGTCGACACCAATATGGCGCTGTTGAGAGCGGTGCTGCAGGATGACGATTTTCTCGCCGGCCGGATCGATACGGGGTATCTGTATTCGCATCGCTGGTGAAACGCACACAGGGGCCGAGGGAGGCGACATGATCGAGGTGGAGAGCGAAGTTCAGGGCAACGTCTGGAAGGTGGAGGTGGCCGAGGGTCAGCAGGTCGCTGCCGGCGACGTTCTGATCATTCTCGAATCCATGAAGATGGAGATCCCGGTCGAGGCGCCTGCAGCGGGCCGCGTCGTGGAGCTCAGGGTGGCGCCGGAAGACGCCGTGGACGAGGGTGACGTGCTGGTGGTGCTCGATACCTGAGCGGGAGCTTGGCCGCGCCCGCCGCCCGCGCCGCCGGGCGTGGCGCAATGGCCGGCGGGCCATGGTAACTTAGCGTATGGCTTGCCGGGCAATCTACCTGGCGTATCGAATCCGGGGAGTACAGGAACATGACCGATCTGGTAACCATCGAAAAGCGCAACGGCATCGCCGACGTGCGCCTCAACCGCGTCGACAAATACAACGCCCTGAGCCCGGACATGTTCAAGGCCATCATCGAGGCCGGCGAGTCGCTGGCGTCAGCCAGCGACGTGCGCGTGGTGGTGCTGTCGGGGAACGGCCGCGGCTTCTGCGCCGGGCTCGACATGGGCAGCTTCCAGGGCATGGCCGGACGCGCGTCCGGCGGCGCCGACCGGGATGGATCCTCGGCCACCGGCACGCTGCTCCAGCGCGACGAGCGTCCCGAGAATCACGCGCAGCGTCCCGCATACGTGTGGAAACGACTGCCCGTTCCGGTGATCGCGGCGATTCACGGCGTTGCCTATGGCGGTGGCTGCCAGATCGCGCTCGGCGCGGACATCCGGTTCGCCGCGCCGGACGCCAAGATGTCCGTCATGGAGATCAAGTGGGGTCTGATTCCAGACATGAGCATCACCCAGACGCTGCGCGATCTGGTGCCCCTGGACGTTGCCAAGGAGCTGACGTTCACGGGCCGGATCCTGTCCGGCGTGGAAGCCCACGAGCTGGGGCTGGTCACCCACTTGGCGGACGATCCGCTGGCCGCGGCCATGAGCCTGGCGGAAGAGATTGCAGGCAAGTCGCCGGATGCGGTGCGGGCCGGCAAGCGGCTCTACGAGACCAGCTGGCGCGCCGATGAGCGCACCGGTCTCGAGCTCGAGTCGAAGCTGCAGACCGAGCTGATCGGCTCTCCCAATCAGGTGGAAGCCATCAAGGCCAATTTCGAGAATCGGGCGCCCAGGTTCACGGACGGCTGACCGACCCATGAGCTGGGAACGGGAGGTCCGCGAGATCGAGCGCCGGCGCCAGCTGGCGCAGCAGCAGGGTGGCAAGGACGGCATCGCCCGCCAGCATGCCCAGGGTCGCCTGACCATCCGCGAGCGCATCGACGCGCTGCTCGATCCCGGCAGCTTTCAGGAGCAGGGCAGGGCCACCGCCCTGCCCGAATACGACGACAGCGACGAGCTGCTCGGTTTCGTGCCGGCCAACTACGTGGTCGGGTTCGGCCGTATCGACGGCCGGCGCGCGGTGGTGGGCGGCGAGGACTTCACCCTCAAGGGCGGCTCGCCGAACGCGGCGGGTCTGCGCAAGAGCGTCTATGCGGAGCATCTGGCGGCCCGCTTCCGCGTGCCGCTGGTGCGCCTGCTCGAGGGCGGTGGCGGCAGCGTGCGCGGCTCTGCACGCAAGGGCGGGACCGTCGGTGAGCCGGTTTACGCCGAGCCACGCTTCCGCATCATCGCCGACGCCATGACTCAGGTGCCCATCGCCTCGGCGGCGCTCGGCGCCGTTGCCGGATTTCCGGCCGGCCGCCTGGTCGCGTCGCATTTTTCGGTGATGACCCGGCATACGGCCCAGGTGCTGATTGGCGGGCCGGCGCTGGTGGAACGGGCGCTCGGTGTGCGTCTGTCCAAGGACGAGCTGGGCGGCGCGCAGGTGCACGCCTACTCCGGTGTGGTGGACAACCTGGCGGAGGACGAGTACGACGCCTTCCGGCAGATCCGCCGGTTTCTCGGCTATCTGCCCGCCAACGTCTGGCAGCGAGCGCCGCGCGTGGCCAGCGACGATGACCCCGAGCGCATGGAGCAGGAGCTGCTGAGCGCCGTTCCGCGCGACGCCAATGCGCCGTTCGACATGCGCGCGATCGTGGCCATGATCGTCGACCGCGACTCGCTGTTCGAAATGGGTGCCAGCTACGGACCGAGCCAGATCTGCGCGCTTGCGCGGCTGGATGGTCAGCCGGTGGGCATCCTGGCCAACGACTGTCGCCACTACGCCGGCGCCATGACCGCCGAAGCCGCGCAGAAGTACCGGCGCTTCGTCGAGCTGTGCGACACCTTCCACCTGCCCATCGTGAACTTCGTCGATCAGCCGGGCTTCATGATCGGGCCGGAGGTGGAGCGGGCCGGTACGATCCGCTACGGCATGGCGGCCGTCGCGGCGGCCGTGCAGGCCACGGTACCCTGGGCATCGATTCAGGTGCACAAGGGCTTCGGCGTGGCCACGGCCGCGCACTACGGGAGCGACGCGTACGTGCTGTCCTGGCCGTCGGTGGAGACCGGTGCGCTGCCGCTCGAGGGCGGCGTGGCGGTGGTGTACCGGCGCGAGATCGCGTCGGCCGAGGACCCCGAGGCCAAGCGCAGGGAGCTCGAGGAGCGTCTGCGCGCGAGCCGTTCACCGTTCCCGCGCGCCGAGAGCTTCGCCGTGCACGAACTCATCGATCCGCGCGAAACGCGTCCGTATCTGTGCCAGTGGATCGACTGGATCCAGCCGCTGCTGGAAACGCTCACCGCTCCGGTGCGGTTCGGCATCCGACCGTAGCGCCCCGGCTGCCGACCGCCGGCGCGCCGGGCGGGCGGCAGGTTGCGGCGCCGCGCGCCGGGGGCGACCGTCCACCCGCAGCCTCTGTTAGAATTCGCGGCTTTGCCAACAGCAGGGGGAAATCGACCCATGAGCTATTCGTTCGAAGGAAAAGTCGCCATCGTCACTGGTGCCGGCGGCGGCCTCGGCCGCTGTCATGCCCTGGAGCTGGCGAAGCGCGGCGCCCGCGTCGTGGTCAACGACCTGGGCGGAGCGATGGACGGCACCGGCGGCTCTTCCGATGCCGCCATGGCGGTGGTCGAGGAGATCAAGGCCGCCGGTGGCGAGGCCATCGCCAATGGCGGTTCGGTGTCCGATCGCCTGGGCGCCAGGAGCATGGTGAAAGACGCCATGAATGCCTGGGGGCGGGTGGACGTGCTCATCAACAATGCGGGCATTCTGCGCGACAAGTCGTTTTCCAAGATGGAGCTGGACGATTTCCAGCTGGTGCTCGACGTGCACCTGATGGGCTCGGTCAACGTCACCAAGGAGGTCTGGCCGATCATGCGCGAGCAGAACTACGGCCGCATCGTCATGACGACCTCGCCGTCAGGGCTGTACGGCAACTTCGGGCAGACCAACTACGGGGCTGCCAAGCTCGGTCTGGTGGGCTTCATGAACACGCTCAAGATCGAGGGCGCCAAAAACAACATCCACACCAACGCGATCGCTCCGGTGGCCGCGACCCGCATGACCGCCGACCTGATCCCCGAGCAGGCGCAGAAGGCGCTGGGTCCGGAACTGGTGACGCCGGCAGTGGTGTATCTGTGCACGGACGATGCGCCCAACGGCGTGATCATTCAGGCGCAGGGCGGGCGTTTCTCCATTGCCTGCGTGGTCGAGAACCAGGGCGTCGATCTGGGTGCGGACGCTACGGTGGAAGACGTGGCCGCGCACTATGGCGAGATCTCCGATCTCACCGGCGCCAAGCCGCGCGGCATGCTGCAGCTCAATCAGGTATGACGCCCTAGGGGCGCGGCGTGCTGCCGTCGAGCGCGTAACCCAGCGTTGCCAGCTCGGCGGCCTCGCCGCGCAGCACGGCGATGCCGTGCTCCACTTCCATGGCGAAATCGTCACCCTGACGGGTTTCCAGAGGAATGCGATCGAGCAGCAGTCCCTTCACGCGCTCCACGTCCTCCGCGGCGACGAAGCGCTGCAGGGTGCTGCACAACCCCGTGACCGGATCGAACACCGCCAGGCAGATGCGCTGCACCTGCTGCTCGGGCCCGACGTGCTCGAACAGCGCCTGCTGAGCCCGCCATTCCTCCGCGGGCAGCCACAGGCACAGGTCCACCTGGGTGACCACCAGCGCGTGCTTGTTAGCCATCATGTACTGCCACAGGCGGAACAGACTCTGCTCGACGAAGCGCACGCTGGTCTCGCCGTCCCGATTGCGCATCCGGCAACGTACCAGCAGCTGGCGATGGCTGTCCGAGAGGGCCATGGGTACACTCGCGACTTGCTCTGTTTTCAGTATAGATACGAATCGACGCCGCTCCATCGCGGGTTCGGACCGGTGACGCCGATCATGACGAGAGATCACGGGCCAGGCAGAAACGCAGCTGCGCCGGGCGTGCCGGGGGAGCGGTAGTGGCTGCGGTGGTGCTGACGCTGATTCTGGCGTTCGTTGCCGGCGGCGGTCTGTGGCTGCTGCTCGGGCCACGTCTGGCGCTGGCTGAGGAGCCGGAGCGCAACGACGTGCTCAACCTGTTGGCCTACGTTGGGGCGCTGCTGCCGCCGGCGTTCGTGGTGGTGCTGTTTCTGGTGGAGCGGCTCTGATATGGCTGAAGGATTTGGCTGAAGGATTTGGCTGAAGGATATGGCTGAAGCACCCCCGCTGCCGCTGGACCCTGCGCAGATCAAGGGCTTTCTCGATCTCGACGAAGGCGCGCGCCTGTACCAGCTGGCGCTCGAAGCAGCGCGGCACGGGCCCTGTCTCGAGGTGGGCAGCTACTGCGGCAAGTCGACTCTCTATCTCGGCGCCGCGTGCCGGGCGCGGGGCGAGCTGCTGTACGCCGTGGACCATCACCGGGGCTCGGAGGAGCATCAGCCCGGCGAGGCATATCATGATTCGGAGTTGCTGGACGCGGAGCTCGGGCGCATGGATTCGCTGCCGGCCCTGCGCCGCACGCTGGCGCGGGCCGGGCTGGAGGACACCGTCGTGCCCATCGTGGCGTCGTCGGCGGTGGCGGCCCGGCACTGGCGCACGCCCCTGGCGCTGGTGTTCATCGACGGCGGGCACAGCTTCAGTGCGGCGCGCACCGACTACCGGGCGTGGGCGCCTCAGGTGCAGGTCGGCGGGCTGCTGGCGATCCACGATCTGTTCCCGGATCCTGCCGAGGGCGGCCAGGCACCCTGGCAGATCTACCAGCTGGCTCTGGCGTCCGGTTTATTTGAGGCGCTCGAGACGACGCGCACGCTCGGCGTGCTGCGTCGCGTCGGGTAGCTCCACGCGCAGAAACAGCTGGCTCGCGGCCGTCATCCCGGCCAGCGCGTCCAACGCCAGCAGCACCGCGCCCGCGGTCCAGGTGGGCCGTTCGTCGGGCCACATCACGTCGTCGGCAAACGCGTGTCCGGTCCACCAGGAGCCGTCCTCGACCTGGTATCTGGCCAGATCACGAAACAACTCCACGCCGCGCTGGCGGGTGCCCGCGGCGAGACAGGCCAGGGTGAGCTCGCAGGATTCGGCGATGGTCACCCAGTCCTGATCCGCGACGCAGCGGCAACCCAGACCGGGTACCACGAACGCCTGCCACTTTTCCGCCAGCCGCGTGCGCGCGGCGCTGCCGTCGACGACGCCGGCGAGCACCGGGTAGAACCAGTCCATGGAATAGCGGCTCTTGCTGTCCCAGGTTCGGTCGAAACGCTCCGGGCGTTCCCGCAGGGCCGTGCCCAGCGCGCTCCGGGCGGCGCGCCAGCGGCCGCTGTCCTCGCCCAGCACGTGCGCGCAGTTGATGGCGCACTCGAGGCTCTTGTAGATGGAACTGCAGCCGGTCACCAGCGCGTCCTTGTTGATTCCCGTGCGGGTGTCCAGCGCCCAGTAGATCTCGCCGCTCGGTGCCTGCAGCGACAGCACGAATTCCATCGCCCGGCTTACCGTGGGCCAGAGCTCGGCCAGAAACCTTCGGTCACCGGAGATACGGTAGTGGTGCCAGACGCCGGTGGCCACGTAGGCGACGAAGTTGCTCTCCGCCCGGGTGCCGTCGACGACCTGGTCTCCGTCATAGGCTGCCAGCCAGGCACCGTCCGGGCGCTGCCGCTCGGCCAGCCAGCGATACGCGGCCGCCGCCGCATCGAGACGTCCGGCCACCGACAGTCCCATAGCCGCCTCGACGTGGTCCCAGGGGTCCAGCGTGCCGCCTGGAAACCAGGGAATGGCCCCGTTGGGCAGCTGCACGCTGGCGATGTAGCACGCGGTGCTGTGCAGCAGGTTCTCAGGTGTCATGGCGTTCCTTGTTCGGTGGACGGGGCGGGTTGGCGCCTGGCGTAGAGCACCAGGCTCTTGCCGATGACGGGATTGAGCAACGCGTCCAGCACCCGCGTGAGCCGCGGTTTGTGCATCAGATCCCACACCAGCAGGCGGTGGTAGGTGCGCACAGGCCAGGCGCTCGCGCCCCGGGACCAGAACAGACAGCGCAGCCACCAGTATGGTGAGTGCAGCCCGTGGGCCCAATGGCGGTGAAAACAGTGGAAGCCCTGGCGCTCAATGGCGTCGCGCAGCTGCGAGCTGCGGAAGATCCGGATGTGTCCGCCTTCCACCTCGTGATAGGCGCGCGACAGTCGCCAGCACAGCCACTCGGGCCCGAAGCGGGGCACGCTGACCGCCAGCAGCCCCCCGGGTTTGAGCACCCGCCGGATTTCCTTCAGCACGCCCGGGTAGTCCGGGACGTGCTCGAGCACCTCGGCGCAGATCACCTTGTCGAAGCTGGCGTCCGCGAACGGCAGTTGCAGGCCGGAAGCCCGGATCCAGCTCAGCTGACGGTCGTCGTCGTGGCGCAGAAACTGCGCCGCACGCTCGACGGCGGTGGCCAGATCCGGGGCGGAGAGATCGATGCCCAGCACCTGCACCGGCGCCTCCAGGTAGGCGGTGATGGCGTGACGTCCTTCGCCGCAGCCGAGATCCAGCACCCGGTCACCGGGTTCGAGGTCGATGCGCTCGAAATCCACCGTGGTCAGGCTCACCGGCGCACCTCGGTGTACAAGCTGGTCAGGGCCTCGGCGGCGCGGGACCAGGCAAACTGTCTCAGAATCCGGCTGCGGCCGCGCTCGCCCAGCTCGCGGCGGCGCGCCTCGTCGTCCAGCAGCGTTGCGATGGCGTTCGCCAGGGCCATCGGGTCCCTGGCAGGCACGATCAGGCCGGCGTCGCCGACTACCTCCGGCAGCGCGCCCCCGTCGCTGCTCACCACGGGCGTGCCGCAGGCCATCGCCTCGCCGGCAGGCAGGCCGAAGCCTTCGTATTCCGACGGCACCACGGCCACGGTGGCGGTGGCGTACAGCTCGCGCATCTGGTCGGCGCTGATGCCGTGCACGAAGCGGATGCGCGGGCGCACGCCGTGCCGGTCGATCAGCGCTTCGGTGGTGCCGCCGGGTCTGGGGCGGCCGACGAACGTCAGACGCAGCGCCGGGTAGCGATGGCACAGAGCCGCGAACGCCGGTATCAGGTGCTGGGTTCCTTTCAGCGGCTGGTCGGCGCTGGCGGTGGTGATCAGGTGCAGATCGTCGCGACGCAGGCCGGGCAGCGGGCGGAACGTCTCGGTGTCGATGCCGTTGTGGATCACGCGTATCCGTTCCTCCGGGATGCCGAAGGCGCTGGCAATGTCACGTCGTGACCGCTCGCTCACCGTCACGATGTGGCGAAGACGGCGCGCCACCCGGGTCTGCATGTTGAGAAAGTTGTGCCAGCGGCGGATCAGCAGCCGCTGCTGCCAGGTTCCGGCATGGGCCAGCGCGATGTCGCGATCCCAGGTTATGGGGTGATGGATCGTGGTCACCAGCGGCAGGCGCTGCTGCAGCGACAGCACGCCGTAGGAAAGGCTCTGGTTGTCGTGGATGACGTCGTATTCACCGAGCCTGAGCGCGCGGCTCGAGCGGGCGAGCCGGCGACCGAACGTGTACGGCTCGGGGAAGCCGCCGGTGAGCATCGACCACCATTCGAAGAAATCCGTGGGCGACAGCAGGTGGCGGGGGCGCAGCGCGGTGACATGGTTGTCGGCCGCATACAGGTTGAGCCCCGGCAGCTTGATCAGCCGTACCCGCGTATCGAGCTCGGGGTAGGGCTCACCGGAAATCACGTCGACACGGTGCCCCGCATCCACCAGGGCACGGGAGACATACTTCAGGTACACGCCCTGGCCGCCGCTGTAGGGATTGCTGCGATAGCCAAGCAACGCGATGCGCAGACCGGGCCTGGGCGTCGCGTCGCTGCGAAACGCCGGTTCGGACATGTCAGATCCAGGCAAAGGCCTGAATTCTAGGGAGTTTTCCGCTGCCTGACTACTTGTTGCTGACGGCGATGTGAGGGCGTGGTTCGGCGCCGCGCGGGACGCCGTCGACGAAGTCGTAGAGGTTGCGCTCAGGCAGCCAGGCACCGTGCTCGGCATCCCTGGTGGCATGCACGTGGTGAAACAGGCTGGCAATCCACTGGCGCCCTTCCGGAGTGCGCTGCAGATAGTCGAGAGCGGGTCCGAGATAGGGATACACCTGGGTGTAGAAGAACTCCGGGAAATCCCTGCGCAGATCCAGCGCCGAATCGTAGCCCAGGCGCGCCGCTTCGCCGGTTTCACTGAACTCCGCGAACAGGCGCGGGTGCTTCATGGGATAGGACGGGTCGCCCATCTGCCCGATGAGGTCGGCGGCCCGGACCAGCGCGCCGATGCTGTCGATCTGGTGGTAGAAGCTTTCCGCGGGAACCGGAAAGCGCGTCATCTCGATGTGGTTCGCTACTACGGATGCTTCGATTTCGCGGTCGCCGGCGAAGCGCTCGACCACGAACAAGCGGCTGCGGTCGACGTGATAGGGCATCATGAATGCGTCCGTCGTGCCCGGCGGGGGGCTGATGCGGCCACCGTTTCGGTCGGCGATATAGCTGCCGTCCCCGTCGCCGCGCAGCAGGCCGCGCATGTAGCCGAGATCGTGACAGAGCATCGCGGTGATGGCCTGGAGCCATTCACGCGGTGTAATGTCGCCGCGGCTCTGCATGCGGCCGCGCAGGATGTCCATGCCCGCGTCGGTGACCAGAATCGTGTGCTCCAGGTCGTGGTACGGGCAGTCGCAGTTGAGCAGGGTGCCGAGGGCGGTACGCGCTGCCCGTTCGAGCGCGGCTTCCAGCTCGCCGGCCAGCCCCGGGAAGACCTCACGGTAGCTGCGTGCGGCGTGCTCGACGAAGCCGTCGATTTGTACCCTCTTGGCGTTGAACATGGGTGCTTTCCGCTGATTGGCACCAAGTTTAACGAACCACTTTGGCTCGCCCCGTGCACCAACACACAGTTCTCTCTCCCGATGACGGATTTGTAACACCGGGGCGCCGGGGCAGGAATAGGCGCAACCGGGTGACATCAGGCTGCATCATGAATATATTGCACACGACAGTCGATTTGAGTGAGGATGATTCATGTCTCATCTTGAACTCCGACATCTGCGAACGCTGGTGGCTCTGCGTGATGCCGGCAGTCTGGTAGAGGCGGCCGAACGCGTGTTCCTCACTCAGTCGGCGCTGTCCCACCAGCTCAAAGAGCTGGAGACGCGCCTGGGCTGTGCGCTGTTCATCCGCAAGACCCGCCCCGTGCGCTTCACCAGTGCCGGGCAGCGCCTGTTGCGGCTCGCAGACGAGGTGTTGCCGCTGGTGCACGGCGCCGAGCACGATCTGGTGCGTCTTGCCGGTGGCGAGGCCGGTCGGATCTTCATGGCGATCGAGTGCCACAGCTGTTTCGAGTGGTTGCTGCCGGCCATCAACAGCTATCGCGAAGGCTGGCCGGAGGTGGAGCTGGACATCGCCAGCGGCTTCCATTTCGCGCCGCTGCCCGCGCTGGCGCGGGGCGATCTGGATCTGGTCATCACCGCTGATCCGGTGGAGGATCCGAGCCTCGCCTACCTGCCGCTGTTCAGCTACGAGGCGCAGCTGGCGTTGCCTCGCGATCACCCACTGGCAGCCAGGCCCTGGATCGAGCCGCGCGACCTCGCGAGCGAAACCCTGATCTGCTATCCGGTGGATCGCAGCCGGCTGGACGTGTTCACGAGCTTTCTCGACCCGGCCGGCGTCGAGCCCGCCCGGGTCCGCAACGCCGAGCTCACCACCATGATGGTGCAGCTGGTAGCCAGCGGTCGCGGCGTGGCGTGCCTGCCCAACTGGGCTCTGCACGAGTACCTGGCGCGCGACTACCTGATTACCCGCTCGCTGGGCGAGGAGGGGGTCTGGCCGACGCTGTATGCGGCGGTACGGGCAGACCAGCGGGATGCGCCGTTCATCGAAGGCTTCGTGGCGGTGGCCAAGCGCACCTGCTTCGAGGCGCTCGTGGGCATCGTGACCGCTGACGCGGTGTAGCGCCGCGCAGGGCGATGCGCACCATGCCGGTCAGGGCACCAGCACCGTTTCCTGCCAGATGCCCTCGCGCAGTTCGAAGTGGCGACGGTCGTGCACGCCGTCGGGCTGGTTGAGATCCAGGCGATCGACGACGAACGGCCGCAGGTAGCGTCCTTCGGCCGTGTCCGGTGCCACCAGAGGGTCCGGCAGCAGCAATGCCTCCAGTGCCGCGAGCAGGGTTTCACGATCCTGCATCGGCGTTCCCTGGGGCTGCACGTGGGTGTAGAACCAGTCCAGCCGTTTTGGCACCTCGGGACGCAGCTGCCAGCTTTCGTGAACGATGTCACGCGCCACGGCCGTGGTGGTGCAGCGCAGACGGTACTGCAGGTTCAGGCTGGGCAGCCATACCACCACGGCGACGCTGCTGCCGCCCAGCATCTGCGACCACTTGGGACTGGTGGCGTTGCCGAACACGGCGAGCTCCCGGCCGAGGTCGCGCAGCACCAGCGTGCGGGCGTGAGGGTGACCTTCGGCGTCCACCGAGGCGACGGTGCACAGGTTGGCGCAGGGATCGCTGCGTTCGCGGGCGCTGCGGCGGTCGTCGCGCAGCGCCGTGACGGGATCGGGCCTGGCCACGCTCAGCCTTCCCGACCCGGCGAGCCGGCAAAGCTGGTTGCGAGGATGCGGATCCAGCGCTCTTCGTTGATGAACCCGCCGCCCCACGCTGCCCAGCGGGCATCCAGCCCCTCGCGCACGATCTCGTCGATGCTGCGACCGCTGCCTAGCGCGCCGATCACGGCCGCCCGGGTCTCGCGCAGCATCTGCAGCGTGGCGGCAAGCTCCGGTTTGCGGGCCAGTGGCCCATGGCCGGGGATGATGGCGATATCGTCGGGAATCATGCTCAGCACCGTGTCGATGTTGTCGATGACGCCGGCCACGGACCCGCCCGAGTCGGTATCGATGTAGGGAAACTGCCCGTTGAAGAACAGGTCGCCCATGTGCAGCACGTTGGCCTCGCGAAACCAGATGATGCTGTCGCCATCGGTGTGTCCAGCGGGCAGATGGATTACGTCGATGGTGTCGCCGTTGAAGTGCACGCTGATCCGGTCGCTGTAGGTCACCACCGGCAGTCCGGCGGCTCCGAAGCCGTCCTCGTCGAGCAGCCGCGCGCGCACGTTGTCGTGCGCGATGATGGTGCCGGTGCGACCGAAGAACGGGTTGCTGCCGGTGTGGTCGCCGTGGAAATGGGTGTTCAGCACGAGCTTCGGTGCGCCGCCGCCGCTGGCGTCCACGGCCGCCTGAATCCGCTCGGCCAGCGGTGCGTACTGATCGTCGATCAACAGCGTGCCGTCGCTGCCGATGGACAGACCGATATTGCCCCCGGCGCCGGTCAGCATGTACAGGCTACCGGACACCCGATGCGGCGCTACCACCACATCGGCGAAAGGATCGGGCTCGGCGGCAAGCACCGGCAGTACCACCAGCGCTGCCGAGAGCGCGGCGATTGCGGCGCAACGGCGGACGCCGGACGGCTGTGCGGTGGTGTCGACGGACATGGCGGTCTCCCCTGTCAGAATGAGACGTAGGTGCCGGTATGGCTCGGGTCGGCCAGCTCTGGCGGCGCGATGCTCTGATGGCGTTTCATGATCCCGTAGATCAGGCCGTGACCGCTGGTGAGCAGCGCGTCCCGCAGCATGCCGTCACCGTCGAGGCCCTCGCAGCGCTGCAGCAGGCGCTCGAAGTTGAAGATGAAATTGTTGCTGTGCCGGGCGCGGATAGGCGAGCCGTAGAACAGCGCGAACTGCGCATCCGGATCGCCCATCTGCACGTGTGTTTCCAGCAGCCGTCGCGAGAACACCTCGGGATCCTGGTTGGACTGCAGCGTGAACAGACGCGCGATCTCCTCGGGCGGCACGAGACCGCCGGCGCCGCCGCCCTGGGAACTCAGATAGAGAAAACCGCCGATCAGCCCCAGCGAGCGGCGCACGTGATTGCTGAGCTGCAGAAAGGTGTCGAGGCGGGCGTGCATCTCCGAGGCGGCCATCTTTTCGGACTGAATGACCGCCTGCTCCGCGGTGCGCTGAATCTCGTCGGCCTGGGCCTTGAGCGCTGCGGTATTCTGCTCGAGCTCCTTTTTCTGCAGGAAGTACCCGATCACCAGCCACAGGAACGCAAGCGGTGCGAACGCGCCTTCGAGAAAACTGCCGAGGTCGTTGGCCGGCAGGAACGCGAACCGGTCCCAGCCGATCATGGCGCTGATGTAGAAGGCGCCGAGCATCAGCCAGGCGCCGGTGAGGCCGAGGCCCAGCCAGATGCGCCAGTCCGGTGCGTGCTTCATGGTTGCGGCGGCGCAGCGCTGGGGCAGGGGAGGCTCGTGGTCAGCCGGCCTCTGGCCCGCTGCCGGTGGTGGACGAGCCGCTCGACGGCGTCGGGCCGCTGCTGCTGCCGGCCGCTCCGGGCGCAGGTTCCGCGGTATCGGCGCTGCTGCCTTCGGCATCGGCCAGACGCCGTCGGATTTCGGCTACGTCGCGTTGAATCTCGCTCAGGCGAAAAATCAGGTCCGGCAGCTGATCGGTGACCCGCCACAGCAGATAGGCGATGGCCAGAACGACGAGAAACGTGAAGAACATGGATCACTCCGCTTGATTGAGCCTGCCGCAGCAAAGGTACCCCGTGGTTTGGGGCCTAGTCCAGCGAACCGGTGATGGATTTCCGCTGCGACACCTCGATCCAGTTGCCGTCGGGATCGCGCACGAAGGAGATGCGGGCGACGCTGCCGAGCGTCACCGGCGCGCGGCCTTCGCGTCCGCCGCGGCGCAGGATTTCGGCGTGACAGCCGTTTACGTCCCGGACCTGAATGGTCAGATAGCGGTAGCCCTGGGCGCGCTGCTCCGGATCTCGGGTCGCGTCGCCCTCGGTGAGCCGGATCTGACTGACCCCGCACTGGAAGGTCACCGGGTCCAGCGCCGGAAACTCCAGGACCTCGCCGTAGAAGCGCTGGTGACTGGCCAGGTCGCTGACCGTGAGCGCCACGCGCAGCTGCTCGACGCCGTCGTGACCCGCCGGCACGCGCTGCACCAGGTTGTCGTCCGGGTCCGTGCCCTGCCAGGGCTCCGTCAGCGACGGATCGGCGATGGTCAGGGCGCGGATGCCGCCTGCGGCGGCCAGCGGCAGCGGGTCGCGACAGTCGTTGATCTTCAGCACCGATTCGCCGATGGCGTGCCGGTGCTGGCGGACGCCGTTGCCGATGGGCAGAAGCTCCGCAAAGGGTACCCCCACCTGCCGCTGCCAGTAGCGCAGCACGGCGTCCGGTGCATTGGTGAACAGGCCCACATCGATGGCCTGTTTGGCCAGCGTGATCTGCATGGCTCTGGTTCCCGGTTCCAACGTGGCGGTAATCTAGCCGACCATGACGCCGCTGCCCAGTCAGCTCGAAGCATTCCACGAACGCCTGATCGAACTGCTGGGTGCAGAGACGGCGGCCGCGGTGCTCGCCAGCATGGCCCGGCCGAAGCGCTGCGGCTACTGGCGTAATCCGTTGCGCGCCGGCCCGGCTGCAGAGGACCAGCCCGGCGAACCGGTGGCAGGGTTGCCGGGATGCCGTAGTCTGGCGGCGCCGATGCGCGCTCGGCTGGTCGCGTCGGCCGAGGCCGAGTCGGGTGCGATCTATCCCATGAATCCGTCCAGCCTGCTGGCGCCGCTGCTGCTGGCGCCACAGGCGGGGCAGGAGGTGCTCGATCTCGCAGCCGCGCCGGGCGGCAAAACCCTGGTACTGGCGGCACTCATGCGCAACACCGGCCGCATAGCCGCGGTGGACCCGGTTCCGGCGCGGTTTCACCGCATGCGCGCAAATCTCGAGCGCTGCGGGGTCAGCATCGCCGAATGCTACGGCCATGATGGTCGCTCGGTGGGACGCAAGGTGCCCGGTCGCTTCGATGCCGTGCTGCTGGATGCGCCCTGCTCCTCGGAGGCGCGCATGCGACTCGATGACCCGGACAGCTACCGGCACTGGCGACCGCGCAAGGTGCGCGAAACCGCGCGCAAGCAGCGCGGGCTGATCCGCTCCGCGTTCGCGGCGCTCAAGCCGGGCGGGCGGCTGCTCTACTGCACCTGCGCGTTCGCGCCGGAGGAAAACGAAGCGGTGGTGGATTACCTGTTGCGCAACGAGCCCGAGGCGGAGCTGCTCGATCTGCATGCCGACGTGCAGGCGCTGCTGGGTGGTGAAGGTCGCATCGATGCAACCTGGACGCCACGACTGATGGCGGGCATCAGGGTCTGGCAGGGTCAGCAGTTCGCGGGGTCGCTCGCGCGCACGCTGCGGGTCCTGCCGGATTCGCTCTGGGACGGGTTTTACCTGGCGCTGCTGCGACGGGGCCCGTCAGTCGATCGCTAGTGGTGCGCGGCGGCTCACTCCAGCTGCTTCGGCACCATGATCCGGGGTGCTGCCAGGGCGCCGAACTGCAGGTCCAGCCAGGCGCGCTCAACGGCAAAGCGTGCCACTCCGAATGTAGGCAGGTTGTCGAGCACCGAGCCGCCGCAGAGCAGGTTGACCAGATCGGTGAGCCCCGGATTGTGGGCCACGAGCGCGACGGACGTCTCCTCCGCCGGCGTTTCCCGTAGCACGTCGAGCAGGGTCTCGGGGTCGGCCAGATACAGGCGATGCTCGGGTACCAGCACCGGCGCGGTGACGGCGAACGCTGCGGCGACGAAGTAGGCCGTGCTGCGTGCCCTGGCCGCGTCGCTCGACCAGATCCAGTGCGCCGGGTCGGGCTGCTCGCTCAGCCAGCGCTGCATGCGCGGCCCGTCTCGGCGACCGCGCGCGTTCAGTGGCCGCTCGAAGTCGGCGAGCCCGGCATGGTTCCAGTCGGATTTGGCGTGGCGGATGAGCCAGAGCGTAGCCATGTCGACGCGGGCCGGTGGGCTCAGGTGGTCGGGCTGAGCGACTCGCTGACCAGGAACAGATCCGTCAGCAGCGCGCGCACATGGATGGAGGCGTTCAGGTTGTCGACCAGCTCCGAGCTGATGGCCGCACGCGACAGCACCAGATGCAGCGCCGCGCGGGTCTTGCGGATATCGTCGAGCACGACCTCGCGGAAGGCGCCGAGCGGGTCCGGGAGCGCGGGCTCGATGGCATCCAGGGCGCTGCAGAAGGTACTCAACACGTCGCGCACCCGTGGTCCCGAACCGGCAGCTTCGTCCCGGCGTCCCTGCGCGGCGTAGGCGAGCATGAATTCGTATGCGGACTCCACAGCCTCTATGTGCTGCTGCAGATCGGCGAGCTCGGGTGCGTCCGCCAACTCAGGCGGACTCGTCGGGGGCCCAGCGTGCGGGGTCGTGGTTGGCCACCAGTTCGTGCTCCGATATCCAGCCCGACACCATGGAGCGGGTGTAGAAGCGTTTCTCCGGGCGCAGGGCAAAGTACACGTGCAGCGCGATCAGTGCTATGAGCCCCAGGGTAGACAGGCCGTGAAGCAGAAAAACCCACCCGAGGGTGGCCTCGTCGAGCCAGTTGCTGCGCTGCCACCAGGGCGTGTCGATCACGGACAGCAGCAGCAGCCCGGTGCCGATGACCAGCAGCACCAGCACGGTCATGGCGAGATGCATGCCCTTCTGCGCGAGCGAGTACTTGCCCGGACGCACGCTCGGATCGGACAGCTCTTTGAGGTCCCCCGGGGCGATCAGCATGCTCTTCGCGTCCTGCCAGAACAGCGCCCGCACGATGTGAAACAGCACCGCCGCGGTGAGCGCCAGCCCGGCGATCCAGTGAATGGTCAGCCAGGCGAACTTGATGCCGATGATGGGGAATACGCCCGTGATCAGCAGCGCGAACACGGCAGCGGCGGTGATCCAGTGAAAGCCCCGGTCGAGCGCGTCGTGCCGTGACAGGCGGCGGCCGGCATCGGAAGGCTGATCGCCGCGCCGTCGCAGCGCCATGACGATCAGGTGCGTCATGATCACGGCCAGCGATGCCGCCACCACGAGCCACAGCAGGTCCCAGGAGACACCCTGCAGCACCTCGCGTCCCCAGACGTCCTCACGTACCCGTACGATGTCCACTTGGCTGGCTCCTTATGCCCGCAGCGCCCGGCGTACCAGGTTTTCCAGCAGCGGCAGCTTGAAGGCGTTGTGATTCAGCGGCTCGCCGCCGCGGCTGGCAAGGTTGGCAACGGCGTCGCCGGTGGCGGCAGTGCGCGGCTGGCCGACCAGCGCCCGCTCCACCCCCTTCAGGCGCCAGGGGACTGCCGCCACGGCCCCGCTCACCAGTCGCGCTTCGTCGATGCTGCCGCCGGTTTCGCGGAACACGGCAGCAAGGCTCACCAGCGCGAAGTCCCAGACGTTGCGGTCCGCGACCTTCTCGAACGACCAGGCCGCACCGGCCCATTTTCCGGGCAGCCGCACCGCCGTGAGCACCTCGCCCGGCTCGAGCACCGTGAGGTCGACGATGTCCACGTCCGGACCAACGAAAAAATCTTCCGCGGACAGGGTGCGCTGCCCGCTTGGGCTCTGGATCACCATGGTCGCTTCGAGCGCAACCAGGGCCGGCGCGGTGTCCGACGGGCTCACCGCGACGCAGCGGCTGGCGCCGAACACGCAATGTTCCCGGTTCATGCCCTGCGGAGTGTCCGCGTAGCAGATGTTGCCGCCGGCGCGATAGCAGTTGAGGCCGCGGCGGTAGTACCAGCAGCGCGCGTCCTGGCAGACGTTGCCGCCCAGAGTGCCGACGTTACGGATCTGCGGGCTGGCGACGTGGCTGGCGGCCTCGGCGAGCAGCGGGTAACGGGCGCGAATCAGCGGATCGCGCGCGACTTCGGTCAAGGTGGTGAGCGCGCCGATCTCGATCCCGTCGCCGCTTTCGCGAACACCCTTCAACGAGTCGATGCCGCTCAGGTCGATCAGCGCCTTCACCACCTTGGCCCGATCCTTGAGCCAGCCGTAGGTGTCCTGACCGCCCGCCACCAGCCAGCCGTCGGCTCCGAGACGCGCGGCGATGCTCGCCGCATCCTCGACCTGCAGCGGCTGGAACAGCTCGATATCTGGCATCACGTCGTGGGCTGGCATGTGACTGCGCTCCGGCTCAGAAGGTATTGATGGCGAGAGGGGCCGCCGAGGGTGACCGCTCTGCCAGGTGGTTGACGATCATGTCGGGTGTCACCGGGGTGCGATTGAACAGATGCCCACCGAGGGCTTCCGACAGGGCGCACATGAGCGCAGCCGTGGCGCAGCCCATGGCAGGCTCACCGATGCCGCGCGCGCCGAACGGGCTGTCCGGATCCGGTTTGTCCACCGCGGCCCAGTCCATCGCGGGGGGAATGTCGAGGTACGTCGGCGGCTTGGTCTGGTAGTAGCCGACGTTGGCAGGCAATCCGTTCTGGGGGTCGTAGACGTGGCGCTCGGTCTGCGCCATGCCGAAGCCCCAGACGGCGCCGGATCGCATCTGGGCTGCGAGCCCCATGGGGTGCACGACCGTGCCGCACTCGGCGACGCCGAGATAGTCGAGCAGCTCGTACTTGCCGGTCTCGAGGTCCACTTCGATTTCGATGAACCCCACTGCCAGCCCCGGGGCGGTACCGCGTTTCGGCAGTACGTCCTTGGCGACGCCGATCAGCCCGCTGCCGGCGATCGCCTGGACCGCGCGCTGGGTTATCGGGTGAATATCTTCCGGGTAGACCTCGCCGCTGAAGCGACCGCCGAGATCGATGGCGCGCTGGGCGACCTCGGCGTAGCTCAAGCCGCGTCCCGGATTGCGCCGGTCGAACACCCGCTCGTCGGCAACGTCGTAGTCGTCGGCGCTGCCGCCGAGGCTCGCGGCGGCGATCGCCTTGATCTTGTCGAGCATGTCCATGGCGGCCGCGTAGTTGGCGCGGCTGTGGGTGAACGACGTGTTGCTGCCCGCCTGATAGGAACTCCATGGCAGGTTGAGCTCGGTATTGCCGCGATGGATCACGCAGTTTTCCCAGCGGCACTTCAACGCCTCGGCCGCGCTGCGGGCCGTGGAGGCGTAGGAATAGGTACCCAGGTTGCCAACGCCGATGTGCAGATGCACGGTGCCGTCCGGCGTGATGCGTACCAGCCCGTCGAAGCCGCTTGCGCCCGCCGAATGGTATGCCTGGCCGACGCCGACGGCGCGCACCTTGCTGCCGTTGCGCACGCCGCTGCGCTTGCGCCGCTCGGCCCAGTTGAACTGCGCTGCGCCAAGCTCCAGCGCGTCCACCATGTACGCGCTGGTGACCGGGCCCTGCTCGGCGTCCAGCGTCGCATTGCTGTCGGGCGCGTTGATCCTGCGGATGTCCACCGGATCGATGTTGAGCTCCCGGGCGGCCTTGTCGAGCATGGGCTCGAACACCGCTGCGATCTGGTTCTGCCCCGGGCCGCGTTGGGCGCCGCGCGGGGTGGTGTTGGTGAACACGGGCACCGAGCGCAGCCGCATGGCGTCCGGCTGGTAGAGAATCGAGACGGCGCCGCCCGCCGAAGACGCGTCGCCGCCGGCGCGCTGCGAGCCGATGTCCTGCACGATGAACAGGTCCACGGCGGTTACCCGGCCGTCCGCCGAGAATCCGGCCTTCATCCAGCCCTGAAAGCCGATCCGTGCGGAGCCGATGTAGTACTCCTCCTCGCGGGTCACGCGCAGCATCACCGGGCGGCCGAGCTTTTTCGAGAACCAGCCGGGCAGGCCGAGAATGGGATAGGCTGCAATCTTGGATCCGAACCCACCGCCGCAGAACTCGGCGATCAGCACCACGTCCTTCTCTTCCACCTCGAGCAACCGGGCGAGGCTCGGAATGACGAAGCTCTGGCTCTGGGTGGAGCCGTATACGTAGCACTTGCCGTTCTGCCAGTAGGAGAGCACGGAGCGCGGCTCCATGGACATGTGCGCGTAGCCGGCCGTGACGAAGGCTTCTTCCAGGATCAGCGCGGCGTTGTCGAAGCCGGCTTCCAGGTCGCCGTAGCGCCATTCGATGGGTGCTTCCCCCGTGGGTTCGCGCCCGGTCGCGAAGCGCTCGACGTCGTCGCGGGTCCAGTTCAGTTGCGCCATCTCGCGCGGAAACACGTTGCCCTGGGTGCGCGCGCTGGGGCCGCCGGGTCGCAGGCTGGTAAGCGGGTCGACGGTGAACGGCAGCGGTTCCAGGTCGACGTGAATGTGTCTGAGCGCATCCTCGGCGGTTTTCTCGTCCACGGCGGCAACCGCCAGGATCGGGTCGCCGACGAATACCGGCTCATTCGTGAGGATCGGGCCCTGGGGCGGGTTCGCGGCCGGTACGTCGTCCGCCGTCAGGATGCCGAGGACCCCGTCCATGGCCAGTGCTGCCGAAGCGTCGATGCGCCGGACCCGGGCGTGCGGCATGGGGCTCGTGTACAGGCGCGCATAGACCATGCCGTCAACGCGGAAATCCTCGGCGTAGCGCGCCCTGCCGGTGACCTTGCTCTCGATGTCCGGCGGCGTGAAATTCTTGCCGATGTGCAGATAGCTCATGCGCTCTGACTCCCCTGGCTGGCTCCGGCGGCCCGCATCACGGCGTTGAGATAGTGATCGTAGGCGCCACAGCGGCACAGGTTGCCGGACATGGCTCGACGTGCCTCCTCACGACTGGGCGCCGGATTGCTTTCCAGCAGCGCCACGGCAGACATCACCTGTCCGGGCGTGCAGTAACCGCATTGCGGCGCCAGCTCCTCGATGAACGCCTGCTGCACCGGATGCAGCGTGCCGTCCTCGGCCTGCAGGCCCTCGACGGTCCGGATGGCGCGACCGCGCACGCTGTGGGTGAGCATTGAGCAGCTGTAGTGCGTAACGTCGTCGATGATCACCGTACAGGCCCCGCACTCGCCCCGGTTGCAGCCGAGCTTGGTGCCGGTGAGCCCGAGCTTGTAGCGCAGCGTCTGCGCCAGCATCTCCTGGGGCAGCACGTCGACGCGCCGTTTGCGGCCATTGACGTTGAGGGTGACCAGGCGTTCGACGGTGCCGGCCGACGCGCTCTCTGCGCCGACGGCGTGCCAGCTGGCACCACTCGCGGCCACGGTGCCGGAGGCAATGACGCCCTTGATGAAACGGCGTCTGGACAGTCGGATGCTCACTGCAACGATCCCCCCTATGGACGCAATCATTCTACACAACCAGCGAGACAGGTCACCTGCGCCGGCAGCAGCGGCGCAGAGGAGCGCGTGCCCGCAGCCCCGGCGGCGGTTCGTTCAGCTGCCAGACAGCCTGAGTTAAGTCCCGGTTCAGTGGCGCTGCCGTACCTTGAGCCTGCCCGTAATCATCAGGAGGCTGAAGTGAACAAATTTAAGACTACCCGCAGAGCAAAGCTGATCGGCGCCGGCGTCATCGCCATGGGGCTCAGCGTACCCTTCGCGGCGCAGGCTGCGACAGACGACGAGGCACTGGCATTCGTCGTCGGCGCCGCGGTCGGCTATGCGCTCATCGACGGTCACGACCATCATCATCGGCACCAGCCGGCTCACTACGTGCGCGGCTATCCGGTGCGGCCGGCATACGGCTACCGGCACCCTTATGTGGACCACCGGTACTGGAAGGCCCACAAGAAGGCGCTGCGCAAGTGGGACAGGCACGAGCGCCGCTGGCACGCCGAGCGTGGCCACGGCCGCGGCGAGGCGCGCTGGGACCGCCACGACCGGCGCCACGACTGGGATGATCACCGCGATGGTCGCCGTGACCGTGACGGTCGCCGGCACCACTGAGAGTGCTCCGGATCAGGCCGTGCGGGCGCGCGGAGCGGTCTCCCGCAGCTGCCGGCAACGCTCGACGAAGGCGGCGAGGCGCGCGAGCGCCTCGTCCGCCTCGGGCAGTTCGCGGCCGAAGATCTGCCAGACGTGCACCATGCCATGCCAGGTTTCCAGCTCCGCGGGACTGCCCTGAGCCCGGGCGCGATTCACGTAGCGGCGCGCGTCGTCGATGAGTATCTCGGCTTCGCTGGCCTGAACCAGCACCGGCGGCAGATGGCTCAGGTCGCCGCGCAGAGGTGACAACTCGGGGTCGCTCGGGTTGCGCCGCGACTGCAGCAGCGCGAACCACAGCAGCAGTGGCCGCGGGACCCTGTTGAGCAGTCGCGCCATGGGGCCGAGCATGGGGTCCTGGTGCTCGTTGTAGCTCAGGCTCGGGCTCGCGAGGGTGCTGTCGGTCAGGGGTGACAGCGCGATGGCACCGTCAGGCGGCCGCAGCCCGGCGTCGCGTGCCCAGGCGATCAGCATCAGCGTCAGATTGCCTCCGGCCGAGTCGCCGGCCACGAACAGGCGTCGTACCGGCGCCGGCCCCGCGGGGCCGTTTGCGAGCAACCAGCGATAGGCGCGCCGGCAATCGTCGATGCCCGCGGAGCGCGGATGCTCGGGCATCAGCCGGTAGTCGATGGCCAGCACCGCGAGACCGGTGCGGCGCGCGATCTCCGTAGTCAGCACCCGATGGCTGCGGGCGCTGCCGAGGGTGAACGCGCCGCCGTGGAGGTACAGGAGGCGTTCGTCGGCGCTGCCGCCGGCGGCCGTGATCCATTCCGCGGGGATGGCGTCCGCCGTGACCGGGGTCACCGAGATGCCGTCGAGGTCAGCCGCGTCGCCGAGCGCGTCCATGGCGGCGCGCAGGCCGTGCAGCCGCAGTCGGCCCCGCTGCCGTTGCGCGTCGGCGCCGAACTGCCGCACCTTCTCGAGCACTGCCGCGTGCTCGGGACTCGGCACCCTGCGCACCGGGTCGTAACGGGGCACGTCGTAGCTCGACAGGTCTTCGCCCTGCAGGCGGAACCGCGCAATGGCCCAGAGCAGGGCGATCAGCGCGACGAGGCACAGCAGCCAGAACATGAAACGGGCTCCTCAACGCCACAAGCGGTGGAACGCGAGCATAGCGCACCCGATCCGCCGAAGCGCCGGGGGCGCTCCGGCGATCATTGCCGCCGGTGGGCGAGCGGCAGGCCGGAGCTCAACGCCAGAGGGCGAAGAACTCCTGCAGCGCGTCCAGCTGGTTGCCCTGAGCCGAGGACGGCACGATGATCGGGGTCTTGATGCCCGAGTCGAACCAGGCCTCGATGCCCTCGCGAACCTTGCTGGCGCTGCCGAACAGGGTGGTATCGGCCAGCCACCGGTCCGACAGACACTGTGGTATGCGTGCCAGGTCCTTGGCGGCTACGGCGGCCTCGACGGCTTCCATCTCTTCGACGTAGCCGGCCTCCTTCCAGTAATTGCGGTAGTTCGGCAGCATCGCGTAGCTGGTGAGCGTGCGTCGGTTCACCGCCTTGGCTGCTTCCTCGTCGTCGCTGATGCAGGTCGGGATCATGTTGCCGATGAAGAAGTCCGCGCCGGTGCGGCTGGCTGAGTCGAGTACCGAGAGCGACGCGGCCATGTGTGAACGGGCGCCGTTGGCGAACACCATCCCCTCGCCGACTTCTTCGGCCAGCTTGATCATGCGCGTGCGCAGCGTGGCCAGCACCAGAGGGGGCAGGTCGCCAACACGCGGAACGGCGCGCAGATCGGTGACGAACTGTCGCATGTCGCTGAGCGGCTTGCCCTGTTTGATGCCGAGCCGATTCATGGCTGGCGCATGGCTGACGCCGATACCGAAGCGGAAGCGTCCGCCGGAGATCTCGTGGATGAAGCCTGCGGTGGAGGCGAAGTCGGCCACGTTGCGGGTGTAGATGGGCGTGATGCTGGTGCCGAACAGGATCTCGCGGGTGCTGAGCGCGATGGCCTCGCACAGTGCCAGGTTGTCTCCGAGGCTCGGACAGAAAATCCCCGGAAAGCCGCGGCGCTCGATTTCGCCTGCCAGTTCAATGATGGTTCTGCGCCGACCAGGCACGGCGGCCAGGCTGACCGCGGGCAGCTGAGTACTCATGGGATCCTCTCCTCGTTGCGATGAGGCTAGTGTACCCCGACGGGCGTGCTGTCGGGCCGGGCGCTGCGCCTTGGCTCGCGCTCCTCGCGCGGCCGGCCGTCACCCGCTCGACATCCTGCTCAGAACCAGCGTTCGTCGTCGCGCGCACGCCGCGCCGGCCGCTGCCCGCGCCAGTCGGCGCCCGCCACGTCCGGGTGTATCTGACCCAGCAGCTGCGCCAGTTTGATCAGCACGATCCCGGCCACAAAGCCGCCGACGTGTGCCCAGAAGGCGACGCCGCCTTCCTGCTGCCCCAGTGCCGGCAGCCCCTGCAGCAGCTGCAGCAGGAACCAGTAGCCCAGCATGAACACCGCAGGCACGCCGATGGTGGTGACGTAAAAGCCGAGAAAGATCAGCAGATTCACGCGGACCCGCGGGTACAGCAGAGCGTAGGCGCCCATCACACCGCCGATGGCTCCGGACGCGCCGACCATGGGCACGGTGCTGTGCGGATCGCCCACGATCTGGGCACCTGCTGCGGCCAGCCCGCACAACAGGTAGAAGAGCACGAAGCGTACCGGCCCCAGGGCGTCCTCGACGTTGTCGCCGAACACCCACAGAAACCACATGTTGCCGATGATGTGCAGCCAGCCGCCGTGCATGAACATGGATGAGATCAGCGTTCCGGGGTTGGATCGGCCGTCGAGCTGGCAGACCAGATTCTTGCCCAGCGCGATGGTGGTCCCCGGATCCACGAGCCCCAGCAGATCGCCCGGCACCAGCCCGTGCAGGCACAGGGATTCGGCGAGGCGGTAGGGCGAGCCGAAGCCCTGCAGCAGGCCCCAGATCAGCGCGTTGATGGCAATGATCAGGACCGTCGCATAAGGGGTGCGCAGGCGCGGATTGTCGTCGCTGATGGGAAACACGTGGGGATCAGATCAGGCCGGCGAGTCGTGCGAAGGGGTCCCACTCGGCATCCCGATGCCATTCGTACTCGGTGGCGTTGGCGAGCCCTGTCGCCACCTGGTCGCCGTGCATTCTGGCGATCAGGGCAAGTGCCATGTCGATGCCGGCGGCGACACCGCCGGCGGTGACGATGTTGCCGTCCTCGACCCAGCGCGCCTGCTCGATCCAGTGCACCCGGTCGCTGACGCTCCGGGGCCAGGCGAATGCCATCTTGTTGCTGGTCGCCCGGCGTCCATCGAGCAGGCCGGAAGCAGCCAGCACGCCCGAGCCCGTGCAGATGCTTGCCAGGTACTCGAGCGACGGATAGATGGTGTTGAGGAAATCGAGCATCGCCGGATTGCGCGCCTGCTCGCGGGTACCGATACCACCCGGCAGCAGCAGTACGTCGATGTGCCCGCAATTGGCGAAATCGCGCTCCGCGACCGCGCTTGGCCCCTGGGCGCTGGGCACGTTGCCTGCCCGCTCGGCGATGGTCACCAGCTGGAAGTGCTGCTTAAGAACTCCGAACATCTCCAGCGGCCCGAAGATGTCGAGCAGCTCGAAACCTGGAAACAGGACCGCACCCACGATCCGCCTGTCCGCCATGCCGACTATTGCCCGTTCTCTGCGTGGCGGCTAGGGTGCCCGCATGTCACTGTTGCTGCAAGCCAGAGCCCTCAGTTACAGCGTCGGCGGGAGGTCGTTGTTCGCTGGTCTGGACCTGGCCGTGAATCGGGGCCAACGTCTGGCACTGGTGGGTCACAACGGTTGCGGCAAGTCGACCCTGCTGGCGCTGCTGGCCGGCGAGCGCGAGCCCGACACGGGCGAGGTGCAGCGGCGCCGCAACCTGCGTGTCGCCCGGGTCGAGCAGTTTCTGCCGCAGCGGCTCGCCGACCGCAGCGTTCAGGGCGCTGTCGCCGAGTGCTTCGAGGCCGGCCAGGACTGGCGCGCAGAGTCCCTGCTCGAGGCGTTCGGGTTCGCCGCCGGCGATCTGGCGCTGCCGGTCTCGGCCCTGTCCGGCGGCCAGCAGAACCGGTTGATGTTCGCCCGTGCCCTGGCGTCGGAGCCGGAGCTGCTGCTGCTCGACGAGCCCACCAACCATCTCGATCTGGCCACCCTGGTCGTGTTCGAGCGCGTGCTCGAGACGTTCCGCGGCGCGTTCGTACTGGTGTCGCACGACCGCAGTTTCCTTGATTCGGTGACCCGCGAAACCCTGTTCCTGCGGGACGGTCGTCTGTACCGGTTCGCGGCGCCGTACAGCAGCGCCCGCCAGCTGCTGGCCGAGCACGACGAGGCCGGTGCACGCGCCCGCGCGGCCGAGGAAAAGCGCATCGAAGGCCTGCGTCAGAGCGCGCGCCGCCTCGCGGAATGGGGTCGCGTGTACGACAACGAAGCGTTCGCGCGTCGCGCTCAGAGCATGCAGAAACGCATCGCACGCCTGGAAACGGAAAAGACCTTCGTCACCGACGGCTCGCCGCTGGATCTCGCGCTCAACCTCGGCGAGAGCCGCTCGCGGCAGGCACTCAGCGTGCGCGGGCACCGGGTTGCGGTTGCCGGCAGGCTGCTGTTCGAAATCGACGAGCTGGTGCTGCGCCCGGGCGAGCGGGTCGCGCTGCTCGGGCACAACGGCGTGGGCAAATCCACGTTCATCCGCCAGCTCGTCGCGGCGACCGGGGAGCACGAGACGTTGCGCTTCAGCCCCCAGACGGAGCTCGGTTACTACGACCAGGAGCTGGCCGAAGTACGTGCCCAGCCGGGCGCGTCGGGTGGCGAAGACTCGCTGCTCGAGTTCGCGCTGCAGCGTGCGCAGCGGCCCCGACAGACGGTGATTGCGCAGCTCGTGCGCGCCGGTTTTCCGCACGCGCTGCATGGCAAGTCGCTGTCAGCGCTGTCGGGTGGCGAGCGTGCCCGCCTGCTGTTCCTGGTGCTCGCGCTGCGCCGGCCGAACTTCCTGATTCTCGACGAGCCGACCAATCACATCGACATCGACGGGCGTGAGCAGCTGGAAGACCAGCTGCTCGACAGCTCGGCCACGGTGCTGGTGACCTCGCACGATCGGCACTTCCTGGATCGGGTGGCGCAGCGCTATCTGTGGATTCACCACGGGCGTCTAAAGGAGCTCAACGACCCGACCACCTTCTACCGCGCGCCCCCAGGGGCCGCAACCGGCCGGGGTGAGCCGGTTGCGCCGGCCAGAGCCGCGGGGACTGCCGGCACGGCTCGGCCGGGCGCCCCGGAAGCCGCCCCTGAAGGGGCAGATCCGACTGCGGCGGAGGCGGATGCGTTGCTGGAGCGGATCGTCGAGCTCGAAGCGCTGCTGGAGGCCGACCGCGCGCGCAAGCCGAAGCATCAGAAGCCCGGGCTTCAGATCGAGTGGCAGCGCGCTCTGGATCAGGCGACCAGCGCGCTGGAAGCGCTCGAGTCGCGCCAGCGCGAAGACGGGCGCTAGGGCGCGGGCGGTGCCCTGCCGGGCTGTTCAGCGCCCCGGCAGATCCTGCAGGTCGTCCCAGTCGGCCCAGCGGCGGTTGCCCCGGGCCTTGAACATGCTGCGGCGGATGCGCGGGTAGTGCACGGCATCCACCGCGTTGCGCTCTCCGCCCATCAGGTACACCAGATCCTCGTCGAACGGGTTGGACAGCGAGTGCGCCGGTGACGGTGCGGCAAAGCCCATGAAGTCGCCCGTCGCCACTTCGAAGGACTCGTCGCCGATGTGCGCCATGCCCCGACCGGAGACGATGTAGAGAAACTCCTCGTCCGCGTCGTGGAAGTGGTGCTGGGTGCTGTCGTGCCCGGGCTCGAGACGCACCAGATGCAGGCCGATCCGCTCGAGCCCCGCCTGCTCGCCCAGCGTGCGGGTGTAGCGCACGGCGTTGTCGTTGAACTGATGCTGGTGACGGCGCTCCGGCAATGCGGCGATGGCGGCGGCTCGAAGCAGCTGTGGCGGCGTTTTCATCTGTTGCCTCGCAGTGGCTGGTCAGGCGCCCGTGCCGAGCAGCGCCGCGAGCGCGTCCAGCAGAGCCTGGTTCTGCTCCGGCGTGCCCACCGTGATGCGCAGGCGATCGCGCAGGCGCGGCGCGTCGAAGTAGCGTACCAGGATGCCGCGCTGCTTGAGCGCATGGTACAGGGCGGCGGCATCCATGTTGGCGCCGGTGGGCACCTGTGCCAGCACGAAGTTGGTCTGCGATTCGGGGCTCGAAAGCCCGAGGCCCCGGAGCCCGGCCACCAGAGATGCCCGTGCGGCCCGCACCCGCGCCCAGGTATCGGCGGCGTAGGCGCGATCGTCGATGGCGGCTTCCCCCAGTGCCTGGCTGATGGCGTCGATGTTGTAGCTGTCCCGGGTCTTGCGCAGCAGCGGGTCGATCAGCGCGGCATCGCCCATCAGATAGCCCAGGCGCAGTCCGGCCAGGCTGTAGCCCTTGCTGAAGGTGCGCAGCACCAGCAGGTTCGGGTGCGCGCCGATGAGCGGCGCCAGGTCGTAATGGGCATCCGGGCTCACGAAGTCGGCGTAGGCCTCGTCCACCAGCAGCACGCCCTCGAACTCGGCGGCCCAGGCGGCGATGCGCGCGGCCGGCAGCAGCGTCCCCGAAGGTGCGTGGGGATTGACCACGCAAGCCAGGCGCGCGCCCGCGGCGTTGAGCCGGGCGGCGAAATCGGCAGGCGGCTGCCAGTCGCCGTCCAGGGGCACCGTCACGATCCGCGCGTCCTGCACCTCGGCCAGGACCGGGTACAGCGAGTAGCTGGGGTCGGCCATGCCGAACGCCGTGCCCGGGTCCACGAACGTGGTCATGGCAAGGCGCAGCCCTTCGTCGCCGCCGTGGGTGACCACCAGGTTGTCGCGGGCGACGCCGTGCAGTTCGGCCAGGCGCTCGCGCAGCGGGTCGGCCGTGGGTTGCGGATAGGTGCGCAGCACGGCGGTATCGAAGCTGCGCAGGGCCTGCTGAACCTGCGCCGACGGCGGGTACGGGTTTTCGTTGGTGTTCAGCTTGATCGTGGTCCGGTCCTGAGGCTGTTCGCCCCACTGATAGCCGGCCATGCGGTGAATGTTCTCGCGTTCGTAGCTCATGCTTGCTGATCGGGTGCGGAGGTTTCGCTGGCCTCGGCGGGCAACAGGCGGGCACCTTCGGCTGGTCCCAGCAGGTGCGCCAGCCATTGTGTGGCCGGATTGGCTTCCAGGGCGATCTTGGCGGTCATGGTCAGAGGCACCGAGAGCAGCATGCCCACCGGGCCGAGCATCCAGCCCCAGAACACCAGGGACAGGAACACCACCAGCGTCGACAGACCGAGGCCGCGGCCCATGAAGCGCGGCTCGACGCCGTTGCCCATGGCGACGTTCACCAGCACGTAGCCGCCCGTCGTGATCAGCGCATGGACGGGCCCGAGCTGAATGAGCGCCAGCAGCACTGCCGGTACGGCGGCGATGATGGAGCCGATGTTGGGCACGTAGTTGAGCAGAAACGCGATCAGCCCCCAGAGCACCGGGAAGTCCACGCCCAGCACGGCGAGAAACACGCCGATGATGACGCCTGTTGCCAGGCTCACTGTGGTCTTAATGGCGATGTAGCGATTCACGGTGGCGGCGAAGCGCGCGAAGTAGGGCAGGTCGCGGTCCGGGTTGCTGAGCACGGCGCGCAGCTTGGTGGGAAAGCTCGAAGCTTCCGCCAGGATGAAGATCACCGTGAGTAGAATCAGAAAGCTGTTGCTCAGCACCCCGCCCAGGCCGCGCAGCGTGTTGCCGGCCATGGCCAGGGCCGTGCCCGGGTCGAAATAGGACAGCAGCAGATCTTCCGAGACTTCGATGCCCAGGGGCGCGAGCCATGTCAGTACCTGCTCGACCAGCTCGGTCAGGCGTGCCTGGTAGAACGGCAGCTTGGCGGTGAACTCGCTCACCGACTGGGCCACCAGGGCCCCGAACCCGAGCAGCGCGCCGATGATGCCGATCATCACCACCAGAATCGCGAGGCCGGCCGGCACCCGGCGCTGCTCGAGCCAGAACACGGGCGTGGCGGCAATGGTGGCGATGAACACCGCCAGCAGGAACGGCACCATCAGGGGCTCGGCAGCCTTGATGCCCGCCACCACGATCACGAACGCAGCGAACACCACCAGCGTCTTGGTTGCCGATCCGAACGCAGTCGGGTCAGGGCTCATGACAGCAGGCGGCGATGGTCCAGGCTCGGCAACTCGCGGCGCACGCGGGCTACCTCCGCCGGATCGATGTCGGCCACGGCAAAGCCGTCGCCGTCGGCGCATTCGGCCAGAATCCGGCCCCAGGGGTCGATGATCAGGGAATGGCCGTAGGAATGGCGCGTGCCCCAGTTGTGGCCATGCTGCGCCGGCGCCAGAACATAGCTCTGGCACTCGATGGCGCGCGCGCGCAGCAGCACGTGCCAGTGCGCGGCGCCCGTCGTCTGCGTGAACGCCGAAGGCACGGTCAACGCAATGGCGCCCCGGTCCACCAGCCCCTGATACAGGTAGGGAAAGCGCAGGTCGTAGCAGATCGACAGGCCCAGGGTGCCGAACGGCATCTGGGTGGTCACCAGGGTGTCGCCGGGCAGCGTCCGCGCGGACTCGCGCAGCACCGTGCCGTCGGCGAGGCTCACGTCGAACAGATGCATCTTGCGGTAGCGGGCGGTGATGCGTCCGTCCGGCGTCAGATGCACGCAGGTGTTGAAGCTGCGCTCCGGCTCCGGACTCGCTTCGTGAAAGCCGCCCAGCACCAGGTGACAGCGGTTGCGGCGGGCCAGGGCCATGCAGCGACCCAGGATATGCCCCGCGGCCGCGGGGTCGTCCGGCAGCGGTTCCAGCACCGCGGCCTTGTCGCGCTCGGGCCCGAGAAAGGCAAAGGCCTCTGCCAGCAGCACCACGCCGGCGCCGGCGCGCGCGGCCTCTGCCACCAGACGCTCGACGGTGTCCAGGTTGGCGTCGACGTCCGGCGTGGCACAGTGCTGGATGACCGCGGCGCGAGTGACTTCGGGCATGGCGGCTGGCTCGGAAATCAGGCGTCGGCGGGCTTGCCGACGGGGGGTTGTACGCAGGTCACCTTGTTGCCCAGGTACTCCTCGATGAGGGGCAGGTTGAACGCATCGTCCTCGGACACGAAGCTGATGCTCACGCCCTCGGCTCCGGCGCGGCCGGTGCGACCGATGCGGTGGACATAGTCCTCCGGATCCTCGGGCAGATGAAAGTTCACGACGTGGGTCACACCCTCGACGTGAATGCCGCGGCCGGCCACGTCGGTGGCGACCACGTACGGGACCTCGCCGTCCTTGAAGCGGTTCAGGGTGGACAGGCGCTTGCGTTGCGGCACATCGCCTGCGAGCGCCTCGACCTTTAGGTCGCGGCGGTTCAGGTAGCTGCACAGGCTGTGGGTCTGGTCGCGGCGGTTGGTGAATATCAGCGCCCGTGCCGGTCGTTCGCGCTTGAGAAACTCGGCCAGCACCCGCGCTTTCTCGTCTTCGCTGACCAGCCAGAACTCCTGCTTGACCGTGTCGGTCGCGACGGTCTCCGGTGTGATCGACACGTGCTCGGGTGCGAGGGTCCAGGAGTTCGCCAGCCGCATCACGTCGTCGTTGAAGGTGGCGCTGAAGAACAGTGTCTGGCGCTGCTTCTTGTGAGGCGTCTGGTAGACGATGCGGCGCACGTCGGGAATGAAGCCCATGTCCAGCATGCGGTCGGCCTCGTCGATCACCAGAATCTCGACGCCGCGCAGATTGAGATGGCGCCGGTTGATGAAATCGATGAGCCGGCCGGGGGTGGCAATCAGCAGGTCGACCGGGCGCGCCCGGATACGGTCGAGCTGCTTCTGAAAATCCATGCCCCCCACCACGCAGTGCACGCCCAGACCCATGTACTTGGCCAGATCCTCGGCGTCGCTTTCGATCTGCAGAGCGAGCTCGCGGGTCGGCGCCAGCACCAGGGCCCTGGGCGTGCCGGGCGGACGTGCGCGCTGATCCGGGCTCTCCCAGAGGCGGGTGAGAATGGTGATGAGAAATGCGGCCGTCTTGCCCGTACCGGTCTGGGCCTGACCGGTGACGTCGTAGTCGGACAGGCTGAACGGCAGCACACCGCTCTGGATCGGCGTGCAGAAGTGGAATTCCAGCTCCGCGATGGCACGCAGCAGTGGTTCCGGCAGCGCGAAGTCCGCGAAACGGTCCTGTGTGGGTGGCACCGGCGGCGCCGCATCGGGCGCCGCCACCTCTGACGTCGGTGTGTCGTCGTTCATCGCGCCTGCTTTCTCCTGTTGAGTTCGTCCCGCACGCTGGCGAGCTTGATGCACTGCACGAGGATCTGCACAGCGATGTCGAGGTCGGCGAGGGCGGCAAAGCTGGGAGCGATGCGCAGGTTGCGATCGTCCGGATCCCGGCCGCCGGGAAAGGTTGCGCCCGGGGGCGTCAGGCTGAGCCCGGTTTCGCGCGCCAGCCGCGCGATCTCGGAAGCAAGCCCCGGCCGCGTGTCCAGCGACACGAAGTAGCCGCCCCGGGGTCGAGTCCAGGTGGCGATGTCGAGCGCTGCGAGACCCTCGTTGAGCGCGCGCTCGACCCGTTCGAACTTGGGCTTGAGCAGCGCCGCGTGGGCGGCCATGTGCTGTTCCAGACGGCCGCGCAGAAAGCGCGCATGACGCAGCTGGTTGACTTTGTCCGGACCGATGGAGAACACGCTCATGCGTGCCTCCAGCGTGCTCAGAACCCGCTCGCATGCGGCAACGAACGCCAGCCCGCCGCTGGCGTAGGTGATCTTCGAGGTCGAGCTGAACAGCACCACGTGTTCCTCGCAGCCTGCAGCGCGGGCGAGCTTCAGCAGCGGCGCCAGCGGCGCCCGCGGGAACTCGAAATCGTGCACGGCGTAGGCGTTGTCCCAGAACACTACGAAGTCGTCCGCGGCGGCGACCCGGGCACTGCGCGCGAGCCGCTCGACCACGTCGTCGCTGTAGGTGCAGCCGGTGGGATTGGAGTACTTGGGCACGCACCAGATGCCTTTGATGTCAGCGTCAGAGGCGATGAGCGATTCCACGACGTCCATGTCCGGACCGGTGTCGGTCATGGGCACCGTCACCAGCTCGATGCCCAGCGCATCGCAGATGCCGAAGTGCCGGTCGTATCCGGGCACCGGCGCCAGCATCCTGGGCGGCGCGCTCCGGCTCCAGCGCCGGTCGTCTCCCCACAGCCCGGCGCGCAACGCGCTCTCGGCAATGAGATACATGAGCGTGAGGCTCGAGTTGCCCCAGCAGATCACCTCCTCCGGCCGGACTTCCAGCAGCTCCGCGCCCAGCGCGCGCGCTTCCGGCAGCCCGCGCAGGCCACCATAGTTGCGGGAGTCCGTGCCGTCTTCGGCCAGGAAGTCGCCGGCGATGACGTCCTCCATGGGGGCGCTCAGAGCCAGCTGATCGGCAGCCGGTTTGCCCCGGGTCAGGTCCAGCTTCAGGCGATTGCCCTGCTGCAGGGCCAGATCGCGGGAGAGCTCCGCCTCCAGTGCCTGAAGTTCGCTGGTCTCGAGTTCGGTGAGTCTGGTCATGGCAGCAGTCCGGTGGTCTCCTCGATGCCGAGCATCAGATTGAGGTTCTGCACGGCGGCGCCTGCCGCGCCCTTGCCGAGGTTGTCGTAGCGCGCCACCAGCAGCATCTGTCGGGTGTGGCCGAACACCATGAGTTCTACCCGGTTGCTGCCATTGCACGTCGTCGGCGCCAGCAGCCCGGCATCGAGCGCCGCTTCCGCGCCTGTGGGCAGCACCTCGACGAACGGCTCGTCCCGGTAGCGTTCGGCCAGCAGCGCCTGCACGTCCGCGGGCGCGGCACCGGACAGCTCGCTGGCGAACAGCGGCACCTGCACCAGCATGCCCTGGTAGTAGTTGCCGACGGCGGGGCTGAACAGCGGCGCCTGCGCGGTACCTGTGTAGCGCTGCATCTCGGGGACGTGCTTGTGCTGCAGCGTCAATGCATAGGGTCGCGTGTTCCAGCGTTCGGCCGTCTCCGGGTCGAATGCCCGATAGCTGTCCACCATCGGGCGGCCGCCGCCGGAGTATCCGGACACGGCATGTACGCGCAGAGGCAGCTCGGCGGCGAGCAGGCCCGCTTCGATCAGCGGTCGGAGCAGCAGAATGAAGCCCTGGGGATAGCAGCCTGGATTGCTGACGCGTCTCGCCCCGGCGATGGCTTCGCGCTGCCCCGCCCCGAGTTCCGGCAGCCCGTACACCCACTCGGGATCCGTGCGGTGCGCGGTGCTGGCGTCGAGCAGGCGACAGGTTTCGCCGGCCAGAGCCACGGCTTCCCGCGCGGCATCGTCGGGCAGGCACAGGATCGACACGTCCGCGCTCGCCAGCGCCGAGGCACGGACGGCCGGATCCTTGCGCGCCGCCGGATCTATCCGGATCAGCTCGATGTCGCCGCGGCGGGACAGCCGCTCGGCGATCTGAAGTCCCGTGGTGCCCGCCTCACCGTCGATGAAGACTCTTGTCAATGGCTGCGCCTGTCGTGCAAAAGCGCGGAATTTTAGGGGAAAGCGGGGCTAGCGCCTAGGGCGGACTGCGCCGTGCCGGCATCAACCCTGGTAGGGAGGCAGCTGAGGGGACCGGCGCGGGGGGAAGCTGGCGCGCCACAGCCAGCGGAAGATTCTGGCCGCAACGAGCAATGAAGCGACCGGTACCAGAATGGTCTGCACGATGAAGATCACGATGAGGTTGAGCAGCTCGCTCACGGCCTCCTCGGCCCGTTCGCTCAGCCGCTTCAGGCGGTTTTCCACGTTCAGGGCCTGGCGTTGCTCGTCGATGAACGCTTCGAGCCGCTCCAGCATGGACGGATCGCGCTGGGCGGCAGCTTCGGGCAGCTGCAGATCCGGGCTCTGGCTCTGCAGTGCCTCGATGCCGTCGCGGGCGTCTTCCAGCTCCGCCAGGGCGGCCTCCTGACGCTGGGCGAGCACCGCGCTGTCGACCCACGCCGTGGTCAGCGTCACGGCGACGAACAGGAAGCGGCCGAACACCGTGAGAATGCACAGCCGCAACAGGGTCGCGCGTACCGGAATGCCCGCGGCCGGCTCGGCTGCGCCGCCGGAACGCCGTCGTGCCGGCCACCAGAGCGCGACGAGGCATCCGGCCACGGCGGCGCTCAGCAGGGCGTTGACCCATACGTTGGCGAGAATCTGCGCCAGCAGCATCTGCGTGCCGAGGGACGCGCAGGCCACCATGACCAGCCAGGAAAAGCGCTCCACGAGGTCGTTCAACGGGTCGAGGATCTCGCCCACTGACAGGGTCACGCCGACTCCGACCGGCTGGATGGCGATCTCGGTGCCCTGCGCAAGCGAGATCACGCCATTCAGGCCGCGGGACACCGCGAAAGTGGTGAGGGCGCGGGTCAGCGTGACGTCGGTGCTGCTCAGAGCCAGCTGATCGAGACGTCCGCTCCAGGACGCTGCCGCCAGTGCCAGCAGCAGCAGCGACAGCAGGGCGCGCCCGGTGAGGCCGGTCGCGTGTCTGGCCGTCGCTTCAGGCAACGTCGGCCTTCTGCTGGTCGTGGAACAGGGTTTCGAGCTTTTCTCCGATGACCGTGCCGAGCGAGCTGCGATCCAGTTCCGAGATCTCCTCCAGCGCGGTGAGCTTGACCCGGTGCAGGTGCAGCACCGGCCATTCCTGCTCGAATTCGCGCAGGTCGCCCTTGGCCAGCACGGGCAGGAACGGATCCTCCTTCGGGCGCTTGCTCATGATGGCGCGCATGCCCTGCACGAAGGGAATCTGCCGGCGTCCCAGGGAGCGGTCCTCGTTGACGTTGGCCAGGTACAGCCCACTGCGTCCGATCAGCTCCCCGGGAACCACGTACAGGCCCGTGGCTACCACGGCGCGGGTGTCGATGTTGAAGAACGTGTCGTGATAGGCGCCTGGGTCGGGCAGAATCACCAGGCGCCGCCGGGCGCCGCCGGGAAAGTACATGTTGTAGCTGGCATAGAGCTGCGCCACCGATGCCGAATACACGCACATGGTGGTCTCGAACTGCATGACGAAGTCTTCCGCCCGGTCGTGGTGCGAAAACGTATCCAGGTCCCACGCCAGATCCGGATTTTCAGGCTGCGACGACATGCCGGCAGTCCCTCTGGTGCTGTCCCTCAAGTCTAGGAAGACTCGCGCGCTCTGCGCTGCGGCAGGGGAAAGAATTTCGGCGTGTTTGTGATGTAGCGCTCATAGTCGGGGTTCCGGCGCTTCATGCCGCGCTCCAGCACGTCGTTGCTGATGCCGAGAAACACGGCGGTCATCACCGCCGGGCCGAGCAGCGCCCACCAGGTGGATGCGCCCACGGCCAGCAGGCCCAGGCCCCACCACTGCAGCGCGTCGCCGAAATAGTTGGGATGGCGCGACAGCGCCCAGAGGCCCTGATCCATGACCCGGCCGCGATTGCCCGGCTCCGCTTTGAAGCGCGTCAGCTGAATGTCCGCCAGCAGTTCGTAGGCGAACCCGACGGCCCAGACGACGATCCCCAGGGCGTTGATCAGATTGAAGCCGTCCGGCCGGTAGTGCGCGGCGACGATGGGGGTGGCCACGGCCAGCGCGATGGCGCCCTGCAGCAGATAGATGCGGTAGTAGGTCTTCAGCCACCAGTTGGGGCCGCCGCGCTCGCGCCACAGCTGATAGCGCTTGTCCTCGCCGGCGCCCAGGTTGCGCGCGATGAGATGAAAGGCCAGGCGCAGACCCCAGACCGTCACCAGCAGCGTCAGCAGGTAGGTCTTGACCGTCACCGTCCCCGAGACCGGCAGCAGCACCCACACCATGGCGACGAACAGCGGCCCCCAGAACATGTCGATGATGCTGGCGTCGCGCAGGGGCACGCTGACCGCCCACAACAACGATACGATGACCAGCACGGTCAGCAGCGCGATTCCGTAGATTTCCAGAAAGCCCATCTTGCGTTCCTTCAGGCTGCAGCGTGGATCCGGTTGAGCCAGGCACCGATGTCGCGGATCTCCTCGGGGCAGACCTGATGGCCCATGCCGTACTCGTGCCACTCCACCTGATAATTGAGCGCGCGCAGCGCTTCGCGTGAGGTGACCGCCCGGGTAATCGGGATCATCGGATCCATCAGCCCGTGGGCCATGAAGATCGGGACGTCGATGCTGGCGAAGCTGACCTCCTCGGTCAGGTGCTCGTGATCGTGGACATAAGTAGACAGCGCCATGATCCCGGCCAGACGGGCCTCGAAGCGCAAGCCAAGATGCAACGCGATCACGCCGCCCTGGGAGAATCCGGCGAGCGTGATGTGCTTGCTGGCGATGCCGCGCGCCTGCTCGCGGCGGACCAGGGATTCGATCTGCGCGGCCGAACGCCGGATGTCCGCGGTGCTGGCGAGCGGCGCGCCCGGGTCTATGTCGTACCAGGCGCGCATCTCCATGCCGCCGTTGATGGTCACGGGCCGCACCGGCGCGTTGGGAAAGACGAACCGCAGCGGCTGCTGCAACCCCAGCAGCGGCACGATGGGCTCGAAGTCCGTCGCGTCCGCCCCCAGCCCGTGCAGCCAGATCACGGTGCCGGCGGCCGCAGCCTGTGGTTCGATCTCGATACAGTCCAGCTCGTCGCTCATGCCAGCATTGCCCATCACTTCAACCGTGCACGGTGTCGCCAGTTCAACAAGAACGCCCAGGGAAATCAACGAGCGTCGCCGCCCCGAGCCTCGACCGGAGCCTTGGAAGGCCGGCGCCCGGCAGGCCCGGGGTGCACCTGCGCGGGCCGCGCTCGGGCGCTCCGCGCTGCCCTCTCTTGCCGATCTGCCCCGCCTGCGGCAGGTCAGATCGGCGCGTTCGGCCTCGCTCAAGCGGCCCCTGCAGGTGCACCCCGGGGCCCGCCGGGCGCCGACACCGCCATCTCCTCGTCGCCCCGCGACCGCCGCTCGTGGAATAATGCGCGTCATGGATGATGGACTAGAAGACCGACCGCCGGCGAAGAACATCGGCCAGCTGCGCCCTGCACTGCGCTTTCTGCGACCCTACCTGCGGCAGGTCGTGTACGCGAGCATCGCGCTGGTGGTGACGGCCGGGGTCACGCTGTCGATCGGGCAGGGCATGCGCCTGGTGATCGATCGTGGTCTCGGCAACGGCTCGTCGGACCTTCTGGAGCAGACGCTGGCGCTGTTCGCCGTGCTCATGGTGGCGCTCACCGCGGGCACCTTCGTGCGCTTCTACTTCGTGTCCTGGGTGGGCGAGCGGATCAGCGCCGACATCCGGGTCGCCGTGTTCAACCACATCATCCGGCTGCATCCGGGCTACTTCGAAGCCAATCAGCCCACCGAGATTCAGTCCCGCATCACCACCGACACCACGCTGCTGCAGAACGTCATCGGCTCGTCGGTGTCGATCGCACTGCGCAACCTGCTCATGTTTCTCGGTGGTCTCGTGCTGCTGTTCGTTACCAACGCCAAGCTGTCGCTGGTTGTGGTCGCCAGCGTGCCGTTCGTGGTGGCGCCGGTGATCCTGTTCGGGCGCCGCGTGCGCTCGCTGTCGCGCAGCAGCCAGGACCGGCTGGCAGAGGTGGGCAGCTACGCGGGCGAGTCGCTGCGGCACATCAAGGTGGTGCAGTCGTTCAATCATGAGCCGGAGGACGAGCGCCTGTTCGGCGGCCGCGTGGAGCAGGCGTTCCAGGTGGCGCTGCATCGAATCCGACAGCGCGCGCTGCTGATCGCCCTGGTCATGCTTCTGGTGATGGCGGCGATTGCCACCATGCTGTGGATCGGCGGCCAGGACGTGCTGTCCGGGCGCACGTCCGCCGGCGAGCTCGCGGCGTTCATCTTCTACGCCTTCATCGTTGCCGGCTCGGTGGGCGCCATCAGCGAGGTGTACAGCGATCTGCAGCGCGCCGCGGGCGCGACGGAGCGCCTGCTCGAGCTGCTCGACGCGCCCTCAGCGCTGCCGGAGCCGGCCCACCCGCGCACGCTGCCGTCGGATCTGCGCGGGCGGCTGGAGCTGCGCGGGGTGTCCTTTGCCTATCCCGGCCGTCCCGACGTGCCGGTGCTGCACGACGTGAGCTTCCGCGCCGAGCCGGGCGAGATGCTGGCGCTGGTCGGACCTTCCGGCGCCGGCAAGAGCACGCTGTTCGATCTCGCGCAGCGCTTCTACGACCCGCTCGCGGGCCAGATTCTGCTGGACGGCATCGACCTGCGGGAGCTGTCGCTGGCGGACGTGCGCAAACGGGTCGGTTACGTTCCCCAGGATGCCGTGCTGTTCGCGGGCACGCTGCGTGACAACCTGACCTACGGTGCGCCCGGGGCGAGCGAGGCACAGATAACGGCCGCACTGCGGCACGCGAGCGCGGACCGGTTCGTGCTCGCGTTGCCCCAGGGCCTGGAAACGCGCGTCGGCGAGGGCGGCAGCGGCCTGTCGGGCGGGCAGAAGCAGCGTCTTGCCATTGCTCGGGCGCTGCTGACGGAGCCAGCCATACTGCTGCTCGACGAAGCCACCAGCGCCCTCGACGCGGAGAGCGAGGAGCGCATCCGCCAGAGCATTGCCCAGCTCAAGGGCAGCTGCACGATCCTGGTGATCGCACACCGCCTGTCCACGGTGCGTCAGGCGGATCGCATACTGGTGCTCGACGGGGGCCGGGTCATCGGACTCGGCGACCATGACAGCCTGCTCAAGGACAACGAGCTGTACGCGCGTTTCGCCCGAATTCAGTTTTCCGACGAGGAATCGAACAGCGCGAGCTGGCGTTCCACGGCCGGGTGAGCGAGCTTCACACCGATGCCGAGCAGTCGCACCGGCCGCCGGCCGCGGTGCCAGGCCGTGTCGAGCAGCTGCCGGTACACGTCGGCTTCCAGGGCAACGGCGCTGCGCGCCGCGGTGGTGGTCTCGAAGCCTGCGAACCGCACCTTGATCGTGCTCTGGGTGACGCGCCCGGCGGCGCCGGCGCGGTGCAGGCGCTCGTCCAGTGCCAGCAGCAGGTCGTCCAGTGCGGCCCTGCATTCGGTCAGACCCGGCAGGTCACGGGCGTAGGTGCGCTCGACGCTCACCGACTTGCGCAGCCGGCTGGTTCGAACAGGTCGCTCATCGATGCCTCTGCACAGCTGATGCAGCGTGGCGCCGAAGCGTCCGAACCAGCGGGTCAGCTCGGCGAGATCGTGGCGCTGCAGATCGGCACAGGTCTTCAATCCCAGGTCGTGCATCCGCTGCGCGGTCACCGAGCCCACGCCGAAGAGCTTGCCCACCGGCAGCTCCGCGACGAACCCGGCCACCGCAGCTGGCGGAATGGTGAACTGTCCGTCGGGCTTGCGCCAATCGGAGGCGATTTTGGCGAGGAATTTGTTGGGCGCGATGCCGGCGGAGATGGTGATGCCGATCTCTTCACGCACGCGGCGGCGGATCTCCGTGGCCATGAGCGTCGCGCTCCCGCGGCAGGCGTCGGCTGCGCTCACGTCCAGGTACGCTTCGTCGAGCGATAGCGGCTCCACCAGGCTGGTGAAGTCGCGAAAGATGCGGTGCACGGCGGCCGAGACCTCCTGATACACCGCCATGCGTGGCCGCACGATCACGAGCTGCGGGCACAGCCGCACGGCCTGGCTCATGGGCATTGCCGAGTGAATGCCGTAGCGGCGCGCCTCGTAGCTGCATGTGGCCACCACGCCGCGCTTGTCGGGGGCGCCGCCGATGGCCACCGGCAGGCCGCGCAGGCCGGGGTCATCGCGGACTTCCACCGAGGCGTAGAAGCTGTCGCAGTCGCAGTGGATGATCTTGCGCGTGCTGTCAGCCGGCAATTTCCTTCGCTCGCAAAAGCCCGTTAAACTCGCGACGATAACCGACCGCGTTTCGTCTTGAAACGCACCCGCAATGTCATCAGTTTTCCAGTCCTCGGGGGAGTGTGGTATGGGACCGCTTTCAGGCTTTCGCATCGTTGAACTGGCCGGCATCGGCCCTGGGCCGTTCTGCGGCATGATGCTGTCGGACATGGGTGCGGAGGTGATCCGTGTGGATCGGCTCGGCGCCGGCTCCGGGCGCACCGGCGACGTGCTGGCGCGGAACCGGCGCAGCATCGCGGTGGACCTCAAGAAGCCCGAGGGCGTGGAAACCGTTCTGCGTCTGGTGGAGACGGCGGACGCGCTGTTCGAGGGCTTCCGGCCCGGCGTCACCGAGCGGCTGGGCCTCGGCCCGGAAGACTGCATGGCACGCAATCCGCGCCTTGTCTACGGGCGCATGACCGGCTGGGGACAGGAAGGGCCCATGGCTCAGGCAGCGGGTCACGACATCAACTACATCGCTCTGGCCGGGGCCCTGCACGCCATCGGCCGGCCCGGCGAACGGCCGGTACCGCCGCTCAATCTGGTGGGCGACTTCGGCGGCGGCGGCATGCTGCTGGCGTTCGGTCTGGTGTGCGGGCTGCTCGAGGCGCAGAAGTCCGGCAAGGGTCAGGTGGTCGATGCGGCCATGGTGGACGGCGCGGCGTCGCTGATGGCCATGTTTTTCACCATGGGGGCCGCCGGCATGTTCCGCGATCAGCGCGGTACCAACATGCTCGACGGCGGTGCGCACTTCTACGACACCTACGAGACCAGCGACGGCAAGTACATCAGTCTCGGGTCGATCGAGCCCCAGTTTTACGCGTTGCTGGTGGAGAAGGCCGGGCTGGATCCGAAGCAGTTCGCGCCGCAGATGGATGCCAAGCAATGGCCGGCGCTGAAGCAGGAACTCATGAAGGTGTTCAAGACCCGCACCCGCGACCAGTGGTGCGAGATCATGGAAGGCACCGACGTCTGCTTTGCGCCGGTTCTTTCCATCTTCGAGGCGCCCGACCACCCTCACAACCGGGCCCGCGGAACCTTCGTCGAGATCGACGGCATCGTGCAGCCCGCACCGTCGCCGCGCTTTTCGCGCACGGTCGCACAGGTACGTCACGCGCAGCCGAAGCCTGGCGCCGACAGCACGGCGGTGCTCGCCGACGCCGGCTTCAGCGAGCAGGAGATCGCCGCGCTGCGTGCCGCCGAGGTCATCCCGGCCGGGTGAGGCCGAGCATGAGCGTGGAGTTCCTGGATACGGAGCGGTTTTACGGCTACCGCGTCCGGCGTCAGGTCGCCGGGCGTGCGTATCAGGAATACTTTCCGCTCAACGACGGCGGACGGCGCCTGCGCGGGGCCGAGCGCGCGCGCGTGCGCGCGAGGGCCCGGGCCCGTGACGCGGAGCTGGCCGAACGACAGAAGATCGATCAGGCGCGCCGCGCGCGAATCGTGCAGATCGGCGCCTCGGGTCGAGTTCGCGGCATCCAGTGCCGCTCCAAGACCGAGAAGAGCGGTAATCGGACGCCGGTGTTTCAGATCGGCATCATGTCGCTCGTGGAACGGCGCGTGGTGAGCACCACGGTCTCGATCAACCGCTACGGCGTCGCCGGGGCCTGGCGTCGCGCCGTGGACTTCTACGCCCGCCACAAGCAGATCGGCTTGCGTTCCGACGCGTATCGGGCGCTGCTTGCGGCGCAGCCCTCCAGCGCGCAGGTTCGCGCCGTGCTCGAACAGGTTGTGCCCCTGCCAACAAGGACCTAGACGAATGAGTTACGCAAGCGAGTACCAGCGGTCGCTCACCGATCCGGAAGGTTTCTGGCGCGAGAAGGCGCAACTGCTGCCCTGGTTCGAGTTTCCGCGCACGATCCTCGATCAGGACGAGAACGGCGCCTGGCGCTGGTTTCGCGGCGGGCGCACCAACACGGCCTGGCTGGCGCTCGACCGGCATGTGGCCGACGGGCGCGGCGAGCAGACGGCGCTCATCTACGACTCGCCGGTCACGGGGCGAATCGAACGCTACAGCTTCGCGGCTCTCACCGACTGGGTCGCGCGGGTGGCGGGGGCCCTGACCGGGCTCGGCGTCGGCCGCGGCGACCGGGTCATCATCTACATGCCCATGGTGCCTGAGGCGGCAGTGGCGATGCTGGCATGCGCGCGCATCGGCGCGATCCATTCCGTGGTGTTCGGGGGTTTCGCCGCGCCGGAGCTCGCGACCCGCATAGACGATGCCACGCCGCGGGTGATTCTGTCGGCATCCTGCGGTATCGAGTTCAGCAACGTGATTCCGTACAAGCCGCTGATCGACGGTGCCATCAAGATCGCCGCGCACAAGCCGGAGCACGTGGTCATGCTGCAGCGGGAGCAGGGTCCGGCGGATCTGCGCGGGAGCGGCTACCTCGACTGGCACGCCTGGGTCGATGCCGCTGCGCCGGTCGGCTGGGTGGAGCTCGATGCCCTCGATCCGTTGTACATCCTCTATACCTCCGGAACCACCGGCAAGCCCAAGGGCGTGCTGCGTGACAACGGCGGTCACGCGGTGGCCCTGAACTACAGCATGCAGGCTGTCTACGACATGCGGCCGGGCGAGGTGTTCTGGGCTGCGTCCGACGTGGGCTGGGTGGTCGGTCACAGCTACATCGTGTACGGGCCGCTGATCCACGGCTGTGCCACGGTGTTGTTCGAGGGCAAGCCGGTGCGCACGCCGGATGCGGGCGTCTACTGGCGCGTGATCCAGGATCATGGCGTGAAGAGCTTCTTCGTCGCGCCGACGGCCTTCCGCGCGATCAAGAAGGAGGATCCGGACTGCCTGCTGAAAGCCCGCTACGACGTCAGCTCGCTGGCCTATCAGTTCGTTGCCGGGGAGCGCCTCGATCCGCCCACCTATCACTGGCTCGAGGAGCACCTGCAGATACCCGTCATCGATCACTGGTGGCAGACGGAAACGGGCTGGGCCATGTGCGCCAACCCCGCCGGGATCGAGCTCATGGAAGCCAAACCCGGCTCGCCGACCCTGCCTGTGCCCGGCTACGATCTGCGCATCTTCGACGAGAACGGCCAGGAGCTCGGCCCTCATCAGGAGGGTGCCGTGGTCATCAAGGGGCCGCTGCCCCCTGGAGCCCTGCCCACCGTCTGGGGAGATCATCAGCGTTACGTGGATGCGTACTGGTCACAGTTCCCGGGCTTCTACACTACGGGCGACGAGGGTTTTCGTGATGAGGACGGCTACGTCTACATCATGGGGCGCATGGACGACGTCATAAACGTCGCCGGCCACCGCCTGTCCACGGGGCAGATGGAGGAGGTTCTGGCCGAGCACCCGGCGGTGGCCGAGTGCGCCGTGGTGGGCATTGCCGATGCCGACAAGGGGCAGATTCCCCTCGGGCTGCTGCTGCTCAAGGACGGTGTCAACATCGACCACGACGCCCTGCAGACTGAGCTCGTGCAGATGGTTCGCGCCGCGGTGGGCCCGTTCGCGAACTTCAAACGGGCAGTGGTGGTGAACCGTCTGCCCAAGACCCGCTCCGGCAAGATCCTGCGGCAGGTTCTGCGGCGCATGATCGACGGCAAGCCCTACAACGTACCGTCCACAATCGATGATCCTGCCATCGTCGGCGAGATCGGCGACGTTCTGCGCTCAGAAGGCATCATGTCGTGACGCCGACGCGCGCCGGAATCGGGTGGACAACGCGCTGCAGGCGTTGCGCGCTGGCTGCTGCGGGCTGCGCGTCGTCGTGATCATCGTGCACGGGGTCATTCCCATCAGACCGGACTGCCGCGAGCAGGCGCTGCAGATGGTCCGGCGCATGACCGAGGCCACGCGGGGCGAGCCGGGCTGCGTCTCCTACGACTTCTACATCAGCCTTTCGGACCCGAACTCGCTGATGGTTTTTCAGGAGTGGGAGTCCATGGAGACGCTGATGGCGCACTTTCAGACGCCGCACATGGAAGCCTTTCTCAGCGAGCTGCCGCACGTGGTGTCCGGCGAGATCACCACGCGCCGGTACGCGGTGCAGAGCGTGGATGACGATACGGACGAAGCGGCGGAGCCGCCGCCGGTGATTCACTGATCGCCTGACGCCTGTCGCAGGCGCCGGATGGCGAAGCTTGCGGTGGCGAACAGGGCGCTGGCAAACCCCGTCTCCCACAACCCCAGTGCGCGCAGATCCGGCGTCGCCGCCGCCATCACGCCGTGAATGAAGTACAGGCTTGCCGCCAGCGTGGCGAAGAAGAACCCGTTCACGCGCAGGCGCAGCAATCCCGGCAGTACCGCAACCAGCGGCAGAACCTGGACGGCGAACCAGAGCGTGTTGCTGAGCGGGTTCGCCAGGGGGTCGACGAAGAACTGCCGCAGCCCGGTGACTGCGAACAGCGAACCCATGAGCAGCAGGCACAGAAACTGCAGACCCTGGGCTGCCTGGGCGCCGGGCGTGCCGGGTTGCTGGTTCGGATCCGTCATCAGCGTGTGACTCCTGCGAGGGCTGCGGCGACGTCGGAGAGGCGCTCGCCCAGGGCCTGCGCGAGCGCCTGCTCGTCGCGGGTGAGGGCGGCATTGGCGTCGGCGCCGGATACGTGACTGGCGCCGTAAGGGCTGCCGCCGCCGGTGGTGGTGTGCAGCGCCGGCTCGCTGTAGGGCAGGCCGAGCAGCAGCATGCCGTGGTGCAGCAGCGGCATCATCATGGTGAGCAGAGTGGTTTCCTGCCCTCCGTGCAGCGAGCCCGTTGCGCAGAATACGGCCGCCGGCTTGCCGGCGAGCTGGTGGCCGAGCCACAGGTCAACGGTGCCGTCGAGGAAATATTTGAGCGGTGCCGCCATGTTGCCGAAGCGCGTCGGCGAGCCGAGGGCCAGGCCGCTGCAGCCTGCGAGATCCTCCTTGCTGCAGTACACGGCGCCCTGATCGGGTACCGCCGGCAGGGTCTGTTCCGTCTGCGCGGAGACCGGCGGGACCGTGCGCAGCCGCGCATCGAACACGCCTCGACGCTCCACCCCTCGGGCGATCATTCGTGCCAGATTGGCAGTGCCGCCGCTGCGGCTGTAGTAGAGGATCAGAAGGTATGGCTGCACGGTATCAGGCGACCCGGCGCGACAGCTACAGGATGTCCAGCACGGACTCCGGCGGCCGTCCGAGCGCCGCGCGTCCGTTTGCGGTCACGATGGGCCGCTCGATCAGTATGGGATTGGCCACCATGGCGGCGATCAGCGCGTCGTCGTCCAGCGTCGGGTCATCCAGGTGCAGTTCGGCATAGGCTGCTTCGCCTGTGCGCATGAGCGCGCGCGGCCGCTTACCCAGCGCCTGCAACAGCTGTTTCAGCGTGGCAGCATCCGGTGGCGTGTGCAGGTACTCGACGATGACCGGGTCGACGCCACGCGCTTCGAGCAGCGCAAGCGTTGCCCGCGACTTCGAGCAGCGGGGGTTGTGATAGATGGTGACGTCGGTCATGGTCCCTATAATGGCTTGGTAACGACTTGGCGCTCGCGCGCATTTAACCACAGCCGGCCTGGAGGCGGGCAACGATGCAACGGATCATCGCGCTGCTGCGCTGGTACCTCAACGAGCTCGTCGAGCAGTTTCTCGCGGCAGACTGCCTGACGCGTGCCGGCGCGCTGACCTACACGACGCTGTTCGCCGTGGTGCCGCTGATGACCGTGGCGTACGCCATGTTCTCGCTGCTGCCGGAGTTTGCGGCCATGGGTGAGCGGATTCAGGCGTTCGTGTTCAACAACTTCGTGCCCGAGAGCAGCAGCCTGGTGCATGAAAAGCTCAGCGAGTTCTCCGAGCGGGCCAGGGGACTGACGTGGGCGGGATTCGCGTTTCTGTTCTTCACCGCGTTCATGATGCTGGTCACGGTGGAGAAGACGTTCAATGCCATCTGGCAGGTCACCGAGCCGCGCCGTGGTGTTTCCAGGTTCCTGCTGTACTGGGCGGTGCTGTCGCTGGGTCCGCCGCTGATCGGCGCAGGTCTGCTCGTGAGCCTTTATCTCATGTCGCTGCCGCTGGTATCGGATCTCGACACCTTCGGTCTGCGCAACCTGCTGCTCGGCTACACGCCATACCTGCTTTCGACGCTGGGATTCACGGTCCTCTACTACGCGGTGCCCAACTGTCACGTGCCGTTCCGCAACGCGCTGATCGGCGGGCTGCTGACCATGGCCCTGTTCGAACTCGGCAAGGGTCTGTTCGCGTCCGTGGTGCGCAATTCGAGCATCGAACCCATCTACGGCACGTTTGCCGCGGTGCCCCTGTTTCTTGCCTGGCTGTATCTCGCCTGGACGCTGGTGCTGTCGGGCGCCATTCTGGTGCGCACGCTGTCCGTGAGCCCGGAACATCAGGAGGAACACCCGGAGCCGCTGCTGGTCAAATGTGCACGGGTGCTGCAGGTCCTTTACGAAGCGCACCTGAGGGGCAGCCCGGTCAGTGAGCAGGAAATCGCCGAACGGGTCAGCCTCAATCGCCGCGAGCACGATCGAATCTATCGCGTGCTGCAGGAACTCAGGCTGCTGCAGGCCACGGAAGACGAGCGCTGGGCGCTGGGTCGCAGCCTGCGCGCGCTCACCCTGTGGGATCTGTATCAAAGGCTGCCCGACGGCCTCAGCGTCGATCGACTCGCGCGCGTCACGGATCTGCCCAACGTGACCGAGCCGCTGAAGTCGCTCGTGCAGTTCGGTTCGAATGAAATGTCTGCAAGTCTCGATATGGTGTTTGGAGGTATCCGTTGAAAGCCATCGTTTTCCTGCTGCTCACCGGATTCACCCTGCTGGCGGGTGGCTGCTCCCGGGGCGAGCTCGAGCTCGCCGACGGCAGCCGCGCCAGCTGGTCGGACTGGCAGGGCCGCTGGCTGCTCATCAACTACTGGGCGGAGTGGTGCGCGCCGTGCCGGCAGGAGATTCCCGAGCTCAACCGGCTGCAGGCGCAGCGCGGCGCGGACACGGTGCAGGTGCTCGGCGTCAATTTCGACGGTCTCAGCGGCGAGCCGCTGGATCGACTCATCACAGATCTCGGCATCGAGTTTCCGGTGCTGCTCACCGATCCCCGTGCCCGCTGGCAGCAGCCTCTGCCGAGCGTGCTGCCCAGCACGCTCGTGATCAACCCGGAAGGCGAGCTGGTGCAGGTGCTCGTGGGCCCGCAGAACCTGGAGAGCCTCAGCCGCGCGATTCAGGCGACTTCGTCCCTATAGGCACTGACCGCTCAGCGGTAGTTGCAGGCCCGCAGGCCGTAGGCGCGACATCCGGCCTGCAGCTGGGGCAGGTCGTCGTTGGTCTTGTTGCGCCAGCGGGTGCGCCAGGCTTCCACCACCCGCTCCGGGTAACGCAGCTTGCCGCGACTTCCGTTGTACCGGGCCAGCGCGTCCACCAGGTCGCCGCTCGCCTGTTCGAGATAGTGCGCCAGGATGGTGGTGCCGTAGCGGACGTTGGTTGCCGGATCGGTGAGGTTGTCCTGAGGCCGGCCGATTTCGATGCGCCAGAACGGCATGACCTGCATGAGGCCCTGAGCGCCGACCCGTGAGATGGCGTAGCGGTCGAACGCGCTCTCAACCTGAATCACCGCCATCACCAGATCGGGATCGAGGTCCTGGCGGCTTGCTTCACGATAGACCAGCTTGAGCAGTTCCAGGCGCTCCCGGTGGTCGTTCAGATAACGTTGCAGGCGCTGTTCCGAGGCGAACAGCCAGACCTCGGCGTCGAACCGGTCACCGCTGTCGATGTCGGCAGCCAGCGAGCGCGCCAGGCGGTCGCGCAGCACGGGATCGGCGGTGAGCGTCTCCGCGTGTGCGGTTGTGGTCAGGACGCCGAGCAGCAGCCAGGCGGCCGCAACGACAGCGCGCAGCACCCCAGGCTTTCGGTTCCGTCGCTGCTGTGGTCGGTCGCTGTGCATGATCAAAACCGTTGCGTCGTTTCTGCCCCGCCGGGCATCCGCTAGGCGCCCAGCCGCTGCAACACTTCGGCGGGCGTCAACGACTCGGTGGCGTCGTCACGGCGGCGCCGGTACTCCACCACACCTTCCTTGAGGCCGCGGTCGCCGATGGTGATCCGGTGCGGGATGCCGACCAGATCGGCATCGGCGAACTTCACGCCCGGGCGCTCGTCGCGATCGTCGAGCAACGTCTCGAGACCGCGCACGCGGCACTGCTGGTAGAGCGCATCCGCGGCCTCGCGCACCGCGTCAGACTTAGCGTAGTTCAAAGCGACGATGTGGACCGTGAACGGTGCCACCGGTTCGGGCCAGACGATGCCGCCGGCGTCATGGTTCTGCTCGATGATCGCGGCCACCAGGCGCGTCACGCCCATGCCGTAGCAGCCCATGATGGGGATCGCGGCGCGGCCGTTCTGATCGAGCACTTCCGCACCCAGCGGCTCGCTGTAGACGCGTCCCAGCTGGAAGATGTGTCCGACCTCGATGCCGCGCAGAAACTGCAGCTCGCCCTGACCGCCCGGTGCCCGGTCGCCGGGCACGACGTTGCGCAAGTCCACTACCCGTTCTGCCGGTACTTCGATGTCGCGATCCCAGTTGGCGCCGCGGTAGTGGTAGCCGTCATCGTTGGCGCCGCAGACGAAGTCGGCAACCGCATACGCGTCACGGTCGACCAGCAGGGGCAGCGGAGAGCCGATGGGTCCGAGGGAGCCGGGCCGGCAGCCGGTCGCGGCAAGAATCTCCTCGTCGCTCGCCAGCGCCAGCGGCGCGGCAACGCCCGGCAGCTTCTGTGCCTTGATCAGGTTCAGCTCGTGGTCGCCGCGCAGCACCAGCAGCAGCGGCCCGTCGCTGCCGCGCACCACCAGCGTTTTCAGGCAGCGCGCCGCATCGACCGACAGGAAGCGGCTGACCTGATCGATGCTCGTCTGGTTGGGAGTGGCCACCTTCTCCAGCGCTTCGCGAGGTGCCGGCCGGGGCGCGGGCGGTGCGGCCTCGGCGCGCTCGAGATTGGCGGCATAGTCCCCTTCGGTGGCGTAGGCGATCACGTCTTCGCCGGAGGCGGCCAGCACGTGAAACTCATGGGAGTTTGCGCCGCCGATGTTGCCGGTGTCGGCCACCACGGCGCGGAAGTCGAGCGCCATGCGCGTCAGAATGCGGCCGTAACAGTCGTACATCTCCTGATAGGTGCGGTCGAAGCAGTCCTGATCGAGATGGAACGAGTAGCCGTCCTTCATGGTGAATTCGCGTGCCCGCATCACGCCGAAACGCGGGCGGATCTCGTCGCGGAACTTGGTCTGGATCTGAAAGAAGTTGCAGGGCAGCTGCCGGTAGCTGTGCACTTCGCGCCGGAACAGGTCGGTGATCACCTCTTCGTGGGTGGGTCCGAGGCAGAAGTCGCGATTATGGCGGTCATGCAGGCGCAGCATTTCCGGCCCCATCTTGTCCCAGCGGCCGCTTTCCTGCCACAGCTCCGCAGGCTGCACCACCGGCATCAGAACCTCCTGGGCGCCGCTGATGGTCAGCTCTTCGCGGATGATCGCTTCCAGCTTGCGTATGACTTTCAGCCCGAGTGGCAGCCAGGTGTACAACCCGGCAGCGACCTGCCGGATCAGCCCGGCCCGGAGCATGAGCCGGTGGCTGGCCACGTCGGCGTCTGCTGGGTTCTCCTTCAGGGTTGGCAGGAGCATCTGGCTCTGGCGCATGCTGATTCCTTCATTTCGTGTGTGCTGGTGGTTGGCGCTGCGCTGGCGCCGGAAACAAAAAAGGGCCGGCTGGCGAACCAGGCGGCCCTCTTTCCAAGGAGCTGATCGGACGTGTTTAGCCGACCATTTCCTTCAGCCGCTTGAGCGCGGTGACCCGCACCCGGACCGTTGCCGGCTTGGCTGGAATGACGATCTCCTGACCGGTGGCGGGGTTGCGACCCATGCGCTTCTTGGTAGCCGGGCGCTTGACCGAGCGGATCTTGAGCAGGCCGGGCAGGGTGAACTCACCGACTGCGCGCTTGCGGATGTGACGCTCGATCAGACCCTCGAGCTCGTTGAGCACCGACTCGACCTGCTTGCGAGACAGCTCGGTACGGGCAGCGATGTCGTTCAGAATGGCCGTCTTGGTCATCTTGCTCGTGACCGCGCCGGCGGGCTTCTTCGAGGTAGTGGGTTTTGCTGCGGCTTTCTTGGCAGGAGCCTTTTTCGCAGCCGCTTTCTTGGCCGGCGCTTTCTTGGCAGCAGCTTTCTTCTTGGGTGCAGCCTTCTTCGCCGGAGCCTTCTTGGCAGCCGCCTTCTTGGCGGGTGCCTTCTTCTTGGCAGGAGCCTTCTTCGTTGCCATTCGCTATTCCCTTTGCAGTGGTTAACTAAACGGGGCAATTCCGCGCCGGTCCAGGACCTCGGGGTTTCACCCAGTTCCTATTGAGAAACACCTGCGTTTTGCGGGATCTCAATGACGGCGCTTTATAGCGGATAAGCTGTTGCCAGGCAATAAGATCCGGCAGAAAGCTCTGTATTTTTACTGATTTTTTTAAGATCATGCGCGCCTCCTGAACGAGGTACCGGAAATGCCTATTTACGAATATCAGTGCCAGAAGTGTGGCCATGAATTCGAGGCCATTCAGAAAGTCAGCGATGAGCCGCTGCGCCAGTGCCCCGCCTGCTCGGAGGAGGCCCTGCGCAAGAAGATCTCTGCCGCCGGATTCCGCCTCAAGGGCGGCGGCTGGTACGAGACCGATTTCAAAGCGGGCAAGAAGAAAAACATCGCCGGTGAGGAAAAATCCAGCACTTCGACCGATTCCGGAGACAGTGCGAAGAAGTCCAGCCCGGCGGAAAGTTCCTCCGGCGGTTCGGGTGGTGCGGCCACGAAGTCGTCCACCGAATCCTAGAGCGGAGCAGCCTGATGCGCAGTCACTATTGCGGACAGCTCAACGCGTCCCATGTCGGCGAGGAGGTGCAGCTGTACGGTTGGGTGCACCGGCGCCGCGATCATGGCGGCGTGATATTTCTGGACGTACGCGACCGCACGGGGATCGTGCAGGTGGTGTACGACCCTGATACCGAGGAGAGCTTCGCTACCGCCGACCGCGTGCGCAACGAGTATGTGCTGCGCATGACCGGACGCGTGCGTCCGCGCCCGGAAGGCACGGTCAATCCCGACATGGCGACAGGTGAGATCGAGGTGCTGGGCGCGGAACTCGAGCTGCTCAATGCATCCGCCACCCCGCCTTTTCAGCTCGACGAGCATTCGGAGGCGGGCGAGGACGTGCGCCTCAAGTTCCGCTACCTGGACCTGCGCCGGCCGGAAATGCAGCAGCGTCTGGCCATGCGTGCCCGCATCACCAGCAGCGTGCGCCGCTATCTCGAGCAGGCTGGCTACTGGGAAATCGAAACGCCGACTCTGACGCGGGCGACGCCGGAAGGCGCCCGCGATTACCTCGTGCCGAGCCGGACGCACCCGGGACAGTTCTTCGCCCTGCCTCAGTCGCCGCAGGTGTTCAAGCAGCTGCTGATGATGTCCGGCATCGACAAGTACTATCAGATCGCGCGTTGCTATCGTGACGAGGATCTGCGCCACGACCGCCAGCCGGAGTTCACGCAGATCGACATCGAGGCTTCCTTCGTCACCGAAGCCGACGTACAGGCACTCGCCGAAGGCATGCTGCGCGCGGTGTTCCGCGAGGTGCTGGACGTCGAGCTGCCGAAGTTTCCGGTGCTGACCTTCGAGGAGGCGATGCGCCGTTTCGGCAGCGACAAGCCGGATCTGCGCAACCCGCTGGAACTCACCGACATCGCCGATCTCATGCGCGAGGTGGAGTTCAAGGTGTTCAACGGCCCTGCCAACGATCCCGGCGGCCGGGTGGTGGCGCTGCGCGCGCCGGGCGGCGCCAGCCTGTCGCGCAAGGTCATCGATGACTACACCGGGTTCGTAGCGCGCTACGGCGCCCGCGGGCTCGCCTACATCAAGATCAACGACCTCGCTCAGGGCGCTGCGGGTCTGCAGTCGCCGATACTGAAGTTTCTGCCTGAGGCGGTGGTGGCCGAGGTGCTGCAGCGCGTCGGCGCCGAGGACGGCGACGTGGTGTTCTTCGGCGCGGACAAGGCGCAGGTCGTGGCGGATGCGCTGGGCGCGCTGCGCAACCAGCTGGGCCGCGATCTGAACCTGATCGCCGAAGGTTGGGCGCCGTGCTGGGTGGTGGACTGGCCGCTTTTCGAGCGCGGCCGCGATGGTGCGCTGACGCCCGCCCACCATCCCTTCACGCGCCCCACCTGCAGCCTCGAGGCGTTGCGCGCCGATCCGGCGGCTGCACTCGCTGCGGCCTACGACGTGGTGCTGAACGGCTACGAGCTGGGTGGTGGCTCGCTGCGGATTCATCGCGAAGAGGTGCAGCAGGCGGTGTTCGACGCGCTGAATCTGGGCCAGGAGGCGCACGTCAAATTCGGGTTTCTGCTCGATGCGCTGAAATTCGGCTGCCCGCCCCATGGCGGCATCGCGCTGGGTCTCGACCGCCTGGTGATGCTCATGACCGGCAGCCAGGCGATCCGCGATGTGATCGCGTTCCCCAAGACCCAGACCGCCGCGTGCCTCATGACCGCGGCACCGAGCCCGGTGGACGAGCACCAGCTGCGGGAACTGCACATTCGCGTGCGCAAGACGGACTGACGAGCGACTTAAGGACGGAACAGCCATGGCCGGGCACAGCAAGTGGGCCAACATCAAACACAAGAAGGCGCGCCAGGACGCCAAACGGGGCAAGGTCTTCACCAAGATCATTCGTGAGATCACCGTTGCCGCGAAGCTCGGCGGCGGCGATCCCAATGACAACCCGCGGCTGCGGCTGGCCTGGGACAAGGCCCTGGGCGTGAACATGCCGAAGGACACCATCGAGCGCGCGGTTGCCCGGGGTGCCGGCGGCGCCGACGAAAGCAACGTCGAGGAGCTGACCTACGAAGGTTACGCACCGGGTGGCGTCGCCGTTCTGGTGGAAGTGATGACCGACAACCGCAACCGCACCGTGGCCGAGGTGCGTCATGCGTTCAGCAAGCATGGCGGCAACCTCGGCACCGACGGCTCGGTGGCGTATCTGTTCAGCCGGCAGGGCGTCGTGAGCTTCGCCCCGGGCGCGAGCGAAGATCGCGTCATGGAAATCGCGCTGGACGCCGGGGCTGACGACATCGAGACCGAGGACGACGGCAGCATCGCCGTAACCACGCCCTGGGAGCAGCTCGGGCAGGTTGTTGATGCGTTCCGGAATGCAGGCATCGAGCCCGACAACGCCGAGATCGCGATGATCCCTTCGACCAGCGTCGCCTGCGACGAGGAGATCTCGGAATCCGTCATCAAGCTGATCGACGCGCTCGAGGAGCTCGACGACGTGCAGAACGTCTACAGCAACGGCGACTTTCCCGACAGCGCCCTGGCGGATTAGGCGCTTGCGGCGGCGCGTGATCGGCATAGATCCGGGTTCGCGCCTCACCGGTTACGGTGTGCTGGAAGTGAGCGGCTCCAGCATGACTTACGTGGCGAGCGGCTGCATCCGGCCGCGCGCCGGCAGCTTCGTCGAGCGGCTGGGCGAGATCTACGTGGGTGTCGATCAGCTGATCCGGGAATACGCACCGGGCGAACTCGCCATAGAAGAGGTCTTTCTCGCGGTGAATCCGTCCTCGGCGCTGAAGCTGGGCCAGGCACGCGGTGCGGCGATCGCGGCGGCCGTGGCGCACGAGATCGCGATCTCGGAGTATGCCGCGCGGCGGGTCAAGCAGGCCGTGGTGGGTACCGGCCGTGCCGGCAAGGAACAGGTTCAGCACATGGTCCGGGTGCTGCTCAATCTGCCGGGCACGCCGTCGGCCGACGCGGCGGACGCGCTTGCGATTGCCATTTGTCACGTCAATACTTCCGCCACTGAAGTCCGGTAGCGCGCTTCCGCCCCATTCATGCACACCCAGCACCGCCCATGATTGGTCGTATCCGGGGCAACCTGGTCGACGTGATCGACAATGTCATCCTCGTTGACGTCAATGGTGTCGGCTACGAGCTGGAGGTGCCTTCAGGCGTCCTGGCGGGCCTCGTCCAGCTTCCGGGCGGCGAGGGGCGGGAGGCGGTTGCGGTGACGCTGTACACCCATCTGGTGGTTCGCGAGGATGCGCAGCAGCTGTACGGATTTGCATCGCGCAGCGAGCGGGATCTGTTCCGCGCCTACATCCGCATCAGCGGGGTCGGGCCCAAGCTTGCGCTCAGCCTGATCTCCAGCGTCGGCGTTGCCGATCTGGCCCGCGCGGTGCGTGACAAGGATACGGCCCTGCTGACGCGTGTACCGGGTATCGGCAAGAAGACCGCCGAACGGCTGCTGGTGGAGCTGCGCGACCGGCTGCCGGTGGCGCTCGAACCGGCTTCGCAACCTGTGTCGGGCGGCGCCGGCCGGGCAGCTTCGGCAGTGGTCACCGAAGCGGAACATGCGCTGGTGGCTCTGGGCTACAGGCCGGCCGAAGCCATGCGGGTTATCGACAGCATCCGCAGCGCCGGCAACGAAGACATCGGCTCCGCTGAGGCGCTGGTGAGAGCTGCGCTCCGGCGTCTGGCCGGGCGCTCGGAGGTGGCATCTTGAGTATCGAGCCGGACCGGCTGGTGAGCCCCGGCAGCCAGGGCAACGACACGCAGCTCGACCGGGCGCTGCGGCCGACACGCCTGGCCGAATACATCGGCCAGGCGACGGTGAAGGAGCAGATGGCGCTGTTCATCCAGGCGGCGCGGGCACGCGGCGAGCCGCTGGATCACACCCTGATCTTCGGTCCGCCCGGTCTCGGCAAAACCACGCTGGCGCACATCATCGCCAACGAGATGGGCGTGGCCATCAAGTCGACTTCCGGCCCGGTGCTGGAGCGGCCCGCAGAGCTGGCCGCCATGCTCACCAATCTCGAATCGGGCGACGTGCTGTTCGTCGACGAGATTCACCGCCTGAGCCCCGTGGTCGAGGAGATCCTCTATCCCGCCATGGAGGACTACCAGATCGACATCCTCATCGGCGAGGGTCCGGCGGCGCGATCGCTCAAGCTGGATCTGCCGCGGTTCACGCTGGTGGGGGCCACCACCCGCGCCGGACTGCTGACCTCTCCGCTCAGAGACCGTTTCGGCATCGTGCAACGACTGGAATTCTATGCGGTCGAAGATCTCATGGAGATCGTTCGGCGCTCGGCTTCCAAGCTCGGGGTTCCGGTCACGGACGAAGGTGCGGCCGAGGTGGCGCGGCGTTCGCGCGGCACGCCGCGCATTGCCAACCGGCTGCTGCGACGGGTGCGCGACTTCGCCGAGGTACGTGCCGATGGCCGGGTCAGCCGCGAGGTTGCAGACGAAGCGCTGAACATGCTCAGCGTCGACCGTGAGGGCTTCGATACCATGGACCGGCGACTGCTCGAGACGATCATCGACAAGTTCGGCGGCGGGCCCGTGGGCATCGACTCGCTGGCGGCAGCGATCAGCGAGGAGCGCGATACCATCGAGGACGTACTCGAACCCTATCTGATTCAGCAGGGCTATCTGATGCGCACGCCGCGCGGGCGGGTGGCGACAGAGAAGGCCTACCTGCACTTCGGGCTGACGGTTGCGGAAGCACCGTTGCGGGCCCGGCAGGGACAGCGTGGCTTCGAGCTTGACTGATCCGCGCCGCTGCGGCCGCGATGGCCTGCGCGCGCAACCCGACACCGACCAAGGAGAGGCAAGTGCCGGAACGGCTATCGATATTTGAGCTGGTCGCCAATGCCAGCGTGCTGGTACAGCTGGTGATGCTGCTGCTGCTGCTGGCATCCCTGACCTCCTGGGTCATGATCTTTCAGCGCTGGTTCTTCCTGCGCCGCGTCGCCAACGAGATCGAGGATTTCGAAAGCCACTTCTGGTCCGGCATCGATCTGCGCCAGCTCTACACCGAACTCGACGGCGAGGAATCGCTGACCGGCATCGAGGGCGTGTTCGTTTCGGGATTCAAGGAGTACACGCGGCTCAACGAGCAGGCGGGCGACGATCCCGATGCGGTGATGCAAGGCGTGCAGCGGGCCATGCGCATCGCGCTCACGCGCGAGGAGGAGCGCCTGGAGACCCATCTGCCGTTTCTGGCGACGGTGGGATCCACCAGCCCGTACGTGGGCCTGTTCGGCACCGTGTGGGGCATCATGAACTCGTTCCGGAGCCTGGCGAACATGACCCAGGCGACGCTCGCATCGGTGGCGCCGGGCATCTCCGAAGCCCTGGTGGCCACCGCCATGGGCCTGTTTGCCGCGATCCCGGCGGTCATCGGCTACAACCGCTTCTCGGCCCGGGTGGATGCGCTGATGAAGCGCTACGAAGGCTTCAGCGAAGAGCTGGTGGCGATTCTGCACCGGGTCGCCCACTCGCGGGCCGGACAGACGCGGGCCGCCCAGTCCGCGCAGACCTGAAGCCGGCGCAGCGAGGTAACCATGGCACGTCGCAAACCCATGTCCGAGATCAACGTCGTACCCTACATCGACGTCATGCTGGTGCTGCTGGTGATCTTCATGGCGACGGCGCCGCTGCTGACCCAGGGCGTGATCGTCGACCTGCCGAAGGCGCCGTCGGAACCCATCAGCGATCAGCAGGAGGATCCGCTGGTGATTTCGGTGCGCGCCGACGGTGCCATCTTCGTCAATCTCGGCATGCAGAATGCCGATGACGAAGGCACCCGGGTCACGATCTATTCACTCGAGGATCAGGCCCGCAAGATCATTGCGGCCCGTCCGGACGTGCCGGTGTACGTGAAGGCGGATCATGCGCTCGACTATGGCCGCGTCGTGGGCGTGATGTCGGTTCTGCAGAAGGCGGGCGCCGAGAGCGTGGGTCTGATCACGGAACCGCCCGACCTGGCGGAGGGCTGAGGATCTTGGTCGAGGCGGTGCGGCAGTACAGCCTGCCTGTGGTGTTCGCCGTGGCGCTGCACCTGCTGGCGGTTGCCGCGCTGCTGGTGGGCTGGAACCCCGGGCCGCGCGAGGCGCGAATGATCAAGCCGCAGATCGTTCACTCGACGCTGCTGGTGCTCGAACCCAAGGCCAAGCCAAAGCCGGCGCCGCAGCCCCGCGCGGCGGCCCAGCCCCAGCCCAGCCCGACGCAGCAGAAACCACAGCCCCAGCCCCAGCCCCAGCCCCAGAAACAGGCGCAACCGGTGCCCCCAGGCCCGACCCTGCCGCCGAGCAGAGGCGTCAGGAGGCCGAACGCCAGCAGGCCGAGCAGCGCCGCCTGGAGGCGGAGCGGCAGGCCCGGCTGCAGGCGCTCAATCAGACCCAGTTTCTCGATGCGCTGCAGAACGAAGCCGAGGCGCTGGAGCAGGCGGCCGATACGGCGGACAGCGAGCAGGTGGCGCAATCCTACCGGCAGCGCATCTACGAGACCGTGGTGGCCAACTGGTCCCGGCCCCCGTCGGCGCGCAACGGCATGGAAGCGTCGCTGCTGGTGGAGCTGGTGCCCACCGGTGACATCGTCAACGTGACCCTGGTGCGCTCCAGCGGCAATACGGCGTTCGACCGCTCGGCAGAGTCGGCCGTGCGCAAGGCCAGGCGCTTCGACGTGCCGAAAGAGTCGGAAATTTTCGAGCGCTACTTCCGGCGCTTCACCCTGTTGTTCAGACCCGAGGATTTATTGCGATGATCAGGATCATGCTCTCACTGCTGTTACTGCTGGCCCAGGCGGGCTGGGCTGCCGAGAGCCTGGATACGATCATCATCGATACCGGCTACGACAAGCAGACGCGGATCGCCGTCGTGCCGTTCCGCACCGGCCCGGAGTATGCGAACCAGCAGCCCATGGCCGACATCGTCAGCTTCGATCTGGCGCGCAGCGGGCAGTTTGCGCCCCTGCCCAGCGACAACATGCTGGCATTCCCCAGCGAGCCGTCCGAGGTGTTCTTTCGCGACTGGCGCATTCTCGGCGTCGAGTATGTGCTCATCGGCTCGGTGAGCACGGGCGCCAACGGCAACACCCGGGTGCGCTACACCCTGTTCGACGTGTTCAACGAGCGCCAGATGTCCAGCGACGAGCTTTCGGCGACGCGCTCGCAGTGGCGCGACCTCGCCCATCGTGTCGCCGATGTGGCGTACGAGGCCATCACCGGCGTGCGCGGCGCTTTCTCGACCCGGATTCTCTACGTGCTCGCGCGCAATGCCGGCTCTCCGAACGCGTCGTACAGCCTGGAGATGGCGGATTCCGACGGCGAACGCTCGCGTACCCTGTTTTCGTCGCGACAGCCGATCATGTCCGCGAGCTGGGCGCCCGACGGACGCCGGATCGCCTACGTCTCGTTCGAGACCGGTCGGCCCGCGATCGTGGTCCAGGACATCGCCTCGGGTGCCCGCGAGCTGCTGACCCAGTTCACCGGTATCAACGGCTCGCCGGTGTTCTCGCCGGACGGCACGCAGCTGGCGATGGTTCTCTCGCGCGACGGCGATCCGGAAATCTACGTGATGAACCTGGCCGACCGGCGGCTGCGGCGGCTCACCAGGCACCATGCCATCGACACCGAGCCGAGCTGGTCGGAGGACGGCCGCTACATCATCTTCACGTCCGACCGCGGCGGGCGCCCGCAGATCTATCAGCTGGAGCTGGCCACCAACCTGATCGAGCGCCTCACCTTTCAGGGCGACTACAACGCCCGCGCGCGCCTGCTGCCCGGCGGCAAGCATCTGGTGTACGTGCACCGCCAGAATGGCGTCTTTCACATCGCCTGGCAGGATCTGGAGCGCGACGATGTGCGGGTGCTCACGCAGACGGCGCTGGATGAGTCGCCTTCTCTGGCACCCAATGGAGCGATGCTAATCTATGCGACGCAGGATCAGGGTAGAGGTATACTAGGCGTCGTCTCCATCGATGGGCGGGTAAAGTATCGCCTGCCATCTTCCGCAGGAGACGTTAGAGAACCAGCCTGGTCGCCATTTCTTGATACGTTGTCGGGAACGTGGTTGTCCGGAGGGGAGTGAGCGGCGCGAACGACAATCTCCACGGCGCCGCTGGTCCGTGACCCGTGCAGGGATTGCCGGCGTCGGCTGAATTCTCAGAGCAACAGGAGAATCAACTAAATGTCTACTCAGTGGCTACGGAACATCCTCGTCCTGCTGTTTGCCGGCCTGGTGCTCGCCGGGTGTGCAAGCAGCCGGACGGAACCGACGGAGCCCTCCGCGGAACCGGTCGAAACACCTGATACCGCGCCGCCGCCGCCCATGGCGCCTGCGCAGTCGCCGACGTTCGACGCCAACCTCAATCCTTACGTGCCCGGCACCACACGGCTGCTGTCACGCACCTTCTATTTCGAGTACGACCGCTCGGTGCTCAACCCGAACGATCTCGCTGCGCTGGAGATGCACGCCACCATCCTGCGTGACAACCCCGATCGCGCGGTGGTGATCGAGGGTCACTGCGACGAGCGCGGCACCCGGGAGTACAACCTGGCGCTTGGCGAGCGGCGGGCCGATGCGGTGCGCAGCTTCCTCACCTCAGCCGGCGTGTCGCCGCGGCAGATCGAGATGGTCAGCTACGGCGAGGAGCGGCCGGAGGATCCGGGGCACGACGAGGCCGCTTGGGCGCGCAATCGCCGCGCGGTCATGATCTACCGTTGATACTTTGGTGATGCCGACATGAAACCCGCAAGGTTCCGTGCGTGCCACAGGAGCGCGGCCCATGCCGCGCTCTTCGTTTGCGTCCTCAGCCTCAGCCTGGTGCCTGCACGCGCCGGAGCCGCGGCGCCGGTTGAGGAATCGGTTGCCGTCGGGCGCCTCGACGGCGGTGCGACGGGCGTGGCCGCGCCGCCGCCGCAGAACGTGCAGAACCAGCAGCCTGCTTACCTGCCGCCGGGCAATCCGGTGGCAGCGCCGGCGAGCAGCCAGGGCAGCAGCGACACGGGACGTCTCTCGGAGCTGTTCTATCAGCTGCAGCTGCTGCAGCAGGAAGTGCTCGAGCTGCGCGGAATGGTGGAAGAGCAGGGCCATCAGCTGGAACGTCTGGGGCGTGATCAGCAGGAGCAGTATCTGGATCTCGATCGGCGCGTGCTGGCACTGCGCAACGGCAGCCCGACGCCCTCGGTGGGCGCAACGTCTGCCCCGACCGGCCAGGCCGGCGGCTCTGATGCCGGGACGGCGTCGACCACGGCCGCCAGCGCCAGCGCGTCCGAGCGTGACGCCTACACCAACGCCTTCAACCTGATGAAGGACCGGCAGTTCGAAGCCTCGGCCGACGCGTTCAATCAGCTCATCGTGCAGTACCCCAACGGCATGTATACGCCCAACGCGTTCTACTGGCTGGGCGAGCTCTATCTGGCCCAGACCGACAACGAGCGCGCCCGTCAGTCGTTCGCCCAGGTGGTGAACCTGTATCCGGATCATCAGAAGGTGCCCGACGCGCTGTACAAGCTGGGCGTCGTCTACCATCGGCTGGGAGACGTGACCAAGGCGCGTGAGTATCTCAACCAGGTCATCAGCGCCTACCCGCAGTCTTCGGCGGCGAGCCTCGCGCAGACCTATCTGGCGGAGCTGCGGTGAAAGCAGCGGCCGTTGATCGCCGCGCCGATCAGCTGCGCATCACCGAGATCTTTCTGTCCCTGCAAGGTGAAACCACCTATGCGGGCCTGCCGACGGTGTTCGTGCGCCTTACCGGTTGCCCGTTGCGGTGCGGGTACTGCGATACCGACTACGCCTTCAGCGGCGGCCGCCTGAAAGGCCTGGCCGAGATTCTGGAAACCGTTGCCGGCTACGGGGTATCCCACGTGTGCGTCACCGGCGGCGAGCCCCTGGCGCAGCCCGGCGTGCTGGCCCTGCTCACCGCGCTCTGCGATGCCGGGTATCGGGTGTCGCTGGAAACCAGCGGTGCGTTGGACATAGCCGGCGTGGACCCGCGGGTGGCCAGGATTCTCGACATCAAGACCCCCGGCTCGGGTGAGGTCGGCCGCAATCTCTGGAGCAACCTGGAGCACCTCACGGCTCACGACCAGATCAAGTTCGTGCTGTGCGACCGCGCAGACTACGACTGGGCGCGTCTCAAGTGCGACGAGCTGTCGCTCACCGAGCGTGCGGGTGAGGTTCTGTTCTCTCCCAGCGCCGGGCAGCTCGACGCGCGTGAGCTGGCCGAGTGGATCGTGGCCGACCGCCTGCCCGTGCGACTGCAGCTGCAGCTGCACAAGATTCTCTGGGGCAACGAGCCCGGCCGATGAAAAGAGCCGTGGTGCTGGTGTCGGGCGGGCTCGATTCGGCAACGACGCTCGCCATTGCGCGCGATCAGGGATACGCCTGCTACGCGGTATCGTTCGCCTACGGCCAGCGCCACCGCGCGGAGCTCGACGCGGCCGATGCGGTTGCCCGCAGCATCGGCGCCGTCGAGCATCGCGTGGTGACCATCGATCTCAGTGCCTTCGGAGGTTCCGCCCTCACCGATCTTTCCATCGCAGTGCCGGAGGTACCGAGCGAAGGCATTCCGGTGACCTACGTGCCGGCGCGCAACACGGTGTTTCTGTCGCTGGCGCTGGCCTGGGCGGAGGTGCTCGACGCGCGCGACATCTTCATCGGCGTGAACGCCGTGGACTATTCCGGATATCCCGATTGCCGCCCTGAGTTCATCGATGCCTTCGAACGCATGGCCAATCTGGCGACCAGGGCAGGCGTCGAGGCCGGCGCTGCTGCCGGGCGCCTGCGCATCCATGCGCCGCTCATCGGCGCGAGCAAAGCCGAGATTATCCGGCGTGGCCGCGCGCTCGGGGTCGACTTCGCCATCACGGTGTCCTGCTATCAGCCGGATGCCACCGGCGCGGCCTGCGGGCGCTGTGACAGCTGCCGCCTGCGGCGCGAGGGATTCGCTGCAGCCGGAGTGCCGGATCCGACTCGATACCGCTGAAAGGCGATTGCGCGATCAGGCGTTGCGGGCCAGGTCCATCAGCTTGCGGCAGGTCACCGCGAATAGCGAAAAGTCGCTGGTGTTGGCGTGCTGGGCTGCTTCGATCGCGTTGTTCCAGGCGGTGCCCAGCAGGGGATGACGCGCCAGCCAGGCGCTGACGTCGCCCTGCGCTTCGCGGTATACGGTTGCCGCGATGCGGCCCTGCTCCGTGACCATGTCGTCCTGCAGCGCGTCGCGCTCCATGCGCTGCCAGTGGCTGGCGGTCGGCAGCACGTCCAGGCGGTCGGTCAGCCAACCCAGCTGCAGCTGCTCGCCGGTTGCCAGGTAGATGGGCAACAGCTCCAGCGGCGGCGCGTTGCACGACTCGGCGGCCGCCACCAGCGTGAGAATGCTGGCCTGCTCGGCTGAGATCGAAAGCGTACGGGCTGCGGCTTCGGGAACTCCCGCGCTCAACAGGCCCGTCAGCTGCTCGTCGCAGCGCGCCCGGGCCTGGGATCCGAGAATTGCCTCGGTATGGGCACTCAGCGCCTCTATGGCGGGCTGGAAGCGCTGTGTCAGGCTCGATACGTCCAGACGGGCGCGTTCGTGTCGGAGCAGCCAGCGCGTGGCGCGGCGGCCCAGATGCACCAGCTCGCCCAGCGCGGTGAGCCTGGCCTGCGCGTCGACACCTGAGAGCTGCTCGATCTGGCGGAAGCGGTCGCGGATGCCGAAGCAGGCGGCCATGGCCAGATAGGCCCTGGCGATCTCCTCCATGCTGGCGCCGATCATCTCCATGAGGCGCGCAACGAAAGTGATGCCCATGTGATGCACGATGTCGTTGGCGATCTGGGTGGAAACGATTTCCCGCGCCAGCGGGTGCTGCTCCAGGGTCGCGGCGTAGCCTTCCTTGAGCGTCGCCGGAAAGGCGCCGAACAGGGCGCGGCGGATTTCCGGATCGGCACTGATTCCGGTGCGGTTGAGCACGTTCTTGATGTGCGTCTTGGCGAATGCCATGAGCACGGCGAGCTCCGGGCGCACCAGCGCTCCGCCGCGGCTGGTGCGCTCCGCCAGCGCCTCGTCGTTGGGCAGCCCCTCGAGCGCGCGGTCGAGCGACTCACAGGTTTCCATCAGGGCGATGAAGCGTTGAAACTCCACAGGGTGTTCCTGGGCCTGGCGTTCTGACAGGCTCAACACCTGTGCCTGCCGGAAGTTGTTCGTGAGCACCAGCTCCGCCACCTCGTCGGTCATCGCCGCCAGCAGCTCGTTGCGGTGCTTCTCCGTCAGCTCGCCGTCGCGGACCAGCTGATTCAACGCGATCTTGATGTTGACCTCGTGATCGGAGCAGTCGACGCCTGCCGAGTTGTCGATGAAGTCCGAGTTCACCGAGCCGCCGCGCAGAGCGAAGGCGACGCGTGCGCGCTGGGTCATGCCCAGATTGCCGCCCTCGCCGAAGGCCTTGCAGCGCAGCTCCTCGGCGTCGACCCGCAGAACGTCATTGGCACGGTCACCGACCTCCTCGTGCGATTCGGCCGCGCTCTTGACGTAGGTACCGATGCCGCCATTCCAGATCAGATCCACGGGCGCCTTGAGCAGCTCCTTGATCAACGCCTCGGGCGACAGCCGCTCCGCCTCGATCTGGAAGCAGCGGCGCATCTCGGGGCTCAGCGGGATGGACTTCGCGCTGCGGGAGAAGACGCCGCCGCCCGCCGAGATGCAGTCGGCGTCGTAGTCGGCCCAGGACGAGCGGGGCAGGTTGAACAGGCGCTGGCGCTCGCGGAAGCTGGCCGCCGGGTCGGGATCCGGATCCACGAAAATGTGCAGGTGATTGAACGCGGCGAGCAGACGGATGGACTCGGAACGCAGCAGCCCGTTGCCGAACACGTCGCCCGACATGTCGCCGATACCGAGCACGCTCACCGGATCCGACTGCACGTCGATCCCGCGCTCGGCGAAGTGCCGCTGCACGGAAACCCAGGCCCCGCGCGCGGTGATGCCCATGGCTTTGTGGTCGTAGCCGTGAGACCCGCCCGACGCGAACGCATCGCCGAGCCACAGACCGTACTCGGCGGCAACGCCATTGGCGATGTCGGAGAAGGTCGCGGTGCCCTTGTCTGCCGCTACGACCAGGTACGGGTCATCGCCGTCGTAGCAGCGCACGCCCGGCGGTCGCAGCACGGCGCCGTCGACGATGTTGTCCGTGAGGTCGAGCAGGCCGCGGATGAATTCCTGGTAGCAGCTCACGCCCTGCTGGCGGAACACGTCGGGCTCTGCGCTGGGGCGCCGCACGATGAAGCCGCCCTTGGCACCGGTGGGTACGATCACCGCGTTCTTCACGGCCTGGGCCTTCACCAGGCCCAGGACCTCGGTACGGTAGTCTTCGGCGCGGTCCGACCAGCGCAGACCGCCACGCGCGATGGGGCCGCCGCGCAGATGCACCCCTTCCATGCGCGGCGAGTTGACGAAGATTTCGAACGCGGGCACCGGCTTGGGCAGATTGGCGACGTCGCGCGGCGTGAGCTTGAGCGACAGATAGGGTCGTTCCCGACCGTCGGCGTCGCGCACGAAGTAGTTTACCCGGCGGGTAGCCTCGAACAGCTCGAGGAACCGGCGCAGAACGCGATCCTCGTTGAGCAGCGCCACGTTCTCGAGCTCGGCCAGCACCGCATCGCGTTGCCGAGCGAGTTCCTCGTCCTGCGCGTCCCCATCGGGGTCGAATCGCGCTTCGAAGTAGCCTGCCAGCGCTGCGGAGATCTGCGGGTAGCGGTGCAGCGTATCGGTGATGAATCGCTGGCTGAAACCGAAGCGGATCTGCTGCAGGTATCGTCCGTAGGTGCGCAGCAGATTGGCCTGGCGCCAGTCGAGACCGGCGGCGAGGATCAGCCGGTTGTACTGGTCGTCGTCGACGTCGCCCCGGCGGATGCGCACGAAGGCGTCGTCGAAGCGTTCGGACACGGTGCGCAGGTCCAGGCGCCTGGGGTAGCTGACGTCGAAATCGAGCAGCGAGACGGTGGGCTGGCCTTCCCGATTGATCACGAACGGATGCTCCGCACGGGCCCTGAGCCCGAGATTCTCCAGCGTGGTGATCACGTCGGACAGTGGCAGCGGGGCCCCGAGCAGGAAGATCTTGAGGTGCAGCTGGGTTTCCTGCTCTTCCGGGCGCCTGTACAGCATCGTCAGGATCGGCCGGTCTTCGTCGAGGCGTTCGATGTACGTCACGTCCGTGACGGCCACGTGCATGCTGTAACGTTCGCGATAGCTGGCCGGGAACGCGAGCGCGTAGGTGCGTGCATAGCGGCGGCTGACCGCCTCACCGAAATTCGCGGTCAGCGCGTGCTGGAAATCGGCGGTCCAGTCCCGGGTGGCGTCGATGAGCCTGGCCTCGAGCGCTTTCAGGTCCACGTCGAGCTGCGCTCCGGGACGGATACGCAGCACCAGCTGCAGGCGTACCAGAATCGATTCGCTGAAGTAGGGTTCGAACTCGTTATCGACGGCGTCGAAGGCTTCCGACAGCAACTCGGTGATGCGCATGCGCGTATCAGTGCTGTAGAGGTCGCGCGGCAGGTACACCAGGCAGTGCACGAACAGGCCGTAGGGATCGTATCGCACGAACAGCCGCGTGCGCCGGCGCTCGTGAATGTAGGTGATGCCCATCGCCACCTGGAACAGGGCGTCTGCATCGGTCTGGAACAGCTCGTCCTTGGGGTAAGTGGCCAGCACCTGATGCAGCACCTTGCCGTCGAAGCCGTTCAGGTCGAGCCCCGAGCGATCCAGCACGCTCGTGACTTTGCGGCGCACGACAGGGATGCGCTGTGGGTCCTCGCGATACACCCGTGACGTGAACAGGCCCAGAAAGCCGTGCTCGCCGATCACGTTGCCGTTGGCGTCGAACTTGCGGATACCGATGTAGTCCGGATAGGCGGGTCGGTGCATGCGTGCCTTGGTTCCGGATTGAGAGAACGACAGTACGCGCGGCTGCAGCAGAAAGTTCTGCACCGGTTCGCTCTGCTCGTCCAGGCGCCGTGGCGTGGCCACGTGTCGATTGCGCAGAATCCCGAGCGCGGAATCCGGTGTCTGACGGATGACGCCGTCGTCATAGTCGAAGCTGCGAAAGCCGAGAAACGTGAAGTTGTTCTGCGCCATCCACTCGAGAAAGGCGATCGCCTCGTCGAGATCGTCCCTGGGCACCGGCGGCGGTGCGCGGCGCAGATCCTCGCGCAGCGCATTGAGCCGGTCCTTCATGGTCTGAAAGTCGCTGACGGCTGCGCGCACGTCGCCAAGCGTTTCGCGCAGGCGGTTCTCCAGCTCGGGGATGTCGCCGTTGGGCAGCCGGTCGATCTCGGCGAAGATGAACACCTCGCGCTGCTCGGCGCTGCCGTCGACGCGCAGGCTGGTGAGCATGCCCTCGTCGTCGCGCTCCGTGGCGAGCACCACGTTGCCGAGGTGATGAGTGACCAGGCCGTCATGAGACAGTGCCATCAGCACGGAGTCGGTCACGAACGGCATGTCCGGCGTCATCACCCGCACCACCGTGAACTTCGAATGCCAGCCGTCCGTGGCCAGCTCCGGATTGCAGACGTGAATCTCGGTGACGTTCGGATCGCGCCGACGGAATGCCTGCCAGGCGTCGATGCTGGCGCCCGCATCGTCGTCGGCGAGGCGCGGCAGCAGGTCTTCTGCCGGAATGCGTGACCACCACAGCCGCACGAATTCCGAGAGCAGCGGTTCGGTGTCGGTGAGCCGTTGCTCGATCTGCTTCTGCAGGATGCGGATCTGCGCTTCGCTGTCGCCGATCGCCGGAACTTCCTTGTTCATGTGCGTGCGGGTCTGGATTGGGATGTGATCCCTGAGTTTAGGCGATTACAGCGACCATCGTATGCCTGCGCGCCAGCGGCTGCCGAGCGCGGGAAAGCCGATCGCTTCCTCGTAGTCCTCATCGAACAGGTTGTCGACCGCCGCCCACAGGCGCAGCGTTTCGGTCGGCTTCCAGCTGATGGACAGGTCCACGCGGTTGTAGCCGTCCAGCGTCGCGTTTCCGGTGGGGACGGAGGAATCAAATGAATCGTCCACGTACAGCCAGTCGGCGGTTAGCGCGACCGTGGGTGCCAGGTCCCAGACGGCACTGATGCCGCCGCGCCAGTCAGGGCGCTGGCGCAGCGTGGTGGCACTGTCCTTCACGTCGATGTCGACGTAGGTCAGGTGGGCGTCGAGGCGCAACACGTCGAGCGGACGCAGGCCCAGCGCCACCTCGAATCCCTGGGTATCCACCTGGCTGCGGTTGACGTTGGTGAACAGGTCGAAGTCGAAGTCGATCAGATCCTCGTATTCGGCACGGAACAGCGCCGCAGTCAGGTTCACGCGATCGTCGAGCGCCGACTGGGAAAGTCCGGCCTCCCAGCTGGTGCTCTTCTCGGGTTTGAGATCAGGATTGCCGACCAGCGCGTGTCCCAGGGCGAAGAAGCTGGGCAGCTTGAAGCCCTCACTCCAGCTGGCGAACAGGCGCGTGGCGCCGACCTGCACCTGCGCGCCGAGCCGGCCGGTGGTCTCGGAGTCGTTGCTGCTGGGGTCGTCGTGGCGCACCGAGGCGCTCAGCGCCAGGGCATCGGTGGGCGCTGCGCGCAACTCGACGAACAGCCCGAGAATGTGGCGATCGAGATTGAAATCGGTCGGCAGGGCGAAACCCGGGGCCAGTTCGAGCGTTCCGTCCAGCGACCCGCTTTCGTCCTCGTAGTCCACGCCGACCACCGCGTCTGCCGAGGCCGACAGCTGTGCAGTCGCACTCAATGCTGCGCTGAATCGTTCCAGCTCTGACTCCGAGCGGTTCGGTGGAACACCATCGCGCACACCCGGGGCGATCCCGGGCGAAGCGGTCTTCTCGTCGTGGTTCACGAAGCCCAGCTGTGCCGACAAACGCACCCGGCCGC
>JAWKZP010000008.1:0-216734 GCA_041395905.1 Pseudomonadales bacterium
TGACCGGCTACAAGATCTTCAACCGCTACAAGGAGAGCGGTCTTGAAGGCCTTCAAGACCGCTCGCGGCGCCCTTATCGGCACGCCAACCAGCTGCCGTTTCAGGTCGAGCGGACGATCCTGACGCTCAAGCGGGGGCATCCCACCTGGGGCGCACCGAAGATCCGCGACAAGCTGATCCAGGAGTACCCGATGATCAGGCCACCGGCGAAGAGCACAGTTCATGCTGTGCTCGACCGGAACGGCCTGGTGAAGCGACGCAGGCGCAGACGACATAAGGCTCAGGGAACCGAGCTCAAGCACGTCAAGCAGCCCAACCAACTCTGGTGCGCGGACTACAAGGGCGAGTTCCAGCTCGGGAACAGGCAGTACTGCTATCCGCTGACCATCACCGACTACAGCTCCCGCTACCTGATTGCCTGCGAAGGACTTTCCTCCACCAAGAGCCTCTTCGCTTTCCCCGCGTTCGAGCGCGTTTTCAAGGAGTTCGGGTTGCCTGAGACGATCCGAACCGACAACGGGGTTCCATTCGCTTCGCCCAACGCCTTCTTCGGCCTGAGTCCACTGTCCGTCTGGTGGCTGAAGCTCGGGATCCACATCGAGCGCATCAAGCCGGGCAACCCGCAGCAGAACGGGCGCCATGAGCGTATGCATCTCACGCTCAAGAATGAGACGACCAAGCCAGCGGCATTCAACTTCCTGCAGCAGCAGGAGCGCTTCGATGAGTTCATCGAGGTTTACAACAATGAGCGGCCACACCAGGCGCTCGGCGGCCGCTACCCCGGTCAGAGGTATACACCTTCGCCGAGGGTGTACGAGCCTGCCAGGGAGCCGGAGTACCCTTACCACGACAAGGCTATCCGGGTGACTCAGTGCGGGCGCATCTGCATCGGCAAGCGGAAGATCAACCTGAGTCGGTCATTCGCCAATCAAATCGTGGGAATCAGAGAGGTGGCGGACAAGATCTGGCTCGTCAGCTTTATGGCGTATGATCTGGGATTCTTTGATCAGGATGAGGGCCGGGTCGAACCGACGGCGAACCCCTTCATCCCACTACCGGAAAAACTGTAAACCATGTCTCCGGTACGATCTGTAAACCATGTGGTCGGAAAGGACCGGCTTAGAAGTGGCGGAGCGGACGGGACTCGAACCCGCGACCCCCGGCGTGACAGGCCGGTATTCTAACCAACTGAACTACCGCTCCGAAGAGACCTCTGCGATTCTGGTGGGTGTTGCAGGGGTCGAACCTGCGACCTACGGCTTGTAAGGCCGTCGCTCTCCCAACTGAGCTAAACACCCGGGCGCAGGGGTGCGTATCTTACCCGTCGGGGTGGGGGTGTCAATCCAACGGGCCGCCATTTCCAGGCGCCTCCCGGTCAGTGCGTCTTCTTCAGCCGGGCATGCCCCTTGGAGTCCGGCTCGGCCTTCTCGAACTCGATGCCGAACAGGCGCGCCGGTTCGTCGGACGAGGCTTCGCTGCCTGCATCCGCAGGAGCGGTCCCGCGACCATCACCGCCCGACACGCCCTGCCCGACGTTGCCCTGCGCCACGGACTGACCTCTGGCATCCGCGCACAGGCGCAGCAGCACCTGTTCGGCCTGGGCGCGCCCGCCGGATTGGAGCGCGCCTTCGCCTTCCAGCTCGCCCAGGGCGGCACCTACACGGTCTGCGCAGTAGTCGGCGTGGCCCGCGGCGGCCGTGAGCATCAGCGCCGCCAGCAGGGCCGCGCGGCTCAGGGCTAAACCTCGCAGCGTTCGTGCTTTCCCGCCCCAACCCTTTGAAATATCGGCGCTATTGCCCATGGAGATCTCTCTTTTCAGCGGCCGCCTAGTCTACACTAGCCGCCATGAACTACGTCATCGCCGCGGCGCTCGCCATCGTTCTGGTCGCCATCTGCATCACCATTCACTACGAGGTGATGAACGTGCTGGCGCGGCTCACGCACAGCCCGCGGCGGCACCGCTGGCAGGTGCTGATCACGGTCTACGGGCTGATGGCCGCCCACGTGGTGGAGATCTGGCTGTTCGGGTTCGGGCACATGCTGGCGGTGGAGCGCATGTCGCTCGGGCAGCTGGTGGGCCTCACCGACGACTGGTTCGACTACATCTACTACTCCGCCATGGTGTACACCACGGTCGGGTTTGGCGACATCGTGCCGACCCACAGCCTGCGCATGTTGAGCAGCACCGAGGCGCTGGCCGGGCTGGGTCTCATCACCTGGTCGGCGTCGTTCACCTTCCTGCAGATGCAGCGCCTGTGGCGCCCCTGACGCGCGGCTCTCTCGGAATCTGATTCAGGTCGCCAGCGCCTCCGGCTCCGGTTGCGCAATGGCGAACTCAGGGCGCGTCTTGTGGAACAGGCGCGCGTCGGTGAGGGCGCGTGCCGTCACCGTCTGACCGACGGGAAAGCGCAGCCAGCTGCGCGGGCCGAAGCGTTCGCCGTCGAGCTCGATCTGCCCGCCCAGCACCAGCAGCTCCTGCACCTGCTCGCGCGGCGCCAGGCGCACCTCGCGCCCGGCGGGCGCCGTGATCACGCTCACCTCCTCCTCGGCGTAGAAGTGCACCACCGTGCGCCGTACGTTGCTGACCACGTGGGGAACTCGTTCAGGTCGCGGCAGAACCGGGTAGCTCGTCGTGGGGGTGAAACTGCCTGAGCTTCACGAAGATCACGCAACCGGGGTCCGAGAACGGGGTGTGGCTGCTGCCGGGCGGATTGCGCACGTAGCTGCCGGGCGGATAACGGCCGTGCTCGTCGCCGAACTCGCCTTCCAGCACGATGAATTCTTCTCCCAGGCCGTGCAGATGCGCGGGGAAGCGCGAGCCAGGCGCGTAGCGCACGAAGCTGGTGGCGACGGCCACCTCGTCACCCACCCGGTCGAGCAGGATGCGCTCCACGCCGGGCTGCGGAGATGGCACCCACGGTGAATCGCCTGCCCTGACCCAGGCCGGTCGATCGAAGTCTGCACGTACCGTTGGCATTCCCCGCTCCTTGTTGTATATCCTTGATCGATAAGCGAATTAGACCACGCGATGGTCCGGGGGTTCTTGGGGGACCCTGCCGCCGATCGCGGCGCTCCCGGCGTTCAAGGATGACATCGTTCAACGCAGACCGCATGCTGTGCGGTCGTATGGACGGTTACTCCGTGCAGGAAATCGAAGCCAAGTACCTGGTGCTTTCGGGCAAACGCCTGGAACGCATGCTGGATCGAATGCAGCAGGCCATGGCCTGGGCCGGGTTCCGCATCCAGCCCAAAGGCGAGACCCTACAGCGCGACACCTACTACGACAGCGACTGGCAGCTGCGCCAGCTGGGCTGGAGCTTCCGTCTGCGGCGCTCCGGCAACACCCAGAAGGTCACGCTCAAGGAGCTCACCCGCTCCCGCGGCGGTGTGTTCAGCCGCGGCGAGGTGGAGCAGACGCTGTGGCAGCCCGCCTGCGGTGTCGACGCGCTGCCGGCGGGCGCGGTGCACGAACGCCTGGAGCAGATGCTGCGTCCCGGCAGCCGGCTGGTGCCCCTGTTCGAGATTCACAACCACCGCCGCACCTATCTGCTCAGCCACCCGGATCACCCGCGCGCGCAGGTGGAGATGGCCCTGGATCAGGGCCAAGTGGCCGCCGCATCCACGCTCGCGTTCACCGAGATCGAGTTCGAGCTGCGCCAGGGCAGCCATGAAGTGCTGTCCGACCTGCTGGCCATCGCCGACGAGCAGTCGGGGCTGATCCGGGCGCGACTGTCGAAGTTCGAGCGCGGCCTCATCGCCGCCGGCTGCCAGCTGGGCCGGCGCGCGCCGGGCGGCATCGGGCACGTCGACGCGCAGACGAGCTGGCGGCACCTGGCGCGGACCCACCTGAAGCGCCAGCTGCACGAGCTGAAACTCTACGAGCCCTATGCCTGGGAATCGCTGCACCCCGAGGGCGTGCATCAGATGCGGGTAGCGACGCGCCGCGCGCGTGCGGCGCTGCGCACGTTCAAGGACGTGCTGCCGGAAGCCGAGGGCAACGCGCTCGAGCAGGACATCCGCTGGCTCGGGCGCGTGCTCGGCGACGTGCGCGACCTGGACGTGCATCTGCAGCAGATCGACCGCTACCGGAGCAAGCTCGGCGACAAGGCGACCCACGCGCTGGGTCTCTATCAGGGCCAGCTGCTCAAGCAGCGTCGCGTAGCGCAGCGGGCGCTGCTCGACGCTCTGGCGAGCGACAACTATCACACGCTGGTGACCGATTACAACGCGCTGCTGAGCGCCGCGACCCAGACGGACCCGGCACGGCCGTCACCCACCGTCGGCGAGATTGCCGATCAGACCGTGGCGCCCCTGCTCGATAGGGTGCAGCGCCGCGGGCGTGCGCTGGACGGCACGTCGCCCGACAAGAAGCTGCACCGGCTGCGCATCGATATAAAGCGCCTGCGCTACCAGCTGGAATACCTGCTGCCCGCCTATCCGGCGCAGCTCACTGACCTCTGCGCGACGCTGCGCAGCCTGCAGGACCTGCTGGGCGACCACCAGGACGCTTGCGTTGCCCGTGCGCAGCTCACCGCATACCGGCGTCGCTACCTGCGCAACGCCATCGACCGCAAGGTGTTCAAGAAGCTCGACCGCCGCGAAGCGAAGCGCGCCCAGCGTCTGCGCAAACGCTTTGCGGCGCTCTGGGCCGAGTTCGAAGCCGGCAGCGCCGGTCTGCTCGACAAGCTCGCCTCTACCGCCGCCTGAGCGGCGCCTGCTTGCTCGAGCCGGCAGCGTCGGACCGTACGGCCGACTAGTTCAGCGGCCCGGGCACGAATGCATCACCCAGCAGATAGCGCCCTGCATAGGCGTAGTGCCCAACCCTTGCCTGCACGTGCTGGGTGATCACGTGCATGTCCTGAAACGGTCGCTGCAGGGGATGATCCAGATAGATGCCGCTCGCACCCGCGACTCTGTACGCGGCATCGAACACCGCGGCCGCCTCACGCATCACGTGGGTGCCGGCAAGACGCAGCGCGATCCGGTCATCCGTACTGATCACCGCAGCCTGGCCGACGCGCTCGAGTACTTCGGCGATGGTCGCATGCAGGTAGGCGCGCGCCGAGCGCCAGCGCGCCTCCGCAGTGCCCAGCTCGCGCTGCGCGTCCGGGTCGTCCTTCAAAGCGCCGCTCGCGTACTTCGGATGCTTGTCGCGGGCCAGCTCGAACGCCACGTCGAGCCCGCGGCGCGCCACACCCAGAGCCACGCCGGCGAAGCTCACGGCAAACACCAGACCGGTGGGCACGCGGTACAGCGTCTCGTCCGACGCGGGCGCGCGGCGCATGTCGGCAAACCAGTCAGCATCGACCCGCTGATCGCTCACCGAGAACTCGAAGCTGCCGGTTCCGCGCAACCCCTGCACCTGCCAGGTGTCGTGCAGGGTGACGCTCTCCTTCGGGAAGAACGCGACGCCCCAGCGGCCGCCGCCCACCACGCGGCAGGCGCCCTGCATCCAGGTGGCGTGCTGGCAGCCGCTGGAGAATCCCCAGCGGCCCGTCACCCGGTAGCCGCTGCCGTCGACGTGCGCCACCGCGTCCATGGGCGGGCCGTTGGCCACCGCGGCGCGGGGATCGTCCCAGATCCGCCTGATGGAATCCTCCGGCAGCCACAAACTGGTGGTGCCGATCACCGCGCCCTGACAGACGCACCAGGCGGTGCTGGCGTCCTCGGCCGCGAGCAGCTCGAGCGCTGCGACGAAGTCGGTGAGGGTTGCGCCCAGGCCGCCGAATGACCGGGGCATCAGCGCGCGCAGCAGGCCCGCATCGGCGAGCGCATCCACCAGCGCGGGCGCGAGGGCGCGCTGCGTCTCGTTGACCGGCGCCGCGTCCGCCACGCGCTCGCGCAAGGCCGTGACTCTCTCTACACAGGTCGCGTTCATGAACCCCTCTGCCCTGTCGCCGAGCCTAGCGGCTGGCCGTTGGGCCGGCAACACAACTGAACTGATGCCGTGCGTACCTTGCTGCTCTGTCCCCTGTGATTGCCCGCCGTGCCGGGCCTGGGGCTGCAGGGTTCGCTGCGCGACTTCACATGCGCCTACCCCGACAGTCACCTGGCGCGCCGTTCCGCAAGCTCGGGGCGGAGCTGCGCATCAACTGAGCCGCGCGGCTGTGATAGGCTCTGGCGCTTTCCGCGGAGGACCCTCGTGAGCGACGCGCGACCCTTCTGGTTCGATCGAGCCCTGGCCACGCCATCCACGCCCGGCGACGTGATCGTGGATGGCGTCAACATCCACTACCAGACCTGGGGCGAGGTGGGCAAGCCGGGCCTGGTGCTGGTGCACGGCAGCAACGCACACCTCGAGTGGTGGCGCTTCGTGGCGCCCTTTCTGGCCGATCAGTTCCGCGTGGCGGCGCTCGACTCGTCCGGCAACGGCGATTCCGGCTGGCGCGAGCGTTACAGCGGCGAGGTGCTGGCGAAGGAGGTCTGGGCCGTCTGCCAGGCTGCCGAGCTGGGGCCGCGGCCGTTTGTCGTGGGCCACAGCTTCGGCGGCTTCGTGGTGCTCGAGACCGGCCACCGCTACGGCGCCGACCTCGGCGGCATCATTTTCATGGACTTCACCACCGCGCCGCCCGAGACCTACGTGGAGTGGGGCCTGCGCGCCGAGCGCGAGGGCGTGAAGCCGAACCGCGGCACGCGCGTGTACGAAGACAAGGCCGTCGCCTTGGGACGCTTCCGCTACGTGCCCGAGCAGCCCACCCGGCACCCGTACGTGCGCGACTACATCGCCGAGAAGAGCCTGCGCCCGGTGGAAGGCGGCTGGACCTGGAAGTTCGACCCGGGGCTGTTCGACCACCTGGAGATGGGCATCGACCAGCGTGACAAGTTCGCCGCCATGGCCTGCCGCAGCGCGGTGATCCTGGGCGAGGACAGCACCGACGACGGCGCCTTCTATGCCGATCACATGCTGGAGATCACCGGCGGCAAGCTGCCCGTGTTCAAGATTCCCGGTACCTATCACCACCTGATGTTCGATGAGCCCCTGGCCGTGGCCATGGCCACCAAGGGCATCCTGCTGGACTGGATCCGCCAGGACGGCGAAGCGCTGATCGCCGAGCACCTGCAGCAGACGCTGGCCCGCTCGCCCACCCGACAGTCGAGGAACTGAGCCATGACCGAACTCACCGAAGCGCTGCGCGCCGCGCTGATGCAGATCGACACGCCTACCGTGTGCAACGCGCTCGAGATCGTGGCCCCGGCACGGCGCGGCTACGGCTACACCGTCGAGCCGCTGGTGTGCTCACGCCCCGAGCTGCCGCCCATGGTGGGCATCGCGCGCACGGCGAGCATCCGTGCCGCGCACCCGAGCGACCTGACCGGCGCCGAGGCGCGCGCCATGCAGGATGCCTACTACGCCTACGTCGACGCGGGGGCCAAGCCGGCCGTCATGGTCATTCAGGACCTCGACGGCCCCCAGCGCGGCTACGGGTCCTGGTGGGGCGAGGTGAACAGCAACGTGCACAAGGGCTTCGGCTGCCTGGGCGTGATCACCGACGGCAGCGTGCGCGACCTGCCGGACATCGCGCCGGGCTTTCAGATGCTGGCCGACCGCGTAGGCCCGTCCCACGCCTTCGTGCATCCGGTGGATTTCGGCCGTACGGTGACCGTTGCCGGCATGCGCGTCAGCGACGGCGAGCTGATTCACGCGGATCAGCACGGTGCGGTTGTAATCCCCTGGGCGGTGGCTGACAAGGTAGTGGATGCAGCACAGGCCATCGCGCGGCGCGAGCGCGTGATCATCGCCGCCGCGCAGGAACCGGGATTCGACATGGCCCGACTGCGCAAGGCCTGGGGCGACGCGGCGGAGATTCACTGAGCCGATAGCGTTGCCTCCACCGGCGCCGCCAGCGCGTCCGGCGCCTGACCCTCCCGCGTGAGCGAGCGCGCCAGCGCGATCCGGTAGAACACCGGCACCGCCACCAGGATCAGCAGCGTCGCGAACGCGAGCCCGCCCATGATGCACACGGCCATCTCCTTGAAAAACGCGTCGCGCAGCAGCGGCGACATGCCGGCGATGGTGGTGCCCGCCGCCAGCATCACCGGGCGCAGCCGGCTGACGCTGGCCTCGGCGATGGTCTCGAGCGTCCGTGGCCCCTCTGCGAGGCGCTTGTCGATCTCGTCCACCAGCACGATACAGTTCTTGATGAGCATGCCGGACAGGCTCAGAAAGCCCAGGAACGAGGGGAACGTGAACGGCAGGTCGGTGGCCAGCAGGCTGATCACCACGCCGCACACGATCATGGGCACCGTCAGCCAGATCACCAGCGGCTGACGGATGCGCCCGAACATGAGCACCGTCACCAGCAGCATGATGCCGAACGACAGCGGGATCTTGTCGATCAGCGACTCGCGCGCCTCGATGTTGGCCTCGAACTCACCGCCCCACTCCAGGCGATAGCCGGGCGGCAGCGGAATCGCCTCCACCTCGCCGCGGATGCTGTCGAACACGCGGTTGGCGTTGTGGCCCACCGGCGGGTTCGCCAGCGCGGCGATGGTACGGGTGCGCTCGCGGCGGAAGATCATGCTGTCCTCGGCCACCAGATCGATGCCGGAGACCACCTGCGACAGCGGCACGTAAGCCTGCTGCGCGGCGCTCCAGACCTGCCGGTTGCCGTAGCCCGTGAGGTCGGTGCGCTCATCGAGCGGAGCGCGCGCGACGATGGGCACCACCTTGTCGGCGTCGCGGAACACGCCGATGGTGACGCCGTCCGTGGCGTAGGCCGTGGCCAGCGCCAGATCGCCGCGGCTGATGCCGACCTGACGCGCGCGGGTCTCGTCGAACCTGGGCACCAGGGCAATCTCGCGCTGACGCCAGTCGGTCTTGCGGTCGATGAGGTCGTGGGCGAGGTAGATGCCCAGCGCCTTGTCCGCCAGGCCACGCAGAACGTCGGCGTCGGGGCCGGAGAATCGGGCTTCGATCTTCGACGTGCCGCCGGGCGTGAACTCGGTGCGGCGCACGGTGATCTCGGCGTCGACACTGGCCGTCACCAGCTGCTCGCTGACCCGAGCCATGCTGTCAGTGATACGCCCGACGTCGGCGACTCGCACCACCAGCATGGCGTAGGCGGGGTTCGGTTGCTCCGGGCGCGTCGTCGAGGCGAAGCGCGTGGCGCCGCGACCGATGAAGCTGCTCACCACCACCACGTCCGGGTCCGTCGCCACCAGCGCCTCGAGCCGCGTCACTTCCTCGGCAGTGGCGCGGATGTCGGTGCCTTGCGGCAGGCGCAGATCGATGAAGTACAGCGGCGAGTTGGTGGTGGGAAAGAAGCCCTGCTTCACGAAGCCGAAGCCCCACAAACAGGCACCGGTGATGGCCGTGAGCGCAAGCGTGGCGAGCCACGCGTGACGCAGGCTGAAGCCGATCAGCGCGCGGTAGGGGCGGTAGCCCCAACCGCTGTAAAGCGTCGCCTCGGCGCCCTCTTTGCCGCCGCGCAGCAGGTAACTGCCGAGCAGCGGCACCACCGTGACCGCCAGCACCCAGCTCAAGAGCAGCGAGATCGCCACTACCTGAAACAGCGAGCGCAGGAAGTGTCCGGCATTGTCCGCCGACAGGCCGATGGGGCCGAACGCGGCGATGCCGATGATGGTGGCGCCGAGCAGCGGAAACTGCGTGCGCTGCACCGACACCGTGGCCGCGCGCGGCGCCGACAGGCCGCGCTGCACGCCCGTGACCATGCCCTCGGCGACCACGATGGCGTTGTCCACCAGCATGCCCATGGCGATCATCAGCGCACCGAGCGAAATGCGCTGCAGCTCGATGCCGGCGAACGCCATGATGCACAGCGTACCGAGCACCGTGAGCAGCAGCACGCTGCCCACCACGGTGCCGGCGCGCCAGCCCATGAAGATCCACAGCGCCGCCATCACGGTCAGCACCGACAGCGCCAGGTTCACGAGAAATTCGTTCAGCGACTCCTGCACCACGACGTGCTGCGCGTAGATGGCGTGATGGGTCACGCCGAGCGGCAGCTGCGCCATCACCTCGGCCATGCGCGCGTCCACGGCCCGGCCCACCTCCACCACGTTCTGGTCTTCCACCACCGAGACGCCGACGGTGAACACCGGCTCGCCGGCGTAGTGAATGATCTGCGAGGGTTGCTCCACCGGCCCGCGCGTCACCCGGGCGACGTCGCCCACGCGCAGGATCTCCGTGGTGCCGGGGCGGCCGATGCGCATGTCGGCAACGGCCTGAACGCTGTCGAAGGCCGGCCGCGGCGACACCCGCAGGCGCCGCCCGCCGTACTCCACGGAACCCGCCTGCTGCACCAGATTGGCGGCGCCGATGTTCTGGAACACGGCGTCGATGGGCAGGCCCAGGCGCACCAGGCGCTGCTGGTCGAGCTCGACGAAGATCGCTTCTTCCGGTACCCCGGCGACGCTGACCTTGCCCACGTGGGGCACTCGGTTCAGCTCCGTGCTGATCAAGCGTGCCATGTCGCGGATCTCCGGCTCGCTGTAGCCGGGTGCGGCGACCGCATAGAGAATGCCGTACACGTCGCCGAAATCGTCCTCGACGATGGGCTCCGCGGCCCCGGGCGGCAGCCGCATGGCGGCCTCGGAGACGCGCCGGCGCAGCTCGTCCCAGATCTGCTGCACGTCCTCGCTGCCGAACTCTTCGCGCACCTCCACCTGCACCTCCGAGCGGCCGGGTACCGACTTGGAGTTGAGATGTTCGAGATACGGCAGCTCCTGCAGCGCGGCTTCCACCACGTCGGTGACTTCCTGCTCTACCTCGGTAGCCGAGGCGCCGGGATAGGGCGTGATGATGTAGGCGTACTTGAGCGGAAACGGCGGATCTTCGAGGCGCCCGACGTTCTGAATGCCCCAGATGCCGCCCAGCAGGCAGGCGAGCATGAGCAGCCAGGGATACAGCGGGTGCTCGATGGACAGGCGCGCGATGTCGTTCATGTGCGCGCGCCTGTCAGATCCGGGTGATCGGCTGGCCGAGCATGTGCACGCGCATGCCCTCCTGCACCTGGCTGGCGCCCACGGCCACGATCAGGTCGCCGTCGGCGAGGCCCTGGGTCACCGCAACGCCGCGCTCGCGCGGCACCCCAACCGTCACGGGCCGCCGGCTCACCGTGCCAGTCTGCGGATCGAACAGCCACACGTAAAAGCCGCCGCCGGCGCCGCTCTGCAGCGCGCCCGCGGGAATCACCACGTCCGCTTCGGCGCCGTCGCCGGCAAGCTCGACCGTCACCGTCGCGGTCATGCCGGGCAGGATGTTCCAGCGCTCGGGACGCGGCATCCTGAAGGTCACCTGGTAGGTCTGCGCCACCGCGTTGGCCTCGCCGGTGTTCTCGCGGTACTCCAGTGGAAAGTGCTCGTCGGGCAGAAAGTCGAACGTGGCGCTGAGCGATACGATGCGCTCCGGAGTCGCCGTGGCGGTGAGATCCTGAGGCACGCTCGCGACCACGTGCAGCTCGTTCAGATCCAGCAGGCGCGCCACTGCGTCGCCGACCCGCACGCGCGTGCGGTTATCCACGAAGCGGCGCGCCACGTAGGCGTCGAACGGCGCCAGGATGCGGCTGTCGGCGAGCCGCTCCTGGGCCTGCGCCAGACGCACGCGCGCGAGCTCGTACGCGGCACGGGCGTCGTCCACCAGCGACTGCGAGATGCCGCGCTCGGCCAGCAGCCGCTCCTTGCGCTCACGGTCCTGGCTGGCGAGCTGCAACTGCACCTCGGCTTCGCGCACGGCCAGGCGGAAGTCGGCGGGATCGAGCGCCGCGATCAGCCCGCCGGCCGCCACCGTCTGGCCCTCGCGCAGTGGCAGCACGACGAGCTCGCCCGGCACCTCGAAGGAGACGTCCACGGTCTGTGCCGCCTCGACCCGGCCGACGAACTCGTAGCGGGTCGTGGCGCGCCGGGCAACCACCTGAAACAGCTTGGCGGGGCGCTCGGACTGGTCCGCCACCGGCGGCTCGGGTCGCTCGCAACCAGCGAGCCCAACCAGCGCCGTCAGCACACAGAGCAATGCCAGCAGATACCTCACGCGGAGATCTCCCGGGCCAGCTCGAGCAGCCGCTGATGCACGCGTTCGCGCTCCGTGCGGGTGAGCGGCAGCAGGCTGAGCATCTCGAGAAAACGCAGGCCCTGAGTCGCCAGCAGAGCGATCCAGCCCAGCTCGCTGGGGTTCGAAGCGCGACCGACATCGGCGAACGTCTGCTTCACCAGTTGCCGCGCCGGGGCGAGCAGCTCCGGGTTCTCCGCGGCAGCCGCGAGGATCGCCCGCGACATGGCCCGCTCAGCCGGGGGCTGGTCGTGCTCGGCGACGATGAAGCTCGCGAGCAGCGCATCCGGCTCGCCCGAGTGGGCCTCGCGGAACGCGGCCTCGCGCGCCTGCAGCTGCTCCAGCAGCCGCCCCAGCATGCCTTCCAGCAGCGCCTGCTTGGAAGGGAAGTGGTACAGCACGCCGCCCTTGGAAACGCCTGCGCGCTCCGCCACCGCATCGATGGTGAGGTGCGCTGCCCCGCATTCCTGCACGATGCGGGCCGCCGCTGCCAGTATCTCCCCGCGCCTGCTGGCTTTGCGTGCCATGACTGCAACCAACTAAACCGTCCGGACGGTATAGTATTTAGGCGCCGTCGCAGCTGCAAGAAACCCTCCCTACGGCGCGCCTGAGGGCATCCGTCGCAGCCGGCGATTGTGTGCGCTTTGTATCGGATCAAAGCATCTACGTTGCGCGCCACCCAACGCTTCGGTAGTCTCGAAAAGTACTTCACACTACAAAGTTGACTATGCCCATCGATCTGCGCGAGCAGGCTACCGAGAATCTGCGCTTCATCCGCAATGCCATGGAGCGCGCTGAGCGCATATCCGCCGTGTCCGGTGCCGGGGCGATGGCCATGGGCGGTATTGGCCTGGCCGCCAGCGCGCTCGCCGCCCCGCATGCGGAGCTCACGCTCCAGTTGCAGGTCTGGATGGGCGCCGCATTGGCGGCGCTCATCGTGGGTGGTCTGAGCACGTGGCACAAGACGAAGCGTACCGGCGCAACGCCGTTCGGCGATGCAGGGCGTCGCTTCGTGCTCTGCCTGACGCCGGCATTGCTGGTAGGCGCGATGCTCACCACGACACTGTGGAGCACGCCCCAGATCGTCCTGCTGCCCGCCAGCTGGATGATGCTCTATGGTGCCGGGACGCTCGCGGCCGGCACATACGCCGTACCACCGGTCATGAAGATGGGCGCAGCCTTCCTGGTCGCGGGTTCTGTGTCGCACCTGCTGCCCGACGCCTGGTGCAATGTGCTGCTGGGCGTGACCTTCGGGGGCTTCCACATCGCCTTCGGCTGGCAGGTGTACCGTCATCATGGGGGCTGAGCGCACGCCGAGTGCTACGGGCGTCGGCCCGCAGGGCGACGACCAGGCCGACAACCCTGAGGTGGGCGATGCCACCCGCAGCTCATCCAGGCCGAGCGGTAGTAGAACGCGCGCATCACTGGACGCCATCTCCGGCTTCGTCGCCGACGACGCCGGCGGAGAATTCCAGAAGCTGCTGAATGACCGCGTTCGACTCGGCATCCTTTCCAGCCTTGCGGTCACGGATCGGCTCTCGTTCAGTGAACTCAAGCAGCTGCTCAAGGTCAGCGACGGCAACCTCAGCGTACACGCCCGAAAACTGGAGGACGCCGGCTACCTGAGCTGCGCCAAGACGTTCAGCGACCGCGTCCCTCGCACCGAGTACCGCATCACGAGAGCGGGCCGGGCGGCACTCAAGCGCTACCTGAAACACATGGAAGCCCTGATTCGGGCGACCACCAGCTAGGAGCACCTCATGACTCTGAACTCCGGCGCCGAGCGCCAGCACCTACTCACGAGGACAGACTTTGTATTGCAGAGTACTCCGCGCCACGTTGCCATCATCATGGACGGCAACCGCCGCTGGGCCAGACGCCGGGGACTGCCGGCTGCAACCGGACATCGTCAGGGCGCGGCGAGCCTGCATGCGCTGCTGCCCTCGATCGGTGCCGCGGGCATCGAAACGCTGACCCTGTTTGGCTTCGCCTCGGCCAACTGGCAGCGCGCGAGCAGCGAGATTGCACACATCATGACGCTGGCCCAAGCGACATTCAGCCGATTTGCGCCCGACTGCGTACGCGAAGGCATTGCCGTGCAGGTGATCGGCCGTCGCGATCGTCTGCCCGCGGAGTTGCAAGCCACCATCGACCGGGTGGAGCGCATGACGGCCGGCGGCGCGCGCCGCCTGCGGGTGGCGCTCGATTACTCGTCACGGGCCGCGATTCTCGCAGCCGCGCGAGACCTGACGGGAGACGAAGACGGTACCTCCTTCGGGCGTCTGCTAGGCGACGTCGGCGATGTCGACCTGCTCATCCGTACCGGGTGCGAACAGCGCCTATCGGACTTCCTGCTGTGGGAGTGCGCGTTTGCCGAGCTCTACTTCCCCGAAGTGCTGTGGCCCGATTTTTCACCCAGCCACCTCGCCCGGGCACTGTGCTGGTACGCCACGCGGAATCGGACGTTCGGAAAATGACGGCAGCTACCCGGCGCTACTCACAAACCACTGTCCGTTTCGCGCTCATCGGGGCGATCGTGCTGGCCATGCTGATTCCACTGGCTCTCGTCAAAGGCGTCTCGCGCGAGCGCCAGGCCTTGTTCGACGCCACGCTCACCGACGTCGGTCGCGCCTGGGGCGAAGCCCAGAGCATTGCCGGTCCGTTCCTGATCATTCCCGAAGAGCACCATTGGGAAGTCGCCGACAAGCAGGGTCGGAAGCGCGAGCTCACCCGCCTCCGCGAGCGCGTGTTCCTGCCATCGGATCTGTCACTCGATATAGAAGTCGACCACCAGCTGCGCAGCCGCGGCATCTATGAGGTGCCCGTCTACACGGCTCGCGTGTCTGCCAAAGGCCGCTTCGACCGCGTCGACGACACGCTCACCGAACGCTCTGACGTCCGCTTGCGCACAGACCAGGCAAGGATCGTGGTCGGCATCAGCCACACTCAGGCGGTAAGCACGGCGTCCACCCTCGCCCTGGGAGATGCGGCCTACGCATTTCGGGCCGGAACCGAGAACGGCTGGATCGGCACCGGCGTGCAGGCGTCCATCGCCGACTACGTCCCCGGCCGCACGCAGAGCTTTGAGTTCGAGGTCGTGCTGAAGGGTACCCGACAGCTCGACTTTGCTGCGCTTGGTGGGCGCACCAGCGCGCACATGACTGCCTCCTGGCCGCACCCCAGTTTCCAGGGCCGCTATCTGCCGGAACGCTATGCCATCCGCAGCGACGGCTTCGATGCGCAGTGGACCGTGCACGAGCTGGCCAGGGCATTGCCGGCCACGTTCATGCCGGATGAGGAGCCGCCGCGCTGGCAGGAGAGCGCCGCCGCCGTGCGCCTGTTTCAGCCGGTCACTGGCTACACCACCGTCGACCGGGCCATCAAGTATGGTTTGCTGTTCGTCGTGCTGACGTTTCTCGGCTTCATCTGCTTCGAGCTGACGCAGGCGCTCAGATTTCATCCCGTGCAATATGGCGTGGTCGGTCTGGGGCTCGTGCTCTTCTACCTGGCGTTGCTCGCGCTCTCGGAGCATCTGAGTTTCGCGCTCGCCTATCTCATCGCGACCACGCTGGTGACGGCCCTCACCACCTGGTACGCCTGGGCCATGGCCCGAGCCGTGCGCCCGACGATCGGCATGGCCATCACCATCTCGACACTCTACGCCACGCTGTACGTGCTGCTGCAGCTGGAGACGTTCGCCCTGCTGGTGGGCACCGGCGTGCTGTTCATCGGTTTGTGGGCGCTGATGTTCAGCACCCGGGCTCTCGCGATGCGGGTAGACTGACGGCTCAGCGGCCGGAGAGCTCCGCCACCATGCGCCCGTGGGTCTCGGCGTCCAGGCGGTAGGCGCGGGCGGCGAGGATCATCACGACCATGATGAGCGCCGGACCGAGGGTCATCAGATTGTGGATCATCACGATGGCCTCGGCGCTCTGTTCGGCGTTGGCCACGTAGCCGGCAACGGCGAGTGCCGCCGCCACCCCGGCCCCGCCCAGTGCCTTGGCCAGCTTCTGAAAGAAGCTCGCGAACGAGAAGATGGCGCCGTCGGCGCGCAGGCCGTGGCGCCACTGGGCGTACTCCACCGTGTCCGGAATCATGGCCCAGCCGAGCACCGCGATGGGCGTGCCGCCGAGCGCCACCACGCACGACCAGGCGAACACCCAGGCAATGGCGTCGTAGGGCGTGAAGTACAGGCCGATGCAGCCGCCGATGGTGAGCCAGGCACCCGCGATGATGCCGCCCGCCTTGCCGAGCCGCGCCGCCAGCCAGGGCACCGCCACCAGCCCGACCAGCATCACCGGCATGGTGATGCCGAAGAACAGCGCCACCAGATCCTCGCGCCCCAGGTTGTACTTGAAGTAGTACAGGGTGACCGTCTGGCGCACGGTGAACGACAGCATGCCGCAGGTGAACAGCAGCATCACGATCAGCAGCGGCGGGTTGCGGAACACCGCGCGCAGCGAGTCGCGCACGGTCAGCTGCTGCGCTGCCGCCGGCTGTACCTGCTCGCGGGTGCTCGCCACCGTCAGCCACAACAGCGCGGTCGCAATCACGGCGAACACGAGCATGGTGTTCACGAAGCCCTCGCCGCCGCCGCCGAACCAGCCCACGAGCGGCAGCATCCCCACCGAGATCAGGTAACCCCCGGAGAACGCGAACGCCATGCGCACGGTGGAGAGTACCGTGCGCTCCTCGTGATCCGAGGTGAGCGATGCGGTGAGCGCCGAGTAGGGAATGGACACCACCGTGTAGGCAACGCCGAAGGTCACGTAGGTGGCATAGGCCCAGAGCACCTTGCCGGTGGCATCCAGATCCGGCGCCGAGAAGGTGAGCACGGCGACCGCGCCCAGCGGCACCGTGCCGAACAGTATGTACGGGCGCAACCGCCCCCAGCGGCTGCGCGTGCGTTCGGCGATCATGCCCATGATGGGGTCGGTCACCGCGTCCACCACCCGCGCCACCAGAAAAACGCCGCCCGCGGCAGCCGCCGACAGCCCGAACACGTCGGTGTAGAAATACAGCAGATAGGTCATGGCGGAGATGAAGTAGAGGTTGATCCCCAGATCACCTACCCCATACCCCAGACGCTGCGGGACGCTGAGCTTGCCGGCTTGCATGACTGCGGTGCTACTGAATGACGCCCTGCTCCCGCAGCGCGCCGATGCGCGCAGAATCGAGACCTAGCTCGCCCAGAACGGACTCCGCATCGGCGCCCGGATCGGGCGCAGCCCGATCGAAACGCGGCGGCTCGGGAAACGCGGAGAGGTTGATGGGCGAGCGGATGAGCATCAGGTCGCCCAGCTCCGGATGCGGCGCCGGCTTCGCCATGCCCAGGTGCTTCACCTGCGGATCTTCGAACGCCTGGCCGATGTCGTTGATGGGGCCACACGGCACGCCCACCGCATTCAGGCACACCACCAGCTCGGCCGTGGTGTGCGCCCGGGTCAGCGCATTGATGTCGGCCTTGAGCGCCTCCTTGCGCGCCGCGCGCTCGCGGCCGCTCTGATACTCCGGCCGGGCGAACAGCTCGTCGGCGTCCAGCGCCTGACAGAACCGCTCCCACAGCCGCGGGCTCGGCGCGGCGATGTTGACCAGGCCGTCCTTCGACTCGAACGTGCCCATGGGCACCTGATAGGGATGGTCGTTGCCCTGGGGCTCGGGTACCTCACCGGCCATGGTGTAGCGCGCACCCTGAAAATCGAGCTTGTTCATCATCGCTTCGAGCAGCGACGTGTGTACCCACTGGCCCTCGCCGGTACGCTCGCGGTGCAGCAACGCCAGCAGAATGCCCTGGCCGAGAAACATGCCGGCGGTGGTATCGCTGATGGCGATGCCCACCCGGTACGGGCCCGTATGCTTCTCGCCGGTGACGGACATGAGCCCGCTCATGCCCTGGATGATCTGGTCGACGCCGGCACGCTCACCGTAGGGGCCGTGCTGGCCGAAACCGGAGATGCTGGCGTAGATGATGGCCGGGTTCACGTTGCGCACCGCGTCGTAGTCGACGCCGAGCCGGTGCTTCACCTCGGCCTTGAAGTTTTCCACGATGACGTCGGCGCCGCGCGCCAGCTTCATGAACAGCGCGAGCCCCTCGGGGTGCTTGAGGTCCAGTGCCAGGCTGCGCTTGTTGCGGTGCAGGTTCTGCTCGTCCGGACCATGGCGGCCGCCGGTGACCGAGCCGCCGGCCCGCGGCGGCTCGATCTTGATCACGTCCGCGCCCCAGTCGGCCAGCAGACGCACCGCCGCCGGCCCGGCCCGGGCGTGGGTCAGATCCAGCACCCGGATGTGGGACAGCGGGCCCATTCAGCGGATCAGGCGGCCCGGCAGCGCGCCCGTGTGCTCACCGTTCTGGTAGGTCACCTCGCCCGCAACCACGGTCGCGAGGAAGCCGTCGGCCCGCTGCTCGAGGCGCGCGCCGCCGGCCGGCAGGTCGTGCACGATCTCCGGCGCCCGCGCCCGCAGGTTGGCGAAGTCGATGACGTTGACGTCGGCGCGCATGCCCGCGGCCAGCACGCCGCGGTCGTGCAGATCCACGGCGCGCGCGGTGTCGTGTGACTGCCGCTTCACCAGCGTCGGCAGATCGATGCGCTCGCCGCGGGTTCGGTCCCGTCCCCAGTGCGCGAGCAGCGTGGTCACGAAGCTGGCGTCGCAGATGGTACCCACGTGGGCACCGCCGTCGCCGAGACCCATCACGGTGTTCTCGTGCAGGATCATCTCGCGGCAGCAGTCGAGATTGTTCTCTGCGTAGTTGGCGAACGGCGTGTAGAAGATGTTGCGGCCGCCGTTGTCGATCAGCAGATCGTAGGCCAGCTCGAACGGATCCCGGCCCGCCGCCTGAGCGCGGGCGGCGATGCTGTCTTCCGGCGCCGGCTCGTAGTTGGGCGGGTCGCCCAGCAGCCACAGCTTGCTGCCGCCGGCCAGCATGCCGTACAGCCGCTGGAAGCCCGGCGTCGGCTGCTCGGCCAGAATCTTCGCGCGCCGCTCCGGGTTCTTCAGTGCCTCGATGCGCTCCGCCAGCGGCAGCCGCGCCACCTCCATGTAAGAGGGCCGCGTGATGAACGGGTTCAGCGTGGTGGTGAGCCCCAGCAGGATGCCGATGGGCCGCGGCGCCACCTGGCCGCGCATCACCAGGCCGTCGGCGTTGGCCTGCTCGATCTTGCCGAGGATCTTCTTCCAGCCGTTGGGTGACAGCCCCTGCGCCAGCGAGATGGAGATGGGCCGGCCGCTCTCGCTGACCATCTCGCGCAGCAGATGGAACTCGTCCTGCAGGTCGTCGAAGTCGGAGATGATCTCCAGCACGCCGCGGCCGGCGTCCTTGAGCCCGAGCGCGATACCGCGCAGCTCGTCGATCTCGGCCTTGAGCGACGGCGTCGGCGCGCCCTTGCTGCTGCGGTGGTTCAGGGTGCGCGAGCTGGAGAAACCGATGGCGCCGGCGCGACTGGCGTCGGCGGTGAGGCGGCGCATCGCGGCGATGTCCGCGGCCGTCGCCGGCTCGCGGTTGGCGCCGCGCTCGCCCATGACGTAGACGCGCAGCGCCGCGTGCGGCAGCTGGGCGCCCAGATCCATGTCGAAGCGGCGCTTGCCGAGGTAGTCGAGATACTCGGGGAACGACTCCCACTGCCAGCCGAGCCCTTCGTGCAGGGCTGCGCCGGGGATGTCCTCTACGCCCTCCATCAGCTCGATCAGCAGCTCGTGATCGGTGGGGCGTACCGGCGCGAAGCCGACGCCGCAGTTGCCCATGATCGCCGTGGTGACGCCGTGGTAGCTCGACGGGGCCATGCGCTCGGCCCACGTGGCCTGCCCATCGTAGTGGGTGTGGATGTCGACGAAGCCGGGCGTGACGAGCGCCCCGCTGGCGTCGATCTCGCGCGCGCCGCGCCCGTCCACCTTGCCGACAGCGCTGATCAGGCCGTCCTTGACGGCCACGTCTGCCGTACGCTCCGGAGCGCCGGTACCGTCGACTACGGTGCCGCCGCGAATCACCAGATCATGCTCTGCCTTGTGCCCAGCCATGGCCGTTTCTCCCCGCGTGTGTGCGCCCGATTGTCGCACAACGCCCGCGACTGTCTACAGGGGCGCCCTGGGTCCGGCGCGGCGCGGCGCTACATACGGTTCTGCGCCGCGATCAACCGGCCCACGTAGTAGCCGCGACGCTGCAGGTTGCCGACGAACTCGGCTTCGAACGTCTCCGGCACTGAACCCTGCACCACGTCGCTCGCCAGCAGCGCCGCGGCCCAGGCCGCCACCTGCGGGTACTCGTCGAGCAGCCGCGTCTCGAGCCAGCGGTCCACCAGCAGGAAGCGCTGCAGGAACGGCGCGTAGGCGGCATCCACCAGGGACAGCGACGGGCCATTAAAGTACGGGCCGTCGTTGCCGCGCTCGCTGGCGAGTGCGGTTTCCAGCTTGTCGAGGCGCTCACGCGCCGACCGCAGCCGCTCGTCGCGGTCACCGTCGTCCGCCGCGTAGTAGATGCCGCTAAGGCCTGCCGCGAAGGTGGGCACGAAATCCGTCCAGGCCCGGTTGCGGGCGCGCTTGATCAGATCCTCGGGGTGCAGGCGTGGCGGCTCCGCCTCGTCGAGAAACTCGGCGATGGCGTTGGATTCGAACAGCGGCACACCGTCCACCTGCAGCACGGGCACCTTGCCGTGGGGCGAGATCTCGAGAAACCAGCCGGGCTTCTCGCGCAGATTGATGTAGGTCACCTCGAATGGGATGGCTTTAGCACGCAAGACGATCACGGCGCGCTGCACCCAGGGTCAGGTGACGGAGCTGACCAGATGATACTTCCGCATGACGGATCTCCAGGTTTCGACTCGGTCCGCGTCGATTGTACCGGTAGGCAGAGGCGCGGCGCACATGCGATCATCAAAGCGCCAGATTGGGGAAAATTCATCGATGAAGAAAGTCGCCATCATCCTGATCGCGATCTCGATCGCCGTGGTCTCCTGGTACCTGTTTCGCGAGGAGGAGGAGGCACCCCCCGCAGCGCCGACCCGGGTCGATGTCACCATACGCAGCACGGATGCGGGCGACGTGGTGGGCTTCATCTACAACGGCGCGCGCGCCTGGCTCGGCATCCCGTTCGCGGCGCCCCCGGTGGGTGAGCTGCGCTGGCGCGCGCCGCAGCCGCCGCAGCCCTGGAGCGGCGTGCGCGAGGCGCTTGCGACCGGGCCCATGTGCCCGCAGAAGTCCTCAGCCCTATCCGGCGGTTCGAGCAACGCGGCGGTCGCCGGCGACGAGGACTGCCTGTATCTGAACGTCTGGTCACCGCCCAACGCCCGTCGTCTGCCGGTGATGGTGTGGATTCACGGCGGCGGCAACAGCATCGGCACCGGCGGCACCTACAACGGCGCGGCGCTGGCCACCGGCGAGCAGGTGGTGGTGGTCACCATCAACTACCGGCTCGGCCCCTTCGGCTGGTTCTCGCACCCGGCACTGGCCACCGGCTCGCCGACAGACGACTCGGGCAACTACGGCACGCTCGACATCATCCGCGCGCTCGAGTGGACTCGCGACAACATCGAAAATTTCGGCGGCGATCCCGGCAACGTCACCATCTTCGGCGAGTCGGCCGGCGCGTTCGACGTGCTGTCCATGATGGCCTCGCCGCTGGCGAAAGGCCTGTTCCACCGGGCCGTGTCCGAAAGCGGCGGCTACAACCCGGCCTCGGTGGCGACGGCGCGCAACTACACCGAGGACGGCGGCCATCCGTTCAGCGCGCGCGAAGTCGTCAACCGCCTGCTGGTGGCCGACGGCACCGTGCCGGATCTCGCCGCTGCGCGCAGCTATCAGGACGATATGAGCCCGGGCTCGCTGCGCGACTACCTGTACGCCAAAACGCCCGAGGAGATCTTCGCGCTGTGGGGGGAGAGCGCCCTCGGCGGCATGATCAACAGCCCCGATCTCATCAGCGACGGCTACGTGCTGCCGGACCTTCCGCCCGAGCAGATATTCTCAGACCCGGCCAACTACAACGCGGTGCCGGTGATTCTCGGCACCAATCGCGACGAGCCGGCGCTGTTCATGATGATGGACCCGCGCTGGACCAACACCACGCTCTGGGTCTTCCGCCGACTCAAGGACGAAGACGCCTACCTGCGGGCAGTGAAGTACGGCGCGCTGGCCTGGAAGGCGCGCGGGGTGGACGAGCTCGCCGAGCTCATGAGCGCGGCCGGCAATCCGCATGTGTACACCTACCGGTTCGACTACGACGAGCAGGAGTCGGTGCTCGGCTTCGAGCTCAGCAAAGCGCTCGGTGCCGCGCACTTCCTGGAGGTGCCGTTCGTGTTCGGAGACTTCGAGAACTTCCCCCTGCAGGGCATCTTCCCGGAAAGCGAAGGCCGCGATGCCTTGTCGCGCAGCATGATGTCCTACTGGGCGCAGTTCGCGTATACGGGTGACCCCGGCCGCGGCCGCGAGGGCACCGAGGTGCCCTGGCAGCCGTGGGGCGAGGACGGCAAGCGCTCCCTGATTCTCGACACGCCGGAAGATCGCGGCATCCGCATGACCGACGAGCTGGTGACGCGGGACAGGGTGGTGGCCATGCTGGCAAGCGACACGTCCATCCCCACGCAGGAAGAACGCTGCCGGCTGTATCTGTCGTCGTTCGCCTGGGGCGGCAAACTCGACCGCGAAGAGTATGCGTCCCTCGGCGAGCAGGGTTGCCGCGAGTACGACCCTGCTTCCACGGCGGGCCGGTGAATCCGAGCGCGTGACGCGTCAGCGCGTCGCGCCCGGCACGCGCCGGTACTCGGCGTCGAAGGCGGTGCGCCAGGTGGCGCCACCGTCGGTGGAGGCTTCGATGAGCTGGCGCACCCGGCCGGCGCCAAGGGGCGCCAGGGTCGTGCGATCCAGATAGCGGCGCCCTTCCGACGTCGCCACCTCGCCCTGAAACACCAGGCTGCCGTCGGCGCGGCGCTCGATCAGACGCTTCTCCTTCACCCCGCCCGGCGCGGTCGCGTTGGCCGTCACCCAGACCTGGCGCCACTCTGCAAGCGCCGGCACGTAGTAGAACAGGCTCTGCCCCTGCGCTCCGGCGGCACTCTGCCAGTGCTCCTCCAGCGCGCAGCCATCGAGCACCTTGTCGATGCGGTTGCGGCCCACCTGCTGCTCGGCAACGTGCACCGTCCATTCACCGAGCCAGAAATCCAGCACCTGGTACTCGGGCAGGCTGCGGCAGCCCGCGGCGGACGACGCGGCCGCGAGCACCGCAGCCGACGCCAGCAGCGCGGCAAGGGCAACGCCCGACGCGGTCTCAGGCGCCGGCATTGGCGTCCAGCGTGAATCCCACCTTCATGGTCACCTGCCAGAACTTCACCCTGGCGCCGTCGAGCTCGCCGCGGATGTCCGTCACCTCGAACCATCTCAGGTTGTGCAGCGACTCGGCGGCCTTCGCCGTAGCTGCAGTGATGGCGGCCTCCACGCCGTCGGGCGAAGAGCCGGTGACTTCGATGGTCTTGTACACGTGGTCGGTCATGACCGTCCTCCGTTGCTGGGTTCGCAGCCACCATACGCCGCCGGAACGTCTCAGGCCAGAAACGCCCAGTACACCAGCGCGCACAGCAGCGTGAGCGGAGCGCCGATCACGAGAAACTGCCAGAACCCCAGATGTTCACCATCGCGCTCGGCGGCCTGGGCGATGATGACGTTGCTGGCCGCTCCGACGAGGGTGAGATTGCCCGCCAGCGTGCTGCCTGCGGCCAGCGCCAGCAGCGCCGGCTCGGAAGCGCCGGAGATCAGCGGCAGCAGCAGCGCCACCAGCGGTACGTTGGACAGCAGCTGGCTGAGCAGTATGCCGCCACCGATCAGCATGGCCGGGTCCTGCTGCCAGGCGGCGTCCGCCGGCAGCCAGGACTGCACTGCACCCGTGTCCCACACCGCGCGCATCAGCACAAACAGCGCCGCGAAGAACGCCAGCGTCGGCCAGTCGACGCGCCGTACCAGCAGCATCCGCTCACGGCTGCCGGCGAGCAGCGGCGCGCACCCGACAGCGGCCACCGCCCACAGCGGGATCGGCCAGCCGTCAATCCAGGCCGGTCCCAGCACCCGCAGGACGATGAGTGCGACCATGGCGAACGCGCCGGCGATGGCGAGGCGCGCCAGCACCGGGTCGCGGATGGGCTCCCCAGGCACGGGCACGAGCACCTGGCGGAACGCATCCGCGAAGCGCGCCCGCAACAGCACCCAGGCCACGAGCAGGCACGCGAGCGTGGGCGGGGCCAGCGCGGCGAAGAATGCGCGAAACGGTTCTGCGAGCCCACCCTGCAGTGCGATGAGCAGGTTCTGAGGATTGCCGATGGGGCTCGTCACCGAGCCGATGGTGATGCCGAACGCCAGCGCCAGCAGCAGCAGCACCGGCGGTAGGTTCTGGCGCCGGGCAATTCCGAGCACCAGCGGCGTGCCGACGACGGCCAGCGTGTCGTTCATGAGCAGTGCCGACGCGCAGCCGCTGCCGAAGAGCACCGCGAGCACGAGTCGATCGACACTGCCGCCGCGCCCGAGCACGCGCAGGCTGACGGATTCCAGCACACCGCTGCGCGCCAGGCCCTCGCCGAGCACGAACACGCCGAACAGGAAGCCGAGCACGTTCCAGTCGACGGCGTCGAGTGCCGCCCGCAGCGGGATCGTCCCCGCGGCCACCACCACCGCGGCGCCGGCGACGAAGATCTGCCAGATGCGCAGGCGCAGGCCACCGACACGCCGGAACGCGACGGCAAGCAGCACGGCGGCAAGCGTCCACAGTGGCAGGTTCAGACGCGAAGCTCCTCGTGATCAGCGCGGCGGCGGCTGGCGGCGGCGGATGGCCGTACCAGGCGGCTGCGGGGCAAAACGCGTAGCATAGGGCCCAGGCAGCAGGGGGAGAACATCGGTGTTGACCTGTACCTGGGCACCCACCACCTTTCAGGGCCCGCAGGTGGTCGGCGGCGCGACGGCGGGCGCCGGCGCGAGAACGCCGCCAAGCGGCGCGGCGTTGCGCGAGCTGGTACGCAACTACGTGCAGCGCGTCGAAGCGCTCGGCATCAGCCACCTGCTGATCCCGCAACGCTGGTGGGGCAGCGGCGAAGAGATGGAAGGCTCATCGCTCGACTGCCTGGCCATGACCAGCTTCATCGCCGCGCACACCGAGCGCCTGCAGCTGATCACCGCGATCCACCCGGGATTCTTCCATCCCACCACCATCGCCAAGTGGGGCGCGACGCTGTCGAATCTGAGCGACGGTCGCTGGGCCATCAACCTCACCAGCGGCTGGAACCTCAAAGAGTTCGCCATGTACGGCGTGCCGGCGCTCGAGCACGACGAGCGCTACGCGCGCTCCGCCGAGTTTCTGGAGGTGCTGCGGCGCGCCTGGTCGCAACCCGAAGTCACCTTCCGCGGCCGCTACTACCAGGTGGAGGGCCTGCGCATGGAGCCACGCCCGCGGGCCCCCCTGGCGGTGTATCAGGGCGGCCAGTCCGACGCCGCGCTCGATCTGGCGGCACGGCACAGCGACTGGATGTTTCTCAACGGCGGTGCGCCGGAGAAGATCCAGGCGCTCATCGAACGCGCCCGCGAGCGCGCCGCGGCCAACGGGCGCACGCTGCGCTTCGCGCTGTACGCGGCACCCCTGTGCCGCGCCACCGATACCGCCGCGTGGGCGGAGATCGACGCGCTGCTGGCCAGGATCGACCCGACGCTCGCCGAGCGGCGCCGGCACAGCGTCGGCGGCGCCCAGGGGATGTGGTCGGGCAACGATCCGCTCAGCCTGCTCGACACCAACGAGGGTTACGCATCACGGCTGATCGGCAGCCCCGACACCATCCTGACCCGTGTTCGCGAGCTCAAGGCGCTTGGCGTCGACCTTCTGCACGTGGACATTCGCGACGAGCTGTTCGTCCGCGAGGTGCTGCCGGAGCTGGCGCGGATCTGACCAGCAACCGCTGGAACGCACGGATCGCCGACGAATCATGGCTGGCGTCGCTGGCGTTATGGTGTTATACATAACCAACACACCAGACAGCCGCGGTCCTGATTCGCTCGGGCCGCGGGCCGGGATCCGTGACCGACTGGAAAGACAACGAACCCATCTATCTGCAGCTGCGCCAGCGGGTGATCGATCAGATCATCAGCGGCGGGCTCGCGGAAGGTGCGCTCATCCCGTCGATCCGTCAGGTGGCGGCCCAGCACCGCATCAACCCGCTGACCGTGTCGCGCGCCTACCAGCTGCTGAGCGACGAGGGCCTGCTGGACAAACAGCGCGGCCAGGGCATGAGCGTGGCCGCCGGCGCCCGGGCACGGGCCCGCCAGACCGAACGGCAGCGTTTTCTCAGCGTGGAGTGGCCGGAAATCGCGCGCCGGATCCGCAGCCTGAACATCGATGCCAGGGCGCTGATCGCGACCCTGGACGACGGAGGAGCCCCGAATGAGCCTCATTGATGCGCGCGGCCTGCGCAAGCACTACCGCGGCATGCGCGCAGGCGACGTGTGCGCGCTCGACGGATTCGACCTGACACTGGAACCCGGTCGCATCCTCGGACTCATCGGTCCCAACGGCTCCGGCAAAACCACTGCCCTGAAGGCGTTTCTCGGCCTCACGCACCTGGACGGTGGCGACATGCGCGTGCTCGGTCTCGATCCCCGCCGCCAGCGCAAGGCGCTGATGACGCGCACCGGCTACATCGCAGACGTCGGCACCCTGCCCCGCTGGATGCGCGTGCATCAGCTGCTCGACTACGTGGCTGGCGTGCATCCGGGATTCCGTCGCGAGCGGGCGCAAGCCGCGCTCAGCCACACCGACGTGCGCCCGGACAGCAGGATCCAGGGACTGTCCCGAGGCATGACGGTGCAGCTGCATCTGGCGCTGGTGCTCGCCGTGCAAGCCGATCTGCTGGTGCTCGACGAGCCGACACTCGGGCTCGATATCCTGTATCGCCAGCAGTTCTACGATCGCCTGCTGAGCGAGTTCGACGGCGAACGGCAGGGCATTCTCATCACTACCCACGAGGTGCGCGAGATCGAGCACCTGCTCACCGACGTGGTGTTCATTCATCACGGCCGCGCGGTGCTGCAGGCCCCCATGGACGACCTCGCCGCCCGTTTTCTGCGCCTCGGCGTCGGCCCCGGGGAGGCGGCCGCCGCGCGCGCGCTCGGGCCCATCTCGGAGCGGCACAGCCTGAACGGCATCGAGATGGTGTTCGACGGCCGCGCCCGGTCCGAGCTCGAACCCCTCGGCCCCGTCGCCACACCAACGCTGCCGGAACTGTTCGTGGCGCTGCTCGGAGAAAACCGATGAACGTCTGGCCCGCGCTGCTGCGGCGCGAGTTCCAGGAGCACAAGGCCGGCTTTTTCTGGACACCGCTCGCGATCCTCGCGCTGGTCGCCGTGCTCGGCCTGTTCGCCGTCGCCCGGGGCGGCACCGGCGATGTCTCCGTGTTTCTGCGTACGGAAACCACGGTCATCGAGAACGGCCAGACCCGTTCGAGCGTCGAGCAGCGCGAAGCCGACAGTCTGATCGGACTGGTGGACATCGCCCGCATGAGCGATGCCCAGCTGCGGCACGCTCTCGCGCGCGGCCGGGGGCTGCTGTCACAACCGTTCGTGCTGGCGCACTTCGTCATCGCCCTGTTCGTGCTCGGGGGCGCGCTCTACGACGAGCGGCGCGACCGCAGCGTGCTGTTCTTCAAGTCCATGCCGGTGGGTGACGCCGAAACCGTGCTGAGCAAGCTCCTGTTCGTGGTGTGGGTCGCACCAGTCATCAGCGTCGCCGCCATCATTGCCGCGCAGCTGTTGCTGCTGTGTTACGCCAGCATCTATCTGCTGCTGGCCGGGCTGGCCGGCGCCGGACAGCTGTGGGTGCAGTCGGGCATCGGCAGCGGCGCGCTCGAGCTGATGGTCGGTTTGCTGGTGCAGGGCCTGTGGACGCTGCCTCTGTACGCGTGGCTGCTGCTCGTGTCTGCCGCGGCGCCGCGGCTCGCGCTGGTGTGGGCGGCTCTGATCCCCCTGGCGCTCGTGCTCAGTGAACGCATCGTCGCCGGAACCTCGTGGCTGAAGGACTGGCTGTCACCCCATATGACGCTGGCGGCCCTGCCCCATCCCGGCCAGCCGAGCGGGATGCACCCGGTTCCCCGGTGGGTCTCAGCGAGCAGCTGGCGTTGCTCCTGAGCCCGGACCTGTGGCTGGGCGTGCTGCTGGGCGTTGCGCTGACCATCGGCGCGGTCTACTTCCGGCGCCGGAACAACGATCTCTGAACACGCGGCAACCGCCCCCGGCGCTTCCCGGTCTGCAGCGACGACCGACGCGCCGGCGCGTCACGCCAGCCGCGTCCCCAACGGCACCTCGGCATCCGGCACGCACAGCACCACCTGACCGTCGGCGTCGTGAAATCCGGTCACCAGGCACTCCGACATGATGGGTCCGATCTGCTTCTTCGGAAAATTGACGACGCCCACCACCAGGCGCCCGACCAGCTCGTCGGGCCGGTAGTGGTGAGTAATCTGGGCGCTGGACTTGCGGGTGCCGACCTCGGGGCCGAAATCCACGTGCAGGACATAGGCCGGCTTTCGTGCCGCGGCGAACACCTCCGCAGAGAGCACGCGACCGACGCGCAGCTCGACCCGGGTGAAGTCGTCCCAGCTGATCTCCTGCATGATGCTGCCGTCCTGTCCGCCAAACGCGGCGCAGGATATCAGCCAAGCGCGGCGGCTTCCTCCCGCGTGTAGAACACGCCCTCACGCAGGAATCCCGAGATTACGCTGTCACGCACGGCGATCACGTGGCCTTCGGCGTCACGTTCGGTGACCCATTCGTCGGGCACGCCGCACAGCAGATGCACGGGCGCCGGACGCCCGTCTTCGAAGCAGGCCCGCTCGATACGGCCGCTGGCCTCGTCGCGAAACGCAGGCACCAGCCGCAGCCGGCGGTTGTTCTGGCTGACGCCGGTGGTTCCGGCGAATATCCGGTTTTCCCGCATCAGCGTGTGTCTTGTCATCGTCTGGCTCATGCGTGTGCTCCCTCAAACCTGGTCACACCCTGCCTGGGCTAAGCAAAGCAGGTTCCATACCAACCGCCAGCGGTGCCCTCATGGCCCTATAACACACTGATTCAGCTGAACCTTCTCTGAACGAATCGGCGCCGCTCACGACACGATGCGCAATAATTCGGCCCATTTGGTCAGTTTCGCACCGGATGCGACGGCACCGCTGCGCACGCCCGACCGCCGCACCGTTCAGACGGCCGGCTCATCGGCGTAGGAGAACACCTCCTCCAGCGGCACCTCGAACACCGCCGCAATGCGGAACGCCACTTCGAGGGACGGCGAATACTTGCCCTTCTCGATGGCGACCACCGTCTGCCGGGTGACGCCGATGCGCTCCGCGAGCTGCTGCTGGGTCATCTCATCGGCGTGAAAGCGCAGCGCGCGGATGTTGTTGCGCACCCGGGTCGCGCCCTCAGATGCCATGGCGGTAGTACCACAGCTGGGTCACGCACTTGACCATCTCGGCCAGCAGCAGCGTGGCCATCAGGATTACGGCCGTCATCGAGTTGGACTGAGCGAAGCTGGCGGCGCGCTCGGGCACCACCGCATCGCCCACCACCAGATGCCCGAGCGCAACGACGGCGCCGATGCTGAGCACCAGGTAGGCGAGCTTGGACGCGCGGCTGTCAATGCGCGCATCGCGCTCGTCGAACGGCGGCTTGCCGTCCGGCATGTCACGCCGGTCGAGGATGGCGATGATCACGTGATAGGCGACCTGAAAGACGATGCTGGCGAGCACCACCACGATGCACAGGCCCATCAGCGCGCCCGCATCGGTGGCCACCGGGCTGCCGGCGATCTCGGCCACGTTGACGAAGAAATAGATCGCCACCAGCAGCAGGCCCAGCAGGGTGCCGAAGATGCTTTTTTCCTGAAAGGACAGTTCCATGGTCCACTCGTCTCCTGTTAGTCAAACAACGGTGACGCAATGTACGATAACGCATACTCAATGTCTACTATTTTTTACATCAAAGCCCGAAGCATGCCGACCCACTCGATTAGGGGGCCTTGTCACGGTCAGAACGTCGCTCAGCGTTCGGTGAGGGTCAGCAGGATATCGGCGTACCACGCACAGTTGAGACCCAGCGCCTCGTCCAGGGCCAGATCGCGCCCACCGACGTCCATGCGGGCCGAGTGCACGCCGAGCAGCATCCAGGGCAATGCCCGCTGATCCGGTTCCGGAGTGGCAATGCGCATCACCACGGGCGCGCCGCTGCTGCCCCGGTGGGTGCGGGCGTCGGTGAGAAAGTAACCCTGGCCCTGAAAGCGCAGTCCGAACGACGACGCCACGATGGCCTGCCGCGCCACAGGGACGTGATGCAGCTGGTCGTGAAAGCCCAGCGGAAAACCGACGATCAGCAGCGGCGTTCCCACCTCGATGAGGGCGTCAGGGGCAGACAGATGCCGGGGCGTGAACGCATCGATGAGTGCGTTCTCGGGCAATGCATCGCGATCAATCTCGATGGCGGCGATGTCGATTGCGCCGGCAGAGTCCAGGCCTTCGCGCCACAGGCTCTTGCCGTTGGCAAACAGAGGAATCGACCAGCCGGTGGCCGCGGCGATGTTGTCCGGGTCGGTGTGCACCTCGATCACGAGCCTGTCGGGGTGATGGTGACTCGGCTCGTCGCACATGACGTGGCGGCTGCTGACGAGGAACAGCCTGTCGTCGCGCTCGAAGAAGAAGCCGCTGGCATTGGTCAGGTGACGCTGACCATCGTAAGTGGCTACGGGTGCCGCGGTAAGCAGCAGAGATTCGATCATAGGCCCCAGCCTACACCGAAGGACGTGAGCCGGGCTAATCGGCTCCGCTGGTGGGCGGGGTTTGCTCGACGTCGGCGGAATCGGTTTCGGATCCGTCTTCCTGAGCCTTGGTCTGGCGCCGGGCGCGCTTTTCTTCCGCCTTCTTGCGCTTTTCTATCTCGCGCTGGCGTTTGGCGAAGCTGTACTGCGTTCTTGCCATGGGATCTTTCCGCGATTGCCGATCGCAAGCGCGATCAAGGTAGAGAGGAGAGGAAGCTGCGCGGCTTGCGCCGCGCAGTTCCTGCGAGTCGGGGCTCAGGCAGCCTTGAGGTTGCCTGCCGAGCTTCTGCCACGTTCGCTGATCACGTCGTAGCTGACCCGCTGACCTTCGGTCAGCGCGCCCATGCCCGCTTTCTCGACGGCACTGACGTGAACGAACACGTCCTTGTCGCCGGAATCCGGTGCGATGAAGCCGAAACCCTTGGTCGGGTTGAACCACTTTACAGTTCCAATAGCCATTTTTGGCCTCCAAACAGATATCCGCGCGCAAATCGGGCGCGGTAACGAACAATCTCGGTAGTGCGTGTCTTGTTAGAACGCTCAAGGACTGAGCGGGTAGTAAGAAGGCAGGCCAAAACTTAGATCGCCTGCGCACGGTACGCGGGTACGGCGACAAACACAAGGAATATTCCGGGAATTTGCGCGACGCCCCGCCAAAGGGATGTGCCCGTGCAACGCGGCCGCTAAGCTAGGGCACTGGCCGGGCCTCGAGCCCGGACCATACCGCAGCCGTCACGACCGAAGGGGAGAACACATATGGCATGGGAATTCGAAACGGAACCCGAGTTTCAGGCGCATCTGGACTGGATGGATGAATTCGTCCGCGAAGAGATCGAGCCGCTCGACTTCATCATCGGCCACCCCAACGACTTCACCGACCCGAACCGCGCCAAGCTGATCCCGCCGCTGCAGGCGGAGGTGAAAAAGCGCGGCCTCTGGGCCTGTCACCTGGGGCCGGACCTGGGCGGCCAGGGCTACGGCCAGGTGAAGCTCGGTCTCATGAACGAGATCCTCGGGCGCGCCAAGTGCGCGCCGGTGGTGTTCGGCTGCCAGGCTCCGGACTCGGGCAACGCCGAGATCCTCGCCCACTACGGCACGGTCGAGCAGAAGGCCCGCTACCTGGAGCCGCTGCTCAACAACGAAATCTGCTCGTGTTATTCCATGACCGAGCCCCAGGGCGGCGCCGACCCCAAGGTGTTCACCTGCAGCGCCGAGCTCATCGGCGACGAGTGGGTGATCAACGGCGAGAAGTGGTTCTCGTCGAACGCGCGCTACGCATCGTTCCTGATCGTGATGGCGGTCACCGACCCCGAGGCGCCACCTTATCAGCGCATGTCCATGTTCATCGTGCCCATCGAGACGCCCGGCATCGAGATCGTGCGCAACACCGCAGTGGGCTACGAGGCCGAGGGCGCGCACGCGTACATCCGCTACAACGACGTGCGCATACCGCGCGATCATCTGCTCGGCGAGCCGGGCCAGGGGTTCGTGGTGGCGCAGACGCGCCTCGGCGGCGGCCGCATTCACCACGCCATGCGCACCATGGGCAAGATGCAGCGGGCCTTCGACATGATGTGCGAGCGCGCGCTGTCACGCACGACTCAGGGCGAGGCGCTGGCACGCAAGCAGCTGGTACAGGCCATGATCGCCGACTCCTGGATCGACATTCAGCAGTTTCGCCTGTTCGTGCTGCAGACGGCCTGGAAGATCGACAAGCTCAAGGACTACCGGCAGGTGCGCGCCGACATCTCCGCGGTGAAAGCACAGATGCCGAAGGTGTACCACGACGTGTTCGCCCGGGCATTGCAGGTGCACGGCTCGCTGGGACTCTCCACCGAGATGCCGTTTGCCGCGGGCGTGCTGGATTCGTTCCACATGGGGCTCGCCGACGGCCCTACCGAGGTGCACAAGGTCACCGTGGCGCGCCAGGTGCTGGGGCGCTACCGGCCGGGTGACGATCCGTTCCCGGAGTATCACCTGATCCGACGGCGGGAGGCGGCGCTGGCAAAGTATGCGGAGGTGATCGAGCGGGAGGTGGGGAACGCCTGAATCCGGGTTGCTGTAGAGTCTCTGTAGAGTCGACGGGGCAGCGGGTGGCCTGTGTGTGCCGGGGCCGCGCGCAACCCGTCCCGGGTACCCTCGCTGCGCAAACTTGCCGCTGCGCGTCAATTTGCTGCGCTCGGTTGCGCTCAGACGGCCCCGGCGCACACAGGCCGCCCGCTGCCCGGAGACGTTTTTCAGGTACGCCGGACGGGTGTTGACGCGTGTTTTCGATGGTCTCGCGCCCCGGCGGCCAACCGTACGGCAGGCGTCAGCGATCAATCACGCCGTTCGAAGAAGGCGATGGCCTGTTCTGCGGTGACGAAGGTGGCGCCCTGATCTTTGAGGGTGATCAGCAGCTGCTCGAGCATTTTCATGCGGTGGCCGCGGCCGATCACGAAGGGGTGCAGGGTGTAGGTCATCACGCCGGTGTCCAGGGTTTCCTGCAGGTAGCTGAAGTCGGCGAGCCAGTTGCCGAGCACGTCGTCTGCGGCACGCAGGCCGTTGCCGCGGAAGTACTCGAAGTGCGGGAAGTCGTCGGCGGACCAGGAGACCGGCAGCTCCCAGAGGTCGGTTTCGCGGCCGAATCGTACCGGCTTGCCAGGCTCGACCGCATCGCCGATGCGCGCCCGATAGGGCAGATAGTCATGGCCCATCATGCTGCTGTCGTAGCGGAAGCCTTCTTCGAGCAGCAGCTCGACGCTGTGGTCGCTGAGGTCCCAGGCCGGGGAACGGTAGCCGCGCGCTCTGCGACCCGCGATGCGTTCGATGGCGTCGTTGCCGCGGCGCAGCTGATCGAGCTCCTGATCGCGGCTGAGGCTGCCGGGCGCGACGTGATCGTAGCCGTGGTGGCCGATCTCGTGGCCCGCCGCCGCGACGTCACGGCACGCAGGCTCGAAGGTGTCGATCGTAATGCCCGGAATGAACCAGGTCGTGGGCACGTCGTAGCGGTCGAACAGCCTCAGCAGCCGCTGCGCTGCCACCACGCCGAACTCGCCGCGCGAGATGGGCGTGGGCGTGGTCTGCCCCATGGCCATCCACAGCGACACGGTGTCGAAATCCAGGGTAATGCAGACGAGGTGGTTGGGCATGGTTCAGCTCACTTGTCGGAACGAAGCAACGGTGCCGGGGTTGCGCGCAGTGCGCTCACGAGCGCCTGCTCGTTCATTACCTCGCCCCGCGTCACGTTCACCAGAAACGCCGAGGGCTTCATACGGGCGAACGCGGCGTCATCCAGAAGATTGCGGGTAGCCTCGGAAGGCGGGCAGCACACTGCAACCACATCGGAACTCGTCAGCAGCTCGGGCAACCAGTCGGTGCCCTGTACGCGCGCCACCTCATCGCTGCCCGGTACGGCTTCGCTGTCCAGCGCCTGACAGCGCATGCCGAAAGCCGCCGCCCGCCGCGCCATGGCGCGGCCGGTACCACCAAAGCCGATGCAGCCCAGCACGCAACCGGTCAGCTCGATTTCCTGACGGCGCATCTGCGGCCGATGGATCCAGGTATCCGGGCCCAGCCGGTACGCGGTCGCGAGCTGCCGCGGCGTGAGGTGCCCGAGAATGACCTCGACGTCACCCGCCTGCTCGACGGCTGCCCGCGGCTCAGCCACTCGAACCTCGCCGCCCGGACCGGCTGCGGTACGGATCCGTTCGATGTCCTGTTGCGATACCTCCGGCAGCGTCAGCCCGGGAATGATCAGGATTTTCACGGTGCTCGCCCCTCCCCGCCGACGAGCATACACTGGATGCATCGCGGCGAGGGAGGGCCCGACCATGCGCACCGGCTACCGTGTCATTGATACGGATGCTCATCAGATGGAGCCGCCCGCGATGTGGCGCGATGCTGCCCGTGCAGGCGGTCGACCTGGCCATCGAGGGCTCAGGCAAGCCCGTGTGCCTGCACGATTCCGGCTCACCGTACTGGCCCTCGTTCGGCGTGATCGAGCGCTTCCCCGAGCTGCGTATCGTGCACGTGGAAGCCGACGCCGGCTGGCTGCCCTACTGGCTGCAGCGCATGGAGCAACATTGGGGATTCTCGGGAAACGCCGAGCATCCCCAACTCAAGCGCTCACCAGCGGAGTACTTCAAATCCAGCTTTCTGGTGGCCTGCCGCGCCGACGAGCGCACGCTGCCGAGCGTGGTGGAGCTGGTCGGCGACAGCTACCTCACCTTCAACACCGACGATCCCCAGCCGGACGGCGCCTGGCCCGCCGGCCTGGCAGACCTCGAGCACCAGCCCCTGTCAGAGGAATCGATCCGCAGGATTTTCCGGGACAACGCCGCGCACCTGTTCGACGCAGCATAAGGTCACCGTCCGGACGCAGCAGCGACCCAGGGGCGGGCGGGGCATCGCATTGCGCGACGTTTGAGCCCGGCCGAGCGGCGCGAGCGGACGCGCAGCGGCCGGCTCGCATAGCGAGGGTACCGCGGAGCGGCCGGGCGCGACGCGCAATGCGATGCCCCGCCCGCCCCGGACCACCTGATACCACCCGGCAGCGACCCTCAGAAGTGATCCACGAACACGTGTTCCTTGGCGAGCCACATCGATGAACGTGCGAAGTCGATGAACCTGCTTTCGTCGTCGACGGCCCGCTGGCCCGACGCCTTGCGCTCCGGCGTGCTCACCTGCAGCGCCGCCCGGTCGAACCAGAGCTCGGCATGGCCCATGTACGGCTCGGTGACGGTGCCGCGTGCCGAGCGCAGGGCATCCTCGATCTCATCGACCACGCGGTGGACCTGCACGTAGCGCTGGATGCCGCTGCCGAACGCCTGACGACGGATGATCGGGCCGTGGTTCGAACACCAGTAGCGCTGCGCTTCCTCCATGTCCTGGCCGGAGTGACAGCGCAGCGGATAGTAGAACTTCACCAGCGTGCTGCGATCCCGCGCAACCAGCACCTCCGGCGTGGGGTTCACCTGGGGATGCTCGACGGCAAGCCACAACGGCGAGTTGGGCAGGTCGATGAAGCGCGCCTCGTCTTCCACCAGCGCTGCGCTGGCAGCACGCCCGGCGGCGCTGGACGTGGCGTCCACCAGCGCTTCGCGGCTTTCGAACCAGACTTCGGCAACACCGTCGTAGGGCGGCTCCATTCGCCCGCGCGCCCCGGGCAGCGCGGCGTTGGTGGCATCGTCCGGTATCGTGTGCACCTGAACGTAGCGCAGCGCATTGATGTGACCCGCGTGACTCGCCACCAGCGGGCCATGCTCCTCGCGCCAGTAGCGGTAGAACTCGTCCCGGTCCATGCCGGGTTTGCGGCGCAACAGGAAGGTGATTCGGATCATGCTTTGCCTCGCAGAAAGATCATGGCGATGAGTGTGGTGACGACCGTGCCGACGAACGCGCCGACCGTACCCTCGATCAGGTAGTTGCTCAGGGTGAAGTAGGATTCGGCGGTCGCCCGGTCGGTCCCGGTGGCGACCGCATAGTCGATCATGGCGCCGAAGAATCCGGGATTGATCACGGCCAGGTACAGCCACTGGGTGACGGGCGACAGCAGGGCGATGATCACGGCGATCACCACGCCCGCCAACACGCCGCGACCATAGCTCAGATGGCCGCCGAGCACGCGCTTCTTCTCCCGCAGCCCCAGCACCAGCAGCACCATGGCGAGCGGAATCCAGAACATGGTGATGGTGCCGTGCCAGGCGATGTTCGGCCCGTGCAGGCCCGCCAGCCACTCGGCGAGAATCCACACGAATCCGGCGGCCACGATGATCAGGCCCCACTTGATCTCGGTCTGCATGTGCTCCCTCCCCCCAGAGATGAGGTTCGGGATGATACTTCGTGCGGTGCCCGGACGCACGGCGGTGGCCGCCGTGCGTCACGCTCAATCCGGCAGCCCGAGCACCCGCTTGGCGATGATGTTGAGCTGCACCTCGGAGGTGCCGCCCTCGATGGAGTTCGCCTTGGAGCGCAGCCAGGCGCGCGTGGCGTCGCGCTCGGCCGGAGAGAAGGTATCACCCTCCCAGCCGAGGAACCGGGTGCCCATCATGGCCAGCATCAGCTCGTAGCGGCCTTTGTTCTGCTCGGTGCCGTAGTATTTGAACATCGAAGACAGCGCGCCCGAGGCAACGCCGGCCTGCGTCTCCTCGCTGGAACGCTTCATGGTCAGCGCGAACGCGCGATCGTTCATACGGTGACGCAGCACTCCGCTGCGCAGCGCCGGATCGGCGATGCGCCCCTTGTCGTGGCCGACGTACTGCGCGGCGATCTCCTCCAGCGTGGTCTGGCGCTGACTGCCGCCGCCGATGCCGCCAATGGAGGTGCGCTCGTACTGCAGCAGCCGCTTGGCCACCGTCCAGCCTTTGTTCACCTCGCTCACCACGTTGCGCTTGGGCACGCGCACGTTGTCGAAGAAGGTCTCGCAGAACGGCGACATGCCGCTGATGAGAAGAATCGGTTTGACCGTGATGCCGGGGCTCGTCATATCGAACAGGATGAAGGTGATGCCTTCGTGTTTGGGCGCGTTGGGATCGGTGCGCACCAGACAGAAGATCCAGTCGGCGTGATCCGCGCCCGAGGTCCAGATCTTCTGGCCGTTGATGATGTAGTCATCGCCGTCTTCCACCGCGGAGGTACGCAGACTCGCCAGGTCCGAGCCGGCGTTGGGCTCGGAGTAACCCTGGCACCACCAGATCTCGCCACGGGCGATCTTCGGCAGGTGCTCGGCCTTCTGCTCCTCGTTGCCGTACTCGAGCAGCGCCGGGCCGATCATGCTGATGCCCATGCCGACGTGCGCCGGACGCGCATTGATCCGGCGCAGCTCGCTCTGCAGCACATGGTTCTCTTCCTTGCTGAGACCCGCGCCGCCGTACTGCTTGGGCCACATGGGCACGGTGAAGCCCCGCTCGGCCATGGCGTCGAGCCAGATCTTGGTTTCCGGATTCTTGAAGCGCGCGCGGCGACCGCCACCGGGAGATTCGTCGGCAGGCATCGGCGTACGCATGCTCGGCGGACAGTTGGCCTCCAGCCACTGTCTGATCTCTGCACGAAACGCTTCGAGGTCTGCACTCATCGTCTGCTGCTCCCGGCTGGCTGAAACTCAGCCGGCAATACTACCGCAAACGGGGCAGGACAGGACGCTCCGGGACGGTTGCCCGCACCGACCGGCCCGGGTATGTTCCCGACAGGGGATGGGGGATTACTGATGGCAGATGGTTCGGGCGCAGGCCCGGAAACGGGCGGCCGCAAGCCATTGACGCGCTGGATGCTCGCGTCCTACGGCGCGCCGGCGATGCCGCTGTCCATGGTGGGGCTGCCCATGGCCGTGTACCTGCCGGCCGTGTACGCGGACTCCGAGGGCTTCGGTCTGGGGCTCGCGTTCGTCGGCCTGGTGATGGTGCTCTCACGCATCTTCGACGGCGTCACCGATCCGCTGATCGGTTTCGTTTCCGATCGCATCCGCACCCGCTGGGGCCGGCGCAAGCCATTCGTGCTGCTTGGCACCCCGATCTACATCTTCGGCATCTGCATGCTGTTCATTCCGCCCGTCGAGTTTGGCGACATGACCCTGCTGGGCATCACCTTCGACAGCGGCTACCCCTGGATGCTCGGCACGCTCATCGTCGTCTACATCGGCTCCACCATAAAGGACGTCCCCTACAGCGCCTGGGGCGCGGAGCTGTCGAAGAACTACAACGAGCGCACCCTGATCACCAGCTGGCGCGAAGGCTTCACCGTGACGGGGTCGCTCATCGGCGCATTCACGCCGGCCATCATCTTCTTCTTCGGCTACGACAAGCCCACGGACGCTGTGTACTTTCTGTCGCTCGCCATCGCGGTGATTCTGCCGATACTGGTTGCCAACACGCTGTTTTCCACCCCGGAGTACCCGGCGGAGGAGACCCGCAAGACGCGCCTGCCGCTGCGCGAGAGCTTCACCTACGTCTGGCAGAACGAGCCCTACCGGCGCCTGGTGATCATCTTCCTGTTCTCCACCATCGGTTCGGCGATGACCAATACGCTGTCGTTCTTCTTCGTCAAGCACGTGCTGCTGGCCGGCGACCTGTACGGCTTCTATCTGGCGCCCTACTTCATCTCCCAGATCGTGGCGATTCCGCTGTGGTTCAAGCTGTCGCGACGCATCGGCAAGCACCGCGCCACCATGACCGCCATCGGCTGGTACGCGCTGTGGTCGCTGTTCATCCCGCTGATCGCGATCTCGCCCATGGCCTGGTACGACAGTTTCGAGCTGGCGCATCTGCTGCACTTTCTGCCTGACGACGCCTACGCCAGCGTCATGACCTACTTCGAAGGCATTCCGACGGGCAAGTTCCTGTTCTTCATCGTCATCATGTGCCTGAAGGGCTCGTCAATCGGCGCGCTGTCGGCGCTGCCGGCCGCCATGGCGGCGGACGTGGTGGACGTGGACTCCGCGCAGACGGGCAAGAGCCAGGCCGGCGCCTACTTCTCGATCTGGTCGATGACCCGCAAGCTCGCGTACGCGCTGGGACTGTTCATCGGCACCAATCTGGTGGTGCTGTTCGGCTTCAATTCCCTCGCCGACCCCATGAACACTACCAACACCACGTTCGCGCTGCTGATGCTGGCGGTGACCTACTCGGTGATCCCGGCGCTGTTCAAGTTCGTGGCAATGCCGCTGCTGTGGAACTACCCGCTGACCGAAGAGAAGGTACACGCGCTGCAGGCGCAGATCAGCTCCGCGGCGGCGCGCAACGGCGAGGCAGCCGCTACAGGCACGCGCTGAGTCGCCGGATCCATCGGCACCGCTGCGCCGGAGTCACTCGTGACGGGCGAAGTCGCTGCGCAGTGCCACCAGCGTGGTCACCAGCGCGACCCCCGCGACCGGCACCAGCACCGCGTTCTGCACGCCCAGCGTGTGGGCCGCGTAACCGATCATCAGCGAGCCGATGGGCATGCCGCCCATCATGCCCAGCGAGAGCACGGACAGAACGCGGGCGCGATGGGTTTCCGGGGACGCCTGCTGCACGATGCTGCGCAGCAGATTCATGGTAAAGCCGCCGCCCACGCCCCACAGGAAGATCAGCAGGTAGAACGCCGGCAGCGGCAGCTCGAAGTACAACGCGCCGAACGAGACGCAGCCGGTCGCCAGAGCGAGCATCACGGCCCGCCCCGGCCGGCGCACCGAGCCCCGGCGCAGCAGCCACAGGCTGGTGCCCAGCGTGCCGAGCATGTTGGCGGCAAAGGTCAGCGCGATGTCAGCCGCGGCGCCGCCGTACACGTCACGTACGAACAGCGGCAGCAGCACCATGTAGCCCCCCGCGAAGAACATCCCTACGGCCGCATTGAGGACCACCGCCGGTGCCAGCACCGGCGAGCGGAACACGATCCGCAGACCGTCGAGGATGTCGGCGCCAGCATGGCGCCGAATGGTCCGCGCCGGCATCGGCGGTATGCGGATGCGCCAGATGGCCAGCGCGCCGCTCGCCATCACCACGCCCTGCACCAGCAGCAGCGGCACCGCGCCCACGCGATCCGCCAGTGAGGCAATGCCGAGACCCACGAGCTGCACCGTCCATTGCAGCGTCATCACCAGGATCACGGTGCGCTGAATCTCGGCGCCGGCGACGCGGTTCAGCAGCGCGTCGCGCGCCGGCTGCGAGATGCTGCCCAGCACCCCGCCCACCAGCGCGTAGACGATGAGTGCCGGGTAGCTCAGCAGCTCGCCCGCCACCAGCCCGGACATGGCCAGGGCCGGCAGGGCCGCCACCAGGTGGACCACCAGCAGGATCCGGCGCTGGTCGACCCGGTCGCCGAGCACACCGCCGAACAGCACCAGGAACAGCGCCGGCAGCTGCGCGGACATCTGCGCAATGCCGACCCGGTCCGCCGATTCCGCCAGCAGCACCACCACCAGAAACGGGAACAGCACCTGCTGAATGCCGCCCGGTACCATGAAGCTGGCGCTGCTGGCCAGGTACCAGCGAAGACCGGGTTGGGCCACGCTCACAGCTCGCGCAGCAGCCGGATGCCGCGGTCGTCGCTGGGGTCGCGGGCGGTGTTGCGATAGGCGCTGCGCACCTCGGCGGCCTGGCTGTCCCAGGAGCCGCCGCGATAGCCGTGGGTATCACAGCCGCCGGCATCGTCGGCCGGGCTGCCGTCGTTCGGCGCCCGCGCGTAGCCGGGGACGCCGCACTCCAGCACCCACTCCGCGGCATTGCCGTAGACGTCGTAGAGTCCGAACGGATTGGCGGCGAGCGAGCCCACCGGGGCCAGCCGCACAAAGCCATCATCACAGTCCACCACGTCCCACTCGCGGAAACGGGTCTTCAGGCTGCGGTCGGCGATGTTCGCGTAACGGCACAGTTCCCGGGGATCGTCGCCGAAGAAGTAGTCTCCCGCACTGCCGGCGCGCGCAGCGTACTCCCACTCCGCCTCCGAGAGCATCCGGTAGCGAGCGCCCGTCTCGCGGGTGAGCCAGTCGGCATAGGCGGCTGCGTCCGCCCAGTCCACGTAGGTGATGGGCAGATCGCGATTCGATACGTCCGCCTTGCTGCTGATCGAGCGCCCGGTGGCCTGCGCGAATGCCTGGTACTCGGCGACCGTGATCTCGTAGACCGAGAGGGCGAACGGCTGGGTCAGGGTCACGCGGTGCGCCGGCCGCTCGCTGGGCGGACCGTCGGCATCCCCCATGACGTAGGACCCCGCGGGGATTACGACCATGAGCGGCCCCTCGCTGCCGGATCGCAACGCATCACGGAATGTGCTGCCCGCCGCGACGTTCATAGGCTCCAGGTTCAACCGCACGGTCGCCCCGGCGCTGTCGAGCAACAGCGAGCGATAGCCGCTGCGTCGACCCATGGCCCGGGCCCGCACCTCTATCTGACCTGCTGGAACGCGCATGCCCGGCTGATAGTCGAGCCGCCGCGCGCGGTGTTCGCCCGGCTCCCGATAGCTGACAGTCACCGTGGCGTCCGGCGGGTCGGTCACCACCTGCAGCGTGCCATAGGCTCGCTTGAGATCGACGCTCAGGTGGTTGTCACCGTAGAGGACCTTGTAACGCAGCTCCTGGGGTTCGAATCCGGTTCGGCTGACGCGGATCAGCTGCTCGCCGATGGGCACGCGCACGCCGGGCACGTAGCGGACGTCGAGCTCGGGAAACTCCACCCGGGCGTCGCCGGGCCGGGTAGCCACCGTGACGCTGCCGTGGGGGTCGATGTTGAGCTCAGCGGTCAGCTCGACACGCTGGTCGGCCTTGACCGTCACCATCTGCTCGAACGGGTAGCGCTCATCGAGGCCCATGCGCACGCGATGCTCGCCCGAGGGCAGGGTCAGACGCGTGGGCGCACGCTCGTCGAGCCGGGTGCCGTCCACCTCGACCCAGGCACCCCGGGGATTGGAGAGCAGCACCAGCGTGCCCTCACCCTCGTCGAGCACGACGTGCCGCTCCAGGCGATCGCCCAGCCGCACGCTCAGCGACTCGTCGTGAATCCGGTAATGGGTGTGCTGCAGCTCCAGGCGGTGCGTGCCCGGCGCGATCAGCAGGTTGTCGAGGGGCGTCTCCCCCAGCGTTCGGCCATCGATTCGCACCAGCGCGCCCGTCGGCTCGCTGGTGACGCTGATACGGGCGGTGCCGAACCAGTCGTACACCAGGTAGGCGGCGACCACCACAACGGCGCCTCCGACCCACAGCCACCAGACGCTGCGTTTGCCCATGCCCACCCGGCTCGAACCATGCTGAGGTGGCCCGAATGATAGGCACCCGCCCCGGCATTGTCTTTACGCATCTTCCGCGTCAGTATCGGCCGCCAGGGGGAACCATGGCGACATCCAGAACGTTCGGCTTTCACACGCGGTCGGTACACGCGGGCAGCCGACCCGACCCGACCACCGGCGCACGGGCCCTGCCCATCTACCAGACCACGAGCTACGTGTTCGAGGATTCGGACTCCGCCGCCGCCTACTTCAATCTGCAGGAGTACGGGAACACCTACTCGCGGATCATGAATCCCACCGTGGCGGCATTCGAGGAGCGCCTGGCCAATCTGGACGGAGGTGCCGGCGCGGTCGCCTTCGCCAGCGGCCTGGCGGCCCAGTCCGCGGCGTTCTTCACCCTGCTGGAGCCCGGTGACCACGTGGTCGCGTCGGCGGCCCTGTACGGCGGCACGGTGACCCAGCTCAAGCACCTGTTCCGCAAGCTGTCCGTGGGCCTGACCTTCGTCGACCCGGACCGGCTCGACAGCTGGCGCGACGCCATCACCGAGCGCACCAAGCTGCTGTTCGCCGAAACCATCGGCAATCCCGGCGGCAACGTGCTCGACATCGAGCCGCTGGCCGCACTGGCCCACGAGCACGGCATGCCGCTCATGGTGGACAACACCTTCGCCACGCCCTACCTGTGCCGCCCGCTGGAGTGGGGCGCGGACATCGTCGTGTACTCGGCCACCAAGTTCATCGGCGGCCACGGCACCAGCATCGGCGGCGCCGTGGTGGATTCCGGCACCTTCGACTGGTCCAACGGCCGCTACCCGGTGGTCGCCGACCCCTCCCCGGCCTACCACGGCCTGGCCTTTCACGAGACCTTCGGTATCTACGGCTATCTGATGAAGCTGCGTGCCGAGACCTTGCGCGACCTGGGCGCTGCCATGAGCCCGTTCAACGCCTTTCTGCTGGCGCAGGGCATCGAGACCCTGCCGCTGCGGATGGAACGGCACGTCGCCAACGCGGTCGCGGTGGCCGAGTTCCTGGCGGCGCATCCGGCCGTGCAGCGGGTCAGCTACCCGGGTCTGCCCGGCAGCATCTACGCGCAACGGGTCGCCAAATATCTGCCCGGGGGCGCCGGCGCGGTGTTCTGCTTCGACCTGGCGGGCGGGCGCAACGCCGGCCGCGCGTTCATCGAGTCGCTGCAGCTGTTTTCGCACCTGGCCAACGTGGGTGACGCCAAGAGCCTGGTGATCCACCCCGCCACCACGACACACCGCCAGCTCAGCGACAGCGAGCTGGCCGGCGCCGGCATCGGTCCCGGCACCATCCGGCTGTCCATCGGTATCGAGGACAGCGCCGATCTGATCTGGGATCTCGGCCAGGCGCTGGAGCAGCTGCCCGCTGCTGGTACCCAGTCATGAGCTTCGACGTCACCCGCTATCAGGACCCTGGGGTCATCCGCGCCGCCCTGCGGGAGCGGCGCGTCGCCGTGGTGGGAATGTCGAGCAACGAGCTGCGCGCCAGCCATTTCGTCGGCTTCTATCTCAAGCGCCACGGCTACGAGGTAGTGCCGGTGAACCCGCGCGAGGCCGCGATCCTCGGCCTCGAGTGCTACCCGTCGCTCGCCGCCATTCCCGAACCCGTCGGCGTGGTGGACGTATTCCGCGACCCGGCCGCGGTGCCCGACATTGCCCGGGAGGCCGTGGCCGTCGGCGCGAAGTTCCTGTGGCTGCAGTTCGGCGTGATCAGCGAAGAGGGCGTGCGCATTGCCGAGCAGGCGGGCCTCGGGGTGATCGTCGACCGCTGCATGAAGATCGAGCACGCGCGCTATCAGGGCCGCATGCACTGGCTCGGTCTCAACACCGGGCAGATATCGGCCCGGCGCCGCGGGTTCTGAGCGGGACTAGAGTCCCGCTTCCCGCCTGGCCGCCACACAGAAGGCCGCCACCGCTTCCCTGAGATCCGCGCGACGCTGCTCGCCGACGCTCTCGCTGAAGCAGAACGACAGCCGCAGCTGGTTGTAGCCGGCATCCGGATCCCGCTCGCGGGCATCCCGGGGGTAGAAGTCGTACATGGGGATCGCGACCACCCCGTACTCCGCCACGAGCCGGTTGATGAAGTCGTCGTCGGTGCGCACGCCGCCCTTGAGAAAGGTGAACACGGTGAAGAAGCCCGCACCCGGCTCGGTCCAGTGGAAGTGCTCCGGGTACTCACCGAGACCCTCCGCCAGCCCTTCGAGCATGATCTGCCGGTTCTCGCGATAAACGCCGAGCTTGCCCTCCGCCACCGGCCACAATGAGCGCCGCTCGCTGAAGTCGGGCTCGTGCAGCAGCGCCTCGAAGCCGAGGTACGCGCCGGGGTTGGGAAACAGAATCTCGGCGCTGGCCTCGGTGAGCGCGAGATCGGTGAGCGCCACCTCCTGGCCGCCGCTGATGGCGAGCTTCGCCTCGCTGTACAGGTAGCCCACCCGCGGCCCGGGAAAGCCGATCTTGGAGCCCGTGAACAGGTGCACGGTCTGCTCCGGCGCCAGCGCGACGAAAGGTTTCGGCCGATCGCCCGCCGGCGCAAAGTTGATATAGATGTAGGGCGCGTCCTCGAGAATCAGCACGCCTCCCTCGCGCAGCACCTCGAGCACGGCTTCGCGGCGCCGTTCGCTGAAGGAAAAGCCGGCCGGGTTGTGCCCGTCCGGGACGGTGTAATACATCGGCACGTCGTAGCCGGCAGCGCGCGCGGCGCCGATCTGAGCGCGCAGCCGCGCGACGATGGGGCCTTCCTCGTCCATCTCCACGCTGAAGATCCGCGCGTGCTGGCACAGCCCCGCGCGCGCCAGAAAGCCGGCGTAGGTAGGCGCATCGGTGATGTACGCCACCGGCGTCCCGGGCCGTTCGAACAGCGAGCACATGAGGCTGATGCCGCCGGTCGCGCCGACGGTTGGCACCAGCCGCGCGGGATTGAGCGCCACGCCCCAGTCGGCACCATAGACCCGGGCGAATACCTCGCGCGTGTGCGCAGGGCCGAGCGTGTCGCCGTAGGAGAACGCTTCGCGCAGATGCTCCGGCACCACGGCCGGATCGTTGACCCCTTCGAGCTGCTCGAGATGAGCGAAGTACGCGGCCTGATGCGCCAGGAAACCGCGCGGATCGGTGACCTCGGGATGCGGGTAGCCCGCGCCGAGATGATGGATCTTGAGGCCCTTGTCCTGAGCCAGCTTGCGCAGTCCCGGCAGCGATGCCGACATCTTGCGGGTCACGGAAACCGGCTGGCGCCGGATCCTGGGTGCTTCGAGGTTCGCCATGAATCGTCCGATCAGTCTGAGTTTTTCTGCGAGGTCTTCTGGTGCTGCTTGACCATACGAGAGAACGCCCGCACCCGTGCGTGGCGCTCCGCGATGGACTCGCTATTGTACGCCTCTTCCCGCTGCAGCTTGCGATAGCTGTCGAGGCGCCGCTCGTCGAGCTCTCCCGCCTCGATGGCGGCGCGTACCGCGCAGCCAGGCTCGCCCTGATGGGCACAGTCGCGGAACCGGCACCGCGCCGCGAGCGCGTCGATGTCCTCGAACAGGGCCCGGACGCCCTCCTCCACGTCACCCAGGGCCAGCTCGCGCATGCCGGGACTGTCGACGATGAGCCCGCCATCGGGCAGCCGGTGGAGCGACCGGCTGGTGGTGGTATGCCGGCCCTTGGCGTCATCCTCGCGGATGTCCTGGGTGAGCTGCACCGAGTCGCCGGAGAGCGAGTTGACCAGCGTCGACTTGCCGACGCCGGAAGAGCCGAGCAGCGCCACGGTCTGACCCTCGCCGCACCAGGCACGCACACCGGCGAGCGACACGGGGTCGCGGGCGTCCACCAGCTCCACCGGAACGTCGCGGCTGAGACGCCGCACGGCGGCGACGAAGTCTTCAGGCACCGTCGTCAGATCGCGCTTGGTGAGCACCACCACGGGCTGCACGCCGGAGTCCAGCGCCAGAGCCAGGTAGCGTTCCAGCCGCGACGGGTTGAAGTCCTCGTTGCACGAGGTGACGAGGAACACGGTGTCGACGTTTGCCGCCAGCAGCTGCACCTCGCTGGCGCGCCCCGCCGCCACCCGCTTGAGCAGGCTCTTGCGCCCGAGCAGCCGTTCCACGGTGTCGCGTCGCGCGTTGAGCAGCACCCAGTCGCCGATCGTGGGCCGATCTTCCGCCTCGAGCTGGAACCAGCGCCCGCCCAGCGGCACCGTCACCTCACCGCCGTCGAACTGCAGCGTCAGACCGCTGCGCTCCACGGCCACCACCCGGGCCGGCACCAGGGTGGCAGCCTCATCGGGATCGAGTTGCTGCTGGAAAAACGCGCTCCAGCCGAGCGCCCGCAGCGTCGGCGTCACGGCGCTCCGGGCCTCTGGTTCATTCCTGCAGCAGCACGGGCAGGTAACGGTCGAGCTCGCCGCGGCGACGTTCCCAGTCGGGCATGTAGCGCTGCATCAGGCCGTAGAAGCGACGGCTGTGATCGTGGTGGCGGATGTGGCAGAGCTCATGCAGCACCACGTACTCGATCAGCCGGCGCGGCGTCTTGACCAGATGCGTATTCAGGGAGATGCGCCCGGTGACGCTGCAGCTGCCCCACTGGCTGCGCATGAACCGATGCCGCCACTCCGGCATGCGGCCACCCAGCCAGGGCAGCTCCAGGCGGAAGCGTTCGAGCTGCTGGCCGAACACGTGACAGGCGCGCTCGCGATACCACTCGTTGACGTTGCCGCGCACCCGCTCAGCCTCGGTGCGGCGTCCCGCGCCGGAGACCGCCAGCACCACCCGCAGCTCGCCTTTGACACTGCCCTGGCGGAACAGCGAGAGCTGCGGCGACTCCCGGCGCAGCAGCGCGACCCCGTCGCGCAGTCCGTAGCGCACCGACAGCTCGTAGGGGTGGCCAAGGAAGTGCATGAGCTCGCCGGGCTCGTAGGTGATGGTGGCCGACATGGCCGTGCTGTCGGCCACCTTGTCGAGGCGGTAGCGCAGCCAGCGGTGATTTTCGCGGATCACGGTGCGCAGCTCCGCTTCGCTGGCATCGAGCGGCGCCTCGACGATCACGTAGCCGCCGGGGTCGAAGGCAAGACCGATCCGGGTACGCCGGCGCGTGTTGCGACGGACTTCGACGGGAATGGCTTCAATGACTCGACGTTCGCGCATCGGGTCGGCTCCTCCCGCGCTCAAAGGTCCACCGGCACCTGAGGCCGGAACACCGGGAACTCGCTGCGGCCCGCAGCCATCTCCAGCAGCGCTCCCTTGGATTCGTACTGCGCCAGCGTTTCCAGCTGCATGCGCGTCACCCTCATCAGATCGAACTCCCTGGCGTCGTTGCGCGCCAGTGCCTCCGTCGGACTGATCCAGACACTGTCCACGGTCTCTTTGTCGTCGTGGGTCCCGGTCTGCCCCGCGGGCGCCTCGGCAATGAAAAACCGGGTATCGAACCGACGCGGCCTGCCGAACGGCGTCACGAAGCGATTAAAGAAGTGAATGCGGTCGACTGCAAGCCTCAACCCTTCGCGCCGGCAGATGTCCTCGAGGCTGAGCGCCCCGGCATGCAGCGGGCTGCGGTAGCTCTCGAACCGGGCACGGGTCGCCGGATCGCGATACTCGAGCAGCGCGCCGCGTTCGTCGTAGGCCAGAAGCAGCCCCGCCTCTTCGAAGCTCTCGCGGATACCGGCGATCCAGAAGCCGCGCCATTCGAAGCCCAGCGCGCGCTGCTGCGGCGCCTGACGCTCGTCCGGCCCGACGCGCAGCTCGTCGTAGCGATGCAGGTGATCGTCGCTGTCGACGCGGCCGCCGGGGAACACGTACATGCCGCCCGCGAAGGCAGCCTGGCTGGTACGCCGCAGCATGAAGATCTCGTAGCCCGGGTCGGCATCACGCACCAGGATCACGGTGGCCGCCGGCCGGATCGGTTGAATCTTGCTCAAATCTTGCTCTTGGGCCGCAGGGTTGCGTGGGTGCCGTGCCGGAACGCAACGAGGCTAAAGGGTTTTTACCTGGATCGCCAGAGCGGTGTATGTTTCGTTACGACATTCGACCTCCCGCACGGAGAACCCCAGACCATGCAGCTCGCAGTGGAATTCCCCAGCGTCGCCTATCGCGAAGGGCCGGACGCGGTGGCCCGGCTCGCAACCGCCATCGAGGCGATCGGCTACGACCAGCTGGACATGTTCGATCACGTGGTGATGGGCTTCGCCACGGAGACGCGGCGGGCACCGCCCTACCCGCCGCAGATGCCCATCCTGGAAGCGCTGACCACGCTGGCTTTCGCCGCTGCCGTCACCCGCCGCATCGGCCTGGGCACCGAGGTGCTGGTGCTGCCGCAACGCGACCCGGTGCTGGTGGCCAAACAGGTATCGACCCTGGACACGCTGAGCAACGGACGCATGCGCCTGGGCGTCGGCGTGGGCTGGCAGCCGGCCGAGTACCAGGCGCTGAGCCAGGATTTTCACACGCGCGGGCGCCGCATGGACGAGGCCATCGACCTGCTGCGCACCTGCTGGGAGGAAGACCGGGTCGACTTTCGGGGCGAGTTCTACCGCGCGGACGCCATCGCCATGGAGCCGAAGCCGCCCCAGGCGGGCGCGCTGCCGCTGTGGATCGGCGGCGGCTCGCCGCGGGCATTGCGTCGCGTCGGCGAGCTCGGCAACGGCTGGCTGGCTCCAGCCATCGAGGACGCCGACGAAGCGCGCCGGGCCCTCGACAGCATCCGCCGCCACGCCGAAGCGGCAGACCGCGACCCCGACGCCATCGGCTTGCAGCAGACCCTGACGCTGCCGCCACGCGACGAGGCCGGCAAGGGCTTTTTCAAAGACCTGGACCAGGTCGTCGCGCGCGCCGAGACGGTTCAGGCCATGGGCTTCGGCTGGGCAGCCGTGAATGCCACCGCCGTGTTCCAGGCCGGCGCCCGCTCGGTGGATGCCCTGATCGAACGCCTGCACCTCATTCACGATCGGCTGCGGGCCGCGGTCGGCTAGGGCATAGGTCGGCTGAGCCGATAGGTCGGCTAGGAGCCGATAGGTCGGCTAGGAGCCGATAGGTCGGCTAGGAGCCGATAGGTCGGCTAGGAGCCGAAGCGCAACCGCACCGATTCCGCGCTGGACCTCAGCGTGACCACGCCCTGCCCGGTACGAATCCGGGCACTCAGCGACGGCGCGGCCGCCTGCGTCACCGGCACCCGGACTTCGAGCGCCCGCAGCAACGCACCCAGGGCCGGCGCCGCCGGAGTGTCGATGGCGAGCGCTTCGAGCCGCCCGGCCTGCGGCGCGCTGAGACTCGGGTGGGGCGTATCCAGCCAATCGATGAAGAACGGGCACAGGCCGCCGAAGGCGTGGTTGCGCAGGAACAGCAGTTGCCAGGCAAGCAGCGCGCCGGCGGGCGTGGCGCGCTGCGTGTCGATCGGCCCCCTGGGCGTGCAGCCTGCCGCGCGGGCTTGCCCGGCCAGCGCGGCGAGATCTGCTGCGGCCACGGCAAAGGTCACCAGGGCCGGCTGCCGCAGTGCTGCCAGCGCCGCACCGAAGTTGCCTTCCAGCGGCTGCGCCGGATCCGGCGCGATGATCTCGAAATAGCTGCCGTTCTCGAAGCCGAGCAGCGCGTTGCGGGTGCCCAGACCGGGATGGCTGCCCCCGGCCGCCGCGGTGACGCCGAACAGGCGTTCGGCTTCGGCGATACCCGCGTCCAGGTCCGGCGCGCCCCACATGAGATGATCGATCGTCAACATCGCCCCGCCCTCCGGTCGCCGCAGCAGGGCGGCGATTGTACAATGCCGCCAGCCACAGGGAGGGAGAGATGGCTGATCAGGAGCAGAACGCTGCGCCGGCGGCTGGTGCTGCAGAGGACGGCGCCGACCGGCCGATCGGCGATCCGCGCGGGTACTGGCGCGCGAACCTGAAGCTGGGCGCGGTGCTGCTGGCCATCTGGTTCCTGGTCTCGTTCGGCTTCGGCATTCTGCTGGTGGAACCCCTCAACCAGATCCGCTTCTTCGGCTTCAAGCTCGGCTTCTGGTGGGCACAGCAGGGGTCGATCTACGTGTTCGTGGTGCTGATCTTCGTCTACGCCGCCTGCATGCGGCGGCTCGACAGAAAATACGGCGTGCACGAGGACGAGGACTGACCGCATCATGGATGTGCAGACCCTCACCTATCTGTTCGTGGGCGGCTCGTTTGCCCTGTACATCGGAATCGCGCTCTGGTCGCGGGCGGCTTCCACGCGCGAGTTCTACGTCGCCGGCGGGCACGTGCACCCCATCGCCAACGGCATGGCCACCGCCGCCGACTGGATGAGCGCCGCGTCGTTCATCTCCATGGCCGGGATCATCGCGTTCATGGGCTACGACGGCACCGTGTACCTCATGGGCTGGACCGGCGGCTACGTGCTGCTGGCATTGCTGCTGGCACCCTATCTGCGCAAATTCGGCCAGTTCACGGTGCCGGACTTCATCGGCACCCGGTACTACTCCAACGCGGCGCGGGTGGTGGCGGTGATCAGCCTGATCATCATCTCGTTCACCTACGTGGCCGGACAGATGCGCGGTGTCGGCATCGTCTTTTCCCAGTTTCTCAACGTGGACATAAACACCGGCGTGGTGATCGGCATGGCCGTGGTGTTCATGTATGCCGTGCTCGGCGGCATGAAGGGCATCACCTACACCCAGGTGGCCCAGTACTGCGTGCTGATCTTCGCCTACCTGGTGCCGGCGATCTTCATCTCCCTGCTGATCACGGGCAACCCGATCCCGCAGCTCGGCCTCGGCGCTGACGTGGCCGACGGCTCGGGCACGGCGGTGCTGGACCGCCTGGACAGCACGCTGGTGGCGCTCGGTTTCGGCCCCTACACCCAGGGGGTGAAAAGCACCATCGACGTGTTCGCAATCACCATGGCGCTGATGGTAGGCACCGCCGGCCTGCCACACGTCATCGTGCGCTTCTTCACTGTGCCCAGAGTGGCCGATGCGCGCCGCTCCGCCGGCTGGGCGCTCCTGTTCATCGCGCTGCTCTACACCACCGCTCCGGCAGTGGGCGCGTTCGCCCGCCTAAACTTCATCGACACCGTGCACGACACCCCCTACGCCCGCATCGCGCCCTGGTTTCACAGCTGGGAGAACATCGGCCTGATCGGCTGGCTCGACAAGAACCACGACGGCGCCGTGCAGTACGCGCCCGGCGCGCCGTTCCAGGGACGGCCGAGCTTTGCCGAGGCGCGCGGCGCACTCGGTGAGCGACAGGTCCTCAACACGCCCACGGACACGGGCAACGAGGTCTACGTGGACCGCGACATCATGGTGCTCGCGAATCCGGAGATCGCCGCCCTGCCCGACTGGGTCATCGCCCTGGTGGCGGCCGGCGCGGTGGCGGCCGCGTTGTCCACGGCGGCGGGACTGCTGCTGGTAATCTCCACGTCGGTGTCGCACGACCTGATCAAGAACACCTTCGCCCGTGCCATCAACGACCGTCAGGAACTCACCTATGCGCGCATTGCTGCGGCTACCGCCGTGGCGGTGGCCGGTTACCTGGGCATCAATCCGCCCGGCTTCGTCGCCGAGGTGGTGGCCTTCGCGTTCGGTCTCGCCGCCGCGTCGCTGTTCCCGGCCATACTCATGGGCATATTCAGCACCCGCATGAACAAGGAAGGTGCCGTCGCCGGTATGGTGGCCGGCCTGTCGTTCGCATTCGTCTACATCGCCTACTTCAAGTTCGTCGCCCCGGAGCACAACAACGCCGCGCACTGGTGGCTCGGCATCTCGCCCGAAGGCATCGGCAGCGTGGGTGCCGCTTTGAACTTCGCCGTGGCTCTGCTGGTGAGCCGGTTCACCCCACCGGTGCCGGCGCGCATCGAGACGCTGGTGCAGAGCATCCGGATTCCCCGACGCGACGCCCCGGCTGCGTCGACTCGAGCCTGACCGCGCCCCGGCGCTGAGCAAGGGAGGACCCCATGGACGTCGGCCTGCAGATCATCCTCACTTCCTACGGCTGGAGAGACATCAGTGATTCCGAGGTCTACCGTCAGGAAATCGCGCTGACGCGTCTGGCCGAGACGCTCGGCTTCGATGCCGTGTGGCCCACCGAGCATCACTTCTTCGACTACTCATTCTGCCCGGACAACCTGCAGCTGCTGTCGTACCTCGCCGGCGTCACCGAACGTATGGCACTGGGCACGGCGGCGGTGATCCTGCCCTGGAACGAGCCGCTCCGGGTCGCCGAGAAGGTCGCCCTGCTCGACAACATCTCCGGCGGGCGGGTGCGCTTCGGGATGGGCCGTGGGCTGTCGCAGCGCGAGTTCGCGCCGTTTCGCGGCATCGCCATGGCGGAATCCCGCGAGCGCTTCGACGAAGCCTCCCTGATGATCGTCAACGCACTCGAAACCGGGTTCATCGAAGGCGAGGGACCCTTCTATCCCCAGCCCCGCATCGAGATCCGCCCGCGTCCGGAACGTACGTTCAAGGACCGCGTCTACGCCGTCGCCAATTCACCTGACTCGGTGGACGCCTGCGCCCGTGCCGGCGCGCGCATGATCATGTTCTCGGAAGCGCATTGGGACCGGCGCCTGCCCTCCATAGAGCGGCACCGCGAGCAGTTCCAGGCGCTGCACGGCGAGCCCGCGCCGCCGCCCCTCACCGCCGACTTCGCCTTCTGTCACACAGATCCCGGCTACGCCCGTGACGTCGCCGAGCAGTGCCTGGCCACCTACCTGCAGAGCCTGCTGGAACACTACGAACTCATGGGTACCCACCTCGACCAGATGCAGGGCTACCAGGGCTACGGCCGCCAGGCGGCCAAGCTGCGCGAGATCGGATTCGAGAAGTACGTCGAGGGGTTCCTCGCGGCCAACGCCTACGGCACGCCCGAACAGATGCTGGAGAAGTTCCGCGAGCGCCGCGAGGTGATCGGAGCCTTCGAGCTCGCCACCTGCTTCCGTTTCGGCGGCATCAGCTACGCCGACGCGGAGGCGAGCATGCGGCTGTTCGCCGCAGAGGTGCTGCCCGAGCTCAAGACCTGGGTGTGAGTGCGCTTCACCCGCCCGCTGCGCCGCTGGACCCACCCAGCGCTCAGACGCGGGCGTGCAACCGCTGGCGTTACGGCTGACGCTACGGCTGACGCTACCCCGGGAGATTGAACAGACGCCGGGCGTTGCCGCCCAGCACCAGATTGCGACGGTGCTCGGACATGGGCGCCAGCGCTTCGTGCACCTCTGCGACGGCATTGGCGTGGGAGTCGATGTGCGGGTAGTCGGAGCCCCACAGGAACCGGTCCTCCCCCACCAGATCGCACTGCGCGTCGATGGAGCCTTCAGACGGATCCATCACGAACCAGAAGTTCTCGCGCAGGTAGTCGCTGGGCAGCCGGCGCAGCGGATTGATCCGGCCGAAGCGCTGATACTTCTCGTCCAGACGGTCCATCAGGTAGCGCACGTAGCCTGCGCCGGATTCCACGATCGCCACTTTGAGCTTTGGAAAGCGGTCGAACAGGCCGTCGCACACCAGCGCCGCAACAGCGGGAATCAGCTGCATGGTGCCGCCGAGCGCGAACGAGAACACGGTGTTGGTACCTTCCTTCGCCGCATCCCACCATCTCGTGCCGCTGAGATTGACCACGCGGTCGAAGCGCACGATGAGGTGCACGCACACGGGCAGGTCGGCATCCACCAGCAGCTGCCAGAGTGGGTCGAAGTCAGGGTGTGACGGCCGTTTTCCGTTCACCGGCTCCGGCGCGAGGAACATGCCCTTGAAGCCGAGCTTCAGGCAGCGCTGGAGCTCCTGCAGGGCGAGATCGACGTCGTAAAGGGGAATGTGTGCGATCGGCAGTATGCGGTCCAGCGCCGGCCGCGCGAAATCCCACTGCCAGTTGTTGTACGCACGCGCATACGCCATGGCCAGCTCAGGATCGTCCTCCTTGTCCCAGAGGATCCCGATGGTGGGAAACACGGCCCCGGCGTCCACACCCCACTCGTCCAGCAGCGCAATGCGCGCGTCGGTTCGGTAGCTGGCGGGCGGACAGCCGTCCAGATAGCTGAGCTCGGAGCTGCGGAACACGGCTTCCGCCTGATGGTCCACGCCGCCCAGGGCCGCCAGACGCCCGGCAAGGAGCACCTTGTCGTCGACGACCAGTTCTTCCACGCCGTCGCTCCGCCTGCGGATGCGGATCGCCCGATCGCGGTACTGCGGCTCCAGGTAGTTTTCCCAGAGATCCGGCGGTTCCATGACGTGGGAGTCCATATCTACCACGAACGGTTTCGCCTTCGAGTTCTGCATGAGCGTGCCCCCCCTCTCTAAGCGTCTGACCGGTGCCTGACGCACATCGACCGCGCCGCGTCTCACAACGTCCCGAGTATACTCTGGCGCAACGTTTCGTATTCCGTATCGCTGATCAGCCCTTGAGCGTGTAGCGCTTCGAGGCGCCGCAGCCGCTCTTCCGGTGTCAGCGCCGCCGCGTTCGCTGCGTCTTCCCGTGCCCATGGCGACTCGGCGCAGCCGTGCTGGATCGCCAGCCGCTCCAGGGCCAGAAACCGCGACCGGTAGGCATCGATCTCCACCCGCTCCGCCTTCGAGAAGTCCATCCAGAGCCACGAGATGCCCAACGTCACGAGCCCGGCCGCTCCCAGTGCCACGTTCTTGCCGGTTTTGTTCTCGTCGTGCTGCAGGCGCGCCACTTCGGCATTGATGGAAGCCTGCTCGATCCGGATCTCCTCGCAGGACTTCTGATCATCGCCGGGCAACCGCGCCGGCACCGGATCCGGCTCCCGGCCGGCACATGCCGCGAGCAGGCCGAGCAGCACCGCGACGCAAGCCGGCCGCTGCAGCGTCTGGATCCCACGAAACATGCTCATTGCTTCTCCCCTGGTCCCGATTCGGCCGGCCTGGACAGCCACCCGCGCTCCGAGGGTTGTGTGACCCGCACATAGTCGCCCAGCTCGGCGATGGCCGCATCCCTCTCGGGCAGCTCAAGCCGATGCTCCGTACGGCCCGACCAGTAGTCGGTGTCCACCGCATGCCGGACGAACTGTACCTGCCCGGCCCGGCACTCGAACGACAACTCGGCATCGGCCGCCGCCTTCGGCTGCCAGGGCCTCGCCAGCTCCAGCACGCTGCTGCTCAGCGTCATTCGATAGCTGCCCGGGGCAAGCTTCTGCTCGACGACATACGGCCCGCTCAGGGTCCACCAGTATTTCAGATCACCCGTTTCGGCCCCCCACAAGCGCACGACCGCTCGGGGCGCCTTCCGCTGGCCCTAGAGAAACAGCCGGCAGATGCCCACCTGCGGCTCGAAGCTTTCACGACGCTCCGACTCCGCGCCGAGCGAGATGGCGTAGAAGTCGATCGCCGTCAGCTGCGGCGAGCCGCCCATGCCCGACTTCGGCACCTGATCGGTGTATGGGCCCCAGTGACTGGCGAAGCAGATACCCGTGCGCATGCAGCCGTGAGAGTCCTGGAAGATCCCGCGCCCGATCACCACCCCGTGCGCGTCGAACGCGATCAGCAGCAGATGCTCCGCCACCAGCGGGCCTCCGCCGCCACCGACGATGGCACCGCGTGTCTGAGCCTCGGCGTAGGCCCAGACCCGATCGTCGGCGCGTCGCACTGCCGGTACGCCGAGCGCGGCCTCGACTTCGGCTCTGGTGGTCACGCCCTCATGCAGAAAGTGCAGGGCAGCGGGGTCGCTCCAGAAAGGGGGCTTCTCGTAGATCGGCAGGGGCATGGCCATGCAGGCGGAGAGGAGCGTCATTCCAAGCCATGGCAACACGCGCAGCGGTCGCATCCGCCCCAGCCGTGAACGTCCAGTAGTGCGCGACATGGCTACCCGTCTGCTCGCCGGTCATCACCCCGAGCTGCGGATAGAGCCGCGTTCCGCGGCGCTTCGAAATCGGGACATCTCCCTATACCGCCCCGGGGGCGTGTGCTGTTGCGCTATCATCGGCAGGCACAGCGAGGACCGGAGGGCTGACGGATGTCCCGGCAATGACCTCGCACGAATGCTGACCGGGCTGGAGGGCGACATGCGATTGATCTGCGGACTGGTTCTGAGCGTTCTCGTGCTGGCCGGCTGCGCTGGCGCCTCACCCGCCGCGAATTCCAGGGGCGCCGACTATCTGGACTACACGGGTCGCGACGACGTGCTGAGCGGCGGGGTCAGGATGATCCCGATCACCACGCCCAAGGGCATGTTTCACGTCTGGACCAAGCGCATCGGCAACAATCCCACCGTCAAGGTCCTGCTGCTGCACGGTGGGCCCGGCATGACCCACGAGTACCTCGAGGCGTTCGACAGCTACTTCCCCGGCGCAGGCATCGAGTACTACTACTACGATCAACTCGGCTCCTTCTACAGCGACCAGCCCGACGACCCTGACCTATGGGACGTTTCGCGCTTCGTCGAAGAGGTGGAGCAGGTCCGCCAGGCGCTTGGGCTCGACGCGGACGACTTCTATCTGTACGGCCAGTCCTGGGGCGGCGCGCTCGCCCTCGAGTACGCGCTGAAGTACCAGCAGCATCTGAAGGGGCTCATCGTCTCCAACATGATGTCCAGCGGCCCGGCGTACCAGCGTTACGCGGAGAAGGTGCTGATGCCGGACATGAACCCCGCCGTGCTGGCCGAGATCCAGAAGCTTGAGGCGGCCGGCGACTACGACAATCCCCGCTATATGGAGCTGCTGCTGCCCAGCCACTACGAGCAGCACATCCTGCGCATGCCGGCCGATGAATGGCCCGATCCGGTCAAACGCGCTATCGCGCACGTGAACCCGGCGGTCTACATCCCCATGCAGGGCCCCAGCGAGCTTGGCATCAGCGGCAAGCTGGCCGACTGGGACCGGTCCGCTGACCTGCCGCGGATCACCGTCCCGACACTCATGATCGGCGCCAAGTTCGACACCATGGATCCGCGCTACATGCAGTGGATGGCGGGCGAGGTGCAGAACGGTACCTACCTGTATTGCCCCAACGGCAGCCACATGGCGCTGTACGACGACCAGCAGACCTACTTCGGCGGGCTGATCGATTTCATAGGTTCCGTGGAGGCCGCCAGCCCCTGACGGCAGACACCGAGGTCACATCGTCAGCGCCCGCGGCGGTCGACGGCCTGGACCCTCCACGCGGCGCCGGGCGTATCCACGCCGGCGCCCGCGCAACATTTCTGTAGCAGTAACTTCATCGCCCTGAAATGCACTCCGTCTAGATTGCGGCCGTCTCGTCCTGCAATCAACCAACTGGAGTTCCACCTTGAAAACCTTTGCCAAAACCGCCGTTTCCGCGGGCGTCATGCTCGTGACCGCCCAGCTGGCGCATGCCGCAACCGACGTCTACTTCAATCCGCTGACCCAGTCCGCGGCCGTTGCCCAGGTCCCGAACCACGTCAACGAGCTGAACTCGCCCTGGCAGGTGCCGGCCGGCGTGAGCTACACCAACCTCACCAGCCTGAGCGAGATCGAAGCGGACGCGACCCAGTCCACCGTACGGGTACCCGGTCTGGGCAGCAACGCCTCCATGACCGACATGAGCGCGTTCGATCCCACCGGTCGCTACATCTTCCTGCCGCACGAGACCCAGTACGGCGCCGGCGTGTCCCGCTACGACATGAAAACCGACCGCACGGTCAACCTGTTCAAGGGCGATATGAACGGTCAGAGCGGCGACTGGAGCGACGACTTCGGTGCGCTCGATCCCGCCACCTGGTCTCCGGCCGGCACCCTGCTGGTCGCCGAGGAATGGTCGGGCGAAGGCCGGGCGTTCGAAATAATGAACCCCATGGCCGACGTCGAGGCCGGCGAGACGGTGATCGTTAACGAGCTGAACAGCATCCCCAATGTGTCGATCGAGGGTCTGCAGTTCAACCACGATGGCTCCGCACTGTACTTCGATGACGAGGACCGCTCGGGCTCCATCTACAAGTTCGTACCCTCGAAGAAAGGCGACTACACCAGGGGCCAGACCTTCGTGCTGCGCGTCGACGGATTCACCGGTGACGTGACCGCCAATGCCGGCAGCTACCCGAACCATCATCCGCAAGAGCGCACCGGCCTGGCGACCTGGGTAGCCATGACCGACAAGAACGGCAACGCGCTGACGACCGCCGATCCGTTCGACAATGCTACCCGCGGCGGCCGCGCTGCAGCGGACGAACTGGGCGGTACGCCCTACCGCCGTCCGGAGGACATCGAAGTCGGGCGCCTCAGGAACGGCAACGAAGCGGTGTACTTCACCGCCACCGAAGAACTGGCCGTCTACTCAATCGAGGAGCTCGGCAAAGGTAAGGCCATGGTCCGTCTGGCCGTAGACGAGAGCACGGTGAAGAATCTGGGCTACGCGCAGACCACCGCACATCTCACCTCGCCGGACAACCTGGCCCAGGACGCGCTCGGCAACATCTACGTGATCGAGGACTGGCCGAACGGCGACAACCGCGGAGGCGACATCTGGTTCCTGCGGGATACCAATGGTGACGGCGCCGCCGAATCCCTCGACCATTTCATGAGCCTGCAGGTGAAAGGCGCGGAGAATACCGGCATGATTTTCCGCCCGAACCACCCGACGCAGTTCATCGTCAACATCCAACACCCCGAGAGCACGGACGTCGTGGGTGGTATGGGTGACGCCACCTGGCTGATCGACGTGCGCGACGTCGTGGCACCGCCCTGCGTGAAGGATCAGGACGAGTCCGGGTACAGCGAATACTATCGCGGCTACCGCGGCGACGAACACCGCGGCGGCGTAAAGACCTGCAGCAACTCGGACGACAGCAACTTCATCAAGAAGCTGACCCGCGCAGGCCGCAAGCCGACACGCGCAGGCCACTGATCGCCCGATCGAACCCTGGCCCTGGCGCGGCCAGCGTTCGAACAACGGCCCGCCCCTTAAGGGGCGGGCACTTTGTCGCACAGCCTTTTTTCCTGCCGACGCGTGGCCGGGGTCACGCGGAGCGGCACGCCCGGGAGGCGAGTGGGCTCTTCAGCGGCCGAAGCGCGCCTTCGCTTCCCGACGCCGCGCGTGCAGCACCGGCTCGGTGTAGCCGTTGGGCTGCTCGCAGCCCTTGAACACCAGATCGCAGGCCGCCTGGAACGCGACGCTGTCGTCGAAGTTCGGCGCCATGTCGCGGTACGCGGCATCGCCGGCATTCTGCTGATCCACCACCGCCGCCATGCGCTTCATGGTTTCCAGCACCTGCGCCTGGGAACAGATACCGTGGTGCAGCCAGTTGGCGATGTGCTGGCTGGAGATGCGCAACGTCGCGCGGTCTTCCATGAGCCCGACGTCGTTGATGTCGGGCACCTTGGAGCAGCCCACGCCCTGATCGATCCAGCGCACCACGTAGCCGAGAATGCCCTGGGCGTTGTTGTCCAATTCCTTCTGCACCTCTTCGGCGGACAGATTGCGGCCGCCCAGAAGCGGCACCTGCAGGATCGTGTCGACACTGGCCGGCGCGCGCGACTTCAGCTCGGTCTGCCGATTGAACACGTTCACCTGGTGATAGTGGGTAGCATGCAGCGTGGCCGCCGTGGGTGACGGCACCCAGGCCGTATTGGCGCCGGCCCTGGGATGCCCGATCTTGGCAACCAGCATCTCCTTCATCTCGTCGGGCTTCGCCCACATGCCCTTGCCGATCTGAGCCACGCCGCTGAAGCCGGCCGCCAGCCCGGCGTCGACGTTGGCGTCCTCGTACGCCTGGATCCAGGGCTCGCCCTTGATCTCGTCCTTGGGCAGGAAGGCACCCGCCTCCATGCTGGTGTGGATCTCGTCGCCGGTGCGATCGAGAAAGCCGGTGTTGATGAACACCACGCGCTGCTTTGCCGCCTCGATGCAGGCGCGCAGGTTCACCGTCGTGCGCCGCTCCTCGTCCATGATGCCCACCTTGAGCGTGTTGCGCTCGAGCCCCAGCGCGTCCTCGACGCGGCCGAACAGCTCACAGGTGAACGCAACCTCCTCGGGTCCGTGCATCTTCGGTTTCACGATGTAGATGCTGCCGGTGCGGGAGTTACGCAGCCCACCCGTACCTTTGAGATCATGCATGGCAGCCAGGCTGGTCACCATGGCGTCCAGGATCCCTTCCGGAATCTCGTTGCCCTCGGCGTCCAGCACGGCGTCGGTGGTCATCAGGTGACCGACGTTGCGCACCAGCATCAGGCTGCGGCCGTGCAGCGTCAGCGGCTTGCCGTCGCGGCCGGTGTAGGTCCGGTCGGAATTCAGGCGCCGCGTGATGGTGCGGCCGTCCTTATCGAGCTGCTCCTCCAGGTCGCCCCTCATCAGCCCCAGCCAGTTGCCGTAGACGACGCACTTGTCCTCGGCATCGACGGCCGCCACGGAGTCTTCGCAGTCCTGAATGGTGGTGATGGCAGACTCCAGCACCACATCCTTGACACCGGCCGGGTGCGCTGCGCCCACCGGATGCTCGCGATCGATCTGAATCTCGATGTGCAGGCCGTTGTGCCGCAGGAGCACCACGCTCGGCTCCGCCTCGCCCACGTGGCCGGCGAACTGCGCCGGATCCTCGAGACCCGTGTTGCCGCCGTCCTTGAGCACCGCGCGCAGCTGATGGCCGTCGCTGGCGTCGCCGATGCCGTAGGCCACCACGTCGCTGTGGCTCGCACCGGCGAGCGGCACCGACTGATCGAGAAACTCGGCGGCGCGTGCCACCACCAGCTCACCACGAGCGGGGTTGTAGCTCTTGCCCTTCTCGCGACCCGGCTCCTCGGGGATGATGTCGGTCCCGTACAGCGCGTCGTAGAGGCTGCCCCAGCGGGCGTTGGCCGCGTTGAGCGCGTAACGCGCGTTCATCACCGGCACCACCAGCTGCGGGCCGGCGATGCGGGCGATTTCGTCATCGACGTTGCGCGTCTCGATCTTGAACGGAGCGGGCTCCGGCAGCAGGTAGCCGATCTCGGTGAGGAACGCCTTGTAGGCGCCCGCATCCAGCGGCTGCCCCTTGCGCTCGAGATGCCAGGCATCGATGGCCGCCTGAATCTCGTCGCGCCGGGCCAGCAGCGCGCGGTTCTTCGGCACCAGGTCCCGCAGGATGTCGGCCAGACCCTGCCAGAACGCGGCCGGGTCGACGCCGGTGCCGGGCGCAATGCGCTGCGTCACCAGGCTGTCCAGCTCTGCAGCCACCTGCAGGCCGCTGCGTTCGACGCGCTTCGTCGTGCTCATGTTTCCCCCAGAATCGTTTCGACCGGCATTGTGGTCGGCGCTGCCGCCGAGGCCGCGCCGAAAAGGGGCGGGATTATACTGTCAGGGCTTCGTCGTTTCAGCCGCCGCCCGCAGAGCCGGGCTTCGGCGCGCTACAACCCCAGCACGGCCTTGGCGATGATGTTCTTCTGCACCTCCTTGGAGCCGCCGAAAATCGAGGCTGCGCGCGAGTTCAGGTAGCGCGCGGTCACCGTTTCCGCGTAGCCCGGCCCCACCCACGGCTCATTGTGGCCATTGAGCGAGATGAAGTTGGCGTGCGGCAGCCCGTAGTGCTGGATTGCCTCGAGCTTGAGCGTGTTGATCTCCTGCTCGATGTCCACGGACGTGTTCTTGGCCAGCGACGAGCCGGCGCCCGGGGACCCGCCTCTGGACAGCCGCGCCAGGGTTTCGAGCTCCGCGAACTCGAGCGCGCGCGTGCGGATCTCCAGCTCGCTCAGGCGCTTGCGGAAACCGGAATCGGCCAGGAGCGGCGCGGCGCCATCCTGCTCGCGGCCGGCGATGAGCTTGAGCTCGCCAAGCTCCTCCTTGAGCCGCGGGCTGGAGCCACCGCCGCCGCGCTCGAACTCGAGCAGGTACTTGGCCACCGTCCAGCCCTCGTTTTCAGGACCGACCCGATTACCCTGCGGCACCCGCACGTCGTCGAAAAACACCTGGTTGACCTCGTGATCGCCGGCGAGCGTCACGATCGGCTCGACAGTGATCCCCGGCGTGTCCATGGGGATCAACAGAAACGTGATGCCCTGCTGCGGCTTGCCGGAGGCGTCGGTGCGCACCAGGCAGAAGATGTGATCGGCGAAATGGGCGTGGGTGGTCCAAATCTTGGTGCCGTTCACCAGGTAATCGTCACCATCTCGTACCGCCGATGTCTTGAGGCTCGACAGATCGGAGCCCGATCCGGGTTCGGAGTAGCCCTGACACCAGTAGTGCTCGCCGGAGAGCATCCTCGGCAGGTAGTGGGCCTTCTGCTCGTCGGTGCCGTAGCGGAACAGCACCGGCGCCAGCATGCGCAAGCCCAGAGGAATCAGACCCGGCGCGCGCGCACGCGCGCACTCCTCACCGAAGATGTACTTCTGTGTGGGGCTCCATCCGGTGCCGCCGTGCTCCACCGGCCAGGCGGGTACGGCCCAACCCTTCTCCACCAGAATCTGCTGCCAGCGCATGGCCAGATCCTTGTCGGCGAACACCGTCGTCGTGCGCCGGGTTGCTTCGCGCATGTCGGCGCTGAGCTTGTCGTCGAGGAATCTCCGCACCTCGAGCCTGAAGCGCTCGTCTTCCCTGCTGAAGCTGATATCCATGTTCGCCCTCCTCGCCCGTTGCGCCGCCGCCGGCGCCGCGCCGAGCGCTCCGCCAGCCGTCAAATTCATGTGAACGAACCGCTGCCGCGCGTTGACGCAGCGTTGATCCCCTGGCCCCTATGTTAGCGCCCGGTCACACCCCAAGAGCAACAGGAGTCCACTAATGCGATCCGCAGTAACGACCGCCCTACAACTCGTTGTGCTCGCCGCGGCCGCGCTGGCCGCGGGCTGCAGCAACAACGACGGTTCCGGAACTCAGCCGGCGGCACCGGTGAGCACCGCTCCGACCGGCGCCATAGAGATCATCCACGCCTCCCAGGACGCTCCCGCCGTCAACGTTCGAATCGGCGGCAACCTGATCTTCAGCAACGTACCGTTCAAGGGTGCCCGCTACGTCGAGTATCAGCCGCAGACCCTGACGCTCGAAGTGGAAGGCATCGTGCCGGGAGGCAACGTCACGGTAATCCCGGCCTCGGGCGATCCTGCACCCTCGGTCACCGTAGACTCCAATCAGCGCATCAGCGTCGTCGCCGCGGGCAACGTGGCCAGCATCGCGCCCATCGTGCTCGTGGACACGCCGCCCGCGGTCGCCGCCACCGACGTACGTCTGAGAGTGCTGCATGCGGCTTCGAACGCGCCCCAGGTTGACGTCCACGTCACCGCTCCCGGGGATCCACTCGGCGCTCCCCTGGGAACTTTCGCGTTCGGCGAGACCATTCCCATGACCGATGCGCTCGTCGTCCCAGCCGGAACCTATCAGGTGCGGGTGACGCTGCCAGGCACGGACACGGTCGTCTACGACAGCGGCGCCATCGATCTGCCGGGCGGCGCCGACCTGCTGATCGCTGCCGTCGCCAACACCGGCCCCGGCGCCGCGCCAATCTCGTTGCTGGCGTCCACCGGCGCCGCCACGCTGGAGTTTCTCGACATCGACACCCCCAGTGACGTCCGTATCGCCCACGCCTCGCCGGACGCGCCCGACGTGGACGTGTACGTCGACGGCAACCTGGCGATCCCCGGACTGGGTTACGCAGAAACCACGCCGGGCTACGTTTCCCTGGATCCGGGCACGATCAACGTGCAGGTCACGCCTGCCGGAGCGCCGGCCTCGAGTGCCGTGATCGACGCCGACCTGGCGCTGACCCAGGGTGCTTCCTACAGTGTGTTTGCTGTGGACCTGGTCGCCAACATCCAACCGCTGGTGCTCGTGGACGACGTTCGCAGGGTTGCAACGGAAGCGCGGGTGCGGCTGATCCATGCGTCTCCCGCGGCCGGCAACGTGGACATCTACGTGGTTGCAGGCGGCACCGGTGGCGACCTCAGCGGCGCGACGCCGGCCTTCGAGAACGTTCCGTTTCTCGCCGAGACGGGCTTTGTTGCCCTGGCACCCGGCGACTACGACGTGGTGCTGACGCCGACCGGCAGCAAGGTCGCAGCCCTGGGGCCCATAGCGCTGCCGGTCGCTGCCGGCGGGCTGTACACCGCCGCGGCCATCGACCAGGTCAACGGTGGCCTGCCGCTGGGCCTGATCCTGCTCGACGATCTGGCGCCCTGACGACGGGCGCTCGCTTTGCGGCGCCGGACCATGCAGTACCGGCGCCACCGCGGGAGCATGCAGTCCCCGCGGCCACCCCGCGCGACCGCAGTCTGTGTCGCGCGGGTTTTTCCGTTCAGGGCGCCGGCGCGCCCAGCTTCCGAACCGGATCGCTGCCATCCCAACCCTCGGCGCTCGCTTTGATCATGTCGAACAGTCCGCGCATGCCTGCATCGCAGCGAATCAGCTCGGTCATGGTTCCCGGGTGCTGCACGGTGTCGATGTAGCAGAAGCCGCGGCCGTGCTGCAGACGCTCCGGTTGCGGGTCGAGACGCGCCATGACGGCTTCGATGTCGTCGACGAAGAAACCCAGGTGGTGCAGGCCCAGGCGTCCCTGGTCGAGCCACTCACGGTAGATGGACGGAGCGTCGTTGTGCTGTTTGACCAGCTCGATCTGCAGCTCGCCCGAATTCGCCCAGGCGACCGTCATGTCCACCTGACAAGGGCTGCCGCGGTAGATGGGGTCGCCCATCTGCACGTGGGGATAGACGTGCCAGGGTCCGACGCCGAGCACCTCGACCCAATGCGACAGGGCGGCATCGAGATCATCGACCAGATAACCCAGTTGCCGGATGGGACCGAACAGCGTGTTCATGCCGCCCGCCTCCTACCACTTGAGCGCCGGAAACGGATTGACGTCGCCCGACATGTCGCCCGTGCCCTTGTCGTTGTAGAGCACAGAATAGTGCCGCTCGGCGAATTTCCAGCCGGCCGCGGTCTTCACGTAGCGATCCTGGTAGACGCCGATGTTGAACATCCCGCCGCCCTGGGCAAATTTGAGATGCTCCGTGAGGTACCAGCGGCCGGTTGCGCTGTCGCCGTCGACCTCGACCGTGCCGTTGTGCACCAACTGGGCGACGAACGGGAACCCCGCCATGGCACCAGCCCAGAGCGCAACGATGTTGTCGCGCCCGCGGGTTTCCGGCGCGCTGGGCAGCTGCCAGAGCCCGTCTTCGGCCCAGGTGTCGGCCCAGGCCGCCTGATCGCGCCGGCACACCGCATCGGCGTAGCGAGCCACCAGATCCCGAATCTCCCGTCGATCGCTCATGCCCTGCCCTCCAGCGTGAAGAAATCGGCCCGGGCGGTCATGGTCTCGTCGTAGACCGGCTCCGACACGTCCACCCGGTACTTGTACGTTTCGGCTCCGAGCAGGCCGAACGAGCCGATGGCCGCACGCATGTCGTGGTACCAGTGACTCCGGAAGTGCGCCGCGAGCGCGGCTTCGCTGGTCCAGCGCTCGAACACCCGGATCCTGCCGGGGTGTCGCGGGTCGGGGCACCAGTCGTAGTCGAGGCACCCTTCTTCGGTGAGCGCGCCTTCGATCAGCGGCCGCGCAGCTTTCAGGGCGTCATCCAGCCGCTCCGGCGGCAGATCCACGGTGCCTGAGATGATGATGCGGGTATTGGTCATGAAGGTCTCCTTTCGGTCTGTGTCGGCGCGGGGCTGACCCGTCAGTTTCGGTCGCGCCACCAGTCGGCGATCTCGAGCGGCGTGAGCTGCTCCCACTCGCGGATACCTGCCGGTGCGTCGTCGGGCAGGGCCGGGTTCCGGGTACGCGGCAGCGGGCTCGCGCCGCTGACCGGATCGACGACCTCGAGCCGGATCGATTCGATCACCTCGCCGTAGGGTTGATTGCGATGGTAGGACGCATCCTGGTGGGCGAAGAAAGCCGCTTTGTCGGTAAAGCTGAGCAGACCGTAATAGCTGCGCGGCGCCTGACCCTTCCAGTACTCGTAACGCAGCGCGCCCGGCTCGCTGGCCAGCGTCCTGCTCACCAGGTCCTGAATCATTGCTTCCCAGCGCCCCTCCGCGCCCGGTCTGATGACGATGTGTGCCAGCAGCGTTGCCATGTCTCCTCCTGTGTCGGTCAGCGGCCGCGCATGCGGGATACGGGCTGATCCGTTGCGCGCGCCGCTATCGGCCCGCGAGCCGCGCAACCACCGGCGCGAACGCCTGCATCGCGTCCTCGCCGACAGTGACGTAGTTGATGCCGTGCAGCGCCCGGCGGCGCTCGAGCTCTTCGCACACCGTATCCACGGACCCGAACAGCGCGTGCGGATGCCGGCGCATCTCGTCCTCGCTGTAGCCGAACATGCCGGCGAAGTTCTTCAGCACCGGCGATGGATCGTCCATCACGAAGGTGAAGTAGGCACCGATCTCGATTTCCAGGTCATCGAAGCGTTCGCCGGCACCGTCGCGTATCCAGCCGATCTTCTTGCGGGTCTCGTCCTCCGAGGACGAGCGCACGCCGTCCGCGCCGATGACGCCGGCGCGGTTGTTGAAGTTCAGGCTCACGATATCCGCCTCACGCCCGGCAAGGCGGAGCACCCGCGGGCTGCCGCCGCCGATCATCAGCGGCGGTTTCGACACCGGTTTCGGCACCGCCTCGAAATCCCGCCAGCGCAGAGTGGCATTGTCGACGCTGACCTGCCCGGCACCACGGTAGGCTTTCACACCCTCGATCACATCGGCGAGCCGATCGATGCGAACGCGCGGCTCGTCGAATGCCAACCCGATGGCTTCGTACTCCTCCTTCAGCCAGCCGGCGCCGAGCCCGAGCTCGAGCCGCCCGTCCGACAGCAGATCGATGGTCATCGCCGACTTCAGCAGCACCATGGGGTTGTGATAGTCGATGCAGAACACCCGGCAGCCGATGTGGATGGTGCTGGTCACCGCTGCCGCGTATGCCATGGCCGGAATCGCCGCCAGCGTCTGCACGGGGTGGCTGGTGTGCTCGATCACCGGGCCGGGGCCTACCAGATGGTCCGCCAGGTGAAACGCCGAGTAACCCAGATCTTCGGCCTTGCGCGCCTTGTCGGCCCACTCGCGGCCGCTGGCGGCATTGAAGGTCTGCAGACCGAAGCGGAATGGCTTGCTCATGATTCCTCTCCCCGAAATGATGCCGAAGGGTTGCAGCTGCGCAACGGGCGCACGGCCGTGACCCGTGCACCAGTCGAGCCCGTCAGATGGTCACAGCGCGCAGCAGTAGCGGATGCCCCGCCGCAACAGCTCGTAGTACTCCTCGGTAGCCCAGCTGCCGCGCTCGATCTGGGGATAGAACTCGATCTTCAGATCCTGCATGTCGTAGTGACCTCGGCAGTGCCCGAGGTTGAGGTAGAGCACCTCGCCCTGACCGACACGATGGATGTAGTACACGGGCCTCGGCTCGTCGACGTTCCAGTCTTCCTCCACGAAGCCGTTGGCTTTGCCCACGTAGCGCGCCTCCAGGAGGCGGTGCAGATCACCGTGAATGCGCGAAAGATACAACTCGTCGTCGGTTTCGAACTCACTGATGCCCTTCACCAGCTCATGCTCCGGATCCGCCACCCGCACTCTGAAGGGCTGGATCGGCGGGTGGGCGATGAACTGCGTGCCCAGGGTTTCCATCAGGATCGGCGCCGTCTCGGGCGAGTCCACCCGGCCGTCGGCGAGAAACTGCAGAATCGAGTTGGTGCCGTGCAGCGCGAACCACCTGCCGCCGGATGCCACGAACTGCCGCAGCGCCTTCTGCTCGTCGACGCTGGGCAGCAGATTGCAGGTGTAGGTGATCAGCACGTCGCTGGCCGCAATGGCGTCGACGTCGTGATAGTTGGCGGCCACGGTAGTTCGCACCTTCGGGTGCTCGGCGAGCAGCTTGAGCAGCTCCAGGCGCGCGTAGTCGATATCGTGGTACTGACCCGCCGCCACCATGTACACCCGCACGGTCTTGTGCTCGGACATCGGTGTTGCCTCAGAACTGGATGCGCTTGGTGATGCCGCCATCGATCACCACGTTGGTACCTGTGGTGAAGGCTGCCAGCGGGCTCGCCAGCAGCGCCGCCTGCGCGGCAACCTCCTCCGCCGTGCCCATGCGGCCGATGGGAATGTCTTTCAGCGTCGCCTCGTAGAGGGGTGTCATGTGCTTCTTGATCATGTCCCAGGAACCACCCTCGATGAAGATCGGTCCCGGCGATATGGCGTTGACACGAATACCCTTGGGCGCGAGTTCCTGACACAGGGCGCCCGAGTACTGCAGCAGGGCTGCCTTCATGGCGTTGTACGCGCCCGGACCGAGGAATTTCTCGAGGGCCGCCGTAGAGGAGATCATCAGCACGCTGGCGTTGCCGGATTTCCCGAGAAACGGCAGCGCGGCCTCGACGCTGCGCACGGCGCCCATCATGTCGCCCTCGAATGCCGCCTTCCATCCGTCCTCGCCCGGCGCGTTGCCGCCACTGACATTGGACACCAGCGTGTCGATACCGCCGAGCGCCTCACCGGCCTGCGTCACCCAGGCGCGCAGCGCAGCGCCGTCGAGCACGTTGACCGAGTGGCCGATGGCCTTGACGCCCTTGGCCGACAGCGATTCCACCGCCTTGTCGATCTCGGCCTGATTTCGCGCGCAGATGGCAACGTCCGATCCTTCTGCCGCCAGCGCCTCGGCGATGGCGCGGCCGATACCCTTGGAGCCCCCCGTAACGAGCGCCTTGTTGCCCTTAAGTTTCAGATCCATGTCGTCCTTCCTCTTGCAGTTTGTCGATTGCTTAAGCTTTCAGTTCAGCGGCCCGAAGCGCGGCCGCGGCGGCGTGGTCGCACCGGTCACGGAGACGTTGACCTTGCCGTTTTCGATCAGCACCGGAAACGTCGACACCGCCTGCGTCGCCGGCGCCGCGAGGCAGCGGCCGTCACGGATGTCGAAGCGCGCGCCGTGCAGCGGGCAGGTGATCTCGAAGCCGCGCAGCTTGCCGGTATGCAGCACCTGACGGGCATGGCTGCAATGGTTGGCCAGGGCGAAGTAGCGTCCGTCGACCCGGCACAGCAGCACGTCCACGCCGTCCACCCGGCAGGCCATCATCTCGCCGTCTTCGAGGGCATTGAGCGGAGCGATCGGCGTCATCGCGGTCGAGTCACTTGAGCCACTTCAGCGACTGCCGGTACAGATAGTCATCCAGCGTCTTGTGAAAGTGGCGGATGCGCAGTTCCTGATCACCGATCCAGAGCCCCCGGAACCCGGCACTGTTCATGCCCTTCTGCACCATGGGCAGATTGGACGCATCCTGATCGAGCACCTCACCCAGGGATTCCTCGCCATGGGCGAACTTCCGGTGCGGCGGCCGCTCCGGCCAGGGCTCGCCCTCGGGGATCAGGGCGTAGTTCTGCAGGTCGTAGTACATGCGGTTGGGGTCGGACTCGTGCGGGCGCTGACGGAAGATCATCACGCTGTTGCAGTGAATGTTCATCGTGATGTTCGGGAAGATCATGTAGTGGTAATCGTCGGTGAGCTGATCGTCGTTGAGATCGGAGAAGTCGAAACCCATGGCCTTGCCGTTCCGGCGCAGATGCTGCTGGATGGCCCGGCGCACCTCGAGCCCTGTGCCGGCGAAATCGTCGGGGTTCATGCCGTACATGCGCATGTAGTTTTTGAGGCCCTCGGAGATGCCGGTGCCGTCCTTTATGTGCGTGCTCACCACGCCGAACGGGATCAGGTAGCGGTTGTGACGTTCGTAGCAGTCGATCTGCACGTCCATGTCTTCGAGCCAGCTCATCAGCTGCGGATGCGTGCCGGCGACATGATAGGTCTCGTTGAACGCGTCCACCGAGGCCTTCCAGTTGCAGGCCCACTCCACCGTGACGTCGTTGACCAGCGCCATGCGCTCGAAGTGGTACGGATCGAGATGCTCGGGGATCACGCCGAGAAACTCCTGCAGCGGCTCAACGTCGGGGTTGAGGCTGAACCACACCCAGCCACCCCAGGTAGCGCAGGGCAGGCGCCGGATGGACAGCTTGTCGCAGGGCGCGCCCTGGGGAAACGTCTCGGCATCGGGCACATGCACCAGCTCGCCGCGCAGGTTGTACTCCCAGAGGTGATACGAGCACTTGAACGTCTCGACGTTGCCGCACTCGCCGTAGGCGACCTGGTTGCCGCGGTGCGAGCAGACGTTGTAGAAGGCGTTGAACTGGTGCTGCTCGTCACGCGTGATGACGATGCTCTCGTTGCCGATTTCCGTCACCACGTAGTCGCCCGGATTGCGCAGATCGCCCGCCCAGGCCCCCATGAGCCAGACCTTGCTCCACAGCCGCTCCCACTCCAGCTGCATGAAGGCGGGCGAGGTGTAGCGTTCCGGCGGTATGAAATCCGAACCCAGCGCCGGATCCGGCGCTTTGTCGATGGGTGTTCTGGTGGTCTGCGGATCCGCAAACCGTTCGATCTTCCGGTATACCGTCATGTCGCTCCCTTCCCGTTGCTTTGCCACGGCCTGCCAGGCGCCCTTCGGCCCTGGCGGCGTCTTCGGGCAAAACCGTCAGCCTTGCCGGTTTTGTCTGCCTGCATTTTTACCATCAGGGGCTCTGCAATGCACCCCCATCCACCAGCAGGCCATGTCCGGTGACGAACGCCGCATCCTCCGAGGCGAGAAACGCGATCGCCGCGGCGATGTCCTCGGGCTGACCCAACCGCTTGACCGCCGCTTTCTCGATCCAGAAATTGCGGAATGCCTCGTCCGCCGCGAACAGGTCGCGAGTGATGCCGGTGACGATGGCGCCCGGCTGAATATAGTTGGCCGTGATGCCGTAGGCACCGAGCTCCAGCGCCAGCGTCTTGGTGAGGCCCGCGACGCCGTGCTTGGAAACCGTGTAGGCGCCCATGGCCGGGGCCGAGCGCACGCTCATCACGGATCCGATGTTCACTATGCGGCCGCGGCGGCTCGCCCTCAGCAGCGCAATGGCCGCCCGCGAGATGCGGAACACCGCGTCGAGATTGACGTCGAGCACCTGACGCCAGAGCGCGTCGCTGAGCTGCTCGATGGGCGCGCCGGCGGAGATGCCCGCATTGTTCACCAGCACGTCGAGACCACCGAGCTCGCTGCGCGCTGACGCCATCAGCACGTCCGGCGCGTCGGCGGCGGTTACGTCCAGCGTCAGCACGGCGGCTGCGCCCAGATCTTCGAGGCCGGCACCGTTCAGGTCGCACGCCAGTATCCGGGCGCCCTCCGCACGGAGACGCAACGCCGTCGCCCGGCCGATGCCGTCGGCCGCTCCGGTCACGATGCAGCGCACGCCGTCGAAGCGATTCACCAGCCGTTCCCCATTCAGGCCGCCAGAAAGCCACCGTCCACGGGCAGCGCCACGCCCGTGACCCAGGCCGCATCGTCGGACGCGAGATAGAGTACGCCGTGGGCGATGTCTTCCGGTCGGCCGATGCGCCCTAGCGGGTGCACCGACTCGAATTGTGCCATGAGCGCTGCCGGGTCGGGCGCGTTGTCCAGATACGCGTCGACCATGGGCGTATGCGTGGCGCCCGGCAGCACCGCGTTGCAGCGGATTGCGTAGCGCTGCTCGGCACAATGCAGAGCTGTCGAACGGGTTACCGCAAGCACCGCCGCCTTGCTGGCCGAATAGGCCGCGTAAATGCTGCCCGGGCGCGCGCCCAGAGTGGACGCGAGGTTGACGATGGCGCCGCCGCCGCAGGTCCTGATGGCTCGCACGCCGTGTTTGCAACCGAGGAACACCCCGTCGGCATTGATGGACATGGTCTGGCGCCAGTGTTCGAGCGTCGCCTCCTCCACGTTTGCGGGTACGCTGATACCGGCCGAGTTCACCAGCACATGCAGCGCTCCGAACTCGCGCAGCGCGGTGGCGCAGGCGTTCTGCCAGGACGCCTCGTCGGTGACGTCGAGATGCAGCGCGCGCGCCGTCGTGCCGATTTCCCCGGCCACCGTCCGCGCCAGCTCGAGGTCGACGTCTCCGAGCAGCACCCGGGCGCCCTCGGCAGCCATCATCCGCGCCGTCGCCGCGCCGATGCCGCTGGCGCCGCCGCTGATCAGCACGCATCGGCCGCTGAAGCGGGCGGAGCTCACCGCGCGCCCCGACCACCGTCGATGGTCATCTCGGAGCCCGTGACCAGACGCGACTCGTCGCTCGCGAGGTAGACGACGGCGCCGGCGATCTCCTCTGGGTCGCCGAGCCGGCCGAGCGGCGTCTCGTCGGCGAGAAACTGCTTCACGGCGTCATCTGCCCCCATCTGCTCCACCACCATCCGGGTCCAGAACACGCCCGGATGAATCACATTGACCCGGATGCCGCGGCCCTTGGCCGCGCCGTCGAGCGCTGCCGCCAGGGTCATCTGCGTGACCGCACCCTTGGTGGCGCCATAGGCCGTGCCGCCGGGAAAGCCGCGGATGCCGAGCAGCGACGAGATGTTGACGATACTGCCGCCGCCGCGCCGGTCCATGGCCGGCATGGCCGTTCTGATGCCGAGAAAGGTGCCCTCGACGTTGACCCGGTAGATGGCGTCGAAGTCGTCGGCCGTGGTCTGTTCGATGGGTTTGACGAAGAACATGGCGGCGTTGTTCACCAGAACGTCGAGCCCGCCATAGCGCTGCTCGGCCTCGGCCACGATTTCCGCCCAGCGCGCCTCGTCGGTGATGTCCTGGCGCAGATAAATGCCCTCGCCGCCTGCCGCCACGATCATTCGCGCTGTCTCGGCCCCGTCCGACTCGCTGCGCCCGGTGGCAACCACGCGGGCACCCTCCTGCGCCATCCGGATCGCCGTGGCTCTGCCGATGCCGATGGTCGCGCCGGTGACGATGGCTACCTTGCCGTCCAGTCTGCCCATGGTCGTGCCCGTCTGTCAGGCGGCGGTCAGGCCGCCGTCGATGGTGAGAAACGCTCCGGTCATGTAGCTGGCATCGTCGGATGCCAGAAACAACACGCCATCGGCGATGTCGCGCGGATAGCCCAGGCGACCCAGGGGCGTCATCCTGTCGACGCCGGCCCGGGCAGCCGACTCGTCGCTGAAGTTGACCTCGTTCATGGGCGTCCAGATCACCCCGGGATGCACGGAATTCACCCGGATGCCGTCGCGCGCCGCACCGCATTCCAGCGCCGCCGCACGGGTGAGGTTCTTCACCCCGCCCTTGCTGGCGCAGTACGCGGTGTAGCCCGGGAGCCCCACGTGACCCGCCACCGAAGAGAGGTTGATGATGCTGCCGCCGGATGGGTCGTTGCGGCGCATGGCGATCACCGCGTGCTTGACGCCGAGATAGGTGCCACGCAGGTTGATGCCGTTCAACCAGCGGAATCGCTCGAGACTGGTATCCGCAATGCTGGCGGCAAAGGCAACGCCGGCGTTGTTCACCAGCACGTCGAGGCGCCCGGCCCGTTCCAGCACGGTGTCGATCGCCGCCTGCCACTCAACCTCGCTGGTGACGTCCAGCTCGATAAAATGCGTATCCAGACCGTGCGCCGCAAGCTCCGCCATGCCGGCCCTGCCCGCCGCGACATCCACGTCGGCACCGAATACCGTTGCCCCTTCCTCGGCAAGCCGCTCCACGCAGCCGCGGCCGATCCCGCGCGGCGACGCCGCTCCCGTCACGAGCGCGACTTTGCCAGCGACTCGAGCACCCGTCGCGCCGGCCATAGTGTTCTCCCCCGTAGCTGCGAGCGAGCATAGGTAGGCGAAAATAGTCAGTCAAGACGGTTTTTTTTCGTCGAGCCGCCACGCATACTTTTTCCTGGGAACGCACGCAGCGGCATGCCCCCGCCTGAAGCGACGGGCGCGCAAGCCGGGGGAGACAGCGCGATGGCCAAGGCAACCCATGAAGTCAACCGGCAGTTTCTGCTGGCCGCCCGGCCGAAGGGCATGGTGCGCGAGAGCGACTTCGAATACCGCGAGGTGGCCATACCCGACATAGGCGACGGCGAGGCGCTGGTGCGCACCGACTACATCTCTCTCGACCCGTCCATGCGCGGGCAGATGGAGAACCGCGCCGACTACGTGGCCCCTCTGCAGATCGGTGACGTGATGCGTGCCGGCGGCGTGGGCCATGTGGTCGCGTCCCGCAACCCGGCCTACCCCGAAGGCGCCCTGGTTGGCGGCACCTTCGGCATGCAGGATTTCGTAGTTTCCAACGGCGCCAACGTGCCGTTGCGGGTGTTCGCCGACACGCTCGATCCCAAGCTCGCGCTCGGCGTGCTGGGCCTGACCGGCATGACTGCGTATTTCGGCCTGCTCGACATCGGGCAGCCGCGCTCAGGCGACACTCTGGTTGTGAGCGGCGCTGCCGGCGCCACCGGCAGCGTTGCCGGCCAGATCGGCCGCATCAAGGGCTGCCGCGTGATCGGCATGGCCGGCAGCGACGAAAAGTGCCGCTGGCTCGAAGGCAAGCTCGGCTTCGACGCCGCGATCAACTACAAGACCGAAGACGTGGGCGCTGCCCTGGACCGCCTCTGCCCCGACGGCATCGACATCTACTTCGACAACGTGGGTGGCGAGATCCTGGACCTGTGCCTGGAGCGTATCGCCACCAACGCACGGGTAGTCCTGTGCGGCGGGATCTCCCGCTACAACGCGACCGGGCCCATTCCGGGGCCCCGGAACTACTTCAACCTGGTGTTCCGGCGGGCGCGCATGGAAGGGTTCATCGTGCTCGACTACGCATCGCGCTTCGACGCGGCAGCGGCGGAAATGCGCGCCTGGATCGATGCGGGGCAGTTGCAGCAGGAGGTCACCGTGATCGAGGGCTTTCACGAGCTTCCACGGGCGCTCATCCGCCTGTTCGAAGGATTCAACACCGGCAAGCTCATGGTCAAGACACACTGACACAGAGCCGCAGACGACCACAGGAGGACGGGGAGACCACCATGCCCGAAGCCGACATTCTGACGAGACCCCTGGATCAGACCACGCCGCTCAGCCCCGAGGCGCTGGCCTGTCCGCACGCCTACAACGAACGGCTGCGCCGCGAGGCGCCCGTGTACCGCTGCCCGCACACGGGAATCGTGTTCGTGTCGGACTACGAGACCATCTGCCGCGTCGCCAAGGATCACGAAACCTTCTCGAACCGCTTCGGTCAGGCCATGCGCAGCGAAGGCGAGGTGGATCCGCGTCTGGCCGAGGTGCAGGCGCAGGGTTACCCGCCCGTCGACACCATGCTGACCCAGGACCCGCCGCTGCACCGCCGCTACCGGGGGCTGGTCAACCAGGCATTTACGACCCGACGGGTCGCCATGCTGGAGCCCTACATCGAACGTCTGTGCCACGAGCTTATCGACGGCTTTACCGCGCAGGGCGAGTGCGAGTTCGTCGAGGCCTTCGCAGAGCGCGTACCGATGACCGTGATCGCCGACCAGCTCGGCGTGCCGCTGTCCGACTACGACCTGTTCAAGCGCTGGTCCGACGCCTTCGTAGCGCAGCTGTCGCGCATGGCCTCGCCCGACGAAGAGCTGGCGGCGGTCCGGCTGATCGTCGACTTTCAGCACTACTTCGCCGCCAAGATCGAGGAGCGGCGTCGGGAGCGCAAGGACGACATCATCTCGGACATCGTGCACGCCCGATTCGAGAACGAACGTCCGCTCGACGTGCCGGAGATGCTCTCGATCCTGCAGCAGCTGCTGGTGGCTGGCAACGAGACCACGACGCACTGCATCGCCGAAGGCGTGCTGCTGCTGATCGAGAATCCGGATCAGCACCAGAAGCTCAAGGAGCATCCGGAGCTGATCGGCAACTTCACCGAGGAGGTGCTGCGTCTGGCGACACCCACCGCCAACATGTGGCGGGTGGCCACGAAGGACACCGAAATCAACGGCGTGCCGGTGCCCAGGGGCGGGATGGTGCAGCTGCGATTTTCATCCGGCGACCGCGACGAGAAGGTGTTCGCACAGCCTCACCAGCTCGATGTCGAACGCAGCAACGCCGACCGCAACATCGCGTTCGGTCACGGCGTGCACATGTGCATCGGCGCCAATCTGGCCCGCAAGGAGCTGAACGTGGCGTTCCGGGTGCTGCTCGAGCGCTTAGACGACCTGGAGCTCGCATGCGCGCCGGAAGCGCTGGTGTACGCGCCCAACGCGCTGCTGCGCGGGGTCTCCCGGCTGCCGATCCGGTTTCGCGCGCGCTAGGCCTCCACGGCGCGCCCGCCGCCGCGCGCCGCGCCGGCCCAGAAGATGGCGTTGCGCACAAGCAGCTGGAACTCGGGACAGGCCCAGGCCACCGGATCGTCGCCGCACTGCAGGTAGACGATTCGGCTCGCGCCGTGAGTCCTGGTCCAGCCGATCAGGTTGCTCCCTGGCACGTGCTCCCAGCCCTCGTTGCTGAACATCTTCTGCTCGCGCACCACCTTGGCCGCCGAGTAGAAGTTGTCCCGCTCGAAGACGTAGTCGCTGGCCAGCAGCGGTTCCACGGAATCGTCGAATACCTCGTAGAGGTACAACTCGTCAGTGATGCTGAAGCGCTCTGGCAGCCCCGCCGTCACCGGATGGTCACGCAGCACGCGCACGTTGTGGGTCACCCCATGGCGATAGCCGGAATCCTGGCGCGGCGTGCCGCGCAGCGTCGCCGGCAGGTACAGAAACCGTCCGCCCACGATCTCCGCATAACCCTCCCACGCCGGCCATCCGGCGATGGCGTGGTGCAGAAACACGAAGCCGTGCCCGGCCTCGAGCAGTGCCTCGAAGCGCCGCCGGTAGTCCTCGTCGGGCGCGACAAAATCGGGCGCGCGGTGCGGGTGAAAACGGATGCCGGGCATGTCGTAGAGCACGAAGGCATCGAAGCGTCGGGCCTCGTCGACGTTGAACAGCGCCTGCGCCGCCGGCTGCTCGACGTGGGTCCAGCCCACCCCCGGCAGCTCGTCGAACAGCCGGAAGAACGGCTCGCGCTCGAACGGATGCCCCTTGGTGACCAGCAGGATCTCCATGTGATCATCGGACATGCGCGTCTCCTCAGGGATTTTACGGGCTTGCCGGTCTGCGAGCCGGCGCCGTACCATCGCCGAACATAGCACAGGCACGTTCAATCATGGCATCGACGTCCAGCGCCGCGAGAGCCGGCGACGAAAAGACCTGGCAGCAGACCAAGAGCGAGCTCACCCGCAAGGCGATCCTGGACGCCGCGGTGGACTGCTTCTACGAGCTCGGCTACGCCAGCACCACCACCGAGAACATCGCCCGGAAGGCCGGCGTTTCGCGCGGCGCGATGCTGCACCACTTTCCGACCCGATTCGATCTGATCCGCGCCGCGGTGCAGCATCTCAATCAGATCCGGCTGGCCATGTTCTCGGAGGAAGAGCAGCGCGTGCAGGAAGGCGCGGAGCACAGCCGCATCGAGGAAGGCATCGACGCCTACTGGCAGCAGCTCAACACGCCCGCGTTCGTGGTGTTTCAGGAGCTGAAGGTGGCCGCGCGCACGGATCCGGAGCTGGCCAAGGTGCTGGCGCCGGCACTCAAGGAATTCGATGAGGCCTGGTACGAGGCGGTGAAGCAGATCTTCCCGGACCTGGCGCTGTCGGAGGCGTTCGCGCGCACCAACTATCTGACCCTGTACCTGCTCGAGGGCATGGCCTCGGCCAAGATTCTCGGCGGACCGAAGGTGCCGGAAAAGAAGATGCTCGCCTGGCTCAAGCGCGAGCTGCGCCGCAGCTATCAGGACGTGCTCACCACGGTGAAGCGTTCCGGCGGACAATCCTGAGCCACAGCCGGCATACGAACGAGCGGTCTCTCCCACACGAACAGGCCGGCGTTTGCCGGCCTGTTGCGTTTCGCGACACCGGGGCCTTCAATGGCTCCAGCGGATTTCCGCAGCAATGGTCTTCGGCGCCGCCCAGCCCTGGAAGCCGCCGGTATCGCCAAGCGGCAGCAGGAACTCCAGATACTCCTCGTCGGTGAGGTTCTTGCCGAACACGCTCAGCGTGAGGATGTCACCTTCCCGCAGCGTCCACTCCAGCGCGACCCGGGCATCCAGCTTGGTCTGGCCGTCTTCGCTGTAGTTGCCCGCGGGGCCCGCGAGCGTGCTGCTGATGATGTTCACGTCGTCCCAACCCTTGAGCGTTGCGCTGGCGGTCAGCCGCAGGTTGCCGAACTGACGGTCGTAGACGCCGGTCAGCGCCCAGTTCCAGTCCGGCGAGCGTGCCAGATCGTTCGCGGGGATCGTCACCAGGGTGCCCGGCGTGCCGGCCGTGCCAAGCGGTCCCGTCGGAACGCGGCCGCCGTCTTCCTGGTAGGACTTGCGCTCGGCATCGAGCAGACCGCCTGAGAAGATCACCGAGAACGAATCGGTCAGCGCTGCGATGCCTTCCAGCTCCAGACCCTTGATCTCGGTATCGCCGGCGTTGTTGACCACGGTGTTGGTACCGGGCGCCTGGAACGGATCCTGGATCACCACGTTGAGCTGCTGGTTCTTCATGTCGGTATAGAATGCCGACAGGTTAAGGCGCAGGCGCCGATCCCACAGATCGTTCTTCCAGCCGATTTCGTAGGATTTCACTTCCTCCGGATCGTAGGTCAGCTGACTGACGTTGTTCGCCCGGATGCTGTAGCCGCCGCTGCGGAACCCTTCGGCATAGCTCAGGTACAGGGTGCTGTCCTCAGCGATGAACCAGCTGCCCGACAGATTCAGGATCACGTCGTCCCAGCTGTCGCTGTCCTTGACGGGAAATCCCGCCGGCGTCGGCGCGCCGCCGGGTGCCGAAACGAAATTGTTCTGCAGCGTTTTCTGCTCGTCGATGTAGCGCGCGCCGGCGCTCACCTCGTACGCCTCGCTCGGGCGCCAGGTGATCGAGCCGAATACGGCTTTGGACTCCGTGTCCTCGGAGCCGTTCTGCGTCGAGATCCCCGCCAGCAGCGGCCCGAACTTGCCGGTAGGATCCGGCGCATAGGGCGTCTGACAGTAGGCGTCACCCAGCACGGGATGGGGGAACAGGAAGCCGGGCACGATCCCCGTGCCGTCCAGGGCCCCGAACTGGGCGCAGGTGATGGGCAGCGGGTTCTGCAGCTGAGCGATGGCGTTGGTGTACTGATCGAGCTCGATCTTGGTATCCCAGTAAAACAGGCCCACGGTGTAGCTCAGGCTCCGGTCGAACTCACCCGACAGCCGCAGCTCCTGAGAGAACTGTTCGTAATTCTGGTCGCGCAGCGTGTGCAGCTGTGCCAGCGGCGTCGGCGCCAGCGGCGGGGTCACGTCGAAGTCCACCGCTGCATAGGTCGAGCTGTCGAAGTCCTGCTCGACGTTGTCCTTGCCGTCGATCCATGCCGTGGTCGAATAGAGCGTTGCCGAGCCGATGTTCCACTCGAGGTTGACGCCCAGCATGTCCTGCTCGTAGTCGGTCTGCGCGTCCCAGTCGTTCTCGCTCTTGAACGGATCGTTGCCGTTGTAGCGCGGATCCATGGCGACGCTGTCGCTCTGATCGTCCAGGCGGTCGTAGGTGATCTTGACCAGGAAATCGTCGGTGGCCTGCCACTTCAGCGCCGCGGTGTAGGCGGTGTAATCGATCGCCCCGGCATCTCCGCCCAGCGTGATGTTGTCGTAATAGCCGTCACGCTCCTTCGTGATCACGCCGAGCTTCAGAGCCATGGCGTCGTCGATCAGCGGTATGTTGACCCGCGCCTTGAGCTGACGCTCGTCGTAGTCTCCGGCCTGGGCGGACGCCACCCATCCGAACTCGTTGTACTGCGGCTCCACGCGCCGCACGACGATGGTGCCGCCGGTAGTGTTCTTGCCGTACAGCACCCCCTGCGGTCCCCGGTTGATCTCCACCTGAGCCACGTCGAAGGTATCGATCAACTGTCCGGTGTTGGTACCCAGATAGATGTTGTCGATGATCACGCCCACGGCGGGCGGCTGGTTCTTCTCGACGTCCTGGTAGCCCTGGCCGCGGATGAAGATCGCCCCCATGTTGGGACCTGCCGTCTGCTCGCCGATGTAGACGTTGGGCGTGAGCCCCTCGAAGTCCCTCAGCGTACGCGGCTGAATGCGGTCGACGTCGTTCTGGTTGAACGCAGTCACCGAAACCGGCACGTCCTGCTGGGATTCCTCGGCACGCCGCGAGGTCACCACGATCTCTTCAATGACACCGCTGCGGTCGCGTTCTGCGGCAACCGCTAGGGGTGCCGCGCCCGCCATAGCCGCCGCGGCAAGCGCCGCGCACACGGTCGCCCGACCATACGATCCGAATATCTGCATAGCTGCTCTCCCCTGGGTGTCTCTCCACACCCGACCCTGTCTCCTTTGCGGCGCCTGCTGCGGCTGGGCGCGTCTCCCGAACGCGAGCCGAAAAACAAGCACCGCAGACTGTTTTAGAGGAAGCCATCAGCAGAGTCAATGCCGCCGCCGGCCGTGACCGACAATAAACCGTCTTGCTTGACTGTTTTCCCCGCCGAAGCGACTCTGTACCGATTTTCGCGGGGCGCCCCGTCTGCGGCCCGGCCACCTCCCAGCGCCGATTCGTTATAGAGTATCCGGCCAGGGATCCAGCACAGGGGAGAGACACGTGACCAGCCAGATCACCGACAACGTCCTGCGCGACATGCATCACCGCATGGTGCGCATCCGCATCTTCGAAGAATCCGCCGGCAAGCTGATGGAAGACGGCAAGATTCCCGGTGCCCTGCACCTGTACGTCGGCCAGGAGGCGGTGGCCGCGGGTGTCATGGTGCACCTGTCCAACGACGACTGGATAACCAGCACGCATCGCGGCCACGGCCACCTGATCGCCAAGGGCGGCGAGTTCGACCGCATGTTCGCCGAGCTTTTCGGCCGCGCCACCGGTTACTGCAAGGGCAAGGGCGGCAGCATGCACATCTCGAACATGGATCTCGGCATGCTGGGCGCCAACGGCATCGTCGGCGGCGGCCCGCCCATTGCCGTGGGTGCCGCATTTTCGAGCAAGTTCCGCAGGACCACGAACGTCGCCTGCACCTTCTTCGGCGACGGTGCCAGCAACGAGGGCGCATTTCACGAGGCAGCCAACATGGCGTCGCTGTACAAGCTCCCCTGCATCTTCGTTTGCGAGAACAACGGCTACGGCGAGTACACGTCCCAGGCCAACCACCAGGCCATCGTCGATGTTGCCGACCGCGCGGCCGGCTACGGCATGCCCGGCGTGATCGTCGACGGCATGGACGCAGTGGCCGTGTACGAAGCGGCGGGTGAAGCCATCGCCCGCGCCCGCGCCGGCGACGGCCCGACGCTGCTCGAATGCAAGACCTACCGCTTCTACGACCACGTCGGTGTGCGCGGCATGGGCCTCAGCTACCGCACCGATGAAGAGGTGGCCTACTGGAAGAAACGGGATCCCATCAAGCTGTTCGAGGCCCGCCTGGCCGAGCAGGGCATCCTGTCGGCCGAGCAGGCGGCCGCGGTGCACGAGGAGGTCACCCGTCAGGTGCGCGAAGGCATCGCCTTCGCCGAATCCAGCCCGCTGCCGGATCCGTCCGCGCTGCTCGAAGACGTTTACGCCTGAGCCGGAGGAGACCACCATGGCAGAAGCACAAGCGAAACCCCGAACCCTGCCCTACGTGGCCGCAATCACCGATGGCGTGCGCGAGGTGTTGAAGGAATTCGACAACGCGTTCGTCGCCGGCGAGGACGTTGCCGGCGCCGGCAGCGTGTACGGCTACTACAACGGGCTGCTCAAGGAGTTCGGCCCGGACCGGATCTACGACACGCCCATTTCCGAAGAGGGCATCGTCGGCCTCGGCGTCGGCGCGTCGGCGACCGGGTGCCGGCCCATCATCGATCTGATGTTCATGGACTTCATGGGCGAATGCATGGACGAGATCGCCAACCAGCTGGCCAAGATGCGTTACATGTTCGGCGGCAGCGCCAAGCTGCCGGTGACCATGCTCACCATGGCCGGCGCCGGCGCGAGCCTCGCGGCCCAGCACTCCCAGAGCCTCGAGGCCTGGATCTGCCACCTGCCGGGGCTCAAGGTCGTGATGCCCACGACACCCTACGACGCCAAGGGGCTGATAATCGCCGCCGCCCGCGACGACAATCCCGTGATCGTCGTGCTGAACAAGATGTCCCTGGCCATGCAGGGCGAGGTTCCGGAAGGGTCGTACAGCATCCCGCTGGGCAAGGCCAACATCGTGCGGCCGGGCAGCAATCTCACCATCGTCGCGCTCGGGCGCATGGTGCACGAGGCCCTGAAGGCGGCCGAGGCGCTCGAGGAGTTCGGCCTCGATGCCGAGGTGATCGATCCGCGCACGCTGCAGCCATTCGACACCGCGACGGTGGTGGAATCGGTGAAGAAGACTCATCGTGCCCTGATCGTGCACGAGGCGGTGCGGTTCGGCGGCTTCGGAGGCGAGATCGCGGCACAGATTCAGGAGGAAGCGTTCGACTACCTCGATGCGCCAGTGGGCCGGGTCGGCGCGCCGTTCTCGCCGGTTCCGTTCAGCCCGGCGCTGGAGAAGCACTACGTGCCGAATGCCGCGCGCATCGTCGCCGAAACCCGGCGTCTGCTCGGGCTGTGACGCCGCGCGGCGCGCTGGACCGGTTCCGCGCCGGGCGCGCTGACCGCTCCCGGCGCACAGCACAGGCGACGGCCTGCCACCTTTCATGGGCAGCATAGGCATCATTGCCAATCCCGCGTCCGGCAAGGACGTGCGCCGGCTGGTGGCGCGCGCGTCGGTGTTCGACAACCAGGAGAAGCAGGCCATCGTCCGGCGCGTCCTCATGGGCATAGGTGGCACGCTGCAGGCCATTGCCCCCTGCACCGCCGGAGCGGACCTTGGCGCAGGGCGCATCGATGCATCCGCAGTACGCATCGCCTGGCTGAACGACAGCCACGGCATCGTCGCCATGGCCCTGGACGATGCCGGCGCCGGTCTGCCGCACTCACCGGTAACTGCCACCCGCACCGCAAGTGCCATGGACACTACCAGCGCCGCGCGCGCGTTGCGTGACCTCGACTGCGACGTGGTGCTGAGCCTCGGTGGGGACGGCACCAATCGCGCCATCGCGCTGGGTTGGCCGACTGCACCGCTGATCCCGATCTCCACCGGCACCAACAACGTCTTTCCGATTTTCGTCGAGGCGACGATTGCCGGCGCCGCCGCCGCGCTGCTCGCCAGCGGGCGCATCGATCTGGCGATGGTGGCGCCGCAGCACAAGCGCATCCACGTTCGGATCGACGGCGAGCGCGATGATCTGGCGCTGATCGATGCCGTGCTCACCGCAGATCGGTTCGTCGGCTCGCGGGCACTGCTGGCGCCCGAGCAGCTGCGGCTGGCCCTGTTGACCCGCGCGGACCCCGCTGCGGTGGGCATGACCGCCATCGGCGGGCTGCTTGCGCCGCTGGCCGAGCGCGACGAAGGCGGGCTTCTGCTGCACCTGGGTGCTGCTCCGGGAGCAGCCGACGCCGCGCCCGCGTGCACGATCCACGCGCCCATTGCCCCGGGTCTGTACCGCAGCGTCGCCGTACGTCGTTGGCAACACACGGCAGCCGGGAAGCCCATTCAGGTGCGAGGACCCGGAGTGCTCGCGTTCGACGGCGAGCGCGAGCGCACGCTGAAGCCCGGTCAGCTGGCAACACTCAGCATCGAGCGCGACGGACCGCGCGTGGTCGACGTCGCGCGCACGCTGCGGCTTGCGGCCGAAGGCGGCTGCTTCCGGCACTAGCATGCGGGAGCAGCGGACAACAACGCAGACAACGGGGAACAACTGACGATGCCCACCGAGATATACCTGGTCAAAGTCGGCATGAACATGACGGAAGGCGTGGTCGAGGAGTGGTACATCCCCGACGGTGGTCACGTCGACAAGGGCCAGCTGCTCTACCGTCTGGAAACGGAGAAGGTCAACCTGGACGTGGATGCCGAGACGACCGGCACGGTGCGCCATCTGATCGCAGAAGGCGTGACCATGCAGCCCGGGGACGTCGTCGGTTACATCTATGCCGCGGGCGAGGCGATACCGGACACGCTGCCCGCGCCAGGCGCCGCGGCCGTACCGTCAGCGAGCACGACGTCCGCGCCGGTCACATCCAGCGCCGGTAGTAAGGCGACCGCCCGTGCCGACAGCGAGCGGATCTTCGCCTCGCCCATCGCCCGCCGCCTCGCCCGTGAACATGACCTGGATCTGGCGACGCTGCACGGCAGCGGCCCGGGCGGACGCATCGTGGAAGCCGACGTGATCAACGCGCGCAGCGCCGCTTCCGCCCGGAGCCCCGCCGCACAGGGCCCGGGCGCCGCGGCGCCGCCGTCTTCACCCATCGCCCGCAAGCTGGCGCGCGAGCTCGGCATCGACCTTGCCGGCGTAACCGGCACCGGTCCGGGCGGACGCATCACCAAGGAAGACGTCGAGGCCGCCGCAGTAGCGCCGGCTGCGCCGAGCGCCATGCCCGGCGATACGTCCGGCGATACGACCGGCGCGACGCGCGCGGATCGGAGCGTGCCCGTGAAGGGCATGCGTAGAACCATCGCACGGCGGATGTACGAGAGCCTGCAGAGCATGGCTCAGCTCACCATGAACATGGACGTGGTCATGGACGACGCCGTGCGCCTGCGTGCTCAACTCATGGACGAGTGGCGCGACGAGGGACTGAGACCTACCTACACCGACCTGGTGATACGCGCGGTAGCCAAGGCTCTGGAGAAGCATCCGCAGATGAACGCCACGTTCGGCGAGGAGCAGATCACGCTGCTCGGGGCCATCAACGTGGGCATGGCGGTAGCGCTGGACGAGGGGCTGATCGTGCCGGTCGTGCAGAACACCGGGCAACTGCCCATGCGCGCACTGTGCGAGGAAACCACGCGTCTGGCCGGCGCCGCCCGCGCCGGCACCCTGACGCCCGACGACCTGCAGGGTGGCACTTTCACCGTCTCGACGCTGGGCATGTTCGGCGTGGATTCCTTCACGCCCATCATCAATGCGCCGCAGGTGGGCATTCTCGGCGTCAACCGGATCCGCGACGACCTGGGCTGGGACGGCAACAACCCGGTGCGCCAGCAGCGCATGATGCTGTCCCTGACCTGGGACCACCGGGCCCTGGACGGCGCGCCGGCGGCCGCCTTTCTGGCGAGCGTGCGCGATCTGCTGGAAGCGCCCTATCGACTGCTGATATGACCAGCGCGTAGAGTGGCTTCACGGAGGTACGGAAGATGAAGATTCGGCGCCTGACGCCCGTAATCGGTGCACAAGTAGACGGAGCGGATCTGCTGGCTCTGGACGACGCCGGCTTCGCCGCGATTCGACAAGCCCTGACGGACCATCTGGTGCTGTTCTTTCGTGACCAGCCCCGGCTCGAACCGAGCCAGCAGATCGATTTCGCCGCCCGCTTCGGCCCGCTGCACGTGCATCCGGCGGCGCCGCACCTGGAAGGCCATCCGGAGCTGTTCGTCATCCACGCCCACAAGGATTCGAAGGTCGCCAACGGCAACGGCTGGCACACGGACGTTTCCTGCGACGAGGCGCCGCCGCTGGCCACCATGCTGCAGCTGCACACGCTGCCGAGCTGCGGCGGCGATACGCTGTTTTCCAGCATGTATGCCGCCTGGGAGACGCTGTCGTCCCCACTGCGGAGCTTTCTCGAGACGCTCAGCGCAACTCACGACTCCGAGCACATCTACCGCGGACGCTACGCCGATCGCGGCGTCGACGACAGCACCCGAACCTATCCGCGGGCCAGCCACCCGGTGGCGCGAACCCATCCGGATTCGGGGCGCACCGCGTTGTACGTGAACCCGAGCTTCACCACCCGCATCAACGAGTTGGCACGCGAGGAAAGTCAGGCGTTGCTCGACTACCTGTTCCGTCACCAGCAACGGCCGGAATTCCAGGTGCGCTTCCAGTGGAGCGAAAACGCCATCGCGCTGTGGGACAACCGCTGCACGCAGCATTTCGCGCTGTGGGACTACTGGCCCGAGGAGCGCAAGGGGCATCGGGTCACCATCCGCGGCGAGCGGCCCTACTTCGATCCCAGCGCGAACCGCCCGGCGGAGGCGCGAGCCTTGCGCCTTTCGCGCCAGCTGGCGTGATGAACCGTCCGGCGCAGCCGCACGGCGCGTCGCCGAAGCCAGCGGGCGCATGCGAGGCGTACGGGACGAGGCGATGATCACCGCGCTCACCGAGGTTCACGACGGCTACCGGCAGTTCCGTTTCAGCGGCACCGCCGACGATCTGTCGCTGGTGCAGGCGGTGCGCAAACTCTGGCAGGAACCGGGCTACCATCCGGATCGACCCGAGATCTACGACTTCCGCTTCCTCGATTCGACCCTGGTATCACTGCACGGCCTGGCCGCCCTGCAGCGCATGAACGTGGAGATGCACGCAGACGCGCCGCTGCAGCGCGTGGCAGTTCTGGTCGGAGCGACGCACCAGTACGCGCTGGCGCAGGCGGGCATTCCCTACAGCCGCAGCAGGGGCGCTGCCATGGCCGTATTCCACAGCGAGTCCGAGGCAGTCGCCTGGGTGACCGGCGCCGACTGAGTCGCGATGGTTCACCGCACAAGCCAGCACCAGCACAGGGGGGCCAATTGACGTACTTTTCCGACCGAATCGCCCGCGAGCGCGGGGCGCATTCCGCGCTCATCGACGAGCGCGGCTCGACCACCTGGGGACAGCTCAACGGGCGCAGCAATCAGCTGGTGCACGCGCTGCGGTCTCTCGGCCTGGATCCGGGGGATACCATCGCCGTGTACGCCGGCAACTGCCGCGAGTTCTACGAAATCATGATGGCTGCCGGCCACTGCGGGCTGATCTACGTGCCCGTGAACTGGCATTTCAGCGCCGAGGAGCTGGCCTACGTGATCGCCGACTCGGGAGCGCGGGTTCTGCTTGCGGAGGGCCCGCTTCTCGACACGGCCCGGGCGGCGGCCGGGCGCGGTGAGACCCCGGCGCTGGAAACCTGCATCGCGATCCGCAGTGCGGCTGCGACGGACATGCTCGACTACGAAGCGCTGCTCGCGGCATATCCGGAATCGGAACCGGAAGACCAGAGCGCCGGCGGGCCAATGTTCTACACCTCCGGGACCACGGGCCGCCCCAAGGGTGTGCGCTCGAGCACCTTCGCCGCAGGCGGCGGTCTGCAGATGCTGGAAATGATCGGCGCCGGGCTGTCACAGATGCTGCAGATCCCCCCCGATGGAACGACCTACGTGTGCGGGCCGGTCTACCACTCAGCGCAATGGGCGTTTTCATTCCTGCCGCTGCTCACAGGCAGCCGGGTGCTGATGCGGCACCGATTCGACCCGGCTGAGAGCCTGCGCCTGATCGATGAGCATGCCGTGACCAACGTGCATCTCGTCCCCACGCAGTTTCACCGCCTGCTGCGTCTCGATGACGCGACCCGCAGCACGTTTTCCGGTGCCAGCCTGAAGATCGTCTGGCACGGCGCGGCGCCCTGCCCGCCCGAAGTCAAACGGCGCATGATCGACTGGTGGGGGCCCGTGATCGCGGAGTACTACGGCTCGACCGAAGGTTCCATCGTCACCACTGCCAGCGCCGGTGAATGGCTTGCGCGGCCGGGCACCGTAGGCAAACCGACAGCGCTGGCGCAGGTGACCATCCGCGACGACGGCGGTAACCCGCTGCCGGTCGGTGAACCCGGGCAGATCTACGTGAAGAATCTCATGGGCTCGGATTTCGAGTACCACAACGAGCCGGAGAAAACCGCCGCCGTGCATCTGGAAGCCGCCACCTACACCTTCGGGGACATCGGCTATCTGGACGCGGACGGATACCTTTACCTGAGTGACCGCAAGATCGACATGATCATCTCCGGCGGGGTGAACATCTATCCGGCCGAGATCGAGGCGGTGCTGGTGACACATCCGGCGGTAGAGGACGCGGCCGTGTTCGGCATTCCCAACGAGGAGTTCGGCGAGGAGGTCAAGGCCGCCGTGACCTTGCGTCCCGGCCACGTACCGGGCGAGGATCTCAGCAACGCGCTGATCGCTCACTGCCGGGCGCATCTGGCAGGCTACAAGGCACCGCGCTCGATCGACTACGAGCGGGAAATGCCGCGCCACGAGACCGGCAAGCTGTACAAGCGCGTGCTGCGCGACCGCTACTGGCAGGGCAGCGGCCGCCGCATCTGAACGCAATCGTCACGCACTTCGGTGCGCGCATACCTCGGGAACGCAAGATGGGCTGGTACGAAACACACATACTGCCGAAGCTGATCGATCGAGCCTGCGGCCAGCCGCCCATGCGCGAGCTGCGCGGCCGCTATGTGCCCAAGGCTCGCGGCGCGGTGCTCGAGATCGGCATCGGCAGTGGCCACAACCTCGAGCACTACGGGCCCGACGCGGTCTCGATCACGGGCCTGGATCCGGCTGCGGAGCTGACCCGGGTCGCCGAGGAGCGCGCGCAGCGGATCCCCCAGCCGGTGAGCCTGGTGCGCATCTCCAGCGAAGCGATTCCCGAAGACGACGCCCGTTTCGACTCCGTGGTGTGCACCTGGACGCTGTGTTCGATACCCAACGTGTACGCGGCGCTGCGCGAGATGCACCGCGTGCTCAAACCCGGCGGCCGGCTGATCTTCATCGAGCATGGCCGCGCACCCGAGGCGTCGGTGCAGCGCTGGCAGCGCCGCATCGAACCGCTGTGGAAGATCATCGGGGGCGGCTGCCATCTGACCCGGGCCGCGGACGAGCTGATCCAGGACGCCGGCTTCCAACTGCAGAGCCTCGACAGCGGCTACGTACCCGGCCCCCGGTTCGCCGCATTCATGACCCACGGCATCGCCGTTCGGCCGCGCTGAACCGGACGCTGCCGAGACAGCCCGAAAGGAGTCCGATCATGGCAACCTGGAGCAACTGGTCCGGCCGCCAGCAGGCCAGGCCGCAGGCGCTGCACTTCGTGCGCAGCGAGGCGGACCTGGTGGCGCTGGTGCGTGCCGCTGCCGCGAGCGATACGCCGGTTCGCGCCGCGGGGGCCGGTCACAGCCACGCTCCGCTGGTGCCCACCGACGGACTCATCGTCGACCTGTCGGGACTGGCCGGTGTCGTCGCCGTGGACCAGGCACGCCAGCGCGCACGGGTCTGGGCCGGGACTCCCATCCATGCCCTCGGCCGACCGCTGCACGACGTCGGGCTCGGGCTGAGCAATCAGGGCGACATCGACCGTCAGGCCATCGCCGGTGCCTGCGCGACGGGCACTCACGGCACCGGGCGGACGCTGCGCAATCTGTCCGCGGCGGTCACCGGGGTCAGCATCGTGCTGGCGTCCGGCGAGCTGCTGCGCTGCAGCGCCGATGAGCGCGCCGAGCTGTTCCAGGCCGCACGCCTGCATCTGGGCGCGCTGGGGGTGGTCACACAGCTGGAGCTGCAGCTGCGCACTGCCTACCGTCTGCAGGAGCACGGCTGGTCCGAGCCGTTCGAAGCACTGGGCGAACGGATATCCGAGTACGTGGGCAGCGCCCGCCACTTCGAGTTCTTCTGGTACCCGCACACAGACACCGCCGTGGCCAAGACCATCGACGAAACCGATGCGCCGCCCAGCTACCCCCTGGCCGCGGAGGGCGCACGCTGCGCATGGAGCTACGAGGTGCTGCCCAATCATCGTCCGCACCGGCACACGGAAATGGAATACAGCGTCCCGGCGGAAGCGGGCCTGAGCTGCATGCGCGAAATCCGGCAGCTGATTCAGCACGACTTTCCCGGACTGCGCTGGCCCGTGGAGTACCGGACGCTGGCCGCAGACGACGTCTGGCTGTCCACAGCCTATGAGCGCGACACGGTCACGATCTCGGTGCACCAGGACATAGCCGAGGACGAAACCGGCTACTATCGCGCCTGCGAAGCGATCTTTCTCCGCCACGGCGGGCGCCCGCACTGGGGCAAGGTACATTACCTGGATGGCACGCAGCTCGGAAACGCGCATCCACGTTGGGAGGCGTGGTGGCAGGTGCGCGATCGGGCGGATCCCCGCGGATTGTTTCTGAACGAGTTTCTGCGCAGCGTGCGGCCGGGCGGGGGCTGAAAAATACGGGGAGGGGACATGGAACAGCTGCGCGCGCGTGTGATCGCGAAGCCGTGGTACAAGTGGTACGCCGTCGGGGTGCTCACCGCGGTGTATGCATCGAGCCAGCTCGACCGGCAGATCATGGGCATCGTGCTGGAACCCATCAAGCTCGAACTGGGCGCCAGCGATACCGCAATGGGTTTTCTGGTGGGCCTCACCTTCGCGATCTTCTACGCGACCCTGGGCATGCCCATCGCGATGCTCGCCGACCGCGTCAATCGCCGCAACATCGTCGCCGGTGCCATCAGCATCTGGAGTGCCATGACGGTACTGTGCGGATATGCGGGCAGCTTCGTGCAGCTGGCACTGGCGCGCATCGGCGTCGGCATCGGCGAGGCCGGTTCCACACCGCCGTCACACTCGATCATTTCCGATCTGTTCCCGCCGGCCACCCGCGGCACGGCCATGGGCGTGTTCGCGCTGGGCGTCAACATCGGCCTGCTCCTCGCCTACCTGGGTGGTGGCTGGCTCTCGGAAATCGTGGGCTGGCGGATGACGTTCGTGGTGGTCGGGCTGCCCGGTCTGCTCATTGCGGCGCTGCTGTTCCTGACCGTCACAGAGCCGGTGCGCGGCGCCAGCGACGCACCCACCCGTCGGGCGCCGCGCCAAGAGGCGGCGCCCGGATTCATGACCGTGGCGCGGCACATGTGGCGCGTCCGCTCGCTGCGCCACGCGACGCTGGGCTCCACCCTGGCCGGGTTCATCGGCTACGGCTTTACCCTCTGGATGCCGACGTTTCTGATCCGCTCCCACGGGCTGTCGCCCACCGAGGTGGGTCTGGCACTGGCGCTCATGACCGGGGTGGTGGGCGGCCTCGGCACCTTCGTTGCCGGGCGTATGGCCGACGTGCTGGCCGCGCGCGACGTGCGCTGGCGCGCCTGGATCGTAGCCGCCGGCAAGGGCGGCTACGTGCCCTTTCTGGCGGCGGTGTTCGTGGTGGACGATCTCTGGCTGGCGCTGGCGCTGTACATCGTGCCGGCGTTCTTCGGCGGCTTCTACCTGGCGCCAACCTTCGCGCTGGCGCAGAGCCTGGTGAGCCTGCGCATGCGGGCGCTGGCGTCGAGCATCGTGCTGTTCGTGCTCAACATCATCGGCATGGGATTCGGACCGCAGCTGGTGGGGATCATGAGCGACCAGTTCGCACCCGAGTACGGCAAGGAGTCGCTGCGCATGTCACTGCTGGTGCTGTCGTTTCTGAACCTGTGGTGCGCGTACCACTACTATCTGTCGGGTCGCGCCCTGCCCGGGGACCTCGAGGATCAGCAGCGCGCTCTGGACACGGCGGAGCGGCGCGCGGCCTGACCCTGCGCGCACGGCCGCACCCCGGGCGCCGGGACACGAACTGAAACGACCCCGCGCGCCTTGCGGATCAGGACGCGGCGAAGGGCTCGATGAAGCGGATGTTGCCCTTGGCCAGGCCGTCCTGCACCACCTCGAGACCACCGGTCTTGATCATCCACTCGAGCCGGTGATCGCGATACTCGCGCTTGAACTGCCCCTGCTCCATGGCGGCACGCACCGCGTCCAGACTGACGGCGGCGCTGTCGAAACCCACCGCAGCAGCCGCGCGCGCGCACTGGGCGACGCTGTCGCGGGCATTGGCGCGCACCAGCCACTCGGCCAGCGCCGACCCTGGAGGCGGCGCGTGACCGAAGCCCGCGGCGCCGTTCACGAACGGCACTACGGCCAAATCACCCCACCCGAAGGCATCGCCGTTGAACCAGGTTCCGGCGCCCAGCTGCGCTTCGAGCCAGCCGTACCAGGCCCGAATCTGCCCGCCTGCGCGCTCGAGCATCTGCTCGCCCAGGCCACCGGGCGCGCGACCGAAGTTGCGGATCTCCGACATGCCCCAGGTAATGGCTTCGAAATGGGTATCCATGGCGTCTTCCAGCATGCGCACCCGGGCCCGCTCCGCCGGCGTCGCCGGAAGCAGGGCCGGGTTCGGCCAGCGATCCTCGATGTACTCGAGAATCACCGAGGAATCGAACACCGCGACGTCACCGTCGACGAGCGCCGGGACCTCGCCGCGCGGGCTGGCTGTGCCGAACGCGCCCGGCGTGCTGCCACTGCCGATGCCGTCGGGCAGGCGCGCCTCGAAGGGTACGGCTTTTTCGATGAGGGCGATCTTGACCTTCTGGCCGTAGGGCGAGAGCGGGTGGTCAAAGAGCACGAGCGTCGAATCGGTCACGGTGGCCTCCAGGGGTCAGCAAGCGCCACCTTAACCCAGCGCGCGCGTCCATGGCAGACGCAAGCGCGGATCCGGATCAGAGCTTCGGCAGATCGTCGGTTCGGCTGCCCAGCTGACCGGGAAAGTACTCGATCAGCTCCACGATGTGTCCATCGGGATCGACGAAGCACACGACCCCCTCGACGCCGATGACCGGGTCGGGGTCACGCAGCGGCTGGGTCGCCTCGAGACCGCGAGCCAGCAGATCTTCGTAGGCAGCGCGGATATTTTGCGTGAGCAGCGCCATCACACGGGGGATGCGGGTCTCGAGGGGTCGGCCGTCGTTCTCGTTGTGCCAGCGTGGCCGCACCCACTCGATCAGATCGATGCGCGTCTGCAGCTCGTCATCGTGCGGCAGCACGAGCTGCACCGCGCGCCCCTGGGAACCTGGCATCATGTTGAAGTTGGTGCCGACATACTCGGGCCAGGCCACGTCCCGGTTGTCCTTGATCACCTCGAACCCGAAGTTTGCGTAGAACGCCATGGAGCGCTCCACGTTGCTGCACGGAAGGATGAAGTGAAAGATCGACCTGACACGCCAGTCCGCCACCGTCAGCCCCCCATCCGCCAGCCGACACGCACGCCGTAGGTGCGCGGTGGGTAGTAGCTGATGAAGCTGTTGTTGCCGGTGGACAGACCATCTGACACCGTGAGGCTGCGCTGGTTGTCCTCATCCGTCAGGTTTTTCACGAACGCATCGATCACCCAGGTTTCGTCTGCGCTGCTCCACATGAGCCGCGCGTCTGCCGTGAAGAAGTCGTCTGCCCGATGGCGCGGAATGTTCTGCACACGGTAGTAGACGTCGTCCTGCCAGTAGTAGTCGGCGCGCGCCGTCAGCTTGCCGGCATCGCCCAGCGGCCAGTCGTACTGCGCGCTAAGAGCGATCGTGTACTCGGGCGCGCGATTCAGGGTATCTCCGGACAGATCGATGGTGTCCGAAAACTGATACTCGTCGAACTCGGCATCGAGCCAGGTCAGATTCACGCCCAGCGTCAGGTTGTCCACGGGGATGAAGGTGCTCTCCACTTCGATGCCCTGGATGGTCGCCTTGGCGGCGTTGTCGGTTGTGAAGAGCGTGAACTGCAGGAAGTTCACCTGCAGGTCCTGGTAGTCGTTGTAGAACGCGGCCACGTTCACCTGCGCCCGGTCCGCCCAGAATTGAGATTTGAGGCCGACTTCGAAGGAATCCACGGTTTCCGGGTCGAAGGAGTCGAACTGCCCGATCGAGAAGCCGCCACCCTTGTAGCCGTGGGAATAGTTGACGTAGGCGAGCACGTCCTCGCTCACGAACCAGTCCAGTCCCAACTTGCCGCTCATCTCGGTCCATTCCTCGTCCATGGACCCGGCGAGATCCACCGCGAACTGCGGAATCTGCTGAAACTCGGAGATGTCCTTCTTGTCCTGCGTCCAGCGCAGCCCGCTGACCACTCGAATCGGCATTCCGCGGTCGCGGAAATCGTAGGAGAGCTGGCCGAAGACGGCCCTGGACTCGGTCTTCAGGTCGCCACCGTTGCGGAACGTGAACCCGGCGATGGAGCTGTCGTCGAAGAGATAGTTGGTCGACAGATCTTCGTCGAAGTAGAACGCCCCCAGAATCCACTCCCACGGTCCGTCGCCGCTGGAAACGAGCTGAATCTCCTGGGTGAACTGATCCGTCTGCATGTCCCAGTTCTGGAACTGAACCGGATTGCTCGACATGTCGATGTCGGAGTTCTGCGTCCAGTCGTTCTTGATGTAACCGGTGATGGAGACGAGACGGAAGCCGTCGAAGTCCCAGCTGAAGTGGCCCGAGAAGAAATCGTTCTGCAGGTCCAGTTTTTCCGGATAATCCTTGGCCACCTTCCTCGGATCGGTGGGGTTGGGTATCGCGCCGTCATACACGTCGATGACGAAGCCCGGAGCGAGCTCCACCGGCGCGAACGGTTCGCGACGCTTCTGCGACTGCCTGCCCTGATTCTGGAATCGTTGCGCCATCAGCGTGAGCTCGCCGCGCTCGCCGATGCTGAACCGTACCTTACCGCGCACGGCGTCGAAATCCGTGACATCGCCGTTGCGCCCGACCAAATTGTCCTGGTAGCCGTCATCGAAATCGCGGATGTAGGAGAGGCGTCCGGCGACCTCCTCGGTGCCGCCGCCGACTACCGCGCGGTACCTCTGGCGGCCGTAGTTGCCAAGCGTAACGTCGCCGAACAGCTCGGTTTCCGCCGAGGGTTGCGCGGTAATCACGTTGATGGCGCCACCCGTGGTGTTGCGTCCGTAGAGGGTGCCCTGCGGGCCGCGCAGAACCTCGACCCGCTCCATGTCCCACAGGTCCCCGGGCATGGACGACGGCTGCCCGACGTAAACGCCGTCGACATGATACGCGACGCCCGGATCGAACCCGGCGACGAGCTGGTCCGAGCCGATGCCGCGAATGTACGCGTAGGTCACGGGCGACTGTGAGTTGTGACTGATCACGAGATTGGGCGCCGAAAACTGCAGGTCCTCGATCTCTTCGATTCCGCGCAGATCAAGCGTTTCCGCCGTATACGCGGTGATGGCGATGGACGTGTCCTGAACCGACGCGGCCCGCTTTTCGGCGGTCACCACAATCTCTTCTATGACATTGGCCTGTGCGGCCAGCACGGAATCCGCCAATCCGGACGCTGCGATTGCCGAGATCGCGAGTGCGCAGAACTTCGAGGGCATGCTCTCTCTCCCACAGAACAAGCGTTATATAACATACGTTATATCTCTTCGGGAAAGCAAGCAACCCGATGCCGGTCAGTCGAACAGCTTCTCCAGGTAGGCGTCCAGCATTGCGGTGACCTCGCGCGCGGCGAGCCGGCCATTGTTCATCAGATACTGCACGCCGATCCCGTCGACCAGAGCAACGAGCGACCTCGCTTCGCGGGAAAGGTCTGCGGTCGCGCGCAGCTCTCCGAGCGCCACGCACTCCTCCAGAATCTCGCTGAGCCGGCCGATCCATTCGGTGTAACGCCGCCGCTCTTCCCGGCGCATTGCGGCGGTCTCCTCGGAGTGATACCAGAGCGCCAGCCAGATGCGCCAGCTGGCGCCGGACACACGGTTGGTGGGGAGCGCTTCCAGCATCACCTCACGCAAGGCGCGCCTGCCCTGTGCCGCGCTGCGCGCTTCCTGCATTCGCAGTCGCACCTGCTTGCCGTTCTCTTCGAGAACGTGCCGGATCAGCTCGTCCTTGTCCTTGAAGTAGTGCACCAGCGCGCCGGTCGTGTATCCGGCACGCCGCGCGACCGCCCTTATGGTCGTTCTGGCCAGCCCGTCCTCCAGAATCGACTGATAGGCTGCATCGATGAAGTCACGACGTCGGGCTTCGTGGTCTACGATCTTGGGCAAGAGAAATCCTGGAATAATCCGACTGCTAGAGGACCGCTATCGGGTTGACCGGCGAGCCGGTCGCCCCGGGAATCTTGAGCGGGGCGATCGTGAGATGAAATGCCCAGCGGTCGATCGATCGACAGTAGCGCGCCAGATTTTCGGTGTCCAGACTGTGCATCAACGTCATGCCCATGCCGCAGATCCCCAGATAGTGAATGGGAATCGGCCACCCCTCGCAGTCCCAGTTCGGTTGCGGATCGTTCATGTAATCGCTGCCGAGCACTGCCACGCCGCGCTCGTGCAGCCATAGCGCGCATTCAGGGTGCAGCCCGGGCATGCCGCCGCTGTTGGGCTCGAACAGCCCCTGTTCGGCGACCCGACGCTGCCTGCCCTTGTGAATGATCAGCACGTCGCCGGGACTCACGGACACGCCCTGCGCATCGGCAGCAGCCTGCAGGTCGGCGGCGGAGATCCGTTCGAACCCGTCGAGAAAGTCCACCCCGCGCAGGCGCGGCAGATCGAGCAGCACGCCGCGGGTCACCAGACCCTCACTCATCGGCATCATGTCGTTTTTCAGCGCACCCGTGCTGCGGACGTCGCTGGCGGGAAATCCGTTGTACATCCGCTCTCTCACGAACACATGACACAAGGCGTCGATGTGCGAGCAGGCTACGCCGTGGTGCTGCACCCCGATGTAGTCCAACGCCACCGCCAGACCCGGCACGCCCGGATAATGGCAGTCGTCGCCCGCACGGATCATCCGGTGCTCGGCCGGCCACGGGTTGTGCGGCCCCGGGTCCACGGGCCAGGGATTGCCGATGCTGATTGCCACGCCCTCGCGGATCAGGCTCGCCGCCTGCCGGCGTTTCGCCGCATCGATCAGATTCAATGCGCCCGCCTGATCGTCGGCGCCCCAACGCCCCCAGTTGCAGACCTTCTGCCACAGCGCCTCGCAGTACTCGGGCGTAACGTCGGGTAGCCTGCTCATGCCAGCCTCCTGCGATCAGCGAACTGCGGCATCAGGTCCGTTCCGATCAGATTGATGCACTCCATGATGGCGCTATGTGCTACCTCGCCCATCTGCACCAGGCACATCAGCCGATCCAGGCCGATCTCCCTGAAGCTTTCCATCTTGGCGCGGCAGGTGTCGACATCACCGATGATCACCGAATCCAGGTGCCGGATCGTCTCGTAGATCTCCTCGTTGCCGATCTCCTCTCCGGCGAACTCGCGCTTCATCAGCGCGATCACCGGATCGGGATCACTGGTGTCATTGGGGTCCGGAGCCTCTGCCTGCTGCAATGCCGCCACCCCAGGTCGCGACCGGGGATCCGTCTGCCCGCGAATGGCCTGATAGAAGATCTCCCGAGGCACGTTGAAAACGCGCGGCGCGGAGCTCACGTACCAGAGCGCCGATCGCGGCGCTCCGCTCGCCACCGCGGCCTTGGTCGACCGGGCCACGTGCACGAAGGTGAACACACCCACCTGGTTGTTGATCACCGCACCAGCCGGTTCGCGGCACCCGGCAATCGCTTCCCGATACTGCGCAACCATGGACGCGAGCGAATCGATCGGCGCGAACAGGGTCGTCGCCAGCACGCCGACTCCGAGCTCGCCGGCCCGGACGAAAGAACCCGGGCTGGAACACGTATGCCACAGCGGCGGATGAGGTTGCTGCACGGGTTTCGGCTGCACGTCGCGCTCCGGGACCTGCCAGCGCGGGCTGTTCCAGCTGAACGACGGTGACGTCCAGGCCTGCGGCAGCAGCCGGGTCGCCTCAACGAGATCCGCAGCGGCCTGCTCCTCGCTGATGCCGAACGTCTCCCACTCCTTGCCGCCGGACTTCGCCAGCCCGGCTTCGACACGACCCCCGCTCAGATGGTCGAGCACAGCCACTCGCTCAGCCGCGCGCAGCGGGTGATTGATGCCGAAAGGAACGAGAATCCCCGCGTGCCCCACCCGCAGGCTGGTCGTGGCCAGCGCGATGGCTTCGAGAATCATTTCCGGACAGGAGCTGTAGCTGAAATCCGGGGTACAGTGATGTTCCACCTGCCACCAGCAGTCGAACCCGGCCGATTCGGCCGCCCGAGCCTGCTCGATCGATTCACGCAGCAGAGGCCCGAACCCACCGTTGGCATCACAGTCGCGCTTCTGTATCTCTGCAAATATGTCGAGCTTCATATCACTCCCCGGTCTTTTTGTAACACTCGTTATAATATATAGGGGCTCTTCGGTAAACACCCTCCTCGATTCGCCCGAGGTTCCTGATACCCTCTACCAGATCCGAGCAGGGAGACGGAACGATGCCAGGAAGACTCGCCGGCAAGCGGGTGGTCCTCACCCAGGCCAACGACTACATGGGCCCGGCCACCATCGAGGTGTTCGAGGCGGAAGGCGCCACCGTGCTGCCAGACAGCCGCGATCTGACCCGGCCCGGTGCCTGCGAGGCGCTGATCGCCGAGGCGGGCCACGTGGACGTGCTGATCGCCAATCTGGCATCGCCGAACTACACCGGCACCAGCGTCACGGACACCAGCGACGACATCTGGGCGAGCACGTTCGACCGGATGGTGCATCCGCTGCACCGACTCACCCGTGCCGTGCTGCCGCAGATGATCGAGCGGCGCCGCGGCAAGATCGTGGTCTACGGCAGCGCGGTGGCACTCAAGGGGTTGAAGACGGTGAGCGCCTACAGCGCCGCGCGCGCGGCCCAGGTGGGCTACGTGCAGGCGGCGGGTGTCGAGGTGGCGCCGCACAACGTGCAGATCAATCTGATCGCCCAGAACTACGTGGAAAACCCCGTGTACTACCCACCCGCGCTGCGCGAGAAGGAATCGTTTCAGGCGTCGCTGCGCCGCCAGGTGCCGCTCGGGCGCCTCGCCACTGCGCGCGAAGATGCCCAGTTCGCTCTGTTCCTGGCCGGTGACGAGAGCGACTTCTTCGTCGGCCAGGCCATTCCGTTCAGCGGCGGCTGGATTCAGCGCTGACGGCGGCAGGCCAGAACATGTTATAACTTTCGCCCTGATCACCGGGGAGGGAGACGCTGCCACCACGGCGCGGCGCGACGGCTGGTGCCTGCCTCCGCCCGGTGCTTCCGGGAAAGTTTCTGGAGCAATTGGATGGGGAACACACCATGATGACGGGCGACGAGTACCGGAAGTCACTGGATGACGGCCGGGAAACCTACTTCGAAGGTGAGCAGGTCTTCGACATAGCCAACCACCCGCTGCTGGGCATCACCGTCAACTCTGCAGCGGCGGGGTACGACCGCTTCTACGACCCGACGCCCGGCGCCGTGGGCGCGTTCATGAAGGTGCCGAGCTCGGCAGCCGAGCTGCGCGAGCAGGTCGAGCTGCACGAGAGCGTCGACCTGCTGACCCACGTGACCTACGCCTCCATCATGACGCTGCTGACCGCGGCCGACCGGATCGAAAGCGTGCTGCCCGAAAACGCCGCGCGGATCCGCGCCTACGTCAAGGATGCGCAGCAGCGTGACATCCGCATGACCCAGTGCATCACCGACTCCAAGGGCGACCGCAGCCGGCGGCCGAGCAATCAGGACGACCCCGATCAGTACGTGCGCATCGTCGAGCGGCGCGACGACGGCATCGTGATTCGCGGTGCCAAGCTGCACATCTCCGCGGCCTCCATGGGCCACGAGCTGATGACCATTCCGACCAAATCCATGAAGGCCGGTGAGGACGACTACTCCGTCGCCTGCATGGTGCCGGTGAACGCCCCGGGCGTGAAGATCATCAACACCACGTACGCGCCACGGCACGAAGACACGCGCGACTTTCCAATCTCGGGGCGACACCACACGCCGGAAGGATTCGTGATCTTCGACGACGTGTTTGTGCCGAAGGAGCGTGTGTTTCTGGACGGCAATCCGGAGCTGGCGGGCGTGTTCGCCCATTCGCTGGGGTTATGGGAACGTCTGGGCGGCCTGTCCTCCATGGCCACCCGGTTCGACGCGCTGGTGGGCTTCGCCCAGCTGATCTCGGAAGCCAACGGTCTGGACCGGGTCAGCCACATCCGCGAGAAGATCTCGGAGATGCTGATCAACGCGACCCTGATCCGCGCCACCCTCGAGGCGGCCATAGAGAACTGCAAGATCACCTCCGACGGGGCGGCATTCCCGGACGAGCTGTACACCAACGCCGGCAAATACCACGGCGCGGCCAATTGGTCGCTGATGGTGCGGCACCTGCACGACATCGGCGGCGGCAGCATCCTCACCGCACCGAGCATCGCCGACATGGAGAACGAACGCGTCGGCCACCTGGCGCGCAAGTACATGGGTACCACCCAGGCCGTGGACGGTCTGTACCGTACCCGCCTGTTTCACGCCATGCGAGACCTCACGGCGGACGCCCTGGGCGGCTGGAATGCGGTGACCAACATTCAGGCCGGCGGGGGGTTGTACGCTCAGCGCATCGTGTCGCGCCTGCACTACGACATGGAGCATGCCAAGCAGGTGGCACTGAAGACCGCACACATGGACGAATACATCGGACAGGTGTGAGGTGGCGATACGTCTTGTCACGGATACTGTATATATATACAGTCTTTTGCCCGTCACGAGCCGGCGCGCGGGCGCATCGGCGGACGCATTGAGGCAGAAGGGTGAGCAACGAAACGTTCCGGTTGCGGCCGCTGCACCGGCAGCGGCGCGGTCGGCACAGACAGGTCCGGGTGCTGAATCAGACGGAGCTGAGCGCACTGCTCGGGGTAACGCCGGAGGTGCTCAAGGAGCGCCTCGATCAGCTCGGCTGGCGCTACCACGAGGACAGCACCGGCCAGCTGTGGGCGACGCCGCAAGGCAACCTGTCAGGCGTCCCGCCGGACGAGGGGCCACGCGGCCACCCCGACGGGCACCGGGGCTGATGGGGACAGCGGCGCTGCTGCTCGCTTTCCTGATCTCGACCGCGGCACCGGCAGGCGCCGCTGAAGGCGGTCCCGGTCGCGCCCTGTTCGACGCCCATTGCGGCACCTGCCATGCCGATGCGGGCAGCGAGCGCGGCGGGCCCAGCCTGCTGGCCATGCGGCAGATGAACGCAGCGCAGCTCGAGTTCACGCTCACGCGCGGCAAGATGCGCGAGCAGGCCAGTGGCCTCAATCAAGCCGAGCGGCTGGCACTGATGAGCTATCTGAGCGCCAACGCTGCGGAAGGCGGCTACCGGGCCCCTGCAGGCGCCTATTGCGCACCGGGGAAACCCATCGACCTGCAGCAGGTACGGGTCGGCAGCTGGGGGCTCGACGAGCACAACAGTCGCTATCAGCCCCCCTCGCGCACCCGAATCGATGCCCGCAACGTCGGCGACCTGACGCTCGCCTGGACGTTCGGGCTGCCAGGCGCCACCGACGCGCGTTCGCAGCCGGTGATCACCGCCGACACTGTGTTCGTGCTGTCTCCCCCCGGCAACCTGTTCGCGCTGGACCGCGCCAGCGGCTGCATCAAGTGGCAATACGACAGCGACGTGCCGCTGCGCACCTCGTTGAGCCTGGGGATGGCCGGCGACGTCCCGGCGCTGTTCTTCGGCGACTTCACCGCCACTGCCCACGCGGTCGCGGCCGCTACCGGTGAGCTGCTCTGGCGCAAACCGCTCGGCCAGTACGATACCTCGACGCTGACCGGAGCCATGGTGCCGCTGGACGACACCCTGCTGGTCCCGCTGTCGAGCTTCGAGGTGGTGGTGGCCGCCAATCCGGAGTACGAGTGCTGCAAATCCCACGGCGTGCTGTACCGGCTCGACGCCGCCAGCGGCCAGCCGATCTGGGCCCGACATACCACCGATGCCGCGCAGCCCACATACAAGAGCAGCGCCGGCGTGCAGCAATGGGGGCCATCGGGCGTGCCGATCTGGAGCACGCCCACCATCGATCGCAAGCGCGGGCTGGTCTACGTCGGCACCGGGGAGAACAGCTCCTCCCCCGCCACCGAGCTGTCGGACGCCATCATCGCGATCGAGCTCGCGACGGGAGCGATCCGCTGGTCGTACCAGGCCACCGCCAACGACGCCTGGAACGGCGCCTGCGGCCGCCGGCAGGGGCCCAACTGCCCGCGCGAGAACGGACCGGATTTCGACTTCGGTGCAGCGCCGATCCTGGCGCGCACGCGTGATGGCCGCGAGCTCGTGCTCGCCGGACAGAAGTCGGGCGTGGTGCACGCGCTCGACCCGGACACCGGCAAGCTGCTCTGGCAGACGCGTCTGAGTGACGGCACCGCGCTCGGTGGCGTGCACTGGGGCATGGCCCTGGCCGGAGAGCGGTTGTTCGTGCCCATCGCCGATCCGGAGCGACCCGGCTTCACCGCCCGGCCCGGCGTGTACGCGCTGGATACGGCGACCGGGGCGGTACTCTGGTCACACAAGGCGGAACGCGGGTGCGAAACCGACGCCCAGACCTATTACGGTCGCACCGAACCCTGGCCGGACTGCAGCTTTCCTTACGGCTACTCCGCCGCTGCCACGGCCACCGACGATCTGGTGTTTGCGGCCGCACTCAACGGTAAGGTACGCGCCTTCGACGCCGCGACCGGCACCCTGGCCTGGGAGTACGATACCCTGCGCCCGTTCGACGCCGTCAACGGTGAGCCCACCCATGGCGGCGCCATCGACAACGCCGGCGTGCAGCTGGCCGACGACATGCTGTTCGTTCAGTCCGGCTACGGATCCTTCGGCCAGCTGCCCGGCAACGCGCTGCTGGCATTCAGAGTAACGAGCCATGATTGACGTAGAAGAATTGAAGAGCCGGTTTCTGAACCTGGAGTTCGACACCAAGGAATTCGTGATAGAGCCCGACAACGCGCTCACCGTGGCGCGCATGATCGGCGAGACCCTGCCCGAATTCACCGACCCCGGGCACCCGCAGTTTCAGGCGACTCCCTCCATTCTCGGCAGCCTGGCGTCGGGCCGGCGCCTGCCCATCGATTTTCCCAAGCTGGGCGGCATTCCCATGGACGGGGGCAAGGCCGTGACCGTGCTCAAGCCGGTGCGGCCCGGCGCTCCGCTCACCGGGCGTACGCATCTGCACGACATCTACGCCAAGAGCGGCCGCTCCGGACGCATGATCTTTCTCGTGCAGCGCATGGAGATCTACGACCAGAGCGGCGAACACGTCGCCACCAACGATTCGCGCATGGTGATCAGAGAGAGGCCTGAGGCATGACCGTCAGCAGCATCCACGACGTGGAGTTCGGCACCGAGCTCGAGCCCTTCCTCCCCGACACCTCGCTGACGGCGGTGCGGCCGTTCGCCCATGCGGTGGGCTGGGGCGGCGGCCGCTTCGAGGACCACGACCGGGCCCGCAAGGAGGGCCTGCCGGGCGCGCTGGTACCCGGCATCATGACCATGGGCTTTTTCACCACCATGATTCACCGCTGGGCACCTACGGCAAAGGTCGAGCGCATCGATACCGTGTTCCGCGCGCCGCTGCTGGCCGACGAGCCCTGCCATCTGAGCGCCGTGGTCACGGACGTGGACGAGGCGTCGGGCAGCGTTGAGCTCGACCTGTCGGCCAGGAACGCTGCCGGCGAGACCCGGGTATTCGGCACGGCGACGGTGCGTCTGCCGAAGGGCTGAGCCTGCGTCCGTCGAGCCGGACACAGACCCGACTCCTGGCGCGGGTGGCGCGACGCCGTGCGCGCCGCGCCGGCCCCGGGTCAGTCGTTGTACTTCCAGTTACCGTGGAACCCGAACGGCACGCGATGCGGCAGTTCCACCGTGGCAATGGGGCCGCGATCCACCGCGCCGGCATCGAACACCGCCAGATCGCTGCGGTTCTCGCTGCCCCGATACACCACGCTGAGCAGGTAGCCGTCGCCTTCGGCCGCGTCAGGCGCGCGCGGCACGAACACCGGCTCGCCCGTGGCATCGCCGGAGGGCAGCTCGTAGAGCGAGCGCGAGCCGGTGGCGAAATCGTGGTGCGCAATGGCGTTGAAGCCCTGGCCGCCGTTACGGATGGTGGAGGCGCCGTAGTAGCCGTGGCGATAGCCGAGCCCGGCAAAGCGCTCGTCGAGGCGAGGGAACTCGCCGGTAATGTCGTCCAGATAGCGCCGCTGCACGCCGCGTGAGTTGTCACCCAGATCGATCACCCATTCGCACAGGCGCGCGTTGGCTTTCTCGGGATCAGGCGCGCTGCCGTCTGCGTGGGGGAACAGGGGCGCCTCCTCGAACTGCATGACGTGGCACACCACCCGGTTGCCGTCCGTGTAGGCGTTCATGGGGTGGAACACGTAGCAGGGATCGGTCTCGAACCAGCGGATGTCTTCGACACTGCCGTCGCGGCGCATGACGCCGATGGACGTGGGCTTGTCGGGCTCCCAGGCGAACGGCGGCTCGCCCTTCATGGCCCGCTCGAGGCTGCCGGTCAGCGGGAAGATGGGAAAGATCACGTGCTCGTCGGTGGTGATGAAGTCGTGCACCATGCTGGCATAGGGCGCCTGGAAGCGCTCCGAACGGGTCAGCACGCCGTTGCGATCGACCACCTGATAGCTCATGCCGGCACCGAACGGGCCGTCGACCATGTAGCCGAAGAACAGCATCTCGCCGGTCTTCGGATCCATCTTCGGGTGCGCGGTCATGGGGCCTTCGAGGCGGCCGTCGAACTTCCACGCACCCAGGCTCTCGAGCGTGCGCGGATCGAGCTCGAACGGCGCGTGGCCCTCCTCCAGAGCCAGCAGCCGGTTGCCGTGCCAGACGATGTTCGTGTTGGCGAGGCCGTCTTCCTCGATGCCGGCCACCGAAGGATCGTTGACCATCGGGTTGAAATAGTTCATGAGCGCCCGGTGCGCCGCATGCTCGAGCTTCCACTTCACCGTGCGCACCCAGCGGTTGCGGTAGCTGACCCGACCGTCCCGAATGCGGAACATGTGCACCATGCCGTCACCACCGAACCAGTGGTGCCCCCCTTGCGGCGGGAACTGGGGATCGGGACCGTTGCGGTAGTAGGTGACGTCGAGATCCCGCGGCAGCTCGCCGCGTACGATGGCGTCGTCGAGATCACACTCCATGCGCAGCGGTGCGAAGTTGCCGCGCAGCTGCGGATGGTTCGGAAAGGGTGTCGTCATGGTTGTCTCCCGGGGTTGTCAGGGTTCGGCGCGGGCGCTCAGTACGGTCGCCCGGGCGTCAACGAAATCGGCAGCCTGGTCCGTCACCAGCACGCGCTGTAACGTCCCCGGCTGCACGCGTTCCAGAGTTCGAGTTACGCTGCGCACGCGGCCGGCGGCATCCATGGCATCAACGCGCACCTGCACGCCGTACAACGTGGCCGACGTAGGGTTGCCGACTTCCAGCAGCAAGCGCCCGGCGCTGTCGCGGCTCACCGCCGCCTGCACGTAGCGGCCCGGCTGCCGCGCCACATCGAGCCGCAGCGCGTTGGCCCGTGCCGCCTCGCCCGCCGCGTCACCGGATCCTCCGGCCTCCTGGTAATAGCGCAGCGCAGCGGCCGTGTCGCCTTCTGCTTCGGCGATGCGGCCGAGCTCGTTGTAGGCCACCGAGGTCGGCAGCAGCTCGACCGAATGATTCAGATCGCTCTTGGCCGCGCTGCGCTCACCGTCGCGGGAATTGGCGATGCCGCGGCCGAGATAGTAGGCGAAATACTCGGGATCCCGCTCGATGGCGCGCTGATAGTTGGTACGGGCATCGCCGTAGCGCTTCTGAGCCAGGCGGATGTCGCCGCGAAGCCCGTGAAACTGTGCCTCCGCGGGCTGCCCGGCCAGCGCGACCCCCACCAGCCGTTCCGCCTCCTTGTAGTCGTCTTTCGCCAGCGCCTTGCAGGCATCGTCGGCGTGCCCAGCAGGCGTCGGCATCCTGCTTGAGCTGGCGCATGGCGTTCTGATAGGCATCGGCACCGAACTCGCCGTGGTGCTTGGCCCTCTGCCCGCAGCTGGCGGCCAGCTGTCGATTGTTCGCGACCCGCTCGGCCGACGGCGGGTGGCTGGCGAACAACCCCTCGACTGATTCGACTCGCGCCCCTCGGACAGCTTGACGAAGAGGTTTCCTGCAGGGTGACCACGGCGCCAAGGTCGTAGCCCGGCCTTCGCCATGTAGCGGGTGCCGTAGTAGTCGGCTTCGCGCTCGGCGTCGCGACCGTGCTTCTGATTGATGAGCTGCGCACCGTCTGCGCCATCCCCACCACCGTGCCCCCGAGCTCAGTGCCCTGGGTGCCGATGGCCAGAGCCACCGAGCCCGATCTGGGCAAGGCAGCCCACGCTCCATGGTCTTGGCGCCGTGGCGGGCGGCCCGCGTGCACGATCTCGTGGCCGAGCACCGCAGCCGCTCCGCCTCCGTTGCGCAGCTCCACCAGAAACCCCGGTTCACCGCCAGCTTGCCGCCGGGCAGTGCCCAGGCGTTGGGCACAAGGTTGTTCAGCACCACGAACTCATGGGGCAGCTGGCGGTCGCTCTGGCTTGGCCAGGCGGTTGCCCACCTGCTGCACGTAGGCGGCAACCTTCGGGTCCACCAGATATCGCCCGCCCTGCATCTGCTTGGGACGGCACGCCATTGCTGCCGATGCCGATTTCCTGCTCGGTGGAGACCAGCGCTATCTCGCTCTGGCCCGTAACCGGATTGACGACGCAACCCGCCACCGCCAGGACCACCAGCACGACCAGCCCCGGGAGCCGGCAAGAACCCCGGCGAAGGCGGCGGCGCGGGCCCGAAAACGCTTCGTTGTTCATGCCCTGATACTACCCCGACTGAACCCGACTGTGACGACGATTCTCTTACAAGATCGAACGTTTGCGCAGCCCGTGGCTGTTAGATTGCTCCCAACTACGGTCATCCCGGGCGCATCGCATCATGAGCAGTAACGAGACCCTGCGGGACATTCAGGCCAGCATTGCTTCGCTGGATGCGGAATATCAGCGCCGCGTGCAGGCGGGCCAGAACGGCAGCCGGCCGTTGCCCGCCTCCGTAGCCCGCGCCTACCGCCTGGCAATCTCCCGGCAGTACGACCAGCTGCAGAAGCTCAAGGGCCAGGACGGACCCCGCTAGCAGCGCTCCGACCACACATCCATATTGCCTCCACATTTGCTTCGACCTGTTTGCGGTTCGGCTGTAGCTTGAACGCTGTGGTTGTTGAAGACGGTTGTGCCATGCAGAACGTGCTGAAGAACTCGACTACCCCGGAGCAAGCAGGGCGGGCCGCAGACCAACCGGTCGGCGACGGCGGTCGAGATGCAACTCTCCACCCGCGAAAGTGCGCTGCTCCTCGGGGCACTGCTGACGCTGGCGACCAGCATGGCCATCGCTTCTGACCCTGTAGGCAACCCGAATTTCCGACTCTCCAAAGACCTTGTGATGACCAGATGGCTAACCCCGCGCAAGCGGGGTTTTTTTTGCCCGGTTGAGTATGATCGACGCCTGGCACCATAACGACAGGCAAGTTCGCGAAGTACCTTCACACCATGGTCCGGGTCACGGACATCGACGCCTCGCCTGGTTTCTATTGCAACAAGCTGGGCTGAAGGAGCTGCGCCCGCTACGACAACGAGGGTGGGCGGTTTACGCTGGTGTTTCTGGCGGCGCCGGGACGAGAGCGCTCAGGTGGAGCTGACCTACAACTGGGATCCGGAAACCCTGTCTGGCGGCCGCAACTTCGGCCATCTGGCCTACGCCGTAGACGACATCTACGCCACCTGCCAGAGGCTCATGGATGGCGGGGTCACGATCAACCGGCCGCCGCGCGACGGGCGCATGGCCTTCGTGCGCTCTCCGGACAGCATCTCGGTCGAGCTCTTACAGCGAGGCGATGCGCTGGCCCCAGCCGAGCCGTGGAAAGACATGCCCAACACCGGCGAATGGTGAGCCCGGCCACGCCGGCTCGCACCGGCATTGCGGCGACGCCGGCCGCAGCTCGAGGTGGTGGTAGGCGCCCTCAATCCCTAGAATGAGCGTCCGTTTTTCCACCGCCATTCGCCAGGGGAGCGACATATGAAGTTCATCAATTCCGTAGGCCCGAACCCGCACGTCGTGCGCATGTTCATGGCCGAGCGCGCGGCATCAACGTCGACACCGAAACCATCGACATCATGAAAGGGCAAACCGGCAGACCGACTACCTCAAGAAGAATCCCTCCGGGCAGAGCCCCTGCCTCGAGCTCGACAACGGCCAGTACCTGGCCGAGATCACCGCAATCTGCGAATACCTGGACGAGGTGAGCCCGGGCGAGTCGCTGATCGGCCGCACGCCGGAAGAGCGTGCTGAGACGCGCATGTGGACGCGGCGCGTGGACCTGAACATCTGCGAGCCGCTGGCCAACGGATTCCGCTTCTCCGAAGGCCTGGCCCTGTTCAAGGATCGGGTGGTAACGGTGCCGGAGGCGGCCGAAGGCCTGAAGCGCATCGCTCAGGATCGGCTCACCTGGCTCGACAAGCAGCTCGAGGGCAAGCAGTTCCTGTGCGGTGACCGGCTGACGCTGGCCGACGTGCTGCTGTACCTGGCCTTCGGCACGCAGGTGGGCCAGCCGTTGAACGCCGACAACAAGAACGTCCAGGCCTGGTTCGACCGCATGGCTGCACGCCCCAGCGCCCAGGCCTGAGCACCAGGTCCCAGCGGCAGATCAGAGGGGGCGGAACGGCCCCCTTTTTTCACATCTTGACGACAGAAACTCTTCTACACTGAGGTGGATTGGTAAGACCAATTGTGTTACTTTTCGTAACCTCAACCTGCGGCTAAACGTAACATCCATGCGCGGCACCTACATCACAGCGGCGGCTGTTGCCTGCTCATCGGACTCTGGCTGCTTTCCGGCGGATCGACCACGAACCGCCGCAGGCGAAACCCACCATCGCCGAGGCCAATCGCGAGCGCGCCGCCGAGGCGCAGGACCTTGCGCCGACCCGGGTGCAGGCGCACGTCGTTCACGCACAACCCAGATACGGCGGGTGGTGCTGCGAGGCAAGACGGAGAGGGAACAAACGCACGGTAACCGTCAAGGCGGAAACCGCCGGGCGCATCGTCGAGCGGCCCGTCGAGCGCGGCACCGCCGTCGCCGAGGGCGACCTGCTGTGCCGTATCGCCACCGAGGACCGGATTGCCGGCCTCAACGAAGCCCGCGAAGCGCTGAATCAGGCGCGTATCGAATACGATGGCAGTCTGCGTCTGCGCGAGCGCGGCTTTCAGTCGGAACCGCCATCGCCCAGGCGAGGCCCGCCTGGCGGCCGCCGAGGCGCAGGTGACCCGGCGTGAACTCGAGATCCGGCGCACCCAGATCCGCGCGCCGTTCGCCGGCATCGTCGAGGACGTGGCGCTGGAAATCGGCGACTACGTCGCGCCCGGCGGCGCCTGTGCAACGATCGTCGACCTGGATCCCATGCTGCTGGTCGGGCGCGTGACCGAGAAGGAAATCCAGAACCTGCAACTCAACCAGCCCGTCACCGGCGTGCTGGCGGACGGACGCACCGTGCAGGGACCGTTGACCTTCATCGGCCAGCGAAGCGACCCGCGACCCGCACCTACCCGGTGGAAATTGCACAGGTCCCCAACCCCGACTACGCCCTGCGCTCCGGCATCACCGCCGAGCTGCAGATCGCCGTCCACGAAGTCATGGCGCAGAAGGTAAGCCCTGCCCTGTTCGCGTTGGACGACGCCGGCCAGATCGGCGTGCGCGTGGTCAACGACGCCAACCGCGTGGAGTACTACCCCGTGCAGATTCTGCGCGACGATGTCGATGGCGTGTGGGTCACCGGCCTGCCGGATCCGGCCACGCTCATCACCGTGGGCCAGGGCTGGTGGTGGCGGGGCAGGGAAGTGGATGCCGCGCTTCGAACCGAGCAGCCAGATGCCGGCCAGCACGCGCAACCCCGAAGACGCCGCCCGCGGATGCCACCGAACCCACCGCGGACGCCAAGCAGAGCGCCCCGCTTCTGCGCTTTCCGGCGCCGGAGCGGGCCGGAACAGCGCGGCAGCACTGCCCCGGGCGGCCTGATGGTGGTCGCCGCTAAGCCGCGAACCGCCTGATCCTGACTGGGCGATCAATCGCACCCGGACCACCATGCTGCTGATGCTCATGGTGGTCATCGCCGGCCTCGTGTCCGCGCGCCGCCATTCCAATCGCCAACGACCCGCATCGAGGTGCCGTTCTTCGTGTCGGCGGCTGATTCTGAGCATCTCGCCCGAGGACTCCGAGCGCCTGCTGGTGATGCCCATGGAGACCGAGCTGCGCAGGTCGAGGGCGTCAGGAATGACCGCGTACGCCTCCGAAGGCTCAGCCAGCATCCTCGTGGAGGTTCGACGCCGACTACGACCTGGACCAGGCCCTTCTGGACGTGCGTGAAGCCGTCGACCGGGCCCGGCCGGAGCTGCCCAGCACGGCCGAAGAGCCCTTCGTGCGGGAAGAATCCACCGAGGACTTCCCGATCATCCAGGTCAACCTCGTGGGCGACGGCGTGCCGGAGCGCATGCTCTACAACATCGCCATCGAGCTGCGCGACGACATCGAGGCGATTCCCAGCGTGCTCGAGGCAGAGATGCGCGGGCATCGCGAGGAGCTGCTCGAGGCCGTGATCGACCCCGGCGCGCTGGAGGCCTACCAGGTCTCCAACGAGCAGCTGATCAACACCATCATGCGCAACAACCGGCTGATCCCGGCCGGCAGCCTCGATACCGGCGAAGGCCGCTTTGCAGTCAAGGTTCCAAGCATCATCGAGGAAGCGCGCGACGTCTTCGACCTGCCCATCAAAACCAGCGGCGACACGGTGGTCACCCTGGAGGACGTGGCGACGGTGCGACGCACCTTCAAGGACCGCACCTCCTATGCACGAGTCAACGGCAAGCCGACAATCTCGCTCGCTGTAACCAAGCGCGCCAACGCGAACATCATCGAAACCATCGACCAGGTCAAGGCGATCGTCGATCGGTACCGGCCCGACCTGCCCGCAAAAGTCGACGTCTTCTATTCCCAGGACCAGGCGCCGTTCGCACAGAAGCAGGTGAGCGAGCTGGAAGGCAACATCTTCACGGCACTGGCCCTGGTCATGGTTCTGGTGGTGGCCGCAATGGGCTTTCGCAGCGGCATCATCGTCGGCATCGGCATTCCGGTATCGTTCCTGTTCGCGCTGATCTTCGTCTACCTGCTGGGCTACACGTTCAACTTCATGGTGATGTTCGGCATGCTGCTCGGGCTGGGCATGCTCATCGACGGCGCCATCGTGGTCACCGAGTACGCCGATCGGAAGATGATCGAGGGCTTCGACCGTCGTTCCGCCTACGCGCTGGCCGCCAAGCGCATGTTCTGGCCGGTTACGGCCTCCATCGCCACGACGCTGGCAGCGTTCCTGCCGCTCATGTTCTGGCCGGGCGTGTCGGGCAAGTTCATGCGCTACCTGCCGGTCACGGTCTTCACGGTGCTGTCGGGGTCGCTGATCTATGCGCTCCTGTTCGGGCCAGTGCTGGGCACACTGTTCGGCAAGGCCGGCGTGCGCGACCAGAAATCCATGGACAATCTGAAGCAGCTGGAGGAAGGCGACCCGACCAAGCTGCGCGGCTTCACCGGCATGTATGCGCGGCTGTTGAGCTACGCCTCACGCTACGCGCTGGTGACGCTGACGATCATCGTCGCCATTCTCGTCGGCACGTTCTGGGCCTACGGCAAGTATGGCCAGGGCATGATCTTCTTCTCCGACCCGGATCCGAAATTCGCCCAGGTTTCCGTGCGCGCGCGCGGCAACCTTTCGGCCGAGGAGATCAACGGTCTGGTCAGCGAGGTGGAGCAGGAAATCCTGAACGTCGAGGGCATCGAAGGCATCAACACCTCGACGTTGCTCACCGGCGGCCCGTCCCGCGCGGGCTTCGACCGCATCGGCAGCATCTTCGTGGAGCTCTACGACGCCAACGAGCGCGATCGCTCCGGCGCCTCGATCTTCGACGAGATCCGCGAGCGCACCTCCCATCTGGCCGGCATCTCGGTCGAAGTGCAGAAGATGGAACAGGGCCCGCCCGTGGGCAAGCCGATCCAGATTCAGTTCTCGTCGTACAACCGCGACCTGCTCGAACCTGCCGTTACACGCGTGCGCGACTACATGGATACGCTGCCCGAGATACTGGACGCCGACGACACGCGTTCGCTGCCGGGCATCGAGTGGAAGCTGACCGTCGACCGGGCTCAGGCTGCCGTCTATGGTGCCGATGTGTCCCAGGTCGGCATCGCGGTGCAGCTCGTGACCAACGGCGTCAAGGTGGGCGAATACCGGCCGGACAAGTCGGACGACGCCGTGGACATCCGCGTGCGCTACCCTCAGGGAGAGCGCGGCATCGGTGCCCTGGACGACCTCAAGATCAGCACGTCCCGCGGCCTGGTTCCCATCACCAACTTCGTCAAGCGTGAGCCCACGCCCAACGTCGATACGCTGCAGCGCATCGACGGCATACCGGTGGAGTTCATCCGCGCCAACGTCGTGGACGGCGTGCTGGCGGACGACGTCGTCAAGAAGATCGAGGCCTGGCTCAAGACCCAGACCTTCGACCCGGGGCTGAACATCGACTTCCGCGGCGCCAATGAGGAGCAGCAGGAGTCCATGGCCTTCGTGCAGGTGGCATTTCTGTTGTCGTTGCTGCTGATGTTCGTGCTGCTGGTGACCCAGTTCAACAGCATCTACCAGAGCCTGCTGATTCTGGTGGCGGTGGTGATGTCCACCGCAGGCGTGCTGCTGGGGTTGCTGGTGACCGCGTCGCCGTTCAGCGCCATTCTGACCGGCGTGGGCATCGTGGCTCTCGCCGGCATCGTCGTGAACAACAACATCGTGCTGATCGACACCTACAATCACATTCGCCGCGAGCAGCCGCAACTCAACTACGTGGATCTGATCGTGCGCACCGGCGCGCAGCGCCTGCGCCCCGTGATGCTGACCACGGTGACCACCATCTTCGGGCTGCTGCCGCTGGCGAGCAATCTCTCCATCGACCTGGTCAATCGCACGGTGGTGTACGGCGGCCCGCTGTCCGCCTTCTGGGTACCGCTGTCCCAGGCCATCGTATCCGGGCTGACCTTCGCCACGGTGCTCACGCTGGTGACGACGCCGGCCATGCTCGCCGTGCCGCATCAGCTGCGCGCCGTCATCACCCTGAGCCGCCGCGGTCTGCGCCGACGTCTGCGTCGGCCGGGATGGGGTCGACGCGGACCGGACCAGACCTCGACGACCGGAACGCACGGCGCCCGCGCCTGAAGCCCGTTCTGTCCCCGGTGCGCGCGAGCGCGTAACATCGGCCCGCTCTTCATGCACCGGCCGGGTTGGCGATGACTCGATGGCTGCTACAGCTCACCGATCCCGCAGCCGCCGACCCGGACCTGGTCGGCGGCAAGGCCGCGGGGCTGAACGCGCTCGCGCGTGCGGGCCAGCCCGTTCCTGACGCCTTCGTCGTCACCACCGAAGCGTTTCACGCGCACTTCCCGCCATCGGCATTCGACGCGGACAGCGCACCGGCCCTACCACCGCTGCAGCCGGCGCTGCAGGACGCGCTGGCGCAGCTCACGTCGGCGACCTTCGACCCTGATGCGGATCAGTTCGCGGTGCGCAGCTCCGCGATCGGTGAGGACGGCAGCCGCGACAGCTTCGCCGGGCAGCACGCCACCTACTATTTCATCCGGCGCGCTGATCTGGGCACCGCCATCGCCCGCTGCTGGCTGTCGTTGTGGTCGCCCCACGCGCTCGCCTATCGCCGGCACCGGCGCCCCGGGGCGAATGTTGCGCCGCTGGCCATGGCGGTCATCGTGCAGCGCATGGTGCAGGCCGATCGGGCCGGCGTGTGCTTCACCCGTGACCCCGCGCCGCCCCCGGACTTGCACGGAGGGGTCGGGGCCGCTCCCCTGTCCGGCTCAGGCAGCGGGACAGCGCACACCGACGCCGCGGCCAGCGGTCCGCTGTGCATCGAAGCGACCTGGGGACTGGGGGCCGCGCTGGTGGACGGGCGGGTCTCGCCGGACCGACTGCTCACGGACCGTCGGGGCAGGATTCTGCAGCGCCACATCGGCCGCAAGCGCGTCAAGGTCGCGTGCTCCGGGCCGGCCCCCGACAGCCCGCGGCTGGAGCCGGTTCCAGCGCACCAGCAGCTGCTGCCGGTGCTCGACGACGACGAGGTCCGAAGGGTCACCGAGCTGTCACTGGCTGCGGAAGCGCTGTTCGGCGCACCGCAGGACGTCGAATGGGCATTCGAGAACGGCCACCTGCTGATTCTGCAGAGTCGACCCATCACGTCACCACCGCTGCTGGCCGGGGGCCACGGCGGCGCCAGCCAGGGGCAGTGGATCCTGTTCAAACCGGTTGCGGAAAACTTCCTGGAACCGCTCACGCCCATGAGCGTGGACCTGCTGCGGCGGGTGCTGCCGCCCATCGGCCGCTTCATCGGCGGCCGGCTGTACGTGGACTTTCGCCGCCTGCGCCAGTTGACGCCTCTGCGCTGGAGCAACCGCCAGCTGGCCGACGTGCTGCTGCTGCGCGGCCCGCCGCCAGAGCTGCCCATCCACTGGGGCAGATTGCCGCTGGCACTCGGCGCCGGACTGGCGGGATATCTCATCGAGGGCGTCAGCTGGTCGCGCAGCGCGCATCTCACGCCGGGCGTGCTGGAGCAGTACGCCGAGCTGTGCCGGCATGTGCAGGCGTCGAACCGCTACGATGCCCTGCAGGCTGCCCGGCGGTTGTTCCTGGGTGCGCACCCGTTCGAGTCCATCGGCCGTCAGGCCATTCAGATCAATGTGTCGGCCGGGCGTTACTTCCTGCTCATGGGGCTGCTGCGCGCCTGGTTGCAACGCGTCGCACCTGCATTCGATCTCACGCAGCTCAGCCATCTCTGCGGTGGTGGTGAAGAGATGCTGTCGCGCCAGCTCATCGAAGAGATCCGCGGCCTCGCCGATCTTGCCCGGGCGCAGCCGGAGCTGGAAGCCATCGTCCGGGCCGAATCGCCGCAGCGCTGGAGCGAACTGCTGGCTACCCTGCCCCCGCAACATCCGTTCACGCGTGCGCTCATGGCGTTTCTGCAACGCTTCGGTCACCGCTGCGTGCGCGAGATCGAGCTGGCAAGCCCGCGCTGGCGGGAACACCCCATGACGGTGCTGCAGATGGTGCGCAATTATCTGGCAATGCCCGCGGAAACCCGCCCGCTGGACCCCCACGGGCTGAATCTGACCGCGCGTGAGGCGCTGCGCCGGGCAATCCCCCGCGCCTGGCAGCGCCGCATAGCCGATCACCTGATCGCCCGCATCCGCTACTACGTCAGGCTGCGGGAAGACACCCGCTACTACCACACCATGGGCTTCGCGGTGCTGCGCGACAAGCTGCGGGAGCTGGGCACACGGCTCGAGGAAAGCGGCCGGCTGCGCGTCGCCGACGACGTCTTTTATCTGCACTGGGACGAGGCCCGCGGACTGCTCAACGGGGACCTCGACTGGATGGACGTGGCCGAACGCGTACGCGCGCGCCGGCGCCAGCACCGCCTGGACAGCCAGCGCGCGCCGGCGGAAACCATCAACGTCGATCTGACGGATTCTCCCGAGGTTGGCGCGAACCGGTCCTCCGCTGTCGAGGCTGCTGCGGCGAGGCCCTCCGGGAACCTGCTGACCGGCCACTGCGCGAGCCCCGGCTGCGTCGAAGGACGGGTCCGTGTCATCACCGACCCCACCACCGGCGCCCTGCTCGAACCGGGCGAAGTGCTGGTAGCGCCCTACACCGACCCGGCCTGGACGCCGTTGTTTCCCGTGGCGGGCGCCGTAGTCGTGGAAGTAGGCAGCTATCTTTCTCATGCCGGCACCGTGGCACGCGAGTATCAGATCCCCTGCCTGGTGGACGTCACCGGCTGCGTCGCCCGCCTGCGTGATGGCCAGCGGGTTAGGGTCGACGCCGGCGCGGGACACCTGGAAATTCTGGAGCCCTGAGCCGATGAGCATCCTCTGGACCCTGTTGTTGTACCTCGCCCTGCTGCCGCTGGTGACGGCAGCCATAGGCGCGCTGTTCGGGCTGCTGGACCTGGAGCACAAGGCGGCCGCCCTGGGCCGCATGGGCTGGCGACTGTTGCCGCTGCTCGTCATCGCGGCCGCCGCACCCACGGCCACGAGCGGACCGCTGAGCGCAGCGGTGGCCTCCGTGCTGTTCGGGTATGTGATCGTCGGCAGCACGCTGCGCTGGCTGGTACGTCGGGGCTGGCTGACCATGCAGGCCGATCCCTGATCGCCGGATCATCGCCAGCCCGATGTGTGGCGGTCGGAGGGGGACGGGTTTACGGCTGAGCAACGGGGCGGGCGGCGGCGGCGCGTCCTGATCTCTCCGACCCCATCGGGGGAGTCTCCAGGCCGGTCAGAGGGGAAAGAAAAGCCCCGGCGACTGGGGATTGGGGAGGGGAGGGGGTTGTCGCCGGGGCTCCATGAAATCTCTATGGGGATGATCCCACTCGATTTCAATTGGAGTTATAGCAAACCTCGCATAACTCACCAGGATATGACCCGCGTGCCATAGCAGAGTTCCGAGCACGGCAAAAATTCTTCTGGTCGCAGCTGTCAGGGCCACCTGGCCGGTCACGGTCCGCAACCTTTCCCTGCCAAGGTTACGTCATGTATCCTGCCCGGCGCCTGCGGCGTTACGTTCGCCGAACCAATCCAGCAACCAAAGCGGGAGGCCAGCGCCGATGAGCATTTCCCTCGGTGTCCATGCCGGTCAGCAGAACATGACCATGGACGAAATGCGCGTGCTGTGGCGCAAACTCGACGGCGCCGGCGTGGACTGGATCTCGGCCTGGGACCATTTCTACGAAGCTCCGCCCAAGGGCGGCACCGAACCCCATTTCGAAGCCCTGGCGACGCTCGGCGCGCTGGCCGCGGAGACGCGCAACGCGCGCATCGGCTGCCTGGTGTTCTACGTCGGATATCGCAACCCGGCACTGCTGGCCAAGGCGGCGACGACCCTGGACCATATCAGCGGCGGACGTTTCGAACTCGGCATCGGCGCGGGCTGGCACATCTGGGAGGCAAGTGCCTACGGATATCCGTTTCCCGATATCGGCACGCGTCTCGACATGCTCGAGGAGGCGGCTCAGATCATTCGCCGCATGCTCACCGAGGAACGCACCACGTTCTCCGGCAAGCACTTCCAGGTCGACGACGCCAGCTGCCTGCCACGACCCGTGCAGCCGAGACTGCCGATCTGGATCGGAGGCGTGGGCGAGAAGCGCACGCTGAAGATCGTTGCCGACCACGCTGACGGCTGGAATGCCGCGTACCTGCCGCCCGACGAGTTCGCGCGCGTCAACGAAGTGCTGAATCACTGGTGCGAGGACGAGCAGCGAGACCCGGCGACGCTCAAACGCGCCGTCAACGTGACGTTCAACATGGGGTTGACTGAGCGCGACCTGGAACGGGAACGTGAACTGCTGGCCAGGGATTGGGGCGCCATGGCGGAACGCATCGCCGGCGGCTCGCTGCTGTGCACGCCCGACCGCGCCGTCGATCGGATACTGGAGTACGTGCAGGCCGGTGCCGACGAGGTGAACATCGCTCTGCGCGCCCCGTGGAACGCCGAAGCGCTGGACGCATATCTGGAAACGGTGATGCCCGCAGTGCGCGCTGCAACCGCATAGCCCGCGCAACGGGGTCGGTACCCGGCGGAGGCCGCGTTTATGCGCGCGTCTAGCGCGCGGCGACGGCCTCGGCAAACGCCAGAACGCGCTCCGCCTCCGCGGCGTGCAGATTCTCGATCAGCTGCCCGTCCAGCTCCGCGACCCCCTTGCCCGCCGCGCGGGCTGCGTTCCAGACGTCGAGCACGGCCCGCGCGTGCGCCACCTCCGTAGCGTCGTAGCCGAACACCTGGTTGGCGAGCTCGATCTGCGTGGGGTGGATGAGCGTCTTGCCGTCGAAGCCCATGGCACGCGCCTGCTCGCAGGCGTTGCGAAAGCTCTCCAGATTTCGGAAGTCGAGATGCACCCCATCGAGCACGTCCACGCCGCAGGCACGCGCCGCCAGCACGCAGTGCTGCAGCGCGTAGGCGATGTTCAATCGCGCCTCCGTGTGCTGCGCGCGCAGTTCCTTGACCAGATCGCTGGTTCCCATGACCAGGCACGCGAGATGCTGCGAGCAACCGGCGAGCTCCAGAGCTCTGAGCACCCCCAGCGGCGTTTCGATCATGAACCACAGAGGCAGCGCGGACCCGCCTCCAGCGTCCAGCGCATTGCCGATGGCATCCACCTGTGCCCTGCTCTCCACCTTGGGAAACAGCATCCCGTGAATCGGTGCATCGGCAAACGCCGCCACGTCGTCTGCGCCCCAGGGCGTTTCGAGCCCGTTGACGCGCACCACCAGCTCGCGGTTGCCATAGCCGCCAGCCGTCACGGCAGCAGCCACCTGCTCGCGAGCGCGGGCCTTACTGTCCGCGGCCACCGCGTCTTCGAGATCGAAGATGATGGCGTCGCAATCGAGGCCGCGCGCTTTCTCGAGCGCCCGCTGATTCGCGCCAGGCATGTACAGCACGGAGCGTCGCGGCTGAATTCGTAGCGTATTTCCGGAAGTCTGGGTTGAGCTCATGGATGCCATCACATGCGGGAGATGGCGCTCATTCTAACGCGGGGGGCTTTTTCTAACGCGGGGGCGCTTTGCGATCGTGGCGTCAGGGGCGTCCGGACGACGAGCCCGGAGCTTCGGCCTTTGCGGGAATGGAGAAGAAGGCACTGCTGTGCTCGCGGGATTCGCGACAATCGGCTTTGCAGCGGCAGCTGTAGTCGGACAGAACGGGGATCATCGCAAACGCGCCCAGCAGCTTGCTGACCGCGATCCAACCCTCGGGACGGACGTACCAGTTCGCTTTGAGTTCCGGGACGGCGAAGAAGAATCCGGCGAAGAAGAAGAACATGAGGGCGGTGGCAGCAATGGCGAGAAACCGGGACATCAACGTGCTGATGTCTCGCAGCAGCGTCAACGCTGCGAGGCTCGCAGCGAGCGCGTAGGGTACCCAGAGGAAAGGTGTCGGATGCGGCACGTGCAACAGCGCGACCACGATGAACGTCAACGCGATCAGGCCATATACGAAATGCATACTCCGCGTCACTCCCTGCTGCTCCTTGCGCACTTCGTGCGCTCTGTCCGGGGAAGCCTTCCGGCTCCCTTCCCGCGCCGAGATCTTATGCCTCTTGACGCCATACTTATGCCCAAACCGTAGTAGAGTCTCTGCAATCACTCTGTAACAGTCAACCGGTTCGTTACCGACGGTGACAGCCTCTTACACATCTACTCATTTGGACCACAAGCACGTCCGTGAGTTGTGCCACATTCGGGCCGAATCGGGCGATTTAGACTATTTTATTGACTTATTTCCAGTTTGCATCGAGAAACCCGGCCATGTCGGAGAGTGCCTGCGCCGCTTCCGGCAGCTGCGGCATTGCCTGGAACACGTGGAAAGCTTCCGGAAACACCCGCACCTGGGCGGTCACGCCCGCCGCTTCGGCGCGTGCCGCCAGCTCGACGGCATCGTCGAGCAGCACCTCGTGATCGCCAACCTGGATGAGCAGCGGCGGCAGGCCCTGAAGGTTCGCGAACAGGGGCGAGATCAATGGGTGGTCGGCGGGGTGGTCGCCGTGATACAGACGCGCCATGTCGACGACCGCGCCGGGCTCGATCATGGGATCGAGCGTGGCACGGCTGCGATAGCTTGCGCTGGAGCCCGTGAGGTCCGTCCAGGGCGAAAACAGCACAGCCGCTGCCGGGGCAGGCTCGCCCAGCTCGCGCAGCCGCAGCAAGGTCGCCACTGCGAGGCCGCCGCCCGCCGAATCGCCCGCGATGGCAATGCGCGCACCGCGCGCGCCACGCTGCAGCGCGCGATACACGGCGACGGAATCCTCGAGCGCTGCCGGAAACGGATGCTCGGGCGCCAGCCGGTAATCGACGCCGAGGACCCGGCAGCGAGCGGCGCGGGCGATACGCGCCATCAGTTCATAATGCGTATCCAGCGAGCCCATGGCATAGCCACCGCCATGCAGGTACAGCACCACCCGATCGGCGCGGCTGCCAGGACAGCTCAGCCAGCGGCACGGCACGCCTGCCATCCGCAGATCGAGACGCTGGACGTCCTCCGGCACCGGCAGCCCGCTCCACATTTCCTCCATGCGCGCGCGTCGGGTCGCGAGATCGATGTCCGCCTGGCCTAGCCGGTTGCTGCGAATGGCATCGGCCGTCTCGCGCATCATCTCACTGGCCATGGTCTGCTCCTCAGCCAATCTGCGTCGACTGCCCACCATCAACGGGCAGCATGACGCCGGTGATGAATCGTGCCTCGTCCGAGGCGAGAAACAACGCCGCGTTGGCGACGTCCCAGGCCGAGCCCATCTTACGCCCGAGCGGCACCTGCGCATCACGTCGGTTGATCAACGCATCACGATCGTGCCCGGCCGCCACATAGCCCTCGATGGCCATGGGCGTGTTCATGAGACCAGGCATGATGACGTTGGCACGGATTCCGTACTGCGCGTTGCCGGTGGCCAGCGCGTGGGTGTACGCGTTGAGAGCCGCCTTGGACGTCTTGTAGGCGACGATGCCGACCGCGCAAACCGCCGCAATCGACGAGATGTTGACGATCGCCCCGCCACCCTGCTCGCGCATCACCGGCAGCGCATGCTTGCACGTGAGCATGATGCCCGTCAGGTTGGTGGCGAAGATTCGATTCCAGATCTCCTCAGTCATCGCGGTAGGGCCGCGATCACCGGTGCCGATGCCGACGTTGTTGTGCAGAACGTCGAGCCGGCCATAGCGCTCGACGCAGGCCGCCACCAGGGCCTGGCAGTCGCTTTCCCGGGTGATGTCGGCAGCGAACACGCTGCCCTCGCCACCGCGCTCGCGCACCATGGCAAGGGTTTCTTCTGCGGATGCGCCGTTGCGATCCACCAGCAGCACCCGGGCTCCCTCCTCGGCGAAGCGGATCGCCGTGGCGCGGCCATTGCCGATGGTCTCGCCCGGCGTCTGCCCGGCGCCGACCACCACCGCGGTCTTGCCGGCTAGACGTCCCATCCGGGCAGACCTTCGTCCGGCTGCACGCCGAGCGAGTTGAGCGCCATGGAAACCAGATTGTACTGGCCGACGGTGAACACCAGATCCATGAGCTGTTGGGTCGACAGGTGCTTGCTGAGCCCCGCCCAGGTGGCATCGCTTACATGGGCGTCGGCATGCAGCTCGTCGGTGGCCTCGAGCAGCAGGCGATCGAGCTCGGAGAGTCCGGCCGTGTCCGGGCCCGATCTGGCAGTGCGGATCTCGTCGTCGGTCATGCCGACCTGACGCGCGATCAGAACGTGCTGGCCCCACTCGTAGCCGGCCTGACACAGATAGCCGATGCGCAGGATCACCAGCTCGCGCTCGCGCGCCGGCAGCGACGACTTGCCCAGGATGTGGTTGCCGAACACCAGCCAGCGGCGCATCAGATCCGGATGGTGCGCCAGCGTCTTGAATATGTTGAACACGCGTCCCTGTCCGACGAAGGGCGCCATGATCTCCCGAACGGCATCGTCCCACTGGTCTTCTTCCAGCGGCTCGACGCGCGGTTGTGACAATCGCACTCTATCTTCCCCCTGCAGCCAATGGCCGGTATCGGCCTGCTTTCCCCGCCGGCTACTATACACCCACCATCCGCCTGGGAGCAGCGCATGACCATCGCGGTCGAACGCCGGCAGAGCACGACGATCATCACCATCAACCGGCCCGCAGTGCGCAATGCGGTCGACGGGCCCACCGCCGCCGAGCTGGCGCGGGCATTCCGCGAGTTCGATGCCGACGCCGATGCAGCGGTGGCGATTCTGACCGGTGCCGGGGGCACGTTCTGTGCGGGCGCCGATCTGAAGGCTGTGGCGAGCGGCACCGGCAACCGCGTGCGCGACAGCGGCGATGGGCCCATGGGCCCCACGCGCATGCAGCTCGGCAAGCCGGTGATCGCGGCGGTGGAAGGCCACGCCGTGGCTGGCGGCCTGGAGCTGGCCTTGTGGTGCGACCTGCGAGTCGCCGCCCGCGATGCCGTGTTCGGCGTGTACTGCCGGCGCTGGGGCGTACCGCTGGTGGACGGCGGCACCGTCCGCCTGCCGCGGCTCATCGGCCACAGCCATGCCATGGACCTGATCCTAACCGGGCGCGGCGTTTCCGGTGACGAGGCACATCGCATCGGGCTCGCCAATCGGCTCACCGAGCCGGGCCAGGCACTGGCCGCAGCGCTGGAGCTTGCCGGGCAGCTGGCGCGCTTCCCGCAACGCTGCCTGCGCGCCGATCGACGCTCTGCCTGCGAGCAGTGGGCGCTCGGCGAGGAGCAGGCGCTGCGCAACGAAACCCGTCTGGGGCTGGAAGTCATTCGCTCCGGCGAAACGCAGGCCGGCGCCAGCCGCTTCGCCGGCGGTGCCGGTCGGCACGGCGATTTCTCCGAGATCTGATCTCGACGCGGGTATCATCGAACATTCGACAGCGGAGACACAGCATGGCCTTTGCAGCGCAACCCAGGTTCGGCGTCACCATCTTTCCGACGGACTACAGCATTCAGCCGGTACCGCTGGCGCGGGCCGTGGAAGAACGCGGGCTCGACAGCCTGTTCTTTCCCGAGCACACCCACATCCCCGCATCCCGGGCGACGCCGTTCCCCGGTGGCGGCAACCTGCCGAAGATGTACTGGCACACGCACGACCCGTTCGTTGCGCTCGGCGCCTGCGCGGCCGTGACCGAGCGCATCCGCCTGGGCACCGGCATCTGCCTGATCATCGAGCGTGACCCGATCACGCTCGCAAAGGAAGTCGCGTCGCTCGACCTGCTGTCCAATGGCCGCGTGGTGCTCGGTATCGGCGCCGGCTGGAACCGCGAGGAGATGGAGAATCACGGCGCGAACTACACCCAGCGCTGGAAGGTGGTGCGCGAGAAGGTGCTGGCGATGAAGGCGATCTGGACCCAGGAAGCAGCCGAGTTCCACGGCGAGTTCGTGGACTTCGACCCGATCTGGTCGTTTCCCAAACCGGTGCAGCCCGGCGGCCCGCCAATCTGGATCGGCGCCAACTCGAAATGGGTGTTCGAGCGCATCGCCGACTATGCCGACGGCTGGATGCCCATCGGCGGCCTCGGCTCCGGCAACATGGAGAGACTGACCGGCGCGCTGGCCGCGAACGGGCGCAAGGTCGAGGATCTGGATCTGGCCCTGTTCGGCGCGCCCACCAGTTACGACCAGCTCATGGGCCGCATCGAGCAGGGGTTCGACGAGCTGGTCTTCAGCCTGCCCGATGCCGACGCCGACACGGTGTTGCCGTTGCTGGACAAGCTGGCCGCGCTGGCGGAGCGGGCCCGCGGCTGATCAGGCCGAGAGCACACCGCGCAACAGCAGGCGGATGCCCCGCTCGGGATCTTCCGCGAGCAGCTCGAGACCGGTCAGCGGATCGCCCCGGCCCTTTGCCGGCGCCCGACCGTGGCTGAACAGCAGCAGCGACGCGACCCCATGCACGGCAGACCAGACGACCGCACTGAGCTCGCTGGCGCTGATGTCGAGGCCCGGGCGGGCAGCCACCAGATCTTCCAGCGCCGACAGCAGCACCCCGTAGGACGCTTCCGCGGCTTGCTGCAGGTCCTCGTACTCCGAAAAATCTTCCAGCACCGTGCTGAACATCAGCTCGTAGTAGGTGGGGTTGTGCTGAGCGAAGCGCACGTAGGCGAGGCTCATTGCGACCAGCTGAGACTCCAGGTCCGACCCCGCAGCCTTCCTGGCCGCGCTGATGCTTTCGTCGAGCAGGCGGAAGCCGCGGGTAATCAATGCCGCCAGCAGGCAACGCTTGGACGGGAAGTGCCGGTAGGGCGCCGTAGGTGACACGCCGGCGCGGCGCGCAAGCGCGCGCAAGCTGAGCTTCTCGGTGCCCGCGGCGGCGATCTCCTGCAGAGCGTCACGCAGGAGCGTCTCCCGCAGGTCGCCATGGTGATACGGATCTTCGGTGCGCGCGGTCATTCCTGGGGCCTGCCTGAGCACACACATTCACGCAATGTTGACATCGTTAACATTAGTGTTAGCCTGCTGCGCGAAGTGAGCAATGCAAACATTATGCGTACCCTCCTCCTCCGCCGCCACCTGCCCGTGACCTGGCGTCGCTGCAACCGGGTGGCCATGGCACTGGTGGTCCTCGAGCTGATCGCCTTCGCCACCGCGCTGCCGGCGCGCGCCGAAACGGCCGTCACGGTAGTGCGCGCGCAGCAGCAGCAGCGCTACGGCGCCGAGCGGGCATATGCCGGGCGCAGCGTGCCGGGGCGCGCTTCCGAGCTCGGGTTCAAAACGGGTGGCGAGATCGCCCGCATGCACGTCGACGTCGGCGACGGCGTTGCCGCCGGCGACATCCTGGCCGCGCTCGACAGTGCCGGCATCGAGGCGGCACTCCAGCAGGCGCAGGCCGACGTGGCGCTCAGCGTTGCCAATCTGGCTGTGCTGGAGGCTGAAACCCAGCTCGCAGCGCAGACGGAGGCACGCTTCCGGTCGCTGCGCGCATCCGGCAGCATCTCCGCACAGCTCTATGACGAGCAACGCCTGACGTTGCGCGCCAAGCGCGCGCAGCTGCAGGTTGCGCGTGCCTCGCTGCAGCGGGCCGAGGCGGCCCGAGACGCGGCCCGCATCCTGCTGGACGAAGCGAGCATCCGTGCGCCCTACGCCGGAATCGTGCAGCAGCGACTGGTCGACGAGGGTACCCAGGTTGGGCCCGGACAGGCGATCTTCCGGCTGGTGGAGACCAGCGGCGCGGAGGCCCAACGTGGGCATTCCCGAGCAGGTCACCGACAGCCTGGCGCCCGGCCGGGAATACCCGTGCGCTGGAACGGCCGCAGCTATCCCGCGACCTTGAGCGCGGTGCTGCCCGAGATCGATCCAGCGACGCGCACCCTCACCGCGGTGCTGCGCCTGGGCGACACCGACATCCCGCTCGGCGCGGTGGTGGAGCTTGCGCTGCAAAGCGAGGTGCCCGTCGCCGGCTACTGGTTGCCGGTGACGGCGCTGACCGAGAGCGATCGCGGCCTCTGGGGCGTCTTCGTGGTGAACGACGAATCGACGCTGGAGCGACGCCTGGTGGAGGTTCTGCACGCGGAAACCGAGCGCGTCTACGTACGCGGCACGCTCGCGCCCGGCGATCGGGTAGTCAGCACGGGCGTACAGCGCCTGGTACCGGGGCAGAAGGTCGCAGGCTTCAACGCAGAGCTGGCACGCTCACGCGCGGCGGTTCCGGAGCGGCAGCCCGCCGGTCCCGGAGGCTGAGCCCGGAATGCAGGTTTTCTACACCAATCCGCGCCTGAGCGCCCTGCTCGTCATCATGGTGCTGATGATGGGTGGTACTGCGCTCATGAGCCTGGCGCGCCAGGAAGACCCCACCATGACCGAGCGCTACGCCGCGGTCACCACCTTCCTGCCGGGTGCCACGGCTCTGCGCATGGAGTCCCTCGTCAGTGAGCCCATCGAAACCAGGCTGCGGGAGATTCCCGAGATCCGCACGCTGAAGTCGAACTCCCGTGCCGGCTACTCGCTGATCGACGTCGAGCTCTACGACAGCGTAAACAAGGAACAGACCGACGTGGTCTGGTCGGAGGTGCGTGACAAGCTCACCGAAGCGCACGCCGACCTGCCCGTCGGCACCTCTGCGCCCCTGCTGCAGAAGCGCGCCCCGATCGCGTCCACCGTGATCGTCGCGCTCACCTGGGCCCAGGGCGGCGAAGCGCAGCTGGGCATCCTCACCCGACTCGGCGAATCCCTGCAGATCCGCCTGGCCAACCTGCCCGCGACCCGCGAGACCGAGATCCACGGTGAGGCGGAGGAAGAGGTGCTGGTGACGGTCGACCCCTATCGGCTCGCCGCAGCGGGCCTCGATGCCCGCCAGGTGGCGGCCCGGATCCGCAACGCCGATACCAAAACCTCGGCCGGCCGGTTACGCCACCAGAGCGCCGACCTGGTGGTGGAGGTGGATGCCGAGCTCGACTCGCCGGAGCGCATCGCGCGCATTCCCATCCGGGAGGACGGCCAGGGTCGCGTGCTGCGCGTGAGCGATGTCGCCGCGGTGACCAAAGCGGCCGTCGACCCACCCCGCACCCTGGCCTATCAGGGCAGCGAACGGGCCGTGTTCGTCATGGCCAAGATGGAACCGGACCAGCAGATCGATACCTGGATAGCCAGGGCAATGGCCACGATCGACGGTTTCCGCTCCGAGCTGCCCCCGGGGGTGAAGCTCGAGGTGGTGTACAACCAGAACGACTACACCGGCGCCCGCATGCGCGAGCTGCTGGCCAACCTGGTTTCAGCGCTGGTGATCGTGCTGGCCACGCTGCTGTGGTTCATGGGTGTGCGCTCCGCTCTGACCGTGGGTATCGCGCTGCCCCTTTCGGCAGCCATGGTGCTCGGATTCATGAACCTGATGAGCGTGCCGCTGCACCAGATGTCGGTGACCGGACTGATCATCTCGCTGGGCCTGCTGATCGACAACGCCATCGTGGTGGTCGAGGAGTACAAACTCTGCCGCCGGCGGGGTCTGGAGATTCCTGACGCCATCTCCGCAGCAATCCGCCACCTGCTGATCCCCCTCGGTGCCTCCACCGCAACCACCGTGTTTGCCTTTCTAACCATCGCCCTTGCGCCGGGCGGCGTCGGTGACTTCACCGGCACTATCGGCCTGTCCGTGGTGCTGGCGGTGACCAGCTCGTACTTCCTGGCCATGACCGTAGTGCCTGCAATCACGGGTTTTGTCGAACAGCGCTGGCCACACGCAACGGCGAGCGATGGTGAGCGCCGCTGGTGGCACGACGGATTCTCCAGCGCGGCTCTCACACGCTGGTATCGGCACAGTCTGCAGACGGTGCTGCAGCGTCGATGGCGGGCGCTGGCGGTGGGCTGCGTGTTGCCGCTGATCGGGTTTCTGCTGGCACCTACCCTCACCCAGCAGTTCTTTCCGCCGGTCGACCGCAATCAGTTTCAAATCCAGATTCAGCTGCCCGCGCAGGCATCCGTCTGGGAAACCAGCGCGGCCGTTGCGCGCGCCCAGGAGATTCTGGAGCGCTTTCCCGACGTTCTCGCCAGCCACTGGACCGTGGGAGAGGGTGCGCCGCGCACCTACTACAACGTCATGCTGATGAATGACGGCGTTTCCAGCTTCGCGAGCGGCTGGGTGGATACCACATCGCCGGAGTCGACCCGGGCGCTGCTGCCGGAGCTGCAACAGCGCCTGTCCGCGGCGCTGCCCAACGCACAGGTGCTGGCTCTGCCGTTCGAACAGGGGCCGCCGTTCGATGCGCCCATCGAAGTACGCGTCGTGGGTCCGGATCTGAACACGCTGAGACTGCTCAGCGACGAGCTGCGTCTGATTCTCTCGACCCTGCCCGACGTGACCTACACGCGTGCCGGCATTTCCGCGTCAGAACCCAAGCTGGTGTTCCGTCCCAACGAAAACCCCGCCGCCGCTGCCGGCATCAGCACCGGCGAGCTGCCGGAACGCCTGAACGCGGCACTCAGCGGCAGCCTCGCCGGCACCGTGCAGGAAGGCAACACGGAGCTCGACGTGCGCGTGCGCGTGGGGGATGCCCGGCGCGACGACGTGAGCGATCTCAGCAGTCTGCCCATCGTCAGCACCCAGGGCGGGTCAGTGCCGCTGGACGCGCTGGGCAGCTGGCGCCTCGAGCCCACCGCTTCGGCGATAGAACGGTACCAGGGCGAGCGGATCAGCAGCGTGAGGGCGTTTCTCGAACCGTTCGTGCTGCCTGCAGGCGTGATGGCGCAGTTCCGCGCAGCACTGGCTGAGCACGAGCTGCAGATACCCGACGGCTACCGGCTCGACATCGGCGGCGAGGAGGAGGAGCGCGCTGAGCAGATGGGAAACCTGCTCTCGGTATTCGTCCTGTTCGCCATTGCCATGGCCGCGGTGGTGATCCTGTCGCTGAACTCCTTCCGCCAGGCGGGCATCATCGGTATCGTCGCCCTGCTCAGTTTCGGGCTGGCACTGTTCGGGGTGCGCCTGTTCGGTTACCCCTTCGGCTTTCAGGCGCTGATCGGCTCTCTCGGCATGGTGGGGCTGGCCATCAACGGTGCCATCATCGTGCTGTCGGCGCTCAAGGCGGATGCCGGCGCCAGCACCGGCGAGCTCGGCGCCACCGTCGACGTGGTGGTGGACGCGAGCCGGCACATTCTCTCCACCACCGTCACCACAGTGGGCGGGTTCATCCCGCTGATCCTGTTCGGCGGCACGTTCTGGCCGCCGCTGGCCACGGCCATCGCCGGCGGCGTCGCAGGTTCCGCCATTCTGGCCCTGTACACCGTGCCTGGCATGTACCTGCATCTGGTCCGCCGCCAGCGGGCGCGCGCAGCCAGCCGCCTCGATGCGACTGCATCCGGACCCGAGACATCGGATTGTTCGCCGCCGCCCGATCAGGGTCCGCAACGGGTCGGCCGGGCCCCGCGCAGCCCGAGTCAGGTCAGCACGCTGGCGTCGTAACCGTGGGCGGCAAGCGCCGCCACCACCTGATCGACCTGCTCCTCGCCGCGCAGTTCCAGCACCAGCTGCACCATGGTCGCGCGCACCGAAGATCCGCCGAAGGCGCGCTGATGCTCGATGTCGATGATGTTGCTCTCCAGGTCGCCCAGGACCCGCGTGATGTCGGCGAGCGATCCCGGCACATCGGGGATCTCAACCCGGAAACGCACCAGCCGCCGGGTTCGCACCAGGCCGCGCTGCAGCACGGAGCAGAGGATCATCATGTCGATGTTGCCCCCGGACAATATCAGCACCGTGCGTTTGCCGCGAAAGCGCTCGCGCGCGCAGCGCACCGCCGCCAGGGCGGTAGCGCCGGCCCCCTCCACCAACGTCTTCTCGATCTCGAGCAGCATGAAGATGCTCTGCTCGACGTCCTCCTCGCGCACCATCAGCATGTCGTCGACACACTCGCGGATCACCGGCAGGGTGTTGCGGCCGGGCGACTTGACGGCGATCCCCTCGGCCACGGTGGCCGCGGGACCGACCCGCCCGGGCAGTCCATGGAAGGCGTCATGGGCGGCCGCGAACCGCTCCACCTGCACGCCGATCACTTCGATTCCGGATTGCCGGCCCTTGACGGCCGTGGCGACGCCGCTGATCAGACCGCCGCCGCCCACGGGCACAACCACGCAATCGAGGTCGCTCACCTGATCCAGAATCTCGAGACCGAGCGTTCCCTGGCCTGCCATGACCCGGGGATCGTCGAACGGGTGCACCAGTGTCAGGCCCCGTTCGGCCGCCAGGGTCTCGGTGAAGCTCAGGGTCTCGTCGAACTGGCTGCCGTGCAGAATCACTTCGGCACCATGGACGCGCGTCTGCGCTACCTTGGCATTGGGCGTGTAGCGAGGCATGACGATGCAGGTGGGCACACCCAGCCGGCGGCCGTGATACGCCAGGGCCTGGGCGTGGTTGCCCGCGGACATGGCGATGACCCCGGCCGCGCGTTCGGCGACGCTGAGCTGCAGCAGGCAGTTGAGCGCACCACGCTCCTTGAACGACGCGGTGAACTGCAGATTCTCGAATTTGAGGTAGAGATCGGCGCCCGTCAGCTGCGACAGCGTGGCGCTGTGCAGGCACGGCGTGCACAGCACCTGACCCGCGATTCGCGCCCGGGCCGCTTCTATGTCGGCAAGCTGCATCGAAGTTCTCCTTGGCGGCGAGTATACTCCGCGCTCCCCCGCCCTCCCTATCCCGACCCTGCCCGCGTATGAAGCACCTGCTCATCGTCTACCACTCGAAGACCGGCAATACCGGGGCCCTGGCCGAGGCCGCGCGCCGCGGTGCGGCCAGCGAGCTGGTGAGCGGCGTGACGGTGCGCTGCCTGCGTGCTGCGGAAGCGGGCGCCGACGATCTGCTCTGGGCCGGCGCGCTGCTGCTCGGCACGCCGGAGAACTTCGGCTACATGTCGGGCGCCCTCAAGGACTTCTTCGACCGTACCTTCTACGAGGTGGAGGGACGCATCCAGCCGCTGCCCTACAGCGTGTTCATCAGCGCCGGGAACGACGGCAGCGGCGCCCTGCGCGCCATCCGCCGCATAGGCAACGGATATCCCCTGGTGGAAGTCCAGGAGCCGCTCGTAGCCAGAGGGGAGATCACCGCGGCCCACCTGGCGCGCAGCGAAGAGCTCGGTCTGACGCTGGCCGCCGGCCTCGAAGCGGGCATCTACTGAGGCGCAGCCCGCCACAGGGACCCTGCCCGCCGAACGATCTCCCGGGCGCGGGGGGAAGGTGCTATCGTGAACGCCATGGCAGATCGTAGCGCCAGAGTTCTTCACAGCATCGCCGAGATCGACGCCGCCAGCTGGAACGACTGCGCCAACCCGCAGTCCGGCCCGGACGGCGGCGTTCCCGCGTACAACCCGTTCCTGCGCCACGAGTTCCTCGACGCGCTCGAAGCCAGCGGCAGCGCTGTGGCCGACACCGGCTGGCAGCCGTTTCACCTGGCCCTGGAGGAAGGCGGCGTGCTGCTCGGCGTGGTGCCCCTGTATCTCAAGAATCACTCCCGCGGCGAGTACGTGTTCGATCACTCCTGGGCCGACGCCTGGCATCGGGCCGGCGGACACTATTACCCGAAGCTGCAGTGCAGCGTCCCCTTCACCCCGGCGACCGGCCGGCGGCTGCTGGCACGTGACGACAGCGACGCCACGCGCCGCCTGCTGCTGGGAGCCTGCGTGCAGGTCGCCGACCAGATCGACGTATCCTCGCTGCACATCACCTTTCTGCCGGAAGCGGAGTGGCAACTGGCCGGCGAGATGGGTTACCTGCAGCGCATGGACCAGCAGTTCCACTGGCACAATGCCGGCTACCGCTCGTTCGAGGAGTTCCTCGCCGAGCTGTCTTCGAAGAAGCGCAAGAACCTGCGCCGCGAGCGCCGTGACGCGCTGGCAGGCGGCATCGAGATCGAGTGGGTGACCGGTGCCGACCTCACCGAGGCGCACTGGGACGCGTTCTACCGGTTCTACGTCGACACGGGCTCACGCAAGTGGGGCTCACCCTATCTCACCCGCAAGTTCTTCAGCCTGGTGAGCGAGCGCATGGCCCAGGACGTGCTGCTGATCATGTGCCGGCGCGACGGGCGTTACGTCGCCGGCGCCCTCAACTTCATTGGCGGCGACACGCTGTACGGGCGCCACTGGGGCTGCATCGAGGACCACCCGTTTCTGCACTTCGAGACCTGCTACTACCAGGCCATCGACTTTGCCATCGCGCGCGGGCTGAAGCGGGTCGAAGCGGGCGCCCAGGGCGGCCACAAGGTCGTGCGCGGCTACCTGCCCGAACCCACCTACAGCGCACACTGGATCCGCGACGCCGGTTTCCGCCGCGCGGTCGCCGACTTTCTGGAACGCGAACGCGAATACGTGCGCGAGGACATCCGCTACGTCGAAGCCCACACGCCGTTCAAGTCGAGCGTGGATCTGGAGAAAGTGCGCGACCCGGGCCGGATCGCGCTCGCGGACGAAGACTGAATCACCACCGGCAGCGCCGCCACGAGAAGACCCGTACCGCCGGCGGGCTCGGCACCGTTCGGGTCAGGATGCGCTGCGCGCGCTGCTGACGGCCTCGCGCAGTCGCCGCAGATAGGCCTGCACCCGACGCACGTTGTCCGGCCCGGTGCGCAGCAACTGCTTCTGGAGCGGCTTCAGCGACTCGAGCGCCGGGTCGGCATAGACGTAGAGCACGTTGGGACGCTCGAGCGCCACATCGCCTTCCAGCACGGGTACGGCCAGCAGCCCATCGATGGCGGATTCCAGCAGGCTCGGCCCGTCGGCATGCTCGCCGAGCTCGTCCAGGGCCTGCCCGAGCAGCGGTTCCACCTTCACCAGCAGCGCCGCGACCGCATCGGGATCCATCTGTTCGAGCTGGGCTACGTAACCGTCGTAGCGGGCGAAGCCGGCCGGATCCATCAGGTATTGATCGTCGCGCTCGATCACGGGAAACGCGCCCGCCGGCGCCAGGAATGCCAGCTGGCGACGCGGATAGTCACCCCGGGCAGCATTTTCCAGCACCACGGCAAGGCGCCGCAGCAGATCACCCTGCTCGAGCCACGGCTGCGGCACGCCGAGCGGCGCAAGCGCCTCCACGACCAGGGGATCGCTCTCCTCCAGCGGGGGCAGCGGCGCCGCTGCCGGCTCGACGGTGAGTGGTGCCGGTTCGCTCACCGGTACCTGCGCGTCCGATTGCGACCCTGGCTGCGACCCCGGCGTGGGCGGCGGGGCGGGCGCGGTCTGCTGCTCCGCGGCCGGCTCCGGCTTCGATCCGAAACCGGGAAACCCGCCCGGGAGAAACTGCAGGACGACGATCACGAGGGCTGCCACGACCAGCGCGGCGATCAGCACGGTTCTGTTCATAGTGGACATTTGACCAGAGGCGACGCCACTTTATCCAAGCAGGCGGTGAATTCCATTATGATTCCATATTCGTTCAACACGCACACGGCAATGTCCAACACCCCCATCAGGTCGATTCTCCGCGGCGACGTTCCCATCGGCACCAGCATCACCATCAACGGCTGGGTCCGGTCGCGCCGCACCTCCAAGGGCGGCTTCTCGTTCATTCACGTCAACGATGGCTCATGCCTGGACAACGTACAGGCGGTAGCCGACGACAGCCTGCCCAACTACGGCAGCGAGATCGCGGAGCTCTCGACCGGTTGCTCGGTGTCCATCGACGGCACGGTGGTGGCATCCGAGGGTCGGGGTCAGGAGTGCGAGGTCAAGGCCAGCGCCGTGCGCGTGCTCGGCGGGGTGGAGGATCCGGAACATTATCCCATCGCCAAGAAGCACCACACCTTCGAGTACCTGCGCAGCGTCGCCCACCTGCGTCCGCGCACCAACACCTTCGGCGCCATCAGCCGGGTGCGCCATACGGTGGCGCAGGCGGTGCACCGGTACTTCGACGCCAATGGTTTCTGCTGGGTCAACACGCCGATCATCACCGCAAGCGACTGCGAGGGCGCCGGCGCGCTGTTCCGGGTCTCGACGCTGGATCTGGCAAACCGTGGTGCCCCCGCGTCGGGCGGCGACCCCTGGTTGCAGGATTTTTTCGGCACCCAGACCTACCTCACCGTGTCCGGGCAGCTGAACGTGGAAAGCTACTGCCTCGCGCTGTCCAAGGTGTACACGTTCGGCCCCACGTTTCGTGCCGAGAACTCCAACACCAGTCGCCATCTGGCGGAATTCTGGATGATCGAGCCCGAGATCGCCTTTGCCGACCTCGGTGACAACGCGGACCTGGCCGAGGATTTCCTCAAGTCGGTGATCGGCGAGGTGCTCGCCCGCTGTCCGGAAGACATGGCGTTTTTCGCCGAGCGGATCGACAAGGACGCCATAGCCCGGCTCGAGCACGTGGTCAGCACGCCGTTCGAGCGCATCGACTACAGCGAGGCGATCCGCATTCTCGAGCGGGCCGGCGTCGACTTCGAGTTCCCGGTGCGCTGGGGACTCGACCTGCAGTCGGAACACGAGCGCTACCTCACCGAGCAGCACGTCAAAGGCCCCGTGGTGGTAGTCAACTACCCCAAGGAGATCAAGGCGTTCTACATGCGCCTGAACGACGACGACCGTACCGTCGCGGCCATGGACGTGCTGGTGCCCGGCGTGGGCGAGATCGTGGGCGGCAGCCAGCGCGAGGAGCGCCTGTCGGTGCTGGATGCGCGCATGGCCGAGCAGGGTCTGGGCGACGAGCTGTGGTGGTATCGTGACCTGCGCCGCTACGGCACCGTGCCGCATGCGGGCTTCGGCCTCGGGCTCGAGCGTCTGGTGCTGTACATGACCGGCATGGAAAACATCCGTGACGTGATCCCGTTTCCGCGCGTGCCCAACAGCGCCAGCTTCTGAGGCCACCGCGTGCTGAAGTCCCTCCTGCGTCTGAAACCATTCGTGCTGCCTTACCGGGGACGCCTGACCCTGGGCATCGCCGGTTTCGGCGCATCGCGGGTGCTGGAAGCGCTCGTGCCGATGTTTCTGGCCATGTCCATCGATCGCATCGCCGCAGGACGCATCGAGCTGGGGCTGCCCATCATCGGCATATTCCTCGCGGTGGTCGCGCGCTACGCCGTCGTGACCTACGCCCGCTACGCGGTGCGCAGCACCGGTCAGCACGTAGCATACGATCTGCGCCAGGCCCTGTACGGCGCACTGCAGCATCAGGGCGGTCGGTTCTTCTCGCGCTACACCATCGGCGACATGATGACCCGGGCAATCGCGGACATCAGCCTGATCCAGCGGCTAATCGCCATGGGCACCATCCTGCTGGTGATCCTTGTCTACGCGACGCTGGTGGGCTTCGGCTTCATGCTCTACTACTCGCCGGCCCTGACCCTGCTGCTGCTGCCGCCGTTGCCGTTCGTGTTCTTCTACGCACAGTGGTCGGCACGCCAGATGGGCGTGGCGTCGCGGGACGTGCAGGACCGCCTGTCGAGCCTCGCCGATCAGGTGCAGGAGAACCTGTCCGGAATCCGCACGATTCAGGCGATGGTGCAGGAAGAAAACGAGATCCGCCGATTCGGCGCGATCAATCAGTCCTACGCCGACGCGTTCTACCGTCAGGCCTGGATCAACTCCATGATGATGGCCTGGATGCCTTCGCTGGCCGCCATCTGTTCCATCACCATTCTGGGCTATGGTGGCAATCTGGTGCTGCAGGGCGAGCTCAGCATCGGCGCCCTGGTGGCGTTCTTCATGTACGTCAACATGGTGGTGCAGCCGTTCCGCGTGGCCGGTTTCATCATCAACCTGTTCCAGCGCGCCGCGGTGGCCAGCGACCGGCTGTTCGAGGTGCTGAACCTGCCCCCGGAAATCGAGGACCGGCCCAGCGGCGCGGCGCCCGCGGTGATCAACGGGGACATCGAGTTCCGCCACCTGAGCTTTCAGTACGAGCAGGGGCGCTCACCTGCGCTCGAGGACATCACGCTGCGCATCCGCCGCGGCGAGTCCATCGCCATCATGGGGCGTGTAGGCGCCGGCAAGACCACCCTGCTGAAGCTGCTGGTAAGGCTGCTCGACCCGCCGCCCGGCGCCGTGCTCGTGGACGGCCACGACGTGCGCGACTATCCCCTGTCGCAACTGCGCGGACAGATCGCGATGGTGCCCCAGGATCCGTTTCTGTTCGGGGAACCCTTGCGCAACAACCTGACCTACGACGATCCCGCCCGCGCCCTGGAGCTCATCTGGCAAGCCGCCAGCTCGGCTGACCTCAAGGACACCATCGAAGAGTTTCCGGAACGCATGGACACGGTTGTGGGCGAGCGCGGCGTCACGCTGTCCGGAGGCCAGAAGCAGCGCGCCACACTGGCGCGCGGGCTGATCCGTCGGGCACCGGTGCTGGTGCTCGACGACTGCTTCTCGAGCGTGGACACCGAAACCGAGGAGCACATCCTCTCGGAGCTCGAACGCCTGCGCGGCGGACAGACCACCATTCTGGTTTCGCATCGCGTGTCCACGGCTCGGCACGCCGACCGCATCGTCGTGCTGAGCGAAGGGCGCATCGCCGAAGTGGGCAGCCACGAGCAGCTGCTCGCCGCGGGTGGTCTGTATGCGGAGCTGGAACGCATCCAGCGCGAAGGCGCCGACGACTCCGACTACGAACTCGTCGGAGTACCCGGCTGATGGCGGCCCGCACTCCTGAATCCGCCGCGCCTGCGCGTCGCGACTACTCGATGTTCGAGGCGGAGCTCTCCGGCGCAGTGCTGAACCTGCAGCTGCTGCGGCGCCTGCTGCGCTGGCTGAAGCCTTATCGCGTCACGGTGAGCGTCAGCGCGCTGCTGATTCTGCTCGCTTCCACCCTGCAGGTGCTGATGCCGGTGGTTCTGTCGTTGGTGGTGATCGACCACATCATCAAGGGCGAGACCGACCCGGACCGCCCGGACCTGGGCATGATCGACCTCAACGACTGGCTCACGGGCGTGCTCGGGGTCCATCCGCTGGTGACGGCCTGCCTGCTCTACGCGCTGCTGCAGCTGGGCTGGGCGGTCGCCGGGCATGCCCACCGGGTGACCCTGATCAGCTCCGTGATCAACAGCCTCCGCGATCTGCGCATGGACCTGTTCCGCCATCTCGAAACGCGCCCATCGTCGTTCTACGACCGTGTCGCCGTGGGTCGAGTCATGACCCGGGTGACGAACGACGTGGAAGCGCTCTACGAGCTGCTGCGTGGTATCGGCACCCTGGTCGGCGAGTTCGTGCCGTTCTTCGTGGCGCTGACCATCATGCTGGCCATGGACGTGCACCTGACGCTGATGCTGCTGCTGGCACTGCCGGTGATGGGCTCGGTCACCTGGCTGTTCCGCCGCACCACGCGCCAGCTGTTCCGCATGGTGCGCCAGAGTGTCTCGGCGCTGAATCAGAATCTGCAGGAGAACCTGGCCGGCCTGCAGGTGGTGCAGCTCTCGGAACGGCAGCGCTACAACCTGGAACGCTACACCCGCATCAACGAGGAGAACCGGCGCTGGGAGCTGAAGAGCATGCGCGCGGAGACGCTGTACGGCGCCTTTACCGACAGCATGTCGCACCTCGGCATCGGCGTGGTCATCTGGTACGGCGGCGGCGCGGTGGTGCAGAACAGCCTTACCCTGGGCGAGGTGATCCTGTTCACCCGCTTCATCGATATGCTGTTCTATCCCATCGTGGCACTCGGGGAGCAGACCAACATCCTGTTCCGGGCCATGGCCAGCGGCGAGCGCATCTTTCAGGCGCTGGATTGGGATGAGAAGGTCCACGAGCCCGTGCAGCCCGCGACTCTGCCGGCGCGGCTCTCAGGCGAGGTTCGGTTCGAAGATCTGAGTTTCGCCTACGATCCCGACGTGCCGATACTGCGCCATGTCTCCTTCAGCATCGCGCCGGGCGAGAAGCTGGCCATCGTCGGACCCACGGGCTCCGGCAAGAGCACGCTGATCCGACTGCTTGGACGCTTCTACGACTTCGACGACGGCTGCATCTTTCTCGACGGAATCGACCTGAACCGGATCCACACCCGGGATCTGCGCAAGCGCATCGGTGTGGTGCTGCAGGATTTCCACATCTTTTCGGGCACGATCTACGACAACATTGCCCTCGGCGATCCGCTGATCACGCGCGAGCAGGCCGAAGCCGCGGCCCGCCGCGTCAATGCCCACGGCTTCATCAGCGCGCTGCGCGACGGCTACGACACGGAGCTGTCCGAACGGGGGCAGAACCTGTCCCAGGGCCAGCGCCAGCTGCTCGCATTCGCGCGCGTGCTGGCCGCTGATCCGGAAATTCTGGTGCTCGACGAGGCCACCGCCAGCATCGACACCGAGACCGAGCTGCTGATTCAGGACGCGCTGAGAAAGCTGACCGCCGGGCGCACCAGTATCATCATCGCGCACCGGCTGCAGACCATTCAGGAGGCCGATCGCGTGCTGGTGCTCAATCATGGACGCGTGGAAGAACTCGGCACCCATGAAGAGCTGCTGGCGCGCGAAGGTCTGTACTACACGCTGCACACACTGCAGTTCCAGAGCACCGGCGAAGCCGAGGCCGGGCCAGCTGCATGAAAGCCCGCTACGTACACACCAACCTGATCGCCCGGGACTGGCAGCGCCTGGCGGCGTTCTACACCGAGGTCTTCGGCTGCAGGATGGTGCCACCGGAACGCGACTACCAGGGGGCCGCGCTCGACGCCGGCACCGCGCTCAACGGGGCACGCCTGCGCGGGGCGCACCTGTTGCTGCCCGGATTCGACGCGGGCGGCCCGACGCTCGAAATCTACAGCTACGACCAGCTGGAATCGCGCCCTGCGGTGGCGGTGAACCGGCCCGGCTTCGGTCACATCGCATTCGAGGTGGACGACGTACCCGCCGCGGCCCAACTGGTGCGCGCGCACGGGGGCGCTGAGGTAGGCCAGATCGTCGAGCTCACCACCAGGACCGGAGCCCGGGTCACCTGGTGCTACATGACCGACCCGGAAGGCAACGTGCTGGAGCTGCAGTCATGGTCCGACACAGCCTGATCCGGCGCGTGACCCGCGGCGGTTAGATCCAAGAGGAGCGACGACATGCCGCATCGAATTGCGATCATCCAGGGTCACCCGGACCCCTCGCAGACCCACCTGTGCCACGCGCTGGCCGACGCCTATCGCAACGGCGCCGAGCAGGCCGGATTCGAGGTGCGCACGATCACGGTGGCGGAACTCAGCTTCCCGCTCATCCGCAACCAGGAGCAGTTCACCGACAGCGACCTGCCGGAGAGCATCGAGGAGGCACAATCGGTGATCCGCTCGAGCGACCACCTGGTGCTGTTCTACCCCTTGTGGCTGGGCACCATGCCGGCGCTGCTGAAAGGTTTTCTCGAGCAGGTGTTCCGCTACGAGTTCGCGTTTCAGCGGCTGCCGAGCGGACGCTTCGACCGGAAGCTCACCGGCCGATCGGCCCGTGTGGTGATCACCATGGGCATGCCGGCAAGTGCGTACCGCTGGTATTTCGGCGCGCACAGCCTGAAGAGTCTGGAACGCAACATCCTCAAGTTTGCCGGCATCCGCCCGATCCGCGAAAGCCTGTTCGGCATGGTGGAGGAATCGGATCGCGGCATGCGCGAGCGCTGGCTGGCGCGCATGCGCAAGCTCGGCAGCGCCGGCCGCTGAGCAGGCCTCAGCGCACGAACCTGCGGAAGTCGGGCTTGCGCTTCTCGCCCAGAGCCGCCACGCCTTCCCTGGACTCCTCCGTCTCGTAGTACAGGCGCAGCGCCTGCATGCCGAGGCCGCCGATTCCCTTGATGTTGTCGCTGTCGGCATTGAACGATTTTTTGGCGATGGCGATGGCGGTGGGGCTCTTTGCCACCAGCTCCTGGCACCAGCGAGCGACCTCGGCATCGAGCTGATCGTCGGGCACCACCGCATTCGCCAGGCCCATGGCCAGCGCTTCCTGGGCGCTGTAGCGACGGCACAGGTACCACATCTCGCGCGCCTTCTTCTCGCCCACGACCCGGGCCAGGTAGGCTGTACCGAATCCAGGATCGACCGAGCCCATGCTCGGACCGACCTGACCGAAGATCGCGGTCTCACTGGCGATGGTGAGGTCGCAGAGCGTCGCGAGCACGTTGCCTCCGCCGATCGCGTAGCCTCGCACCTTCGCAATGACCGGCTTGGGCACGTCGCGGATCACCGCGTGCAGCTCCTCCACCGGCATGCCTATGGCCCCGCGCACGTTGCCGGCGCCATAGCCGCCGTCGTGATCGGACTGGTCCCCGCCGGTACAGAACGCCTTGCCGCCGGCGCCGGTGAGCACGATGGCGCCGACGTCGCGATCCCAGCCCGCGGCATAGAAGGCCTCGAGCAGTTCGATGACCGTCTGCGGCCGGAACGCGTTGTAGACGCGCGGCCGATTCATGGTGATGGTCGCGACACCGTCGGCGACCTCATAGATCAGGTCGGTGAACTCTTCGGACATGAGAACTCCTGTTTCAACCGTGCATGGACAGACCGCCGGATACGCTGATCACCTGTCCGGTGACGTAGCCGGCCTGATCGCTCAGGAAGTAGGCGACCAGCGCCGGAAAATCGTCCGGCTGAGCCAGCCGCCGCATGGGTATGGCCCGCTGCAGCGCTTCCTGCAGGCGCCCGCTGGCATCGAAGCCGGCGAGCAGCGGCGTGTCGGTCGGTCCCGGACAGATGCTGTTGAAGGTGATGCCCTGGCGCGCATGCTCGCGCGCCAGCGTCTTCATGAACGCGATGATGCCGCCCTTGGCAGCCGAGTAAACGGCCTCGCCCGACGAGCCGACGCGTCCCGCATCCGAGGCGATGCTCACCACGCGGCCCCGCCCGGCCGCCACCAGCCGCTGCACAACCAGATGCGTCACATTGAGCGGGCCGTACAGGTTGATGTCCACCACCTTGCGCCACTGCGACGGATCGGTGTCCACGAACGGGCACGCCGCGTCCCAGCCGGCGTTGTTCACCAGACCCCATATCTCGCCCGCGGCGTCGGCAAACGACCCGACCGCAGCCTCGACCGCACCGTAGTCGGTGATGTCCGTCGCGTACGTGTGCAGCTTGCTCACGGCTGCGGGTAGCCGCTCGGCTGCGGCATCGCGCAGCTCCGCCAGGGCCGCGGCGCTGATGTCCAGCACACCCACGCGGTAGCCCGCCGCCAGCAGCCCCAGGGTAATGGCACGACCAATACCGCCTGCCCCGCCGGTTACCAGAACCCCCCGATCCTTTGCCTGGCTCACTGCCTGTCCCTCCTGCTCGCGGTCCCGCGGGGCGCGCCCGCCACGGCAGCCATGGTTCAGTCGATGACCGAACCCACCGGCGCACCGGTGCGCAGCCTTTCGGCACGGTGATTGTGACCGACGCGGGTGATCCGGTAGAAGCCGATGCAGATCAGCGCCGAAAGATAGAACACCATCAGCACCGGGCCGTAGATGAAGCCCAGATCCCAGACCGTTTCCGCCGGTACCGTGCCGAGCGGCGCACCGCGGGGAAAGCTGATCAGATCCAGCGCCACACCGGCAATGAAGGCGCCCACTCCGGAGGTTGCCTTCTGCGCGAACGAGCGCGATGCGAAGAACAGCCCCTCTTCGCGGCGGCCGGTGGTCGCCTGGCTGTGCTCGACGACGTCCGCCAGCATGGACGACTGCACGATACCGAAGCTCACGATCACCGCAACATTGATGATGGTGTGAACCCAGATGATCGGAAACAGCCAGGGGCTGTCGTTGTCCGGAAACCAGCCGGACAGACGCAGAAGCACCGGCAGCGCGGAAAACACGATCTGAAACGCATAGATGCCCATGGCGCTGCGCTTCTTGTCCCAGCGGCGTGTGATCAGCGGCGCGAAGAACAGCGGCAGCATGGCCGCGATGAACAGCGACCCGATCACCCAACGCCAGTTCTCCGGCGCGATTTCCCAGAAGTGCGTGACCATGTAGGTATCGAAGTTGGTGGCCACACCGGCACCGATGGCGGCGAACAGGCCCGCGAAGAACAGCGCCGCGAAGTTGCGGTTCGACAACGTCACCTTCAGGTCGCCGAGCAGATCCAGAAACCGATAGGAGGTCCGCTGCGGCGGTGGCTGCAGATACGGAATGTAGCGATGCAGGCCCGCCGACGAGCCGAGGATCGTGATCAGCATCACCACCGCGCCGATGCTGCCGTAGACCTTGTAGGTCGTGGCGGATCCCGCCCCCCAGGCCACCATGAACACGCCCCAGTTCAGCACCGCCATGGCCAGGCCGCCGTACCAGCCCATCATGTAGCGGTAGCTGAGCATGCGCGTGCGCTCGTCGTAGTCGTCGGTGAGCTCGGCGACGATGGCGCTCGAAGGGATTTCGTAGAGCGTGATGAAAAACCGCACCAGCACGCTCGCCACCGTGAGGTAGACGAACAACCCGAACTCGGACAGCGCCGGCGGGTTCCACAGAAAAAAGTACACGAACGCAACCGGAAACGCTGAGGCGTACATGAACGGATGGCGCCGTCCCCAGCGCGAGCGGGTGTTGTCCGACCAGAGACCGACGATGGGATCCGACACCGCGTCGAACAGCATGGCGATGAGGATGGCGAGACCGGCGTAGGCGCCCGGGAGGTCGAGCACCTGGTTGTAGTAGAACAGCAGGAAGTAAGAGAATCCGTTGTCCTTGACCCCGTAGGCGGCCGAACCGATTCCGTACAACCAGCGGACCTTGGCCGTTACCGGCGGTCGCGCGACGACGTCCGACATTTGCGACTCCCTTCCCTGGGCTCGAGCTTAGCGGGAGCCTGTGGCGGGGCGCAACGGGCGCTCGGTCGCCTCTGTCGGGTTGTCGGGTTGGTGCACGGCGGCAAGGTCAGGGGCCGGGTTGCCGTGTACGTGGCCAGGCTGCTGCGTCGGGCTTCCGGCATGGGTCGGCGAGCGCCGTGTAGCGACGCCGGAGGCGCGGGCGAGGCCGAGCGACCCATGCCGGAAGCCCGACGCAGCTGCCTCATCCCAGGTTTTCAATTGAACTCGACTCCGGCTCACGCTGATGCGCTGAACCGCCCGGTGTAGACTCGCTGATTCGGCAACGGATTTCGGAGGCTTGCCGGTGCGTGTTTTGATCAGTTATCTGTTTCTGTTCTACACGGCGCAGGCGCTCGCTGCGCAGTGGCAGGAGCGGGACGACTGGGCGGCGCTGTTTGCCGAGCGCGCCGTTACCGGCACCATCGCGGTGGCGGACGAGCGCGTTGGGCGCCTGTGGGTGCATGACCGGGAGCGTGCGGGCGTCCGGTTCGTGCCGGCGTCCACCTTCAAGATCCCGCACACGCTGTTCGCGCTGGATGCGGGCGTGGCGCGCGACGAGTTCCAGGTGTTCCGCTGGGACGGGGTCGCGCGTGACGTGCCCGCCTGGAATCGGGATCAGACGCTGCGTTCGGCGCTGCGCAATTCCGTGGTCTGGGTCTATCAGGGCTTCGCCCGGGCCATCGGCGAGGACGACGAGCGGCACTATCTGCAGCTCATCGACTACGGCAACGCTGATCCGTCGGGGGGCATCGACCGCTTCTGGCTGGACGGCGCGCTGCGAATCTCGGCGTTCGAACAGCTCACGCTGCTGCAGCGCCTGTACCGCAACCAGCTGCCCTTTCACGTCGAGCAGCAGCGCCTGGTGAAGGACCTGATGATCGTCGAGGCCGGGCGCGACTGGATCCTGCGCGCCAAGAGCGGCTGGTCGAGCAGCGTCGAGCCCGAGGTGGGCTGGTGGGTGGGCTGGATCGAGTGGCCGGAAGGCCCGGTGTTCTTCGCGCTGAACATGGAGATGCGCAACGGCGCGAGCGATCTGCCGCAGCGCGAGGGCGTGGCGCGCCAGGTACTGCGCTCCATTCAGGCGTTGCCCGCGCAATCGGAGTAAAATCGGGCGCCATGAGCGACACGGTTAAGAGCGGCGAGAAGTTCCGGACCGAATCCGGCGTCACCGCCATCAAGGACGGCGTCAAACGCAATGCCGACGCGCAGCAGCCCGGCGGGCGCAAGCCGCCGTGGCTGCGGGTGCGCATCGGTGGCGGCGAACGCTATCAGGCCGTGCGCGAGACCGTAAAAACCCATCGCCTGGCCACGGTCTGCGAGGAATCCCACTGCCCCAACATCGGCGAGTGCTGGAACAACGGCACGGCCACCATCATGCTCATGGGCGCCGTGTGCACGCGCGCGTGCCGTTTCTGCGCAGTGGACACGGGCAACCCCAGGGGCCGGCTGGATCCGGACGAACCTGCGCACGCGGCGGAGTCCGTGCGTCTGATGGGGCTGCGCTACGTGGTGCTGACTTCCGTGGATCGTGACGATCTGGCCGACGGCGGCGCGGCCCACTACGCCGCCTGCGTGCGCGCCATCAAGGCGCTGAATCCGCAGACGGCCGTCGAGGCGCTGACCCCGGATTTCTCGGGTGCACGGGCCGCCATCGAGACGGTGGTCGGCTCGGGCCTCGAGGTGTTCGCTCAGAACCTGGAGACCGTGCGCCGGCTCACCCACGTGGTGCGTGACCGTCGCGCCGGCTATCAGCAGACCCTGGACGTGCTGGCCCATGCAAAAGCCTGCCAGCCCCACGTGCTCACCAAATCCAGCCTGATGCTGGGTCTGGGGGAGGCGGACGCCGAGATCCGACAGGCCATGATAGACCTGCGTGAACATGCCGTGGACATCCTTACCCTGGGTCAGTACCTGCGTCCGACCCTGAACCACCTGCCCGTGGCCCGCTGGGTACACCCGGACGAGTTCCAGCGCTACCGGGAATGGGGGCTGGAGCTCGGTTTTCTGGAGGTGGCGTCCGGCCCGCTGGTGCGCTCGAGCTATCGCGCCGACCGCATTCTGGAGCAGAACAATCTGGGCCTGAACACGCCCTCTCCGCACCGGCCCGTCCGCGGCGACGTGCCCATCCGCACGCTCTGAAGCCCTGAATCCGCGCCGCGCGCGCCTGACTGCGACTACTGCCGACTTCTGCCGCTAACTGTCGATGCGCCGCGCCCGGGCGCTGCGCACCCTGTGTTTCTGCGCGATTCGCCATCGAACGCACAAACCCGTCCGCTGCCGAGGGCGCCGGGCATGACATCTGCACAAGACACAGGAGAGATGGGATGCGTCGCACCGAACGACATCGGACGCAGATTCTGAGCGCGCTCACGCTGATCGGGCTGCTGCTGGCTGCCCCCGCGAGCGCCGGGATCTTCGACAAGATCAAGCAGAAGGCACGGGAGATCGTGCAGGAAGCGGCCCCGGAGCTGCCCGTGGACGAGATCCAGCTGCCCGGCACCGAAACAGCGCCGGATCAGAGCTCCCCGAGTCAGAGCTCCGGCGACGCAGCCGCTGCACCTGCCGCGCCCCATGACGAGGCCGGCTCACAACCCTCGACCCCGCAGCCGGGCAAGGCGGTGGCGCCCCCTGCCAAGTCGCCCGCCGTCGCGGTGGGCGCCTCCGCAAAGTCGGAACCGTTGATCAACTCCACCGATTGGCTCATGCAGCGCTGGCCCTACGTCAGCACAGAAGGCTCGCCGGTCAGGGACGTCGTGCTGCGCGGGGCCTATCTCGGGCAGCCACTGCCGGAGGCACACCGGGCGCTGCTCGACGAGGGTTTCAGCTACGTCAGTCCGGGGCCGCTGTCGTACAACTATTCCATGCTGCTCATCGAGGCCGAAGGCCAGCAGCGCTGGGTGTCCTCCGCGGAGCAGAGCAATCTGATGCAGCTGCCGGGCTACCGCGTGATCCGGCGCCTGAGCATGACCCTGCACGTCGCCAAGCCGTCCGCGGAAATGCGCGCCGAGCTGCCCGCATATCCGGGCAACGGCTCGCCCGCGGCGATGCCGCCCACGATGCAGGACAAGGAGTCGCGCTACGTCTCCGGAATCGAGTACGCCATGGCCTTCATGGGCGGCGAAACGGTGAACTGGGACGCGCTCCGCGAGCAGGCGAAAACCCAGTACGGCACGCCCAATTACTCTGCCGCCGCCGCCGCCGGCAAGGTGCAGGGCTACTCCGCGGCGCACAGTCAGCCCACGTGGGTCGACGCCGGCCTGCTGCCGCGCGACCAGATCGCGCACATTCTCGATACCGCCCAACCCGAGCCCCCGTACGACTCGATCCGTCAGATGCTCTGGTACGACCTGTTCAAGCCCGGAATGACGCAGAATCTCGCCTACAACAAACAGATCAGCGGAGGGCTCGACAACATCATCGCCGCCCTGCGCGTGGCTGGCGCGCCGTACATGGTGGCGGGACCGAAAAACTCGGCCTTCGCCATCACCCTGCAGTGGGACTACCTGAAGAACGAGCGGAGCGTGCGCGACCTGTACGCGAAGGACCAGGCTATGGCCGCCCAGCCGGAAGCGAAGGTGACGTTCTGAAGGTCGCGCCAGCCTTCAGTTCCAGCCCGGCCAGGGCTGCAGCGGTGCATCGGGCAGCTCCTGTCGGATCGTGACCTGATCGTACTGCCGGAAACCGCGGGCCAGGTAGTTGGGCAGTGCCGCCGGGTGGTCCAGGCTGCAGGTGTGCAGCCACACCCGGCGCGCGCCGATCTGCCAGGCGCGCGCGACGGCATCGCTGAGCAGCGCTCCGCCCAGACCGCTGCCGATGTAGGGAGGCTGCAGGCCGAAGTAGACGATCTCCACAGAGCCCGGATCGTCCGGCTCCAGCTCGAAGTAGCCGGCCGGTGCACCGCGCACATAGGCCACCCAGGTCTCGTGACCGGGGCGGCTGAGAGACTCCTGCCAGCGCGCACGCGACCAGCCGAGGCGGTCTTGCCAGACCCAGTCCGCGCCCACCGTCGCGTAGAGATAGCGGTTGTACTCCGGGGTCGGGTCTTCCACCTGCATGAGCTGGTAGGCCACGCGCGCCGGCTTGGCCGGGCGCAGCTGGCCCGGATCCAGGAGCTCGACGTAGGTGATGGTGACGTCCTGCTTCACGCGCTCATCCCGACGTGGCCGCACCTACCAGCCGATGCCGTAGTCTTCGCCGAAATCACTCGAGCCGCCCTGAAACGTGCCCTGCTGCTGATCGAAGTAGATGGCGTTGATCGGGCCAGAAGTCCGATCGCGATACTCCGGAAGGTAACCCATCTTCACGAGCTCGGCGCGCACCCAGGCCGGCATGCTGTCGTTGAGCAGCACGCGTCCCGGCTGGGCGCGATGGTCGCCGAACGAGTTGCGCATCTGGAAGCTCCAGAAATTGGGCGCCTCCGCGGCTTGCTGCACGTTCATGCCGAACTCCACCATGTTGAGAAAGAACTGCACGAGGTTCTGATCCTGCGAGTCGCCGCCCTGCACGGCGAACGACAGCAGCGGTTTGCCGTTCTCGAGCACCAGCCCGGGGGTCAGGGTGGCGCGCGGGCGCTTGCCGGGAGCGACCACGTTGTAGGGATTCTGGGCCGGATCGAGCACGAAGCTCTGCATACGCTGACTCATGCCGACGCCGGTACGGCCTGCGATCACCGCTGGAATCCAACCGCCCGACGGCGTCACGGACACCACCCAGCCTTCAGCGTCCGCTGCCTGAATCGACGTGGTGCCGGCGAGGAACTGCTGATCGTGCAGCTCGCTGTCCAGGCTCGCCTGCTGCCAGGGCGGCATGACGCCGGTGCCGGGATCCGCGGCGTTGGTCCAGCTGCGCAGATATTCCGTGAAGGGATTCTCCCCATGCTGATAGCGGTAGGGATCACCCGGTTTCACCAGCGGGTCGTTACGCTCGCCGTTCAGCCCGGCCAGGCGTGCCTTCGCATAGCGTTTCGACAGCAGCCCCTCCATGGGCTCTTCCGGCGGAAAGTAGGGATCGCCGTAGTAGAAGTCGCGGTCGGCGAACGCCAGGTTGAACACCTGATACAGGGTGTGCACGTAGCGCGCGCTGTTGTAGCCCAGCGCCTTGAGGTCCAGCTGCTCGAGCATGTTCAGCGCCTGCAGCATCACCGGCCCCTGAACCCAGCTGTCGAGCTTGTAGACCTCGAGACCTTTGTAGGTCGTCATGACCGGCTCTTCGATGTGCACCTGCCAGCTGGCGAGGTCCTCGAGCGTATGCAGCCCGCCGAGCTCCCGCGACGCGCGCACGAACTCCGCGGCAAGGTCGCCGCGATAGAAACGTTCGTAGGCGGCATGGATGGCCTCCTGACGGGACTTGCCCGCCGCCAGTGCCTCGCGCTCCGCACTGACCAGCTGATTCAGGGTCCGCTCCAGATCGGGCTGCTTGAACAGCTCGCCCGCGCGCGGCGCTTCCCGGGCATCGCCTTCGTGCACCAGAAACAGCTCGCGCGAGTACGGCCACTTGCGGATCTCCTCCTTCATGTTCTCGATGCTGTCGGCCGTCTGCGCTTCCATGGGGTAACCGCGCGCCATCTCGATGGCGGGCGCCAGCACTTCTGCGAGGCTCAGGCGCCCGTACTCGGCCAGCATCACCAGCAGCCCGCCCGGCGTGCCGGGCGTCACCGCCGCCAGCGGACCGTACTCGGGAGGAACAGCCATGCCGCGGGACTGGAAGAATTCGGGCGTCGCGCCGGAAGGCGCCACGCCGAGGGCGTTGATCGCGATGACCTTTTCGAGCCCGGGATGGTAGATCAGCGCCTGCGTCTCGCCGCCCCAGCTGAGCACATCGAACATGGTCGCCGTTGCCGCCAGCATGGCGCAGGCCGCGTCCACCGCGTTGCCGCCGCGCTCGAACATCCTGGCACCCGCCGTGGCGGCCAGCGGTTTGCCGGTCAGGGCGATCCAGTGCCTGGCATGGATGATGGGCTTGCTGGTACGGGCCTGCACGCTGCTGCCGGCGGCGGTGGCCAGAAGCAGGGTGATGAGCACTGCCGTCGCTGCGCGTTGCATCGTCATACCGGATCCGGAGCCGCTTGCACGTGATCCGGGCATCATAGACCATCTGCCGCTTTCACTGGACCGCGAGCCCCATGACCGATGCATTCGTAACCACCACCAGCGAGGCGGCCACACCCATCTGCCTGGTCAGCACCGAAGCGCTGGAGCGCTGGACGGAAGGGCTGCCGGAAACCGCGCAAGCCTGGCTGCGGCGCACCGGTTTTCAAGCGAAGCCCGGGCAGACGACCTGGCTGCCCGACGCCAGCGGTCTGCCGGCGTCCGTCGCGGTCGGCTGGGACGGTGCGGACAACCTGGCGACTCTGGGGGGGCTGCCGCGCACCCTGCCCCCGGGCGTCTATCGCATCGACGGACCGGTCAGCGAGCTGCAGCTGCTCGGCTGGGGCCTTGGCGCGTACCAGTATCAGCGCTACAAGTCCGCCGATCGCGAGCCGGCGCAGCTGTTGCTGCCCGCCGACGCAGACCAGGCATTCATCGCCGATGCCGTGGACGCGAGCAACCTGGTGCGCGATCTGATCAATACCCCCGCCGCCGACATGCTGCCTTCGCACCTCGCCGCCGAGGCCATGGAACTGGCCGCGGTGCATGGCGCCGACTGCAGCGTAATCGTGGGTGACGAGCTGCTCGACCGCAATCTGTGCGCCATTCACGCAGTGGGACGCGCGGCCAGCGACGCGCCCTGCCTGATCGACATCACCTGGGGCGACTCCGCTCATCCCCTGGTGGTGCTGGTGGGCAAGGGTGTGTGCTTCGACAGCGGCGGGCTGGACATCAAGCCGGCGAGCAACATGCGCACGATGAAGAAGGACATGGGCGGGGCCGCTCACGTCCTCGGCCTCGCGCAGCTGATCATGGCCCGGCAGCTGCCCGTGCGCCTGCGCGTGCTGATTCCGGCCGTGGAGAACGCCATCTCCGGCAACGCCTACCGTCCCGGTGACATCCTGCCCACCTACAAGGGCCTGACGGTGGAAATCGACAACACCGACGCCGAGGGGCGGCTGGTACTTTGCGACGCGCTGGCGCTGGCCGCGGAAGAAGAGCCCGCGCTCATGATCGACTTCGCGACCCTGACCGGCGCGGCACGCTCGGCCGTGGGCGCGGAGATTGCCGCGATGTTCAGCAACTCCGACGCCGCCGCGGAGGGCATCTACCGCTGCGGTGAGGCTCTCGACGACACCGTGTGGCGGCTGCCGCTGCATCAGCCCTACACCTACAAACTCGAAAGCAAGGTCGCGGACACCGTGAATTCCGCCAGCGTTCCTTACGGCGGCGCCATCACGGCCGCGCTGTTTCTGCAGAAGTTCGTCGGCGACGTGCCCTGGGTGCACTTCGACATCATGGCGTTCAACACCCGTGCGCGTCCGGGCCGGCCGGAAGGCGGCGAGGCCATGGCGATGCGCGCGGTGTACGAATACCTGCAGCGCAGTTTCGGGAGCAACTGATGTTCCAGGAGCTGGAATCCGCGCCCGTGGACAGCGTACGGCCGCTGGCCGAGGTGCTGGGCCACATCCGCTTCAACGCCGACGGCCTGGTGCCCGCCGTGGCACAGGATGCAGGCAGCCGTGAGGTGCTGATGCTGGCATGGATGAACCGGGCGGCCATCGAGCGCACCCTTGCCGAGGGTTATGCCTGCTACTACTCGCGCAGCCGCGCGACCCTGTGGCGCAAGGGCGAGACCTCGGGACACCTGCAGGCGCTGCGGGAGCTGCGCCTGGACTGCGACGGCGACGCCATCCTGCTGCTGGTGGAGCAGACCGGTCCAGCCTGCCACACCAACCGCCCGAGCTGCTTCTATCTGAAGGTGGAGGGCCAGCAGGTGCGAGTGACCACGGCGCCACAGTGACCTATAATCGCGCGCCATGAAGCACCCGGTTCTGTACTGCTGTTCCTGCCCGCTGCGCTGAGCAGCGCGCCGCCGCCTGAGCCCGCGCCGCGGGCCCCGCTCGTCGCGCCAACCCGATCAGAGCCAACGACACGACGGAACAGCCCATGGACCTCTATCTGCACAATACCCTGAGCGGCCGCAAGGAACGCTTCACTCCCATCGATCCCCGGCGCGTCACCATGTACGTGTGCGGGCCGACCGTCTACAACCTGGTACACATCGGCAACGGCCGCCCGGCCGTGGTGTTCGACGTGCTGTTCCGGCTGCTGCGTCTGCTCTATCCCGAGGTGGTTTACGCCCGCAACATCACCGACGTCGACGACAAGATCAACGCGGCCGCCCGGGCCAATGGCGAAGCCATACAGGTCCTCGCGGACCGCTACGCAGCCGAGTACGAGCGTGACATCGCCGCCCTCGGTGTGCTCAGCCCGACCGTCGAGCCCCGGGCAACCGGCCACATCGCCGAAATCATCGACATGATCCAGGCACTCATCGAGCGCGGCCATGCTTACGAGGCGGACGGCCACGTGCTGTTCGACGTGCCGTCCGACCCGGAGTACGGCAGCCTTTCGCATCGCTCGCTGGAGGACATGCTGGACGGCGCGCGGGTGGAGGTCGCGCCCTACAAACGTGATGCCAAGGACTTCGTGCTGTGGAAACCCTCGGGTGACGACCTGCCCGGCTGGGACAGCCCCTGGGGCCGTGGCCGGCCCGGCTGGCACATCGAGTGCTCGGCGATGATCCGCAAGCACCTGGGTGAGCGCATCGACATCCACGGCGGCGGCTCGGACCTGACCTTTCCGCATCACGAGAACGAGGCGGCACAGAGTCGCTGCGCCAACGACAGCCCGGAGTACGTTCGCTACTGGCTGCACAACGGCATGCTCACACTCGGCCAGGAAAAGATGTCCAAGTCTCTGGGCAACATCGTCACCATCCGCGAGCTGCTCGGTCACTATCCGGGCGAGGTGCTGCGCTACGCGCTGCTCTCCGGGCATTACCGTTCGCAGCTGGCCTGGTCGGAAGACCTGCTGATCCAGTCGCAGCGCAGCCTGGATCGCCTGTACCAGGCCCTGCGCGTGGCCGGTACGTCCGGCGGGGTGACGTCCGGGCGATTCGCCGATGCCGGGCTCGCGGCGTTTCCGCAGAGCGTGCTCGCCGCGCTGTGCGACGATCTCAACACGCCGGAAGCGCTGGCGGCGCTGCACGGCCTGGCGCGCGACATCCACCAGAGCGACGATGCGCAGCGGCGGGCAGCGCTCAGCGATGCGCTGCTGGCCGGTGGCTGGCTGCTTGGCATCCTCGGCGAAGAGGCCGAGGCGCACTTTCAGAATCGCGGCGCCGCCACGGTGGATCGCGCAGAGATCGAACGGCTCATCCGCGCCCGCAATCAGGCTCGCCGCGATCGGGACTTTAAACGTGCCGACGAAATCCGCGACGAGCTGGCAGCACGCGGCATCGAGCTGGAGGACACGCGGGAGGGCACGCGCTGGAAGTCGAGCGAAGCCTGAGGTGGTCGACGTTGCCATCGCAGGCGCGGGGATCGGCGGGCTGACATTGGCGCTGGCCTGCCGGCACGCCGGCATGCAGCGCGTGACCGTCTACGAGCAGGCGGAACGTATCGAAGCCCTGGGCGCGGGTATCCAGCTGTCCCCGAACGCGACCCGGGTGCTGCATGCGCTGGGTCTTCGCGAAGCGCTGGCCGAGGTCGGCTTCCTGCCGCAGTCGGTGCACCTGAGAGCCTGGCGCACCGGCTACCTGATCGCCATGCGCCCGCTCGGCCAGTTCTCCGAATCGCGCTACGGAGCCCCCTACTACCACATCCACCGCGGCGATCTTCAGTGTCTGCTGCACGATGCCGCAATTCGTCACCAGATCGACATACAGACCGGGCGCACCTGCCGCGGACTCGCTCAGGACGGATCGGGCGTGACGCTTGCGTTCAGCGACGGTCGGCATGCGCGCCACGATCTCGTGGTGGGCTGCGATGGCATTCATTCGGCCATTCACGCTGCGCTGTTCGGCGATGGCGCACCGCGCTTTACCGGCCACGTGGCCTGGCGCGGGCTGGTGCCCAGCGAGCGCCTGCCTGACGATCTCATTCCGCCGACGGCAACCGCCTGGCTCGGACCGGCGCGACACTTCGTGCATTACTACGTGCGCCGGGGCGAGCTGGTGAACTTCGTGGGCGTGACCGAGGACCCGCATTGGACCAGCGAGTCCTGGCGGCAGGCCGGCGATCGCGGCGAGCTCGCCGCGGCCTTCGACGGCTGGCACCCCGCCCTGAAAACGCTGATCGATGCCAGTGACGACGTCTTCAAGTGGGCGCTCTACGACCGGGAGCCCCTGCCCCGCTGGTCGGTCGGGCGTGCCACGCTGCTCGGCGATGCGTGCCATCCCATGCTGCCCTACCTGGCTCAGGGCGGGGCCATGGCAATCGAAGACGCCTGGGTGCTGGCGCGGATGCTCGACCGCTGGGAGGAAGAGGTGTCCCAGGCGCTGTCCGAGTACGAGCGCTACCGTCGCCCGCGCACCGCCCGCGTCCAGCTGGCATCCCGCGCCCAGGGTCACGAGTTCCACCTGACGGACCGCTGGCAGATGCTGGCGCGCAATCTGAAGCTGGGGCTCGGCAGCCGCTATCTGCCCGAGATGGCGATGCAGCGCTATGACTGGCTGCACGGCTACGACTGCATCCGCGGCTTCGAGTAACCGCGGCCGACATGGCATAACATCACCGCACCGGATCAGGAGAAGGACGTGGCCGTGACGCAGCAATTCGCACCCATCGCCAGAACGCTGCAGTCCTACGTGGACGAGCGCTGGGACGCCAGCATCGTGCCGACGCTGTGCGACTACGTGCGCATACCCAACAAATCGCCGGCCTTCGATCCCGACTGGGCCGCGCATGGTCACATGCAGCGCGCCGCAGAGATGTTCCGCGAGTGGGCCGATGGCGCCGGCGTCGCCGGGCTGAGAAGCGAGATCGTCACGCTGCCCGGGCGCACGCCGCTGCTCTACATCGAAGTCGCAGGTACCGGCGCGCCGGGTACCGTGCTGCTCTACGGCCACTACGACAAGCAGCCCGAGTTCGACGGCTGGGAGAGCGGTCTCGGGCCCTGGGAGCCGGTGCTGCGCGATGGTCGTCTCTACGGCCGCGGCGGCGCGGACGACGGCTACGCACTGTTCGGATCGCTGACTGCCATTGCGGCGCTGCAGGCGGAGGACATCGCGCACGCACGCTGCGTGCTGCTCATCGAGGGTTGCGAAGAAAGCGGCAGCTTCGATCTGCCGTTTTACGTCGACGCGCTGTCCGAGCGCATCGGGCGTCCCGACCTGGTGGTCTGCCTGGACGCCGAATGCGGCAACTACGATCAGCTGTGGATAACCACGTCACTGCGCGGAATGCTGCCGGGCGTGCTGAGCGTGGAGGTCCTTACCGAGGGGCAGCATTCGGGGGCGGCGGGCGGCATCGTGCCGTCCAGCTTCCGCCTGCTGCGCCAGCTCATGGAACGGGTGGAGGATGCCCGCTCCGGTGCGCTGCATCCGGCATTGTCGGTGGAGATCCCCGAAAGCGCGCGCCGTCAGCTCGCCATGGTGGCGCAGACGCTGGGGCGCACGGTGGTAGACCGGTTTCCCTGGGCGACCGGCGTCACGCCGGAGGCGGACGATACCGTGGAGTTGCTGCTCAACAATGCCTGGCGGCCAAGCCTCGCCACGGTCGGCCTGGGCGGCGCGCCGACGCCGGGCAATGCGGGCAACACGCTGCGCCCGCGCACCGAAGCCAAGCTGGTGTTTCGATTGCCGCCGACACTGGAAGCTGCCCCTGCAGCCGCCGCCATCAAGGCAGAACTCGAGCGCGACCCGCCCCACGGTGCGCGGATTGCGTTCAAGCTGGAGACCCCGCAGACCGGGTGGTGCGCGCCGGAGTTCGCGCCCTGGCTCACACGCTCACTGGAGGCCGCGTCGCAGGCATGCTTCGCGCGTCCGGCCATGTACATGGGGATGGGCGGCACCATTCCGTTCATGAAGATGCTCGGCGACGCCTACCCGGGCGTGCAGTTCGTGGTTACCGGCGTGCTCGGACCCAAGTCCAACGCGCACGGGCCCAACGAGTTTCTCGACATTGCAACCGGCAAGCGCCTTACCGCCTGCGTCGCCCAGGTGCTGAAGGATCACGCAGCGCGCAACTGACTGGCGCGTGCGAGCATCGCGCTAGTGCAGCAGGCGGCTGTGGCGCGCGAAGCTCTTCTTGAGGAAGTCCATCTGGTCGCCGAGAATCCGACCGCTGTTGGTCAGCGCCAGATACTCGGCGAAGTTCGGCACGTAGGGCAGGGCCAGCAGCTCCATGCTGCACTCTTCCGGCAGCCGGTTGCCCTTGTGGTGGTTGCAGCGTTTGCAGGCCGACACCACGTTGTCCCAGGTGTCGCGTCCAAGGCGCGAGATCGGCACTACGTGATCGCGGGTGAGCTCGCCATCGGGGAACGTGTTGCCGCAATACAGGCACAGACTCCGGTCGCGTCGGAACAGCGCCTCGTTGGTCAGCGGCGGCACCCCACGGACAGGGGTTATCACCTTGCCTTCGCAGGCAATGATGCCGTGCAGATCCACGCTGCTGCGGCTGCAGTCGATGCGCGAGTGCCCGCCGCGTATGCGCAGCACGGCATCGCCCAGCGTCCAGACCACGATCTCCCGCGCGTACAGCACTACGGCCTCCTGCCAGGTTACCCAGTCGACCGGCCGACCAGCCACGTCGAGACGCAGGATGCGCGGAATCCGCTCGTACTCGCTCAGGGTTCGAACCATAAGATACCCATTAGTGCACGGGCTATGATGCTCAATCGACGGTAGCGATTCAACGCACATCATGCCTTGCAGGCATGTCGCCCCGGTTACACGATTCGACCACCGGAACCCGCCCGGGTTGCAGCTTTGACAGCCGCAGAGCGCAGCGGGCAAAGTAGCCCGATGACGCGCGCATTGTCACCTCTGGGACTGCTGAGCCTGGCGCTGCTCAGCGCCTGCGCGGGGCAGCCCGGCGTCGTCGCGAGCGCGCCTGCGGGCGCGCAGCAGCCAGGCTGGTTCTGTCAGGTTGCGGAAAGCGGCGCTGGCTGGGATTGCGCGGAGACTGATGCCGGCGCCGGCCGTCCAAAGGCACGCCCGCTGCCACAGCCGCCCGAACCGCCGCAACCCCCAAGCGTCACACCGGACGTCACACCGGACGTCGCACCGGACGTCGCACCGCAGGTCCCAGCGCAAGTCGCTCCCCGAGTCGCGCAGGAACCGGAACGGCCGGGCGCCTCCCCAGCGGGAACCGGGAATCTGCCCGATTACGTGCGCCTGGCCTACCAGCCGCCGCAACCGCTGGCGCTGACCGATTTGCCCGGCGACTTCTACGCCGTGCAGCTGCTCGCCATGTCCAGCAAGGAAGCCCTGGAACGGTTCGTGGCCGGACAGTCACTGCAGGGTCTTTCGGCAGCCCGGGTAGTACGCGACGGCCGCTTCTTCTACGTGCTGCTGCTGGGCATCTACGAGACGCGGGAGCGAGCGCAGCAGGCATCGCGCGACCTGCCGCCGCCGTTCGATCGCAGCGAACCCTGGGTCCGCCGGCTGAGCTCATTGCAGGACGCCATGCGCGCGGCCGACGCGCTCGCCGGATCCAGGACCTTCTGACCCCCCGCGCGCTGCGAGAGCGAGCCGGCGTGCGCTCAGTCGCGCTCGTCGAGCAGCGGTTGCTGCTGCTGCCGGCGCGCCTGGCTGCGCAGCATGATGCGCTCCAGCTCCGATTGAGCGGCCGGATCCGGTTCCCAACCGGCACGCGCATCGCGCAGGCCGCCGTCCATGAGCACGTAGCCGCCGGTCATGAACTCGCCGTCCGGGCCCGCCATAAAGCTCACCAGCCCCGCGATGTCAGAGGGTCTGCCGACACGACCCGCTGGCGTGCGCTGCTCGAGGCTGCGACGGATGGCGCCATCCGCCTCGCCGGCGAGACCGGCGGCCAGCGGCGTGTCGATCACACCCGGGCCGATGGCATTCACGGTGATGCCCAGCGAGCCAAGCTCCTGAGCCCAGCCGCGCACCATGATGCGCACACCGGCCTTGGTGGCCGAGTACGCCCAGATGCCGGGGCCCGTGTTCTCCGCGGCCAGCGATGAGATGCAGACGATGCGACCACCGTTGCCGAGCCGGGCCATCTGCCGGGCGGTCGCCTGAACGGTGAGGAACACCCCGGTCAGATTCACGTCCAACTGGTCCTGCCAGTCCTTGAGACTCAGCTCCAGCAGCGGACCGCCACGACCGATTCCTGCGTTGGCGACGGCGATGTCGAGGCGGCCATAGGTTTCCACGCAGGCAACGGCCGCGTCCTGGATCTGTGCCGCGGAGGCGACGTTGGCCTTCACCACATGTGCACGACGACCGAGCTGCGTGACCAGGTTCACCGTATGCTCGGCGCCGGCCTCGTCGATGTCCGCAATGAAGATGTCCGCACCGTCGCGTGCCAGCCGCTCGGCGATGCCCTGACCGATACCGGAACCACCTCCGGTGATGAACGCGACCTTACCCAGCAACTGGCTCATGAGCTCCTCCCGGCAGAATCTGCCATCGACGTGCGCGGATCGATTGCCCTGTAGCTGGGCCGGCCGCGCAGCCGATCCAGATAGGCGGCCACGTTATCGAAGCCGGTGAGCGACATGCCGTCGACCTGCAGCACCATGGCCAGCGACATGCTGGGCACGTCGGCCAGAGAAAAGCGGTCGCCGCCCAGATACTCACGATCTTCGAGGGTCGCTTCCAGGAACGGCAGCGCGCGGGTCCGCAGGCCTTCGCGACCCTGCTCCATGGCAGCCTGATCGCGTTGATCCTCCGGCGACCACCAGGGCATCCAGATGCGCGGCAGAAACATGCCGAGAACGATCTCGTCTCCGTAATTCTCCAACGCCCTGACGCGCGCCCGTGCAAGGGGCTCGCGCGGCAGCAGCGGCGGTTCCGGATACCGTTCGTCGAGGTATTCATTGATCACGGTGGAGTCGTACAGGGTCACGTCACCGTCGGTGATCCAGGGCACCTTGCCGAGCGGATTCTGCGCCAGGATCTCCGGCGTTTTTTTCCAGACGTCGCCGATGCGTACCGCCTCGACGCGATACGGCAGGCCCTTCTCCTCGAGCACGACCTTGGTCTTGCAGGAATAGGTGGACCGCAGGGTACCCCAGGGATACTCGCGTTCCATGGTATGCAGCACGATCATAAGACGACCTCCCCTCCCAGCTGCCGTGTGAGCCTGCGGTGATGATACAGACCTTCGGTCGAGAAAATCACGAGCGCAAGCCAGATACAGCCAAACGTGATGGTCTGCGACAACCGGAACGGCTCGCCGTACACGAACACCGCGAGCAGGAAGGTGATGGACGGCGCCAGATACTGAAAGAAGCCCAGAACGCTGAGGGGCAGGCGCAACGCGGCAGCGGCGAAACACACCAGCGGAAACACGGTCACCAACCCGCCCGCAGCCAGCAGGCCGAGCTCGACGGTATCGCCGCGAGCCAGCGCGCCCCCGCCGTGCAGCCACGCCCAGCCCAGATAGCCGAGCGCAAGCGGCAGCATCAGCAGCGTCTCGACGCCGAGCCCCACCGCGGAATCCACGCCGAGACGCTTCCGAACCAGACCGTAGCAGCCGAACGAAAGCGCCAGCAGCAGCCCGGCCCAGGGCAGCACGCCGACGCCGACGATCTCGTTGACCACGCCCAGCATCGCCAGCACCACCGCCACCTTCTGCGCCGGGCGCAACCATTCGCCCAGAAACAGTCCGCCGAGGACAACGTTCACCAGTGGGTTGATGTAGTAACCGAGGCTGGTCTCGAGCATGCGGTCGTTGAGCAGCGCCCAGACGAATACGCCCCAGTTGACCGACACGAGCACGCCGGACAGCGCCAGCCAGGCCACACGACGCGCACCGAGCCGCCGCAAGTTCCCATACTGACGACGCAAGGCGATGAGGCCTAGGAGCACCACCACCGACCATACGACGCGGTGAGCGATGATCTCCAGAGGCGTGGCGAAATCCAGAAGCTTGAAATAGATCGGCGCAAAGCCCCAGAACAGGTAGGCGGCAAGCGCGAACCAGACGCCTGCGCGCTGGTCGCTCAGAAATGATCCTTGCGGCGCCGGGTCTCCGCAAACACTGCCACCGGATCGTCGCCGGTCATGCCGAGCATCCTCTGCAGGTCCTCGCTCATCGGTCGCAGGAACGGGTTGGTGGCTTTCTCGAGACCAATGCTCGTGGGCACCGTCGGCTTGCCGGCAGCGCGCAGCCGATCGATTTCGCCCGCACGGGCCACCAGCGCCGCATTGTCGGGCTCCACGGACAGCGCGAACGCGGCGTTCGACTGAGTATATTCGTGGGCGCAGTAGACGACGGTGTCATCCGGCAGCGCCATGAGCTTCTGCAGGCTGGTCCACATCTGCTGCGGCGAACCCTCGAACAGGCGGCCGCAGCCAAGCGCAAACAGCGTGTCGCCGACGAACACGATGCCGTCATCCTCGAAGTAGTAGGCGATGTGGCCCACCGTGTGCCCCGGCACGTCGAGCACGCGGGCACTGGTGCTGCCGAAAGCCACTACGTCACCGTCGGCCACGCGCACGTCGATGCCCGGAATGCGCTCGGCATCGCTGGCCGCGCCGACGATTGTGCAGCCCCAGCGCGCCTTCAGCGCTTCGTTGCCACCGGCATGGTCGAAATGATGATGGGTGTTGAGGATGTGCGTGAGGGTCCAGCCTCTGGCTTCGAGCGCCGCGTTGATGGGCGCTACCTCGGGGGTGTCGATGCTCGCCGTCAGGCCGGATTCGGCATCGTGCACCAGATACCCGTAGTTGTCGGACAGGCAGGGGAACATGTGCACTTCGATGCTCATGGCGGAACTCCTCGGAACTTCGTGCGCGACCTTAACTAATCCAGGGGAATAAACAAACAGCTGCGCGGCTCGCCGTCCACCGCGCGGCTGATGTGACCCTGACCATCGAGGTCCTCGGCCAGCAGGATGCTGCCGGGGCCGAGACGGCGCACGCTGCCGTCTCCCACCTCGATTTCCACCTGGCCGGTGAGGTTGACCACGAGCTGGCGACGCGGCGCGTTGTGGTACCCCAGCGCGTAGTCGCCGCCCACCTCACGGAACATGACCCCCGGGCCTGGCCACAGCGGCGAGATGCGTCCCGACGCGCCGCGGTCTTCCAGGTCCACTTCGAGATCTTCGAAGTGGGAGCGCCCATCGGCCCCGGTGTAGATGCGCACGACCCGCATGCCCGGCGCCTGGTCAGCGCGCCTGCGCGCGGGCAAGCGCCTCGCGTCCGGTGCAGCGGTTCAGCCAGGCATCCAGGTTGCCATGTGCGGATACGTCGGCCCGGGCCATGCGCAGCCACAGCAGAACGCTGGCAACGTTGAGGTCGGCTACCGTGAAACGCCCACCCATGAGGTACTGCTTGCCTGCAAGCTCGGCGTCGAGCACGCGCAGCGCCGGTTCCAGCTGTTCCAGGCAGGCCGCCGCCTTGGCGTCGCTCTTTTCCGCACCCATCATGCCGGTCTTGTGAAACAGCGCCTGCAGCAGCGTTTTTTCCACCTCAGTCATGACCCAGAAGCTCCACTGGTTGGCAATCGCATCTTCCTGCAGGTCGCGCGGCCCCAGGTCCGCGCCATATTTCTTGGCCAGATAGAGATTGATGGCCATGGACTCCCAGACGCGAAAGCCGTCGTCGTCGATCGCCGGGATCCGACCGTTCGGGTTGATCGCCAGATACTCCGTAGACTTGCTGTCGCCTGCGAACCTGGTGGGAACGTGCTCGTAGTCGATGCCGAGCTCCTCGACCATCCACAGCGCGCGCACCGCGCGGCTCTGCGCCTGACCGTACACTTTCAGAGTCATGATTCTTCCTTCCGGATGCCTTCGGCTAGAATGCCAGCTTCCCCGCGAGGCCACCAGCAGACATGAACCCGGTACTTCAGGAAATCATCGACCTGATCAACGTCGAGCGCATCGAGGAGAACCTCTACCGCGGTCAGAATCACAAGACCGAACACGTGTTCGGCGGTCAGGTGCTGGCCCAGGCCATCGCCGCGGCCTGCCGCACCGTCGACGCCCCGCACCATCTGCACTCCAGCCACGCCTACTTTCTGCGCGCCGGCGACTGGAACGTACCGATTCTCTACGAGGTCGACCGCATCCGCGACGGCCGCAGCTTCAGCACCCGGCGCGTGGTCGCGATTCAGCACGGCAGAGCGATCTTCAACATGGATCTGTCGTGGCAGAAACGCGAGCAGGGCCTGCGCCACGCGCTGCCCATTCCCGACGTGCCGCCGCCGGAGGCGTTGCGTGGCGATCGCGAGGCCTACCTCGAGTTCGCTCGGCAGCGCCCCGACGTGAAGCGCTACGCCTTTCGCTTCGAAGCCATCGACTCGCGCCAGGTGGAACGGATTCTGATGACCGACGATGACGCGCACCCGCCGTACAAGCATTCGTGGCTGCGCACCCGGGAGCAGTTGCCGGACGATCCGGAAATCCATCTGGCCATGCTGGCGTACATGTCGGATCTCGACTTCATGAGCACCAGCATGCTGCCACACGGCCGCAACGCCATGCGCGAATCGATTCAGGGTGCGAGCCTCGATCACTCGCTGTGGTTCCACAAACCGTTCCGCGCCGACGAATGGCTGCTGTTCGCGAAAGAGTCGCCCAATGCGGGTGGCGCACGCGGATTCGTGCGCGGTGAGTTCTTCAACCGCAGGGGCGAGCTGGTCGCCACCGCGGCCCAGGAATGTCTGATCCGGCCGCTTGCCGGCAGGACCGGCTGAGCGCGACTCAGGCCAGCAACCGGTCCACCAGAACCTCCACCAGCGCCGCCGCCACCCACGCAAGCGGAGGCAGCACCAGGTAGAACAGCGCCCGCGACAGCATCCGCACATCCACCGGCCAGGTGTGAAGCGCGCGCATACGATCCAGATGTCCGAGCAACAGCTCGAGCTGCGCCAGATCGCTGCGGTCGACCCGGGCTATACGTTCGCGCAGCTCATCGAGACGCTCGCCGCGGGCAGCGGCGATGGCGCGATGCACGCCCCAGAGGGGCAGCACGAACATGAACACGCCCGCCGGCACGCCTACGATGAGCCCCGGGAGGTAGTTCTCCACGCGGATGTCGGTGCTCACCGCCTGCACCGGCATCAGCGCCAGCGCGCCCATGACGACCAGCACGTAGAGACTCGCCACGCGGGCGAACGGACGCAACGTCCGGAAGTCGTAGAGGTCGACGCGCACGTTCGAACCGGCACGGCTGAACGCGACGCTCACCCGCAACCCCTCGGCCACGACGAAACCCACGGTAGTCCAGACCGCCACGTTGCCGCAGAACACCGAGGCATCGAGCAGCACTGCCGGGCTGCCGGCAATCCGCTCCAGCGCACCGGCGAGCTGCAGCACGCCGAATCCCATTCCAAACAGCGCGCCCGCAACGCGCAGCAGCACCGGTCCTGCCGAGATCATCCGGACCACGCGTTCCGGGTCTGCCAGCACCGGGCGCAGCGCTGCCGCGGACTGGCTGGCGCGCAGCCACATGGGGTAGGAACAGCCCAGGAGATAGGCGGGCAGCAGGCTGTAGATGAGCGCCGATCCCCAGGCCTGATCGCTGGCCCGGAACAGCTGCGAGCCTGCCGGCGCGTGCACGATGACGATCGCGAAGTAGGTGAACGTAGGAACGGCCCACAGGAGCGGCAGGAGCAGCGGGTGCGTGCGCCGGGCAAAACCTACGGTCCAGGGCGCGGCACGTCCGCGCCCCGGGTGCAGCGCCTGATCAGGCGCCGGCAAGAGCAGATCTCAGAGCGCCTGGAGAATCGCCTCGGCGCTGCTCACTTCGAATTTGCCGGGCGCCTCCACCGCCAGCTTCGTTACCACGCCGTCCTCGACGATCATGGCGAAACGCTGCGACCGCTTGCCCAGACCGAAGCCGCTGCCGTCCATCTCGAGACCCAGCGCCTTGGTGAAGGTACCGTTGCCATCGCCCACCATCACGATCTGCTCGGCGTTGTGATCCTTGCCCCAACTGTCCATGACGAACGCGTCGTTGACGGCCAGACAGACGATGCTGTCCACACCTTTGGCCTTGATGGCGTCGGCATTGACGACGAAACCCGGCAGGTGGGCCTGCGAGCAGGTGGGGGTGTAGGCACCGGGAACGGCGAACAGCACCACTTTCTTGCCGCCGAACAGCTCCGCCGTGGTCACGGGGGTGGGTCGTCCGTCCTTCATCACGTGCATGGTCGCTTCGGGTAGCTTGTCACCTTCTTTTATGGCCATGACTCATCCTCAGAGTGCGTTGCGGAGGGCGGAGTTTGGGGAAATCGCCGGCAGGGGTCAACGGCGGGCCGGGCGCGCGCCTTCGATCGCGCTTCGGTCCGGCCGCGCGCGAGCGCGGATCGGGGTGTCGGACAGGGTTTCGCCAAACTGAGGCGGACGCCACGATCGCAAACGCCAAACCTCGTATAGAATGTCACCTATGCGAGGTATCTCGTACAGGACAAAGGACTTTCTGTGCCGGTGCGGGGCACTGATCGTGCTCGGCCTCAGTGCCTGCGCGCCACCGCCGGAGCAGGCGGCCACCGCCGAGACGGTGGCCGTCGAGCCGCTGCTGCCTGCGCCGCGCCCGCTCAGAGCGCCGCCAGCCGCGCGCCCGCAGCTCACCGTGCTGCCCGCGAGCGTGGCGGTGCCCGATCCGGAACCGGAGCTGCGCCTGCAGCCGGACCCATTCGACACCGAGGCCATGCTGACCGATCGGATCAGCACGGTTTATCCCGCTGCCCCTGCCGCCCCGGCAGGCTCCAGCGAGGCGTCCGATCCTGCCGGGGCGGATCAGGACGGCCCCGCGGGCGAGGATCTCGCCAGCGCAGGCGATGCGGCGAAGGCACACAACTTCAGGCTGCTCGGCACCGAGATCCAGCCTGGAACCTTTCAGCAGCTCACCTGGACGTCGACGGAAGCGTTCACCGGCACCAACATCGCCAGCGCCGTGCTGGTCGCTCACGGCACCGAGCCGGGACCCGTGCTGTGCCTCACGGCCGCGGTTCACGGCGACGAGCTCAACGGCATCGAAACGGTGCGCCGCGTCATGCACGGGCTCGATCCGGAGCGACTCAACGGCACCGTGGTCGGCGTGCCCATCGTCAATCTGCAGGGCTTCCATCGCAACTCCCGCTACCTGCCGGACCGTCGAGACCTGAATCGGTTCTTCCCGGGCAATCCGTCCGGCAGCTCGGCGTCGCGCATCGCCTACTCGCTGTTCACGCAGATCATCCGCCACTGCTCGGCGCTGGTGGACCTGCACACCGGCTCGTTCCACCGCACCAACCTGCCGCAGCTGCGCGGCAACCTGAACAATCCGGCGGTGGTGGAGATCACCCGGGGTTTCGGCTCCACCATCATCCTGCACAGCGTCGGCGCCAGCGGCACCCTGCGCAAGGCGGCTACCGACGCCGGCATTCCGGCGGTGATACTGGAAGCCGGCGGCCCGATGCAGGTTGAAGAAGATGCCGTCGAGCACGGCGTGAAAGGCATCTTCACGCTGCTCGACACCATGGGCATGTACGACCGTCTGAGCCTCTGGGGCAACCCGGAGCCCGTCTACTACCAGTCGCGCTGGGTGCGTGCCGATCACGGCGGAATCCTCGCCAGCAAGGTGGACCTCGGCAAGCGCATCCAGCCGGGTGACCTGCTGGGCACGGTCACCGATCCGATCAGCAACGAGCAGAACGACGTGACCTCGCCGTATCGGGGCCGGGTCATCGGCATGGCCGTCGATCAGTTCGTGATGCCGGGCTACGCAGCCTTTCACATCGTGATGGAAGCCCCGGTGGACAAGGCGAAGACCGATTCTCCGGTGGACACCGAGCTCGACCACTCCGGCCTCGACCTGAGCGAGAGCGAACCCTCCGATTGAGGCTTTGCCACGGGGTCCTCGAGCCCGGCGTTCCAACTGAGACCCGATACTGAAACCCGATACTGGGACCCCAGACTGGAACCTGCTGCGGCCTGCGCGAACGCGGCCGCTCAGCGCCAGGCGAACTCCGGCTGCTCGAAGTGGGCGACCCGGGTACTGCGGCCCAGCAGGCAGACCTCACGGAACTGGTAGATCAACGCCGCGGTCGGCGCCGCTATGTGATCGTCGCCGACGGGCATGCGCAGCACCGGGTGCTCGCCGTGGGGGGATGAATCCAGCTGCGGCGCGTCGGGCCGGAGAAACTCGGTGAGCGGAATGCGGTGAATGTACGCCACCTCGCCGGGGTTCGGGGTCGCCTCGAGCCCCGGACCGCCCCACACCACGATCGGCGTCATGACGAACCCGGAACGGGTCACGAAATCGTCGAGCCGCCCGAGGACGGCCGACTCGGCGAGGTCCACCGCTACCTCTTCGTGCATCTCGCGCAGCGCCGTCTCGACGGCCGTCTCGCCGGGATCCAGACGGCCACCCGGAAACGCCCACTGGCCAGGATGGCTGCGCAGGGCCAGGGAGCGTCGCGTCAGGATCAGGCCCGCCACGGGCTGCCAGCTGGCGTGGCGCGGCAATCCGGGCAGATCCGCGCCGAACGCCACGTCGGTGACGGTGATGGCGACTGCGGCGTGCCGGGCCGCTTCCACGTCAGCCACGATGGGATCGAACGCCGCCAGATTGGCGGAAATGGTCTGCCGCAGTTGCTCGTCGCAAATCATGCTCTAATCGTTCCCATGCCGGCACGCCCTGATCCGGCCCAGCCGCTGACCCCATGATGACAGACGCTTCCCTACAGCACGAGCCGGCAGTCGCCAGGGACGAACGCGCCGCCACGGTGGCGGCGCTGCTGGCCGTCGCCCTGTGGTCGACGGTGGCCACCGGCTTCAAGCTGGGGCTCGCCGTGCTGGAGCCGGTACAGCTGCTGCTGCTCGGCAGCACCTTCTCGGCGCTGCTGTTCGCGGGCGCCAGCAGCTTGCGCGGCGCCTGGCGGATAGACGCCCGCGGGCTGCGCCAGTGCGCCCTGCTGGGTGCTCTGAACCCGCTGTGCTACTACCTCGTGCTGTTCGAAGCCTACGACCGCCTGCCGGCACAGCTGGCGCAGCCGCTGAATTACACCTGGGCCATCACGCTGGCGCTGCTGGCCGTGCCGGTGCTGGGCCAGCGGCTGACCCGCCGCGCGCTCGGCGGGATCGTGCTCAGCTACGCGGGGGTGGTGATCCTGCTGTCACGCGGCCATTGGGGATTGCCGCCCGATACCGACTGGATCGGCGTGGCCCTGGCGCTCGGCAGCACCATCCTGTGGGCCGGCTACTGGCTGCTGAACACGCGCAGCACCGCACCCGCCCTCACCCTCATGACCTGGAGCTTCTGCCTGGCGTTGCCACCGCTGGCGCTGATCTGCTGGCTGGGCCCGGGCTTCCCGGAACCGGGCTGGCCCGCGCTGGGCTACGCCGTCTGGGTGGGCGCGGTGGAGATGGGGATCACCTTTCTGCTCTGGCAGAGGGCGTTGCGGCTCACGGCCCACGCAGCGCGGATCGGCCAGCTGATCTTCCTGTCGCCGTTTCTGTCCCTGCTGCTGATCGGCGGCGTGCTCGGCGAGACCATCGAACCCAGCTCGGTCGCAGGTCTGGCCGTGATCGTCGGCGGTCTGCTGGTGGCACGGCGTCCCGGCCTGTGACGCCGTGCGCAATCGTGACCGCGCGAACCCGTGACGTGCACCTTACACCGCCGCGCCTGAACCGTTACCATCGACAGACAACGGAAGCAAAAAGAACTGCCATGCAATACTCCCGATCCAAGTGTTCGCGCCGCCGCGGTCTGTTCGGCCTGCTGCCCGCTCTGATCATGGTTCTGGTCACTGCCAGCCCCGCTCAGGCCGGCGTCATCGGCACCGAGCAGGCCATCCAGCTGCATCAGCGGGCAGCGCACATTGAACAGCTTCAAAACTTTCTCGGCCGCGACGATGCCCGCGCTGCTCTCATGCGCATGGGCGTAGATCCGGCCAGCGCTGCCGCCCGCGTCGAGCACCTGACTGCGGCCGAAGCCGCCGAGCTGGCCGGCCGCATCGACGAGTTGCCGGCCGGATCCCTCGGAATCTTCGAGGTCGCGGGCGTGGTGGTGCTGGTGCTGCTGCTGCTCGAAGTGCTCGGCGTCACCAACGTCTTCACCTCCATCTGAAGCGACGGCGGCGCCAGAGGCGGGAGCGGCCACGAGCGCTCGCCGCAGCCTGCGCGCTGCTGTTCGCGGTCACCGGCTGCGCGAGCTGGCAGCCTCGCGAGCCGTTGCTGAGCGCCCCGGTGGAGCTCGCGGCGGTCCCCTTCTTTCCGCAGAGCACGGACCAGTGTGGGCCCTCAGCGCTCACTACGGTGCTGCAGGCGAGCGGGGTCGATGCGCCGTTCGATCAGGTCGCTGCAGCCATCTACCTGCCCGAGCGTCGCGGCAGCCTGCAGCTCGAACTCCTGTCAGCGGCCCGCGCCTACGGGCGCCTGCCGGTACAGCTCGATCCCGATCTGCCAGGCCTCGTGGCCCAGCTTCAGCTCGGTCGTCCCGTACTGGTGATGCAGAACCTCGGCATCCGGCTGTTGCCCCTGTGGCACTACGCGGTAGTGGTGGGGTATCTGCCGGACGAGGACGCGCTCGTGCTGCGTTCCGGCCGCCGCGAGCGCCTGCTCGTGCCCCGCGCACGATTCGACCGGGCCTGGGCGCGCGCAGAGCGCTGGGCGCTGGTGCTGCTGGCCCCTGACCAACGCCCCACCGGAGTCGATGAGCAGGCCTACCTGGCAGAAGCCGCGGCCCTGGAAGCCACCGGTGAAATCGAGATCGCCGGGCAGGCCTACCGCGAGGCGCTGACGCAATGGCCGGACAGCCCGCTGGCGGCCCTCGGGCTGGCCAAGGTGTTGTATGCCGAAGGGCAGCTGCAGCAGGCCATTGGCCGCTACCGCGCGCTGCTGGCTGCCGACCCCAACAATCTGATTGCCCGCAACAACCTGGCGGACTCGCTGTTGAACCTGGGTTGCCCGGATGCGGCGCTGGCCGTGATCGATGCCGCGCCGCCGGGTACGGCGCAGCACCCGCTCTACGGCGCGCTCCAGGCTACCCGGGCCGAAGTGGCAGCGGCGCTCGGCGCGTCGGACGCATCTGCGGCGATCTGCCCTGTGCCATACGCGCCCTGAACGGGCCGGACTTTCGGCCCCGGGGCCGTTTCAGGCACCATAGCGGCTGGCCAACGATCTGGAGCCGGACGATGTTGCGACTGCTGCTGAGCATTCTTGCGTTGCTCACCGCCCACGGCTGCGTGCTGGCCGTGTCGGACCACGACGACCACCAGCCGAACCGGGCCGCCGATATCGAGCATGGCCAATATCTGGTGAGCCTGCTGGGTTGCGGACGCTGCCACACTCAGGGTTATCTCACCGGCAACACGGCGACCGGCCCCTATCTGGCCGGCTCCACGTTGGGTATCGCCTGGACCGCCTACGACGACAGCGGTGAGCCGCCGGGTCTGGCGTTCCCGCCGAACCTTACGCCCGACCCGGACACCGGCCTGGGTGCCTGGAGCGAAGCCGAAATCATCCGCACGCTGCGAGCCGGCGTCGGCCGCGATGGTCATCAGCGGCTCCCGGTGATGCCCTGGGGCAACTACGCCGCTCTGACCGACGACGACGTGCGGGCAGTCGCCCGCTACCTGCAGAGCCTGACGCCCGTGCGTCGACAGATCCCGGCCCGCACCGAACGCGGCGAGCACAGCGACTACCCGTTCGTTCGCTTCGGCGTGTACACGTTCGAACCCCGAGGCTCGGTAGAGCGGCGCGACATGCCCTGAGCCCGGCTCCGGGTGCTGACCAGCGCGGATCAGCGCCCCGTGAACGCGGGACGCCGCTTCTCGAGAAACGCCTGAATGCCCTCTCTGCCGTCCTCGCTGACCGAAAGCTCCGCGATGGTGCGCGCCTCGAGCTCCATCTGAGATTCGAGCGTCTGCTCGAACGAGCCGTTGAGCAGCGTTTTCACGGCCCCGTAGGCGCGCGTCGGGCCGACGGCCAGCTGACGCGCGAGCTCGGTGGCGCGGGTGAGCGCCGCGCCGTCGTCCACCACCTCGTTGACGATGCCCCAGCTCAGGGCCTCCTCGGCATTCAAAACCCGGTTCGTCAGCATCAGCTCGCGGGTCCGGCGATCGCCGATCTTGCGCGGCATGAAGAAGGTCGAGCTGCCGTCGGGCGACAGCCCGGCGCGGGTATAGGCCATGGTGAACACGGCCGAGCGCGCCGCGACGGCGAGATCGCAGGCCATCACCAGGCTGAAGCCGGCACCGGCCGCCGTGCCGTTGACCGCGGCGATCACCGGCGCCGCGCTGCGGGCGAGCCGCGACAGGCCCATGTGCAGATCCCCGGCCATCTGTTTGAGCAGGCTGCGGGCACCCGCGCCCGCTGCAGCGAAGGCGCTGAGATCGCCACCAGCGCAGAACATGCGGCCGGCGCCGGTAAGCACCACGGCCCTGACCTCGGGATCGTCGTCCGAAAGCAGCGCCGCGCGCGAGAACTCCGCCGCGCATTCCGGGCTCATGGCATTGGCGGCTTCCGGCCGGTTGATGGTGATGGTGGCAACACCGTCGCTGACGTCGTAGCTGAGCGTCTCGAAGTCCATGCCGTCCTCTCGTGCTGGGCGTTGTGGCGTTCAGCCTTTTACCGCATTCCAGGCTGCGTCGGCAAACAGCTCCTTGAGCCGCGCCGGCGGCCGCTCGTACTGCCCTGACAGCCAGCGCCGCACGTATTCCTGGACGGGACCGCTGATCAGGGGCACATAGGCCTCGAGCGGCAGGCGGCGCATGTCGCCGCCGGCAACGAACGGTGCGAACCAGCCGAACACCTCCGTCAGATAGGCGCGGTGGATCTCCTTGAGCCGGACGCGGGCCCCTTCGGAGAAGTCGATGTCGCGGGAATGCAGGTAGCTGGCCAGCTTGCGGTTGCGCATGCTCCAGTCACTGTAGAAACGCACCACGGCCTTCACGCTCTGCTCCGCGTCGCGGCAGGCGCGCAGCTTCCTGAGCATGCCGCGGTTGAACCGCTCGATGCCGTCGATGAACAGCTCTTCGGCAATGCCTTCCTTGCTGCCGAAGTGGTGGTAAAGACTGCCCACGCTGCAGCGCGCGCCGCGCTGAATATCGCCGATGGTCGTGCCATCGACGCCGAGGCGGTCGAAGCAGTCCAGCGCCGCGGCCAGCACGCTGGCGCGCCTGGCCAGCGAGCCCGCTCTGGAAGTGGCTCGCGCGGCGGCGGCGGCAGCACCCCTGCCTCTGACTTTCTCCCTCACCATGTGCGCATGCTAACTAGAATCTCATTCTAGTAAAAGGTTCTAATCTGCAGTAAGCTCCGGGCCGTTTTTCGAGCAACCCAGACAGCGAGGCAGTATGGATATCGAGCTCAGCCCGGAAGATCTGGCGTTCCGCGAGGAGGTGCGCCAGTTCTTCGCCGAGAACGCCTACAAACCCGGCGAGGACTACGCGAAGTGGCGCCTGGACTGGTTCGCCAAGGCCAGGGAGAGAGGCGGCTGGGACGTGCCCAAGTGGCCCAAGGCGTTCGGCGGCCCGGGGTGGACGCCTGCCCAGCACTACATCTGGGAGCAGGAAACCGCGCGTGCCACGCTGCCGTGGGACATGCCGTTCGGCGTGGGCATGGTGGCCCCGATCATCATGGGTTACGGCAACAAGGAACAGCAGGAACGCTTCCTTCCGGACATCAGGGCCCGCACCGTGAACTGGTGTCAGGGCTATTCGGAGCCGGGCGCCGGCTCTGATCTGGCGTCGCTGAAGACCAAGGCCGTGCTGTCCGAAGACGGCAGTCACTACCTGGTCAACGGCCAGAAGATCTGGACCACCGCGGCACACATCGCCGACTGGATGTTCTGTCTGACCCGCACCGACGACTCCGGGCGCAAGCAGGAGGGCATCACGTTCCTGCTGTTCCCCATGAAGCAGGAAGGCATAGAGGTCAAACCCATCATCACCCTGGGCGGCGCCCACAGCGTGAACACCGTCTATCTGACCGACGTGAAGGTACCGGTCGAAAACCGCATCGGCGAGGAAGGCAAAGGCTGGACGTACGCCAAAGGGCTGCTGCAGCACGAGCGTACCGGGCTCGCAGGGCTGTCGCGCTCACTCGTCGCCCTGGAGGGACTCAAGGAAAAGGCGCGCAGCGTCACGCGCGGCAACGGCACCCTCATGGACGACCCGGGCTACCGGGCCAAGCTGGCCGAACTCGAGATCGATCTGATGGCAGCCGAGTACACGGAGCTGCGCAGTCTCGCGAGCGCTCAGGCCGGCGCTGCCCCCGGACCGGAGTCATCGATTCTGAAACTCAAAGGCACCGAGATTCAGCAGCGCATCCAGAAGCTCACCGTCGAGGCCGCCGGCATTCACGCGGCCGCCTGGGGCGGGCGACCCGCGGGGCCGGGCTTTGCCAGGGCCGGCATGGCCGGGTACCTGGCGAGCCGCGCCTACACCATCTACGGCGGGGCCAGCGAGGTGCAGAAGGATGTGATCGCGAAGAACGTTCTGGGTATCAAGAGGTCGTCACGATGAATTTCGAGCTTTCGGAAGAACAGAAACTCATTCAGGAAAGCGTCGCCCGCTTCATCCAGGAAAACTACGACCTCGAGCAGCGCAAGCAGATCTCGGCAAAGGATCCCGGATTCAGCCGCGACTACTGGCAGACGATGGCAGAGCTCGGCTGGCTGGCGTTGCCGTTCGCGGAAGCGGACGGCGGTTTCGGCGGCAACCAGATCGACGTCATGGTGGTGATGGAGCAGTTCGGCAAGGGTCTGGTGCTCGAGCCCTATCTGGCCAGCATCGTCATGGGCGGCGGCGCGTTCAAGCGCGGCGCCAGCGCTGCGCTCAAGGCCGAGATCCTGCCCGGCGTGATCGACGGCTCGAAGCAGCTCACCCTCGCCTACGCGGAGGTGCAGGCGCGATTCGACCTGCATGACGTGACCACCACGGCACGTGCCGACGGCGACCGCTACGTCATCAATGGCAGCAAGTCCATGGTGCTGCACGCGGCGACGGCCAGCCATATCGTGGTGTCGGCGCGCACGAGCGGCGGGCAGATCGACGAGAACGGCATCAGCCTGTTTCTGGTCGATGCCGACGCCGAGGGCGTAAGCCGCGAGAACTTCCCCACCGTAGACGGGCTGCGCGCCTCAGAGGTGACATTCAAGGACGTCTCGGTCACTTCCGACCGGCTGCTCGGCGAACCCGACGCCGGCTTCGCGATCCTCAACGCGGCTGCCAACGATGCGATTCTGGCACTCGCAGCCGAGGCCGTGGGCGCCATGGAGGTGCTCTACAAGGACACGGTCGCCTACACCCAGGAGCGCGTGCAGTTCGACCATCCCCTGGCCGACTTTCAGGTGCTGCAGCACCGCATGGTGGACATGTTCATGGAGTACGAGCAGTGCAAGTCCATGCTCTACCGTGCCACGCTGGAGGCGGTGCAGGGTGATGCGCAGGCCGCCCAGCGCACCATCCACGCGTTGAAGCACATCGTCGGCAAGTATGGAATCTTCATCGGCGAGAACGCCGTGCAGCTGCACGGCGGTATGGGCATGACGGAGGAACTGCGCATCGGCCACTACTTCAAGCGCATGCTGGTGATCGACTCGCAGTTCGGCAACGCCGACTACCATCTGCAGCGATTCGCCGCCTGACGCGACGGGCTACAGCGTGATCGCGTAGCCGTCGTAGGCACACTTCTCGGGCACGCGGTCCGCGTGCCCGAGCATGTTCTCCTGCAGGTGCGTGAGCCGCACCGCATCGAAGGAATTCCGTTCGATCTCGAGACGCCGCAGACCCACCAGTGAGGTCGTCCCGAAATCGATGGCGAAACGAATACCCGGCGCATCGACGAGAATACAAGTCTGCAGCCGGCCGCCGCTGCCGAGGGCATCCCCCGTACCCACGAACGTGACTCTCACCTGAGACGAGGCGTGTTCGGAAGCCGGACCTCCGGAACTGGTTGCCCCGGGGCGTGGCTGCGTCAGGCACGGGAACCCTGTGCCTCGATCTCGCGCATCGTGAAGACGCACCTGAGTTCGACGTCCGCCTCGCGGAGCGCCTGACACCCGCCCGATTCCCTGTCGATCACGCACAGGGCCACCCTCGGATGCACCCCGTCGGCGGCGAGCATCGCCAGCGCATCGAGCAACGCCCCTCCACTGGAAACCACGTCCTCGATGAGCACGACGCTGCGCCCGCGCAGATCCGGCCCTTCGGCATATCTGCAGGTTCCATAGGTCTTTGCCGCCTTGCGGATGAACGCGGCAGGCAGCCCGGTCACCTGGCTGAGCGCCGTGACTACGGGAATGCCGCCCAACTCCAAGCCCGCGAGCACGTCGGTGCCGGGCGGCAGAAGCCGCGCCATGCGCTCCGCTATCGCCCGGAGCAGTTGCGGATCCGACTCGAACTGGTACTTGTCGAAGTAGCTGTCAGAAACGGCTCCGGAGCGCAGGCGGAACGATCCTGAGAGTTTCGATGACTGCCGTATGCGTTGCGCCAGATCCATACCGGCATGGTACTCAAAATTTCGCCGCAAGCACCGTGGCTTGCCGCCGCCGGTTCCGCGCTCACGCCCGCTCCGCCCAGAGGTCGCGCAGCCAACCCACGATCAGGCCCAGACCCACCACTGTAGCCACGAGCCGGATCAGACCGCCGACGAACGGCAAATTGATCAGAACGAACAGCAGGGTCAGCCCCGCCAGCAGCGGCAGCGCCGGACCACGGTCGTCCCCATCCAGCAGCAGCCGCCCCGCCAGATTGGCGGTGACGATGCCGGCGACATACAGGCTCACGAGCCAGAGCAGCAGCGCGAGCACGCCCAGCGGCACGCCGATGAGGGTCAGCATGGCGGCAGCCGCCAGCACCGGCGTCGCGATCAGCGCGACGGAGCCGAATGCAGCCGTGGTGAGCAGCTGCGGCGTCGCCATCAGACGGACCCGGAACAGCGCTGGAAACAGGTACAGCAATGCCAGGCCCGCGATAAACGCACCGAGAAACTGCAGCACCTCACCCAGGTAGTAATCCAGAGTCAGGTACTTGCTCGGCCGTTCCGGCCAGGTGCTCACGCCGGTCTCGCCAGCGACGCTCGCGCCCTCGGCGACCTGCAGGGCGTCCGCTTGCTTGACTCGGGCCGTGAGGTCGCCGGCCACGCGCGCCGTTGGCGCGAGTTCGACGTGCCCCGCGTAGGCATCGAGATTGCCGAGAACGGATCCGGCGACGAACGCCTGCTCAGCCAGGGTCAACAGATCCCGACCCACCTCCCCGTCGACACGAACCTCGGACGCGCCCAGCAGCACGTTCCCGGCCACCGACGTGCCCGATTGCAGGGTCACGGCACGACCCGCGCCGAACAGGTTCCCACCCAGCGGCCCGCCGCTCAGCGTTACGCGCTCGCCGAGCGCCAGAACGCTTCCGGCAACCCCGCCGTCGACGTCGATCCTCTCCGCCATGGCGACGAGCACGCCGCCCACCCTGCCGCGCACGATGACCTGCTCGCCCATCACGAACAGATCACCCGTGACGGTTCCTTCGATGACGACGTCCTGCGCCGCGACGATCAGGGTATCGTCGACAGTCTCTCCGGCAGCGATCGTGACCCGGGTCTCGTCATGGCGCACCTCGACGGCATGGCTCGGCGCGGCGGCGAATACGAGCGCGCCGCTCATCAGCAGCGGCACCACCCTGGCGACCGCGCCGTCGAGCTTCGGCCGCAGCAGCAGCCACAGCCCGAACAGGCTCAAAACCGTGAGCACGATGCGCCATCCCGCGGACTGGGCGGCTTCCACGATCGGATCGAGACCGGTAGCGAACAAGTTCGCCAGCAGCCCGACGGCGAGATCGATGCCCAGGGTGAGCGCGTCAGGCGCCAGCCAGCGCAGCCATCCGGGCAGCGACGCTTCACTCACGAGACTCAGCCAGGCCATGTTCACCGCCCAGAGGCCCAATGCGCCCCAACCCAGCCACGCGACAAGCCGGCCGATGGTCGGGGCAGGGACGAACCCCGGCAGCTCGTGGGTGGCTTCGCCGAGGCGCAACGCACGCCGCAGCGCAACGCGCTCTGCAATCAGAGCGTCCACAGACGCGCGGCAGTCGGCACAGTCGACCAGGTGGCGCTGCAACGCAGCGGCTTGCGCTTCCGGCAATGCACGATCGGCATAGCGGGTACGCATCAACTCCGATGGATGGGTCATTTCAGTTCTCCTCGTCGAGATCGGCCAGGCTCAGACGCAGTTGCTTCCTGGCCCGCAGCAGCAGCACGCCGACGTGATTGGCGGTGATGTCCAGCGTGTTCGCGATGTCCTCGTAGCTGGCGTCGCCGTAGTACGCCAGCACGACCGGTAGCCGGTAGTGTTCCGGCAGCGCCTCGACCGCCCGCGCAATGGCGCCGGCATCGTGGGCACTGATAAGCGCCGCCGACCCGTGCTCCTCGGGATCCACCGGCTCAGGAACCTCGGCAGCACCATCCAGGAACACGCCCGCCAGCCGCCGGCGGCGGCGCAGCAGATCGACGCAATAGTTGCTGGCGATGGCGCCGATCCAGGGACCGAACGGATCCCCCGAACGGTAGCGCCGAATGGCTCGATAGCCGCGCATGAACACCTCCTGGGCCGCATCCTCCGCATCCGCCGCGTCACCCAGAAGCCGCCGGCACAGCCCGAAGACTCTGGGGTAGTGCTCGCGATACAGGGCGTCGAAATCAGCCTTCTTCATCGACTCGTCGTCACGCAGCCGAAGCTGCTCTACTCTCCTATACGATCCGGGCACCGAAACATTACAGGCCAGTTCTCTGCAACCGGAATCCGCGAGTCGCACGCGACGGCCGCAGGCTGCCGCCCACGAAGATTGCTTGGAACTACCCCCGCCGGCCGGCAAGCGCCCCCGGGGGCACCTCGGCGGACCTCGCGGCAGCCGTCCCGGCTGCCCTCGCCTCGCGAACTTGCCCCGCCGCTGCGCCGCGGGTCAATTCGGTCGGCTCGGTGCCGCTACACGGTCCCTCGAGGTGCCCCCCCCGGGTGCTTGTCGGCCGACCTGACATATCCAGACGACCTCCGTGTCCGACAGTTTGCAGGGAGTGCGGCCCACCCAACCCCGTGCTGTACAATGCGCCCTCGAATTTTCAGGCCGGGAGGGAAGCGATGCAGGGCAGAGTCGTGCTGGTGACGGGTGGTGCGCGCGGCATCGGTCGAGGCATCGCGGAATCATTTCTGCGTGCCGGAGCAAAGGTCATGATTGCAGATCTCGGCTCGCTTGCGGGGGCCGCAGGTGGTGGTTCCGGCGACTGGGCCTACGAGTTGAGCGGCAGCGACGCGCTCAGCCGGTCGGCGGCGGAGCAGGCGGGAATCGGCGAGATCCGCGCCACCGAGGTCGACGTGACCGACCGGGCCAGCTGCGCGGCGGCGGTGGCAGCGACCATCGCCGCGTTCGGCCAGCTGGACGTGCTGGTGAACAATGCCGGTATCGTGCAGAGCGGACCCATCGGCGAGTTCTCCGAGGCGGACTGGGATCGGATCTTCGCCGTCAACACCAAGGGCATCTACCTCATGACCCAGGCGGCTCTGCCCGCGCTGCAGGCATCGAGCAATGCCGCGATCATCAACACGGCCTCCATCGCCGGCAAGAAGGGCTACCCCAACATGGCCGCCTACTGCGGCTCGAAGTTCGCCGCCATCGGCATCACCCAATCGCTGGCCGCGGAGCTCGCACCCAGCAACATACGCGTCAACGCCATCTGCCCGGGCATGGTGGGCACGGCCATGTGGCTGGAGCATCTGATGCCGGCAAACACGCTGGACGCGGCCGAGAAGACCCGCGCGTTCGAGCAGCGTATGCATGAAACCATTCCGCTGGGCCGGGCCCAGACGGCGCAGGACATGGGCGAGGCCGCCGTGTTTCTCGCCAGTGCACCCAACATCACGGGCGTGAGTCTGGCCGTGGCCGGCGGGTTCGAGGTGAACTGATGCGGAGGATTCTGCGCGAACCCCTAGTCTACTTTCTGCTGGCCGGCGGCGCGCTGTTCTTCGTTGCGGATCTGCTGCGCGGTGACGGCACCGATCGAACCATCGTGATCGACAGCCTGGAACGGCAACGGCTCATCGACCAGTGGCAGAGCCAGATGGGCCGGCCGCCTTCGGAACGGGAACTGGCGGGGCTGATCGAGCAGTGGATTCGCGAGGAGATCTACTACCGCGAGGCGCTGGCGCTGAATCTGGATCGCGACGACATCATCATCCGCCGCCGACTGGCCCAGAAGCTGGCGTTCCTCACGGAAGACCTCGCGACCGCGAGCCCGGCGGAGGATGCGGATCTGGAGGCCTACTACCGCGCCAACATCGACCGCTACACCGAGCCCGAGCGCTTCACCTTCAGCCACCGCTACTTCAGCAGCCAGCGTCACGCCGACGCGCAGGCCGCCGCTCGTGCCGCGCTGGAAATCGCGCGGGGACGACCCGCAGACGCAGCCGACCTGCCCGGCGATCCGTTCATGCTGCAACGTGCGTATGCAGCGCGCTCGGAACGCGAGATCGCAGAGCTGTTCGGTCGCGATTTCGCGGCGTCGCTCGCGTCCCTGGAGACCGGCGCCTGGAATGGGCCCGTCCAGTCCGCCTATGGCTGGCACATCGTCTACGTGGACGCGCGCCTGCCGGCCGAGCAGCTACCGTTTCAGACCGTACGCGAGCGCGTCGGCAACGACCTGCAGCAGCGGCGCCGCAGCGAGGCGAACGAGGCGTTCTATCAGTCCCTGCGTGCGCGCTACGAGATCCGCGACGATGCCGGGCCCTGACCTCAGCCTGTTCGGTCGCCGTAGGCTCGGACTGGCGCTGGCCGCCCTTCTGCTGTTCGCCTGCAGCCCAGGAGTTTGGGCCCACGAAGTGCGCCCGGCCTACCTGCAGATCACCGAGCACGAGCCCGGGACCTTCGAAGTCGTCTGGAAGCAGCCGATCCTCGGTGACCGCCGGTTGCCGCTGGATCCGGTGCTGCCCGAGGCCTGCGCCGAGGTCGGGCAGACGGCGTTCGAAAACACCGGATCCGCGCTGCTGCAGCGCTGGACGGTGCGCTGCGACATGCGTGCCGGCGAGGTGCGCATCAGCGGTCTGTCACGGACCCTCACCGACGTGATGCTGGAGATCAGCTACCAGGACGGCGACAGCGTGCGCCAGCTGCTGCGGCCGTCCCAGCCGAGTCTGGATCTCAGCGACCCCGCACCGCCGGTGGCTACCTACCTGCTGTTTGGCGTAGAGCACCTCCTGTTCGGCATCGATCACATACTGTTCGTGGTCGGCCTGGTGCTGTTCATAGGCAACCCCTGGATGCTGCTGAAGACCATCACCTCATTCACCGTCGCTCACAGCGTCACGCTGGCGCTGTCGGTGCTGGGCCTGGTACGGCTGCCCCAGGCACCCGTGGAAGCTGTCATCGCGCTGTCGATCCTGTTTCTGGCGCGGGAGCTGATGGTCGAGAAGGAACAGCAGTCACGGATCATGCAGATACGTCCCTGGGTAATCGCGTTCGCCTTCGGGCTGCTGCACGGATTCGGGTTCGCCGGAGCGCTGGCCGACATCGGCCTGCCCCGGGCACAACTGGCGACGTCGCTGTTCCTGTTCAACGTCGGCATCGAGCTGGGGCAACTGCTGATCATCGGCCTGGTGCTCGCCACCCTGTGGCTGGCGGCACGGCTGTGGCAGGAGCGCGCGCATCTGCTGACCCGGGCCTTTGCCGGCGGGGTCGGCTGCCTGGCGGCATTCTGGACCATCGACCGCGTGCTGCTGATCGGTTGACGTGCGCCAGTCGGCGCCCGGGCGGCGTTGAGAGGTGTCGCCCGTTCACGTATAACAGCCGGCGAACCACGCGATCATCGAGGGGAGTCGAGATGAAAGGAATCGCAACCGTCATGGCGTGCCTGCTGCTGGCCGCCTGTTCACCCTCCGGCGAGAAGCAGGCCGCCGAGCCCGCAAAGCCCTACGAGGAGCAACTGCGCCTGGCGCTGGAAACGGCCGAACCCGGTGACGTCATCACCGTGCCCGAGGGAACCTACCAGTTCACCCGCAGCCTGACGCTCAACACCAGCGGCGTCACGCTGCGCGGCGCCGGCATGGACCGATCGGTGCTCAGCTTCAAAAACCAGGTTGCCGGCGCCGAAGGCCTGCTGGTGAATGCCAGCGACTTCACCATCGAAGATCTCGCCATCGAGGACACCATCGGCGATGCCCTGAAGGTCAATGAAGGCAAGAACATCGTAATCCGGCGGGTGCGCACCGAGTGGACCGACGGGCCGAGCACGGACAACGGCGCCTACGGCATCTACCCGGTGCAGACGGAGAACACTCTGATCGAGGGATCGGTGGCCATCGGCGCGTCGGACGCGGGCATCTACGTGGGCCAATCACGCAACATCGTCGTGCGCAACAATCGGGCCGAACACAACGTGGCGGGCATCGAGATCGAAAACTCGGTTGCCGCCGACGTCTACGGCAATGTGGCCACGGCCAACACCGGCGGCATTCTGGTGTTCAACATGCCCGATCTGCCGGTCTCCGGGCACAGCACGCGGGTCTTCGACAACGACATCACGGGCAACAACACGCCCAACTTCGGCCTGCCGGGCAGCGCCGTTTCCGGCGTGCCCGCAGGCTCCGGCGTGGTGATCAATTCCAACGACAAGGTGGAGATCTTCGACAACCGGATCGGCGACAACCAGACCGCCAACGTGCTGATCTCGAGCCTGTTCAGTGCCGCGTATTCCTCGGAGCGCGAGCCCGCTGCCGGCTTCGACCCCTACCCCGAGACCATCTACATCTACGGCAACCAATTCTCGCCGGGCGGCAACGCTCCCGACCGGGATGCGCTGGAGGCCCTGCGTCAGGCGGCCTTCGGCGCCGACGGTCGGCTGCCGGACATCATCTGGGACGGCGTGGTGGATCCGGCCAAGAGCGGCCCGGACCTGGCGATCTGCATCGACAACGGCGCAGCGACCTTCATGAATGTCGACGCCCAGCACGACTATCAAAACCCCTCGACCGACATGACCGCGCACGCCTGCAGCCTGCCGAAGCTGCCGCCGGTGGACCTGGCCGCGGCCGGCTGAGCGGGCACGGTGAAGGGCAGCCTGCGCATCGTCGCCTGGTGCACTGCCGGGCTGCTGTGGGCGCTGCTGACGGCCTGTCAGCGCCCGCAGACGGTCGCCTTTCACGATGCCGACGCCTATCCCGAGCAACTATCCGGCTGGGGCGTCATACGCAAGCACAACGGCGCCCTCGCGCTCGGCGAGGGCGTGGTGGCATACGACATCAACACCCCGCTGTTCACCGACTACGCGCTGAAGCTGCGTACGGTCTATCTGCCTCCAGGCCAGCACGCGGTGTACGACGAAAACGACAGCTTCGAATTCCCCGTCGGCACGATCATTTCCAAGACCTTCTTCTATCCGGTCGAGGGCGGGGTCCTGCAGCCGGTTTCCAGCTGGGATGGCGACCCGGCGTCGATCGACCTCGATCGCTACGAGATCATCGAGACGCGCCTGCTGGTGCGCCAGGCACACGGCTGGGACGCTCTGCCTTACGTGTGGCACGGTGACGATGCCTACCTGTCCATAACCGGCGCGCTCGAGCCCAGGCAGATCGCACTGCCCGAGGGCGTGCGCAGCTTTCCGTACGTCGTGCCGACGCGCAACGAGTGCGCGGGCTGTCACGCCACGAACCACAGCAGCGGCTCGCTGATGCCCATCGGCCCCAAGGCGCGCCACCTGAACCGTCCCTACGCCGGGCGCGGCGAAAATCAGCTCACCGCGTGGAGCCGGCGCGGGCTGCTCGAAGGCGCGCCGCCAGCGCAGTCAGCGCCACGGGAGGCGCTCTGGAACGACCCGCAGCAGCCGCTCGAGGCACGCGCCCGCGCCTACCTCGACAGCAACTGCGGACATTGTCACAACCCCCACGGCGCGGCGGACACCTCCGGTCTCTGGCTCGACGCCCAGACGGTGGCGTTCCGTCCACGCGGTTTCTGCAAGCCGCCCATCGCAGCGGGACGCGGTACCGGCGGGCGCTCCTATTCCGTGGTACCGGGCCGGCCCGACGCTTCGATTCTGCTGTTCCGAATGCAGACGGACGATCCCGGCAGCCGCATGCCAGAAGCCGGACGTTCCCTGGTGCACCGCGAGGGCGTGCAGCTGATCCGGGATTGGATTCAGAGTCTGGACGGCGACTGCGTCTAGCGCGCCGCGCGGCACGTTCCGCGCTCGCCGGCGGACGCGTCGCGGCGGCGACGGGCCGGCATCAGCGCGGCCGGTAGACGAAGCGCCGCGACAGCAGGAAGTTGCTGGCCGTCGCTGTCATGGCACCGAGTGTCATCGACACCAGCGGCGCATGACGCAGCGGTCCCAGCACCAGAATGCCGTACACGCCGATGCTGAGCGCCGCCCCGAGCACCTGAATGAGCACGTAGCCGGTGAAGTTTGCCCGTCGCACCGATGCGCCGAAGGTGTAACGGGCATGCATCACGAACGTGCAGCTGACGGCCACCAGGAAGGCGAACAGTCGGGTGCCGAGCAGTTGCCCGGTGGTCTGGTTCCAGCCGAGGCCGTAGAGCAGGCTCGCCAGCACCGACATGTCGACGCCGAAGCCGATGGCGCCCACCTGCAGAAAGCGCCACAGCTGGCGCTTGACCTGGCCGCGATATTCGCCAGGCGTGCCAGCCTCTGAGGGTTCGGCCATGGGCGCGCTCAGTCGCCGCGGGATCGGCGCTGCAGCTTCGCGGCCCGCAGCTCGGGAAACCAGGCTTCGAGGCGCGCCCGCAGCAGGTGCTCGAAGAGCAGATACCCGGCGAGCAGCGCCGGCAGCGCCCACACATCCATGACGTCCAGCAGCAGCAGCGGCCAGATCAGCGCCAGCACCCCGTTGACGAACGACTGCACCCCGAGACGCAGGACGTAGTCGATGATTTCGCTGGTGAAAAAGCTCACCACGCCGTCGCTCTCATACATGTTCGAGACGATCAGCCGCACTTCCAGAATGCTGAACGTAACCAGGTAACCGAGGCCATAGAAACCGCCGCCGCGCGTGCTCCAGATATCCAGTACCGCCCCACGCACCAGAGGACCCGCCGCCCGGGGGTCGCGACGCAGCGCATCGAGATTGCGCCGGAGCCGCGCCCAGCGTCCGGGGCGCGGCGCCCGGGCGCGACCGGGTGCAGCGTCCCCGCGCGGTTGCCGGTCACCCGCCACCCGCCGTCGCCTCGCGGCGCTGATTCAGCGCCTGCACGATCTCCGCATGGCGATGCCTGTTGAGATGATGCTTGGAGTAGCAATACACGGACACCACGGCGAAGCCGGCGACGATGGGCCCGTAGATGAGCCCGAGCCAGGTGAGCGTCTCGGGCGGCACGTCGGCGGCAGTCTGGATGGCAACGCCGCGCGGCCAGCTGATCAGGTCCAGCGCCACGCCGCCGACCACGTTGCCGATGCCCGTGGTGAATTTGCCCGAGAACGAGACCGAGGCGAAGAAGATGCCCTCCTGACGCTTGCCGGTGGCGAGCTCGTGCTCGTCGACGATGTCCGCAACCATGGAACCGAAGGTCACCAGAGCCTGCACCACGCCCGCGCCCTGCACGAACTTGACCAGCACCAGCGTCGTCACGAGCTCAGTGGTTCCATTCTCCGGAAACAGATCCAGCAGGCGCAGAACGACGGGCACGATCTGGCAGATTGCCCACCAGGCAGTCCCGACCACGATCGACGGCTTCTTGTCGAACAGCTCGTTGAGCTTTCGCGAGAACAGCGCCCCGGCCATGATTCCGAGGGGATAGGCCGCAAAGAACGCGATGTTGTCCGCGCTCGTCAGCTCCCAGAAGTAAGTGTTCATGTGCAGATTGAGCGCGCCATCCACGCCCACCATCATGAACACGATGAGCACGCCCGCGAACAGCCAGGCAAACGACCGGTTCGACAGCGCTATGCGAATCTCCAGCCAGGTGCGCCTCAACGCACCGATGACCGTCACCGGCTCTACCGGCCCGCGCGGCTGCGGCAGCCGTGGAATCTGCGACCGGGTACCCCAGGCGGACGCGAGAATGCTGCCGACCATGAGCACCGCCAGCGTCAACGCAAACGGACTGTAGGCATCGGCCCGGAACTGACCGTGCGGGAACTCCTCGCTGGCATAGAAGAACAGGCCGAAACCGATCACGTACGAAAGCAGCCCACCGAAGGTGCTGAAGAACTGACGGAACGCCACGACGGTGGTGCGTTCCTCGAAGTTGGTGGACAGCTCAGCGCCCAGCGCGATGTGCGGCACGTGGTACAGCGTCATGGCGGTACGGGTGAGCACGGCAAAGGTCAGCAGCCACAGGAACAGCTCGAACTCCGGCAGCGCAGGGGGTGTGAAAAGAAAGTAGAACGATACCGCGAGCGGTACGGCGGCCACGAACATGAACGGATGGCGCCGGCCCAGCCGCGAACGCCAGTTGTCCGACAGGGAGCCGGCGATGGGATCGGTGATGGCGTCGAACATCAGCGCGATGCCTACGGCGAGCCCGGCGTAGGTGCCCGACAAGCCGAGCACCTGCACGTAGTAGAAGAACAGGAACACACCGAACGCGCCGTTCTTCAGCCCCTCCCCCGTCTGACCGACCCCGTAGGTCAGTTTTGTGGCAAAGCTGAGCCTTTGCGCGTCGACCACTCTGTTCTCCGCCGCCGATGATGCGCATCGATCATCCGTACTCAGGCGATGGCGGTCAAGGTAAGATCGGCAGCTACGGGAGGCACCATGCACTTTGACGCGCCCATAGTCTGCCCCGAGCAGAAAGTCGAGCCGGCCTGGATCGACTACAACGGTCACATGAACATGGCGTTCTACAACGTCGCATTCGATCGCGGCGTGGACCACCTCTACGATCTGCTCGGCGTCGGCGCCGAGTACGCGCGCTCCGGCGCAGGCTCGCTGTTCACGATGGAGGTGCACGTGCACTACCTCAACGAGCTGGTGGTGGACGATCCTCTCAGCGTCCGGATCCGTCTGCTCGACTTCGACAGCAAGCGGCTGCACTTTTTCGAGGAGATGTATCACGCCACCGAGGGCTATCTCGCGGCCACTTCGGAACAGCTGGCGCTGCACGTCGACATGCAGACGCGTCGATCGGCGCCGCTGCCTGCTGCCGCGCTTTCCCGTGTCGAAGACCTGCTCCGCAGCCATAGCACGCTGCCGCGACCCGAGCAGGTGGGCCATGTCATCGGCATACCGGCCAGGCGCTGACAGCAGGGGAACGCGGCAATGGCAGAGGTTCGACAGGAACAGGACAGTCTCGGCACGATCGACGTCCCGATGGACGCCTACTGGGGCGCACAGACTCAGCGGAGCCTCGAGAACTTTCCGATCGGCACCGAGAAGATGCCGCAGGAGCTCATCGAGGCCTACGCGCTGGTGAAGAAAGCGGCCGCGCTCAGCAACGCCGAGCTCGGTGTCATAGCGGCAGAAACCGCGCACGCCATCGGCACGGCCTGTGATGAGATCCGTGCCGGCGGACTGGCCGATCAGTTTCCTCTGGCGGTGTGGCAGACGGGTTCGGGGACCCAGACCAACATGAACCTCAACGAGGTGCTCGCCAATCGGGCCACCGAGCTGCTCGGCGGAGATTTTCGCCGCGATCGGCTCGTGCATCCGAACGACCAGGTCAATGCAAGCCAGAGCTCCAATGACACCTTTCCCACGGCCATGCACGTCGCCGCCTACAGCCTGATCGAAGCGCGCCTGCTTCCAGCGGTGGCGGCGTTGCAGCGCACGCTCGAAAGCAAAGCCAGCGACTACAGCAGCATCATCAAGACCGGGCGTACTCATCTGATGGACGCGACGCCAATGACCCTGGGGCAGGAATTCGGCGGCTACGCCAGCCAGCTGGCGCACGGCCGCCGCGCGCTTCGCGACAGCCTGTCGCGCCTGGCCGAGCTCGCCCTGGGCGGGACGGCCGTCGGGACGGGGCTGAACGCTCCCGCCGGATTCGCCGAACGCGCCATTGGCCACCTGGTGCGCCTGACCGGCCTGCCGTTCGTGGCGGCCGAGAACCGCTTCGAGGCGCTTTCCGCCCACGACGCCATGGTGGAGATCAGCGGCGCCTTGCGTCGTCTCGCGGTAAGCCTCATGCACATCGCCAACCAGATCCGTCTCCTGGCCAGCGGGCCCCGCACCGGTCTCGCCGAGCTGATCCTGCCTGCCAACGAGCCCGGCAGTTCGATCATGCCGGGAAAGGTGAATCCAACCCAGTGCGAAGCGCTGGCCATGGTCTGCGCGCAGGTCGTGGGCAACGACGCAACGGTTACGCTCGCCGGAAGCCACGGCCACCTGCAGCTGAACACCTTCAAGCCGGTCATGGCGTTCAACGTGCTGCAGAGCGCGCGGCTGCTGGCAGACGCGTGCGTGAGCTTCGAGCTGCGCTGTGTGCGGGGTATCGTGCCGAACCTGAAGCGCATCGACGCGCTGCGCTCGAGCAGCCTCATGCTGGTGACGGCGCTGACGCCGCACATCGGTTACGACAAGGCGGCGCAGATCGCCAAGAAGGCACACGCGGAGGACCTCACACTCAGAGAAGCCGCCCTCGCCCTCGGCTATCTCAGCGCGGAGGACTTCGACCGCCTGGCCGACCCTGCCCGCATGCTGGGGCCCCAGTAGCGGCCCACCAGCGTGCTGCCGCGCCGGGAAACGGTTCATAGTCTTTCTCAATCGTTCCGTTAGGAACAATTCATTTCACGAATGTTCGGCGACTCCGTAGAGTGATCCCGGTCAGTTGCTTACGGAGATCGCTCATGGACATCAACATCGGCATACCGGCAGCACAGCGGGAAGCCATCGCGGGAGGCCTGTCGCGTCTTCTGGCGGACACGTACACCCTCTACCTCAAGACCCACAACTACCACTGGAACGTGACCGGGCCCCAGTTCGCCACCCTGCACGGCCTGTTCGAAACCCACTACACGGAACTGGCCCTTGCGGTGGATCAGATCGCCGAGCGAATTCGCGCGCTGGGCCATCGGGCACCCGGTTCCTACAGGGAGTACGCAGCGCTCAGCTCCATCACCGAGGACGACGACCACCCCGGCGCCCGCGAAATGGTGCAGCGTCTGGTGGCGGGGCAGGAAGCGGTGGTGCGCACCGCACGGTCGATCTTCCCGACGGTGGAGTCGGCCAGCGACGAGCCCACGGCCGACCTGCTCACCCAGCGCATGCAGGTGCACGAGAAAAATGCCTGGATGCTGCGCAGCCTGCTGGAAAACGTTGCCTGAGCGAGATCGCAGGCAGCACACGGAAACACCATCGACACAGGAGATTGAAATCATGTTGGAGAACAGAGAAGGACAACGCGTCCCGGCAGTGGAGTTCCGCACGCGCGAAGGCCACGAGTGGAAGAACGTCAACAGTGAAGACCTGTTCAGCGGCAAGTCCGTGATCGTCTTCTCGCTGCCCGGCGCCTTCACGCCCACCTGCTCGTCATCCCACGTGCCCCGCTACAACCAGCTGGCAGGCACGTTCAGGCAGCTGGGAATCGACGACATCGTCTGCATCTCGGTGAACGATGCCTTCGTGATGAACGAGTGGCAGGAGTCGCAGCAGGCCTGGAGCCTGCGCTTCGTTCCGGACGGCAACGGCGAGTTCACAGAGCGCATGGGCATGCTGGTGGGCAAGGAGGACCTGGGCTTCGGCCGGCGCTCCTGGCGCTACTCGATGCTGGTGCGCGACGGCGTGATAGAAAAGATGTTCGTGGAGCGCGAGGAGCCTGGCGACCCGTACGCAGTATCGGATGCCGACACCATGCTCGACTACCTGGCACCCGGCGGCGCCAGGCCGCTCGATGCCACGGTGTTCACGCGCAAAGGTTGCGGCCATTGCGCACGCGCGAAACAGGCGCTCGACAACGCCGGCATCGCCTACGAGGAGCTGGTGCTGAACAAGCACTTCAGTGACCGCACGCTGCGCGCGGTCACCGCCCGCACCAGCTTTCCACAGGTGTTCATCGGAGGTCAGCTGATCGGCGGCGCCGACGATCTGGAGGCCTGGTTGAAGGGCCGCAAGGCGGCCTGAAGCTGACTCAGCGTCCGCCGGCGCGCGGATGGCGCAAAACAAAAACGGGAGCCGAGGCTCCCGTTTTCACTCTGGCCGGCACGTACGCCTCGAATCAGTAGCCTTCGAGCTCGCCGTAGCGGTTGCGGTGGAAGTTCACGTCACCGAACGTCTGCTCGGCCACCGCTGCGCGTTTGATGAAGAAGCCGATGTCGAACTCGTCCGTCATGCCGATGCCGCCATGCATCTGGATGCCTTCGCGCGACACGCGGTTGTACGTCTCACCGACCTTGGTCTTGGCCAGGCTCGCGAGTTTGGCGATCTCATCGGCGTCGCGGCCCTCGTCGAGCGCGGTGAGCGCTTCGAGCACGCAGGACTTCGACAGCTCCACCTCGCAGAACATGTCCGCGGCTCGATGCTTGAGCGCCTGGAACGATCCGATCGGCACGCCGAACTGCTCACGCTCCTTGAGATACTGAATCGTGCGCTCGAAACACTCCTGAGCGCCTCCAAGCATCTCCGCGGCGAGGCCGATGCGGGCGATGTCCAGGGTCGGGTCGAGCACGTCCGCGCCCTTGCCTTTCTTGCCCAGAATGGCATCGGCCCCGACTTTGACATTCTTGAAGTCGACATTTGCGGCGTTGCGCGAATCGGTCATCTTGGTGCGCGTGACCTTCACGCCCGGCGCGTCGCGGTCGACGATGAACAGCGTGATGCCCGCACGCTTGCCCGGCTTGCCCGAGGTGCGTGCCGCAACGATGAGCTTGTCTGCGGAGTTGCCGTCGAGCACGAACGTCTTGGAGCCGTTGATCTTGTACCCCTTGCCGGACTCTTCCGCCTCGGTCTCGATGCCGTACGGGTCGTGCCGGTGCGACTCTTCCAGCGCCAGCGCCATCAGCAGCTCGCCGCTGGAGATGGCCGGCAGCAGCTCGGACTTCTGCGCCTCGCTGCCGCCGAGATTGATCGCCGTGCCGCATACCCACACCGTCGCGAACAACGGGCTCGCGGCGAGCGTGCGACCGGTTTCCTCGGTGACCACGCCCAGGCCCTTGTAACCGAATGCCAGGCCGCCGTATTCCTCAGGCCAGGGGATGCCGGCCCAGCCCAGCTCCACCATGGCCCGCCAGGTGTCGCGATCGAAGGCGTCGGGATTGTCCGCATCGCGCAGCTTGCGCAGCTGGCCGATGGGCGCCGAGCTGCCACAGAAGTCGCGCGCGCTGTCTTTGAGCATGTTCTGCTCTTCGTTGAGAATCATGGGCATTTTGGCTCCCCCAAACCCGATGACGCGGTCAACTGCGTCGGCATGTGTCTATGGAACTGACCGCTCGCCGCGCAGCCGCGGCGGGTCGACTCAAGCCGGAAATGAAAGCAAAACGCCGGGCAGATGTCGACCCCGGCAGATGCAGATCCGGGGGCACCCCGAGGGGGGCTGTAGCCCCTCCACCGGAAGCCGTTCAGATGGGCGCTCAGGGACGCTGGTTCAGCACTCAAGGCTGTTGACTCGCCGCTCAGGGCTGTCTCTCAGCGCGCTGATAAAAGCCCTCGAACCAGGCCGTCCACTGGCCGGGCACCCGGGATTCCTCGAAAAACTGGCGCACGCGGCCGTCCGGCAGCGGTGTCCACATGCCCCGGAACGGAAACCGCTCGCCGCTTGCGAGGTAGGTGATGTCGCCGACCAGAACCATGCTCGCGGCGTGCACGCCGCCCTGGATGTCGATGATCACACCCGGAGACACCCAGACCTGGCGCCAGTGGTCGCCCACGGGGTCGTAGAAGTTCTGGCTCTGCCCCGTACCGCCGCCTCTGCCGCGCCAGCTCTCCAGCAACAGACAGCCGTCCTGTTCCCGTGTTATCCGGTTGTCGCCCGCCTTCTCGCCGCTGGCATCGAAGACCTCCCACGTCCCCAGCCAGAAGTCGAAGGCCCGATAAGGCGGGCGTTCGCAGGGGTGCTCCCGCGCGGCCGCCTGCACCGGGGACGCCACCACCGCGGCAAGGGTCAGCGCCAGCAGAGTTACCAACCGCTTACATGCGCTACATCCGGGTCGCTGCAAACCGTGACCTCCCTCACTAACCTGCCAGGCACTCGGTTCAAGTCTAACGGGATCAGCGGGTGCACACAGCCAGGTTGCGGAACATGGCCATTCAGGGCAGCACGGGCGCCGGCGTTCGCAGTGCCATGCTGGCGGCCGGTCTCGCGGTCTGCCTGATGCTGGCGCAGCCGGCCGGCGCAGAGAGCAACGGCGACCCGGCGGCGGCCGCCACCGTGCAGCGCGCAGGCGTCGACGCGGGTGGCGCCCGGCCAGCTCAGGCGGCTGCATCTGCAGCTTCGACCCCATCCGCGTCGGCCTCTGAGCCGCAATTTCAACGCCCTGCCACCCAGCAGCGCGACGCCACCAGCACGGACGCCTCCAGGCGCGCCGATCCGAAGGTCGCCGCCGGTGCCGGAACATCCAATGCCCGCGAGCGTCCGCCATTGCTCGACGCCCCGACCCTGATCGTGGTCCTGCTCGGTGTGGCCGGGCTGATCTGGGTCAGGCGGCACGTCGCCGAGCTCTGAGTCACGCCGCGGCAGGTCGCGCGAGGCCGCGATCTGCTATAAGGCGGCCATGGATTTCGCGCGCCTGCAGACCCAGCTCCGGACCACCCTGCCCATGGCGCGCATCGAGCCCCTGCCCCTGCCAGGCTGCCCCGAAATCCGCCTCGGCCTGATCAATGCCGACTTTCCCGAGGGACCGCTGCCCGAGGAGGTAATGCGCGCGGTCATCGAGCGCCCCGCCTACTGGGCATTCTGCTGGGGCAGCGGGTTGGCGCTGGCGCGCTTTCTGCTCGATTCGCCCGACTGGGTACGCAACCGCAGCGTGCTGGATCTCGGCAGTGGATCCGGCGTGGTCGCCATCGCTGCCGCGCTGGCCGGCGCGCGCCGGGTCGTCGCCTGCGACAACGACCCCATGGCGCTGCAGGCAACCGCTGCAAACGCGGCTGCCAACGGAGTTAAGCTCGATCTGAGCGACGACCTCGAACAGGCGGGCGCGGCCGGCCCCTACGATCTGCTGCTGATGGCCGACGTGCTCTACGACCGCAGCAACCTCGGCCTGCTGCAGCAGGCGGCGCGGCACGCGCGCGCAGTGCTCGTCGCCGATTCGCGGGTGCGCACCCTGCCGACACCCGGGTACCGCGAGATCGCGGTAATCGAGGCCCTGACGGTGCCCAACTTGGGAGAGTTCGACGAATTCGGAACCGTGCGGCTGTTCTATCTACCGAATGCGCCCGCGCCCTGAGCGAGCACGATGAGGGCCTCGCGCAGGTTGCGTTCCGCGATGGCCTGCTCGGTGACCGTCTGCGGATCTTCGAGCCAGGCGCGAGCCTGATGTTCGTCCGCAAACTCGAGCACCAGCAGACGGTTCCAGCCGCCGGCGCCCCGCAACACGGTGATGGGCGTCTGCCAGAGTGTCTGACCGCCAAACGACGGGACGTTGCCCAGCCAGCCTGATTCCCCGGGCACGCCCAGCGGTTGGGACTGCACCGGGTCGCGCAAGCGCAGCAGAACCAGGATCTGCGTGCGCTCAGGCGAAAACTGAGGCGGCGTCTCCACGCTGCCCAGCAGCTGCACGTCGAGGCCACCCAGCTGCCGCTCCATGGCCCGGTAGCCGCTGCTGGTGAGCATCTGCACCAGCAGACCGCCGCGAGGAAAGCGAATGAGCTGCGCATGCAGCAGCTGGCGCAGCACGGAGCCCTGCACCACGTCGAGCGCGCCCGATTGCCAGAGCAGCGAGCCCTCGTCGTTGCCGGCAAGCTCTAGAAACGTACGGCGGATCGAGGCGGCGACGTCGGTCTGCGCGCCACCCAGCGGTGCCGAAACCAGACGGACGACGTAGTAGGGGTTGTCGCGGCGCTCACCATCGAAGGCGATGGCGGCCACCGAAGGGCCGATGAGCCAGACCCCGAGCGCCGAGAACGAGGCCAGCAGCAGGCAGAACAGCACAAAGGTCAGAAACGATCGATTCACCGGAGCCGAACAGTCACGGAAAACGGCGCATCATAGCTCAAGCCGCCGGTGCTCGCCTCCGACCACGGCCATGGGGTAGAGTCTCGGCCAACATGCGCAAAGGGGAGTGACGCGCCATGACTCAGCCGCACCCGTACCAGGAAATCCTCTACTCGGTGGACGATCCGGTGGCCACCATCACCATGAACCGGCCCGACCAGCTCAATGCTTTCACCAATCGGATGCTGGCAGAGATCCGCCACGCGCTGGCCGCGGCAGAGCGCGACGACCGCGTGGTCGGGATCATTCTCACCGGCGCCGGGCGCGGCTTCTGCGCCGGCATGGACATGAACGCTCTGGACAGCATGTCCAGCGGCGGCGGCGCCCGCGAGGATCTGTCGGCGCTCGAAGCGCACCCGGGTGATCCGGAGCTGGGGCCCGATTTCCAGGTGACGTTCAGTTATCTGCTGTCCATCCGCAAGCCGCTGATCGCCGCGGTGAATGGCGCCTGCGCCGGCCTCGGCTTCGTGTTCGCCCTGCTCTCCGACATGCGCTTCGTCGACCGCAATGCCCGCTTCGCGACGGCGTTCGCGCAGCGCGGCCTGATCGCCGAGCACGGTGCCAGCTGGATTCTGCCTCGTCTGATCGGCCCGGGGCGGGCCCTCGACATACTCTGGAGCGGACGCAAGTTCGACGGCGCCGAGGCCGAGCGGATCGGTCTGGTGGAGCGCCTGTGCGAGCCGGGCGAGTCGGTCGAGCAGGCGGCGGACTACATCCGTCAGCTGGCGGCGGTGGCATCGCCGACGTCGCTGCGGGTCATGAAGGCCCAGGTCTACCGGCACATGAACATGCCGCTCGGCGAAGCCATGCGCGAGACCAACACCTGGATGGACGAGAGTCTGAAGCGTGACGACTTCCGCGAGGGTGTGCGCTCGTTCCTGGAACGTCGCCCGCCCCGGTTCGGCAGGGTCGAGGTTGACTGAGTTCACTCAGCACTGGGTCGACGCCGCCGGCGTACGGCTGTCCGTGCTGCGCCTGGGTGAGCCGACGCTGCCGCCGCTGATCATGCTGCACGGCATGCGCGATGTCGCCTGGAGCCTCATGCCAGTGGCACGGCAGCTCAGCGAACGCTACTGCGTCTACCTGCCCGAGCTGCGCGGCCACGGTGCCAGCGATCAGCCCGGCTGGTACAGCATCGATCACTTCCTGTTCGATCTGCATCAGCTCATGGCCACGCTGGAGATCCCGCAAGCCGACATCTTCGGACACAGCCTGGGCGGTCAGATCCTGGCCCGCTTTGCCGCGATCTTTCCCGGACGCGTGCGGCGCGCCGTCATCGTCGAGGGCCTCGGGCCGCCGGCACGTCCCGGTGAGGACGACGATGCCAGCGAGATCGCCGGCTACGGGCCGCACCTCGTGGCAACGTTCGAAATTCCGCAGCGCCAGCGCGCGCTGCCGGATCTCGAGTTCGCCGCCACGCGGCTGCTGGCGAACAATCCCCGTCTCGATCCCGGTCTCGCGCCGGAGTTGGCGCGCGCCGCCACCCGTGCAGGCGACGACGGCCGGCTGATCTGGGCGTTCGATCCGCGCGTTCGCAGCGTGTTCGTCGGCGTGCGGCGACGCGACAGCGAACGCTACTGGCGCCAGGTTCGCTGCCCGACTCTGATCATCAGCGGCGCGCTGGCCGACGAGTACTGGCGCGGGCAGATGGGCGACCGACTGCCGGGCTGGACCGGACGCTTCGCGTCCGGCGAACTGGAAGCGCGGGTCGCCTGCTTCGGCGCTGCCCGGCTGGTGGAGTTCGAGCGCTCCGGCCACATGGTGCATTACGACGAGCCCGACCGTCTGGCCGCGGTCGTTCGAGAGTTTCTGCAGGAGGAACGAACATGAGTGACGTCATCGCAACGGATCAGACGGGGTACGATCTCGCCGACCTGGTGGACGGCCTGAACCGCTACCTGCGGCTGCGCACCACACCGATCGGCATGAAGCTGTTCACCACCGTCGAGGAGATGGAAGCGATACCCCGCATCCGGCGACCGGGAGCCGTGCACACCACCGACCAGATCGTCGGTCAGGCGGCGCGCAACGGCTGGACCGTGGGCATCACCGCCGAGGACCTGGTGGGCGCCCAGTGCAGCACCGTCATCGGGCTGCATCCCAGATCCGATCAGTGGCTTTCGGGCGACCGTATGACCGGCGTCTGGTTCGAGAATCAGGACGACGCCAGCGCGCATCAGCATGCCATGGACGTGGTGCCGTTCGGCCGATACCAGGCCATGGCCGTGAGCCCGCTCGCCGCGGGGCGCCTGAATCCCCCGGACATCTGTCTGATCTACGCCACCCCGGCACAGATGATTCTGTTCATCAACGGCCTACAGTGGACCGGCTACAAGAAGCTCGACTGGGGCTGCGTCGGCGAGTCCGCCTGTGCCGATTCCTGGGGTCGGGCCCTGGCGACCGGTGAGCCGAGCCTGTCCATTCCGTGCTTTGCCGAGCGGCGCTACGGCGGCGTGATGGAGGACGAACTGCTCATGGCGCTGCCGCCGCACTTTCTGCCCAAGGTGATCGCGGGCCTCGAGGCGCTGTCGCGCAACGGGCTGCGCTACCCCATTCCCCAGTATGGGGTGAACAATGACGTGCGTGCCGGTATGGGCGTGAGCTACGGCAGCTGAGGGCCCGGACATGGAACTCTACGACGCGATGAGCACCCTGCGCGCGGTCCGCAGACTGCGCCCCGATCCGATTCCCGAGGACGTGCTGCAGCGCGTGTTCCAGGCCGCGACCTGGGCGCCGAGCGGCGGCAATCACCAGCCCTGGCGGATCATCGCCGTGCGCGACGGCGCCAGCAAGCAGGCACTCGAAGACCTGTACCGGCCGCACTGGGAACGCTACGTGCCCGGCTACGAGCAGCACATGCAGTCCATGCCGGAGGCGGAACGGGAAAAATCACGCCGGGCGCTGGAATCCGGCACCTACCTGGCCACACACATGCACGAGGCGCCGGTCATTGCCGTGTTCTGCTTCAACCCGGCGCGGCTGACCATCACCGACGCCGCCCTGGCCGAGCCTGGCGGGCGGCCTTCCGTGGTGGGCGGAGGCTCCCTCTACCCGGCCGTGCAGAACCTGCTGCTGGCGTGCCGCAACGAGGGGCTGGGCTGCGTGCTGACGACGCTCCTGTGCGTCGAGGAACCAGCGGTGCGGCGCCTGCTGGCCCTGCCTGACGACTGGTACACCTACGCTCACGTGCCCATCGGCTATCCGGTAGGCGGCGGCCACGGAGCCATCAGCCGACGCCCCGCAGAAGCGATGGTGTTCCACGACCGCTGGGGCGGAAAAGGCTGATCCGTACTGCTCGCAGCGCTCAGCACCCCTGCAGCACCCGAGGCCGCCGCGCTGGCCATCTCCCCGGCCAGAGCTATGGCGCGGGCTGCCGCCACCGACGACCCTGGATATACTGCGCCATTGCGACCGACAAACGGGGGCGCGGTGAGCGATACGGAACTGGCGGAAGTGTTCCTGCGCGCGATCGAGCGCGCGGACAAGCAGGCGATCCGAGCCTGCTACGCCGAGAATGCACGGATCTGGCACAACTTTGACGGCGTCCATCAGACCGTCGAGGAAAACCTGGCCACTCTGGAATGGCTGACTTCGGTGGTCAGCGACCGGCGCTATGAGATCGTGCGAATCGAAGCGCTGCCCGATGGCTTCCTGCTGCAGTACGTGATGAACGGTACGCTGAAGGACGGCAAGCGGCTGGTCATGCCCGCATGCGTCATCTGCACGGTCACCCAGGGCCGCATCACCCAACTGCAGGAGTACCTGGATCCTACCCGCATGCTGAAGTACGTGGGCTGACCCATGAGTTGAATGGAAGCGACCGCCCGGACTGGCGGTATCTGGGCGGCTGGTTTCCTCAGCCCGCCGATGCAGCCTGCAGATCCGGATCGCACAGGCGGTCGAATTCCGCCAGTATGCGTTTGCCATCCGGGTGCGCCAGGATCTGCGGCTTGAGCGCTTCGTACTGCGTCATGGCAGCCAGGCGCGGCTGCTCCACGGTGGCCCAGCGGACCAGCCCGTCCCAGAACCGGTCGATCAGTTCCGCACCCTTCACCGTGCCGCCGTCCACCGTACGGAAGGTCAGCTCGCGCAGCTCGCCGAGATACAGCCGCAGCGAGCGCACGTGAATCTCCTCGTCGGTGCGGATCCGCTCCACGATCTCCGCCGCCTCCTCTGCACCCGCGCGCCGGTCGACGAACAGATCCGGGGTACGCAGGATTTCCTGCGTGTTGGCGAAGCCGATCTCGGCCCGGAACTCGATGAGCAGCAGGTTCATGAGGAAGCTGAGCAACCCCTCGTATTCCGGCGGCAGCTCGGGCATCCAGCGCTTACCGGCTTCCGGACGGGAGATGCTCTCCGGCGGCTCGACGTCCGGGTACGCGCCGGAGCCGAACGTCAGGTCGCGCGCCACGAACCACATGACGTCGTGGCCACCGATGCCCCGCTCGGGCTCGCCGCCCTCGTCGATGCCGTGGGCCGAAAGAAGTCCCTTGTTCAGGTGCCCTACCGCAAGCTGCGAGAGATCTTCGACGATGACGTTCTGCAGATCGGGAAACTGCATTTCTGCCAAGACCCGGCCGCGCCCTTCGATCTTTCCCGTGATCGTCAGGCTGTTCCAGAACGGTGCGCCGATGCCGTTGCGCAGCAGCAGCCGCTGCTGCTCGACGTTGGGCATGCGCGGACCGGTGAGCAACGACGCGTCGGCCGCGAAGAGCGCGCCGCCGCGGTTACGCAGCGCGTCGCTCCAGGCCTCGATGGCCTCGTTGCGCCCCTTCGAACGCGGTGGCACGTAGTGGCCGGCGGCGTCGAAACCGCCGTGCAGACGCTGCCCGTCGATCTCGTGTCGACGCGCATACTCATGATCGCTGTAGAGCTCATCGTGGCTGTAGGCAAGCTGAGCCATACTGTCCCCCGGTTTCCAGGCTGCAGGCAATCCACCGATGCTCGCGCCGCACCCACGCCGCTGTCAACCGCCGCCAGGCTGGTCAGTGGCTGGCGCGGGCATGCTCCTCGCTGTCCGCCATGCGCACGCGGCCGCGCTCGAGGCGGTAGATCCGATCCGCAATGGCGCCCAGTGCCGGGCGGTGCGAGACCGCAAGAATGGTCAGCTGTTGCTTCAGCGCGCCGAGCGTATCGCACAGCGCGGCTTCGGACTCGGGGTCCAGGGCGCTGGTGGCCTCGTCGAGTATCAGCAGGCGCGGACGGTGCACGAGGGCCCGCGCCAGCATGACCCGCTGTCTCTGGCCTCCGGACAACATGGCGCCCCGCTCACCCACCGTGCTGCGGATGCCGTCCGGCATCTGCGCGACGAATTCCCAGGCGCCTGCGGCCCGCAGTGCCGCGATCGCGTCGTCTTCGCTGAACTGCTCGATGCCGAGGGTGACGTTGCGCAGCACGCTGTCATGCAGCAGCAGATTTTCCTGGGGCACGTAGCCGAGCATCGCGCGCCACGCCCGCATGTCGAGATCGGCCAGCGGGACGCCATCCACCAGAACGCTGCCGGCCGCCGGCTCCATCAGGCCGATGACAAGATCGGTCACCGTGCTCTTGCCCGCGCCGGATTCGCCCATCAGGCAGGTCAGCCCTCCGGCCGGAATCGACAGGCTCACGTGATCGAGCACGCGATGCTCCGCATAGTCGAAGCAGACGTTGCGCAGCTCAATGCCACGTTCCAGCGTCGGAATGCGCGTACCGGCGGTTACCTCGGCCTGAGACTCGGCCCGCTCGATGGTGTCGAGCAACGCCCAGTAGGCACTGTCACAGGTCATCAGACGCTGATACTGCTTCTGAATCTTGCCGGCCTGATTCATCAGTTTGGCCAGCACCAGCGCCAGAAACGTCACCGTCGCCAGCTCCATGGACAGCTGCACGATGGCCACGTAGACGCCAACGGCAATGGCGATGGTGAACATCGGTTCCTGAGCTGCGTCCAGCGCCGCGTTGCCCAGGGCCTCGAGCCTCAGGTGACGCCTGAGCTTGTGGGTCTGGCGGGCGAAGATTCCCTCGGCAATGCTGTCCTTGCCCATGGCCTTGAAGCTCTTCACCGACTGCAGCAGATCCGTGAGCGTTCCGAGCAGCGCCCGGTACCAGCGGGTCTGGCCGGCGCCACCCCGTTCCGAGAGCCGTACCAGCCCGTGGGAGACGGCGATGATCACCAGGCTCGCGCCCAGACAGAGCAGCGTCGCGCGCCAGGATGCGGCCATGGCGACGCTGGTGTACACCACCATCTCCACCATCACCGCGAACAGCTTCAGCGCGATCACGTAAGCGAGCGAAGCCCGCCAGGGCTCGGTCGCCATGGAGTTGGCGAGCTCGCCGACGGACTGGTTGACGTAGTAATGCCAGCGCGACACCGTGATCGCACGCAGCAGGCGCAGACGCAGATCGGTGGAGACGTCGGCCGCGATGTGACCGATGCGGCGCTCGGTGAGAAACACGAGCAGGTTCTTAAGGCCGATGCCGAGCACGATGACGCTGAGCAGCACGCCGATGCTCGGCTCCAGATGCACGCTGCGCAACGCCTCGCCGATACGCCGCGACAGATCGCTCGAACCCTCGCCCGACCCGGCACCGTCCTCGAATGCGAGATCCAGCACCGGCAGCATGGCCGACAGGCCGATGCCGTCGGCCACCCCGGCTATCAGCAAGGCGACGACCAGCACCACGGTCTGCCACGGATAGCGGCGGATGAACTCTAGTGTCAGCTTCAAACTCTGGCCCTGTCCGCAGGATTGGTCGGTACGCAGGCGCCCGGATGCGGCCCGCCGGTGCCGCTCGCCGGCATCAGCGGGCAAACGCAGACGGCGCGGAGGATATCAGCCGCTGTGTCACGAACATAGCTCGAACGGCTGCGACAGCCTGCAGCTGTCCAGTAGAATGCCGCCCGCAAGTGCAAACGGACAGCGATTCGGGATCGACGTGCAGGAACAGCACACAGTGCCGCGACAACCCGCGACCTTCGCGCGCCGCGCCCGCCGGCCAGGCAGATGACCGGGGCCGCGGCGAGCGCTCCCGTGGTCTGGATCCTGGCCGGACCGAAAGCTGGTGACAATGCGCAGCTGCGTACCCTGGCCACAGCCCTGGCCGAGGGCGTCGAGATTCGCGTGCTCGAGAAGCCGCTGCGGTTCCGGGCGTTCGAACTGTTGCTGCACCTCCCCTCGCGGCCAACCCGCGCCGCGCTGACCCGCGCAACCCGGGCTGGCCTGGTTCCGCCCTGGCCCGACCTGGTGCTCACCGCCGGACGCCGGAACGAGCTGGTCGCGCGCTGGGTCCGCAACGCCTCCGGCGGGCGCACGCGCATCGTGCAGCTGGGTCGCCCCTGGTCACGGCCGACGCGCTTCGATCTGGTGGTATCGACACCGCAGTACCAGGTGCCGGCCGCCGCCAACGTGCTGACCATACCGCTGCCTCTGCAGGCCGACATCCAGCCGCGTCTGGCGCAGGCAGCGCGTCAGTGGCAGGCACGCCTGATCGGTTTGCAGACACCGCGCGTGGCCCTGCTGCTGGGCGGTGACAGCGGTCCGTTCGTGTTCACGCCCGCTCTGGCAGAGCGCATGGCGCAGCAGCTGAACGACTTCGTCGCCACGCTCGGCGGCAGCCTCATGATCACCACCAGCCCGCGCACGCCGGAAGCATTCACCCGCCGGCTGCGCGAGCTTCTGACCGTGCCCGTATGCACGTTCGAGTGGCGCAGCGACGCGTCCGAGAACCCTTACTGGGGGTTTCTGGCGCTGGCCGAGCAGATCGTGGTCACGGCGGAAAGCGTGTCGATGATCAGCGAGGCCCTGGCGACCGGCAAACCCACCTATCTGGCGCCGGTGACGCAACCCGGCACGCGACCCTGGTGGCTGCGCGCCAGCAGCTACCGCTGGAAGCCGCTGACCCATCGACTCGCCATGGCCGTGGCGCCGCGGCGTTTCCGGCGCGACATCGGGCGCATCCACGCGGCGCTCGTCGCTGACGGGCGGGTGGCGTGGCTCGGCGACGGGCCGCCGCATACGGGCACCGTCGAGGACGCTTCGCTGCACGAGGTCGTGCAGCGGGTGCGGCAACTGCTGCCTTCGCGGCGCGGTTGAGGGCCCCGACAGTCTCGAGCGGGGATACAGGCGCAACAACACCTGCTGCAGACCGTTTAGACTGCCGGCGTTGACGTTCAGGGAGAGAGAACGATGACCGACGACGTCGTCGACGTGCTGATCATCGGTGCCGGGGCCTCCGGCGCCGCGGTGGCCTGGAGCCTCGCGGACACGCGGATGCGCATCGTCTGCTTCGAGCAGGGCGACTGGACTCAGCCAGGCGGCTACCCGACGAACTCGGCCAACTGGGAAAGCCAGGCATTCGGACCCTTCAACATCGATCCGAACGTACGCGCGCTCGACACGGACTATCCCATCAACAACGCCGACTCCGCGGTCACCGTGGTCAACTTCAACGGCGTTGGCGGCAGCACGATCCTGTACGGCGCGCACTTTCCCCGATTGCATCCATCCGACTTCAAGGTGAGGACCCTGGACGGCGTTGCCGACGACTGGCCCATCGACTACGACACGCTGGAGCCCTACTTCACCCAGAACGACCGCATGACGGGGGTCTCGGGCCTTGCAGGCGACCCCATGTACCCGCCGAAGCAGCCGCCTCTGCCGCCACTGCCCATGGGTCTGGTGGGTGAGACCGTGGCACGGGGTTTCAACCGTCTGGGCTGGCACTGGTGGCCGTCCGACAGCGCCATCATCTCCCAGCCCTACCAGGGCCGCGACCGATGCCTGAACCTGGGGCCCTGCACGTCCGGATGCGCCCAGGGCGGAAAATCGAGCACCGACATCACCTACTGGCCCGAGGCGATCCGACGTGGCGTCGAGCTGCGCACACGCTGCCGCGTTCGGGAGATCACGCTCAACGAGCACGGCTTCGCAGACGGCGTGATCTACTACGACGCGGCCGGCGAAGAACGCTTTCAGCGGGCCGAAGTGGTGGTCCTGGCATGCAACGGCGTGGGCACGCCGCGGATACTCCTGAACTCCGTGTCCGCGCGATTTCCCGAAGGTCTGGCGAACAGCAGCGGCCAGGTGGGCAGGAATCTCATGTTTCACCCGTTCGGCATCGTCCAGGGCGTGTTCGATCAGCGCCTGGACAGCCACAAGGGACCTCAGGCGTGCTGCATCCTCAGCAAGGCGTTCTACGAGACGGACAGATCCCGCGGCTTCGTGCGCGGCTACAACATGCAGATCACACGCGGATCAGGCCCGTTGAGCACGGCCATGGCCGGGTATCTCAGCGGCACCATTCCCTGGGGTCCGGGACATCACGAGGCCTTTCGCAAACGCTTTGACCACGTCGCCGGCATCGGCATCGTCTGCGAGGATCTGCCGGAGGCGCACAACCGGGTCACGCTGGACCCTGAGCTCGTGGATTCCGATGGAATCCCGGCTCCGAAGATCACCTATCGCTACAGCGACAACAGTCTGAAGATGATGGCCCACGGGCTGGCGCGCGGCGAAGAGGTGATGCAGGCCGCCGGTGCCATCAGCGTGAGCAGCGCCGGGCCCCTGGCTGCGACGGGCTGGCACCTGCTCGGAACCGCACGCATGGGCAACGACCCGGAGACGTCGGTGGTCAACAGCTGGGGAAGGTCGCACGACGTGAAGAATCTCTTCATCGTCGACGGCAGCATCTTCGTGACCGGTGGGGGTGTGAATCCCGCCAGCACCATTCAGGCGCTGGCGCTCTACGTCGCCGACACGATGAAGAAGAACCTTGCGAACCTGTTCGATTGATCCGGAGCGGACCGTGCCTGACCTGATATCGAGCGACTTTCCCCTGACAGCCAGCCAGCGGACCGTGCTGACCGCGGTGCTGGATACCTTGCTGCCTGCCAGCAGAGACGGCGAGATGCCGAGCGCAGCTGAGGTGGATTTCACTGCCTATCTGGTCGACCAGGCAGAAGGCTTCGTTGCGGAGCTCGCGGCGATCCTCGATGAGCTTACAGCGTCGTTCGCGGATCTACCCGCTGCCGCCCGCCACGAGCGCCTGACTGAATTCAGTGCGGGCAATCCGGCGCCGTTTCGCAACCTGCTGACCCGCGTTTACGACTGCTACTATCAGAACGATCTGGTGCGCACCCGGATCGGCGTAACCACCGGCGCACCCTTTCCAGCCGGCAACGACGTCATTGCCGGCGACCTGTCACTGCTCGACCCGGTGATCGCCAACAGCACGCGCCACAGGTTTCGCAAGCCCGGGTAACACGCCGCGGCCCGCGCCGGAGCGGCACCACACCCGCGCTGCGTTCGAGTCAGGCGGGCAACGGCAGCGGCGGGTTCGGCGGCGGGGCCAGGGGCGGCGTGCGTTCCAGCACTTCCAGCGCGTCGTGGCGGACGTGGTTCTTTTCCATCTCCGCTTCGAGCATGGCCTGGGTAACGAGCCCCGCATCCAGGCACTCGCGCAGCAGCCCGAAGAACAGCCGCTCCTGGTTGGCATCGGGATGCTGCTTGTAGTTGCCGAGAAACGCGTACTCGCCGAACACCTTGCGGCGTGCACGCATCAGCCAGCCGATGGGAGGAAACAGCCGGAAGCGCTCGGCCGGGCGCCAGTCCACGGGCAGGCCGGTTTTCCAGGGCTGGGTCTTGCGCCGCGTCGTGTGCAGCATGCGCGTGCGCGCGGTGAGGTGGTCGAAATCGTTCCACTCGTTCTCGAACATGCCGATGCTTTCGCGCGGCTCGTTCTTCAGACAGATCCAGTCGTGATAGTCGAGCTTGGAATCGAACATGGAGCGGAACTGCTCCTCGCAGCGCCAGTGCGTGAGCTTCGCGCAGTCGAGCAGCATCACGCTGGATGCCAGACACTTGTCCACCACGCCCTTGGTACCCGAGCGCGGACGGCACATGATGGCCTTACCCTGCATGTCCCGCGACAGCAGATCCCACACGTCGGACACTGCAAAGATGTCCGGATCGATGACCACGGCACGACCCTGATAACCCATCAGCTCGGGCGGCATGAAGCGCAACGGCGTGAACGACTGCAGGTCGTCGTTGAGCCAGACGCGCTGGATGCCGTCACGCAGGTACAGCTTGCCTTCGAAGTCTCTGAGGAAGGGATGATCGTCCGTGTTGATGAGACGCACGTCGAACTTGTCGTTGTTGCTGGAGAAGCGTCGCAGCGCGTGCTGCGCGACGATCGCCCCGACGATCTGCTTGGAATTCGTGTGAATGAAGACGCAGTGTTCCATGACCCGTATCTCAATCAGATTGCGTTGTGGCGTAACCGAATCGCGCGTCCAGCGTTTCGTCGATCAGCCGGTCGATCTCTGCGATCTGGTCCGCCTCGAAATAGTCGTGATAGCCACCGACCTTGGCGCGGCGGGTCTTGAAGCTGTCCGGATTGGACGGATCCGCCGCTCGCAGCCGGTCGCTGTCCGAACTCGCTTCTGCTTCCCGCTTCTTCATATTGTCGACCGACGCGTACTCCACGACTTCCGAAAGCGTCTCAGGTGACGCTTCCAGGCCGAGAAAACGCCCCAGCCGATCAAGTTCTTTGACGGTATCCGCGCGCATGTCCTCATAACGCAGGATCATGGCGTCGCGGACCTCGTCGATGCCCCGGGCCCATTCGTTCATCCATTCGATGACCTTGCCGAGACCGCTCGGGCCCATGGCGAACTCATAGGGCGACAGATCGCTGCCTACCGGCGGGTACTCGTTGAGCGCCACCTTGTGCGGCCGCATGCGGTGTTTCCACTGGAAGTACTGCGACATGGTGACGTCCGCGGGATGCCGCACCAGCAGCACCACGCGCCCGTCGCGGTAGGCGCGCTTGGAGCCGCCGTCGCCGGTGTAGTCGCGCAGGTAGTTGTCGTGGGTGAACAGAATCCGCGGTACCGACGCATCCTCCCGGTGGTAATTGCTGAACTCCAGCAGCGTGCCCTCCGGCAGCCCCTTCTCGATCTGATACAGACGCGAGAGCATGACCCGTACCCAGGTGCGGCCGCTCTTACCGAACGACGCCACCACGTAGTCCGCCTGGCGCAGCCGACGCATGTCGAACCAGCCGCGCACGCGGCGCTCGGCGCCGTAGCGGCGATCCTGCGGCAGCACCCTGAAAGCCTGTTCGAATACCCGTTGCAGCATGAAAGTCGCGCGGCATCTGCTCGAAAAAGTGCGCGCATTTTATAGCGCGGCGGCAGATCAGGCCAGCGCACGCCCGTCGCGGGCGGCCGCAGCCGGCACGGTTACCCGGCGCCCGTCGGGGCGTCCCGCTGCAGCGCCTCGATGCGTGCCACCACGTCGTCCAGTTCGTCGTGCACCGCCTTCCCGGCACTGCCCGCCGACCCCAGCCGCAGGGGCTGGCCGGCAGGCACGGCCATGCCGTGCTCGTAGAGCCAGTCGTGAATGCGCGTCAACTCGCGCGGGAAGAACAGCAGCCCGAGCCGCTCCAGCAGAGGGTGCGATGCCAGACGGGGCGCCGCGCGCGTGAGCCACATACCGGCCCGTACCAGATACTTGCCGGCCGCCTGGCTCTGCGGTAGGGCATACACGGCCAGCGGCCGCCCCAGGCGTGCCACCTCGGTGAGCATGGAGATACTGTCCCCGGTCACCACGAAGCCATCGGCATGGGCCAGCAGCGCGTAGTAGGGATTGTCTTCCGCCGGATCACCCCAGCGGTACAGCACCGCGCGCTCGGGCAGGCATTCCTCGAGCGCGGCGGCGGCTTCTGCCGGCGTGCGCCGGCTGGTGGTCACGTACAACGTGCCTGCATCCGCGTACGCGGATGCCTGGGCCACGAGATCGCGCGCCACCACGGCGTCCAGCCGGAACGGGTTGGTGCTGCCCCCGACAAGCACTGCGATCAGCGGCCGCGGCAGGCGTGCCAACCGCTGCTGCCAGGCGCTGTGTGCTTCGTGCAGTCGCTGGGGATCGGGGCGCATCAGCGGCAGCGTGATGTTGAGCACGTTGGCAGCAGGCGGGACCGCGTACTGCGCCGGCGTCACGATCAGATCGAAGCGTTCCAGCCACCGCTTGGGCCGGCCGAACAGAACCACACGCGTGCGCCCGCCCGACTGCGCCTTGATCCAGAGAGCCACCATGGACGGCCGCCGGCCGATGGTGAACACGATGTCGGGCCAGGGTGCGCGCAGCGGGTCGGAGCGCTCCAGGTCGACGTGGCGCAGCGAGGCCCGGAACAACGGTTTGCCTTTCACGTAGCGCGGCAGGAAGGTCAGGCGCCGGTAGTCCACCTGCCAGCCCAGCCGTTCCCGCACCACCTCCAGCTGCGCGTTGTCGCCAGCCTTGTCGCCAATCACCAGCCAGACGGTCGGCTGCTTCACGCGTGCCCTCCGCCACCGGACCGGGGCACCGGCCGGACGGCGCTCGAACTGTCTGCAGGTTGGCTCGGCATGGGTTCCGGTGGTCTCTGGAGCTCCGAATGCGTTCGGTGCGCGGCTACGGACCGCACACGGGCGGCGCGATAGTAACCAGAGCGCTCCGGTCAACGCCAGCGCGCAAGCCATGCCCGGCGCTGCGCCACCGGCGCGCTCAATACGGTTTGTCGATTCCCGGCGGACGGGTGCGGAAGATCTTCTGCGACCACATGTACTGCGCCCGGTCCACGTCGATGATCTCTTCGAGCAGCTCGTTGGTGCGGCGTGCGTCCGCCGCGGCATCGCCGCTGGCGTGAAACGCCCGCGCCGGCAGAAAGCGTATCCAGAAGCGTCGACGCTCGATGCAGTACCCCCCCGCAAACGGCAGCACCACGGCACGGCAGGAGTCGGCGAGCCGGCCGAGCGTCGCGATGGTCGACTTGGGCACGCCGTAGAACGGCGCAAACGCCGCATTGTCACCGCCCTGATCCTCATCCGGGAGGTAGTACAGCCAGTCTCCGGAGCGCACCGCCTTGATGAGCGGCAGCATGCCGTCACGGTGGCCGACGAAATGGGCACCGAAGCGGTTGCGCATGCGTGAGACGATCCAATCGAGCGCCTCGTCGCCTTCGTGCAGCCGCACCACGCTCACCAGCGGGTGCTGCAGCGCAATCCACTGCCCCACGTGCTCGAGCGCGGCCGCATGCGGCGTGAGCAGGATCACATTGCTTCCATCGGCCACGGCCGCGTCGAAGTGCTCGCGCCCGCAGACGTCGACCAGGTCTTCCAGCGCCCGGGTCGCTCCGAACATGAGCTGTCCGTAGTGCAGAAACACGTGAATCACGATTTCCGCGTGCCTGCGCAGCAGCCGCTCCAGCTCAGCGGCGGGCAGCTCCGGGAAACACAGCCGCAGATTGACCCGCGCGATGTGGCGGCGGCGGCTCGGCAGGCGCCAGGCGATCGCGGCGAACAGTCGCGCCAGCGCGGCGCGTAGCGGGATCGGCAGCGCCGCGAGCAACGCGCAGACGGCGAACAGCAGCCAGGTCAGCCAGTAGCGCGGCAGCAGCAGTGCGGCTCGAAACTCCGGATTGTGACTGGCTCGCATGGCCGCGCTGGCGCTCCCCCCTGGCAGATTGGCTCGCCCGCGTTGCGCCCAGTGCCCGCGGACGCGCGCACTATAAGGGCTCGGGCGCCACCGACGCGACCTTGACGGGCGAGTTCCCGGCCAATCGAGGTACAATGCGTCGCCCGCCAGCCACGACAGACCGCAAAAACGATGACAGTCGCCTCAGACGCCGCGCTGCCCCCGGAGCCCGCGCCGCAGACATCCGCGCACGCCGACGAACCGACACAGCACCCCTGCCCACCCAGGGCCGATTGCCGCTACTGCCAGGGCACGGTGCCGCCCGGCGAGGCGCTGGACTGGTCGTTTCTGGATGCCGTGTACTGCATCTCGCTCAAGAGCCGCAACGACCGCGCCGAGCTGGTCGCAGAGGAGTTTCACCGCACCGGCCTGTGCCAGAGGGTCATTTTTTACCGACCGGTCAAGCATCCGGTAAAAGGCACCATCGGCAGCTGGGAGTCGCATCGCGCGGTCTGCGGCCTGGGCCAGGCACAAGGCGCGCGAACCACGCTGGTCTTCGAGGACGACGTGAAGTTTGTGCGCGGCCTGACGCCGCGCAGGGTACGCGCCATCGGCGACGCCATCCGCCGCCTGCCGGCAGACTGGAACATTTTCTATCTGGGGCACTGGCCGGTTTGGTGCTACTTCGTGCGGCCCAACGTGCTGCGCACCGCGTCCGCGTGCGCCCACGCCTACGTTGCCAGCCCGCGGCTGCTCGAGTGGATGCAGGCACACCCTCACTCCACGCGGGACAGCGTGAAGATGATCACTCTGGTGGGGCACCAGCTGGACGCGGCCTTCGCCGCGCTGCCCGGGTGCTACGCGCTGTTCCCAATGATTGCGACCCAGAGCATCTCGCGCAGCGACAACTTCGCCACCACCACCCGCCCGAAGAAGAAGCTCAAGCACATCGTGTCGCGTTCACGCAACCGGGAGTGGCTGCTGTCGAAGCTGATGCGGCCGGCGGAGGCGATCATGGTGATCCTGTCGCCCATTGCCTGGCTGGTGCAGCGTTTCAAGCGGCGCTGAGCGAACATGGAGCCATCCGGCCCGGCCGCGCCGCGCGGCGCCGCCGCAAAGGCTTGCAGCCCACAGGTCTGGGCGATCCTCGAGGGGCGCGCCGGCGACGACAATCAGCTGATCAACCTAGCCGCTGCGCTCGGCTGGCCGTGCCAGTTCAAACGCCCGGGCTTCAGTCTGGCTGACGTCCTGATCCACCGCATCACCGGATCCATCGCGCAGCGTCCCGGACCGCCCGGCATGCTGGCGCCACCCTGGCCGGACCTGCTGCTCACCATCGGCGGCCGCAGCGTGGTGGCGGCGCGCTGGCTCAAAGCACGATCCGGGGGCAAGACCCGGGTGGTCTGCCTGGGCCGCCCCTGGGCGCCGCTGGACTGGTTCGACCTGGTGATCACCACGCCCCAGTACCGCCTGCCCCGGCAGGACAATGTGCTGCACAACGACCTGCCTCTGAACCGCCCCCCGAAGGTCGAAGAAACGGCGTCGACCCGCACATGGCGCGAGCGGATCGCGCGCCTGCCGGGGCCCTACATCGCGGTGACGGTGGGTGGCAGCAACGGCACCTACCGATTCGATGCCCGGGCCGCTGCGGACCTGGCCGGCAAGGCAAACGCCCTGGCACGCGCGAGCGGCGGCTCGCTGCTCATCAGCACCAGCCCACGCACCGACCGGGCGGCAGCGCAGACGCTGCTGGCCTCGATCACCGCCCCCAGCATCAGCTTCGTCTGGCGCCCCGAAACCCGCGCGGAGAACCCGTACGCCCTGTTCCTCGCGGTGGCCGATCAGATCGTGGTCACCGGCGACAGCGCGTCCATGATCGCGGAAGCGTGCGCTACCCAGGCCAGCGTTTACCTCTACGAGCTGCCGGAGTCGCTGCGCACCAGAATTCTGAACCGGCTGGGGGGATCGAGGCACCGCGAGCGCCCCGCCGGCTCGCAGGGCCTGCGGGCACACCTGGCCGCGAAGGGCTGGTGGGTCCCGCGGCGCGACATGACGCTGCTGCACGAACGGCTCCTGGCACGCGGACGGGTCGCCCGTCTCGGCGAGCAGCCGCGCGAGCGCTCCGGCCTTTCGGATCTGGAAATGACGCTGCGCTGCATCCGCGAGCTGATGTCCGCGCCGCGAGATGCGCGGGCGAGCTACCAGTAGAAGCGCCCGAACAGCCGCTTGGCGCCCACCGAGCCGTCTTCGCTCACCGGCGGAAAGAACGCCGCCAGAGCCTTCAGAGCGCGCCGCATGGCCCGGCTGGGGATGGCCAGACGGCGACGGCAGTGACGCTGCAGGTAGTCACGCGCCGCGGTGATGGCGCCGCTTTGCAGTTCAGACGCCTCGAGCAGATGCATCGAGTAGTCGGCAAAGCCGTAGATCATGGCGATGAAGGCCGCGCGCAGCACGCTGTCCTCCGGCTCGGGCAGGCTCAGAATGCGCTCGAGGCTCGCGAAGTAGAGAGCGTCACCGAAAATCAGGCGACCCTTGGCGTCGAGATCGGCACCGCGCGCATAGCGCCAGTGCCGCTTGGACAGATCGTGCAGGTGCAGGCCCAGACCGCGCACGAAGCCGTCCACCGCGCAGAAGTGCGGATAGCCCTCGTACAGCTCGTCGAAGCAGATCTCCACCTGCAATGCCAGCAGCTGATCCGACAGCAGCCGCTGCCCGCCACGCAGGATGTCGAGCTCGGCGCCCTGAACATCCACCTTCACGGCATCGATGCGCGGCAGCTCGCCGCGCGCGTAGAGGGTGTCGAGCGTGGTGGTGACGACGTCCTGAGTCGCCACCGTGCGGAACCGCTCGGGCTTCGGGAATTGCCCGAGAAACGCCATGTTCGGCCGGTACAGAGACGACTTGCCGGCGCCTTCGGCGATGTACAGCGGCCGCGTACCCTCGGCGTCCGCGAGCGCCACGTTGAACACGTGCTCGTAGCGCGCCTTCAGACGCCGGTACTCGGCTTCCTCCGGCTCCACCAGAACCGGCGTGATCTGCTCGTGCCAGCGCTGCCAGGGCTCCTGAAGGCCGTAGCGCGCGCCGATGTCGAGCAGGTGAACGGTGCCCTCGAGCGGAAACTTCATGTCCGGTGTCGGCGGGAACGGCCGCGGGGCCGCTCAGCCGGCCTCGGCCAGCGCCGGCAGATCGGCGTCGTTGCCACGGCCATGCCAGACCTCGTTGTCGAACACCCGATCGCTGGGCGGAACGTCGCCGGTGCGCAGCGGGATGTAGACGAACTCGTCCTCACATTCCAGCCCCCGCGGGGCGAATCGGATGTTCAGCGCCGCACGGCGCCGCTCCGACTGGTTCGGGGCACTTCCGTGCAGCAGCCAGGAGTGGAAGATGATGAATTCGCCAGGCTTGAGCACCACGGGCTTCGCCCGCGCCAACTCCGCATCGGACAGTGCTCCGGTCTCGATGAGCTCCGAGCGGATCTGCTTGTTGTAGTTGCCGATCAGCGTGCGATGGCTGCCGGGGATGACTTCAAGTCCGCCGTTGCCCAGGTCCATCTCGTCGATGGCCAGAAACACCGACAGCGTGGGCACCGCTTTGCCGTCGCGCGTAAAGCCCCCGTTGCGGTTGCCGACGTCCTGATGCCAGGGCACTTCGGTCTCTTCCGTCTCCGGCAGCTTCACGACGTAGCGCGACTTGAACAGCGACAGCCGCGAACGCCCCATGAGCTGGGCGATTCGCCGCACTATCGACGGGTGCGTGCACAGCTCGAACAGATCCGCTTCTTCCAGGTGATAATTGCGGCCCTTCTTGACCGGCACCAGCAGCTGCTGCCAGTGGCCGTCGCAGCGGAAGGGTCCGGCGTAGCCATCCTGCTCGAACATCTCCACATCCGCCTGCGTCAGCTGATAGGCCTCAGGCAACGGTTGCTGATTCCGGCGCGAGGCGTCTGCCTGCAGACTCTGCCAGCGCTCGGGATGCTCCCAGAAGGCATCGGCTCTGCCACCGTAGTAGGGCGTCAGCGCCTGGTCGACCAGCGTCGCCGTGCGCAGCGCCGCGTCCGCATTGTCCGCGGCTACCCCCTGGCCAAGCGCATCCACGAGAGCAGCCAGCATGGGCTGGTGCGGGCGCTCCACCCGGGGAAAGCGGTAGCTCTCGGCGCCGGCCAGCCCCAGCTTGTCGCGCTGCTTGTTGAGCCAGCGCTGCACCCGCGACCCGGCAAGCCGCGTCTGCGCGGCCCGCGCGAACGCGACCTGCACCGGCTTGTCGACGGCGGTGCCCTGCATGCTGATGCGCCCGCGCACGCCGTCGATGATCAGGCTGTCCCCGGCTTCGCTCGCGGCGAAGTCCCACAGAGCATTGCCGATCACGCCGTCCGCACCACGAAACGACAGCGCCACCGCATGCTCGAACGGATCGCGCGGAATGGCATTGGTGGCGCTGGCGCCCGTGAGTTGCAGCGGGCCGAACCAGTCGTCGAACAGATCCAACATGTGACCTGCGAGATCGTAGAACGGGCCGCCGCCGCTCATGGACACGTCGCTCGACCAGCCCTCGCTGCGCGGTGGTTTGCTCATTCGATAGTCGACGCTGACCAGGCGCCCGAGCACGCCGGAGTCGATGATCTCCTTGACCTTACGGAACCGGGGCAGATGGCGCCGGTAGTAGGATACGTAGAGCGGAACGCCCGCCGAGCGGAACGCGTCACGCATGCGCACGAACTCGGCCAGCGAACGCCCGGCCGGTTTCTCCACCAGACAGGGCTTGCCCGCAGCGGCCACGGCAAGCGCGTACTCCAGATGGTGTGCCGGCGGCGTAGCCACGTAGACCGCGGTCACGTCGGGATGATCGATGACCGCCGCCGCATCGGTACCCCAGTGCGTCGCGCCATGGCGCTCGGCGAATGCCCTGGCAGCGTCGCCATTGCGTCGCATCACCGCCACCAGCCGGCTTCCGGGAATGGCGTTGAAGGCAGCCCCCGCCTTGCGGTCGGCCACGTCGCCGCAGCCGATGATGCCCCAGCCTGTCGTCCTGATCACGCCGGACCCCCTTTTCGCATCCGGACGGCGGTGAATGAGGCGCAGATTATAACTGCGCCTCGCCGGAAATCAGCGCCGCTGCATGATCGTTCGGCCTTGTCCGGGCGCTTTGATTCGAATCAACTGTCGAGCAGCTGTGACATGAAACGCTGCTGCGCCGCCACGCGCTCGGGGTCGGCTTCCCCGAATGCGTCCAGGAGCTCGCCGCTGCGCTGGGCAACGGCGTCCTTCATCTCCGGGTGCGGGAACAGGTAGAGCTGGTTGCTGCTGATGCCCCGTACCACCAGATCCGCAACCTCCGCAGGATCGATGCCGGTGTTCATGGCCAGATTCATGATCTCGCTGTGCGCGGCAGCCGCGGCCTCGGCGCCCTGATCGCGCACGTCGAAACGGCTCGGCCGGGTGCGCTCGCTCTCCAGGATGCGGGTGCGCACCATGCCCGGACACAGCACCGAAACGCCGATGCCCTTGGGCTCGAGATCTTTGCGCAGCGCTTCGCTCAAACCCACCACCGCGAACTTGCTGGCGTTGTACACACCCAGGCCCGGCGACGTGGCAACACCGGCCATGGACGCCGTGTTGACCACGTGGCCGCCCTCGCCGTGCCGTTCCATGCGCGCGAGAAACGTCTGCAGCCCGTTGATCACGCCGCCGACGTTAACGCCCATTACCCAGTCCCAGTCCTCGTAGGTGATGGAATCCAGCGCACCGCCACGGTACACGCCGGCGTTGTTGCACAGCACGTGGATGTTGCCGAGCTCGGCCTCCACGCGCTGGGCCACCTGCTCGTACTGCGCGCGATCGGTAACGTCCAGCTGCACGGCCAGCACCCGGGCGTTGCTGCCGGACAGCGCCGCCTCCGCGCGCGCCAGCGCTTCGGTATCGACGTCAGCGATGGCAACGTTCATGCCCTCGTTGAGAAACGCCTGCGCCATGGCGAAGCCGATGCCGCTGGCACCGCCGGTGATGAACGCGTTCCTTCCCGTCAGATCCTGCATTGCCGTCACTCTCCAGTCATGTTGTTACCGCACCGGGCCGGATCTGCGGCCGTCAGCGCAGCGAGCTGCCCAGAATGTCCCGTGCGATGATGTGCCGCTGCACCTCGCTCGGCCCCTCACCGATGCGCCGGATACGCATCTCCCGGTACCAGCGCTCGAACGGGAAATCCTTGGTCACTCCGTAGCCGCCGAACATCTGCATGCAGCGGTCCACCACGCGGCTCGCCGCTTCCGTGGCGACGAGCTTGGCGATCGCTGCCTCGGTACGGAACGGCTCGCCGCGCTCGGCCTTCGCTGCCGCCTCAAGGGTCAGCCAGCGCGTCTGACGGATGTCTATCTCGTTGTCCACCAGCATCCACTGGATCGCCTGGCGCGACGCCAGCGGCGCGCCGAACGTCTCGCGTTGCGGCACGTACTCCAGTGCCATCTCGTGAGCCTTGATGGCCACGCCGATGCAGCCGGCCGCGTACGGGATGCGTTGCCGCGACAGGCGGTCGTTGGCAATGGCGAAGCCTTTGTTCACCTCCCCCAGCACGTTGTCGCCTGGCACCCGCATGTCGGTGAAAGAAAGCTCCGTCGCGTAGCGCGCGGCGCGCAGCGTATGCACGATCCGGCGCACCTGAAATCCGGGCGTGTCGGTATCGACGATGAAACAGGTCACCCCGCCGCGGCCTTTTTCAGGATCGGTGCGGGCGAACACCAGACCGAAGTCGGCCTTGTCGGCGCCGCTGATGAAGATCTTGGACCCATTGATCACCCAGTCGTCGCCGTCGCGCAGCGCTCGCGTCTGGATCGCGCGGGCCGGGTCGCTGCCCCCGGACGGCTCGGTCAGGCCGAAGAAACCCTTCTTCTCGCCGCGCAGCATGGGATGCAGATAGCGCTCTTTCTGCGCCTCGGTGGCTTCGAACAGCTGCGCCAGGCCGGCACCGCCGAACACCCCATAACAGGGCGCGTACAGCCCGGCACGATGCTGGGAGGTTTCCATGGCAATGAGCGTGCGGGTGACCAGATCGAGCTCAGGGCCCCCGTACTCGGGCGGGATGTCGAGCCCGTACAGGCCCATCTCCCGCGTCATCGCGACCAGTCGCGCCTTGTCTTCAGCGGGCAGCTCGTCGGCATCCGGATCCAGCTTCAGCTCCAGCGGCACGATCTCCTCGCGCACGAAGCGCCGCACCATGGAGACCACCAGTTCCTGCTCTGCGCTCAGCGTCAGGTCCATTGCTCCTCCTTTCGCGGCTCAGTCCGGGTGCAGCCGGCCGAGCCCCGGTACCGGCGGGTTGCCGCCCGGCAACGCGCCGTACCGTGCCTGGTGCCACATCAGGAGCTCCTGGTAACGGGTGAGATAGGCCGTGGTCACCTCGATGCGGAACGACCTGGCCTGTGGGTTCTCGCTGAGCGCGCGCGCCACCTCGCCGCGCAGTCCGAACAGGCTGCGGCCGCCCGCGTAGCCGATCAGCAGGGTCGTGCCCGCTGCATCGGCCAGCTCGAACACGCCCATATGGCCAGGCAGCGCATCCGCATCGGCCGCGGGCTGCCAGAGCTTGTCGATGTCGAGCGACACCGCTCAAGCCGATGCCGCAGGCCGCTGCTTCGGCATGATCGAGATCTCCATGGGCGCGAAGTGCTCCATGTCGATGTCGATCAGGTACGGGCCCGGGGCCGCCATGCCGGCATCGAGGGCCTGCTCGAACTCGGCGACGCTGCGCACGCGGCAGCCGGGCACGCCCATGCTCTCGGCCATGCCGGCGAAATCCACCTTGCCCAGATCGGTCTCGTTGATGCGTCCGAAGCGCGTGTCCTGCAGCCAGCGCAGCACGCCGTAGCCGCCGTCGTTGAATACACAGATCACCAGCGGCACCTGATACTGGGCCGCGGTGGCGAGCTCCGTGGCATGAAACATGAAGCCGCCGTCGCCATGAATCAGCAGCGTCTGCCGGCCGGTGCCGATCGCGGCGCCGACCGCCATGGGGAAACCGGGTCCGATGGCGCCGGACGTGGGGTTCATGGTGGTGCGCGGCCGGTAGATGGGAAACAGCTGGTTGCCGAAGTTGTAGGCGGCAATGGTCTGATCGCGCACGAACAGACCGTCCTCCGGCAGGCGTGCGCGCATGGCGTCCATGATCCGCGGATAATCGTCGCCCAGGCGCTTGCGCATGGCCGCATGCACCCCGTCCCGCGCCTCCAGCACCGTCTGGTTGAACTGGGCGTCGTTGCCCGAGACGTCCACCAGATCGCGGTTGATCGCCTCGAGGGTGAGACGCGCATCGCCGGCGACACCCAGATCGGCCCGGTGGGTACGCGAGATCATGTTCGGGTCGACGTCGATCTGCAGCAGCTCGCCCGGGGGCGTGAAGCGCGCGCCCTGGCCGTCGACGCCGACCGCGAAGCGCGTGCCGATGGCAATGGTCAGATCGGCGTCGGCGATGGACTGATAGATGCCCGCACTCTGGTAGTAGTTGCCGACACAGAGCGGGTGGCCTTCCGGGATCGCGCCGCGGCCGTCCACGGAGGTGATGACCGGCGCGTCGAGCCGCTCGGCCAGCTCGGTGAGGGCGGCGCCAGCACCGGCGGCGATCACGCCGCCGCCGGCAATGATCACCCGGCGTCGTGCGGTGCCGATGCGCTGCACGGCTTTTTCCACCGCCGCAGGATCCGGTGCGTACGCATCCACCTCCGGCAGCGCGAAGGTCGCCGGCTCGGTCTCGGCGTACTGCAGGTCGATGGGGATCTCCAGCGCCCCGGGCGCCCGCCGCCCGGCGTGCATGTCGCGCACCACGGCCATGAACGCACCCGCGAGCTGGCGCACGTGGCGCGGGCTTTCCACCCGTCTGCAGACGCTGCGCAGCATGGGCAGCTGGTTTTCGGCTTCGTGCACGTAGCCCTGCGCCTTACCGTAAAAGGCCGTCTCCGCCTGACCGGTGATCACCAGCACCGGCGATGACGCGTACTGGGCTTCGTACAGGCCCGTCACCGTGTTGCTGGTACCGGGACCGGTGCTCGCGATCATCACCCCCATCCGCCCCGTGGCCCGTGCGTAGCCGTCAGCCGCGTGGGTTCCCGCCTGCTCGTGGCGCACATCGATGATGCGCGTTCTGCCCAGCCGGTTGATGGCATCGAAGATCGGCATGTTGTGAATGCTGACGATGCCGAATACGTGCTCCACCCCGAGGGCGGCCAGCCCCTCGGCAATCAGATCGGCGCCCGTGTAGCTCATGCGGCCTCCCGCAGCGCAGTGGTATCGATGTGGTAGAGCTCGGCCACGTTTTCGCAGAGGATCGCGCGGCGCTGCTCGTCGGTGAGGTGGCCGGTCTGCTGCGCGATCACATCCTGGCTCCACGGCCAGGTGGAGTCGCTGTGCGGAAAATCGCTCGCCCACATGAGCCGGTGCCAGTTCATCTCGTTGGCCATCTTGAACGCCACCCAGTCGTCCTGGAAGGTGGTGTAGATGTGCTCGCTGAAGTACTCGCTGGGCAGCTTCGACAGCGTCACGCCGCGCGCCAGCCAGTTGCGGTGCCGCTTGTAGGCGTGATCCATCCGGTACATGTAGTGCGGCACCCAGCCGGCATCCGCCTCGACGCATACCACCTTCAGCTCCGGGTAGCGTTCGAACACGCCGCCGAAGATCAGGGTACCCATGATGTCCTGATTGCCACGGATGATGGCGAGGAAGCTGTTGATGCGCGGGCCCCGGGTGGGCGCTTCGTTGCGCGTGGTGAGGATGTGGAACGATACCGGCATCTGCAGCTCGATGGCGGCCTCCCAGAACGGGTTGTAGATCTCCGAGTCGTAGTCTTCCAGCGCCGGATTGCCCGGCATCATCACGCCGCGCAGGCCGAGCGCCTTGATGGCCTTGAGGTCCTCGACGCCTTCCTCGGGCGTGCGCATGGCCGTCTGCCCGCAGCCCAGCAGGCGCGCCGGATGTGCGCTGCAGTACTCGGCGATCCAGCGGTTGTAGGCGTCGAAGCAGGCCTTCTTGTAGTCGAAGTCCTTGTGGTTGCACAGCAGCATGCCAACGGTGGGATAGATGACCTCGGCCGCGACGCCGTCACGGTCCTGATCGGCCAGCCGGTAGGCCGGGTCCCAGCCGCTGCGATGCAGCTCGTCGAAGCGCACGCCGTCGGTGGTGATCTGCTCCGGCGGTTTGCCGGCCGCCGCCACCAGACCCATGGCAATGGGCGTGTCCATGCCGTCGATGACGAACAGATCGCCGCGCTCGCCGCCGTCGACCATGCGCGGCGCCTTCTCTGCCCACGCCTTGTCGATGTAGCGGCTGTAGGTTTGCGGATGCTCGGTGATGTGCGAATCCGCAGAAATGATCGGAAATTCCATGGTGCTCCCCCCGGTGCGTTCCGGTCCACCCGAACGTGGACCACCCCGAAAAGTAGCAGCTTTGCCCGGGCGACACCATCGCGCAACCCGGCTCGCCGGCCGTTGCGCGCCGCGCCGTGGAACTCGCCGCATGTCTTTGTTAGCTTCTGCCGCGGTGCTTTGCAACGCACGCAGTACAGGAGAACCCCACATGCCCATCGAGGAAGGCAAAACCGCACCCGCATTCACGTTGAAGGACGCCGACGGCAACAAGGTCGCGCTCAAGGGCCTGCGCGGCAAGAACGTGATCGTGTACTTCTATCCCAAGGACGATACCCCCGGCTGTACCAAGGAAGCCTGCGCGTTCCGCGATCTCTGGAAGCAGATCCAGCTCAAGAACACCGTGGTGCTGGGCATCTCCCCCGACGACGGCGCCAGCCACCAGAAGTTCGCCGGCAAGTACAAGCTCCCGTTCACCCTGCTGAGCGACCCCGACCGCAAGGTCATGCAGAAGTACGACGCCTTCGGCGAAAAGATGATGTACGGCAAGAAGACCATCGGCGTGATCCGCTCCACCGTCTGGGTCGGCCCCGACGGCAAGGTCGTCAAGCACTGGCGCCGCGTAGCCAAAGCCGCCGACCACCCCCAGCAGGTGCTGGACGCTCTGAGCGCCTGATCAAACTGGCTGCAGCGCGCCAGCCTGGAGCTCGGACACGCCCGGCCTGGTCCGCCCCGGCAGGATGAACGCGGTCGCCGCGCCGGCGGGGTCGGCAGGCCTTTGCTGCGGCCTTTTGGCGCCGCCGAGGCGCCCGAATTGACGCCCGACCTCCGGTCGGGTGGCAAGGCGGGCAACGAGGGCAGCCGGGACGGCCGGCGCGAGCCGCAGCAAAGGCCTGCCGACCCCGCCGGCGCGAGGATCACCCCGACAACCCGCCGCTCGAACCTGCCCAGCGCTGGCCAGAGGGTTCACCACTGTGCAAGACTCCGGCACAGGGAGATCGACGCTCCGAGCCTGTGTTCGTGCAGAGCGCACAGGCGTTGGACAAGACATAGGGAGGGGTACATGAAGTTCGGAATCTTCTACGAGCACCAGCTGCCGCGCGACTGGGACGAGCACAGCGAGTACCGGCTGTTCAAGCAGTCGCTGGATCAGATCGAGCTGGCCGACAAGCTGGGCTTCGACTACGCCTGGGAGGTAGAGCACCACTTCCTGGAGGAGTATTCCCATTCTGCAGCGCCGGAGGTGTTTCTCGGCGCCGCGAGCCAGCGCACCAGGAACATCCGCCTCGGCCACGGCATCATTCAGATCACCACCAACCATCCGGCGCGCGTGGCGGAAAAGGTGGCGACGCTGGATCTGCTCTCTGACGGGCGGGTGGAGCTGGGCCTCGGCGAAGGCGCTTCGGTGACGGAGCTGCATCCGTTCAACCTGCGTTTCCGCGACAAGCGCGACGTCTGGGAAGACGGCGTTCGCTGCACCCTGCCCATGTTCTGGAATCACGGGTGGGAGTACGACGGCGAGTATTTCAAGTTTCCCCTGCGAGCGGTGGTACCGAAGCCGCTGCAGAAGCCGCACCCGCCGCTATGGGTCGCCTGCTCGCAACTCGACACCATAAAGTACGCGGCGCACCGCGGCATGGGCGCGCTGTGCTTCAAGTTCGCGGACCTGGCCTCGGCAAAAGCCTGGGTGAATGCCTACTACAACACGTTCATCCACCACCAGGAAAAGCTCTGCGACTACCAGGCCAATCCCAACATTGCCGTGGTGGGCGGGTTCATGTGCTGCGAGACCGATGAGGAAGCCTGGCAGAAGGCCGACGGCTGGACCTTCTTCCAGTTCGCGCTGCAGCTGTACGGCAAGGAAGGCCCGTTCGAGCCCGGCACGGTGAACTTCTGGGAACGCTACCAGGCCTGGAAGCAGACGCCCGAGGGCCAGCGCCGCAGCGGCAGCGAGCTCATCGGCTCGCCCCAGACCATCCGGGAACGGCTGCGCGAGCTGCAGGCGGCCAACGTGGACCAGGTGATCCTGCTGAACCAGGCGGGCAAGAACACGCACGAGGACATCTGCGCGAGCCTGGAGCTGTTTGCCCGGGAGGTGATGCCCGAGTTTCACGCCGACGAGGACAACCATCAGGCATGGAAGGCCTCGGTGCTGGCCGGCGAGACCATCCTCGAGGACATCGACACCGAACCGTTCAACATGACGCGCGGGCGCAAACCCACGCTGCCCTCCACCAGGGAGGTGCGCAACATGGTCGCGGGCGCCACCGGCCGCCCGGACTCTGAAGTCCTGAGCGGCGGCTGAACGGGGGGACGCAATGAGCACCAACAGCTACGCGCGCGGGCGCCGGATCTACGACGCGGACAGCCACCTCATGGAGACCCTCACCTGGCTG